>JAWSUG010000083.1:0-528 GCA_033549385.1 Desulfobulbaceae bacterium | reverse complement strand
ATAGGAGAGTGCCCCGTAAAGGGTCTGGGTTCCCAGGTATCCGGCGTGACCTTCCAGGGCCAGGGAAGATCCTATCAGGATTTCGTTATTGGTAACCCCCGGAACGGCTCGCGCCCTCTTTAATTTCTCCCAGTCTGCAAGCAAGGCGAATTTGCCATCCTTAATCTGGGTAAAATATACCCTTTCCAGGCCCTGGTGGTCGTCAGAACCAAATGAGAGGGTATTGGCAATGCCCAGGGAGTGTTTCTGTATGGAGTCTATGGCATCAATGAATTTTTCCCGGTTTAAATTCCTGCCGGCCCTTCTCAGGCCCTCCACCAGTACTTTGGCATTGATATACCCCTCAAGCCCTACAAAGTTGAGTTCATCTTCAGGATAGTATTTTTTAAGTACATTGCTGTATTCATCTATACCCCAGAGCAGGGATCTTCCCTCAGGCGCCTCGGGCGGCGGAACAACCTGGGTGATAATGACCCCTTCCCCTTCCCTGCCCAGTTTCCTCGCCAGCTCATCGGAACCGACAAAGGA
>JAWSUG010000082.1:0-535 GCA_033549385.1 Desulfobulbaceae bacterium | reverse complement strand
AGGTAGCCCTAGGGGAACCTGGGGCTGGATCACCTCCTTTTAAAGGAAAGAACACAGGCGCAAGCCTGTACGGGATCAATCCTGCTCGTCCTATACTGTTCGGTTTTGAGAGATTAAATTAGGCTGTTAGGCTGAAGGCTGAAGGCTGTTAGGTTAAAGTCAGGCGCTATAGCGCATTGTTTATAAAACAATCTGCCGCAGGCAGCACTCTTTGCCTAACAGGCTAAACAGCTTCAGCCTTCAGCCTAAAAAAACCGTGGGCCTGTAGCTCAGCCGGTTAGAGCGCACGCCTGATAAGCGTGAGGTCGGAGGTTCAAGTCCCCCCAGGCCCACCATTATCAGGTGACAGAAGACAGAGGACAGAAGACAGATTAGTCAGGCGCTTCGCGCTTGGATTAAAAAAACAATCTGCCGCAGGCAGGAAGCTAATCTGGATTCTGGTTTCTGATTTCTGGGTTCTGAAACGGGGGTGTAGCTCAGCTGGGAGAGCGCCTGCCTTGTTTTTTCTACTGAGCTTCTTGCATGCAAAGCAGCT
>JAWSUG010000081.1:0-542 GCA_033549385.1 Desulfobulbaceae bacterium | reverse complement strand
CTGGGCAGATTTACGCAGGCAATGCGCTTGAGCATTTTATCGAAACCGAGCCGTTCGAATTCCAAGGACTATGATTTCACAACAATGCCCTGCTGCGGACGTCGCTAACGCGCCGCCGCAGAGGGCTGACGTTCTGCGTACGAAATTCAAGAAAGAGGGTGGTGTGAACAAGCGCAAGCTGCTGAAAAAGGTTCTCGCTGGGTCGAAGAATATCCGATTTTCAGAAGCTGCGGCCATCGCGGGGGCCTTTGGGTTCGAACTTGACCGAGTAAGCGGAAGTCATCATATTTATGTGCACCCTGATGTCCCAGAGTTGGTGAATCTGCAAGAAGTCAAAGGAAAGGTGAAATCATACCAGATCCGCCAATTGCTTAAGATCATTGAAAAATACAATCTTCAGATGGAGGAAGAAGAATGAAAGACTATCACATCAATATCTTCTACAGTGACGAGGATGAGGGCTACGTAGCGGATATCCCAGACTTGGTACATTGCTCTGCTTTCGGTGAATCCCCAGAAGAAGCTCTGTCGGAGGTGTTGGC
>JAWSUG010000080.1:0-557 GCA_033549385.1 Desulfobulbaceae bacterium | reverse complement strand
GCAGTGATCATGGCCCGTATTTCTGAGAATGCCAGCATCTTATCCAGCCGCGCTTTTTCCACATTCAGGATTTTCCCACGCAGGGGCAGGATGGCCTGATTTTTTCTGTCGCGGCCCTGTTTGGCGCTGCCGCCGGCGGAATCGCCCTCCACGATATAAATTTCGCACAGAGAGGCGTCTTTTTCCGCACAATCCGCCAGTTTTCCCGGTAAGGCGGTGTTTTCCAGCACCCCTTTTCGCCGCGTGAGTTCCCGGGCTTTTTTCGCAGCTTCCCGGGCACGCTGGGCACGCAGGGCTTTATCCATGATAATTTTGGCATCATTGGGGTTTTCTTCCAGAAATTGGTCCAAAAATTCGCCGGTTAAGCTTTCCACGATCCCTTTCATGTCGCTGTTGCCCAGCTTCGTTTTCGTCTGCCCTTCATATTGAGGATCCCGCAGCTTTACCGAAACGATCGCGGTTAACCCTTCCCGGATATCTTCTCCCAGCAGGTTCGCATCTTTTTCTTTGAGATAGCCGTTTTTCCGGCAGTAATCATTGATCACCCGGGTCATGGC
>JAWSUG010000079.1:0-630 GCA_033549385.1 Desulfobulbaceae bacterium | reverse complement strand
GCACAGGTGATCGATTTTAACTGTGAAACGGCCCTGATCCAGGAGGCCATGGATACCTGCCCGGTACAATGCATCCACTGGGAGGATGAAGACTGAGCCGGGCAAAACAGACCTTCCAATTATGGGAAAACAAAAGGAAGCACTGAAACAGGCCATTATGGATGAATTCCTTCTCAGGATGAGGCAGGCCAAAGCTGCCGGACCGGAGGCGAAAGCGGAGCTTGACCCCAAATGGCTCTATGAAGATTTTCTGCCTTCGCTGAGCACCCGGGAAGAGGAAGCTTTGGAGGAAATACTGGCCGAGATGATCCATGAGGGAATAATAGTGCGCGTTGACGGCCGCAGGGCCACCTATCGCCTCACGCGGAAAGGGGCTGATTTTATCTGTCTGTAACTGGCGACATGGTACAGGTTGATAGCCTGCTTTGATTGTCCGGTCCTGCCGGATTTGGACATGATCGAGCCGGCTGATTGGCCGGCCTGCCGGTAATGCACTTCTCCCAGCCACATCCCGCAAACTGCATGATACGCTGGTAGTTGTTGTCCTCTGGATCAGGTCAGAGATATAAGGCTCTGCCAATTATTTGATATATTTGTTCATTTTTTTGCTCGTCCAAAAAAACGAACCAA
>JAWSUG010000078.1:0-705 GCA_033549385.1 Desulfobulbaceae bacterium | reverse complement strand
AGGGCAGACCGCTCTACTGTTTCGGCAAAAGAGTTGAGGGAAAGAGAACGGCCGGTCTCGCTGCGCGCCAGCCAGGTCCGCCAGAATTCTCGTGTTTCATCCATGGCCCGCCGCCCTTCGTCCGCGGCAAGATCCCGCAAATCCTCATCGCGGCAGAAACTGCCCTCCTGCTCCCCGCCGCTGTGGGACGCCAGTTTGAACCATGCTTCATCACCCGCGGCCATGGACCAGGCCCCTGCTGCCTCGCCTTCACCGATTTCCAGTTGGCGATCAGTGGTCATGGCCATTTCCCATATATCCGCCCGGGCCAGAACACCGCCGTCAACCTGTATCAGATCAGTGTCCTGGCGGGCATAATCGAAGCGGGGCTGAAAAAGAAGCTGAACATCGACCTCTCCCTTTTCAATCACCACATGCCGGTAGAAGAAAAAATGAGCCGCCTCTTTTTCCTCGTGACCGGCAGGCGGGATATGCATGAAGTCGGTCAGCCTGAGGATACCGGTGCGGGTCCGGAAACGGGTGACTAGGACATTTGTCTGCGGTTCATAATGAGCCGCCGCATCGAAATCCCCGGCCGGCTGCAGACTGAATCTTCCACCTTTGCGGTCATCCAGCAGGGCGCCGAAGACAAAAGGCGAGTCAATGAAAGGGAAACAGAGCCAGTCGCAGGAGCCGTCAAGGCCGATGAGGGCGATGGTTCGCAGG
>JAWSUG010000077.1:0-784 GCA_033549385.1 Desulfobulbaceae bacterium | reverse complement strand
AAACGGGTGGCGTTGGAATTTGAACAGGAGTGAACAAAATGTCTTAATCCCCTCTTCTCGGGGCAATCATTCAAACCAATGGAATAGTTGGCAAGGTTGATTGGAGCAAGAGTCTTAATCCCCTCTTCTCGGGGCAATCATTCAAACATGGTAGATCCAACCACTAACACCTTTCGAGTACTGTCTTAATCCCCTCTTCTCGGGGCAATCATTCAAACGTGATTATTTTACTGATGTGAAGAGATGCAGAAGTCTTAATCCCCTCTTCTCGGGGCAATCATTCAAACGAAAGCATCAGGAACGGCGGGAACGGTGGAGAACAGTCTTAATCCCCTCTTCTCGGGGCAATCATTCAAACATACTACAAGGGATACACCAGCGGCAATGCGTTATCGTCTTAATCCCCTCTTCTCGGGGCAATCATTCAAACCTCGTAAAGAAGGCGCGTCTTTGGCTCGACAATTCAATGTCTTAATCCCCTCTTCTCGGGGCAATCATTCAAACCTTACAAAGAAATGACAAAAGAAGAAATTAACAGGTCTTAATCCCCTCTTCTCGGGGCAATCATTCAAACCAAGTATGTGACCCGGCACAAGCGCAAGGGCGGCCGGTCTTAATCCCCTCTTCTCGGGGCAATCATTCAAACAAACAATTAACGCACTTTTTGATTTTCTTGATAAAGTCTTAATCCCCTCTTCTCGGGGCAATCATTCAAACGAAGTTAACACAGGCACGAACGAACACGTTACGTGATGTCTTAATCCCCTCTTCTCGGGGCAATCAT
>JAWSUG010000076.1:0-813 GCA_033549385.1 Desulfobulbaceae bacterium | reverse complement strand
GCCCGTATCTTGGCATGACGCCTCGCCGTGATCAATCCGGTGAGAGTGACAAACAGTTGCGAATCACCAAGGCCGGCTACAGATATTTGCGCAGGCTCCTGGTTCAATCAGCCCAGTATATTCTTGGTGTTTTTGGAGAGGAGAGTAATTTACGACGATTCGGGCTGAACATTGCTGAACGCGGCGGCAAGAATGCTAAAAAGAGGGCAGTAGTAGCAGTGGCCAGGAAATTAGCGGTGCTACTGCATCGGCTGTGGGTAACCGGAGAGGTGTATGATCCTCTGTACAAACCAACAAAAGTGATGGTACAGGTCGCCGCGTAATATTCATTTCCATTTGGACAGAGAATAAAAGCGCGGACAAAAAAAGTATGCTAACGAGGGAGTCAGCAAGAAGTTTGAAAGGTAATTTATAATTCCAGTAAAAGAACGTCCCGTCCGATAGACTGCGTAGTCTTCGCAGGCCAGGTCACTTGCCGGTGGCAATCAGTACAGAAAGGCCGGAGGTAAGGTTGCAGCTTTCGATGACGGACTTACCCGTGCACCGGGCTAAGGCAAAGCCCCAAAAGAGTGCGAATGGAAGCCAGACGTTATGGAATTAAAGAAAAATGTGGTTCGCCACGTCGAACTTTCTTGACAATACCTTCTCATGGAAGCGCAGACTCCGTCACTGTTTGAGCACCCCTCAACGGGGCATAAACTCCGCGAGTTTGAAAATTCCCGGCAGCTTTGAGGAGCGCAAAGAAGTCCGCAGGACCAGCAGTGTTATTCACACGGCGAATGCCACGGGCGTCGTTTTTTTGGTTCGTTTTTT
>JAWSUG010000075.1:0-822 GCA_033549385.1 Desulfobulbaceae bacterium | reverse complement strand
CGAACCTGCCGCAAATGCTGTAGCGACAATTTTTTTAAAATCCATCTTTTCAGTTCCTATTAGAACAGTGCATGTGATGAGAGTGAGCATCAGACGAAACGGTCGACCAATGAAAAAATTTCTCAATTCCTTGGCATAAGTATGAGAAAAATTGATCGCATAAAGAAGCGATTTGTCATGGAAGGCATGGAAGCAGTCCTCACCAAGAAAAAAGGAAACCATACTTATGAAAAAAAGATAGATGGGGATGTTGAAGCCCACCTGATTGCAATGAGCTGCAGCGAGCCTCCAGAAGGTTTTGCAAGATGGTCTCTGAGATTGTTGGCTGATAAGGCTGTCGAACTTGGTTATGTTGATAGCATCTCGCATGAATCAGTACGAACTGTTCTAAAAAAAACGAACTGAAACCCTGGAAAGTAGAAGGTTGGGTAATTCCACCTGAGCATAACGGAAGATTTGTTGCAAATATGGAAAAGGTCCTGGATGTTTATAAGCGTCCACTCGATCCAAAAAATCCTGTTGTGTGCATGGACGAATCTCCAAAGCAATTGATTTCTGAAACAAGAGTTCCTATTCCTGCTTCGCCTGGTCAGCCGGAAAGGCATGATTATGAATACAGACGTTGCGGTATGTGTAATGTTTTTATTGCTTCTGAACCTTTAGCAGGAAACCGCATGGTATCTGTCACTGAAAGAAAAACCAAGCAGGACTGGGCTATTTTTATGGAGGAAATTGCACGCAAATACGAAATCCGGGGAGACACTCTTCACCTTGATAAAAACTGGAAATCAGAATAGAAAGTTGATTATGATTAAGGATACT
>JAWSUG010000074.1:0-939 GCA_033549385.1 Desulfobulbaceae bacterium | reverse complement strand
CAATAAGGATTCACATATTCTGATGCCTCACCCCTTAGTGTGTAACAAAGCTGTGTCCAGTACAGAGTTGAGTCCGGATCCTTGCAGGAGCAGCCGGCCAAGGTTAGCATACTGAGAAGCACTGCCAGTTTAATAATTTTCATTGTCGTAGTCCTTGTGGTAAGAGTTGTACAGCATCAGGTCAGCCTCTTTCCTCTGCAGTCTATTTGGTGCCGAAGGAAACCACGACCTTATTGAGGCTGACCGCAACGGTGCCGCGAAAGCTTCTTTCAATTACCGCTTACGGACATAAACTGGGATTTTTTCGGGCTGGATAAATACTTTTTGCAATGACAAAAATTTTCGAGCTTGCTTATCGGCAAGTAGTCTAATCGCCAACTGGATACTGCATACTGACAACTGCAAACTGAGCGAAACAAAATCGTCTTAATCCCCTCTGATCGGGGCAATCTTCCAAACTGAACGAATGAGCGTTCTTGCGCAAGAGTTTGAAGCATAGTCTTAATCCCCTCTGATCGGGGCAATCTTCCAAACCTGAACTTGGAGTGGTATCACTCTATAACCCTGTTCAGTCTTAATCCCCTCTGATCGGGGCAAACTTCCAAACCATGAGGATTACCTCATGAACCTCGCAAAATCTGCGTCTTAATCCCCTCTGATCGGGGCAATCTTCCAAACTGTATGAACAGTTAGGAATTACTACGCTGGGCAAGTCATAATCCCCTCTGATCGGGGCAATCTTCCAAACTATATCTCTGGATACAGAAATGGGTGGAGCCATGACGTCATAATCCCCTCTGATCGGGGCAATCTTCCAAACACGAGAAGGGGCAGGGCGTAAACCTCTGCCCCCTGAAGTCATTGTTGATCCCCAAAATGTCTGAACAAAAAGGGGCTATTTTTTTCAGAATCTGTTAACGAATACCGGTGCGAAATTGG
>JAWSUG010000073.1:0-959 GCA_033549385.1 Desulfobulbaceae bacterium | reverse complement strand
ACGCGGATTGTATGATACGGTTATCAGCAACCGGATTTCGATGTGCGGCATCATGCCCACCACCATTGTCCTGCTTGCGGCAATGGAGTTGGGCGCCGTCAGGGCGGATTTGGTCCGGTATACCGATTCGGGAGAGGCAAGCGGCGACACCAGCCAGGTTGTGGGATATGCGGGAATGATTCTATCATCAGGTGGTTAGGATTATAGGGATTTAGGAATTTAGGGGTATAGGGAATTAGACTGAAGGGAATTAGGCTGAAGGGAATTAGGCTGAAGGCTGTTAGGCTGAAGGTTTCCCGGCTGCGCATACCAGAAGACAGAAATCAGAAGACAGAAGCCGGAAAAGTTTGCGGCTTGCAGCCGGAAGGCATACCGGAAAACTGAGGTCGGAGGACAAAGGAAGGAAGACTGCAGGGATTGAGGCTGTTTCATCACTGTCATTCAATTTCCCTCGCCCCTTTGGGGGTGGTAAGCGAAGCGGAGACTCCGGTAGAGTCCGGGTGAGGGGCCATAGATATTGAGAAGCCTGAAACAGCATTTTGGAAGAAGACAGCAAATCCCCTCGCCCCTATGGGAGATAAGCGGAGCGAAGTGGAGACTTCGGGAGGGTTAGGGTGAGGGGCCAGAGTGAGGACAGAAGACAGAAGAGGTTGAAGGCTGAAATGCTATCCCCTCTAAACCCCTATAATTCTGAATACCTGAACTTCTAAAAAATCTAGACCCCTAAAATCCTGATGATGATAACAAAGATTGGCATCCTGCTTGAGATGATCAAATTCAAGCATACGGTTTTTGCTCTCCCTTTTGCTTTTATGGGTGCTTTTCTGGCCGCCCGGGGCGTGCCGGACATGGAGGTTTTTTTATGGGTGATTGTTGCCATGGCAGGGGCGCGGACCTGCGCCATGGGGTTCAACCGGATTGCCGACCGCGGATTTGATGCCGCCAATCCCAGAACCAGG
>JAWSUG010000072.1:0-967 GCA_033549385.1 Desulfobulbaceae bacterium | reverse complement strand
GCCCCCGCCCACTACAGCAATTTTCAGGTTTTTGTAAAAAGGACCGTCGCAGGTTGCGTACAGCACTTGAAGATTTCACAAAAATCCCATCAGGTAAATTAAACTCCACAAATCTTGGTGCTGTCATGGGTACTATCAAAAAATTAGTGCCTGAAGGAATGGTTGATGTTTGCATTAAATTATTCGATCAAATAAAACATCTTGAAAATGGATCAGCATCATTGCTTTATGACATAACTTCCACATATTTTTATACCACTAAACTTCCAAAAGCAAGACACGGGCATAATAGAGACGAGAATAATCAACCTCAAATAAATATTTCATTGGTTGCAACAAAAGACAAAGGTTTACCTATTTTTTTCAGGACATATGAAGGTAATATTACAGATGTAACCACTGTCAAGCAAATGATTCTTGATGTTAAACGGATAGATTTTGAAATTGATGATTTAATTCTTGATCGGGGGATGGCATCCATTACTAATTTACAATCACTTGCTGAGACCCAGAATAAGATCATAGGTGGTATTCCGTTGACCTCGAATGAGGCAAAAGAGCTTGTAGAATGTGATATTTCTGAGGAGAATGAATTATTACGACCGTCTGGATTAGTTTATTATGAAGACAAAACCACAACACTTTTTGGTATAAATGGAAGAGCTATTATCTGTTTTAATCATACAGATCTTGAACAAGCACGCTCTCTCAGATTGAAAAAAATAACGGTAGCAGAGAAGAAAATAGCTGAGATATTAACCTCACCTGGTTGTGATGAAAAATCAAGTTGTATAGAAAACGAAATTAAGTCAGCCATCAAAGGAGTTTCTAATTATTTTATTGTGAAAAAAGTAGATGGTAAAATTCAAGTTAGCCCTGATGAAGATAATCGGAGAAAAGCAAAAAGCAGAGACGGAAAATGTTTAATTTTCACTACTGATTTGAATAAGAGTGCCCCTGATATTAT
>JAWSUG010000071.1:0-1047 GCA_033549385.1 Desulfobulbaceae bacterium | reverse complement strand
TAGTGCGGTTATCGTAAGTTGCCTACTGTGACCATCACTTAATCCTCGCGCCCCACCCCTTTCCCATGTATAGATGCAATTTGCCATTCGTTAATTCTTATTTATAATCCACGCCCCCGCACGGGGGGCGACAGCAATTTACAATGGTCTGCCCTGCACAAGATTGTTTCAATCCACGCCCCCGCACGGGGGGCGACGACTTTCCCCTGGAGTAATTTTTAATATTGAGGTTGTTTCAATCCACGCCCCCGCACGGGGGGCGACGATGACTGCATGAAAAGCACAAACAATGTAAGCAAGGTTTCAATCCACGCCCCCGCACGGGGGGCGACTAGATTGCCCGCGATACGGTGCATTAACAAGATGTGTTTCAATCCACGCCCCCGCACGGGGGGCGACGGTATTGGAGGATGAAGAAAATGGCAACAGTTGAGTTTCAATCCACGCCCCCGCACGGGGGGCGACAAAATTCACGATCGCCGTTCCCGATGGTTACAAGTTTCAATCCACGCCCCCGCACGGGGGGCGACGTCGGGCGGCGGTATCGGTTGGTTCGCTGAAATTGTTTCAATCCACGCCCCCGCACGGGGGGCGACCTACTACCTTTGGTAGTTTATCGAGTGGTACTTATGTTTCAATCCACGCCCCCGCACGGGGGGCGACGATACTTTTCCGATATGTAGCTAACTGCATCGTAGTTTCAATCCACGCCCCCGCACGGGGGGCGACGTAAGTTTCCGATCTATTGGCCGTTATATAAATGTTTCAATCCACGCCCCCGCACGGGGGGCGACGATACTTTTCCGATATATAGCTAACTGCATCATAGTTTCAATCCACGCCCCCGCACGGGGGGCGACTGGTGTCCTCGTGTAACTCGTAGCCGTCCGGTAAGTTTCAATCCACGCCCCCGCACGGGGGGCGACCCTCCTTGAAAAAAACCTTATTCTACCGCATGCAATTTGTATAAAATGCGAACCCCGTTTTAGCCAACATTTTATACAAAGTTAATAGCCACCATAATCTTTGTTTTTGCTTCAAATACTG
>JAWSUG010000070.1:0-1261 GCA_033549385.1 Desulfobulbaceae bacterium | reverse complement strand
GCCAAATTCGAGCACATGCCCGAATTTGCCTTTGGAACCTGTTAATTTTTTTATATAATTCAGGGTAAGAGTTTGGAAGATTGCCCCGATCAGAGGGGATTATGACTCTATAATTTCTTTCGACGCGTGCAGGCCCCGTTTGGTTTGGAAGATTGCCCCGATCAGAGGGGATTATGACATTTGTTTGTAAGATTCCTTCTACTCGTTGTACGGTTTGGAAGATTGCCCCGATCAGAGGGGATTATGACGCTCAACCCAGTTCTCAAGACAGTGAAGGGTGTCTTGGTTTGGAAGATTGCCCCGATCAGAGGGGATTATGACTCAGTGTACAGTTCATCTAGTACCTTGGTGTATTTAGTTTGGAAGATTGCCCCGATCAGAGGGGATTATGACTGTACCTTGCGACTCCCCGAGACAATGAACGCTTGGTTTGGAAGATTGCCCCGATCAGAGGGGATTATGACGCCTGAGACAAGAACCGGAGCAGGCTGTCTTCCGGGTTTGGAAGATTGCCCCGATCAGAGGGGATTATGACAATTTCTTTTATCATTTTTATTCTCTCCTTTATTTACGTTTGGAAGATTGCCCCGATCAGAGGGGATTATGACTTTGTGTTTTTTATATTTATTGAAAAAACTATCTTTGTTTGGAAGATTGCCCCGATCAGAGGGGATTATGACCTCTTTAAAGCAAGTACCGCAGGATGTCTGCCAATTGGTTTGGAAGATTGCCCCGATCAGAGGGGATTATGACGCCGTTCATCCGGATCAGGGATTACATCGTTGATGAAGTTTGGAAGATTGCCCCGATCAGAGGGGATTATGACGAATGAATAGCAATGTCAAGGCTACCAGCTTTACTGTTTGGAAGATTGCCCCGATCAGAGGGGATTATGACGCTGAGTTGTTTTCTAAAAACCGCAATACGTTTCTGTTTGGAAGATTGCCCCGATCAGAGGGGATTATGACTACATTCCTTGCGACATGCCTAGGCTCTCGGCAATGTTTGGAAGATTGCCCCGATCAGAGGGGATTATGACTTTCCCGGAAATCCTGGGAATTTTTGTCTCCACCCTGCGTTTGGAAGATTGCCCCGATCAGAGGGGATTATGACTCTACGGTAACAGCCAGTTTAAACGCAACTCCGTCGGTTTGGAAGATTGCCCCGATCAGAGGGGATTATGATGTTGCTTCTCACATTAAAAGAACAGGTATTTCCTGATTATCTTGATAGTGTTGTCTGATTATTTTGACAACTTCCC
>JAWSUG010000069.1:0-1274 GCA_033549385.1 Desulfobulbaceae bacterium | reverse complement strand
ACTTCTTCATTTTCATGAGAATAAACCTTGAGCAGCCAGCCGGAGGTGATCGTCCCGACATATTCTGGGTGTTTCTCGATAGCTATATATAGGTGCAGGCTGCCCCCATATGAATCCTAAATCAAATGGTTTAGCCTGCAGATCAAGAATTGAATTAAGATCAAAAGAATGTATCGATAATATCCTTCAACCTCTGGTCGATAACATTCAAATACCTATCAATGGTTCACTCACCAGTAAAGATATTTTTCAGACAACAATCAGTATGGCAGTTAATAAAAATTCAATTCATTCTGTCCAGAAAAGATATGAAAAGGTTCCATGTGAAACCTCCCTCAGACACCACCTGAAAAAGCTTGATCTGGAAAAACTGATGGAAGTGAACAATAAAATCCTTATCCAGAAGCCTATTGAAACTTTGAAACAGAATAAGAAATATGAATTCGCCATTGATTTTACTAATGACCCATACTATGGAGAGATCAATACATCAAATGAAAAATATGTGATTAGAGGACAGGCAAAGAAATCTACAAACTCGTTTTATTCATATGTTTCTCTTTATATTATCAACAAAAATGAACGGTTTACCATCTCCGTTCTTCCAGTTGAGAAAGGCACGTCAAAAGTGTATTATCTCTCTTATTTCATTGATTTGATAAAAAGTCTGAATTTTGGAATCAGAATTCTTTGCCTGGATAGGGAATTTTATTCTATCGATGTATTTGAATTTTTAAATGAACTCAATATTCCACATATAACTCCCGTTGTTAAGAGAGGAAAGAGAATAAAAAAGGTTCTCGCGGGTAATAAAAATAGATTCGATACATATCTTATGGAGAACTCGGAAAAAGAGATTCTTCTTGATATTGCGATTGATGTAAAATATTTGAAAGGAAAAAGAGGAAAGAATGGACGTGAGAATCTTGGTTTTGTAGTATATGGAATAAATTGGAGTCCGAGAAAAGTGAGCACGGTTTATAGGAGGAGGTTCGCCATAGAATCTTCATACAGGATCAGGAATCAAGTGAAGCCTAACACTTCAACAAAAAATGTGATAATTAGATATTTTTATGCTCTGATTTCTTTTCTGATGAAAAATATATGGCTATGCTTACAGAAAAAGCATTTTACGATTGTTCAGAGAGGACCTCAAATAATAAAGGAAGATCTGTTTAGATTTGATGTCTTTTTGCTATTTTTAAAATCTGTATACCGGTTAACGCCATTGTTTCTATCCTCCTTAAAACATATGTCTCAGGTCAGTTCCGATC
>JAWSUG010000068.1:0-1444 GCA_033549385.1 Desulfobulbaceae bacterium | reverse complement strand
TTTTTTGGAGTAATAACAAGCAATAACCATGATACAAATAGAAATATAGATATACTCGACTAATTATTACAGTGCCTACCATGAATTCATCTCAAATATCAAATATTTTGGAATCATTAAAAATCCAACCAGATGATATTTCAGACAAAAAGACTGCTGAAGCATTTCGACTTCTTCTTCAAATAATAGAGGCATTAAATGAAGAAGTTCAATTCTTAAAGGCAGAACTCCAAAAAAAGAATGATGAACTGAACCGATTAAAAGGAGAACAAGGTAGGCCTAAATTCCCCATACCAAAAAAGAAATATGGAGATATATCATCAGAAAAAGAGAGACAAAATCTCATTCCACCTGGTGAGAAGAAGTCAAAGGAAAAACTGAGCAAGATACAAATCCAATTTACTGATATATGTAAAGTCGATCCAAGTATCTTGCCAGAAGATGCAGAGTTCAAAGGCTACGAAACCGTAGTTGTTCAGGATATTGTCATTTCAACAAAGAACACCGCCTTCAAGAAAGAAATATTTTATTCTCCATCCCAAAAAAAGACTTACATGGCAGAATTACCAAAAGGAATTGAGGGAGAGTTTGGCCCTGGAGTGAAGTCTTTGATTCTGACTTTAAAGCACGCTTCCAACATGTCTGAACCAAAAATACATGAATTTCTTGAGAATATTGGAATACACATATCATCAGCCACAATATCTCGTATTCTCACAAAGAAAATCGAAGGTTTCCATCAGGAAAAAGCCGATATTTTTAGAGCAGGATTGGAATCCACAATGTATCAGCAGATAGATGATACTGGTGCAAAAGTAAATGGACAGAATCAATATGTTGAAATTTTATGCAATCCCTTTTATACGGCTTATTTCACAATTCCCACCAAAGATCGTCTGAGTATTCTGGATATATTGCAAGGTAGCAAACCAAGAAGCTATTTTTTCAATGACGAAGCCTTCAAATTGCTGGAATCTTTTAGATTGTCGAATAAAATAATTTCCAAAATGCGAGATAACGCTCTTAATAAAGTATTGGACGAAAAGCAGCTACAACGTCTTATAGATGGGATACTTCACAATCCTGATAAAGGTAAAATTATCCGAACAAGAATTATGGAAGCGGGAGCAATAGCAGCCTACCATAATCGAACGGACATTCCTGTAGTAAAGGTACTTTTAAGCGATGATGCTCCCCAATTCAAGAAGCTTTCAGAGGAACAGGCTCTATGCTGGATCCATGATGGGAGAAACTACAAAAAGTTAGAACCTGTAGTTCCTTTGCACAAAAAGGAACTTGAAGATTTTCGAGGTGAATATTGGAATTATTACCGGAAGCTATTACAATTCAAAGAAAATCCATCTCAAGAAAATCTGAAAAATATTTCAAGCTTGAATGATGCAAAATTTAAAAATATGGTATAAAAAATAATATTTGCTTTAAA
>JAWSUG010000067.1:0-1469 GCA_033549385.1 Desulfobulbaceae bacterium | reverse complement strand
ACTGTCGATCCGGGCTCGTCCAACAAACGGTTCAGATTGTGGTTCGTTCCTCACACAATCTAACCTTATTCGTTAGGTAAATAGTAATATTGTTGTTGATGTAATGGACAAAGAAAAATATGTCTGAACAGCTATCTTTAATCGAGGGATATGATGGGTATCCTGTAAAAGATGATTTGCCAGCTGTTATCCAATGGCTTGAGCATATGAACTTCTCTGGTAAAGGTGACAGCTATGATAAAGATATTAGTGCAACAGATGACCTTCCAGACCAAAGAGAAATACTTGCTTCTCCTACTAAGCGTGGCGTCAAGAAATTAACCCAGCAACAATTAAAAGACATTCAAAAAAAATATAAAGGTCAACCAGAAAACCTCGGCGGTATAAAAAAAGACGATGTATATGGCGCAATCAAATCACCCACCAATACCCTCCGTACCTTGGATTTAAAAAGATTGCCAGCAGATGCGATGGCATTTTATCGATGTTTTCATTTTCCACCTTATGATCAGTGGGGGATCTACCTGTTAGTTGATAAACTGATAATATATCATCAAACACTTTCTGCAATAATAGGCCGCCTCAATCTTTTCTCTCCCAGTACTTTAATGCACTACATTTTGTTTGAAATTTTCAATCATGAATTTTTTCACCATATTGCAGAATCAACGGCAACATCTTTGGAAATAATATGTGCTGCTAAGGGCAACCCGCAACCCATTTTCATGGACTACTGGAAGCGAAAGTATTTAGAGAAAGAAAAGCATCCGCACGCCCCATTGGAAGAAGCATTGGCCAATGCCTATGCTTTTAATTCGCTCAGTTTCATAACCAGAGTGGGTTTAGGTTATAAATCAGGAGGAGTAAAAATATTTCAGGCAGCCATCCAGAAATATTGGGAAAGAGAACCTCCCGGTTACAAGCATGCTCGGAACTATACCCAAGGACAATATATAGAAGGTGGCGCACACCTACTTGGACTTATGTTAAACAAGCCCAATGGCTTGTTTGAAGTGCCATTAATGAGATTGGTCAGGTCGGTTATGCCAAGGGGATTCAGCGCCTTTGTAGCCAAACCCGATATCCCGACGTATTTAGTTGGTTCGTCCAATAACCTTGAACTATTTTATAAACTTGTCCCTACTCCCAACGAAGCCTATACAAGACTTTATTGGCCATACAATACGTCTGAAATTGATAATTTTATTAAGGCAGAAAAAGAGAAAGAGAAAAGGGCAAAGAAATAGGGAATCGTGATCTCTATAATGCATGCAAAAAAAGATCAGGATCACAAACACAATTATTGAGCAAAATATCCCTGCTGTCCCCTATATGTCCCCTCCAAGAATAAAGGGTTGCGAGAAAATTACTCGCAACCCTTTATATATCCTATGGTGGAGCTAACCGGGATCGAACCGGTGACCTCTTGAATGCCATTCAAGCGCTCTCCCAGCTGAGCTATAGCCCCT
>JAWSUG010000066.1:0-1537 GCA_033549385.1 Desulfobulbaceae bacterium | reverse complement strand
TCATGTGTGTCGGGGACTATATTGCCGAACGCGAACTGCCCCCTTCCCTCACCGCACACCTGAAAGAGGGGCACCGGTACTAAATAAGATTGCTTCTTACAATTCATCCAACAAAACCACGAACCTGTCTGTAGGCACAATATTCTATTGGGCAGCATCTTCAAGAGAACCAGCCGGTAAAGCAATCGAAGAAATGGATCTCAAACAAGTCAAGCTGACCCTGAATACAAGTACCGACATCTCAATTCTCAGAGTAAACGGAATGCATGCATTACGTGAAGCCAAAATCACAAGAATTACTGAGGAAGCACAGGATCAAGACGCATATCTCACTCAAGAAGACATTGCAGTTTTGCTCTGTTCAAGTGTAAGAACCATTCGACGTGATATTGAACGACTGAGGAAACAGGGAATAGACATTCCAACAAGAGGTCAGAAAATGGACATCGGGAAAGGGGTATCTCATAAAACCATTATCGTTGAATTGTATCTAAAGAATTATCAATATACAGATATCCAGCGGCAGACAAGACATTCAACAGAAAGCATAGAGCGTTACATCCAGGATTTCACCAGGGTAGTGATGCTTCTTAATACTGGTCTGAATATCGCAGACATCAGACAGGCAACCAGCATGTCAGAGAAGCTCATTAATGAATATATAGAGCTTTATCGAAAGTATGATTCAGAAAATAATACAAGACTGAAGGAGATAAAATCAAATGCAGTAGTAGTTAAAAAAGGGGGAATTCGTGTATGAAATCCAATCCACTTTCAGATACTTATGAACCTCAACTTCAGAAAAGTATGAAAACTGTATTGTGCTCAAGATTTATTTCGGAATATGGATTCTTAGGTGGTAGAGAGGTTATAGAATTAATCGTCAATGATCTGATCAAGATTGTTGGTGAACATCAGTTGCCTCTGAGTAGAGTCAAGAAAGGGCAGATCCTCTGGCAAGCAGTTGCTAAAGATGAAACCAGTTCATATGGAAAGTCGATGAGTGATACCAGAACTATTCCGGTTATTCTTACATTGGTCAGCGATGAAGAGATCAATATGCGAATAAATGGAAGTTCAATTACTCAGATACGAAAGAATGTAACTGAACGAATCATGAAAGAAGCAGATGAACAGAGGGGAACCTTGAGCCAGCCTGATATTGCTTTACTTCTTGCAATCTCAAGAGCATCTGTTGGCAAGTATATTCAGGATATACAGAATGAAAAGGGAATTAGTCTGCCGTATCGTGGAACTATTCATGATATGGGACCAACTGTTACACATAAGAGGGAGATTGTCAGATTGAAACTTTCTAAGATGTCTACTCCTGAGATTGCCAGGAGAACTAATCATAGTGAAGAAGCAGTCGATCGATATATCAATGATTTTGAACGTGTGACGAGGATTTCAGAGATTTTCAAGACGGAGGATATTGCTTTTGTTACGAATTTGAGTGTTTCTCTGGTTAATGAATCGTTATAGCTTGCATCCCAAAGGTTGAGCCGACCGTTCCGGACTCCGCCATCGGTCTCAT
>JAWSUG010000065.1:0-2864 GCA_033549385.1 Desulfobulbaceae bacterium | reverse complement strand
CAGCGACTATTTTATAATCCGTCAGATTCTGTCCTTTTCCGCACATATTTGATAAAATGACATAATTACCATATCACATCCCGTAAACTGAGAGGTTGTAATGGATTTTTATCAGGTTAAAAATGGGGACTATTCCGTTGAAGTCAATCTGAACAACCTGTTCACCGGGAATCAGGATCATTTAAACTCTTTTTACAAGCATTACGATTTCATAGCCTACGAGGATAAGGACTTCAAATCCCTGGTATCTCTGGTGGATGGGATCCTCCGGTATGAATCGGAAACCGTTCTGCCATTGATAGAAGATGATTTTAAGCCCAGGGTTCTCCTGGTTTTCGGCAATCCCGCCACCCACAGCGTCAAGCATGGGATGTTCTACTTTTCCATGGGGGGTGACAATTTCTACCGGCATGGGCTGTGGGGCAAATTATTAAAGGCAGGGTTGGTTTCCGAGGTAAAGAGCAACACTACAGACAATTACCAGGCCAGGAAGAAAGAAGCCAACCTCCGCAAATTAATGATACTTGCCGGTAAATCCTCGGATAACTACCTTGTCGGTTTAACAACCTTTTATTCTCTACCTACACCCGGCTCGTTTGATTCGGAATATTCCGGTGTTGCTGCAGTTGAAAAGCTGTTCAGGCCCGTCCTGGACACCGTGGCCCGGGCAGAGGTCAAGCGGATTCAGTCATACCCGTTCACCCGGGGAGCCACCGTTGTCTTCACCCAGAAAAGCTCATATGAAATGTACTCTGAAATAACGGGTGCAACCCCGGAGTTCTGGCCCATCATGGGCAAGGATTCTGGAGGTGAAAGATTAGCGGAACTGCTTTCAGACATCCATCATACACCTACGACAAAGGACTGGTGGGAAGAAGGATAGCCCTGCTTGAATACAACAAAGCTGATTTTACTTGCGGTTTTAATTTTCCTTTTTCCATTTTTTTTCTGGGGAGGTCCTGTCTACTCTTCATCCCGTTCCCTCATCCACTTCTGGAATATAGGCCACATAATTTTTTTTGCCGCAGCCACGTACCTGATTGTTGTTCATTTCCAGGCATCGCTTTCAACAAAATCGTTCGGCTTTCAATTTTTCTGGATGCTCTTTTTTGTCCTGTTTTCGGGGATAGCAATAGAAATTGCCCAGTACGGAACCGACCGGTTGCCGGATCCCGATGATTTGCTGCGAAATGTTATCGGTTCCTTTACAGGGTTGTTCTTTTTTTCACCATCCAGGAAGATGATTGGGAAATCCTTATTAAGGATATTGCAATTCCTTGTCCTTATACTGCTCGTGCTTGAGGTTTTACCCTTGGCAGCCGCCCTGGTGGATGAGGCAGATCAGAAAAGAAAGTTCCCTGTACTGGCTGATTTTGAGAGTCCCCTGGAAATTACCAGGTGGTCTGGGTCTGCGGAAATAGAAATTGTCCCGGACGCGCAGGGCAGTTTGAATCATTATTTGAAAATTAAACTGGGAACTTCGGAATATTCCGGTGTTTTCTTAAAATTTTTTCCCCATGAATGGAGTGAATTCAGGAAATTAACATTCACGATATTCAACCCGGCCCCGGATTCCTTTTACCTGACCTGCCGTATCCATGACAGACAGCATGCTCTCGGCAGGCAGGAGCACAGTGACAGGTTCAACAGAAGCTATTTGCTGGAACCCGGGATGAATACTCTTACCATTGCCCTTGAAGATATTCTTCATGCGCCGGAAGCACGAACAATGAATGTAGATGAAATATCCTCAGTAGGCTTTTTTGTGACGCGGCAAACAAAACCCAGGATCATTTATCTTGATGATTTGAAATTGATACAATGAACCTGGTGCCTGGCGATTTCATCTTCGCTTACTTCTCCTGACTGGTATCGTCGGTTTCGCCGGCGTTGAACTCTCTTTTGGCTTTTTGCCAGGCCTTTTCCAGTTCGGAATATGAGTTGACATATCCCTTTTTGATTTCCTCCCAGGCCTCAACAGAGCCCCGTTTCAAACCGCCGTACCATTCGGCGGCATCGACCCTCTTTTTTTTCAGCTCTTTGAGCGTGTCCTGCCACTGTTCCCTGGTTTCTTCGCTGAGCTGGTTCCACTGCCTGTTGATTTTTTCTCCAAGCAGGTCAGTGTTCCTGTCCAGTTCGCTCAACTCCTTCTGGGCCCTGGCTGCAGCCTGGTCCCGTTGTGCCGCCGTGTAACTGGAAATCGATTCTGCTGCAGCCCCTACTTTTTCGCGGACTTCCGTCAATGCAGGTGCTTCTTCCGGATTGTTTTTTGCATCCTCTGATGAGGCAAAAGACAACGTCGCCGCAAGCAGCAGGATCAACATCATGGTGGTCAACCGTATCCAATGAGCGGTTTTTGATTGCATGGCACTTCCCCCTTTTTGTCGATCAGATTAAAACAGGATGAATTCGGAAAACACTACCAGAATCAAACTCGATTTCATGGGAATTTTAAAGGAATAAACGGAAAAAAAGTGCCTGAAAAATTATTTCCCTGTTCGGACTTAAAGCCCGGAGAAAAAAGGGAAATGCGCCGGATTACCGGCGCATTATGGGAAGAGTCCAGGCAGGAGCATTAATATATAAATCGGGTTCAGTGAAGGTTTCAGGACTGAACCTCTCAGCAGGTTACGGTATAAGGACTTACCCGCATGTTTTTATACCGTTTTGGAGGAGCCTTGATTTCCTTTATTTCTGCTGCCTGCCCGAACGCTGTGGGGCTGATTTTCCGGGGGCATTGATCCCGGTCTTTGTCTTGTTCTTTTTCCTTGGTTGATTTTTTCCCAATATATATTGAATAACGGAAAGAATTATCTCCTGCCGCCGCCGGAACCGCCTGAGCCGCCTGAGCCGCCCGAACCGCC
>JAWSUG010000064.1:0-3144 GCA_033549385.1 Desulfobulbaceae bacterium | reverse complement strand
TGTTGCTTCTCACATTAAAAGAACAGGTATTTCCTGATTATCTTGATAGTGTTGTCTGATTATTTTGACAACTTCCCCGGTTATCGGCATAGCCGGGGAAGCGTCCGTGATCATGTCTGTGCTTAGAACGGTTCCCGGTCGTGTTGGTTTTTTTCAACCGTCCGGCAGCCGTCTTCCTCTGCAGTGATTTCCCGGCAGTAGTCCTTGACCAGTTCTCTCAGTTTGTCGGTAAGCTCCAGGAGTTCAGCCAGGAAGCTGATGGTGTTTTCTGCTTTCATGTTGTCCCTCCTTTTAAAAAATTTCCGAGTCTGCCAGCCTGACATGCTCGGCAGTGACTGTCTGCGATTTTTCAGCGGCAGCGGCGATCATGGCGCCGCGGGCCAGATGATTGGCCTTTCTGAACAGGCCACCTGATCCCTGGTGGACAGCGGTGACGGCCTGTTCGTCAAAGGGTGTAGCCTTTAGGCCGGCGATTTTGAGATGATGGCCGAGATACTCTTCCATGCCCTGGCGGTTGACAGCCTTGAGATGGCTTCTGGCTACGATCCGTGAAGCCAGAGGAATGGCGGTGCGATAGAGCAGATTGTCGGCCAGATTGTTCTGCCCGGCCAGCACCATTGGCAGCCAGGGTTTCGAGTCTCCCTCGAACTGGGTGATGGTGTGCAGTTCGGCAAAGACATCGAGACGCAGTAATGAGGCCTCGTCGATGACCAGCAGGGGCTGCTGTTTTTTACCGATAACCAGGTCATGGATCTGCTGTTTGATCATCCTGGTGAGCGTTGCCCGGGAAGAGGAAGCGGTATGACAGTCGAGTTCGGCGAGCAATTGCCGGTATACCTCCAGGATCGAACCGGCGGAAGCGGTGATCCAGAGCGGTTTGTATTTTGCCGGATGGAGCTGTCCGCAACACCAGCGCAGGGCCGTGGACTTGCCGGCGCCGACCTCGCCGGTGACCAGGGCGATGGCGCCGAGCCTGACCGCATACTGGAACCGCTCCTGCACCCCCAACAGATCATCGGTTTGCAGGATGGCCTTCAGTTCGAGATCGGCCCCGAAGGGCTCTCTTGCCAGTCCGAAGAATGCGCGATAGGCCATGGTCTACCTCCTTTTCATAAAGGGCAGCAGGCCCTGGCGGCAGGTGTGCTCATCGACCTGCAGCCGGTCGCGGTCCTTGTCCCGCTTCACCTGGCAGTTGATCTTGAGATCGACCGGTGTAAGCAGTCCGTGCGACTGGCCCTGATAAAAAATTTCCACCCGCTCCGGATTCTCTTCATGGTAGAGCAGGCTGACCTGTTCACCGATCAGCCTGGTCGGAGTCTCGTAGAGCCGGCCCTCGATGGTAACGGTGCGGTCTCTGGTCACCCGGCGGCGAACCTCCTTGCGGAAGTGATCCTCCAGATCGATCGGCGGTGATCTGACCAGCTCCACATGTCGGGCAAAACGGTTGAACGGCGACTCGCCGGTGGAGGAATGGGTTTTGTGCTGATAATCCTGCTCCAGCCAGAGGTTGAAGCGGCTGTTGAGCTCTTTCAGGGTCCCGCTCGGGAAGGACGGCATAAACCTGCTCCGGACCGTCCGGAAAAAGCGTTCCACCTTGCCCCGGCCTTGCGGCGTATAGGGCGGGGTGTGGACCAGGGCCATGCCCAGCGAGGCGCAGACCCGCTCCAGATGCCGGGAGCGGAAGGCGGCGCCGTTGTCGACGTAGAGCTTGCGCGGCACCCCTCTGGTCATGAGCGCCCGCCGGAAAGCGTCCAGCCAGGAGGCCAGCCGCTCGGACAAGTAAAAGCCGCCATAGGGGATCAGCCGGGAATGATCGTCGAGAAAGGCAATAAGATAGGCCTTGCGTTTTCTGCCGGTAACGTCAACCGTGGGACCGTGCATGACATCGGATTGCCAGATATCATTGGGAAACTCGGCTTCATAGCGGCGGCGGTCCGTCCTGGCGGCAGCCTGCCTGCTCGACAACCCTTCCCGCTGCAGGATGCGGTAGGCGGTGGACACGCAGAGCCTGACTCCGGGATCCACCAGCTTCTTCTCGGTAAGCTCCTCCACCACTCGGTTGACCGGCAGGCTTGGCTTCTGTTTGCGCAGGCGTACCAGGGCCAGAACGGTCTCTTCGTCGATCTTCCGGCTTCGGCCCCGATCTGATCTGCCGGCCGGATACAGCGATGCCAGCTCGCGGCCGCTTTGTTCATACAGGCGCAGCCAGCGACGGATGGTGGCGGCCGATACCCTGGTCCGGTTGGAATACGGGATGTCCCAGCGTTGCTCACTCTTCTGCCTGATTAAGCCGGTCAGCTCGCCCGGGTTCAACCGGGACGACACCAGTTCGCTGATCACCCCGAAACGGAACAGGGCGACCTCTTCCCGCTGCTTGTTGTCCATGTGATACCTCCTTGAATATGGGGTTGCAATGCCGGTTATCCGGCTTTTCCCCCCATAACACTCCTAAAGGAGGCTGGGCAGGGCTACAACACGGTAGGGTGGTTGAATAGTGACTCTGTTTTCATGTAATTTTGCAGTGGTAACAGGGATTATGCCTTGACCGGCCAGCAGGTCAAAGCCTTCAGAAATGCTGCCGGAAAACCAAAAACCAAACAGCGCGCGGATCATTCGTCGCAAGCGCCGCCACCATATACGCTGGCGGGAACGGGGCAAATCCGGACGCCAGCGCTTCTTCTCCGCCCGCCACATCACGGCGGAACGAATCTCCTCGATGGAACTGCGATAGCGCTTCCAGAAGCCTGCCGGACGCAGACGATGGACACTGCGGCAATGAGGGCAATAAAGACGGCGGAGATAAAGACAATGGGGAAAGCGGGAAAAATATGCTTCGACAAAGCCATGCCACCAAAGTACACCGCCGCAGCAGGGACAAAATAACGGCTTCGGCCAAGGATAATTTTTGCCAAGGCGGGCAATCTCCTTGACGGATACCTGAACAAAAAGTACCAGTTGAGTAACTCCTTTCAGGAAGGTTGTTTTCCTGGACGGAGGGGGTGGTGGATCTTTGCTGAGGTCCATCACCCCGTTTTCATAAATCAGGATGGATTAAGATCAATATAATCCAATTTCGCACCGGTATTCGTTAACAGATTCTGAAAAAAATAGCCCCTTTTTGTTCAGACATTTTGGGGATCAACA
>JAWSUG010000063.1:0-3512 GCA_033549385.1 Desulfobulbaceae bacterium | reverse complement strand
AAGGCGAAATATTATGAATACCTCTTGCGGGCTGCTGAGAGCATGCTGCTGCCTTTCGGATATACGGAGGAACGGCTGGATGGTATTATGAGGGGAAGGAGGCAGAACAGCCTGTGCGGATACTGAACCGGATCAGAAAGGACGATTTCAAGTTTTTCTTTGGCGATTCCTAGGCCGCCTCGACGAGCGCTGCAAGTTTCGCGAGTGCCATTCGCCAGCCTACCTCGTTATCGGCGGTCGTAATCGTAGACTGTGAAGTCCTTACTGAGCAGTTCAGCCAGTTCTCCCAGGGTAGGGTCCATGTCGCGATACGACATGGCGCCGTTTACTAAGATGACTGCTGGACCTGAACCAACTTTATCGAAGGCGATTTTTGTACCATCTTTTGAAGTTACAGTCTGCATAACGATTTCCTTTCTATTTTATTAATATTGACTTCTTTATTTTACCAAATCTTCCAGTTGAGCGGCTTACTTTTGCGACATTTGTTGTATTTGTATCAAGTTGCCGCAGGTGTCGTCGAAGCGGGCTATGGTCACATCCTTCATTACTTCTGTTGGCTCCATTGTGAACTTCACACCCAGCTTCTTCAATCGTTCATGCTCTGCACGAACGTCAGAAACGCCGAAACTTGTTGCGGGAATACCCTGCTCAAAAATTGCTTTCTGGTATGTTTTTGCTGCCGGATTGTCGTTAGGTTCAAGGACAAGCTCGGTGCAATTTTGATCGTCAGGCGAGACAACAGTGAGCCATCTGTATTGTCCCGCAGGGACGTCACTCTTCTTCATAAAGCCCAGGGTTTCAGTATAGAACTTCAAGGCTTTCTCTTGATTGTTAACGAATACGCTGGTGTGTATGATTTTCATAAGATTCCCCCTTTAATAAGATAATTATGTGTTCGGTGATATAAAGATTCGCAGTTTCATAGATTCAATCTGAGAGACCTGAGCCCCCCTGTGTGCACGCATAGGCTTTCTGGAGGAGAAGCCGACCAGATTTCAACTTTTTCTTTGGCGGCTAATTCCTTCGTCAAGGATTTCCTAAAACATCCGTTACCGATTTATTACCGAGTTGCTCGGCCAGCGCGACGATAATGCCCTCGGGGCCGCGGAGGTAGCAGAGTCGGTACATGTCCTCATACTGCGCCACCTCGCCAACGAGTTCGGCCCCAAGCTTCTGCAAGCGGGCAACAACGTCGTCGATATCCTCCACGGCGAACATGACGCGAAGATAGCCCAGAGCGTTCACTGGTGCGTTCCGGTGATCAGCGATGGTGGCCGGCTTCAGAAAACGCGAGATCTCAAGCCGACCGTGGCCATCGGGGGTGACCATCATGGCAATCTCACAGCGCATGTCGCGCAAGCCAGTGACGCCATCGGCCCAGTCTCCTTCAACCGTCGCTCGACCTTCCAGATTGAGACCGAGCTCGGTGAAGAACGCGATTGCGGTCTCCAGGTTTTCAACCACGATGCCGACGTTGTCCATCCGCAGTAATTTACTTTTTGTCATATAATTTTTATTTTACCAAATCTTCCATTGGAACGCCTAATGCTCACGATTTCAATTTTTTCTTTGGCAGCTAATTCTTACTTCTTTTTCTCCGCTAAAATTTTCACCTTTTCCAAAGCTTTTGGAAATCTGATCTTAAATGTTTCTTCCTGTCCGGGCGGAACGTCGATATCGACCGTCAAAACGGTGACGCCTTTGTTTCCCGCAAGCAAATAACTTTCCGTTCCGCCAGTCCATTCCTTTTCCCGTTCTCGCTCTCCGCTGTCCTTTGTATCCACCATCTGCCTGAATGACACAAACTCGTTGAGAGTAAGTCTCTCAATCAAACTCGTCACGCCGTAACCGGATACGGAGGAAATAAACTGCACCTCATTTCCTTCTTTTATTTCTCCGACTATATACGTTCCTTCGTCAATAATGCTTGCCCAGTCACGAAATGTTTTGTCCTCCCAAAGGGTGTTCCAAACCTTTTCTCTGGGAGCTTTTATTTCGATTGAAAATTTGAGTTTTTTCATTGTTTTTATTCTACCGAGTCTTATATTTAAATTTTTCTTTGGCGGCAAATTTTTTTTACCCTAAAACGACCCGGTCTTCACCTTTCCCGCGCGCTTATAATTGGCGAAGATGACTCCGCTCGGCGAAACCTTGCTGTCAATTAGTTTGAAAGCCGCCGGAATCGTGCCCTCTGCGAACAGTCGTTTGCCGATACCGAGAGTAACCGGGAAAATTTTTAGCCACAACTCATCAACCAGATCGTGCTCAAAAAGTGTCTGGGCGAGATTGCCGCTGCCATAAACTTGCAAATCGGGGCCATCCTGCCCCTTTAGCTTTTTGATTTCCTCCGCGATATTTCCCTGCAGGAGCACAGAATTTTTCCATTCGAACTTCAAATTCTGTGTCGAGACGACATATTTCGTTGCTTTGTTGACTCCCGGCCAGTCGGTCTCGTGTTGAGGCCAATAGGATGCAAATATCTCGTATGTTTTTCTGCCGAGCAACAGATCAAAAGGATGACCCATTTGCTCTGCCATGACCTTGCCTGAGAATTCGTCAAAATGAGGAACTACCCAACCGCCATACTTAAAACCACCCGAAGTATCTTCTTCCGGTCCGCCCGGGGCCTGCATGACACCATCAAGTGTCAGAAATGTGAGTACAACAAGTTTTCTCATATCAGATTCCTCCTATTTTTCCTTGACTGCCTCGACAAGCGCCAGCATAGTTACGAGCACCATACCAATATGGAGATAGTCGTTGCTTACCGTCCTCATACGGCATTTCAAAATGTACTACCGGATTCATTTTCATAAGATTCCCCCTTTAATAAGATAATTAGTTTTCAATGTTATAAGGATTTTTCGCCTTTACGCAATCGGATGTTTCTTGCATATTCTAATTCTATTCGCACAAGATCGATGATTTTCTTATGGTTTTCCCTGTTCAGGTTTTTGGCTCTACAACGAAAATAAGGAATATCAAGAGCAACCCTGCTGTTGCAATAGCTATTGACACGACTGTCGGAGAATCCGTGAGTGGAGGCGCAAAAGGCGTTATATTCCAGGGAAAAGCTGAATTGGTTGAGAAAGATACATTAGAGGATTGGGAATAAGCTCGATTCAAGCGATTTTGAGATAATTGGATGAATTAAGCTATGTTTTAGTCTATAAATTTGTAATAGAACTTGAAATGTAATTTGGGCGCTTATAAACAATTATAGATTTTAATAACCAAATAGCCTTATTTTAGTTAAAACAGCTATACTAACAAATATAATTAATAATAACGAATAATGAATACGTTTAATACGATTTTAAGCGTTTAAAATGTGTATTTTCTGCATCTAATCTTAATTAACAGTTTTTTTCGGCGGCGCCTCTGCTGTATCCACGGGCACCGCATCACCACAAAGGGTAAGCTGGCAGCAAAAACAAAAACAGCGATGAGGGTGTGCATGAGCTTATCCAATTCCAGCGCTGGCAGCAAGATTTTTCAATATGGTATAG
>JAWSUG010000062.1:2589-4541 GCA_033549385.1 Desulfobulbaceae bacterium | reverse complement strand
GCGGAAACCTGGCGGAGTGGTCCTCCGGGCGATCAACGAGGACGGCAAGAAATTCTTGAAGAAGTATGATCTGCATATTGCCGGCAAGCGGTATGTAGATCCGGATACCGGAGCGGAACAAAAGCGCCCTATGTCGAACTGGTTGCGCAAGAAATTCAACGACGCGACCGCCTACATGCCTTTCATCGAAACTCTTGAAAAGAAAGCCAGGGAGCTGGAGAAACAGGGCTACGCCGTATCAATCGAGCGGGATATGTCAATGCCTGAATCGGTGTTTGACGTGGCGCACCTGGCAAGCTCTGTTGATGCACTGCTCGGACAATCCCTTTCCGATTCAAAAAGGAAGGGCCAGGGTGCTAACGAGCAGGCGGCGATGGAGATAAATAAAATCTTGACCGCCAATGTCGCGGACCTGTTCAAGACAAGGGGCTATCTCTCTTCCCGGAAAAAGAGGGTGGAGGATTACTGGACCGGCTTTGAAGAGGATATGTTGCTGGCCGGCACGCAGTATGCCCGGGGGCTCGCCGGCGGCTTTGCCAAACGGAACGCGGCCCGGAAGATGGTGCTCGCCATTACCGGCCGCGACATCCCATGGAGCAGATGGAAAGAGGACAATGACGGCACCTGGGAAGATTATCAGGAGTTTGTCTATAACCGGCGGCTGGATCCGGCCAAACAACCACAGTTGCACGCAGAGGCCATGAACTTCATGCGGGACAACCTGCGGAACGAAGAGCAGATTGACCGCATAATGAACACCGTTAAGGGGCTCGCGGTGCTGAAATTCCTCGGTTTCCGGGTATCCTCTGCAGCGGTGAACGCAACCAACATGCTGCAGGCTGTCCCGCCGACCATCGCCAGCAAGAGCGGGGGAAGCATCACCGGGGCACTGAACGAGATCAAGAGCGCGGCGGCGCTGTACGGCAAATACCGGAGCGGTAAGGGCCGGATGACGGACGAGGACCGGGCAATATTCCAGGAGATTATTGACCGGGGCTGGGCGGAAGCACAGTTCAACCATGAAAACGCGGCGGTGCTGCAGTCCAAGGTTGGCCGACGGTGGGGCAAATTTGTTGCCGGCAGTATGTATATGTTCTGCGCGGTGGAGAAGGCGAACAGAGCGACAACCATCTTTGCCGCGTATAGGCAGCTGCGGAAGAATACCAGTATGGACCATGCCGAGGCCATGAAACAGGCCAAGCATATCAGCGACCGGGCGCACGGTGTTTACGGCAAGGGCACGCTCCCGGGCTGGGCTCGGGGCGCGGCCAATCCGCTGCGGCTATCCTATACCTTTATCAAGTTCAGCCACAACTACGTTCTCAACATGGTGGAGATGGGCTACAAGGGGGACATCAAGGAGGCGGCTTACATGCTGATCGCTCCCGGGATCCTGGCCGGGGCCGGCGCGTCACTCGCCACTCCGCTGCTGTCGGCTATGGCTTCGGCGTTCGGGATAGGTGGGGATGATCCGGAAGAGGAATTCTACGCCTGGGCGGAGAATACTTTCGGCTCGGATGCGTTTGCCCGGCATGGTGTTGCGGGGCTGGCAGGGGTGAACCTGAAAGGATCCCTGCAGCTCAATAATCCGATGCCGACCAACATGAGTGAGCTGTTCGGCGCTCCCCAAGCTATCTTCATGGATACCAAGAAGGGAGTTGAGCATATCGGCAAGGGCGAAGTGTATAAGGGCATTGAAGCCCTGTTACCGACTGCCTTCGGCAATATTTCCAGAGCAGCCAGGGAGCACCGGGAAGGGATCACGACCGGCAGCTATTCGCCGGTCTTTTACGGCAACGAACCGTTAAAAGCGGACGAAGTTGATTTTGCCACGCGCCTGCTGTCCTTCAATCCTTCCAGGCTCTCGGCCATCCGGGAAAAACAATGGAGCGAAAAGAAAGTGGCCGCTCGCCTTATGACCGATTTGAGCCCGGCCGCTGTGATAAAGGTAA
>JAWSUG010000062.1:0-2579 GCA_033549385.1 Desulfobulbaceae bacterium | reverse complement strand
AGAAAGTGGCCGCCAAGTACGAGGAGCGAAAGAGCGAGATTTACGACAAGGCGCGCCGCCTATATGTCAAGGGCGAACTGGAAAATGGATTTCCGCCGGAGATCATAAAAGAAATCATGCGGTATAATGAATTGGTTATAGGCTCGGGCCGGACCGATATTACCTTTATCACAGCGGCCGGGCTCAAATCGGTCATAAGGCGAGCGGCCATTGCGCCGAAGCAAGAGAGAATGAGGGCCGCGGTCGGCATGTGAGAACTATTTGAAATTTGCATTTTGTTGTGTGATAATATTAAGAATTGAAAACTGAATAGATCGGCACTTAAAAGGCCCCGCAAAGGGATTCCTGATTAAAGCCCGAACCAGAGAGAAGTTATCTCCTTGGTTCGGGCTTTTTTTTTGCGACTGGTGGGGGTGGGTAAATGACACTGTAATTGCGGTTGGGCTGATGGTCTGTATCATCGGCATGACGGCGGCTCACAACGAGACAGAGAAGATCAATGGTCGGCAAAATCAAAGAAAATCTGCGCCAGAAACTTGATTTTTGTACCTGGTGGCCGGAACGGTTCGGCAGCTACGATATTTCAGGCTGATGTCGTGGACATGATGACCTGTATGGTCGTGGAAAAAGATGGCTTGAGAAAATAGCGGCAGACCTGTGGTTTTCGCGATGACTAAGGGGCGTTGCTGTCCGGGAGACACGCAGACTGCGGAGAGAGGTAAACGTGCTGATAGCTGATATAACATTTCTTGGCGTATGGTTTTTCGGCTGGTTTCCGTTCTACATGGGGGATAAAGAATGAAAAATTCCTTGTCTATGTTTTCGTTGAGGGGCCGAGGGTAATCAGGACGGCAATCCATGATTTTTTCCTGGCGAAAGATCAATAGGGATGATCTGCGGGACTGCAGGAAAACGCAGTACGAACCGCCCGGGCCTAGGTTTTTCGGGCTGAAGATTGATGCTGGAAAACTGATTAAAAAAATTTTTGGGAGAAAAAAGAAATGAACAAACTGACAATACTGCTGCGGATATGGGGGGCTTTGAACGGCAAAAAGACTGACATCGGCCAGGTAATTATTACAATCGGTTTGGTTTTGGGGTTCTTCGGGATGACCGAGGAACAGAAACAGCTCGAACAGATGGCGCCGCAACTAACGGAGGCGATTGTTTTTATTGTTGTCGGGCTGGTGCCGTTTGTCGTCGGGGTCACGCACAAGATAATCAAAATTGTCAGGGTAGCGAGCACAAAATCGGAATAATTCCGACCATCTGGGCTGCAGGACAGGAAGAATGGAGACATGGAAGTTTATCACAGTTGCCAGTTCAATGATCGGTTCTGCCGGGGTCATTGTCGGTTTCGGTGCGATGATATACCGGCAAGGGAGGTTTTTCGGGAAGATGACAGAGCATCAAAATAACCAGGATACAAAGATTAAAAAAAATTGCTTGGATCTGCAGGACCTGACGGCTGATTTTCACAATTTCAAGACATCCTTCGACACCGGGTCATATATGACCGTCCCTATACACGCAGGCATTTGCAGCGAAAAGCGGGACACTATCAACAAAAGGCTGGACGATGGCGCGGAAGAATTCAAAACGATCAGGACCGCGCTCAAGGAGGACCGAGAACTGATCCACTCCACGCGGCTGCTACTGGCGGAAGTTAATGCGCTGCTGCCCGTGGTCCAGGAACAACTGAAAACACTACAGGCCAGAACATGATAAAATTTAGCCTTATCCTTCCATTTCTCCTGATTGCCTCAGTAGTCAATGGAAAACACCGCTGCCCAGGAAAATACTACCAGCAAATCTGGTGCGACAAGGCCGGCGGAGCGCCAAGCGGGCCGGAATCGTCCTCATTCTTGAAAAACCGGACGACAAAAATATGGTGCCCGTGTACGAGAGATAATCAATTATTACCGGCTGTCCGTTGACGTATGGACGATGGAACCATGCAGCATGTGGACCAGATAACACCGCATTTCTCCCTCTGTGAGCTGCAATGCCGCTGTGGTTGCGGCAGGATGGGGATTGACCCGGCGTTCCTGGAGCGGCTGGAGGATCTGCGGGTTGCGTTTAATAGCCCGATGATTATTGCCTCCGGTTATCGCTGCCCTGAATACAATGACCGGATCTCCACCACCGGCAGGACAGGCCCCCATACCAGGGGGGCGGTGGATATACTTATCCATGGCAAGGCAGCGCACATCCTGCTGCACATGGCATTCATCGTCGGTTTTTCCGGCATCGGCATCAGGCAAAGCGGTCCCATGTCCGGCCGATTCATCCATTTAGACAACCTCACCACGCACAACAATCCGCGCCCAAGAGTCTGGACATATTAACTAGCTTTTCCATAACCTGCATTTTCCCGCACGATAGTTTTAAAAAAGTGGGGAGAAAGTGGGGAGAGAATTTATTTTAAAATGACAGGGGGATTCAAGCTGTTTGCCTGAATTCCCCTGTATTTCTGGTGGGCCGTGAAGGACTCGAACCTTCGACCAATTGATTAAGAGTCAACTGCTCTACCGACTGAGCTAACGGCCCCTGCTTTAAAAAGTTACTGATTTATCACA
>JAWSUG010000061.1:0-4815 GCA_033549385.1 Desulfobulbaceae bacterium | reverse complement strand
TTTTTTTCAGCGGTTCTGCTCCTTACCCGAGCCCGCATCTAACTGGGGCTTGCCCGGCAAGCACCCTGACTCTTTGACAGGAGTTTATGGGATTCACACTGCTTGCTGTAATATAACAACGCAATTCTAGCACGTTACGACCGAGCATCTTGCAAGACCCCACCCTTTATTTCCCAACCAAAAGCACCCATAATCTGCACCTGTTCCTCGTCAGGCTCTTCGATCATTCGCTCCGGTGTCTTTCGTTTCGGCAGCCACATCAGCACGGAATGGAGTTGGCTCATTTGTTTCATTGCGGCCTGCGCCGTCAAGGTTGAGCCCGCGCGCCTTAACTTTATCTCAATGAGGCGCAGCAGGGCATAGGCGGCAATGCAGGTAAATATGTGACACTTTATTTTGCTGTCCGTCCAGTGCCGGAACGGCATCATTGCAACCTGGTCGTCATTTTTCGATTGCCGGAATCCGTCTTCTACGGTCCAACGGTCCAGACTGGCATTGACGATGTCATCCGTTGACCAGTCCGCATTGTCCGTGATGATTATGTTTTTGCCGAACCTGTCAATGTGCCGACCGATGCGATAATGGTTTTTGCGGAAATTCATACGCAAGCCATTCCCGTTTTCATACACCTCAACAGTGTATAGATCGGCAGCAATGTGCAGTTGCGCGCAGGCATCATTGTAACGGGCAATAACTTGCGTCTTATTCCGCCAATGAGGAGCCCCCTGGTTGACCTTGGCCTGGAAGTCGAAGAGGATCTCCTGGAGCCTGAGCATTTTCTTTTCAAAACTGAAGCGCTGTTTGGTAGCGGTTATCGGATTATAGGTCACGACCACGGTCCGCTGTCGATTCCAGTATTCTCCCGTTGTCCTCCAGGCCACCAGCCTGTCCTCATCCCGGCCATATTCATGCAGTTTCCGGTTTTTTCGGGTGTCAACAGGGGTAAATTTACTCAAGTCGACATGGACAAGGTCTTCGGCAAAGTATGTGGAATAGGTCGTGATAAAATTAATCTGCCCATTGGCATCGATAGCCGCGATGTTTTCCTCTGCATTCATCCCCTTGTCGAAGACCACCGTCATGCTTGACTGTTTGCCGACAATTTCACGCATTGCCGTAAAAACATCATCGATGACTTGCAGAAAAACCCTGGAGTCATGTCTGTTGCCTTCGTACTCCCGGTAAAACAGCGGCAGGCGCTTGTCCCTGCAGACAAGCAAGGCAACGCCGATTTGCCGCAGCCAGTTGCGCCCTTCTTTGTTTTTCCCGCGTTTGGCCAATTCAGAAGGCGTGTGGCTTGCCATGAAGGTGTAATAGTTGGTGGTGTCGAACATGAAGCAGTCCGAGGAGGGCTGCTCCAGCTTTGCCACTCGGCGAAGAAATTCGGTTGCTATCTGCTGAAGCTGGTCATCACCGACTTGATGCCATTTCTGCCAGTACATCTGAGACGTGAGTTTCTGGATATCGACCGGTCGGATGTGCTGAATGGCCGTATGCTTGTACCATGCCGGCAAAGCACGCTTGGAGCAGGCGTCAATCATGCGGTTATAGATCGCGTAAAGAAAATATTCACCCACGGAAAGTTCATCCTTGTTCGGCTTTTGCGGGACCAAATTATCAATAAGCCCGGCAACGTCAATATCGCTTTCGACCAGATGCGCCAGCCACAGTGCCCCGAACTCTTGCGATTGAATTTTGCTTGGCATTGCTGAGGTCTTGGCCTCGGTAGCCATCTGGAGAATCTTCTCGGGCGAACCAAGATAAACCTGGTTGAGGACCTTGGTTTTTCCTTTCACCCTACCTGTCTCGCGGACGTAGTAATAGGGTCTCCCTTTTTTGATTTTCTTGTGTATATGTGCCATATTGGAATATTATTAGCAGGGTCTTGCAAAGTCAAGAAAAAAATGCATACATGGTTGAAATTTTGTGAAAAAAAGTATTTTGCCGAGTGCAAGCTGGAGGGTCTTGCAGGGGAGAAAAGGTTAACTAGCTGAATTTACATGATTCTCTTGATGGAAGAAGGGTAAAATCTATAAACTCCTGTTTGATTGGGACGGCACAAGGGCACGTTATCGTTTCTAGGTCGCGGGAAGTAAACGGCTTTCCGCAACTGTCCGATCTTCAGGCAAGTGCCTGGGCACCGGATGGTTGAACCTCAATAAGTGTTTGGTGCAGAACGCTTCTGTCGCCGAATATGAAATCCAAGTCGGAACTGGTTGTCAAAGATCATCCCTGCTCTGTTCGCAGGCGAAGAAGAGAAACTTTTTCGTTAATGGATGTTTTTATCTCTTGACTGGGGGAGGCCTTCTAAGTGTTATAATTTTTATTTCTTTTTCGGTGGGTTAACTGGTTTCGCCTCTGATTTTTCTGGCTTATGGCCACTAGTTACATTTCCATTTCCTCCGCTTGGCTTGTAACCCTTTTTACATGGCACAAAACCTTCATTAATTTTCTTGCCACCACAACTATTGTCTTTTTTACTCATTTTTTTCCTCCCCACTATGCATTAGTTCAACAGACATTATCTCTGACGTTAAAATTATTATGCCTGCAGTTTGTTCTACTGGACGTTCAAATCCACCTTCTTCGTTTAATAACCAGTACTCCTCAAGATATATTTGTTCTTCTGAAGGAGCGCTAGATGCAAAAGAATTAGGTCCGTACATTCCAGCAATTTTATCACCATTTTTCAAAGTTACTATTACCCAATATGTAAGTCTTTGGCTAAATACAAAGTCCCAAGGCTTTTGAGTTGGGTGTGGTACATATTTTTGAATAAAGTCATTTTGTCGAAGCTGTTTCCAAATAAATACTAGTATTAATGGAAATGTGAACATGACAAAAATATAAAATAATACATATAAATTTGGATGATTCGCACGTAAATTTGATGTTTCGACCATATAAATAGGCCAAAGTAAAATTACATAGTTCAAGCAACTGTATGAAATAGCATCGATAATTTGTTTTGAAGAATCGATGTATCTTGATGGAGATAATAATTCATATGCTTTAATAGCTATAAATCCAGGAACAACAAATGCTATAAATAAAATTAATTTACTTTCTTCCCAAATATTCATTAGCTACTCCTGAAGCCCATGATATTATTATGTATAACTATATTATTATCTCGTACTGTGTTATTTTTGCCACTTTTTTATTTTTTTACAAAATAGTAAAAAGATTTATTTAAATTTAACTTGTGACGTTTATTATGCAAGATTTTAATAAATATTTATCATTATCTCGCGCTATATAAAAATAGAATTTTATTATTCTTGGATGCATTGGCCGAATTCAGGAAATTTCTGGAGTCGAAAGGGTTGGTTTTGGAAATTGGAAACATCTTGACATAAGGAGGAAGATGTCTGAAAATAACACTGACAATTAAATAACTTCGGATTCCGATAACTCCCCGCGCTGCGGGACGGTTTAAGGCCCGACTAGAAACGCTTTGACAGGCGTGATCTGGTCGGGCCTTTTTTTTGGGCTTCCAGGAGGCCAATGGCAAAGCAGGCATTAACAGTAAAGCAGCAGCGGTTTGTTGATCTGTACGACGGCAACGGGGTCCAGGCTGCGCGTGCCGCCGGCTACAAAGGGAACGACAATACCCTCGCCGTTGTCGCCAAAGAGAACCTAAGAAAACCACATTTAAAGGCCGCGATAGAAGCCAGGGAGCAAAAGGCCAAGGAAAAGGGGATCCTCACCCGGGAAGAACGGCAGCGTTTTTGGTCCGACGTTATCCGTGGCGAAGAGAGAGAGCGGATCACGGTCGACGGGGAAGAGGTGGAAGTTGCCCCCTCAATGCAGTCCCGGTTGAAAGCGTCAGAGCTCCTGGGCAGATCACAGGCCGACTTCACCGACAACGTAAACAATACTGGCCGGCCGCTGGTCATCGTTAAGGATTTTACGGGGGCGCAGGAATGAGCCATCAGCAGCGCATAGAGATCCGGATGAAACCACAGGGCGCGGTGCTCGATGCGTTCATGCGGTCCCGGGCCAGGGTATCCATGATCCGGGGGCCGCTCGGATCCGCAAAGACCTACCAGTGCTGCCAGAAAATCCTCAAGCTGAAGGTTGAGCAGCAGCCCTGGAAAGACGGGATCCGGCGCTCTCGCTGGTACGCGATCAGAAATACTTACCCGGACCTGACCACAACGACCATCAAAGACTGGCTGGATCTGTTCGGGGACCTGGGCCATTTCAAGGGCGGCGGCATGGAACCGCCTACCCATAAACTCGACTTCGACCTGGACGACGGGACGCGGGTCGTGTCTGAGCTTATTTTCATCGCGCTGGACCGCCCGGATCACGTCAAGAAGCTGCGCGGCGCACAGGTGACAGGATTCTGGTTGAACGAGGTCAAGGAGCTGGACAAGGCCGTTGTCGACATGGCTGATGGCCGGCACGGTCGTTACCCGTCCAAGATGTACGGTGGTCCGACCTGGCACGGCATGATCGGGGATACCAACTCGCCGGACGATCTGCACTGGTTCTACAAGCTGGCAGAAGAAGAGAAGCTGGAAGATTGGGAGTTCTTCACCCAGCCTGGGGGGTTAATCAAGGTCAACGGCAAGTGGATCCCGAATCCGCATGCGGAAAACCTGAACAACCTGCCGGATGGGTACTACGAGAAGCTGATGCAGGGCAAGGATGAAACCTGGATCGCGGTCAACCTCGGCAACCAGTACGGCACGGTCATGGCCGGCAAGCCGGTCTATCAACACCAGTGGAATGACCTTATTCACGTTTCCAGGGAAATGTTCCTGCCGCTACCGGGAATAGACGTGGTTGCCGGGTTCGATGGTGGGC
>JAWSUG010000060.1:0-4893 GCA_033549385.1 Desulfobulbaceae bacterium | reverse complement strand
TTCTGACCTGGCCCAAAGGACCAGGTTTTAAACAGAAAATTAAAATGCAGCCTGAAAGCAATTTGCTGCCGAACGATGTAAGGGTTTGACAGGAAAATGCAAAATGCCGGCCAACAAATGAAAAAATGAGAACAAATATCATTCTCATTGAAAAAACAGGAGGTTCCCCTTCAAATCGATAGAGCGGAATCTCCTGAACTGGAATAAAGCCGGTAAAAAAAATTGAAGTTTGCCTGTGAGAGTGTACTTGAAATCATACAGAGAGAGGTAATGTAAAACTATCCAGGCTGATCTTGCACAGCCGTTTGCTTTGCCCGGCAGGGTAATATCTTTAATCCGTGAACGTTCGGGAACGGTCCGGAAAATGAGGCTCATGGAGAAACCTCACCGGGCGCAATGCCCGGTGAGGCCTTAAAATCTGCGGCCGACCGGGTGAATTTCAGGCGAAAATGTTCTTTCTTTCACCTGATTCCGGATCCCGGAATGCCTGTCAATTTACCTGCTACGAGTCTTCATCCTCTGCGGAAAATACCAGGGCCGCTCCGGTTGACAGGGCCTCGGCCGTTTTCTTGCGGGCGGAGGTAAGTATACGCTGCACGGTCCCCCGGGAAACACCCATTTGTTCTCCCGCCTCTTCCTGGAACAGACCTTCAAAATCACAGAGTTTAAGAGCCTCGAGTTCATCCCGGAAAAGGGTAATCTGCCGGAGTTCGGTAAGCGGTTTTCCGGTCGGCTTAAAGGCACTGCCGCTGAATCCGCCGCGGCAGCACCGAACTTTCTTAGGCCGGGGCGACATTGATCAACGCTCCTTTGCTTGCGGGCGTCCTGTTCAATGACAGCCGCCCTGATTCTGACAGGTCTGATTCTGCCGGATTACCGCAAAGTTCCCGGCAATCATGCCTTCGGCAACATTCTGCACAGTCTGCACAGTGCCGCGGTCCGCATAATAAACTGAAATGCCGGCTTCGTTAAACCCCTGGAGCGGCCTGGCCCCTATGCCTCCGACAACAATAGCCTCCACACCCTTGTCCCGCAGGATGTTGACGGGCGCCATGCAGCCTCCCGGGGCATGCTCGGGATTGGTAATTTCCTCCACCGCAGCGATACCGTCATCCCTGATATCGATAATGGTAAAAATATCGCAATGACCGAAATGATCCGAACGCAGGGCTTCCAGTCCGCCCGGATGATTGGCAGGTACGGCGAGACGCAGGGATTTCATTAATCTTTCTCCTTGTCGACAATAATTGGAATATTAAATAATTTATTTCATTTCTCTGAGCGGAAATGAAATATTCTTAAACCGGTGCGGTTTGAAATGAGCCGGATGCATTTTAAGCATATGCACAAATTAATGTCAAGCATGAACCGGGATAACCCGGCCGCAGATCAAAATCAATCCTGGAACGTTCCGGAACACCTGTTCATCATTCGCAGCATCAGGAATGAATCAAATCTTCGAATATCGGGAAATACCGGTAAACAGGCATCTCCCCTTTTGCCGGGTATAATTCTTGCTTGGCAGCTTATGGATCATTGAAAATCACTGTGTTTAACCTGCCCGCTCCCGGGAACGGCCCGCTATGACAAGCGAGAAAGAAATTTTCCAGAAACGTTCGTTTTTAGGCCTGCTGCTGCTTGTGACGGCAGCATTTATCTGGCTGCTGCTTCCTTTTTTTGAAGCCATTTTCTGGGCCGCGGTAATCGCCGTCATCGCCTACCCGGTGCAGCGTTGGCTGCGCAGGAAACTTGGCCGCCATGAAAATCTGGCAGCAACAATCACCCTCATTTTCTGCCTGTTCATCATCATTGTGCCGGCGCTCTTTATCCTTTTTACCCTCCTCCAGGAGGGGGTTGATTTCTATAGGCGGCTCGAATCGGGCCAGATAAATATTGCCGGTCTTCTGGAAAAGCTGCGGAAGTTTGTGCCCCAGTTGATAATCGTGTTCGACCGGATGGATATAGAACTTGAAACAATCAATACCAAGCTTACCGAGGGCACCATGGCAGGCGGTAGCTTTCTTGCCGGCAAAGTGCTTATCTTCGGCCAGAATACGGTGCGGTTCGTGATCGACTTCGCCCTGATGCTCTATCTGCTGTTCTTCTTTCTGCGGGACGGCAACGCGCTGGTGCTGCTCTTTATCCGGGCGCTGCCCCTGGGCGATTCCTGGGAACGGCAGCTGTTCACCAAGTTCACGGAGGTTACCCGGGCCACGATGCGGGGCTCGATGCTGGTGGCGATAATCCAGGGCGGTCTGGGCGGCCTTGCTTTCCGGCTGATCGGCATCGAAAGTGCCCTGCTCTGGGGGGTGATCATGGCCCTGCTGTCGTTGCTGCCGGCGCTCGGGGCAGCCCTGATCTGGTTTCCGGTATCCGTCTACCTGCTGTTGACCGGAGCGGTGCTGGAGGGAATTGTGCTCATGCTTTTCGGGGTGCTGGTGATCAGCCTGGTAGACAACTTCCTGCGCCCCTATTTCGTGGGCCGCGACACCAAATTACCCGATTACATAGTGCTCCTTTCCACCCTTGGCGGATTATGGATTTTCGGCCTCACCGGCTTCATGATCGGGCCGCTCCTGGCCGCGCTGTTCATGGTTTTCTGGAGCATATTCATGCGGGATTTCAATGTGTGAGCCGAAAGGGGAATCGTTCCGTTGATTCAGCTTCTGCCTCGGTATTGCTGCAGCCGGGTGCGTGTTTCTTCGATATGACGGCTGAACCCGTGCAGCAGATCGACGGTTTCACGGGGCAGCCGGAACTGCAATGCCTGTTCCACTGCTTCGGCAAGTTCACTCTCCCCTTTTTCCCGCTCCTGCAGCAGCTCCGCCTCCCTGTCTGAGGCGAGAAATGTCCTGAGTCTTGTAATCACCTCTTCCACAACTTCCCTGTCCCGGTCCGGTTCGCTGGGCAGTTCGCCGGTCCGGCGTAAAATCTCGGCCAGCTGCCCGGCAAATGTTTTGCGCCTGGCTGCCAGCGAGCGGAAAAAAAGAGCCAGGTCGGGGCTGACCCGCTCTGCTTCGCTTTCATAATGGTCACTGTTCTTCAGGGCCAGCACGGCAACCTTGTCAAGGGCAACCTGTTGCTCTTCGCGTATCAGCATGCACTTACTCCTTTGCAGCATTTGCAGCAGGGACGAATATTTCCATTGCATCCGGGAGAATGTCAAAATAACCGGGGGTCTGCTGCGTTAATTCGCCGTCCACGTCTATGGTCATGGGTCGGTCGGTATGAATTTCAAATTTCCTGCCGTGCAGGACAATGACCCGGTCGAATTCCGCATGTCTGCCGGTGATGAAGGAAGGAGCCATGCGCATGAGCTCGAAAAAACTCTGGGGCTTGATGGTATAGAGCACGAGTTCGTGATCGTCTATTTCCGAATCCTCGGCAACCACCATGCCGCCCCCGTAATAGCGGCCGTTGCCCACACTGATCTGAATCGACTCCATTTGGAATTTCTTCTCATCCGTGATTATTTCTGCCGTAAATACCTGATTTTCAATAATATCACGTCGCATGACCCGAAAGAATGCATGGAAATAGGCCAGGGAGCCCCATCTTTTTTTGGTTTCCTGATCCAGTTCCTCGATCACCTCGGTGCTGAGGCCGAGACTTGCCACATTGAAGAAAAGGCTGCCGTTGACCCTGCCCAGATCCACTTTTTTCAGGTTTCCCTCTGCGATCACCCGGCATGCTTCTTCGATCCCGAAGGGAATGTTCAGGGTGCGGGCCAGGTTATTGCCCGTGCCCAGCGGTAGAACGCCGAGCGGCAAACCGCTCGCCAGCACGGCGGCCGCCATTTTACTGAGGGTCCCGTCGCCGCCGCCGATTATCAGCAGATCATATTTGTCCGCCCCTGATGGTATGATCTCATCCCGGCCCTCTTTGCCCAGCGTGGCTTCATCGACCGTGCAGCCGTGTTCGCGCAGAATATCTATTCCGGCTGATAAATCCTGCTCCAGGCCCAGGCGGCTTTCAGGGTTAATCAGGAGCAGGGCGTGTCGTTTCGGGGTGGGCATTTCGGTTTCCTGCAGAGAAAATGTTTTCAGGCTGATTTGATAATGGGCGCATTGTCGCCTGGAACCTGCACCAAATATACTATTTGCACTTCCCTCAGGAAAATCAACTGATCCCGGAAGGAACCGGAATATCTGGACAGGGCTCTCCCGGGGACCCGGGCCTCAATAGGGTTTCCGGCCGGCAAAATTGCCGGGAGGATCGTAGTTGCACACCCATATCTGGCTCTTGTCCGCACACAATGCCATGCCGCAGCCCACCAGCCGGGTATCTCTCCACACCACCTGCTTGTAATGACCGCATTTCCTTCCCCATTGGCAGCGGTTCTTTTCATAATTATAATACTGTGCTTCGCTCGCCCAGGAGTCGACAACATGCTGCGCGGTAAACTTCTGCACTTCCCTCTCGCCGGTGGAAAATTTTACCGCGCTGGCACGAAAGAGATTTTCCCCGTAATCGGAAGCATTTTCTCCCTTGGCCGGACGGTGCTTCATTCTGCACCCGTTATAGTCGGCAAGGTATTGCGCCCATTCCCCGGCAGATTCCGCCAGCTCATCCGACCAGGCAAGCTCCGGCAGCCCGAGCTCCGCACGCACCGCATTGTGCGCTTCGGTCATGCCGGTCATCACTCCTTCCTCGGCGGACAAAACGGAACCTGCACCCGCGCTCAGCATGCTCATGATCATTATGCCAAAGGCGCACTTTATAAACATTTTTTCCCGTCTGCCGTGTCAAGATTAAATAGAGAAAGTCACGTATTCTCCCTGGGCTTATGCTGGAGGGATATACGCTTATCCTGAAGTAAATATCCGGGTCCAGAGGGCCCGGCCTTGGTCGCCCCTTGAAGGGGCAAGTTTATTGTATTTCCCATTGGCATTT
>JAWSUG010000059.1:0-5598 GCA_033549385.1 Desulfobulbaceae bacterium | reverse complement strand
GGGAATGACCTGGAGCGTGACTTTTTAGGATTATCAACATGTTGGCACTTCTTCCGGACTAAGAGCTGAGCTTTAGTGGTAATCAAGTTCTTTTTTCATTCAAATTCGATGTCGGACGTTCGATGCTCAATGTTCATCTTCCTAAACTCCTAAAATCCTGCTATTCCCGCGGCGCAGCCGCAACCTTCAGCCTTCAGCCTGACAGCCTTCAGCCTTATCCTTGAGCCTTCAGCCTTCACTTCTCTTCTCCCGCAGCAGGTCGGCAAAATCACTGAAGCCGCCGAAACATTCCAGGCGGTCCAGGATGGTTTCCGTTGAAAACCCGTGCTGCCGCATGATTTCTTCCAGCTGGTTTACATTTGCCCCCTCGGCTGGTCCCCGGCATCCCCAGCAGCCGAAGCGGTTTTCCGGGCACCAGGCATCGCAGCCCGCCCTGGTGATTGGTCCCAGGCATGGTTCTCCCAGATCAAACAGGCAGATGTTTTCGTTTGCCTTGCATTCCATGCAGACCGGATATTTCGGATGGACAACCTTCTTGCCCACCACCAGGTCGGTGACGATCCGTTCGACCTCCTCTTTTTTGATCGGGCACCCGTAGATCTTGAGGTCAACCGCAACAAAATCCTCCAGCGGCCGGGCCTCATCCGCGGTTTCTATCGAATGCTCGCCGTATACTGTTTTTCTGACCCGCTCAGGATCGTGAAAACGGTTCTTCAACTGGTTCACTCCCCCGAAACAGGCGCAGCTGCCCAGGGCAACGAGCAGGAAAGCCTGCTGCCGTATGGTCTGCAGGCGCTCTATTTCATCCGGCCTGGTAACGCTGCCTTCGACAAAGGCGATCTCATAGTCGTCGGTGCCGCCTGTCATGGCCTCGCGGAAACGGACAATTTCAAAGAGCGACAGGAACTCCAGCAGGGTGGCCTCGTTATTGAGCAGCTGCAGCTGGCATCCTTCACAGGAGGTCAGCTCAAAAAAAGCCGCTTTCGGCCTGGGCGCCGGCACGCCGAGGTAGGTTCTCCTGTCGGCCATGTTCAGATCGCCTCCTTGAGGTTCATCACCGACCAATAGTCGAAAACCGGGCCGTTCAGGCAGGTATAGGTCGACCCGATGTTGCAGCGGCAGCATTTGCCGCGGCCGCAGTGCATGCGGCGCTCCAGGGACACGAACATCCGCTGCATGGGCAGGCCCGCTGCGGTCAGCATGTCGCAGACATACCTGAACATAACCGGCGGCCCGCAGACAATGGCATAGGCATCTTTTGCCAGGGACTTTCGCCGGGCAAGCTTTTGCTCGAGAATGCCCGTGACCATGCCGACATGCCCCGGCCACGCATCATCCGCCTCATCCACGGTGATCTGCAGATCTATGTCGAATTTGCGCCAGGCATCGTACTGGTAGGTGAACAGCAGCTTGGCCGGTGTATTCGCCCCGTAGATAAGGTCCACGGATCCGTACCTGCTCCTGTTTTCAAGAATGGTGAACAGCGGGGAGCGCAGCGGCACGATGCCCAGCCCGCCGGCAATAAAGAACATGTCGCAGCCCTGCATGTCTTCCACCGGAAAAGAGGTACCGAAAGGACCGCTGATCCCCACCTGCGTTCCCCGTTCAACCTTGTCCAGGAATCCGGTGAGGTTGCCCACCGCCCTGATGCACAGTTCGATATCGCCGCGCCTGAGCGGACTGGAGGAAATGGAAAAAGGTGCTTCCCCGATGCCGGGGAGTTCCAGCATGACGAACTGGCCGGGCCTGAAGGTAAAGGAGTGGCGCAGGCCGGGATCGCAGAGCTGGACCTGGTACAGTTTTTCCGTGGCGGTCAGGGGATAGATATTGGTGATCTCGGCAAGATAGCTGTATTCAAAACTGTCCGGCCCCCCGCCCCGCAGGGAGCCGGCTTTGCCGCCGTATATATTGTTGCGGAAAAGATGGTTATTCATTGTCTCCCTGTGCCTCTTTTCTCACGCTGGCAATAACTTCGGGCACGGTGATCCGGGCCAGGCATGCAGCCCCGCACCGGCCGCAGCCGACACACAGGGGCTCTTCGAACGCCTCCACGAAACCCCGGTGTTTGTGATAAAACCGGTACTTGAGCCTGGTATGGCTCCCGGGCCGGAAGTTGTGCCCTCCCGCCACCTCGGCAAAATCTATGAGGTTGCAGGAATACAGATGCATTTCCTTGACCGCGCCCTGCAGGTCCATATCCACGGTTTCCCGGACCCCGTAGCAGTAGCAGGTCGGGCAGACATTGGCGCAGGTGCCGCAGGACAGACATTTTTTTCCCCACTCATGCCAGACGTCCGACTGAAATTCCATATCCAGGATCTTGGTCAGATCGGTGGTGTCGACCCGGCAGGAATAGTGTTCTTTTTTTTCATTCCCCTTTTTCATGAACCGGGCATGATCAGCGGCGGAAGGCTCCCTGGTTTCGACATTCTTGAGAAGTTCGTAAGCAGCGGCGGTCTGGATTTCAACAAAATAGTCCTCGCCGATATCGGTGAGGAACATGTCAAAACCGTGCAGGACCGTGTCCGCTCCCATGGAGCGGCAGAAACACTGGGGCTGGGGCATGCAGTCAATGCCGACGATGAACATGCTGCGGCGCTTGGCGGCATAATAGGGATTGGGATATATGTTCTCGATCATCACCTTGTCGAGCTTGTTCAGGGCATTGATGTCGCAGGCATGCATCCCGAAAAAGACATACTGGCGGTGGGCGTTGTAGTCCACGCTCTTTTGCCAGGTTCTGCCGCTTACTGCAAAGGTGGAGAGCACTTCCCGGAACGGCAGAAAAAAGTTCTTGGGGGAATGGACCGTGGTCGTATAGTCGAGGCGCAGATCCTCAAACCTGCAGATCCGGTCAAAATCGTAGAGAATTCTGTTGTCCGCGGTTCGCGCTTTTTCAACCGGTCCGATTATACAGTTATCCGCGAGCACGTCAAAAAGTGCTTCCAGCCTTTCTTTTGGCAAAACCTTGAAAATCATTGCAGGAATCCCTGGTTGGTGCCTGCCGGTGACGGACAGGCCCTTGTTAATAACTCCTATTCATTCATTATACAGGTACCGGGCAGAGGTCAATGCATTTGATAAAAAAACAGTCAGGGCGGGCGGAAATCAGCTTGCTCGTGCAACTAACAGAATGCCGGGCGGTGGCGGAGCCGTTGATCATAATGATCGGCTTTCCGAGAGGTCGACGTAGCCGACGAGAGGAAGATGATCCGAGGCGATTCCGGCAAGTCTTGTTCTGTGCTTGCGCAGCCTTATCAGCAGGGGTGCCGGATGACACCATATTTTGTCCAGGGCGAGAACAGGGAACCGGGCCGGATACGTAGCTACATCACGGCTGCTGCCGAAATAATCATGAATCCAGCGGAGCGGCCGCCCCCAGAGAAACCACTCGTTCATATCGCCCATAAGTATGGTTATGTCCCTTTTCAAAGCCGGGTCATCAATGACGGCAAGCAGTTTTCTGGCCTGATTACGCCGTTCAACAGGCCTGAGTCCCAGGTGGGTCGCGATAACCCGGACAACAGTCCCGCGGCAATCGAGATCAACATCAAGGGCGCCCCGCCTCTCCCTTCCGGGATAGCTTAAATTTATTTTTCTTATTGCCACCGGCGGAAAGCGGCTGACCAGAACATTGCCGTAATTCGACTGCCCCAGGAGCATTGTCGGACCCAGCATCTTGTACAGGGAAGTATCCTTGCCGGTAAAATCGATATCATCAACCGTATGGACATATTCAACTTCCTGCAGGGCGAGGATGTCCGGATTGATCTCTGCCAATACTTCGCTGATCCGATCAGGATTTTTTTGTCCGTCACTCCCTATGCAGCGACGGATATTATAGGTTGCCAGTTTAAGCTGCATGTGCCTGGGAGTCCGGGAGGTATTGCTGAATGTTCCCTGTCATTCTTTACGGAGCCTTAATTTTTTCTGAATAAAGTAAAATGCCAGGACAACACCGGCAAACACACCGACCGCACTCGATATGGTTATGAAATCAGGGTTTTTTACCAGGGCATATCCACGATCGACCAATCCCGAAATAGCAAGAATCCCGGGCATAAGGCCCAGAACCGTGCCGATGACGAAGTCGATAAATCTGATATGCGAAGCCCCGGCAACAACATTGACAACCGAATAAGGAGCAATGGGCATCAACCGGATAATAAACGTCGACAAAATGCCTCTCCTGCCCAGCTTATGGCTTAAGGCCGACAGTTTGTTGCCGGCCAGCGACCTGACAAAATCCCGGCCGAGAATTCTCCCCAGCCAGTAGGTTATAATGCCGCTGATCACCGAACCCAGCAGCGCAAGCAGAAACCCTTTGTACATTCCATAGACCAGAACGGTAAGGGTGATCAGGACCGTGATCGGCACCACGAGCAGACTTCCCGCTGCATATGCACCGATAATATACAATATGGCAAGATCGCTGTTCTGCAGAAAAACTACAGCTTCCTTCACGCTGTCGACGGATAAATATTCCTGCAGGGATGTAAACTGCCATGCCAGGGCACCCCCCAGGAGTAGAAGCAGGAGTACGGTCAGCTGGATGAATCTGAAGCGGTCTTTCTGTAGTTTTTCAAGAGGCAGCCAGTGGCTGGCAAAAACTTCGGGTTCAATGGGCCGGTCGGGGTCAAAGAGATCCTGTTCCTCCGCAATGAACGCCGCCGTACTGTCAAAGGCAACCTCCAGCTTTTCCAGGGATCTGCTGTTGCCCCGCAGTTCGGCGATTGCCCGCAGCAATGAACCGCTCCGCCCGACAGCCTTCCGCACATCGGCGGGAGTGACGCCCATATGTTCGCCGAGAAGCCTGTTGCGCAAATGCTCTATTGCCTTGCCCGCATTATCATTTCGCTCAGCTTCCAGGGCCAGGTCGCATTCCGTATCAAAGCCCATGGAACGATTATTGAGATTGGATGATCCGATCCTGACGAATCTATCGTCAACGATCATCAGCTTTGAATGAATCTTGATGGTATCATCTCCCGTCAGACCCTCCTTATGCGCATAAAGTATTCCAAGCCTGTTGCGGGTGTCCGCTTCATACAATGCCTTTATCGCCTGGGCTCGCAATATATCCATTGTATATTGCGACAACCATCCGTCCGTGGAATAAGGAAGAACAATGATCACCTCGGGTCCGTTTTCATCCTGCAGGCGCCGGACCAGTGCCCTGGTTATATTCAGTGAAGTAAGATACTGGTTTTCAATATAAATATAGCTTTCCGCCTTCTCAATAGCGGCCAGGTAAAGCTGCTCGACTTCATGAATTTCCGGCTCCCCCTTGTACGCAGGACGCGTCCGGGCAATGCCGATCCGGCAGTCGGCTGCATCGACTTCGACCATCCGGGGCCAGTTTTCATCGGATGCCGGCGGGGGGGTGACTGCGGGTAAATCCTTCCCGGTGGCTAATTTCCAGTGATAACGAAAGTATGTCCCGAGACTTTGTGCCGGCCGTCCGGAAACCATCATCTGAATGTCATGGTGGGGCCGGTACAGCGCACCGTTGGGCATCCGGCGGCGTTTATCCCGGACCTGGTGCCCTGTTGTGTCCCACCGCTCCGTGGTCAGATCAAGGCCGCCGGCAAAGGCAAG
>JAWSUG010000058.1:0-5714 GCA_033549385.1 Desulfobulbaceae bacterium | reverse complement strand
AATTAAACAAGATTTTCCCAGGATAAATAATTATATACACCGATTAATGTTAGCTGAGTTTCGATGGTAATCAGGAATTTTATTGGATCAGTATTTTCAGACCGGAAACCGCTCCATGGGAGAAAGCACTTCTGCAGCATGCACCCATGGTGGCGGGCTGAGCCACCTTAATACTTTCAAAGGTAATTGCAAACCCTGTGGAATTGAACACGTGCAGGATGACGGGGTTGCATAGCGAATATCAAGCTGAATCATACTTAAGCTGTTTTTTTTATGCACTCCAGCATCTTTATAGCGTCTGCTGTTTTGTTATTTTCAGGAGGAATATTTTTTGATTTGCATTTGAGATATTCAATCATCTCAAATAATTCTTCAAACAATACAGCTATCCTGTCGAATTGTTCCTTCGTCATATCTTCTCTCGCAGAATTGAATAAATATCGGACTTCCCCCGAAAGAAGAATATCATTAATTGTTTATTGGCGCAAATTTATGCCCAACAACAGTAAAAGTGAATACTGATGATCGAAAAGAAAAATAAAAGATTTTTTTACCTCGAGTATTTATTCTGTCATTTTCTGATGTACTTGAAATATAATATCAGATGCAGATGGTTAAAACCCGGCAAATCAAGAGGAAGGAAATGAAACAAGTAATAATTATTTTGATTACTTTTTTAATGATGACCCAGGGCTCCGCTTTGTATGCCCAGGACAATGGCGAGTTTTCCTGGGAAATGTTTCTTCCGGCTATAACGGCGGGGCATCAATTTTCCTGCGACAATATTGCCGGGTGCTACTCGGGCAGCCTGACGGATAATTGCGGCGGGGAAAGTGTTACAGGAACGGTAGGCGTGTCGATTAACACCGATTGCAGCTTCACGGGGGTTTCTATTTTTGGCGTCAAATTTTCTGGAACCATTACCCGTAAAATAAATAACAGTTACTCCGGGGCCGGACAAACCGATGCAAACGGGTGCGGATCATTTACTATAACCTGCACGAATGATGCATCTTTCCTTTCATGCAATTATGATTACAATAATGGCGGTTCCGGTACTATTCAAAACGCTTCCGAAGACCAGTGCATGCCGGCCAACAGGTTCCTGACCCGGAGCCTGGCAGGAAGTTGGAGTTTCACTTATGAGATTATCAGTATCTTCACCGATTACTACAATCTGGATATAAACGAGGTATACGAAGAACCGGCGGGCTCAGGGGAATATTATATTTACGATACAAACTACTATTACGGAGCTGGGTATGATCCTGGAGACAATATCTATTTTCTGTATGACCCTGGTTATCCATTTGACATATTTTATTCCTTTACATACACAAGTACAAATCAGGTCGCAGGATGTTATTATCAATATTACTATGATACAGACACCTTGTCGGACTGTTATCCAATGAGTGGAGAAAGAACCAGTTCGGGCTTTTAATCCTTCTCCATTCCTAATCTCCTGTCCGGTACCATCCGCCGCATCCTCTGCCGGTACTGCGGGTGGCCGGAACATCTTTTGCCTTGCACACCGCAAGCCCGATGTTATAATCTGCCGGATGAACTCCCATGACAATCCGGTCCCGACGCCCGAAAACTTCCCGGATCAGGGCAAAAAACTCCCACGGCGCCCGGGCTTTTCCAGTTTAGTTTCCTGTCCAGCTCCATCAAAATCAAAGCAATAATCAACCGGACGAAATAACGTTTACAGGCTTTAAGGAGAAACTATTTGAATATTGCCATATTAATTTCCCTGATTTTACTTAACGGCGTATTTGCCATGTCGGAGATCGCCCTGGTGACCGCCCGCAAGAGTCGTCTCCTGCAGCTGGTCGAAGAAGGAGAAAAATCAGCTGCTATCGCCGTGCGCCTTGGAGAAGAACCCACGCAGTTCCTTTCCACAGTCCAAATCGGCATCACAGCCATCGGCATCCTGAACGTTATCGTAGGCGAAGCAGCCCTGGCAGGTCCTCTTGCCAGGCTGCTCCATGGCTTTGGACTCGATGAAAAGATCAGTGCAATAGGCGCAACCGCCGTTGTGGTGGCGGTAATCACGTACTTCACTATTGTTGTCGGTGAGCTGGTCCCCAAGCGGATTGCCCAGTTCAATGCCGAAGGTATTGCGCGGCGCATGGCCCGCCCTATATCGCTGCTGGCCCAACTGGCACGTCCGTTTGTCTATCTGCTTTCGATATCAACCGATACCATTTTGCGGCTGCTGGGCAAAAAAGAACTGAGCAGCGCCAATCTCACGGAAGAAGATATTCATGCCGTGCTGGTCGAAGGCTCGCAAATGGGTCTGATCGAGAAACATGAACATGATATGGTGCGCGAAGTGTTTCTCCTGGAGGACAGGCAGGTTGCCTCACTGATGACGCCCCGCAGCGATATTGTCTACCTGAACATTGAACTGCCCCTTGAAAGCAGCCTGGAAAACCTGGTCGCTTCCGAGCACACCCGCTACCCGGTATGCCGGGGCGGAATGCATGAGGTGCTGGGGGTCATCACTGCCAAACGATTGCTGAAACAGCATCTGAAAGGCGAATCAGTTGATATTGCCAATTATCTGCTGCCCGCTGTCTATGTGCCCGAATCGCAAACCGGTATGAAGCTGCTGGACCAGTTCCGGGAGTCCGGGGTGCAGATGCTTTTTGCAGTGGACGAATATGGCGAAATAGTGGGGCTCGTCACCCTGCAGGACGTACTGGAGGCGCTGGCCGGGGAGTTCAAGCCACGTGATCCGGAGGATCTCTGGGCTGTTCAGCGGGAAGACGGCTCCTGGCTGCTGGACGGCTTGATTCCAGTCTCCGAACTCAAGGATCGGCTCAAATTAAAAAGTGTGCCCGAGGAGGAAAAAGGGAGGTATCATACACTCAGCGGGATGATGATGTGGTTGGTCGGCAGACTCCCGCATACTGGTGATGTCGCAGAGTGGCAGGGATGGAGGCTTGAGGTTGTTGATCTTGACGGCAACCGGATCGACAAGGTGCTTGCCAGCAGTCTGCATGCAGTAAAGGTGAAACCAAGAATATGACACCTTTCTCTAAGGGCTGGATCTGATATGGTTTTGTCTTTTCTCGCAGTTGTTTTCGGCCTGGCGCTCCTGGTCTGGGGCGCCGACTGGTTTGTCGAGGGATCGGCCGCCACCGCCCGCCATTTCGGCATGCCGCCGCTCCTGATCGGCATGGTGATTGTCGGCTTCGGCACCTCGGCGCCGGAAATGGTGGTTTCCGCGTTCGCGGCGCTGCAGGGCAATCCGGGTATAGCCCTGGGCAACGCCTACGGCTCGAACATCACCAACATCGCCCTGATCCTGGGGCTGACGGCTCTGATCAGCCCCATTGCCGTTCATTCCCAGGTGTTGCGCAAGGAGCTGCCGATTCTGACCGCTGTCACGGCCCTGGCTGCCTGGCAGGTCTGGGACGGCGCCATCACCAGGATCGAAGCCCTGACGCTGGGGGGAGTGTTTGCCGTGGTGATGGGTTGGACCATTCTCCAGGGTATGCGGACAAAGGCCGATACCCTGGGAAGGGAAATGGAGCAGGAACTGGAGATTCTCGTCATCCCGCTGCGCCGGGCGATTTTCAGGCTTGCTGTGGGGCTGGTCGTGTTGATTGCAAGCTCCCGCGTCCTGGTTTGGGGAGCGGTTGAAATCGCGCACGGCTTCGGGGTCAGTGATCTGATCATCGGACTGACCGTCATCGCCATAGGCACTTCGCTGCCGGAACTGGCATCATCCCTGCTCGCCACCCGTAAAGGCGAGCACGACATCGCGCTCGGCAATGTGATCGGGTCCAACATGTTCAACACCCTGGCCGTGGTCGGCATCGCCGGCAGCATTCATCCCATGACCGTGGGACCCGAGGTTTTCTCCCGGGATATCCTGGTTATGGCAGTGCTGACTGTTTCGCTGTTCATCATCGGCTATGGTTTTCGTGGCCGACCCGGACGGATCAACCGTTTTGAAGGCGGCGCTTTGCTGGCTTGCTACATCGGCTACACCGTTTACCTGGTAGGCACGGTCTTTATTCAGTGAAAGCAGGCAAAATGGTGTTCCGGTATTTGCTTCGCTTTCTCCTGTTCTCCGCGGCAGCCTTGCTGGCCATATTAGCGTCAAACAGTTCCATGCCGCAGTATGCAACAAATCTCAATGAAATTATTGAACAGGAAACAGGAAGGAAGCAGAATCCGGCCTACCCGTATAGATGCACGGCCGGTGCGCATCGCGGCGCTTCGGTGGATCACAGGGAGAATACCCTGGCTGCTTTGAAGGCTGCGGATCAAAGCAGGAAATACGCCTTCATAGAATTCGACGTCCAGTACTCGAAAGACAACAGGATAGTCGTCTATCATGATAAACGGCTGCTGAGATTATTCGGCAGCATGCGGTCAATCGGCAGCTCGACTTTTACCGAACTGGAGGAGCTGACCGCCGGTGAAATCGCCCTCTATGAAGAAGTCATGGATGTCCTGACCAAGAAGATCAATATTGAAATAAAGTCACAGGGAGATCCGGAAGAAGATGAGCGGCTGGCAGATGAAATCATTGCCGACATAAAAAGCCGCAAGCGCGGCAAGGACGTGTTGATAAGTTCCATTTCCAGCGCTGTGATCAGATACATTAACGACAAATATCCCGCCGTACCCACCGGCCAGGTCTACTGGCTGACTTCGTCCACATACCTGCATTTTGAAGGACTGACCGAGGGGCTGTACGAGGAGTTCAGCGCCACCGGTGCAGACTATCTCATGCTGCACGTTGCCAATCTGCGCAACATCGAAGATCTGCTCAAATTAAAACCCAGGGGAAAGGCCATCGTGTTCTGGGATTTTGATGACAGGATGTATGTGGTGCATAAGAATATAACCGACCGTCTCTGGGGGGATTCCGCCATAAAAGCTTTTTTTCAATACCTGCGATATAAACTTTTTTCCTTGTTTCAACTCCGCCAACAGGACAGCGGTGAACCTCCGCTGAACGAGCCTGTGATTGCCTGATTGCCCTTAATTTTTGTATTCCAGGGATTTCTCAGACCGGCTGCCATTGTTATGGCGGTTGCGTGCTCCTCCGCCTTTGTCTCGGTATCCCAGCAGGCCGGCGCTACTTTCCGGGCCGCTTTCCTTGCCAGGCATGGGGAGATTGATCCCGCCACACACCTTTATGATTCCCCGGTTGATGGAATTTATCTGGCCGAGACACTGGGACCGCAGGAACCCAAGGTGAAAAACCTGGTTCAGACCGGGATTGAAGGGACATTTCTTGATCGCCAAGCGCTGGATGCAGAAACGAACGAGCCCCTAGCTATCACTTTTGTCGGATTGGAGCGCGATTCCCTCCGCGGTCGCTGGGTTGTCATTAATGCGGCCATGGGCAGCGAGGAAACAGGCTGGGCCGGATTTAAACCCTGAATGGTGAATGTCGGCATAGGAGTCAAGATCATGTCTCGGAATAAAAGCAGTAATTTCAAGCTGTGCATAGGAACATGAGGTTTATTGTTACGGCAGGTTTCAGATTCGCGGGTAAAGGCAATCGGGGATCAAACCAGCGCTGGGCAGAAAAAACAGGGTGCTAAAATAGTGCGTATAAAGACGGCTGATTCAATGGACTTTTGCAGTTCCATTGATATTCATACAATTTCCTGATTACCATCGAAACTCAGCTAACATTAATCGGTGTATATAATTATTTATCCTGGGAAAATCTTGTTTAA
>JAWSUG010000057.1:0-6907 GCA_033549385.1 Desulfobulbaceae bacterium | reverse complement strand
CGATCGACATCGATGTCATCTCTGCTGCCTCCTGCACCGTGACCAAATGTTTCCCTTGTTGTCTTTTCATGTTTTTCCTCCGATTGGAGAAACCGACTCTCCGAGGCGAGCCGGCAGCAAGGTTGCGGGGATGACAACGCGACCATTCTGATCGGTAGCTCAATAAAGGGGAAACAAGCTGGTACGTGTCCGTCCAGAAACGGTCTTTTTGCCCGATCTCGGCGTTATGCTCAAAAAATTATTCTCGGAATATCAAATATATGCCTGCGGTAATTTTTTTCGCATGCCTTGACCTCGAACAAAAATCCTCGTTTCTGGACGGACACTGGTACGCTGTAACTCCTGCATTATGTAGGTTGAGGTAGGCCGTTGTCTGGCCGTAACCAAACATTCTGGCACCATTGTGTTGGGTTACGCTTCGCTGACCCAACCTGCGGGATGCTCAAAAAACAGAGACAAATGAATTCTTAATTGAGGAAAACAGGATAACGGTGGATACGGTGGCTGGTATGGGTATCAAGTGATGGACTGCTTTCCTGAGGGGGAAGCAGAAGGGTATAACACGGAGGCTTTCCCTTCGAAAGAGATGAAAGCGCTTAGATTTGAAGTAAATTGATCAAGCTAGGGCGGGCGCACCTCTAGCGTGGGTGGCGCCTGATCTGATGGGGGGCGATGGCATTCCGGTGGATTGCCGCCGGTGAAAAAAGTGTGTGTCGCAAACGTTCACTTGCCTAACGGGCTACCGGCGTCAGGCAAGGGGCCGTCAAGAATCGGCGGCCACAAGGTTCCTAAAGTCCAAGGACCACAAGGGTCCAGCTATTCCGCATCATCCCACGAGGCGGTTACTGCGCGGCAGTCTACTCTCGGGTACAACCGCACAGCGGAAAATACTCAAAGATACTCTGTGGTTGCGGACAGCGCAACTTTTTTTTGTGAAACCGCTCGTCAATGGGACACATGGGACACTTGGGACAACGCCTTGGGACACATATGGGACAACCCATCGTTTCTACGTGGTAACACGTGGTGATACTTGGGACACTCTTGGGACACTCATGGGACAATCGGGGGCAAAAAAGGGGGTATTTTGGAAAAAAACAAAAAATCCGAGAAGCTCGTAACTCCTCGGATTTTCTTTATTTTCTGGTGGGCGAGGCGGGATTCGAACCCGCGGCCTTTGGCTTCGGAGGCCAACACTCTATCCAGCTGAGCTACCCGCCCGTTTCAAGGAAGCTAAAGGAGACTGTATCTATCTCTGTTGTGTGCGTTTATACCTGTTCCGATCGGTTTTATCAAGTACTCTTTCCTTGCTGCCTTTTCAAATAATATGATCTGCAAGGTATCTCCTTGCGGCAAAAAAAATCCGCCAGGGAAAACCTGACGGATTCTGATTTGCAGAAAAAAGAGGATTCTTATTTATCTGCTTCCGGTTTCTGTTCCGCTTCCTCTTCCATTTCTTTAGCGGCTTCTTCAGCTGCTTCTTCAGTTGCCTGAGCGGCTTCTTCAGCAGCTTTCTCTCCTTCCTGGACAACAGCCTGGCCCTGTTCTACTGCTTCCTGAACCGGTTCCTGGGCATCCGAAGCCAGGCAGTAGCCGCCCATAGCCAATACTGATGCCAAGGCAATAACGATAAATAATTGTGTGCGTTTCAATGTAGTACCCTCCCTACTAGATTGTTAACCGGGGAACCCGGCAAATTAAGATAAAAAATCATATCTCTTTTCTGTAAAGAGTCAATAAAAAAACAATAATAAATAATAGAAATAATAATTAGTTACGATAGATCTAGTGAATGAGTAATCACTTAGTATAGAGCGGAATTTTTTTCAGGCGGTAAGTTCGACAATCTCCCCGGCAAGCTGCTGATACTGCAGGGAAGAAGAGCTTTCTTTTTCATAGATGGAGACCGGCAGGTGAAGGATCTGGGATTCCTTCATCCGTTGATCAAGTTCAATGACGGTGTGCAGGACTTTTTCTTCAAACATATTGGATATTTTTTCAAAAATGACCTGGGCGGCAATACTCTGCGCATCATGCATGGTAATGAGAATCCGGTAATCAATTTTTCTGCCGGTTCTGGCCCGGACAACTTTAATGATATCCTCAATCTTTTGAATGCCGTGCATGGAGAGATATTCGCAGGGAGTAGGAATGATGACATAGTGAGAAGCAATGAGGGCGTTGAGGGTGCAGAAATCAAGGGCAGGCGGCGTATCGATAAGAATGTAGTCATATTGCCCCGACAGGCTGGCGAGCCTGTTCCGCAGCAGGAATTCAAAATCCGGCTCGTGCATGAACTGTTTGGTCAATAGAGCCATCCTGCTGTTGGACGCCAGGAGGCTTACTCCGCTGTATCTCGTGGTATGGATATAATCGGAAATATCCCCGGCATCGGCTTGCAGTATGTCGAAAAACGAAGCAAAGTGGGGCTGGTAGCCAAGGGAAATGGTCAGGTTGGCCTGTACATCAAAATCAATGAGCAGAACCTTTTTCCCCAGCATGGATAAGGAAATGCCGAGGTTCAAACAGGTGGATGTCTTGGCAACTCCTCCCTTCTGATTACTTATCGTGATGGTCGTATCCTGATCCACCTGCACGATATGTTCCGGCAGTAAATCCACATCCGTTTCAGGATCAACGTACACCTTGAACTTGTTGTTGCATTTTGAACAGCGGGCCTTGAACACGGATTTGTTTTTTATCAGGCCGTCGTTGAGGTTATACCTGGTATTGCACTTGTCACATGTTACAATCATGATGCTATTCCTGACCGCTGGGCTGACTTTTCGAGAGCCGGCAGAGTATTTTTTCGATCTCCGGGGTGAGCTGATTTTCATCACCAATTTTGTCGAGCAGATCTTTTCCGGCAATGTCCATCAGAACGGCCATGTCCAGCACCCTGGAAGAGGTGCCGTCCTCCTCTGTGATGATGCCGGAGTAAATGGTTTCTTTTTCCGCAGATTCAGCCAGGGGGTTGATCACCCTTTCAGCGGGCCGGGTAAAACCGTTGACCAGAAGTCCTGCCCGATGTTCTCCTTCTTTGACGACCAGGAGGTATGCGCAGCTGCTGATTGCTGCCTCTCCCGTGATATCCAGGAGTTCCGTCAATGTAAAACCAGGCAGCAGGGCATCCCGGTGCCGGATATGGAAAATTTCACCATCTGCTATGATATTTTCCGTTTTAACCAGGGCAGCCTCCTCAATATTGCCGAGCGGCACAGCTATGATCACGGAGCCGGCCTTTATCCCCAGAATCTGCATAACAGTGCCCGGCAGGGGAATCCTGAGGCTTATTGTGGTACCGGATCCTGGTTGTGGCCGGATATCAACGGTCCCGTTAAATGCAGCCGTCTTTGAGACGGCATCCATGTCCGCCTTATCGCCGCTCCCGGCGGTTCCGGGACCAGGTTGATATCCGGGGGTCATGATGAGGCGGAGGATCTCCGCTTCGGACATTGCATCGAGTTCAGCAGGCGGGAAAAGGTCCAAGCGCAGAGCATCATCCTTTATCTGCCGGGCACTCATGCCCCTGCCGTCATCACTGATTTCAATGACAACGCTGTTGTTGTCCTGAAATGCCTTCAGCAGCAAAAGTGCTGTTGCATCCTTGCCTGCCTGCCTTCTTTCCGCAGGGGTTTCTATGCTGTGATAGATGGAATTGCGGATAATCTGCGCCAGAGGTTCGTAAATCGATTCCAGGGTTATTTTGTCCACCAGGGTTTCCTGGCCGCGGATGACGAATTTCAATTTTTTCCCTGTTTGCCGGACCAGGTTCTGGACAAATTCCGGCAATCGCAGAAATATATGGGCAAGAGGCAGCATCCCGGCATCGGGTTCTTTTTCCGGAATCCCGTCTTTGTCCCGGCCGGACTGGATATTGTCCCTGTTCATGCGGAAGCCGGAATCCGCTCTTTCTTCAGGGGCATCCTGTTCCTGTTTGCCGGCTGCCGATGCGGAATCTGACAGTTGCTCACCAGTCAATATTTCCCTGATGACATCATCAATTGACTTGAGGCTGGTTGTCTGACGGGCTAAATTTCTCTCTTCCAGGGCGGAACTGAGCCTGGCAAAGAGCTGCCGGCCGTTTTGATCCTCGTATGGCTCACCTGTGCCGTCACTATGCAGCAAAGAGCCAAGGTCGGCATCAAGAGCACTGCTGAGTTTCTCAAAGAGCAGCCTGTCGTCATCGGGTGAAGCGTTTTGTCCATGTTGGAAATGTTTGGCCGGGATTTCGTCTTCCTGCTGCAGGGAGCCGGCGTCTCCGGGTACATCATCATCCGGGGGTATTGCTGAATTATCGGCAAGAGATTCAAGGACGCTGCTCAGCTTCTCGAAAAGTTCCGCCCTCCTGGCCTCTGCTTCCGGAAAGGTGTCTTCAGCGGGCTGGTCATAGTCACTGGAATCATCCTCTGCATCAGCATCATCCGGGCTGTTGTCCTCTTCATCAGGATATGAGTCTTCAAGCTGCAAGGATTCCTCTGCAAAGATTGCTTCATACACGGCGGAAAAATTTTCCAGATCCCGGCTTTCATTGTTTTCAGGGGAAGCTTCCTCCTGATCTCCGTCGGATTGTTCTCCCGGACCTGGCGCCGGAGGCAGAGTTTTTTCCTTTTCCATATGCATATTTTCCTGCTGCGGCAGCAACCCGTCAATGGTCCTTAGATTTGTTTCCATGAAATCCAGCAGGGTCCGGCTGGTTGTGGGAGTCTGCCGGCCGCCGGATTCAAGACCGGCGATCCATGTGCCGAAGAACCCGGTAAGCCGGTCATATCCCATATAGCTGGCAAAGGAGTGGAGCCTGGATATCAGCTCCGAACATTGATTGATGAACTGAGGCGTATTGGCATCCGTGAAATCAGCCGTCAAAGTGCGGAGCTGCGAGATATTATCCTGCAATTGAGCAAGAAAGATTTGATGGAGTTCGTCATCGAACAGCGCCGCGTTCATCTCCTCTTTCAGGAGAGCAATGTCAACTCCGGATGCCGTATGTTCAGCCGCGCCGGTTTTCCGCATATTGCCGTTGATCATTGACGGATCATTCATGGGCGTTTGTTATCCTGTGCCGGGTTGTTCTGCTTCCCGCTCCCGGTTTCATTTTCCCGGGCAAAGGGTGCCTGTGATGGGGGATTGTCCTTATCCGCTTCCTGCCTATCGGGAAGCTGTCCGTCTTTTTCATGCTGCTTCGGAATTGCAGGCTGTTCACCACTGCGCATGATTTGGGCAATATTTTCCGCTGCCTCGGAAGAGCGGCGGGAGAGTTTGTTGATATCTTCCGCTATGAAGTATAAGCCTTTATCCTGTGCGCTTGACCGGGCAGACTCGATGGCAATGTTGAGCGATAGAATTTTTGCCTGGTCGGCAATTTCCGTGAATAAATCAACCAGGGCGGAAAGATCTGCCTCCGGAGTGTTTGTCCGTACCTGCTCCGAAGATTCAATGTCCGAAGGGGAGGGGGGATCCGCGTCACCTGTTTTTTCTTCCGAAGCCCGCCGCGCCTGGTCATTTATGCCGAAGGATGCTTGCGGCGGCGCATCCTCTTTCCTGTCCCGGGCCGCAACAAGAGAACGGGTGCCCAGGAAAACTGCCAGGAGGCCGAGAAAAATTATTGCCGCCCCGGCAATGCCGATATTGCGTCCGGTGGTAAGGAGATCAGCGGTAAAGGCCTTGTCGGTTGCCGTGTGCTTTCGGATGAGATCATTTGCATCGGCAAGAATTGCCTGGACCTGCTTGCGTAAGGGAATAATTTCGTTGGTATAAAGACTGTGGAGCTGTTTGACATCATCTCCCGGAGCATAGAATGCAATGATTTCATCGATCCGGGCGGCTGTTGCGCGAAATACAGGCACGGCCGTTCTTTGCACATAGGCGGCAGCTCCGATCCGGTCGCCGCTGTCGAGAAATTTCCGGATATCGGAGATGCTTCCATGCAGCCTTTTGTGTAAGGGCTCAAGTTCATGCAGCATCCCGGCGAGCTCGGGATCCGTGAGGTATGCTTCTTTCATGCGGTCCGAATAAAGGAAACTGCCTAACCGGCACCGGGTTGGATCGGATAGGGCGTCATCGAGGGTATTTTGGTCTTCGAGAAGAGCGTTTTCTATTTCATTCATCCATTCCTGCTGGTCATTTTTTGTCTGCCTGAGGAGGTTTATGAGTTCAGGCGCGTCCTGCCGGCCGCCATTGACAATGCGGGCGGCAGCGGCATGCATTGCGGCATGCGGTTCCTCCATGCTTTTGAAAAAAGGCGCCAGGGAGGGAAACTCGGATTCGGCTGATTGACGTCCGCTGCCGTACAGCCAGAGGCCAAAGGTGCATTTGCGATCATCTGTGTCGATATCGGTGTCGGCATCTGTTTCGTCTGCAATCTCTGCAGCGACATCGGCGGACCAGGTGAGGAGATAAACATTCTGCCGGGTCATTTCCGTCAGCAGTTCACCGGCCCTGGCCGCCCGGTGGGATTTGTCGGCCAACTGAGCAAAAGAGTAGAAGCTGAACAGTATGAAACCTGCCGTTAAGGCAAGCAGGGTGAATAAGCCGAGAAAGAGCTTGATGCGAACGGAAAAGCTTTTTGCTTTCATGATTCTCTTTCCTGTCCGGTAAAAATCTTTGCGAATAATTGTTTCATGTCTTGAATAAAATAATGAACCAGTGCCTGTTCACCGATACCTTTGCGAGAGCAGCCGAAGGTTGCAGCCCCGGGAAAAGAAAGCCGGTCGTGATCATTGATTCGACATTGGAATCAGTAGAGGCAATGAGGGCCTTTCCATCTCAAGGCCTGATTTATTTTTCTGTTTAAAACCTGGTCCTTGGGCCAGGTAGAGATATCAGGCTCTGCTAATCATTTGATTTATTTGTTCATTTTTTTGTCTGCAGTAGCGGACATCTAAAAGCTCGTCTTTATGCCCTTTAG
>JAWSUG010000056.1:0-7186 GCA_033549385.1 Desulfobulbaceae bacterium | reverse complement strand
ATTTGTCCTGTTCAGGCGGTTCCATTCGATTGCCGCTCCGGACCTGGCAGTATCAGCATCTTTACAAATATGAGCTAAGGCTGCCGGGATGCCGCATCATCATAATCCTTTTTTTTCGAAAATGATGAACAGCAGGATGCCCAGAGCGATAAAGACCGGAATGATGATCCAGTGATGGATTCCCAGCACCCCGGGAAGGGTGATTTTACCCAGGTCTCCCCATGTCAGGACGGTTTGCTTCATCAGCGGAAAAGCATGCGCGTACAAGGCTGCGCCGACAAGCATGCCAAGAATGCCCCACACCGCATCCCATCTGCCTTCACCCACCGCGCCAACCGATGTGCCCGGACAATAGCCGAGCAGACCCCAGCCAAGGCCGAACAGCAGCCCCCCGATGATTACCGCCCCCAGAATGGCCGGTTTGACGGATAATTTCACAAGTCCCAGATCTTTTAAGAAATAGATGCCTATCGCCCCTACGAATATGGCGGAAAGCATGAACTTGATGATGGTCATGTCCAGAAGACGCAGGGCGCCAAGCTGTTTGTCATAGCGCAGAACACATCCCCGCTGCAGCAGAAAGCCGAACAACAGGCCGGTCACCAGGCCGTAAATAAGCTGATTCATTTCATTTTCCTCCCCGGTATACAAGCTGGGCGCTGACAATGCCGCCAATAAAAAAGCAGATGAGGGCGATGAAGCTGCCTACCGAAAGCTGAGCAAGACCGCTCAAACCATGCCCGGAAGGTCAGCCATCGGCAAGCCGCGCCCCGAACATGGCGACAATGCCGCCGAGGAAAGCAGCCGCCGCCCGTTTACCGATGCTCCCTCCAAAGCGCTCCTGCCACATGAGGGGCACGGCCTGCATCCTGAATGTCCCGGACAGTTTGGCAGCAGCCAGCGATCCGGCAAAAATGCCCGCGACGAACATCCACTGCCATTCAATCTTAGGCACGTTTTTCATGAAATAAACATTTTCTTCAACTTGGGCGGGAGTGAAGATCCTTTCAATCATGCCGGCTGACCGGACAAACGAGGTGGAGGCTCCGAAATAATTATCAGTAAACCAGACCGACAACACCAGAACAACTCCGGACAGGGCCCCGGCCACATATGGGCTCCAGTACAGCTTTTTCTCTGTTTTCCGCATAACTGTCCCTCCTTGAAGTAGTCATTTTCATACCGGTTATATAAAATATCGTATCAAAGCCGGAGGACCTTTTTCAAGTAATAGACACGAAACTGTATCAGGAGAAAAAGGCGGAGAAAAAGGGGCAAATCTAATTTTTTGACAATTCTTTATTGATATTGTTCAGAATCTGGCGGTTTTTTTGTCTTTTCCGCTTTGTCACGCAGCCAAGCGCGGTTTGCGGTGCTTCCCCTGGAGCGCGTTGTTGGGCGAATAGCTATCCACGGCTACGCTTTTCCCAGTTCAGTGACTCACTAATCCCCTGTCGGTATGACGTCGCTTTCAGGCCGAATGCGGACTCGATCTTGCTGCTGTCAAAACGATAGTCGAAGTCCAGCTGATACATCATTTCTTCGTTTTCGCGAAGCACCGGCACGAAAACACCCATGAGCTTCAGCATCCAGCGTGGCGCGACCAACAATTTGTAGGGCTGTCCGGCCAGATCGCACGCCAACCGCACGAAATCAGCTCCAGTGAATGGCTCCTTGGTGGTTGGCAAGTGCCAAGTTTGGCCAAATGCCCCCGGCGAGTCCCCGACCACCGCCATAGCACGGCCCGCATCCGGTGTAAAGGTAAAGGTGTGAATTGTATTGGGATTACCGATCCACTGCGGCGCTTTCTTGGCCTTGAGACGCGCGAATACCACAGCATGTGGGAAGCTGTTAACGGCGCAAGGCCCATAGAAATCCGCTGAACGCACGATCATCGCCTGGAGATTGCCGCGTTGCATTTCATCGAGCAGCATCGTTGCAATCTTGGCCCGGACCTCGCCCTTCCTGCTGATCGGGTTGAACGGTGTCTCCTCCGTCATCAGGCCATCCACATGCCCATAGGCATAAACGTTATCGAAGAACACGAGGCGAGAACCATGCTGCCGGCAGGCATCAATCACATTGCGCATCACTCGCGGCCACTGCTCCTGCCAGACAGATGTGTTATACTTAAGGCCTGCCACCAGATAAACGACCTCGCTACCTGAGACCGCGCTGGCAGTCCCCTTACCATCCAGCAGATCGGCGGCGACCACCTCATCGGTCTGATTTACCCGCCGAGGGTTCCGGCCCACCTGTCGGATGGGTTGGGAAGATGAAGCGAGCGCCCGGGATAGCTCTTGGGCAATCACGCCGTTAGCGCCAAGTATCGTGTGCATTGTCATCTTCTCCTGAAATCGTGTGAAATAGTCGCCGAATGCCGCCCATCAGCCTCGTATTTGGGGCGAAGCTAAAGGCGCAGCGGAAGATACGCCGGCCGCATGGGCTGGTTATACCTTATTCTTTGGGGATTAGATGAGGATTCCATACGATCTCCCATAGGTGTTGATCAGGGTCTTGAAAATACCCAGCGTAACCGCCCCAAAAAGTATCATGCGCCTCTTTCACAATATTGGCGCCCGCACCTTGTGCCTGCGCCATCACTGCATCCACTTCTTCCTTCGATGCGACGTTATGGCCGATGGTAAATTCCGTTGGTGATATATTTCCTTTCGGCAGACCGGAATCATGAGAAATGCTATCCCTTGGCCAAAGTGCCAACTTCAACCCGGCACTCAGATCAAAAAAGGCGACAGCTCCATATTCAAACTCCTTACCTGTTATCCCATCTGTCTTCAACCCCAGGCCGTCCCGGTAGAACTCAACGGCCTTGTCCAAATCATCGACACCCAAAGTGACGACCGAGATCCGTGGCTCCATTGTGTGCCTCCTTGTTGAGCATTACGTAAAGCTAACCCGCCGAATAGATCCCTTTGCTTAAAAACTGTAAAACGGCAATTATTTTCAAGGCGCCCCGCATTTAGCCGTCTGCGTTAAGTGATTTGTTGGCTGTTTTTTTATTTCTTTTCTTTCCCGCTTATAGAAACAATATTTACCCGGAAGACAGTTACAGAGGAAAGCGACGAATCCCTGAATTCGTTGAATGAACCTCCATACTGGCTAAGAATACATATAAGCGCTTTGGCTTTTTCTTGCTGTGATTCCAGTAACTCAACGATTCCAGTCCCGACCACACTTTCATACTTTGTGCCCCAATCACAGGGTGTTTCTGCTGTGACTATCTCGTGAAAAATATCAAATTCAAAGCCGATACGATTATTTTGTTTGATAATATCAATTTTTTTCCCAGCATTAGCGGAATGGAAATAGATGTGTATGCCATCATATCCAAAATTAAGTGGTAAAACATATGGCTGACCATTTTCGCATAAAGCAATACGGCACACTTTGCAGCGAGCGATAATCCCATCAATTGCATTACGGTCAGTTATCTTTTTGTCCTTCCTGCGCATCATCCTTCCTTACAGCCACGCCGAGCATGAGGGGCGTTTTTGGAGCGAAGCCCTGAGGGCGCGGAGCGGAAAAAATCCCGCTCCATGCACTTGTTAGAGGTTATAGTATGCGGATGTGCTGGCTACTTTTCCTGAGGCAGAAAACTGGAACACTTCCAGAGTAACACCTGCGATACCTTCATAAATTAGAGCTACACTGTTGGGACCGCTCAATGCATGGAGAAGTTCGAAATGCAAGTCCGGGTATTTCGCTAAGCCCTGGGACCAATAATCCCCGATGTCTTTCTTACCTTGGAGTTTCCCGGAAGGATCGCCGGTAATCCTGGTGATCATGGGAGATGTCAGTTCAAAATCCGACTCATAATGGGCAAGGACGCATTCCAGATCGTGAGCATTCCACGCTGCATTCCACTCCTTCGCGAATTCTTGGACGAATTGTGTATCCATAGTCATCTTTGTTCTCTGCAGGACATAGTTTACAGTTGTGTCGGGACATCATTTACACGTTCTTTTTAACCTTCCTATCTCATCCATAATTCTTAACTTTTTTTCGTCAAAATAACCCAGCATTTTTTGTCGGTAATATACCCGCCATATACCATCAAAGGAGGCCTGGTACCCCTGGCTTATGTCTATCCGCGCAGGATGACCCGTCCCTGGCCGGCAGGCGTAATTTGCCACTAACAGTCATCGAACAGGTGGATTCTCGATCCAAGAGCAACTCAGAAAGCAGTTTAGTCGACAGATACTCAACGAGCGCTCGAATATACGCTCAGCGCAGTTGGTCGGTCTACAGATCTTCGGCATGGGACTGATTTTGGTCACAGTTAGCAGACCGCCAGGGCTTCAAAACCTCATTGGGCGAACCATTTCTGTTGCCCATCGACGGTGAGGCGATAATGGGTTGGAAGATTATTAAAGGGAGCAAATGATGCAATTAAATCAGTGCCTGGATGCAGCCACATCGCCATGCCTGTGCCCATAAGCTCATGCAGGAGCTTTTTCCCTCCCTCCGGGGGGACACCGAATTCTTTTGCGATATCTGTGTAATGCGGTGCATGGCCGGTTTCGACAAAGGTTGTCATGATGAAATGGTATGTTCGGTCAAGTTGCTGTAGGTCTGGCATTACGATCCTTTCTCTGGTTATGGGTTATTTCCTTCACAGCCAACGTAGAGCTAACCGGCCCGAGTATAGCCGTTTGCATATGCAGGGAAACACCAGCATAGGCAATAACCGCGTCGGCCGGTCCGGTTTAGTGACTGGTTATAATGATCATTTGCTCATGGTTGACTTTTAAGGTTACGTGATGTACATTAGGTACATAATATACATTTATACGGAGGAAGCGCATGCCCATAAAGGTTTCTACAGCGGAAGCTAGAAAAAAATTTGCCGATATTGTTAACCAGGTTGCCTATGGCAAAGAGCCTGTCGTTTTGACGCGTAGGGGGCAAGGCATTGCCGCCCTGGTATCGATGGAAGAGCTTGAACTGCTCCAGCAGATTGAGGATTTTATTGATATTGAAGATGCCAAGAAGGCTCTTGCAGAACCGGGTGAAAATATACCCGCTCAGGAATTGTGGAAACAACTTGGCCTTTGATTTATGGCGTATACGGTAGAATTTCGTCCTGCTGTTCTGAAAAGCCTGAAGAGGCTGCCCAAACGTGATCTGGTACGGATTAAGAAAAAAATCGAGGAGCTTGCTGCAAATCTGCCAGACCCCAACACAACCAAAATGAAGGGGGATAATTCCTTTCATAAAATTCGATCCGGTGATTACCGCATAATTTATGAAATTCATAACGATAGGTTAATCATTTTGGTCGTAAAGATTGGCCATAGAAAGGACGTGTACAAAAGACTTCCTTAATTTTAGCTTGCCCCTTCCAGTCTTTTTAATTCTTCTCATTATAACGTAGAGCTAACCGGCTCGAGTATAGCCAGCCGAATATGCAGTGAAACACCAGCATAGGCTATAACCGCGTCGGGTGGCCGGTCCGGTTTAGTGGCTGGTTATGCCGTGCTTTTGGTCAGTTATTTGTGACAAGTTTGATTTCCAGGTGACAACCCAAAGCTTGCGCATATTTTTTTAAGGTAGCTATTGATGGTGAATGCTTACCGCTGGTTAAGGATGATTCAAGCCTTGTGACAGCAGGAGCCTTGGTCCCCATGCGCTTTGCAATTTCTGCTTGGCTGAGTCCAGCCCTTTGTCGGGCTTTTAATAGCTCGCGAAGCAAGGAAAATTCTGGCTCCAAAGCTTCATAGGCAGCTTTGACATTTTTTTTATTGAGTGCTTCTTTCTTTAATTCAGAATGTTTCATTTGTTATCACCTCACTCATTCTTGATTTGGCGATTTTGATCTCTTTCTTGGGTGTTTTTTGAGATTTTTTTACATAAGAATGAAGCATGATGATTTTCTTGCCAACCTTTGTACAAAAGAAAACCCTTGCTATTCTTCTTTGCTTTTTACCCTCAATTCAAAAAGGCCATTATCAATTGCTTTGGTATGTGGCAAACCAAGATTTGAACCAAATTCGAGCATTAAGTCAGTGAGACGACAAGTATCTCGCCAGCAAACCGTCTGGGAGATTAAGGATCTCCTCTCCAAGCTTTTTGTTGTAGTATAAGATTTGCCATTTCATGTTTTAATAATAACAAATATGTTATGTTTTGGCAAGGATGTTTTGGTGTGGGCATAACGTTGCAACACCAGCGTTGGCAAGAACCGCGATGGGTGTCCGGTCAGGTTTAGTGACTGGTTGTGTGTGGGCCTACGAATTGGCTGCTTTCTCGCTGAAACGGTAAGGTCTAATAGCTTTTAACTCTTTTGCTTCCTGACTTCTCGCCTTGTAAAGGTCCCACCGTAATTGAAGATTCATCCAAAAATCTTCCGACATGCCAAAAAATTTAGCGAGACGTAATGCCGTACTTGGAGTTATCCCTCTCTTTTTATTAATGATTTCGTTTATTCTTTGGTATGGCACATGAATTGAATCTGCTAACTCTCTTTGGGTAAGACCCATAGGAGTGAGAAACTCTTCAATCAGCATTTCGCCAGGATGTGTCGGTTCTCTGTGTGTTGGTACTCTAACCATAATGTTTTTCCTCTTTTGAAATTAATGATAATCAGTAATTTCAACTGCGCTTGGCCCTTCTGTTAACCACTTGAAACAAATACGGTATTGGTCGTTTATTCGAATACTATGTTGACCTTTTCTGTCTCCTTTGAGTGATTCAAGCATATTCCCAGGTGGGATTCGAAGCTCTTCGAGAGATTGAACTGAGTCAAGCTGGTCAAGTTTTCTTATAGCAATGTTCCATAATGCACGGGGGCATAGTTTTCTGGCTTCTTTGGAGTTAATGCCATTAAAAATGTCTTCCGTACCCTTGTTATGAAACGATTTTATCATATAAACATGATAGCACGGAACCCATGCTATGGCAAATTGATTATTTATCTAGAGCTTTACACACAACGTAGAGCTAACCAGCCCGAGTATAACCGTTTCCAAGTAGCAGTGATGATGAAGCCGTTCATAAATAGCGCCACGGGTGGACGGTCAGGTTTAGTGACTGGTTAGCAGGTCGTATTATTTCATAAGTCCAGCAATTTTGAGCTGTGTAGTACACGCTGATCAACGACAATTATTTCTCCCGGTCAACGACAATTAAAATTCCCGTCTTAACTTCTTATTTTTTATCCCTATTC
>JAWSUG010000055.1:0-8031 GCA_033549385.1 Desulfobulbaceae bacterium | reverse complement strand
CGCTAATAAATTCGTGGCATTTTTTAACGAAAAATCAGTATGTTGTTCAATAATAACCTTTTTGCGAATTTATCAATGGTCAATGAGACAATTATGATGCCGGCCGCGTTAGATTGCCAATAGTCGGCTATTTTCGCAATGGCTGATGGTTTAGCTCGAACCACCATGTGAAGTCACCTTCACGAATGCCTGCACCTTTTTGCTAAATGATGTCTATGTATCAAATCTATAATTCGGCCGGCAATTAGATCATGAGGGAGATATCCTGTTTCTGGTTATCATGCGGTTGAATTAGGTCGAAGAATTGAGCGGGTTTATTCCCATGTGCTGATCAAGTGTAAGGAAGAGCAGGAATTGTACATCCTTGTTGGCCTGATCCCTGGGGGTGAGCATTCTGGACCATGGATTGTGCAGGAATCGCTTGTGTGACCGAATCCGGTCCGGAAAATAGAATTAGGCATGAAATTCCCCTACGTTCAGTTTATACTGGACCTTCACATTTGACGTAACCTCGATATAGGGAGCCCATAATGGCACAAAGCCTGAAATTGTCATTTCTTCGATTGATGCGGAAAAACTGGAAGAGCTTCTGAATTCATTGCCCAATGATGCATTCCCAGGCAGGGAGGATTTGGAGGAAGAACTGGATCGGGCGAAAATCGTAGCGCCGGAGGATGTCCTGCTGAACCATATCGGGTGCCGGTTGCCCGGCACAATGTCGTGAACCGGTCGGGAATAAGGGGGATAGGGACCAATGGCGAATGACAAAGAGAAAGGGACACTCCCGGGCCGGCCGGTTGATCCGGCGGATGTTCCGCAGCATGTAAACCGGGAGAAGGATGACCATGCAAAACTGGAGCAGCGCTCCTTTCTTTTTATTCTGGCCCTGGTGTCGCTGCTGTTCCTCTACCTGCTCAAACCGTTTTTCGGATCAATTTTCTGGGCCTGCGTCATCGCCCTGCTTTTCTACCCGCTGCATGCCCGCCTGTCCAGACTCTGGGGAAGCCCCAGCCTGGCGGCCCTGGCAACGCTTGCCGCCTGCCTGCTCATCGGCATTGTCCCGACGCTGTTCGTGATCGGTTCGTTTGTCCGGGAGGGCGCGGCCCTTTACCAGCGCCTGCAGAGCGGGGCCCTCGACCCCGGAGACTTCATCGAGCCGATCAAACAGTCCTTCCCGGTGGTCCAGGACTTCCTGGACCGCTTCAACGTGGACATCAACAAGGTCAAGGCGGAGCTGTCCGGGGCAGCCATCACGGTCAGCCGCTACATCGCACAGAACGCCGCGCAGTTCGGGCAGAGCACCGTGCAGTTCCTGATCAGCCTCGCCCTGATGCTCTACGTGGCGTTTTTCATGCTGCGCGACGGACCCGGCCTGGTCAGGCTTCTGGTCCGCGCCCTGCCGCTGGGGGATGAGCGGGAGCGGCTGCTTTTCGACAAGCTCGCCGAAGTGACCCGGGCCACGGTCAAGGGCAACCTGGTGGTCGCCATGGTCCAGGGAGCGCTGGGCGGCATCATCTTCTGGCTGCTGGGCATCCAGGGCGCCGTGCTCTGGGGGGTGATCATGACCCTGCTGTCGCTGATTCCCGTAGTCGGGGCCGGCCTGATCTGGGGTCCGGTGGCCATCTACCTGTTTGCCGTCGGCCAAGTGATGCAGGGGGTGATTCTGGTTGCGTTTGGCGCGGGGGTCATCGGCCTGGTTGACAATATCCTCCGCCCCCTCCTCGTCGGGCGCGACACCAAGCTGCCCGATTACGTCGTCCTGCTCTCGACCCTCGGCGGCTTCGTCCTGTACGGCATCAACGGCTTCGTGCTCGGCCCGTTGACCGCGGTGGTGTTTGTGGCGGTGTGGGAGATTTTCATCCGGGAGTTCAATGTCTAGCCGGCCAGAGGGCAGGATGACCCGGGGAGGAGGAAAGTCCACCGGAATAAGAGCCCCCGGGCCGGCTGCAGCTGCGTTCAGATTCCCTGACCGACAACACCCTGTGCCCCGGGATGCGGTCAGGGAGAGGTTTTATTTGCCCTGAAAGGTGTTCTCGATCAGCGGCTTGGCATCGACCTGTCCCACATGGCACTGGGTGCAGAAATACCATTGGGCTGATACCTTTTCCCCGGCTTTCCCATCCCAGTCGATATAATGACTCTCGGGCGACGGGCTGGTATCGGAATCCTTGTCGTGGCAATCAAGACAGTCGTTTTTCGAAGTCGATATCTCATATTCCTTAATGGAATGGGAGATCAGAGGCGGCTGTTGTTCAAAGGTTTTCGGAATAACTGCTTTTTCATCCTGCCAGTCCATCCCTGCCGGGGGGGTGGATTTTTCGGCGGTAATGTCTGTTTCACCCCTGAGCGACCTGTACGTTTCCGATCCCGTTACGGGTGCGGCAAAGCTCCAGGCGCAGATCAGCAGGAAAAGAGTAAACGCTGTTTTCTTCATATCATTCCCTCCTTAGAAACGTTTCGAAAACTGAAAGACATCATGGGGGCATATATCAATGCATCGTCCGCAATTTGTGCAGTTACCGGATAAGATGGCCGTGGTGCTGCTTTCGTCGCCCTTGAGCGCCGGCCGGATGACCTGTGGTTCGGGGCAGACGGCATAACAGTCCATGCAGTCAGTACACTGTGCACGGCCGGCCGCCCTGATTCGGAGAACCGAAAAGAATCCCGGCAGGCTGTAGAGGGCACCGACCGGGCACAGGTGCCCGCACCAGCCGCGCCTGAGAACAAGCAGGTCAAAGAGGAAAATGGCAGCAACCAGTACCCATCCCAGGCCGATGCCGAACAGCAGTCCGCGCTGGAAAATGGTCACCGGGTTGATCCATTCCCAGATAATGGCGCCGGTCAGGGGCGCCAGCAGGAGAATAAAGCCCAGCAGCCAGTACCGGGCCGTACTGCTGAAACTGCCGCCTTTTTTCAGGTCCAGTCGCCGGCCCAGCCAGGCAGCGGCATCAGTCACCATATTGATAGGGCAGGCCCAGCTGCAGTAGACCCGGCCGCCGACGAGCAGGTAAAAAACAGCGACAATCAGGGTCCCGGCAAGCACGGTCGCACCGAGCGAATGACCGGCAAGCAGGGACTGCAGGGTGATCAGCGGGTCGCTCAGGGGCAGAAAACCAAGGGTCATGCTGGAGGAAAAGCTCCCTTTCACAATCCAGATGCCGGCGACAGGCCCGACCAGGAAAAGCGCGAGGATGCCGAGCTGCGAAACGCGACGGAGCAGCAGCCATTTGAAGGACTTCAGCCGGCCCTTTGTGCTGATCGCCTCTCTGCCGGGTATCCTTGTGGTCATGGCAGTTCCTCCGGCCGCCGGACAGGCAGTTTCAGCTGTTCCGGTATCAAGGATTCGCCGGCCTTTTCCTTTTCCTCCCACCCGAGCCGGTAATGCTTGCCGAGTTCTCCTCTTGCCTGTTTGATCGGCAGCACCTTGATGGCGGCATTGTCAAGTACGCAGGAATATTCGCATTTGCCGCAGCCCGTGCAGTGATCGGAATGGACGGTGGGGATGAAAAGGGTGTGGACGCCGCTTCGCCTGTTGACCTGGACTTCAAGCGTGATTGCCTTGTCAATGAGCGGACAGGTCCGGTAGCACACATCGCACCGCAGACCGAGATAATTGAGGCAGTTTTCATGGTCCAGCAGGACGGCCTGTCCCATCCTGGATTCGTAAATTGTCGGCAGGTTCTTATTCAGGGCGCCGGATGGACATGCCTTTATACAGGGGATGTCCTCGCACATCCGGCAGGGATTATCCCGGGCAATGAAATATGGCGTGCCAATGGGAATTTCTTCTCCCAGTTCTGCCAGGCGCAGCGCATCATAGGGGCAGCCCCTGACGCATTGGCCGCAGCGCAAGCAGGCACCAAGGAATTTTTCCTCGGGCAGGGCGCCCGGTGGCCGGAAGGCGTAGGCCGGCAGCGCCCTGGCAGACCGCTGGTAAAGTCCAAGGCTTGCCGCCAGCACCATGGCTCCGGCGGCGGCCGTCATGGCTTCGGCAAGAAACCGGCGCCGTGCCGGTTCCTTCGGTTGTCTGCCGCCGGTGCTATTATTTTCTGTGTTCACTGTATCCCGTTTATTCTCTGTTTTCGAGGGTATTGGTCATGCAGACCCCTCTCATGCCTTGCTGATCCTGACCGCGCATTTTTTAAAGTCGGTTTCCTTGGAGATCGGACAGGTGGCGTCAAGCGTCAGCTTGTTGACCAGGCGGCCCGCGTCAAAGAACGGGATAAAAACCATGCCTTCCGGCATTTTGTTGCGGCCCATTGTTTCCACCGGGCAGGTAATTTCGCCGCGGCGGGACGCGATTTTAGCCATCTGGCCGCGCTGCAGCCCTCTCTTTTTGGCATCCTCGGGATGCATGAACACCGCGGCATCGGGTACAGCCCGGTACAGTTCCGGCACCCTCCTGGTCATGGAACCGGAATGCCAGTGCTCAAGCAGCCGGCCGGTGCACAGCCACAGATCATATTCCCCGTCCGGCGATTCGGCCGGCGGCTCGTAGGGCAGGGCAAAAATCACAGCCCGGCCGTCCGGTTTGCCGTAGAAGCGGATTCCTTCTCCCTGCTTGACGTAGGGGTCGTATCCTTCCCGGAACCGCCACAGGGTTTCCTTGCCGTCCACAATAGGCCAGCGCAGGCCGCGGGACTGGTGGTACATGTCAAAGGGGGCGAGGTCATGGGCCTTGCCGCGCCCGAAGGAGGCGTATTCCTCATAGATGCCCTTCTGCAGGTAGAAGCCGAAATGATTCGATTCGTCGTTGTCATGACCTTTCTGCAGGTCAGAGAGCGGAAATTTGTTGACCTGGCCGTTGGCAAAGAGCACGTCAAAAAGCGTCTTTCCCCTGTAGTCGGGATTTTTGTCCAGCAGCTCCGCGGGCCAGATATCGTCGGTCTTGAAGTACCTGGAGAATTCCACCAGCTGCCAGAGGTCGCTTCTGGATTCGCCCGGGGCCTTGATCTGCTGGCGGAAGAACTGGGTGCGGCGTTCGGCATTGCCGTAGGCGCCTTCTTTTTCAACCCACATCGCGGTCGGCAGGATGAGGTCGGCCGCCATGGCGGTGACGGTCGGGTAGGGGTCAGAGACGATGATGAAGTTTTTCGGGTTTCTGTAGCCGGGATACATTTCCCCGTTGACATTGGGCCCGGCCTGCATGTTGTTGTTGCACATGACCCAGTAGATATTGAGCTTGCCGTCTTTCAGCATGCGGTTCTGGAGCACGGCATGGAAGCCAGGCTTGTCCGGGATCGTCCCTTCGGGCACTTTCCATATTTTTTCCGTCTTGTCCCGGTGCTCCTTGTTGGTGACCACCATGTCGGCCGGCAGCCGGTGGGCAAAGGTGCCGACCTCGCGGGCCGTGCCGCAGGCCGAGGGCTGGCCGGTCAGGGAGAACGGTCCATTGCCCGGCTCCGAGATCTTGCCGGTCAGCAGATGGACATTATAGACCAGGTTATTGACCCAGGTGCCCCGGGTATGCTGGTTGAATCCCATGGTCCAGTAAGAGACCACCTTGATCTTCGGGTCCGCGTAGATCTCCGCCAGGGCTTCCAGGTCCTTTTTGGGGACACCGGACATTTCATGCGCCTTGTCCAGGGTGTATTCCGAGACGAATTTTGCGTATTCCTCAAAGGTGTATTCGCTGGAGCCGCCCTGATCAGTCTTGGCGTTTTTGGCCTGTACTTCCAGCGGATTGTCCGGCCGCAGGCCGTAGCCGATGTCCGTGTTGCCGAGGCGGAAGTTGACATGCTGTTTGACGAATTCCTCGTTTACTTTGCCCGCCTGGATGATGTGGTTGGCAATATAATTGAGGAGGACCAGGTCGGTCTGGGGCTTGAAGATCATGCCCAGATCGGCGAGTTCGAAACAGCGGTTGGTAAAGGTGGAAAGCACGGCCACCTTGACATGACCTGCCGTCAGGCGGCGGTTGGTCAGGCGCGACCAGAGGATGGGATGCGCCTCGGCCATGTTGGCTCCCCACAGGACAAAGGCATCGGCATGCTCGAGGTCGTCGTAGCAGCCCATGGGCTCATCGATGCCGAAGGTCCGCATGAAGGCGGCAACGGCGGAGGCCATGCAGTGCCTGGCGTTGGGATCGATATTGTTGGAAAGGAACCCGGCCTTGTACAGCTTGGCGGCCGCATATCCCTCCCACACGGTCCACTGGCCGGAGCCGAACATGCCGACAGAGGTGGGGCCGTTGGTACGGATGGCGTCCGTGAATTTTTCCGCCATGACCGTGAAGGCTTCATCCCAGGAAACCGGGGTAAATTCCCCCTCCTTGTCGAATTTGCCGTTTTTTTTCCGCAGCAGGGGGGTGGTGATCCTGTCCTTGCCGTACATGATCTTGGACAGGAAGTATCCCTTGATGCAGTTCAGGCCCCTGTTCACAGGGGCATCCGGGTCTCCCTGGGTAGCGACCACCCTGCCGTCCCTGGTGCCGACCAGGACACTGCAGCCGACACCGCAGAAGCGGCAGGGAGCCTTGTCCCAGCGGATACCGTCCTGTTCAGCGGCATATGCCTCGGCAGCCGGAAGATGAGCGCCGACAACCGCGGCGGCCGCGGCGGCGGCATTGGCCTTGATAAACTCGCGCCTGTTCAGTTTCATTTCCTTCCCTCCTTTCCTCGGGGTTACGTGTCGATCACTCGTCGCAATAATTGTAGACCATGGATGCGTTCAGGACGCCGGGCAGATTCTGCACGCTCATCAGCGTTTCCGCCGGCGCGTTTTCAGGTGTGTCCTCCACGGTAATGATGATTCTGCCGTCCTCTGTGGCCGTGTGAACATCCACTCCGGGCATATCCCTCAATTTTCCCGCCAGAACCGATAATTCCTGCGGGCGCGCATGGATAACTATTCCTGATATGTTCATCTGAACTTCTCCTGGTCCATGGATTTATTCATTCCGCCTCATTTCAATCGCCTTGACCGGACAGGGGCTGAAACAGGCGCCGCAGCCGGTGCATCTGTCGGGCAGAATTTCTGGGGCGGCTATCGGGTTGGTCTTGGAAAAAATTATCGCATATTCATCACAGTGTTCTGCGCAGGTCCGGCAGAGAACATTGTTGCGGGCCAGGCAGTCTCCTGTTACGAATGCCTGCACAGTCCACGGGGAAGAATAGGGGTCCTCAAGGGAGAGCGCCCCTGTTTTGCAGCTTTCGGCGCACCTGCCGCAAAAAGTGCATGATCCGGCGGAGAAGTCGATCTGCGGCCGGCCATTATTGTCAATGATGAGAATATTCTCCCGGCAGGCGGCTGCACACTGGCCGCAGCCGTCGCATTGCGCAAGGAAGTCCCGGTCCTCGGCCGACCAGGGAGGCAGGATTTCCTGTGGGGAGGTATCTGGCCGTGACCGGGACAAAGCTGAGCGGCCATTGCGCCCTTCATTCTCAAGACCGCTGTTGATCAGGAGGGCAAAACACTTGTTGGCCAGGTAGGAAGTGAGATTCATTTAAGGCTGCATCCTGTTTCAACGGCCGGGAAGACCCGCTGTTTGCAATGTAACTTCCCGGCTATTCCTTGAAATCAATTCATCCCATAAATGGAGTTAATCTATTTTACAGCAAAAAATATGCCATGGTCAAATGCAGCAAACCCATGAAAAGGCGTGATTATGGGCGGGAACCGCGATTGTTCAAGGGATGCGATGTTGAATGAAAAACGGAAAAAAGAATATTTTACGGTGATCCAATCACGACAGTAGCCTTTTCCAGGGCTGAAAACGTTACCGTTCGGTAATATTTTCTGCAGGTGTTGTTACCGTCAGGTATCGTGAGGGTGGAAAAGATGATCACGCTCGGGTTTTGCTCCCCGGCCGGTTCGATCAACGTCTCGACGGTTACGGCGCGGCGTTCCTCTGCGGGAAGATGTTTAACGGGTGCGCGCATAATGCCTCCATAAAAGATAGTAATTGATTACTTACTTCGTAAAATATGTGTGTTCCGGATTTTGTCAAATTTTATCTTGATTACCACTAAAGCTCAGCTCTTAGTCTGGAAGAAGTGCCAACATGTTGATAATCCTAAAAAGTCACGCTCC
>JAWSUG010000054.1:0-9297 GCA_033549385.1 Desulfobulbaceae bacterium | reverse complement strand
GCAGAGAACGGAGCGGCACACCGAATTCCAGGCGGATATATTTCCTTGATTCCCTGCCTCCCTGATCTACCCGCTCGTGCATCACCCTCCCCTGTGCCGTAAAAAGGTTCTCCGTCCACATTTGCTCTATATGGATCAGGGCGCACTGCCGCTCACAGAACAGCAGGTGCTGCAAGGCGGACAGGGGAAGAAGGTCTTCTTCGCCGTAGAGTCTTTCTCCGCCAGCCACAATCATGCATCCGAAATAAGATTTACGATCAGCTTTATCATAATATCTTTCTGGCCCGGGTCGCTTGCAGCCGTTAAGAGCGCCAGGGCGACCAGCGCATTATTTGAGAAGATGTATTCGTTCAGCTTGCCGTTCTGCCTGAGGAAAAGCAGAAAAAGAAATGTGCCTATCCGCTTGTTTCCGTCACTGAAGGGATGATCCTTGATGACAAAATACAACAGATGGGCGGCCTTCAAGATTACCCCGGGATAGAGGTCCTGCCCTCCGAAGGTTTGATGTATGGCGCCTATGATGCCTTCCAACCCATGTCCGCGTTCCTGACCGAACAACTCGGTTGCCTCGTTCTTAGCGGCCAATTCCTTTTTCAAAGAGAGTATGGCTGATCTCGCCGCCGGGAGTTCGAGTTCAGCTTTTGCTTCAGGAGCCGATTTGGGAACAGATAACGTTTCCTCGTCATACTGAAGCAAAAGCTGCCATGTTTTTGCGTAACGATTGATTATGTCAAGAACGCCACGGCCTTCATCGTTGACGAGTTCATGGCTGGCCAGAGTATTGGTCAACAGCGCCAAAACCTGCTGAACTTCCTCTGTCCCTTTTTCTGCCAGACGCCGCTGGTTATATGTGTATCCCTTTACCAGGTGGTCTTTCAAAACAGAAGTTGCCCAGATGCGGAACTGGGTTCCGCGTTTTGATTTGACCCGGTAGCCCACCGAGATTATGACATCCAGGCTGTAAAAGACGACAGGCTTGTCAGAATTTGCAATATGCATTTTTTGCATATTGCTTTTATGTTGCAATTCTCCTTCTTTGAAGACATTGTTCACATGTCGGGAGATAACCGATTGATCTCTTTCGAACAATGTGACCATATCAGCCTGCGTCAACCAGACAGTCTCATCCTTGAGATGAACGTCTATTGCTGAACGTCCATCCTCAGACTCGTACAAAATAATTTCACCATGGTCAAATTCACGTTCCATCATTATTTCCATTCGTATCAATCTGTCCCATTAATAACATCTTTGACAAGCTCGCAATCTCGTCTTATCATAATTTTACCGCATCTCTTTCAGTAGATATCCCATGGCAACCACCACCCTCTCAAGCAAAGGTCAGGTCATTATCCCCAAACCCATCCGGGATGCCCATAATTGGAAGCCCGGCCAGCAGCTGGAAGTCATCGAGTCCGGCGACGGCATCCTGTTGAAACCGGCAGAGCCTTTTCCGGAAACAACTCTTGCCGACGTAGCCGGCTGCCTGGCCTATAAAGGCAAGGCCAAAACGCTGGCTGAAATGGAAGAAGCCATCGCCAGAGGCATTAAGGAGTCTTTCCGTGATCGCGGTTGATACCAATGTTCTTGTCCGGCTGCTGACCCACGACGATGAAAAGCAGTTCCAGAAGGCCGCGTCCCTTTTTGCTGAAAATGATATATTCATAGCTGCCACCGCTATCCTCGAAACCGAATGGGTCCTGCGCTATGCTTACAAATTTGCGCCGGAGGCCATCCTTGACGCCTTCACCAAACCTTCGGCCTGCCCAATGTACAAATCCAGAATCCTGGATCCATCGCCCAGGCCATCGACCTAGCCCGGAAAGGTCTGGATTTTGCCGATGCCCTGCACCTGGCAAGCGCACCAAAGGGGTGCAGCAGCTTTGTCACCTTTGACACTGGGCTCATCAAAAAGACCAAAGGGGCAATCAGATGCAGAGTGGCGAAGCCGTAGGACATGCCACAAATTCAAGAAACATTTCAGGATTCTTCCCCTTAAAGTATTTTGAAGATTTAAAAACCATCTATAATTTTCGGCTCCAAGCCCTCCAATTTTTTTAACACATAACTGCCGTCCGCATTCACTGACAGTGTTCTGTGAACCTTCGCTGATGAATACTGTCCGGACCTGCTGTTGTGTTGCCACCAGATGACTTTTTCGACTGCCATCGTGCCGTCTTGCCTAGCCGACGAAGCATCACCTTCAAAAAGTTTTGGGAGAACGGATTTGATAATTTCGGCGTCGGCATCATTGAATCCTGTTTTTTCAGCCAATTGTGGGCTCATGCTCCCGAAAGTGACATAAACAGCCTGATCCACCCTATGTTTCATGCCCATCCGATCAGAACTAATATCGCTCTTTCCCTTCGCCTCTTCTGCATTGACGCTTTTGACAATCTGGATGCTTGTTATATTGACGGGTTCGACACTAAAGGCTGATTGGATAGTGACCGGACCCCTAATTGGTATGGACACACCCGAAGCATCATCTCCTTTTCCGAAAGCGAATAGTTGACCAAATGTACGGACATCAAGCCATTTTTCACATGCAAGTTTAGCCGTTTCTTCCTTTTTTTCAGGTTTTTTCTTGTCGATTTTGAAAGCCTCTTTGCCTAAACCAAATTGTACTGATTCGGCCCTTGCTCTAAGGTTTGGCATACCATCGATTTTCTTCTCATCCGATTGAACAAAAATAGGTTGGCCAGCATCCAGCAAGCGATCCCGAATCTTTCGTTTCAGGCACACGTCGGACACCTCGCCATACCCATCGTAATCAGTTCGGGGTCGATTGCCATTTAAGGGATCGCCATTGGGGTTTGCTTTTCTGACGCTGAAGATGACCGCAAAATCTATTTTGTTTTTCAGGCTGCTCATGTCATTATCCTCCTTATTATTAATCTTCTTGGATTGTTTCAGATTGAGTATTCCGGTACACCATTCTCTGGCAGTGATATCCCAGCAGGAATTCCCCAGAGAGTGGCTTGTCCTTGGAGAAATCACCATTCTGAAAAGCTGAGGTCACATCATCGAGCTCTTTTTTCCTGTTGGCCAGGAAGCCTGGCCGGGAACTCTGCAGCCTTTGCATGAAAGGCTGGATCGCCAACTCAATATTGCGCCAGGTTGATGAAGGCCGGTCCGCAAAACGCTGCATCATCCTGGCTGCGGTAGTCGGGCGATTCTCACCCCCAACTGATAAAGCTATTTCTTCGATCCGCTCGGCGATTGCCAGCAAACGCCCATACAGGTAGTCCCTTGATCTGTTGTCTTTTTCCAGTGTCATTGCGTATGTTCTCCTTTGATTTCTATCTGTATGCCGCTGATGGAACCCACGATACAAGGCACAGGCAACCCCCAGATGTTTTTCCCATTCAGCTCGTTCACTCTTATAGTTCGAAAATTTGTCCGGCAATCTTTTAGCGGTACGGTTGCATGCTTTCCGAACAGCCGAAAGCATGATGTCCTGTGGAAAGGGTCTCCCATCAACAATGCAAGGCAGTATCCGCTCATGCAGGCTTTTCCTCAGAGTGTCATTACTCTTCAAAATGTCGCCATAGGCGGCATCGGCAATGCTTCTCGGCACAGGCGAACTCACCGGCCAGATTGTTTTGCTGATCGGTTTTTTGCCCTCTTTCGAATTTGGCAGTTCAATGGTGTGCCGCTGCGGCCAGGCAAATTGGGTATGCCATTTTTCCAGCCGCTCGAAAAACTCGCTGGCCATTAATTCCCGATAGTAAGTGACCCCTAGCCTCCCTTTAGTCGCGGCATCCAATCCTAAAACGACAATAGATTCTGAGGGCTTTAATTTTTCTGAATAGCCTCTCATGTAATTGTTGAGTTGTAGAGCGAAAGATTGTCCGGCATCAATTGAATGATCTATTACTGACTCATCGTCTTGCTTAATTTCAGAGGGAAGCCCTATTGCCTGATGCAATACGGTCCAAATATCTTCCATAAGTTCAGGGATGGGTTGACCCGAGACAGCCCAAGCAACAATTACCTGTTCTCCGTTTTGATATCCTTGCCTGGCAATCAACCATCGCAATACATTATGGGCTTTTTGGCTTACTTCAAACGAAAGGGCACATGCTTGATTCGAATCAGTAAACCTCCCTCGAAAAGTTAAATAGGTTGAATCAGTTGGCACCGAGATCAACTTTGCATCGTTGATCTTTTTGATGATCCCTTTTGGGTGACTATTCGCAATGAAACTTTTTTTCCCCAAGAGCTGACATATATCATTCTCTTGATTCTCTTCTTCTGAGAATGCTTTCCACTTCTCTATCAAGGCAGGATCGCCCCATGTTAGGTCATCCGGTTCTCCAGGGCGTTGTACTCGCCAACGTATTTTTGCATTTCCCTGTTCACCTCCATTGACAGCGTTAAGAAGAGGAGGCTTCGCCACTTTTTTATTTGAGTCCTCATCGCAGGGGCCTTGTTTGGCCCAATTTGTAATCAACAGTTTGCTGCCATTATTTAAATATGAATATAATATCCCGGCATCGAGAAGATCACGAACCACCGCCCCTTTTTCTATATATTTTTTAACTGCCTCTACCTTTGGATGAGTGAATTTCGAGGAAACCCATGAATCTAGAAGGGTGTGATACTCCTTAAAATATGATTCTTTCTCCCCTCCAAAATCTTGGTAGTCTTTTGCGACATATTGAATTTGCTCGGCTAATGGATAGGGGGCAGGTCCACTTGTTCGACCAGTCAAACTCTTAGGGGTTATAGGGATAAGAGTTTCTTCACCTTTCCAATAAGTTTGCTTGCCGTAAGAAACCTCATGAACAAGAGATTCTGCTCTGATGAAGTTCCCGTCATCGTCAAGGATAATTTCAATATGACATTGTTCGTATTTGTGAAAATAAGGTTCCAAAGATTCATTGAGCTTGTCATTTTTAGCAACAGCCTCATAAGTCTCGTACAACTTCGCGAGCCAGCTCATAGCAGTGCCTCTTCCTGTTCAACGGGTAAAACGTTCTCGCCAAGGCCAAATTCCTTGGGGATCATCTGGCGAACAAACCGGCGGATCTCGCATTCCTCCGGCCTTGGGAATTCCAGGATTCCCTTGCGCATGACGGCTTGCCAGAACCGACTTTGGAGTTCATTTTTGCCGGTTTCATCCGGGTAGTCGAAACCGTGGAACATCAGTCCGAAACTGAGTTCGTCGATTTCATCGTAAGTGCTTTCACCTTCACCAAACATGCAGGGCTCCACGTATCCCTGGCAATCGCGGGTGCCGAGAAAGATGTCCTGCCGTCCTCCCTTTTCCAACATCCTCGTTGCGATACTGAAATGTTTGCCATCGATCCGGTCCTTCTTCAGCGCCGGTTGGTGCTCATTCCACTCGAAATGAGCCTTGACCTGATATTCCACGTCATGCAGAAAGGTATAGATCGCCAGGCTGTTGCCACCTCCCCAGACCAGCGGCTTGGTTCCTTTTGTCTGGGTTCGCAGGGGCTTCATGATTCGGACCTTGTCTACATACCAGATGATCGTGGGTTTCCAGTAGATCGACTTCAGCACCCCTTTGATGGCCTCGTAGGTCGGGACATGATAGGAGCATTTCTCCCCCCCGGTTTTGGTTACCGGGTCGGTAAACAGTGCATACCGCCCCCAGAGCCGGAAACTGATATCGTTTTTCATACGACTTCCTCCCTATGCATTCTTAAATTCCATGGGACTGACTTCCTCGGTTGATAAGCCGAAATCCCGGCTGTAATAACGTTCATCCAGATAATAAATTTCCTCTCCTTGCTGAACCGGCCTCACGGCTTGAGTCTCCTTGAGTTTCTCCATGATGTTGGGAAATACATTGACGCTGTACTTCTGTGCCCGCTTGAGCAATTGATAGGCCTTTGCCGGTTCAAAAGCCGCGCAGAGACCGGCAATGATTTCATTGCCCTCCTCAAAGGGAACGATAACCGCCTGGGTCGGGGCGTCTATGGCCTGGAAGATTTTGCCGACAGTGCCGAATGATTGCCTGAGCTGCAGCGGTTGTGTTCTTGCGATATTTAGGTGATTGTCGCTCAGCAGGCTCAACAAGCTATCGTCGCGCCCTGCAAGTTTGGCTTTGACCGGATAAACCATCTGATCCGCCCGGCTGTAGAAATAATAGGAGAAGTAGAGCTTCATAATTTCCGGATCCAGGAGATCCGTGTCGCCTTTCTCGGATAAAACCCGCAAGGATTTATCACGCCCCTCCTTGATGTCTTCAAGCAAGTCTATCTGCTCTTCCAGTGGATTGACGACATGCACGATTCCTTGTTGATGTTTCCCATTTCGATTGCACCTCCCAGCGGCTTGAGCTATGGAATCCAGGCCGGCGAGGAAACGGGTCACCGAGGCGAAATCCACATCCACACCTGCTTCGATTAGCTGAGTGCTGATACAGAGCACGGGCAATTCGTCATCCAGGCGCTGCCGCACTCTCTCAAGAATCTTCTTGCGATGGGCAGGACAAAGGCTGGTGCTGAGGTGAAACAAACTTTCCTGATCAACTTTATCTCTGCATGCCGCATAGAGCTGTTGCGCCCACTTCTTGGTGTTGACGATAACGAGGCAACTCCCTTTTAGAGCATATTCGGCAACAGCTAATTCAGCCAGTTCAACTTCAGTCCATCCGTCATTAAAACGAACCTTGTTGCTGACCGTCACCCTTTTCAATTGATCGAACAGCCCGGCAACATCCTTCACCAATTCGTTTTCCCTGGGGATGATTAATTGTCCTTTGTCGGGGGATTTCAACTTGTCAAGCAAGGGCTGAGTGGCTGTGCAGAGCAGGGCAGTGGATCCGGCATGAGAAACAAGGAAATTGATGGCGTTACAGTAAAGATGGACACATTTAATCGGTAAAGTCTGGATTTCATCGAAAATCAACACCGATTTTGCCAATTGATGCAGCCGCCGGGCTCCTCGTGTTCCTCCACTGAAAAGGGTGTCGAGAAACTGGACCATGGTGGTAAAAACGATTGGTGCATCCCAATTTTCGGCAATGAGCTTGTCGCGCCAAGTCTGATGTTCCGGTTCGAGATTGGAATGGTGTTCGAGCACCCAAGTGAACGGATCACTCTCAACTTCTAGTAAATCGCGGATGGCTTGGGCGTTCTGCTCGATGATCGAGGTATAAGGAATGATATAAATGATGCGATCAAGCTTGTGCTTTTGAGCGTGGTGCAAAGCGTAACGAATGCTGGAATATGTTTTGCCGCCGCCGGTCGGCACGGTAAGCGTGTATATCCCTTGGGGACCGGATGCCTTGGCTTTGCACTGGTTTGATATGGACCTTCTGATCGTATCAATTTTGTGTTTGATCTGAAGCTTAGCAAGCTTGCTTTCAAGGCGGTCAATTGCTATCTGCCAATCAACACGATCTGTTGGCCTGATACGCTCATTGCCAGGATTTTCAAAGTCGGCGCTGTTGATTCTGTCCGCGTCTATCAGGCAACTGAACAAGAAGCGACACCAGAGACCGATGTTGAAATGTTTAACGATGTCGGATGGATTTTTTTCTGGATCAATCAGTTTAAGAATTTGCTGCGAACATTTTTCAATAACTGCCGGTGAGGCAAGAACATTGAGGGTGTTTAATACCCCAGGGTCTACCGTTTCCAAACACTCTTGCAAATGGGTTTTCTCAACATCCTTGCGCATCCTGCCAGCAAAGCGGTTCTCGCCATCGGGCTTGAGACAATCGATCAACCCGCTATGATGCGAGGCCAGGCAAAGCGCGAGAATCTGCCCTACCAATTCACCTTGTGGACCATAACGGCGAAAATTTTCCCATATCCATTGGGCTCCCGCAGTTGAGTGATCAATCCGTCCTCTCAATACCGTAGCGTTGACATATTCATCATCAATGTCAGGATCTAGCATTCCAGTGGCCGATTGGATATAGGTCTGGAACTGTTTGCTAAATTTGCCAAGGTCATGAAGCAGCCCCAGCAATTCTCCCGCGTCAGCAACTCCAATCTTTTCAGCAAAGCAACGAGCTATCAAGGAGACCTCTTGCAGATGATCGCGGACAGTTTGAGATGTCTGATCAGATGCCCTGCGATGAGCAATGGAACTATTTGAATCCACTCGTCAGACTCCTTTTCAAAAATATGCCCACCACTTCTCCGGCGAATCGCCTTCAAGGCTATGGGCGTAATATTTCATATCAAAACCCTATCTCTTCATGATCACTGCTTGCGCAATCAAAAATCCCACATTACCTCCCCCCTTGGACAAACAGAGTCCCAGGTTGAAAATATTTTTCTGTTCATCAGTGTCATGCCCCCTCCCCCTGATTTTGCTGTTCCAATAGCCAACATAAATTTCATAGGCCTTTTTTACCTGTCGGGAATCTGATGTGTTGCTCATCATCCAGCCTGTTTGCCTGCACACCCGTAATGCTCATCCTGCGCGCTTGTTCAGCGCGATGGTTGCCGTCCAGGTTGTATTGCCCGGGAGCACCAGGTGAGACTCCTTGATGGATGAAAACATTGCAGTTCTTTGAACCCGGTCTCAAAGCCGCACATGGGTGTATCTCATCCATCAGTAATTGTTGGGTTTCATTCTTCACCCAACCTCCGTCAAGAGGTGGCCACAGTTGATCGGAGTGTAGATCAAATAAATTTGAAAATTCTATTTTTAATCATTATACATCATGTGGTTTATCATAGAGTGACAACCGGGGTTGTTAATTTTATTTTTCAGGCAGAAAAATTGGCCGAGGTCATCACATATTGTGATAACCTCGCTGCGTTCCTCTCTGCTGAGTTGAAACATGAATTCAGCAGGAAACCTTTTCTTATTTCGTTTTACCGCCTGATTAAGGATTCGAGTTTCAACATCGTACAGTTCTGCAAGATGGCGGTCGATCATGACTTTCTCCCCGCGAAGAAAAAATATTCTTCGTTCTATCAGATCCAGGGGGATAATATTGCGCATGCAATTCTCCGTTTAGTATTGAAATCCGGCCACCGTGCAGTTGAAAAGAGGAATCGGCTTTGCCGCGCCGGAACGGACTCGGGGCAGTCCCGGGAAGGCCGGTCGGTTTCATTCTTCAACCCAAGCTACGTCAAGAGGTGGTCACAGTTGATCGGGGAGCTTAATTAAACAAATTTAAAAATCCTGTTTTTAATCATTATACTTCATTGGGTTTATCATATAGTGACAACCCCCCCTTTATTTTTTTACTCTTTTACCAGATTAAATAAAAAGATTATTAACAGCCTGGGTTTTTCCTTATCCTGACCTGCAAATTTCTGAACTTTCTGCGGCTTTCGGAGTGCCGGCGAACAGGATATT
>JAWSUG010000053.1:0-9485 GCA_033549385.1 Desulfobulbaceae bacterium | reverse complement strand
TGGAGCGTGACTTTTTAGGATTATCAACATGTTGGCACTTCTTCCAGACTAAGAGCTGAGCTTTAGTGGTAATCAAGTAAACTTATGAGATTACCCTGATCTTCGGTATTTTACGGATCATTCCCGCCTTCGCGGTAACGAGTTGATCAACATAAAAAAGAGCCTGCCGCCTGGTCTGCTGAGTTTCAGTTGAATTATGGATTTATGGAACCGGTATTTGCATCGCTTTCACTCTCAAGACAATCCGCCAGGAAAACCGCCAGATGCCGGGCGGCAAAAGGGCTGTTCCGCAGGGCAAGGCCCGCCTGCCACTGCAACAGACACCCGGAGCAGGTAGTCACAACCATGCCGGATCCGGCAGACGGTAATGCTGCATGGATGCGGGAGAATATTTTCCCGGACAATTCCGGATATCCTATATGGAAAAGACCACCCTGTCCGCAGCAGTGCTGGGTTTCCGGCGAGTCCAACCGGGTGACCGCCGATATATTTGCTATGAGCTGGAGGGATGCCCTTCTGTTTTTCTCATCAAAGCGAAGATGACACGGTTCATGATAATAGAGGTTGAGAGGTGATCCCGGTCTGAGGGTCCGCCCTATGGTCAAAGGCAAAAAGAAAGAAGAGAACTCCGTCACCCTGTTGCAGAAGGAAGCCGCTCTGGCATGCCATTCGGGGTCATCCGCGAACAGGTCCGGATAGGACTGCAAAAATGAAGAACAGGAGGCACAGGAGGTGAGAATCGGACCATTATCTTCTGCAAAAGCGGCAATATTTCTCCGGGCCAGGCGGCGCGCCTCGGCAATGCTGCCGTTTGACCAGGCGGCGAGTCCGCAACAGACCTGGGCATCGGGTGAATGCGCATCACTGCCGGTCAGGGTACGGCACAGCCGCCCGGTCGCGGCGGCAACCGATGGCTGAAAAAATCGGGCTAGACAGCCTGAAAAGTAATGGACGGACCCCTCTCCCGCACCCTTCCTTCCGGACTGCGGCGCAGGATGTTTGTCCCATGTTTTTTTTCTCTCCAGGAGGCCGAGTTTCAGGCGTAAACCACTGTCTGCCGGCAGCAGGTCCATATTTTTCAGCTGCACGCCTGCCCGGGCAAGTCCTTCCAGCAGTCTCGGCTGTGCAAGAGCCAGGCGGACAGCCGTTTTCCGCACCCCATGTTTTCCGTACAGGGCGGGAAAACGGGAACGTGCCTCCACTACGAGCTGCCTGATGTTTATCTCTCTCGGACAGGCCTGTTCACAGGCGCCGCACAACAGGCAACTGGCAAAAAGATCCTGAAAGTTGTTTCCGGGTCTGGCGGCAAGCTCAGTCCCCAGGAGGTGCAGCCTGCCCCGGGCGGTCAGGGATTCGCGTCCGGTTACCTCGTATACCGGGCAGACAACGGTACAACTTCCGCAGCGGGCGCAATGCTGTAATGTCTTCTCACGCAACAAATTGATCAGGTTGACGGCAGTGGACAGCCATTACGACGGCTGCCACAGGAGATAGGATTTTATGAACGGATCGAGCCTGCCGTCCAGGACCGCATCAACGTTTCCTTCCTCGTAGTTGGTCCGATGATCCTTAATCAGCCGGTACGGCTGCAGTACATAAGAACGGATCTGGCTGCCCCAGGCAATTTCCTTTTTATCGCCGTGCAGATTCTCCTGCTCCCTGGCGTTTTCCTCCTCTTTCCTCTCATACAGCCGGGCCGTCAGCATTTTCATGGCCATATCCTTGTTCCGGTGCTGGGAGCGCTCATTCTGGCACTGAACGACAATGCCGGTCGGCAGATGGGTAATGCGGATGGCGGAATCGGTTTTGTTGACGTGCTGTCCACCGGCTCCGCTGGCCCGGTAGGTATCGATGCGCAGATCCTTTTCATTGATGTCGATATCGATTGTATCATCCAGTTCCGGCAGAACCATGACCGAGGCAAATGAGGTGTGCCGCCTGCCGCTGGCGTCAAAGGGTGAAATGCGCACCAGGCGATGGATTCCCATCTCCGACCGCAGGTAACCGAATGCATGCCGTCCCTTTACCAGGATGGTAACGCTCTTGACACCGGCTTCGTCTCCGGGAAGGTAATCCAGGATATCGGTGGGAAACCCTTTGACCTCCGCCCAGCGCAAATACATGCGCAGCAGCATTTCAACCCAGTCCTGGGCCTCGGTGCCGCCGGCGCCGGCATGGATGGTAACAATGGCATTGTTGCTGTCATGTTCGCCGCTGAACATGCATTCCAGTTCGACCTGGTCAATGCGCTGCCGCAGCTGCCTGATACTTTCGGCAACCTCATTCTGGGTATCGGCATCCCTCTCTTCGATTGCCATTTCCAGAAGCATGTCCGCTTCTTCGAGATCTGTGAAATTATTCTCCCAGGCTTCGATTACATCCTGCAGCCGGCCGAGCTCCTTCTGGATCTTTTTTGCCTGGGCCTGGTCGTTCCAGAAATCCCGGGCCAGGGTCATTTTCTCCAGCCGCTCGGCCTCAAGCTTTTTCCTGTCCAGGTCAAAGATGCTCCTTCAGGGCCAGCATTCTGCCTTTCAGGTCATTGAGATATTGCTTCAATTCCGCAGTTTCACTGATTTGGGCCATGGTTTTATATCCTTAAATAAAAGTATTCTACTTTTTGCAGTGCATAATAGTAAACAGTCTGAAGAGAAGACTCAAGAGGGATAAGCAGTTTTTTCGTTTTCACCCTGCATTCACAAGATATTTGCTTTTTTTTTCCGCAGCAGAAAAAAAAGAAAGGGGGCCAGGATGAAACAGCCCGGACCGAATGCAAAACCGTAGCGTGTAAAAAAGGACTGCTTTTCAACCAGGGGAACAGTAGCGGTGAGCACCAGCGGTTCAAATAGAGGAGACTTTTCCAGGACCCGGCCCAGGGGATCGACAAAGCCGCTGATTCCCGTATTTGCCGCCCTGACAAGCGAGCGGCGCGTTTCAACGGACCGGAACACTGACATGGCAAAAGACTGATGCGGGGCGCTTGAGCGCCCATACCAGGCATCATTGGTGAGGTTAACCAGGATATTGGCCCCGGCTGCCGTCTGCCGCCGGGCAAGATCCGCAAAAATGGACTCAAAGCAGATCAGGACTCCGGCCTTTACCTTGCCGAAAGATAGAGGAGCGCTTGAATCCCCGGGAGTAAAATTACCGACATGGACCACGATGGGTTCCAGAAAAAAAAGATAGCGGCTCAGGGGGACATACTCTCCGAAAGGAACCAGGTGCTGCTTGCTGTAGCGGTCGGTCATCCGCCCTTCCGGGCTGATCAGCAGGGCACTGTTAAAATATTCCAGCTCCCGGCCGGCTTTGGGGAAATCGGTATTCACAGTATAATAGGGAGCCCCGGTCAGAAGCCAGATTTTCTGTTCCTCGGCAAAGCCGGTTACAGAATAAAAAAGGGGATCATTAACCGGATAAAAGGGCAGCGCGGTTTCCGGCCAGACCACCAGGTTTGTATTGCCGTTCTGAACGCCCCTTTCAGTGAGGATTCGATATTTTTCCAGCGTTGCCTCCAGGGCGGCGGGTGTCCACTTTTCATCCTGGGAAATGTCTCCCTGGACAACGGCAACCCTCTCCTGCCCGCTTTCCCTGACAATCTGCTTCACCTGGGGATACCGGTAAACCGAATATACGGCCAGCAGCATCAATATCAGGCAGGCGGCGGCGGCAACACGATTTCCGGGTTGACGGGATTGATGAACTCCAAACCTGCTCCGGCTCAGGACATAGATGATGAGGGTATTGATCAGGACCAGGCAGAAAGTGACCAGATGATGGCCGCCGATGTCCGCAAACTGGATCAGCCGGGGCTGAGCATACAGGCCATATCCCAGATCCATCCAGGGGAAGCCGGTAAAAAGCAGGCCACGCGCCCAGTCAAGACCGACCCATAAAAAGGGGGCAAGCACTACTATGGAGGCCGGGATATTTTCCTTTCCCTTGCCTTTTCCCGTGGCCAGGGAAAGGATTGCCGAAAAAAATCCCATGTACATCCCCATGTAGGCTGACAGGAGAATCATGGCAGCCACCGCCAGCCCGACCGGAATGGCTCCGTATCGGTCAAGAACGATTACAATCCAGTACAGGAGGGCGACATAGTACATGAAGCCGGCCAGAAAGCCGGCAAGAAAGCTGCGGCCGGGCCTGTTGCCGGCAATGAACAAGAGGAGAGGAACCAGGGCTGTGAAGAGAAGCGGCCACCAGCCGAAGCGCCCGGGCATTGCCAGGGCAAGCAGAAGAGCACTGAGGGATGAAGCTGCCAAAAACGGCAGTTTTTCCTTCCTGAAATCGGTTCCGGACTGGATCATGAAATCTGTTTGATGCGAACCGATTTGATCCTGCGGTTATCGGATGACAGGACCTTGAACTCAAGATTGCCCTCCTGAACCAGGGTGCCGTTCCGGGGGAGATATCCCAGCCGGTGGATCATCAGGCCGCCTATTGATTCATATGGGCCTTCCTGCAGCTCAATCTCAAAATAGTTTTCGACCTCTTCAATATCAATCTTCGCGTTGACGATAATGGTCCTCTCATCAATAACCCGCAGATCAGACTCCTCCTGGTCATGTTCATCGCCGATTTCCCCGACAATCTCTTCGATGACGTCTTCAAGCGTGATCAATCCCCTTACCCCGCCGAATTCGTCGACAACTATGGCCATGTGGGTTTTCTTCGCCTGAAAGTCACGCAGAAGATCGACAATGGGCTTGGACTCGGAAATAAAGAAAGGAGGATTGAGAAAACCGTTGAGCCCGATAGGCTGTTCTTCCGACGGCAGCTGGCATATCCGCAGCAGATCCTTGGCATGCAGGATACCGATAATATGATCATGATTTTCCCGGTATATGGGAATCCTGGTATATCCTTCTTCGGTGATGATGCGGATCAGTTCATCCGCTGAGGTTTTTTCCTCGGCGGCAACCATCTCCGCCGACGGCGTCATGATTTCCGAGGCAAGAGTTTCACGGAAATCAAAAATTCTTGAAATAAGTTTTTCTTCCAGGCTGCCGATCAGCCCCTGGTCCTCGCCTTCCTCCAGCAGTTCCTGGATTTCCTGTTCCAGCTCCTTGGTTGTATCGGGAGGACGATGGATTCGGAGCAGCATACGCATGCGGTCCCAAAAATTTTTTTCCTGTCCTTCGCCGTTCCTGCCGCTCTGTTGATCGCCTTGTTCATCCCTGTCACCCGGCTGCGGCTGTCCGGATTCCGCTGAATTGTTCTTTTCGTTCACGCGATAAAAACCCTCATATTATCCTTATGCACTGTTCTTTTTCTCTCTATTGTAATAGTCTGCAAAGTCAAGAAATTTTAAAATATCGTCATGAAAAATCCGGACCGGGCGCCCGTAATTTATGAATATTATCCGGGAAGAACAATGAAGCAATAAAAAAAAATCCTCTGCCGGAAATCACTTTCTGTCTTCCAATGTAACCACAGGTAGAGTAAAGTAGCCGGTTAACTGTCAAAATAATACCTTACCTGGCCTATGGAGAGCAGCCTGTAAGTGTGCTTGCCGGACACCCGTGGCGGGACATTATCCTGAATCCGTGACGGCTTTCGGGAATATGCCGGGTAACTTATTTATTTTTCGCCTTTTATGGCATATGATAAGTGTTGCGTGATTCACTACGCCGCCCTTCGAGGCGCCCAGATATCGGGCGCTCACGGATTTAAGGATTATTATAATCTATAATTATGAATATTATAAGAGGTTTCGAGTGCAAGGCAAGGTACTCATAGCAAATCGCGGAGAAATTGCCATCCGGATCATGAATGCCTGCAGGGATCTGGGCCTGGACTATGTTGTTGTCTATACCGATGCCGACAAGGATTCCGAACACGTGCAGTTGAACCGGACGTCGGGCATCGACAAGAATGCCTGGCGCGTTACCAGCTACACGGACCCGAACGACCTGCTGGCCGTTGCCGACCAGACTCTCTGCACTGCGATCCATCCGGGTTACGGTTTTTTCTCGGAGGATTTCCGGTTCGCCAGGCGGGTGGCGATCCGCGACCGGCAGCTGACATTCATCGGACCCAACTGGGAAGTCATCAAGGATCTGGGTGACAAAATCAATACCAAACGGCTTGCCAACAAACTTCGCATACCTACCATTCCGGGGACGGACAGTCCTATTTACAATGAAATGGAGGCTGAGGAAATTGCCCAGCACCTTTTTGACGTCCAGGTTGAGCAGAACATAAATAATCCTTCCATACTGGTCAAGGCTGCGGCGGGCGGCGGCGGCATGGGAATAGAGGAAGTAAAGCGAATAGAGCAGTTCCGGCGCGTTTACCGCCAGGTACAAAATTATGCCAAACGCCAGTTCGGTGACGGGGGCGTCCTCATTGAGCAGTGTTTAAGGGATTTCAACCATCTCGAGGTGCAGTTGGTCTGCTCCAGGCACAACGAGAGGCTGCATTTCAGTTCAAGAAACTGCACTATCCAGTCTACCGGCCGCCAGAAGAGAATTGAAGCCGCACCCGGATTCGATGATTCCTGCTATGCCTATGATTTTGATGCGCAGCAGGTTCTGGAAAAAATCGTCAATTATTCGCTGAAACTTGCCAACCATGTTAAATATGACAATGTCGGCACCTGGGAATGGATTGTCAGCCGCAGCGGCCAGCCCTATCTGCTGGAAGTCAATGCCCGCATCCAGGTTGAAAATGATGTTTCCGCCCGGATCAGCTACGTGAATGACGAGCACCCCAATCTGATCAGGGAACAGATCCGCCTCGCACTCGGAGAGCCGATCGGATACAAGCAGAAAGATATTGTATTCCGGGGTGCAAGCATTGAGCTGCGTATCGTGGCGGAAAACCCCCAGCGTGATTTTGCCCCCTGGATAGGCACGATTACCCGCTTCGACCTGCCTCAATTTGAGTGGTCGAGCGTCTATACCCATGTTCCTGCCGACCGCCCGTATCCCATCCCCAGTGAATATGATCCCAACCTGGCACTGGCCCTGGTCTGGGGAGACTCTATGGACGAAGCAAAGAGAAGGGCGCTGCAGCTTCTCGAACAGACAACCATTGAAGGTCGGGACAGCTCCGGGGGTGATATTCTCACTAATCTTGATTATCTTAAAAACAACCTTGACCGGCTGTTGACCTTCTGATTGACGCAACATGAACGATCTGACCAAAAGACTGAAAAATCTTGAGCAGCGCCTCGGCTATCTCATTCACATAAAAAATACCTCGAGCTGGGGCAATTTAAGCGGCTTTCAGGCGGACTGCGAAGAACTGAAAAATTCCCTGTATGACATGGAAACGGACCTCTTCAATGCCAGGCTCGACAAGCTGGAAAACGGCATCAGCTTTCTTGAAGAACGGTGCGAAGAAGGCCTGGTTCCCATGGAGCGGGTGCGTATTGTCCGCAATCCGCTGCGATTTACCCTCAAGGATATACTCGAAAATGTTTATGAGGAATATACCGAGCTCGGGGGTGAAGGAGAATTCAATATCGATCCGGCAATGATCGTTGCCAAGGCTAATATAGTCAGGCGCATTAAAAAGAAACCCTATACCTCCTCGGTTATGGTTATCGGCCAGGAAACCGGACATGGTGAGGAATTCCGCAATGGCGGATCATGCAAGCCATGGGGCAACGAGAAAGCGCTGCGCTACATGAAGGTCGCCGAAACCGAAGGAATTCCCATCCATTTTTACATCTTTACCCCGGGTTCATATCCGGTGGAGGAATATCCCGGCGCCGCCCAGCAGATCGCCCGCAACATCTATGCCATGACCAAGCTGGGGGTCCCCATGATCTCTGTTATTTCGGAGGGGGGGTCAGGGGGTGCCGAAGCTGTCGGACTCAGTGATTTCCGCCTGATGTTTTCCCACGGCTATTACTCGGTAATTTCTCCGGAGGGTGCCGCCGCAATCGAGGGCAGGGTTCACGAGGGCGTTAAAGTTCCTCTCGAATTGGTGGAAAAATGCGCTGAGCAGCTGAAAATTACCGCCGCAGATAACCTCAGGCTGGGCACTGTCGACAGGATTATCCAGGAACCGCCGCTGGGAGCCAAAAGCGACGATTTTAATTTCTTCAGCCTGGTCCGTTCCGAAATTATCAGGGCCACGGACGAAGTTGTCCTGAAAACAAAAAGTGTTCGCGCCTTTCGTTCGTACGAGATTAAAAGAAAAAAGGCAGAGAAACCCGAGGAGGCGCCTCAGATCGACATCCCCTGGAATCTGGACAATGGGGAAATCAAGAGGCTGCTTACTCTGCGGTCAAAGAAATACAGAAACATGGCCAGAAGTGCTTACGGCGGGGAGAAGCTGCCGGCGGAAAATTTTTTCAAGTCCGTCCAGGCAACTACTGAAAAAATCTATTACGCATTCCGTTATGACGTCCTGAAAAGTCAACAGAAACAGGCACAGAAGGTCATTAAGGATGTCTCCGGGGAAGGCTCTGCATTTATCAGGGGGGTAACGGCTCCCCTTTCCACTGTCTATGGTTTTTTCAAACGCTCGGACAAGAAAAAAACCCTGCCGCAGCCGGTGATGACAGCATCCCCGGCTAACACGCCGGATCCGCTCGAGTTGACGGACACCTACACCAGCCCTCTGGCCAATGTGGACCGGACGATCTCCTGTCCCAATGCGGAAAAGCACGGCTGCCAGGATATGTGGGTCCCGGATTTGTACGGTGAGTTCGGCGGGGTGTGTGAAACATGCGGTCATCATTTTCCCCTGGAATACCAGTGGTACCTGAAGAACATTTTCGATTCCGGTTCCATTCGGGCTTTCAACAATGACATGTATTCTCTCAATCCTCTCGCCTACGAAGGCTTTGACGACCGCCTGCAAATGGCCAAAAGCAAGACCGGGATGGGCTGCGCCAATCTTACTTTCCACGCCAGGGTCTCCGGAATACACCTGGTGGTGAGCATGCTCTACTCAAATTTCCGGAACGGAACGGTGGGTGCGGCGGAAGGTGAAAAGTTTGTCCAGGCATGCGAGATAGCCAAACGCAAAAAAAGGCCGCTGCTTGCCTACGTGCATACAACGGGAGGGATCCGCATCCAGGAGGGAACACTCGGGGTTATCCAGATGCCGAAGTGCACCATGGCTGTGCGGGAATATATCAACGCCGGCGGCCTGTATATTGTGGTCTATGACAACAACTCCTATGCCGGACCGGTGGCCAGCTTTCTCGGCTGCTCTCCCTACCAGTTTGCCATCCGCTCCTGTCAGCTGGGGTTTGCCGGTCCCCGTGTCATACGGGAAACCACCGGGCAGGACATACCGCCGGACTACCAGAAATCAAGGAATGCGCTTAAAAGGGGCCATATCCAGGGCATATGGGACCGGAGGGAATTCAGACGCAATCTTCACAAGTCACTGATGACCATGGGCAGTCCGAATCTGTACTACAGGTAGAACTTGACGCCTTCATCAGACTGTGATAAATCAGTAACTTTTTAAAGCAGGGGCCGTTAGCTCAGTCGGTAGAGCAGTTGACTCTTAATCAATTGGTC
>JAWSUG010000052.1:0-10957 GCA_033549385.1 Desulfobulbaceae bacterium | reverse complement strand
GGCCAGGGTCGCCCCGATGGTACTGGCAAACGAGACCACCACCGTGCCGAGGATGAAACCGAACAGCGCTCCTCCGGCCAGGGTCATCACCGCAGCCCCCGGCAGCGACAGGGCGGTGACCACGATGTAGATCCCCATGTAGGCTGCGACAACAAGGACGCGGTGCTCAAGATAAAGAGCCTGAAATTTTGCCTGCGAGGCCTTGAGGTAGTCCAGGGAAAGGTATTGCCCCAGGTCGAAATAACGAAAGGCGATAATCCCGAGAACGATGATACAACCAATGACGATCTTTTGAATAATGTTTCTGCTCTTATTCTCTGCCATAATTATTTATCCTTTCTGGAGAATCTGCTGACCATGAAAAGCCGCGCCCCAGAGCCCGCTGTCCTGGTTATCGATGAGAAAAACGGGAATCTCAGCCAGGAGATGCCCCATGGTCGGTGAATTCAAAAACTCGCCCTGAAAATTTTCGTGGGTGAGAATTTCCGGATTTCCGGCGGCGACTCCACCGGCAATATACAGCCCGCCAAGGGCCAGAATCTCAAGGGCAAAGTCCCGGCAGGCCCGGCCATAAAATCTCGCGGCCCAGGCCAGGGTTTCGGATTCCGGGGTAAACCGGGCTGTCACTTCCCGCGGTTCCAACTCCTCGCCGGCAAGAAACCAGTGGAGGTAATGAAGGCCCCGGCCGGAAACCACCAGGTTGCCGGTAATGTGCTGCCGACCGCTTTTTTCCCGATAAAACTTTTGAAAAGAGAATTCCGCGGACGAAACAAAAGGAAAAGCGGCATGCCCCCCTTCGGAAGGCAGCGCCAGATAGCCCTGACCGGGAACCGGAACCAGCAAAGCCTTGCCAAGCGCAGTGCCCGCTCCGAGAACAGCGATGGCCGCATCGTCAACAATCGTCCCCGGCAGGATCGGGCGTGCCGATTCCCCGACCGGTGATCTGCAGGCATAGGCCTGGGCGACGAAATCATTGACCAGATATGCGCCTTGCGGGAGCCTGCCCGGCTGATCCCGACTGAGATCTATATCCCAGGTGATATAAGGCGGAGCGCAATAGGAGTTATGCTCTACCGGACCGGCCACGGCGATGACTGCTATGTCGGCCTTGGCCGGTGACAGTGTAAAACTACTGTCACGAAGCTGTTCAAGCAGTTGCGCAAAAGATTCAGCCTCGATGGTGGGCAGCCATTTTGTCTCGACCATCTCCAGGGATGACCCGTTCCCGGTCGTGAAATGGGCGAAGCGGCTGTTGGTGCCGCCGATATCCGCCGCCAGAATTGTTTTAACCAACATATCCCCCATTTTCCTTATACTTCATAAGTGCTCGACGAAACCTTGCCGCCCTTGCCGGTCCAGTTGGTGTGAAAAAATTCACCGCGGGGCCGGTCGATTCGTTCGTATGTGTGGGCGCCGAAGTAATCCCGTTGGGCCTGCAGCAGGTTGGCGGGGAGACTTCCGCTCCGGTAGCCGTCGTAATAGGCGAGGGCCGAGGAAAAAGCCGGGGTCGGAATCCCCAGTTCGACGGCCTTTGCCACAATCTTGCGCCAGCCGGGTTGGGCTGACCGCACCGCCTGCCGAAAAAAATCATCAAACAGCAGGTTCTCCAGGCCCGGATTCTTCATAAAAGCCTCCTTGATATTGCCGAGAAAGGCGCTGCGGATAATACAGCCGCCACGCCACATGAGGGCGATGCCACCGTAATTGAGTTTCCAGCCGTATTGGTCGGCTGCCTCCCGCATGAGCATATAGCCCTGGGCGTAAGAGATAATTTTCGAGGCATACAGGGCATCGCGCACGGCATCGACCATTCCGTCGGCATTTCCTGCAAAAGCAGTTGATGGCCCAGCAAGCAGGCCGGCGGCCCTGCCCCTTTCCACTTTCATAGCCGACAGGGAGCGGGCAAACACCGCCTCAACGATCAAGGTTAATGGAATGCCCAGATCGAGTGCATTAATGCCGGTCCATTTGCCGGTGCCTTTTTGACCGGCGACGTCGAGGATCTTGTCCACCAGGGGAAGGCCGTCCTTATCCTTGTAATCAAGTATATCGGCGGAAATTTCCATGAGATAGGAATCGAGGACTCCTTTGTTCCACCCACTGAACACGGATTGTATTTTTCCGGTGTTCATGCCGAGGCCACGGCGCATGAAATCATAGGCCTCGCAGATGAGCTGCATGTCGCCGTATTCGATGCCGTTGTGCACCATCTTGACGAAATGCCCGGCTCCCTCCTCGCCGATCCAGTCACAGCATGGTTGGCCATCGACCCGGGCGGCAATCGCCTGAAAGATATCCTTAACCAGCGGCCAGGCCTCGGGGTTGCCGCCCGGCATGATGGACGGCCCCGTACGGGCGCCCTCCTCGCCGCCGGAGATGCCGGCGCCGACAAAGAGGATACCCTTCTCGGCCAGGGCGCGGGTCCGGCGGTTGGTATCGGTATAGAGTGAGTTGCCGCCGTCGATGATGATGTCGCCGGAGTCAAGGTGCGGCAGCAGCGTATCGATAAAGGAATCGACTACCGCTCCGGCCTTGACCATCAGCATCACCCGGCGCGGTTTCTTCAACCTGCCGACCAGTTCCTCCAGGGAATGGGTACCGATGATCTTTGTCCCTTTGGCCGGGCCTTCCAGGAAGTCATCGACCTTTGAGGTTGTCCGGTTAAAAACCGTCACGCTGAAATCATGGTCATTCATATTCAGCACCAGATTCTGGCCCATGACCGCCAGGCCGATCAAGCCGATATCTGCTTGGGACATATTCTTCTCCCTTCTCTTTTAAAGTTGATGGTAACTACTCACCCCATGCCAATGAAAGTACACTAACCACCCCAGTTGTAACTGTCTACAGGGTGCCGGAGATTTGAGGCATCGTCCTGTGAAGCGTACTCCCTGTACGTGAGCAGGGCGATAACGAAGAAGATTCAGTACCCTGTGGGCAGTTACGGTTGATGTTTATTTGCCCACCGTGAAAAGAACATCCCGATCCCGTAGCAGATAGAGGGCAAGGCAGGCCCCCAGCATGGGCCAGGCGGCGAAAAACAGGATATTGGGACCATCAAAAGGCGCCAGATACTGTTTGTAGGATGATAATGTCGATATGGCATGCAGCACCAGCACTGTTCCATAGGAAAGCCGTTTCATAAATCCGAAGAGAAAGGCGGCGACAATGATAATCTCCACTGCGCCGATGGCATACATGACTTCCCGACCCAGGCCGCCCAGCAAATAGAAACTTTCATACACCGTGGCGGCATGCTCGGGATTAATGAATTTATCCAGGTTCCAGACCAGCATCACCAGGGCCACGGTGACGCGCAGGGCAAGCAGTGAAATTTCAAGGCGTTTTTCTGTTTTCATAGGTCTCTCCAGAATGTTGGATTAGCGGGAAAGTTTTCTCCTGTAAAGCGCACTCAATCCACCAGCAATTGGGAGGCGAGGGTACACTGAACTTTCAGGAAATCGGCAATGGCACTTTCCGATTTTTATCCCTGTTTCAAACGTCGACCGATCTCCCTCCCCGCAGCAAGAGCTTCCTGCCAGACGGGCTGCTGTTCCACCCGGGTAAGTCTGTCTTCGCATATCTCTCGGTCACCGAAAAAATGGGGCACGGCACTGATGGGGCAGGTTTCGCCCTGGCCGCAGACCAGGCAGGTCAGGTTGCCACGGGCCTGCAACCTGCCGACCACTTTCATGCCCTCCATCTCCATGACCCGGGCGATCTGGTCGTTGGCCTCCTGTAGGCCGGGAGCATCGCCGCCCATGCCGGTGGTGACCGCCACCCCTAGCTTGCCTTTGTTGAGCATGTTTTGGTGGCGCATGGAGTAAAGACGTTCCAGAAACGCCTTGGTAAAGCCGTCAAGCATGCCGTAGGGCGGATAGCCGCCCACCACCAGGGCCCGGGCCGCCCTTATTTTCGGTGCCAGGGCCGCAAAATCATCACCCTGCCTGCAGATATTGTCGGCGGCACAGCCCAGGCAGGCCCGGCACGGTCGGATGGTGAAATCGCTGAGCTTGATGAAGTCCGTGTCAAGGCCGGTCGCATCAAGAACTGCTCGGACAAGGCGGTCCGTATTGCTGTTGTGAACGGGGCTCCCTGAAATTCCCAGTACCTGTACCGTCATGTCGTGCTCCTTATAAAATTCACGCCTGGTCCAGTGGGACGAGCAGCATGCCGCCGGTCATCCGGAGCTGTTCATCGTTCGAGGCCAGGCAGGTTTCCTTGATAAGCCGGAGAACATTACTCGCCGCGGTCTTCCGCCAGAACCAGTGGTTAAATGCCGCATCTGTCGGCAGGGTCAAATCCGGCCGGGACATGACTGATTCGAAATAGAATGCCTTGAGGTCCTGGGCGGCAAAGCGCAGGGCCGCCGCCGGCGAGGAGATGTCCGAGGGAAGTTCCAGGGGTTCGCCAAGGATAAAGTCGCTCAGTAGCTTGCCGGCAGCATCCGGTTTAAAATAGGCTACCGCGGAATAGCCGCGTTTATCAAGACCCAGATCGTACCAGGAGCGAAGTTCGGTGACTTCACTCCTGAAGGCGGAAAGGAGTTTTTCCGTCTCGGTTTTTCCTTGGGACAAAGGGGCAAAATTTACCGGACAGGCCATATGATCCAGAGAGTCCCCGGCGTCGGCAGCCTGTTCCGGAATGTCCTCGGGAAAATCGACCAGCACCGGCCCCTCGGGGAGATCAAAGAGTTCCAGCGCCGCCAGCAGGACCCGCCGCTGAAAAGCAGGGTCGTCCGGGAGTCCCAGGGGACGGCCCAGTTCAAAGGGAACCCAGAGCGCCCTTGGCGGCTTGATTGTCTCGGTATGCTCGCGAATCAGACTGATCTGGGTCGTCGGGACGCCTTCCGCTTCCAGGTAATGGGCCAGCGCGCCCACGGCGCGCGTGCAGAACGGTCAGACCGGTACAAGCAGAACCGCATCGACGCGATCGCCTCTCAGCAGGCCGGCAAGCCTGCGGGCGGCGTCCTCCATCTCCGCCGGATCGGCGGCCCCCATGAAGGAGTAATGATAATCGGCAACGCTCCCTATGGAGCCGTTCGAAACAAGTTCCCGTAGCCGGTCCAGGGGAAACACCACGTTCCAGTCCTGCTGAAAGCCGGTGCGGTCGAAGTTGGTGGAAAGATGGGTCATGACCAGATCCTTGGCAGTGCTTTCCTTTGGTATTACCCGATAATCCCCTACCATGCCCTCAAAGGGGCGGTCGCTGCGCCGGTGGATTCCGGCGGTTGAAATGATCGCCACCCGTCGCTGAGCGAGGGGCGGCCCGGAAACCCATGGACTGGTTCCAAAAGTTGGGCAGGGAAGGTTAGCCAGATGTGAGCGCATGGGTTCCTGCATTTCTTCGAGTTTTGCCATACTGTATCCTCCTGGGCGAAAATGAGATGCATGTATCAAAATATTTTATTCAGCGCCATGGACGAGTCGTTCATGGACGTATTCTTCCAGTTTACGCAGGTCCTTGGTGAAATTACGAATACCCTCGGCAAGTTTTTCCACGGCCATGGGATCTTCATTGTGCCTCCAGCGCATGTCCTTCTCGGTGAGTGAGTGTTTTTCCATTTCCACTACTTTTGCCTGAACAGGGTCAAGCTCGCGGACAACTTCACCTTCCATGTTTTCCAGCTCGGCGAGCAGCTTGGGGGAAATGGTCAACAGGTCGCAGCCGGCAAGGGCCAGAATCTGGCCGGTATTTCTGAAACTCGCTCCCATAATCTGAGTTTCATAGCCATGATGCTTATAATAGTTGAAAATCTTCCGCACCGACTGCACTCCGGGATCGTCTTGCGGCGCATACGCGGCAACCGCATCTTTCTCCTTGTACCAGTCGGTTATGCGGCCGACGAAGGGAGAGATGAGGGTCACCCCGGCCTCGGCGCAGGCTATGGCCTGGGCAAAGCTGAACATCAGTGTCAGGTTACAGTGGATGCCCTGTTTTTCGAGCGCTTCAGCGGCCCGAATCCCTTCCCAGGTCGAGGCCAGCTTGATCAGAATGCGTTCATGGTCGATTCCAAACTCCGCATACATCTCCATCAGTTCGTTGGCTTTGCGGATACTTCCCTCGGTATCGAAGGACAACCGCGCATCAACTTCCGTCGACACCCGCCCCGGAACGATAAACAGAATCTCGCGGCCGAAAAGGACGGCAAGACGATCCAGGATGAGAGACTTGCAAGTATCAAGGGAATCAGCCTTTGCCATCCCAAACTCGAGGGCCTCGGAAACCAGTTTGCGATACCTCGGTAACTGGGCGGCGGCATAGACCAGCGATGGATTCGTCGTTGCGTCCGTCGGGCGATATGCTTTTATCGAATCGAAGTCCCCGGTATCGGCCACCACGGTGGTCATGGTTTTTAATTGCGCGAGTTTGTTCATCAGTTTTTCCTCATGTCATGATGCAATCCAGGCTCTGTCGTCCTTTTCTATTAATGCGTTGCCACCTTCCGGTCCCCGGCTTCCCGCCGCATACAATTCAAGCATGCTGTTCTTCTCCGCTTGGCTGCAGGCCTCCCATTTCTTTAAAACCGGGCTTAGAAGTTTCCAGGACGTTTCCACGCCATCTTTGCGCCAATACAAGGTTTGGTCGCCAAGCATGCAGTCCAGAATCAGGGTGGAATAGTCCTCATCCATCTTGGGGCCGTATATTTCCCGATAATCAAAGGACATGTTCAGGGGGGTGAGGCATATCTTGGCCCCGGGAACTTTTGCCTGGAAGAGAAGCGAGATTCTCTGTTGCGGTTGGATATCGAAAACCAGCACATTCGGATCGGGAGTGACGACGAACGATTTCCTGGCGAACATGCAGTAGGGAACCTGTTTGAAAATGACTGCAATCCTTGTTTGTTTTTTTTCGAGCCTTTTTCCGGCCCGCAGGTAAAAGGGCACATCTTTCCAGCACGAGTTATCCACCAGAAGTTTCATGGCAAAGTAGGTCTCGGTGCACGAGGCCGGCGCAACCCCCTCCTCTTCTCTATAGGCTTTCAACGGCAGTTCGCCGCTTTTTCCGGTTCCGTATTGCCCTCTGACCAGTTGCTTATCAAGTGAATCCATGTCAAACGGCCGAATCGATTTCATGAATTTGACTTTTTCATCCCGCACGCTGTCCGCGGAAAGATCCACCGGCGGTTCCATGCCTACCAGCGCCGCCAACTGCAGCATATGGTTCTGGAACATATCCCGTAGCAGCCCCGTCTGTTCGAAATATCCGGCCCGACCCTCCACCCCGAGTTCTTCGGCAACCGTAATCTGCACATGGTCGATATGCTGACTGTTCCAGACCGGCTCGAAAAGCCGGTTCGCAAACCTGAACATCAGAATATTCTGAACGGTCTCCTTGCCCAGGTAGTGATCTATCCGAAAGATCTGGTCTTCGGATAGATGTTCCAGAAGCTCGCGGTTCAAGGAATTGGCGCTGTCAAAATCATGACCAAAGGGCTTTTCAACGATCACCCGGTGATACGGCGCGTTGTTCTGATGTTTTCCGACCAGCTTGTTCCTCGCCAGGCCGGAAACGATGGTAGCATAAAGGCTAGGCGGCGTGGCCAGATGGAAAACGAAATTACCGCCGGTGTTGTATTTTTGGTCAAGCTCTTCAGCAACCCTCTGCAACTGCTTATACCCGTCATCCAAGTCATACCCTCCGGCCACATAGAAGCATCGAGCGGCAAAGTTTTCGACTTCCGATTCCGGGATGTTCCCATCCGCCTGCCGGAGTGAATCCTTTACTCTCAGCCTGAATGCGGTGTCGTCCATTTTGGAACGGGCAAACCCGACGACAAAAAAATGCTCCGGCACCCTTTTTGTCCTGAACAGAGAAAAAACGGCCGGCAGCAACTTCCGGTGTGTAAGGTCGCCGGAAGCGCCGAAGATCACATAACCGCAGGGGCCTCCAGCACCGATTTCGCAGGATTCGGCACCGGCCTCACTGATCTCTGAACTCAACTTGATTTCCATTGCAAACCTCTCGATAGCAACCCGCTGTCTCCTCGTAATGGATGAAAAGGCCGAGGACGTGTTAATTTCTGCCGGCAGGATTATCACCCAACAACTGTAACGCTCTCGCCACAATGTTCTCCACCGTGAAACCATACCGTTCAAAAACGATTTTTCCCGGCCCGGATTCTCCGAACGCATCTACGCCGATTACATCGCCGCCATCGCCAGCCAATTTCCACCACCCGACAGAAGAACCCGCTTCAATAACCAATCTTTTTTTGACCATCGGCGGAATCACGGAATCTTTATAGGCGTCATCCTGTTCGTTGAAAATCTCGACGGACGGCATTGAGACGATTCTTGTTTTTATCCCTTGACCGGCAAGTTTTTTATGGGCCCCAGCTGCAAGATAAACTTCCGAACCTGTTGCGATAAGAACCAGGTCCGGTTTTCCTGCGCAGTCGAACAGCGTATACGCTCCTTTTGAAACACCTCTAAAGGTCCCGTGTTTTTTCGCGTCCAATATCGGCAGGTTCTGCCTGGAAAGGACCAGCACGGTTGGGCTTTTTCTGGCAATTGCCTGGTACCAGGCCGCCGCCGTTTCGTTGGCGTCCGCCGGCCGGATGACTGTTATGTTCGGTACTGCCCGGGCTGAAATGAGCTGCTCCACAGGCTGATGGGTTGGCCCGTCCTCGCCGAGCCCGATGCTGTCGTGGGTAAACACGAAAATTGCATGGCTGTTCATCAGCCCGGCCAATCGGATGGCCGGCTTCATATAATCGAAGAAAGTAAAAAAGGTGGCGCAATACGGAAGTAAGCCGCCATGCAGGGCAATCCCGTTGGTGATGGCGCCCATGGCGTGTTCCCTGACACCGTAGTGAATGTTCCGGGCGGCGTGGTCCGTTGTCCCGAAATCACCCTGGCCGGAAAGGTAGGTCTTGGTCGAGGGATTAAGATCGGCTGAACCTCCGATAAATCCCGGCATGTGCTCCGCGATGACCTGCATGATCTTGCCGGACGCGCTTCGGGTCGCTATTGGCTTCTCGTCCACTGGGAAAACCGGCAATCCGGCCCATAGCTTCTCCTTGATTTTTCCAGCCTGATCCTGTTCATACTGCTCGGCCAGTTCTGGTAATTTTTGTCTATATTCTGCAAACAGTTTCTTCCACTCCGCCTCTTTTCGCTTTCCCTCTTCCTGCAGTCGCTCAAAATGCCAGGCGACTTCTTTTGGGATGTAAAAGCTTTTATCAGAAGGCCAGTCGAAAAACGCTTTTGTTTTTTCAAGCGCTTCCGTGCCAAGCGGTTCACCGTGAGCCGCGGCGGTATCCTGTTTTGGTGAACCGAAACCGATATGGGTCCGCGCCAGAATAAGGCTTGGTTTGTCGATCATCTTTTGTGCCTGATGCAGTGCTTCGGTCAGTTCCGCAATATCGTTGCCGTCGCCGACGCGCAAGGTATGCCAGCCGTAGGCATCGAACCGCTGCTGTACGTCCTCGGTAAAGACAGACTTCGTAGGTCCTTCAAGGGAAATATGGTTATCGTCATAGAGGCAGATAAGTTTTCCCAGCTTCAAGGTTCCGGCCAGAGACGCCGCTTCGGATGCGACGCCTTCCATCAGGTCCCCGTCGGATACAAAAACATAGGTATAGTGGTCTACTAAATTAAATTCGTCGGTATTGAAGCAGTCAGCGAGCGCTTTTTCCGCAATCGCCATTCCCACCCCCATGGCAAACCCCTGCCCGAGCGGCCCGGTGGTAGCCTCAACGCCCGCGGTCATGCCGTATTCCGGGTGGCCCGGGGTAATGCTGCCGGCCTGCCTGAACTGTCTTAAATCTTCAAGTGTCAGGCCGTAGCCGCAAAGGTGCAATACCGAGTACAAAAGTGCGGACCCATGTCCGGCGGACAGCAGAAACCTGTCACGGTTGGGCCATTTTGGATTATTGGGATTGTGATTCATAATTCGTGAATACAGAACATACACCATGGCGGCCCCGCCCAGAGGCAGGCCGGGATGACCCGACTGTGCTTTTTCCACCATATCCAGCGACAGCATCCTTAAAGTATTGATACTCAGTTCATCAATGCTCTGTTTCATTCAAAACACCTCCAACCATAAATCCACAGCCCCGTTTCACAGGTCGCCGCTGCCGACATCATCGGGATGAGAGACGATATATTCCGCGGCGGCCAGCAGGTTTTCCGCCACATGGATCCGATTCCGATTCCCGAGCCTTTTCACCTTGTCGAGTTCACCAGGCTCGTTGACGAAGGGGATGAGAATGCCGGTGCCCCCGATGTTGAGCGCGGTCCGGACATCGCTTGCGCGGTCGCCGATGACGTAGACGTCGGCATTGTCCGGAGGGACCCCTTGGGCCTTCAAGGCATTGAAGACCATGCCGAGGCTGGGTTTCAGGCAATGGCAATCATGGACCAGATGAGGATGGAAATTTGTGCCCGGTTTCCGGCTGACATATTCCGGGGTGGCGTGAGGACAGAGAAAGTAACCGTCAAGACGGGTTCCCCTGTCTTTGAACATTTCAACCACGAACCGGCAGACCTCATGGGCCCTTTCCTCGGTCAGTAGGGGAAAATCGCTGATGGCAACGCCAGCCTGGTTGGTGATCATGTAGATCCCGGCCCCGGCAATGGTGTTGAGCCGGCGCACTCCCTCAATGGCATTTGGAAGGATCTTTACTTTCTCATGCCAATTATTATCACTGCCCAGAAAGAGGTGTTCTCTTGAATCATGGATAAGTGTTCCGTCCCGGTCGATACAGATGATTGTTTTTTTCATTTTCATTCCAGTCAGGTGATGCGAGTGATGACTACGGCTCATTCAAACTCCAGTCGTAGTCATCGCGTAACCCCTTGCTGTATGTCCGCAGGGACTCGGCCAGGTCTTCTTCCGCGTATTGCCGCAAGTGCTGGATCACGCCCTCCTCGGAGCCGCCGAAATCCACTTGGAACCACTTGTAAATGCTGGAAACGAGCAATTTGCCATTAACCATCCGCGCCCCCCT
>JAWSUG010000051.1:0-13419 GCA_033549385.1 Desulfobulbaceae bacterium | reverse complement strand
CAATTAAACAAGATTTTCCCAGGATAAATAATTATATACACCGATTAATGTTAGCTGAGTTTCGATGGTAATCAGGATACTTTTTAAAAATGATAGATACTTAGCCATGCCTGTCCCTCGTGGATTCTCCTTGAATCATCGAACACTCCTCCCGGGCAATTATAACCCCTTTTCAAGTGTCCGTAAAACTGGGGGAGTTTCAAATTAACCCCTTCTCCCCTCGAGGGGGAGAAGGGGGGATGAGGGGTGTTCTTCCTCCGCCCTCCGTATACCCTGGTTCCCTAACCCTAATCCTCAGGGAGTCTTCGCTTACCCGGAGTCTTCGCTTACCTGGAGTCTTTCGCTTACCTCCCAAGGGGCGAGGGAAGGTAAGATTGCAGCGGCGAGGAATGCAGGATAGAATAAGGGGCTTTCCAGAAAACAGATGACTGGTTATTATGAAATTATGGTGCTATATTTTCCTCAATCACTTAACCACCTGACACTTAACTCTAAAACAGAATGATCATGAACTACGAACAATTCGGAATCAGCCGCGATGAGGCTCGCAAACTGCTCGACCGCCATGTTGCCAATGAAAACATGATAAAACATTGCCTGGCAAGCGAAGCGGTAATGCGATCCCTGGCGGTCAAACTTGACGAGAACCCTGATAAATGGGGACTGGCCGGTCTTCTCCACGACCTGGATGTCGAAACGCAGCCGGATCTCGCGACCCACACCCGGGAAACGGTCCAGGTCCTCGAGGAGCTGGGCATAAACCCGGACGTCATCGATGCCATCAGCATGCATAACGAACAGGCGCACGGCCGGAAGAGAAGCACAAAATTTCATCATGCCCTGGCCGCCGGCGAGACCATTACCGGCCTGATCACCGCTTCGGCCCTGGTCCGGCCCGACAAAAAACTCGGTTCGGTCAAGCCCAAGTCGGTCCGCAAACGTTTCAAGGAAAAGGCCTTTGCCCGGGGAGCGGACCGGGAAATCATCAGGGAATGCGAAATGCTGGGACTTGAAGTCAGCGAATTCTGCGACCTGGCCCTGCAGGCCATGCAGGTCATATCGGACGACCTGGGGCTCTAATCCCCCTACCCTGCTCTCCATGCACCCGGATACCTCAACATAATCAGGAGAAAAAGACATGAACCGCCTTACCCGTTTCACCGAATCCTGTGCAGCAAGTGATTTGAAAGTATATTGCCAGGCCGCCGGCCGGGCGGCACTGACCGCCGGAAGCGTGGTCAAGCAGCTCTATGCGCAGCCTCACAACATTGAAATGAAGGGCGATATCGACTTGGTTACCGAGGCCGATATTGCCGCCGAAACGTCGATTGTCGCCTCCCTGAACGAAGATGCGCCCGGCCTCAAATTTCTGGCCGAGGAATCCTTTAGTGATCTGGAAGGCAAAAATCACGGCAAGGTCTGGGTCATTGATCCGATCGACGGCACCACCAATTTTGCCCATGGCATCCCCATCTTTGCCGTATCCATAGCCATGATCGAAGACGGACAGCCCAAGGTGGGGGTTATCTACTGCCCCATGCAGGACGAGTTGTTCTGCACCAGCCTGGGCGGGGGATCCTGGCTGAACGGGGAACGCATCGAAGTGACCGGCACCGATTTCCTGCTGCAGTCACTGCTGGCCACCGGGTTCCCCTACGACATTCATGAAAACCTTCCCGGAATTATCAGCCGCATGCGAAACATCCTGCCCAAGGTCAGGGATATCCGCCGCATGGGAGCGGCGGCCGTGGATCTGGCGTACGTAGCATGCGGCAGGCTTGACGGTTTCTGGGAAGTCGGGCTCAAACCATGGGATACCGCGGCAGGATGCCTGCTGGTGGAAGAGGCCGGCGGCAGGGTCAGCGATTTCATGGGGCAGACCTATTCCCCCTTTAAAAAAGAGATACTGGCAAGCAACGGCAGACTGCACCAGCTCCTGCTCGAGCTTGTTGGATGAACAATCTGCAGGCTGCGGGCAAATCATTGCCTCTGTGGGCGGTCCATCTATTGATGCTGGCCGCCGCCACCCTGGTTTCAACTTCATTTACTGTCGGTAAGGCAATTGCTCCCGGAATGGACCCAGCCATCCTGACCCTGGTCCGGTTCATCCTCGCCTCACTGCTGTTCCTGCCCTATATTTACCGGCAGTACGGCCTTAAATTTCCTTCCCCGGCCGCCCTTGCCCGGTACAGCATTATCAGCGGCGCCCTGGTCGCCTTTTTCTGGCTGATGTTCCTCTCCCTGCGCTTTACTACCGCGCTTAACACCAGTGTCATTTTCACACTGGTGCCGGGTATTTCAGGAATATACAGTGCAATCATCCTGCGGGAAAGGCTTGGCCGCTATCGTCTCATCGCCCTGCTCCTTGCCATGATTGGCGCCATCTGGGTCATCTTTGAAGGCGATATACAGAAACTGCTCCAACTGCAGCTCGGCAGAGGCGACCTGATCTTCTTTTACGGCTGCCTGTTCATGGCTGCCTATACCCCGCTGGTGAAGCTGCTGCACCGGGGAGAACCCATGGCGGTCATGACCTTCTGGGTAACGGTGACCGGCAGCTTCTGGCTCCTGATCCTCGGCGGCAACCGTCTCTTCGGGGTGCCCTGGCAGAGTATCGAGCCCCTGGTTTGGTACGGAATCGTCTATCTTGCCATCTTCTGCACTATCATCACTTTTTTTCTCACCCAGATATCCACTCTCAGCCTCGGACCCACCCGGGTCATGGCATACAGCTATCTCTACCCTCCCCTGGTCATTATAATAGACCGGTTTCTGGGACACGGCCTGCCCCCCCTGCGAACCATCATCGGAGTCCTGATTATCGTCCCGGCCATGCTGATTGTGCAGAGCGGGGCAACGAACGGAGTACAAGGTGAAACAAGGGCCGGGGTATTCAGAGGGCCGAGGAAAGAACACCCCTCATCCCCGCCTTCTCCCCTCGAGGGGAGAAAGAGTTAATTGGAGAGTTTCCCTCGCCCATCCTACATCCTTTCGCCGCTGCTATTCTAATCCTCTCGCCGCTGCTATCTTAATTCCCTCGCCCCCTTGTGGGAGGTAGGCGAAGACTCCAGGTAAGCGGAGACTCCAGGTAAGCGAAGACTCCCTGAGGGTTAGGGTGAGAGGGCCAGGGAATTCGGAGGTCGGAGGAAGAGCACCCCTCATCCCCACCTTCTCCCCTCAAGGGGAGAAGGAGTTAATTGGGGAAATCCACTCGCCCGTCCTACATCCTATCGCCGCTGCTTTCTTAATCCCCTCGCCCCCTTGGGGGAGGTAAGCGAAGCGTAGCGGAGACTCCGGGTGGGTTAGGGTGAGGGGGCCAAGGTATTCAGGGGGCGGAGGAAGGAGTACCCCTTCTCCCCTAAAAGAAGAAGGGATTAACCTGCAGACATTCAAAAGACTCGATTTGATAATTGACTGAAAAATAAAAGAACATTAAACTTACTTGTTCTTTCGGGGTAAGAGATGCTTTAAAAAAATAAAGAGACCGCACAGGCAAGAGAGCAAAAATACGAATTTAAAAAATGACGGCTCCTGAAAACCTCAGAAACATTTCCAAAATCCTTAGAAAAAGTCAGACAGACGCAGAACAATTACTCTGGAACCACTTGAGAAACCGGCAGTTGGCAAACTGCAAATTTCGCCGCCAGCATCCGGTTGGATCATATATCGTGGATTTTGTCGGCCCCCTCACCCTGACCTCCCCAAGCCTCCGGGTGCAGGAGAAGCGGACTTTTTTCGTCTGTCCTCAAAAATCCGTTCCCAAAATTCCAAAACCCCTAGCCGACTCAACACCTAAAGTCCAATTCCCCCGGCGATTTCTTCCTGGATAGTCTGTACTGTATACAGGGGGTCCGGGGACGTGCTTATGGGACGGCCGATGACAACGTAGTCTGCTCCGTCCCTTATTGCCTGCTGGGCGGTGGCCACGCGTTTCTGATCGTCTTTTTCCACGTCCCTGTTCAGGCCAGGGCGGATACCCGGAGTGACAACCAGGAAGTTCTCCCCCAGTTCGTTGCGCAGCGGCTCGGCTTCCAGGGCGGAGGAAACCACGCCGTCACAGCCAAGTTCCAATGCTTTGCGTGATCGGATCAACACCAGGTCGCGGACAGAACCGGTAAATCCCATTTCCCGCATGTCCGATTCATCAAAGCTGGTCAATACCGTGACAGCAAGAATTTTCATGCCCCCTTTTTCAGCCACTGCCGCCTCGATGATCGGCCTGTTGCCGTGGACAGTCGCAAAGGTTACGTTCCTGTTCCTGAGCTGCTGCACTGCCAGGCGGACGGTTTCCGGAATATCGAAAAATTTCAGGTCCAGCATGACCTTGCAGCCGCGATCAATAATGTTGTCGATAACCGGCCAGCCGCCGGCCAGAAAAAGCTGCAGCCCGACCTTGAAAAACCTGATGTTCCGGTCGAGTTTTCCGACCCACTCCCCGGCCACCCGGGGATCTGCAAAATCCAGCGCAAATATGATTCTTTCATCAAGAGGAATCTGTTTCACCTGCATATACCTTATTGTTTAAATTGTTTAAATTCGTGCTTTCAGCCTGAAGCGCCGGTCAGCCGATACGCCCTCACCTGCGAAGCCGTTAACTCCGTGACCGCGCACCGTGCACCGTAAACCGTAAACCATGCACCGTAAACCATGCACCGTAAACCGTATACCATGTAACATGTACCGCGTTTATTGGCAATTCCGTCCCCCGCATAAAAAGGAGAATAAAAACAGTCCCCCGCCGCAGGCCGGATTTACGTTAACCACATAATATAATCCTTTTTTTTATTATACATATTTATTAAACTGTTTTAGTAATAATCTTTGTCACTCAATCCAAAGCAGGTTGGAGTGAAAAAAATCAAACTCGACTCCTGGATTCTTTTTTTCGTCATTGCCACGATTCCTTTTTTTTCAGGAACAAGGCAGCCGCTGGTCTCCGTCCTCTATCTATTTGTAACGTTTCTCGCCGCCGGAACCTGGGCGGTGTTGAACAGTAAGAATCTTTCAACCCGCGACTTCACGGTCAAACCTTTCCTGATCCTCGGTATTCTCGCCTTTCTCGTCCTGACAACCCTTGATCTGCCGCTGGCGGTTATTGAGGTTGTCTCCCCGGTCCGGGCGGAGAATCTCCTGCCGGCCATGCAGCCGGAACAATTTATCAAAACCACCTCGCTCAGTTATTATGTGCCGGGCACTCAATTCTATGCGGTATACGGGCTGACCCTGTTTCTCCTGTTCTATTTTTCCGCCGCCCTGCTGAAAAATGCGCAGAACCGGGCAATTCTCCTGTGGATTTTTGTCATAGCAGGCGGACTTGAGGCTGTTTACGGGATCCTGCAGGCGGTCTTCCCGGCCGCCCCGTTGCCCGGATTTCCCGGCAGTTCATCTACCGAGGGTTATCCTGCCGGCACTTTCTCCAACCACAACCACTATGCCGCCTTTCTCAACATATGCTGGCCGGTTGCCATGGTGCTGGGCATTTCCAGGATCAAGAACCTCTTTGAAAAAGTTGAAGTCATCAAAATAAAAAACAAAAAACTGTTCCTCAGCGACCGGCTTGGCCTGATATTTCACCGGGCTTTGCTGCCGTTCTGGGCAACAGGGATCATGCTGGCGGCGATCATCCTTTCCCGGTCGTTCACCGGAATTGTCATCATGTTCATCCTTGTGCTGCTCTGCCGGATTGTCATTCCTTTTCAGCGGCCGATCAAAATAATTCTTTCCGGGGCCATCTATTCGGCTCTCCTGGTGTATGGCTGGATACTCGGCGTCGAGGGCATTATCTCCAGGTCCACCCTGCTCATCCATGCGGCACAGGCCAGGTTCAGCACCTGGACCGCGGGCCTGGAAATGCTTCAGGACCACCTCTATTCCGGCATCGGCATGGGCGCTTTCCAGTTCATGGCGCCCTTCTACATCTCCCAGCCGGGCACCCTCATGGATCAGCCCCTGGCCGGCTCCCTCGAACTCGCCGTGCAGCTGGGACTCCCGGTCACCCTGTTTTTTCTGGCCTGGCTGCTGGCAGGAATGGCTGTGTACGCAAGAAGCATCTACCGGATGCCCCGAAAAATACAGAAAATGAGCCGGGATGAGATCATCATCATCGGATCCTGCTTTGCTCTTGCAGGCCTGATCATCAACATCGCCGCGGCCGGCCTTATCCATACGCCGGCCATGGCCTTTTACGCTGTTCTGCTGCTGGCGCTCCTGCACCGCATCATGCTTTCCATAAAGGATACCGGCTACACTCCGGATTATTTATTCCTGCAGAAAAAACCGGTAAATTTCGTTCCCTACAGGAAACCGGGCCGGCGGTTCAGGCGGTAGCCCATGCAGGGAAGAGCTTCAAAGCAGAAAATATATCGTGTCATGAACTGCGCACCTTCAGGGAAAATATAAATGGTACTCGAGCAGCCTGTCGTATCCGGAAAAAAAACAGGCCTGACTGTTCTGCGGACCATATTTTTTCTTGCACTCATCCTTATTGCCCTGTTCATTCTCAAGATCGGGGTGGCAAAACAGCTTGCCGTCTCCAACAGCATATACCTGGACGTGCTGTCCGGTTTCCAGACCAATCCGGACGTTCTGGCCGGGCTTGCCCAGCGCGAACATAAAAACGGCGACCTGGCAAAAGCCCATGAGTTCTACCTGCAGGCCCTGGACAACTTTGTGATGCATCCCCCTTCCTGGCTCGGACTCGCGGCAGTGCTCAAAGATATGGGCCGCAGAAACCAGGCCGTCGCCGCCCTGGAAAACTTTGCCGCCTTTCAGATTGACGACATTGATCTCGCCTGGCAGAAAGCCAGGCTGGCATATGAACTGCAGCACAATGCAATACTGCTCGCAACCCTTAAGCAGCTGCTTCAGGACGAGCGGATATCAAGACCCCGGGTTTTTAACCTTGCCGGTGAATATTGGAATGATCCACGTTATCTCCTCCAAGTGTTTGGTTCTACGTTCTATCCCGATATTCTCCGGCATTATATCGAGAACAACCGCCAGGATAAGGCACAGACCGTCTGGCGCGAATTGAAGGAGGCAGGAGTAGCGGATCCCCGGACAACTGTTGCCTATGTATCTTTTCTCCTGGAAAACAATGAATTCGAATCTGCCGTCGAAGAATGGAGAGAAGCTTTCCAGAAAAACGACAACCTGCTCTATAACGGCAATTTCTCGGAGCCCATTCAAAATACCGCCTTCGGCTGGCAGGCTACGGAAACAAGGGGCGCTTCCCTGCATTATGAAACCTTCCGGGGCGGCCTGACCGTTTCTTTTGACGGCACAGAAAATGCGGTCTTCATGCTTTCCCAGATCGTTCCTCTCTTTCCCGGAGATCATGTTTTCCGCGGCTTTTTTGAAACCACCGGCCTGACCTCCCAGGAGCGGCCCTATTTCCTGATCAGCAGCTACAATTGCCAGGGACTGTTTATCGAAGACGAAATGCTGCCTCCCAGCGAATATAAAACCGAATTTGTCATCCCCTTCACCGTGCCCGACACCTGCAGCGCGGTCAGAATCTACCTGGTCAGGGAACGGGCCAATCCCTATGACATGCTCATTTCCGGAAGCGTCACCCTGAGCGACCTGGAAATTAACAGGCTCTCCCCTCTTCCCCCCCGCCCGGAACCACCCCGGCAAGCCGTCAGCAACCCGGAATCGGCGCCTGCCCCCAATTCCCCTCCCGCCCGACAGGCAGAGGATCTCAATCCGGAAGAACTCCCCCCCGAAATTATGATTTTTCAAACCACAACAATCATTATTAACGCCCTGGTAATCAGGGACTGAATTTCAGGCCGAAACTCTTCAGGCTGAAAATAACCCGGGCTGCGGTCCCCGTTCCAAAGTACTAAAAGTACAAAAAAAATTTTATTAAACAATACATTACAATAATAATTTTTTTTACTAATTCCTGAATTTTTAACATCCTTCTTTTCTGTTTGAGGATCATTATTAACTGATAATCATCATCTAGCTTGTTTAGTAACCCTTATTTATCCTTGAATTTTCTTCATTTTAATGTTTAAAATTCATCTGTCAGGTCAGTTTTATATTCCATGTAATATTTTCTGCCTGATTGTGGGGGATTTTTTTGACAGTGCTGGTTGATTTTCTATTTTTTCACTCTCAGTAGAAATTACCGCAGCAACACTCTTCTAAACCGTTTTATTCATCGGATGCTCATATATGGTGCCGGGAACAGTTGAATTTCCGCCATATACTCGCACGAGGTTTTAAGTATTTATTCATGTTGCGAGAAAAATGTCGCCTTCTTCTCAATATCCACAAAGCGCTGGATATCCTTATCGTCGCCACAGCCCTGATCGCTGCCTACTATACTAAAAAATATCTGTTTCCCGGTGACCTGAAAGGGCTGTCAACCGCACCCAACTACTACCTTGTCCTGATGATGGCCATTTGCATCCATTATCTCACCTTCCGGGCATTTTCCCTCTACGAGCCGTACCGGACCCAGCATTTTTACGAAATATTCTTGAAAATCATCAAATCGGTTGCAGTCGGCATCCTTATACTTCTTTTTTGTCTCTTTCTTATCCATTATAATGAGGTCAGCCGGCTCTTCATCGTGACTTTCGGCCTGCTGCTCATCATCCTGCTGACCCTCAGCAAATGGGTTATCTATCAGACACTCTGCTACCAGAGAAAAAGGGACTACAACACCAGGAACGTCCTGATTATCGGATGCCGCGGGATGGCCACGGAAATGATCAAGGCCATCCTCAAAAATCCGGGCTCAGGATACCGAATACTGGGCTGCCTGGAATTGAACGGCAGAAAGGACAGCTACCCGGTCGGCACCGAAGTGTACCGGGGCGTAAAGGTGATCGGCACCCTGGACGACTATACCTCCATTGTGCTCAACAAGACCGTTGATGAAATTATTTTTGCCCAGATCCTTGAGCGGATAGAGAACATCAACGAGATCATCCACTTTGCCGAGGAAATCGGCGTCAATGTCCGCATCATGCCGGACTTCCAGATCCAGCGGGTAATGTACCGCCCGGAAACGGCACGGCTGTACATGGATCAGTTTGCCGGCATGCCCACCATTGCTTTTTCCTCGGCTACACCGCGCGAAGGCGAACTGCTTATCAAGCATTTCATCGATTACACGGGAGCCGCCCTGGGACTGCTGCTACTGTCCCCCCTGTTTTTCGTCATTGCCTGTATAATCAAAGCCACCTCTCCCGGCCCGGTATTTTTCTCCCAGCAACGCTGCGGCATAAACGGCAGGCTTTTTCACATGCTCAAGTTCCGCACCATGTACAACGGTTCGGAACAGAAACTGGATGAAATCAAAGAAAAAAACGAAATGGACGGCCCGGTCTTCAAAATGACCAATGACCCACGGATCACGCCGTTCGGCAAATTTCTGCGCCGCACCAGCATGGACGAACTGCCGCAGCTCTTCAATATCCTCAAGGGAGAAATGAGCCTGATCGGCCCCCGGCCGCCCATTCCAGAAGAAGTCGAACAATACAGGTACTGGCAGCGGCGGCGGTTGTCCATGAAACCCGGCCTCACCTGCATCTGGCAGGTCAGCGGCCGCAACAATATCGGTTTTGATGAATGGATGCGCCTGGATCTGCAATACATAGACAACTGGTCCCTGTGGCTGGATAGCAAACTGTTTGTCAAGACTCTGATAACCGTTCTTTTCCCGAATGGACGATAAAAAACTTCGCGATAACGGCTCATCTTCCCGGCCTTCTTCCCGAAGAGATGAAATTTAACGGACCGCGGCAAGCCGGAGTAGAGTTGGCAGTAGTCAGTCATCAGTCTGGTTTGTGAGGCAAGGAGTTGGCAGTCATCTGTCATCTGTTGGCTGTCTAGGATTAGAAGCCTTCGGCTTTTTTAAATTTTTTATACACGGCGAAGCCGTGACAAACTCCAGACAGCAAACTGATGACTGATAACTAAAAAAGGCGAAGCCGTAACAAACCTGAAACCTGAAACCTGAAACCGCCCGCGAAGCGGATTGAACCACGACCCCTGAACCGTAAGGTAAATAAGTCCACTTGACCTTTGGTAACATAAAGGTTACTATTTTGATGAATGTAAAGGAATATATCCGTGAAGATGGATCGAGCCCTTATGAAAAATGGTTTCAGAGTTTGGATCATCTTGCAGCTGCTAAAGTAACCGTTGCCAAGTCTCGATTGGAACTGGGTAATACATCAAATATAAAATGGATTGGTGGTATTGGAGAGTATAAGATCGATTGGGGCCCTGGCTATCGTATTTACTTAACCATGGAGGGCAAAAAATTAATCATACTTTTTGGCGGTGGAACAAAGAAAACCCAAAAATCAGATATAAAAGCAGCCCAAAAGCTATTCCTCGAGTACAAGAACCGAAAAAAGCAGCTCGGTAAACGCAAGAGGTAAGAATTATGACACTGACAAGAGATTTTAAAGAGACGGTTATTAAGCGAGTCCAAGACGATCCTGAGTTTGCAACAGCATTGCTTGATGAAGCTGCATCTCTTTTTTTGAATGGCGAACCTGAAACGGCAAGGTTGATTTTGAGAGACTTGGTAAATGCTACAATCGGTTTTGAAAAGCTGGCTGAAGAAACATCAAAGCCGAGTAAAAGTCTGCATCGGATGTTATCTGCAAAAGGCAACCCCACAATGGATAACCTGAATGCCATATTTAATGTTCTGAGACAAAGGCTTAAGGTCGATATAACAGTGCATGCGGTCCCATGTCATTAATACCTCGTACCCGCGAACCGTGAACCACGAACCGTGAACCGTGAACCTGAACCTTCGGCGTGAGTTGGCAGTTGGCAGTTTGCAGTCATCAGACCGGATTGTGACAGGAAGTTGGCAGTCATCAGTCGTCTGTTGGCTGTCTGGATTTAGAAGCCTTCGGCTTTTTTACATTTTTATGCACGGCAAAGCCGTGAAAAAACCCAAAACCAGTCGCGAAGCGAATTGAAGGGTAATACCCTTAAAAGAGGGTAGTAAAGAGTGTAATATACAAAACCCGAAACCCGAAACCAATTGCGTAGCAATTAAAAACCCAAAACCAATCGCGAAACGAATTAAAAACCGTGAACCGTAATCCTAAAAATATTCCCGACCTGATCAAGGAAGGCGAATCAATATCTGTTGAGTTCAAAGTATCCTTTGATCGGGAGACCATTGAAACCCTGGTAGCTTTTGCCAACACGGAAGGGGGAGATGTGCTTGTTGGAATTGCGGATAACGGCGATGTTGTGGGTGTGACAGTCGGCAAGGAAACATTGAATCATTGGATGGTTCAGGTCAAGTCCGGTACTTCCCCTGCGCTTATACCTGATATTGAAGCATTGGAGCTTTATGGAAAAACAATCGTCATTATTTCGGTGCAGGAGTATCCCGTCAAACCGGTCAACACCCGTGGGCGCTACTTTAAGCGGATAGCCAGTGCCAATCACCAGTTGGGATTAAGCGAGATAAATGATCTGTACATGCGTTCTCTGCAAATTTCCTGGGATGCCCACCCTGCTTCCGATCAAGATCTTGATGCATTATCGATAAGCAAAATAGAAAATTTTATCGGCAAGGTGAATGAGAGTGGACGGTTCTCTCTTGACCCCTCCCCCCTCACTGCCCTGGAAAAATTAAAGTATATTACCAGCGGACGCCCCACCTGGGGGGCGATGCTCCTCTTTGCCGAAACACCATTGCGTCATCATATTCATATCGGTCGTTTCAAAACACCCAGTATGATCATCGACGATCGTCAGATAACCGATACTTTATTCGAATCGGTTGAACAGGCGATGAAATTTATTGTATCCCACATCAGCGTGGCGTTTTCTTTCAATGGCAGCGTGAAAAGGAAGGAACGCTTCGCCTATCCTCTGCCGGCGCTGCGGGAAACCCTTCTTAATGCAGTCGTGCATCGCGATTACACAAATCCTTCCGATATTCAGATTAAAATTTTTGATGATCACATTTCTTTTTTCAGTCCCGGCAAACTTTGCGGCGGTTTGACAGTAGAAGACCTCCAGACGGATAGCTATCAGTCCCACCTTCGCAACAAGCTTGTAGCCGAAGCCTTTTACCTGACCGGAAATATAGAAAAATATGGCAGTGGCTTTATTCGTATTCGCAAAGAGTTGGAAGATTATCCTGAAGTGAGTTTTTCAATTGAGGAAAAAGGCAAAGGTGTTTTGGTTACTTTCCTGGCAGCCGTAAATGGCGGAGTAAATGGCGGAGTAAGTGGCGGAGTAAGTGGCGGAGTAAGTGGCGGAGTAAAAAATATTTTAGAATTTCTTGATCAACGCCCGGGTGCAAAAACAAAAGATATTTCGTCTGCACTTGATATTCCTCAAAGGACATTGGAACGCTGGCTCAAGCAACTCAGGGAAGAGGGAAAGATCGAATTCCGCGGCGCTTCCAAAACCGGCGGCTACTTTTTAAAAAATAATAAAAAACCCAAAACCTAAAACCAGACAAAAAGTTGGCAGTCATCAGTCGTCTGTTGGCTGTCTGGATTTAGAAGCCTGCGGCTTTTATATTTTTTATGCACGGCGTAGCCGTGACAAACTCCAAACTGATAACTGCAAACTGCAAACTGACAACTTAAAAAAAGGCGTAGCCAAATGGCCTTTGAAGATCTTGAAGTCTGGCAGAAAGCTGCCCGCCTGAGTGGCAATATTTATAAGGAGCTGCGAACGCTAAAGGATTATGGGTTCAAAGATCAGATAACTCGCTCCGGATTATCAATACCATCCAATATAGCGGAAGGCATTGAGCGGACTTCTGATAAAGAAACTCTGACTTTTCTGGCGTATGCCAAGGGTTCTTCTGCAGAGTTGAGAACTCAAATATACATTGGAATGGATATAGGCTATATCCCTAAAGAGACAGGAAAATCCTGGATCGAAGAAACAAGGAACATATCAGCAATGCTGGTTGGTCTAATGAAATCAATAAAAGGCGAAGCCAAATTCTAGACCCTGACAAGAAGTTGGCAGTCATCTGTCATCTGTTGGCTGTCTGGATTTAGAAGCCTGCGGCTTATTTAAAATTTTTATGCACGGCAAAGCCGTGCAGCGGAGACCCCGATCAATTACTGCAAATTTTAAACAAAAAGCGAAGCCAAACTCCAGACAGAAAACTGCAAACTGACGACTGCAAACTTTAAAAAAAAAGCGAAGCCAAACACTCCAGACAGCCAACTGCCAACTGATGACTGCAAACTTTAAAAAAAAAGCGAAGCCAAACTCCAGACTGCCAACTGCAAACTGCCAACTGCAAACTTTAAATAAAAAAGCGAAGCCAAACTCCAGACTGCCAACTGCAAACTGATGACTGCAAACTTTAAATAAAAAAGCGAAGCCAAACTCCAGACTGCCAACTGCAAACTGCCAACTGCAAACTTTAAATAAAAAAGCGAAGCCAAA
>JAWSUG010000050.1:8122-14851 GCA_033549385.1 Desulfobulbaceae bacterium | reverse complement strand
AGCTCGAAAGCCAAGTGCTTGATATTATTGGTGGGCCGTCGGAGACTCGAACTCCGGACCAATTGATTAAGAGTCAATTACATGGTCATTTTCGCATATTGCACGATTTTGCACAATCCATCACAATTGCTTGATATTTCATAATTTTCATAGATTTTCTATTGACGATAACTTGCACGATATGGCACAATAAAGCATGGAGAATTTGAAAAAGTGGGGAGAGAGTGGGGAGAGAGCAAGTAAACAGATGGAGGGATAGATGGCGGTACAGTGGTTGAATTCCGGTCATAAAGGGGTAAGGTTTTATTATCATCCGACGAGAAAGTACAAAGGACAGCGGGACAGGTATTTTGCAATCCGGTATCAGCTTCAGGGGAAGCGGATCGAGGAAGGGCTGGGCTGGCTTTCCGAAGGATGGACCGAGAATGATGCCGTGCTCGCCCGGGCGGAGCATATCAAGAATGCCAAGACCGGAGAAGGCCCTACCAGTCTGCAGGAGCGGCGCGAAGAAGCCCGGGAAAGAAAAGCTGAAAAGCAGCGGCTTTTAGCGCTCGAAGAAGAGAAAAAAACAACAGTCAGTGAATACGGCAAAAGCTACCGGGAATGGTCCAAAATGCACTTGTCCGACCGGATACGGAAAGTCGAAAAGCAAACTTGTACTGATTACATTGATAAGTATCTTGGAGATCGGCCGGCGCATAGCCTTTCGGAAATCGATATTCAGCGGTTCAGAAAAAAAATATCAGAGCTCTCTCCGCGAACCAGGACCAAGGATGAAAACGCAAAGCTTTCTCCCAGGACCATCGAGAGCATTCTGCTTGTGCTCGGGAAAATCCTGAAATATGCCGGGGTGAAGGATCGCCCTACGTCCAAGGTCCGGGCTCCCAAGTATGACAACAGAGTGCAGAGGTATTTCACAAAGGAAGAGGTAGAAAAACTTTTTGCCAAGCTAAAAGAAAAAAGTCAGGTGGCGCACAACCAGGCATTGCTCGCACTTGAATGTGGCTTGAGGGCAAAGGAAGTATTCTCGCTGCGGAAGATGCACTGCGATTTCAATAGCGGAGCCATTAAGATAGTCGATTCCAAGAACAAATCAAAAAGCCGGATGGTATATATGACTCCTGGTGTTCGGGAAATACTTCTCCGGCAAACCGAAAAGAAAAAACCGCACGAATTGGTTTTTCCAACCAAAGAGGGCGCACAACAGAAATATGTCAATGCAGTATATTATCGGGTGATTGCGGAGCTTGAATTAAACAAGGGAATAAAAGACCGCCGATTCAGAGCCGGATTCCATACCCTGCGTCATACTTTTGCTTCATGGCTCATAATGTCGGGCCGGGTATCCTTGTATGATCTGCAAAAGCTGCTCGGCCATGAGGACATTAGAACAACGGAGAGATATGCTCATCTGGCACCGGACCGGCTCAAGGAGTCCGCAACGGTAATGGATGAGCTGAGAAATCAGCCGCCGGAAGAAAGCGCCGAAAAAGAGGCCGTTTAATCGTTCGGGTAAATTCCGCCGCCGTGCTCGCCCAAGCTCTCTTCAAGATCCCGGCGCGGACTTATATCACCATATATTTCATCCCGCAGCTGGGCTCCCACATCCAGGTCATAGCGCATGCGGTCGATTTCCCGGTTCATGTCGTATTCGTATCGATTGCCGAAGCTGCTTTCGTATCCGTCGCCCGATCCGCCGGATATGCGTTCGTGTCTGCTCAGCGGTTGCGTATTGCCGTCGTCGCTGCCTGTTGACCAGCTGTCAAATGCCAGAGATGTAGATGCAAGGCAGATCGATAATGCTGCAATGGCAAATAAGGTTTTCATTTTCCCTCCTGGTTGGATTTTAAGGGCTATCCTCGTCGCAGATTCGCACTGAATTGATCACCTTGGTAATAATGCCCTCTGCACTCATTATCGGACTGGCTGAGACTGAAAGCCTTTTCCCCATGTATTCGCAGGTGCGGGTGACAGGGCGGCCCGACTGCACAACCAGATCGGCAAGACATTCGTCGTACTGTCCGTTTTTCATCGGACAGTAATCGGATTCCCGGCAAGATTGCCCAAGCAGGGTTCCGTACAATCGCCTATGTGATGAGTTCTGATACTCAATGATCATGCTCTCGACTTCGATTATTACAATGCCATCGTTAAGGTACTCATAACCAGCCTTCAGGCGCGTATTCTCGTCCTCAAGCTCTCGTATCCTTACTGTTATTTTCCCAAGCTGATCGGATATTTTCTCAGTTTTTTTGCCTGTGGCATGTATTTCCCACTCCGGTTCCCGGGTTATCTCTTCCTTATTTTCCGTGGGGTTAACTCCTTCCAGGATGGAGTTGCCCAGTTCGAGGAAATCAATATAGGTGTACCCGAAATATTCAGCTGCGGCATAGCGCAAGTCTTCGCCTGCCCTGGTGGGCTTGTCGTCTTTTTTAAGGCGTTCCTTCAGGATTGCGTTCAGGTGGGAAGGATGCGTGCCGATAGACTTAGCGAACACGTTTTGCTGCATGTCCGTTTTGCTCAACATATGCCTGAGCGCCGCAAGCCAGCATTGGTACAAATCTGCTCCAGCCTTCATCTCTGTTCCCTTGTGTTCTGGCATCTCATAAACTCATGCCTCCAATAAATAGCACCCAGCTAGTTCAACATTATCCTGCCATATATGATACTGATAAAATCATTATCCGTCAAATATTTTTACGTGCCCAGTGTTTGCGAAAGATCAGATATTTGAAATCAAAAATAACGAAATCATCAATATTAATAAAGGCTAAAGGTAATTTACTGCTTGATAAGTAATAATACAGTCTGTATTTTCAGCAAAAATCAAGCCCAAATAATAAAGATAATTTCTTATAAATATTAAAATTTTCGCCGGGGAGCGGGATGAATCAGAAGGAATTCGCGAAAAAAATAAAGATCAAGTCTTACCCGCATTTCAATGCGGTGCTGAACGGCAGGATCGATGCCGGCAAGGTTACGGCAAAGAAGATTGCCCGTGAAATGGGGGATGAATCCAAGTGGCATGTGTGGTGTGACGGTGCCTGCACAGAGAAGGGAAAAAGGGCTCGCCTGGAACTCTGGCGGGAATACCGGGCCGAACAGATTCAGCGCAAGCGGCTGTGCGAATTCAATGCCGCAAAAAAGAGGTTGGAATCCATTCTTTAACAATACGCCCGAGAAGGAGGCTGCGTCATGAACGGCAAGGATTTCGCCTGCTCTGCAGGAGTGAACAAGCGGGGCGCGACGGTAATCAAGAATTGCAGCGTGTGGATGGAAAGCGGCTCGCCGTTTTAGAGAGGGAGAAACATGAAAATCGATTTTTCAGCACTGGAAAAGAAATGGCCGTCCACGCTTGTCTGCCGGGACAGCATCGGGCAGCTGACTGGCGGCCTGATTCAACCGGGCACGATCCGGAACAAGGAAAAGGAAATCGGGCTGACCAAGATGAAGCACGGCAAGAAGGTTTTCTATTACGTCACCGAGATTATTGCCTACCTGCGGGACAGCTCGGAGATTGTGCAGGGCGAAGGGCAGGGTCTTGATTCGAAGTTTGAGGCGAAGGTGTGACGCATGGCCGCAATTTCAAAGTGCAAGGGCGATAACTGCGACATCAAGGAACAATGCCGCCGCTTTACGGAAAAATCCTGTGATGAACGGTGGCAGTCATGGATCGGGCCGGAATACCGGAAAGAGAGCGACAGCTGCCCGAATCAATTAACCGTCAATTAGGACCATGGCATTTCTCGGCGGCATAAAACAGCATGTGCGGCAAATCACTATTCGGAATGTGCTTTGCGCCGCGTTCTTTTTCCTCTTGATCCTGGGCGGCCTCTGGCTGACCTGCCGCACCATCTATACACACTACTCTCCGAATGCGCCGTTTTATTCGGGTCAGGGGTTGGGCAGGTGATGGTCATAGGCATTGATCCGGGAGTGAAAACCGGCCTTGCAGCATGGGTTCCGGAAGAGCAACGATTCCAGGAAATCCGTACCTGCACCATCATCCAAGCCCTTGATTTCTGCCGCCTGGCCATCCGGGACGGCATCAAGATCGAGATCCGGTTTGAGGATGCCCGGCAACGCAAGTGGTTTGGCCGGGCTGGTAGGGAGCAGCTCCAGGGGGCGGGATCGATCAAGCGTGATTGCGCCATTTGGGAGGAGTTCTGCGAGCAGTATCAAATTCCCTGCCGAGCCATTGCGCCGACCAAGGGCGCAACCAAGTGGACCGCCGATTATTTCAAACGAGTTACCGGCTGGACAGGCCGGACCAGCGAACACGCCAGGGACGCTGCCTGTCTGGTCTATGGAGCATGAACAATTCAGAAGAGAGGAAGGCATGGAAACGACAGGAGCAACATCACCAAGGAAGCATGTGGCAGTTATCGCCGCTATTGAGGCAATCAGGGAAGTGGAGAGCCATGTGCGCCGCATGGCAGGCGATCTTGACTATTTGCTGGACAGGATCAGGCACGGAGAGGGGCGGCAGGTGCATGTTAATTCCACCGAAAAAAACAAGATGAACGCTAATCCCGATCAGCCCCGGCTGAATCCTGAATCAAGTTTGCGGGACATGCTGAGCCGATCGCCCGATGAAATCAGGGAAGTCTGCACAAATATTCACATGGCCCTGGGGAATATCGAAGAGAGGATCGGCATAATTAATGACGACCTTTTCCAGCCGGAAACAAACTGACGGGGGTAGCAAGTTGATTTCTTCAATTAACCAAACTCTTCTCAACTCGTGGGGCATGTGCGGTGAGCGAGTACGCCGCCGGTGGATTGAAAATGAGGTTATCCCCCCTGGAATTGCGGCCAAGATAGGAACCGGCGTTCACAAAGGGGCAGAAATTAACCACCTCGCAAAGATGCAGACCGGTAAGGATGAACCGCTTGACGTTGTAACAGATGCCGCGAGGGACGGTTATATCGAATCTCTTGAATCTGGCGTGTTCTTCTCACATGAAGAATTACCAAGGGCAAGAACAGTAATAGCCGAGGGCGTTGACACTGTTGTTTCCTTTGCAAAACTCTACCACTCCGAAATGGCCCCACGGATACAGCCGGCGCTGGTTGAAGAAAAGATATTAATGGAAGTTGACGACCTACCAATTCCCTTCAGCGGAATAGTTGATGTTTACACGACAGACAAGATCCTTCCAGACATTAAAACAGCAGGCAAATCATGGTCACAGGCCGACGCTGACAGCAAATTACAGCCAACTCTCTACAGGGAACTCATAAAATTTAAAACAGGTGAGTATCCCGACAAGATAACATTTGAACTCTTCATAAAAACCAAAACCCCAAAACACGCCCTTCTTGAGACAACCAGAACACGCGAAGATTTTATCTGCCTGAAAAGAAGGGCAAGCCTGATGATTCAGTCAATTAATGCAGGCATATTCCCTCCGGCAGAACCAGGACACTGGTGCTGTAGTCCTAGATGGTGCGGATACTTTTATACCTGCAAACATATACCGCCACACCAAAAAATTTTACCGAAAAGGAGCGAATAACCATGAACGGACAAGACAACAAATTTGAGAATGTTGAAATATTTTCACCCGGGTCTGCAGCGCCGGAAGTTAATTCTCCTGTCGATCTCATGGCACAGGGAAAAGCTATTTCCAGGGTGCAGACGCAATATCATACGGCCGTAGCGGTACAGCGCCCAAGAAATCTTGACCTGATTATAAAAGCGCTGGACAAAGAAGCTCAGTACGGCGGCGAATCATTTTTTTATTCCTGGCCGGTCATGGACAAGAGGACCGGCAAGAAAACCATTGTCGAGGGCTGTTCAATCGGCGCTTCAATGGCCATTGCCCGCGAGTTTGGAAATTGCGCCATCCCTATCGACGTTCAGGAAACCAGCGACAGTTTTATTTTTACCTCTTCTTTTGTGGATATTGAGAAGGGGTTCACCATCTCCCGCGTTTACCGTCACAAGAAAAAGCCTGTTGTCGGCAGATACGATTCAGACAGGTGGGAAGATATGGAATTTCAGAAAGGACAGTCAAAGGCTATCCGCAACGTAGTCCTGGCCGGCGTTCCAAAATGGCTTTCGGAGCGAATGCTCAGAAAGGCAAGAGAGGCTGTTATTGCCGGTATCGGAAAAGAGGGTTTAGACGTTGCGCGGGATAAGGTCGTTAAGTTCCTGGCGGGAAAAGGCGTGTCCCTTGACAGGATCGAGGCTGTTGTTGACAAGGTATTGTCCGAATGGACCGCCGACGATGTGGCCAGTTTGAGGGGAATCTGTTCGCAGGTGCATGATGGACAGGCAAGCGCCGATTCATTCTTTCCGGAGATCAAACAGGAAGAGAAAAAAGAGGAAAAACCGGACCCCAAAAGAACGGAAAAGAAGCAGGCAGCACAGCCACCAAAGGGCAGGCAGATAACGACGACAGAGGAAAAGAAAAACGAGCCAGCAAAAAAAATGGACACCGCACAGCGGGACGCACCAGAGGCAACCGATAAGGACAAGGCGATCCGGTCCTTCTTTGAAGAGATTGACTACTGCAATACCTCCCAGGGGGTAGATGAATGGAGAGCAAAACATCACGGAAGGGTTGAAAAAACACTTCACGACGATAACGACCAGATGCAGGTGTTCGCCTATGCCGATGACCGATATGCGATGTTAACGGAGCAGGAAGGAAGCAGAAAAAAATCTTAGAAAAATCCGGCTCGGCTCCTGGGAGCTGAGTCAGTTGAATAAACATCAAATAG
>JAWSUG010000050.1:0-8112 GCA_033549385.1 Desulfobulbaceae bacterium | reverse complement strand
GGAGATACCACAATAAGGGTCAATGTCGTAACGGACATTTTACCCCGGAAAAGCTACCGGGCCGGATATGTGCCGCGCGAAAAGGAATATGATGTGGTGCCGTTCATGGATGCTGATGTTGAGTCGGACAGGATCATTCTGGACAAATGGCGGGACTATTTCATTTCCCGGGATGTTCCTTTTATCTGCCAGGAGGTTGAACGGATCGGCAGGGACGGCGAAGCGACCAGGGGCTTTCGGCTGCTGGTGGAAAGGGCGGCGAGGCTACGTGCTCAGCTTGCATATTCAAAAAGAACAAAAAAGGGCAATTCATATGAAAAACCTTGTCATTCTTATCGGCAACCTCGGCGCAGATCCTGAAATCAGATACACACAGAGCGGCGCGCCTGTGGCGAATTTCAGCGTTGCGACAACGGAAAAATGGAAGGATCAGAACGGGCAGCATCAGGAACAGACCGAATGGCACAATGTTGTCGCCTGGCGGCGGCTGGCGGAAATCTGCGGGGAATATCTGTCCAAGGGCTCGCGGGTGTATATCGAGGGCAAGCTGCAGACGCAGAAATATCAGGCCAAGGACGGCAGCGACCGATACAAGACGGAGATCGTTGCCAAGGAAATGAAGATGTTGAGCCAGAATAATCGGCAGCAGCAGGGCTGCGGTTACGGCGGGCCTGACAATGAATATCAGGGACTCCCGCCGAATACCGGCGATGATGTGCCGTTTTAAGCGCACGATTACCGCAGGTATAAGAAATGTCGGGCTGGATCAAAACATACAGGAAGCTCTGCTACAACGAAATGTGGCTGGAAAAGCCTTTCTCCCGGGGGCAGGCATGGATGGACATGCTTCTACTTGCAAATCACAAGGCAGGGCATGTCAGGAAAAGAGGGGTGCGGACAACAGTCGAAAGGGGACAGCTAGGATGGTCAATGCTCGCTCTCTCCGACCGTTGGGGCTGGTCAAGGGGTAAAGTTCAGCGTTTTTTGGATGAACTGGAAGCGAATAAACAGATAATACAACAAAAAAAACGCATAACTACTTTAATTACCATACTTAATTACGATCTCTATCAGTCCGCCAATACAACAGACGATACAACAGACGCACAACAGACGGACATAAACAAGAATGATAAGAATGATAAAGAAGAAAAGAAGAATATTAGGGGGGAAATTTTTACCCCTCCTTCCCTGGAAGAGGTAAGAGCATATTGCCTGGAAAGAAACCGGGGGATCGATCCTGAGAAATGGTACGACCATTACACATCAAACGGATGGAAGGTCGGAAAAAATAAAATGAAGGACTGGAAAGCGGCAGTAAGAACCTGGGAAAAAAACGAAATTGGAAAAGAGAATGGAAACAATGGGAAAAACGGCGGGAAGGTTGGCTTTGCGGCTGCAGGGGAAGCAGGAAAGAGAAACTGGCTCGACTGAAAAATGTAAAATCCATCCCGACGAAGAGTTGCGGCTGCAATATGGATCGGGAACGGAAAAATATTGTGCTGTGTGCTGGGAAGAAGAGCAGAAGGAAATGTATCGCAAGCTGAAAAGGGCGGAAGCTCATTGTGCGCTAAATCTCTCTTCCCGACTGAGACCATACACCTTTGACAATTATAAGCCGACCTCACCCGAGGCAGAAAAAGCCCTGTCTCGCTGCCGGCAGTTTGCACAGGGAGAACTGTCCGGGTTAATAATGCTCGGCAGCGTGGGCACAGGAAAAACTCACATGGCAGTGGCGATCTGCAAAGCGGTATGCGATACCGGCACGAGTGCGATGTTGGTCACGGTCAATGAGATAATCAGGGAAATCAAGGATACATGGAAGAATTCAGAGAATGAACAGGACGTTATTGATAAATATTCACGGGTGAACTTGTTGGTTATTGACGAGATCGGCAGCCAGTATGGAAGCGATACCGAGAAAATATTTGTCTCGGAGATCATCAACAATCGATATAACAACATGCTCCGGACCGCGATTATCGGCAATATTACCCTGTCGGAAGCGCAGGCATATCTCGGTATCAGGGTAATTGACAGGCTGCGGCATAACGGCGACGTCGTGGTTTTTGATTGGGAGAGTTATCGGAAATAAAGAGTTGAGAGGGCGACTATGCATGTCATTCGGAAGAAGGCATCAAAGCGGGACCGGGCAATACAGGCAATCGAGGATAGTATCAGGCGTTACCGGGAGAAGGTGGGAGATCTGGCCGTTGAAGATTATACCGGGGAAATCACCCTGACAACGGTTCTCGGGGAAGGGGGTGTCCGGAACAGGAAAATCGGTATAGTGGCTGCCTGTGACGGAGAAAAAGAGAATTGATAAGAGGGAGGGAAAATTATGTCATGCTCAGTATGCAACAAACCTTTGAAGGATCCCGAGAGTATCCGGCGTGGAATGGGGCCGATGATTTAGTTGTAGTTACTCATACTTTATCTGACACTTCTCGTTGGTAGGTCAGATTTTGCCTGCCACTTACCTTTTTTTGTTACGTATACTCGCAGAACACCTCATCTTGGGAAAGATTGCTATTTGAATGATATTCGTACTGTTAATAAACAGACAACCTGCTCCAGATAAACCGAAACAGGTCACCTGCTGCTTATTGAAGTTTAGGGCTGTGCATTGTTAATTATCGTCGGCAGGAACATGGGCCAAGGGAATCTGTCATTAATGATATTATCACAAACATCGCCTATACCGTCACCATCAGAATCAATCTGATCAGGGTTGCTGATTGCGGGACAGTTATCGTTTGCATCAATAACCCCGTCATTGTCGTCATCCGTATCAGTATTGTCTCCGATGCCGTCGTTATCGGTGTCAAGCCATTCGGTCGGATCTAATGGGAAGGCATCCTCACTGTCCAGAACCCCGTCATTGTCGTCATCCGTATCACAGGAGTCACCGATGCCGTCAGCATCAGAATCATTTTGATCCGAGTTGCTAATTGTCGGACAGTTATCGTTTGCATCAATAACCCCGTCATTGTCAGTATCTAACTTGTAAATATATACAGATCCTGCACCTGGGCCGAGCAAAGGATCATCATTAGAAGGCCCCCCGACAACAATCGTGTCCCCGCTGATGGCCACAGCCCTGCCAAAATCATCCTCTGCAGCCCCATCACTGGCAGTGAGCTTGGCAGTTTGGATCATATCAACCCAGCCGGTTACAAGTCGTACAAACACATAGGCAGAACCCCTACCGTCATCATTGGGAGCCCCGACCACAATCGTATCCCCACTGATGGCGACAGCTACACCAAAATAATCCCCTGCAGCCCCATCACTGGCAATGATCTTGATGGTTTCGGTCTTATCGACCCAGCCGGTTACAGGTTGTACAAACACATAGGCAGAACCCCCACCGTCATCACTACTAGGAGCCCCGACCACAATCGTATCCCCACTGATGGCGACAGCTACACCAAAACCATCCCCTGCAGCCCCATCACTGGCAGTGAGCTTGGCGGTTTGGATCATATCGACCCAGCCGGTTACAAGTCGTACAAACACATAGGCAGAACCGGAATCTGAACCGTTATCATCATCATAATGAGCCCCAACCACAATCGTGTCCCCGCTGATGGCCACAGCCCAGCCAAAACGATCATTAATAGCCCCATCACTGGCAGAGAGCTTGGCGGTTTGGATCATATCAACCCAGCCGGTAACAGGCTTTGCAAACACATAGGCAGAACCGGACATATCACCGTTATCATCATCACTCCAAGCCCCGACCACAATCGTGTCACCGCTGATGGCGACAGCTACACCAAAACCATCCCCTGCAGCCCCATCACCGGCAGTGAGCTTGGCGGTTTGGGTCATGTCAACCCATCCGGTTACAGGCTTTGCAAATATATAGGCAGAACCGGATTGTGTACCGTTATCGTCATCATATCTAGCCCCGACCACAATCGTGTCACCGCTGATGGCCACAGCACAGCCAAAGCCATCCCCTGAAGCCCCATCACTGGCAGTGAGCTTGGCGGTTTGGGTCATGTCAACCCAGCCGCTTCCAGGTATTATAAATACGTAGGCAGAACCGGAAGATATACCATTATTATCACCAAACAAAGCCCCGACAACTATTGTGTCTCCGCTGACGGCGACAGATATACCAAAAGCATCCCCTGCAGCCCCATCACTGGGAATGAGCTTGGGCAGCTGCTGAATCCATGGGTCGATGGTGACAGGGTATTTTGCATGTGTGTCATCCACAAGGATGCTAAGGGTACTCCCAGCAAGAGTTAAATGGGCTGGCAGGCTCCTGCTGTCCGCGTCAAACACCTGCAGGCCGGTATACCGGACAATAGTGTTGCCCAGGGCATCAGCCAATATAAGAGTGTCTGAATCGAGGCGAGGCTTTAAATCACCGGAGAGCGAAAGCTCGACTACGAGGTTGCCACTGTTCTTTCCACCGGGAACTGATTGGATGGTAAAACCCTGCTCTACACCCCACGGTGAATTGATATACCACTCGGAAACATCGCCCCGTGAGTACTTCATCATGCCGCCGTCATTTACGAGTACCGCTTTTTGCACAGGCTTGACCGTACCAACGGTACCGATACCTGTCATGACCATACCCCACCTCTTGCCTTCGGATATGACCTGAAGCCCGTCAGGGGTAAAGGAAATATCTATGTCATGCGCAGGGTTGGACATGGAAAAGGTTTTATCGTTTTCCCGTAACTGATATTCTTCAGGCAGATCTTTCAGCATTGCCTTTGCTATAACAGGCGCAGATCCAGGTGGCAGGTCATTGAAAGATCCGACTGTCGCCGATGTTCCCTTAATTTCTGGATATGCCAGCAATGCAGAAGGGTTCAGGACATTGAACAACAGAAATAAAAAAGGGCTAAAAAGCAGAACCCTTACGCTGTTTCCCGCGAACCGCTTGATTAAAATATTCATTTTCCCTCATATAAAAATGGAAGAAGAAGGTGGCTCTTCGGGAACTCAATTCAAAATTTGTACCACCTATTAATTCAAGTATACGATTCGGAGGGAATTGAAGTCAAATAGGGATTGGAATGGCTCTCGGTAATTTCAAGTTGCCGGAAGATTCGGGAACTTTTGGTTTATAGTAACTACGGCCATGCTCTCTTTTGCCCACTGACCTAATTTTTTGGTATCATTTTATAGGTGTTAGGGCAAAAAAACAAAATCTATGACAAAGGGGGTACGGCTATGAAAGTTCCCCAGGCAGTAAACAATCATCTTCAATACCATCGAGCTAATTCCCAAAAAATACGGTCAAGACCTGTGAGCATGTACTTTTCCGGTTCAGGGATAACTTCTCGACCAGAGATTTATCTTCCATCTCGCCGGAGGAGGTCCTGGAATTTCTAAACCGGCTGACAAACGGCCACAAACAGGCCACCAAGAGGAACAGATACTCGGCCATTTCTTCCTTTTACAACTTTATCATCACGACGGCCCTGCCGACCCTGCAGAATCCCTGCTATTCGCCTATCCTTAAAAAAATTTTTTCAAACGGCCTTCATTTGTGCAATGGAAGATCTTGGACAAAGAAAGCATCGACAGTATTTGTTACTTTGGCGAGTTCGTCGGACATTAGCCTCTCTCCTGAGTGTTGTACGTGCGGATGATTATGACGTCCAACTCTGTAAATCACCGGCGATAGAAAGTTGAGCGACGAAGGAGCGTAGCTTTTCAACGTCCTCGTGAATTTGCATTGTTAGGGTAACTGCTCTCTGATAAAACGTCATTAGTTTGTTAAACGATAGACTATATATTTGAAATTTTGAATGCCTTCAAGAAGTTGAATTGAAATATCAATTATTGCTGGATCTTTCATATTTTCTTCACTTTCTGGACTTTGTATGGCTTTTATCATGGGGTTCATATCTCCTGAAACTTTAATGAAGTCTTGACACGCCTGTGTGTCTATTGCCTTTCTTCCACGAACTTGTATTTCAATTTTACAGTCTACTGATAAATCCCTGAAAGCCTCAATTTTTTCGGAATTTTCAATAAATAACGTTTTTAAATGACTATCACCAGCATACGCGTAAGCCGATAATAACAATGATATTGCAGCAATTATTTTTTTCATCAGATTTTTCTATAAAATTTTGCCAGATCAGATTTGGTTAATACACTTTAGTATACTAAAATTTTCTGTCTTTAACTGTTATGATTTCACACTTGCCTTCGTTAACCGATTTAATTGTCGTCATAGCATCATCAGGCTCAAATTTATCTGTATCTTCAAATTCCATTGTATTTGTTTTTTGAATTGACAAATCCTGACGATTAATTATCCAACTTTGTGAAGTTGTAATTTTAGCATGACCTATGTAATCTGAAGTAATATCTTGAAATTTAACTTCATTCGCACTAAAAAAACCTATATATATATTTACTTCTCCATTAAAATGAGTATACGTAACCTGTCCATTGCTCTCATCAATCGTTATATTAACGGATCGAGTTTCTCCAGCTAGACCAGTTTTTTCACTCACAGGATATATGCATTTTAAATAAACAGGCTCTGCATATGAAACAGTAGCAATGGAAATTAGTAAAAATGGAATGGAAAGATTTTTCATAATGATATGTAATTAACTACTATTGATTAATAATATTATACAGAGACTTTAATTGTCTTTAAAATATTTTAGCATAATTTTTTGAAGAATAAAATTTCTTCGTTAATGGGCGTTATTATCTATTGACAGGGAAGAACATTATAAATATTAGCATATACATAATTTTATATAGATAGATAGCTGATATACTAATTGTTGTTTCTAATAATTTGAACAGTTATCAGCATACCGTAACTACTTTCTCCGTCATAACCATCAATATTTGATTCAAAATCTGCTGTAACATCTACGTCATCATTATCTTCTACGTCGTTACCACCAAGAATTTCTTCAAATTCTGCTGTAACATCTACCCCGTTGTCCATGTCTTTTGCCAATGATTCTGCAACATGTGCGGCTATATAACCTACGTGAATATCTTTTTCCGTATCGGTTCTTTCATTGTATTCATGCCAGATAACTTTAATTGCATTACCGTCATGCTTATTGTTTGGTTCTCGAATCAAAGAAATATCTGGAAAGTCAAAATCGTCTTCGATCTTTTTTGCTAATCTTTTTAGATGGGATTGCCTTTGGGCAAAAGTAACACCTACTACTTTTGTTTGGAATCTCTTTATATTTTCGTTTGGATTGTTTTCTTCTAAATTGGCTTTGCCTTCTTGGGACTCTGATTTTATTGCTGGTTCATTTGAGGTTATATTGTTTTTTACCGATTGATCCACTGTAAATCGACCAAATAGTTTTTTAAATATGCTAATCAATTAGGCCACCATTTTTAAGTCAGAAGGCTGCATTTATTTTTTATCGATGCTAACGTAGAACTAAGCCGGAGCGGCCCAAGTCCGGGATCGTCTTGAGCGCCTTGTTAGCTATTTTTATAAATTTTCATCACAAAACCGCGATGGGACTCTGTCAATGGTTAAGTACGAATGAAGAAGAATGGTCGCATACCAAAAAACGCGTAAAAGATTTTCTTTGGTAACTTTAGCCCCAATCCTCTTCCCTTCGTAATCAACAATTTTTATGAATTCTCGCATCTTATTTTCTAAACTATGCTCTTTGTGCTCTAAATCATGTGCAATTTGGTTTCTAAGTTTCCCAAGCATCCTTAGTGCTGGCCAAATAATATGACTATTGGCAGAAGGTATTTCATCTCGATCTGATAGAGCATGGGCCAAAAAAATTCTGATGTGATAAGTCCACTCTCTTTGTTCACTTATTTCTTTGTATATTTTATCACATACTCTTTCTTTAATAAATTCAAGAAGTCTCGCTTCAATTATTAAGTGAGATTTTAATATTAATAGAGTTACATCTGTCATTGGGACATGTTTTTGAAATTCATCAATTTTTTTCTGCAATTCGTCCATTATAAGATGTCCTCGAATATTATTATTAAGCTAACGCAAAGCTAACCTGACCGCGCCACCTGAACTTACCGCGTCAACGCCGCCGATGTTCTCGCGGTCAGGTTAAGCGTCTTGATAATAGAGAAGGCCTCCTTTCAATACCGGAACCGTTCCGGTAC
>JAWSUG010000049.1:14041-15282 GCA_033549385.1 Desulfobulbaceae bacterium | reverse complement strand
GAGCGAAGCGAGTTTGAAAATTCCCGGCAGCTTTGAGGAGCGCAAAGAAGTCCGCAGGACCAAATGCCACGGGCGTCCTTTTTTTGGTTCGTTTTTTTGGACGAACAAAAAAATGAACAAATAAATCAAATAATTGGCTGCGCCTTAACCCTGACCTGACCCGAAGGACCAGGTCTTAAAGAGTTGAATAAAACCGTTATTCCGGCTTCTTCTTTTTATCCCTGGCAAAGATCTTTGCCAGAAGCAGTCCGGCTTCGTATAACACGACCAGCGGAAAAGAAAGGAGGACAGTGGCGACAATTTCACCGGCGGAGAGCAGAAAGGCGAGAACCACAATGGCAATATAACAATAGAGGCGGTTTTTTTTGAAATAGGTTCTCGAGACCAGGCCGGTCCAGGTGGTCATAAACATGAGAAACGGGATTTCAAAGGCAATGCCGAAGGCAAGAACCGTGCGGGCGACAAAGGTCAGATATTTTCCCAGCTTGGGGAGCGGTTCCAGGTTCGGGCCGGCATAACTCATAAAAAAAGTCAGTATTCTCGGGAGGGCGATAAAAAAAGCAAACAGGGCGCCGCCGGCAAAAAGAAATGTGGACCAGAAAATAATAATCCGTACCAGGCGCCGTTCATGATCAAGAAGCCCGGGAGAGACGAACATCCATATCTGGTAGAGAATAAAGGGAAAACTGATGATAATGCCGACCAGCAGGGACAGTTTCAGGTAGGTTATAAATGCTTCGGTCAGTTTGGTGTAGACCAGTTTCTGCAGATCAGGATAGGCGTGAAAAAGCGGCTGCATGCAGAAGGCAACGATCTGGTCTATCAACAGATAGGCTGCCGCCGTGGTGAGAATGATGGCCACAAAGGATTTGATCAGCCTTTGCTTGAGCTCCCTGTGATGGGGAGCAAAATGTTCAAGTGCTGCCAGCATTTTACGTTTCTAAAAAACAGTAAAAATTGGGTCCAGAGAAAGAACCGGTCGAGATTGTTTCTTCAATTGACATTTTAGATTTTTTCCCATTGGCACTTGATGAGCACCGGAGAAGATGCCGTTAAAGGATTTTGAACTGTTTGAGCACCCCTTTGGGGCATAAACTTCGCGAGTTTTCAAAATCCAGGCAGCTTCGAGGAGCACCCCGAAGGGCATAAACGCAATGCAGTCCGAAGGACCAAGTGTCACGGGCGTCATTTTTTTGGTTCGTTTTTTTGGACGAGCAAAAAAATGAACAATGAAATCAAAT
>JAWSUG010000049.1:0-14031 GCA_033549385.1 Desulfobulbaceae bacterium | reverse complement strand
GTTCGTTTTTTTGTCTGCTCTACAGCAGACGCTTGACAGGACGAGCTTTCAAATGTCCGCTACTGCAGACAAAAAAATGAACAATGAAATCAAATAATTAATCGCCATTTCAGCAGTTTCTGAAAAAACGAAAATTTTCATAGAATTTATCCAGAAGGTTTGGCGGAGGATTCCTCTGATTTTTTGTCTTCCCCGCTCTCCTTCATCTCCCTTTCTTCTCCCGGCTCGCCGTGCTCTTCGGCTTCACGCCCGGAGACATTTTCTCCCTGACTGTCTTCCACCGGCTGTGATTCATCCGCACCTATACCATCGCTTTCCGGCGTTTCAGGCATCCGGGTAGGCGTCCCTGCTTCATGCCGGACCATATTATCCCCGGCTTCCAGGAGATTTCCCTTCAATTCATCAGCCGTCTTTTTTAAATCGGAATGGACCGAATCAAGCAGGTTCTCTTCTTCAGCAAGGGTGTTCTTGACCTGGTTCAATGTTTTTTTCATTTCAAACATCCATTTGGCAAGCTGCCGGGCCAGATCCGGAAGTTTTTCCGGGCCGACCACAATAAGGGCCACCGCCATGATGACGAGCATTTCAGGAAGACCTATGCCAAACATGTATCGAGTTTATCCGAAATTGTGCTGAGATTAGTCGGGTAATAAACGCAATTCAATGTACGGGATTTGCCCGAGTGTGTCAAGCTGATGCGCCATTGCCGGCCGAAGCGTTCAGTGACCAGAACCTTCTGAAATAACAATATAAAATCTGTATATTAAGTATCCTTGACTGCCAATCTCCCGGAATGCGGGCAGGTAATCCTGATGAATGTTCCCGCATTTTATTTTTTTATCGGCCGTTTTTTTTCATCCCGGGTTCTTTCCGCAGTCCGTCAATGCAATGCCGGATTGCCATGACGGGATTGGTCAGCATCATTCGCGGTCCGACATAGCGCATGACCTCCTGAATCCTCTGCCGCATATCCGGCTTATAGCAATGGACAGGGCATTTCCCGCATGTTGTTTTGTTTTCCTGAAAAGGACATCCGGAGAGGCGCCGGAAGGCATAGGACAGCAATTCTTCACATTCCCGGCACAATGTACTCCGGGTGTGATGCTTATCCCTGCAGTAGCGATGGATCATCAATTTCACGGTTTTCGCTTCCCGCTGCATCCGTTTGTTCGTAAATTTAGGGACTTCCGTTTTCATAGCCGCATGCGCCCGGATTGGAACCTTCTATTGTTCAAGAGCAAACTCATAGACAAGTTCCGAGCGGTCCAGATGCCTGATTATTTTTTTGAGGGCGGCAAGATCGGGAACCGTAAAGTTTACCTCCCAGGCCGGGGTGGTATTGGGACTGTCGGTAAGAGTAATGATATCCATGATCTTCAATTCGCCGGGCGCAACGGAAAGCAGCATGAACAACCGCTGCCTGTTGGCGGCAAAAACCACGAGTTTCTGCGGTTTCACAACCCTGGTGTTTTTGAGGTCCCAGCGTACTTCAACAGCATCTTCCCGCTGAAATTTTATTTGCTGCAGCCGGGAGCAGTCTTTCCGGTGCAGGGAGAGACCACGTTCGCTGAGCAGGCCGAAGATGCCCTTGTCAAGGGGCATGGGCCGGCAGCAGGCGGATGCCTTGACAACAACCGGATCAAGGGTAGTCAGTTCTATCCGGTTGAATACGCCCGTGGGAGACTGCAGGGTTTCATGATCGGCATAGAGGCCGTTTCTCAGTTCATAGATGAGTTCCCGCAGCCGGATCCTGCCCGTGCCGATTTTCAGGTACAGTTCTTCCAGGGAATCGACATTGAAGTAATCAAAAACATTGTGCATCTCTTTTTTGAGAATGATCTCAAAGGGAAGCCCGTAACGGCGCATTTCCTGCTGCAGTACCGAATGACCGATAATTACCGACACGTCTCTTCGGCGCTGCCGGAATGATTTGGCCAGTTCAGACCTTGCCCTGGGAGTCTGGCAGAGATTCTGGACATCCGGATCAAACCTGACGGGATTGCTCTGCCTGACAATTTTGACCACATCGCCGTCCTTGAGCACGCGGTCGGGAGGCACCCTGCGATTGCTGATCATAGCGGCGATACAGGTATTACCGATGGCGGTATGCACACTGAAGGCAAAATCCAGGACTATGGAATTTGCAGGCAGGCAAACCAGGTCCCCCTGGGGAGTATAGGTGTAAATTTCCTTGCGGCCGCCGGCTGCTATCATATCCCGGTAGGAAACGGATTCGTCACTGCCGAGTATATCAAACATTTCCTGCAGACTTTTGATGTAGCGGCCCCGTTTTTTCTCCGAGGTCCAGTGGCGCACCAGCCCCCGCTGCGCCCGGCGCTGCATTTCAAGAGTCCGAATTTTGAACAGATATTTTTTGCCGTCGATATTGGCCCGTGCATGCAGTCCCTGGTAGCCTGAGGGTTTGGGATTGGCGATAAAATCCCGAATCGTCCTGGGGATGGGAGGAAATATGCGGTTGAGGGTGCCGAGCGCCTCATAACAGGCCATTCTGGTATTTGCCACTATCAGAATTTCCTGGGGCGTTTCAATCTCCTTGATCAATATCCGGTTCCTGGCATCATAGTACCCCCAGAGGCCCTTGGTCCTGACAGTGCCCTTCGCCTCTATGGAATCTCCCTGCAAGGCCCGATCCAGCTGTTCGACAATTTCCCGGGCCTGACTCTCCTTTTTCAACTTATCGATATGTATCTGGAGTTTGTTTCCTTTTTTCGGGAATTTATAGGCGAGAGCCAAGTTATACATTTCCCGCTTGATGGCGAAAAGCCCGAGGATGGTGGCAAGGGGGGCATATATATCCAGAGTTTCATCCGCAACCCTCTGCCGCTTATGGCGCGGCATGGAGGAAAGGGTCCGAAGATTGTGCAGCCGGTCGGCAAGCTTGACGATCATCACTTCCGGTTTGGCGGCTGCCCCGCTGAATATTTTGCGGTGCACCAGTTTCTTGAAGGCCTGCTTATCTCCGGAGTAATGGGTTACCTTGGTGCATCCTTCCACAATGGCTTCAACATTCGAACCGAACTTATCGCGGATCACGGCCGGGGTGACATACTCCACATCTTCGACGGTATCGTGCAGCAGGGCGGCGGCAAGGATCTCTGGATTGTTGATATCGAGCTCTTCCGTGAGGATACGGGCCACATTGCAGGGATGCATGATATAGGGATCTCCCGACCGGCGCCACTGGTCCCCGTGGGCTTCAAGGGCAAAATCCAGGGCATTCCAGAAAACTTCCGTTTCCGGACCGGTGCCAATGAATTTCTCCATAGTCCGCCGGTATTCCTCGATGTCAAATTTTCTGAAGTGCATGAATATTCTGAACTAATTGTGCCGTTTTGCTTCCCTTACCGTCTAAATAGTGTAATATACTGAAAACACGGGGGCCTTGTAAAAAATACAACTCCCGGTATATGTAGCAGATGTTAACAGGTGAACAAAGTAAAATTCTTGCCAACGGCAGGTTATTTTTTAAACTCCCGGATTAAAAAGATAGTAATTGAAACTTTATATTCAATAATTTTTCATGGTAAAAAAAAGCTCCTCATACAGCACGGCAAAGCCGGTTCGGAAAAAGCGGCGGACAAAAGCAGGACGGGTGTCCAGCCGGACCCTGGTGGTTGACAATCTCCTGGCATACCTTGCCGCCAGAAACGAACCGGTGGGCATGGGACAAATTCTCCAGGCCCTGAACCTTCCCGGAAATGAACGCAAACCCATAAAGGCCATCCTGGAGGACCTGGAAAAAAAAGGCAGGGTTGAACGGTCAAAACAGAAGTACCTGCTCACCGGAGACAGCGGTCTGCTGCAGGCCACGATCGACATGAAAGCCGGCGGCTTCGGTTTTGCCCTTGTCCAGGGTGCCGGGGCGGGACAAAAAGATCCTTACCTTTCGCGGACTCATCTTAACGGAGCCAGTCACGGAGACACCGTCCTCATCCGCCTTCTGGGAAGCGTGCGCGGCAGGCCGGAAGCCAGGGTCGTCACCATTCTCAAAAGGGGTATTACAAGACTCTGCGGCATTTATATGTCAGGCGGCAGGACCGGTTACGTTACTCCGGACAACAGCCGCCTGCCGTTTACTGTTCTGGTCCGCAGAAGCAATAATCTCGGAGCCCGGGACAACATGGCCGTGCTGGTGGAGATACTCGACTACGGCCTGGACGGACGCTCGCCCGAGGGCAGGATTCTTGAAATCCTCGGTGATCCGCTGACAGCGCCTGTGCAGATACGGATGGCCATCGAACAGTTTGAACTGACCGTTGATTTCCCCCGGAACGTTCTCCTGGAAACCCGGGCGCTGGAACCGCTGACCGCCATTGAACCGGGGCGGGTGGATCTCCGTCATATTGAACATGTGACAATAGACGGCGACACGGCAAAGGATTTTGACGATGCAATAGCAGTGGAGAAGAAGGGCAAGGGATATACCCTCTATGTTTCCATTGCCGATGTCAGCCATTATGTTAAAACAGGCTCGGCTATTGATATCGAGGCTTTCCGGCGGGGAACGAGCGTTTATTTCCCGGACCGGGTCATACCCATGCTCCCGGAGCGTTTGTCGAACGACCTGTGCAGCCTTGTCCCTGATGAGGACCGGCCTGCTTTTACGGCCATTCTTGATTTCAACGGCAGGGGGAAAAGAATCGGCAGCAAATTCTGTAAAAGCATGATCCGGAGCAGGCAGCGTTTTACCTATACCACGGTCCGCCGGATTCTCTACGACAAGCCTGCCGTGGAGCAGGAGAAATACCGTTCCCTCATGCCGATGCTTGAAGGTGCCAAAAAACTCGCTGTCCTGCTGCATAAGACAAGAATGGCACGGGGTTCGATCGGCTTCAACATCCCGGAAGCAGATGTTCATCTCAAGGGGGATAAAATAGATTCCATCCAGCGGGCGGAACGCAATCAGGCCCATCAGCTCATAGAAGAATTCATGCTGGCCGCCAACGAGGCGGTGGCCGAAACAATGGACAGAGAAAAACGGGGTGTTCTCTACCGTATTCACGAACGTCCGGATCCGGAAAAGGTGAAGCAGTTCACCGAGGCCACGACTTCAATGGGGCTGCAGCTGCCGCCCTCCGATATCACTCCGGACTGGTTTGCCCGGGTGATTGAAAAGGCGGAAAATACACCGGCGGAATATGTGATCAACAACCTGATGCTCCGCACCATGCAGCAGGCCCGGTATTCCCCGGAAAATGCCGGCCATTTCGGCCTGGCCGCAGATTATTACCTGCATTTCACCTCTCCCATCCGCCGCTATCCGGACCTGGTCGCTCACCGCGTCCTGCAGAATTTCCTGAACAGGGACAAGGATTTCGGCAACCGGCAGATCCTTCCGGAAAAGACCCCCCTTGAAGAAGCCGGCGTGCACCTTTCAAAACGGGAACGAATCTCGGTGGATGTGGAAAGAAACACCCAGAGCAGGCTCGGCGCCCTTTATCTCCTTGACCATATAGGGGACGAATTTGAAGGTATAATATCCGGGGTAACCTCGTTCGGCCTTTTTATTGAACTGCTGGAAACATTTATCAGCGGTGCCATTGCCATTGGTGACCTGCGCGATGATTATTATATTTATGATGAACGGGCCCATAAACTGACGGGCGAAACGACCGGCCGGACATTCCAGATGGGCAATCTGCTCCGGGTAAAACTGGATCATGTTGATATGATAACCAAAAAAATTACTTTTGTGCCGGCGCAATAATCATTTAGAGCTGCGTCATGACTGCTGCAAAAGAATCTGAAATTGTCGTCAGCCTGGAACATGTAAATTTTTCCTATAATGGCGAAATCGTCCTTTGCGACGTCAATCTGGAAATTCATGATCGTGAAATGATCGGCATTATCGGGCCGAACGGAGGAGGAAAGACAACTCTGCTCCGTCTTATTCTGGGCCTTATTGAGCCCGCCAGCGGCAGAATTCACGTTTTTGGTCAGTCTCCGGCCAGATCGTCGCACCGGCTGGGGTATGTTCCCCAGCATATGCAGTTTGACAGCAGCTTTCCGGTCTCGGTTCTCGATGTGGTCCTGATGGGGCTGGCCGGCAAGGGAGGCATAGGCCCGTTCTCCCGCAAAATAGTCCGCATGGCTGAAGAAGCCCTGGAAACAGTCAACCTCATTGATTTCAAAAGAAAACATTTTTCCGAACTTTCCGGGGGGCAGAGGCAGAGGGTTCTTATTGCCCGTGCCCTGGCAACATCGCCGGACATGCTCCTTTTTGACGAACCGACGGCAAATGTCGACACCACGGCAGGCGAAAAACTCTACCAGATCCTGGAGCAGCTGAACCGGAAAATGACAATTCTGATCGTTTCGCACGATATCGGGTTCGTCAACCGTCAGATCACAAGCGTCATCTGCATCAACAAAAAAGTCGTGGTCCATCCCACCACGGAACTTGTCGGACAGAATATCATCGATCTCTACGGGAACGACATGGCTCTGATCCGCCACGACCACCGGTGTTCTTCGAAAGGCCATTCATGCTTCAATTCCTGAGCGACCTTCACTCTCACAGCTTCCTGCAATACGCACTGATGACCGCGGTTATGGCGTCTATTGCCTGCGGCATTGTCGGCAGTTACGTTACTGTCCGCCGTATGACGTATATTGCCGGGGCCATAGCGCACTGTACACTGGGCGGGATGGGATTGGCAGGCTATCTGCACAAGGAGCAGGGAATGACTTTCCTGACCCCGCTTATGGGGGCGGTCGCCGCAGCCTTGACTGCCGCGCTCGTCATTTCCTTCATGCTGAGCCGCTCCACCATGCGCCAGGATACGCTTTTGAGTGCAGTCTGGTCAATCGGCATGGCCATCGGTATAATTTTCATCAGTAAGACAAGCGGCTATAACGAGGATCTTATGAGCTATCTGTTCGGAAATATCCTCATGGTTTCTTTCACTGACCTGCTGCTCCTGTCGATTCTTGACCTTGTCCTCGTTGTCTCGGTATTTCTCCTGTACAACCGCCTGGTGGCAATCAGCTTTGATGAAGAATTTGCCAGAATATCAGGGATTCATGTTCATCTCTATAATACAATTTTTCTCTGCCTGGTGGCGCTGACCGTCGTCCTCCTGGTCCAGGTTGTGGGTATTATACTGGTTGTTGCCCTTCTCGCCCTGCCTGCCGCCGCAGCAGGTCAGGTAACCGCACGCCTGCCCGCCATGATGCTGGTGGCTACTCTTCTCAGTCTTGTGAGCACCACCGGCGGCCTTTTTATCAGTTATCTTCCCGACCTGCCTGCCAGTGCCACCATCATTATTATCGCCGGAATTCTCTATTTTGCCTGTGCTGTTTATGATAAAATGAAACATAAAACGGCAAGGTAACAATCGTGTAAAAAATTCTTTCTCTTGACGATGCCATTTTTATTCAATAAAGATAATGGGCAGCGTAATCACCGGGTTGTTCCGGTTTGCGCATGATCATATGTTCTCGGTAAACCAAGAATATACAAGTTTTTATCTGGAATTTTAATTGGACGAGGATTGTTATGGAAGAAACAAGCTGGTACATGAATATGCTGGCAAATCCATTTTTCCGGGGACTGGCTGTCGGCATAGTTCTTTTGTTTGTTTTCTGGCTCCGCTCACAAATCAAGATTCGCGAATTATCCAAAAACGTAATAAAGCTCCGTGAACATCTGCACACCAAACTCGAAATCGATTCCGCTGAAAACGAACGCCGCAAAAAGGACATAGAAAGACTCAAACAGGAACGGGACAATCTGCGGAACATGGTCCAGGTAATGAATCAGAAGCCCGGCCGGCAGGAACTTCGCCAGGCTCAGGTTTATCAACGGGCCATTGACATCATGTTTGAAAAAGCGCCCGGTTTTGCTCCGGCATGGCAGATTACCCTCAAGGAAGCGGAAGAGGAGATGCATAAAGCTGAAAGCGGCATCATCCCGTTTTTTAAGCGCTTGACCGGAACTCCGGCTAAAAGCAGCGAAGATTTTGAAGGAGAGCGCAAAAAAGCCCTTGATTTCAAGGAGTCAGGCCAATCCTCCTGATTTCTCCATATCCATATCATCCTTAAACATTTCCCATGGCCGGGACCAAGCAACCGGAAAAAGCCGGCAGTACGACTATTATTCTTGTCGGGCCCAGGTATCCCGAGAATATCGGTGCTTCAGCCCGTATCGCTTTCAATTTCGGTATCAGCCGGCTCATAGTAGTTACCGACGAACAACCTGATCGGGAACGCATGTTGAAAATGGCGACCCACAAGGCTGCCCATCTCATTGAGGGAATGGCCACGTACCAGGACATTGAAGAAGCGGTTGCCCCTTTTCATTTTATTGTCGCCACAACCGCACGGCAGGGCCGGCAGCGACTGCCTCTGCGCAACCCTCGCGAAATTATGGCCGAGGTTGCGCCTCTGGCCAGGGGAAATGATATTGCCCTCATGTTCGGGCCGGAAAATACCGGATTAACCTCAAAAGAGCTTGATTTCTGCCAGTTCGCCTCAACGATCCCGACTATTGGCTTCTCCTCGCTCAACCTTGCACAGGCGGTCGCCATACATTGCTATGAACTTTCCATGGCAAAAAACGAGCCACCCACCTCACCCGGTTCTGATGCCGACTTTGCAAACATTCACCAGCTCGAAGGCATGTATGGGCATATTGAGCAGGCTCTCATCACAACCACTTTCCTGGGCGAAGACAATTCAAAATATTGGATGCGCAATATCAGGCATTTTCTGAGCAGGATAAGAATCAGCAAGAAAGAAGCCAGTATGATCCGGGGCATCTGCAGGAAATTTCTCTGGCACTATGGGGTTTCAGGAGGCAGAGAAGGCGGAGTTTAGGTGTATAGGTGTTTAGGTTTCGTCATTCTCAGCTGGCAGTTAAGATTGATAATCCTGGTGGCTGGAAAATTGCGAGTCGAAAGTCATTCCATACTGTAGCTGTTCAGTCTTATTTCCCTAATATCCTAATCCCCTAATCCCCTAAACTCCTAAATTCCTGCCAAGGGACAGTCCTGGCAGCGGGGAGTGTTTTTTTTGCAAAACTGTTTGCCGGCACAGACAATCAGGGCATGAAATTCATTGTAGAGTTGACTGTCCGGCTCCAGGCCATCCATAAAAAACTCCTGAATTTCCTCATATCCATATTCTTCCGGAATGAGATCATGACGCAACATGATTCGATACGTATATGCATCTACCACAAAAACCGGACGGTTGGCGGCATACAGCAGAATTGAATCAGCCGTTTCCGGCCCGATTCCCTTGACCGACAGCAATTCCTGCCTGAGGGTTTCCGTTTCTTCGGTAAAAAGCTTATCCACACTGCCGCTATATCTTTCCCGGATCAGGTCGAAAAGGTTCCGCAGCCTGCCGGACTTGATGTTATAATAGCCGGCCGGCCGTATGTATTCAGCAACCAGATCCACGGGCAGGGATGACATACGGTCAAAAGAGAGAAGTCCTGCTCTTTTCAGATTATCAATAGCCTTTTCAACATTTATCCAGTTTGTGTTCTGGGTCAGCACTGCCCCAATCATGACCTCAAAAGGACTTTCCCCCGGCCACCATTGCTGCGGACCAAAAAATTCGTACAATCGATTATACATTTCATAAAGTTTCATCTGCATCTTAACACCATCTCCGCTGATGACATTTTTAAATTTCAGAAGCCGGCAGCCATTGCATTACCACCCGGACGCTCACCATCAACCTGCATCTATCTCTGCAGAATATTGACCATCCTCGAAAATCCTCCGTACCGGTACTTTGCGAAAATAAAGAACGTATAATGGTATTCGACCATTGACTTATCAGGCAATCCTTTTTATCATTTTAATACAATTTACTGATACTATATTATTTACATATTATTACTGAGGAGGAAATCATGTTTGAAGTTACGGAATCTGCGGTGGAGAACCTGAAATCGTATCTGTCGCAGAACAATATTGATTCTGCAGTACGAGTAGCCCTGATGCAGGGCGGCTGAGCCGGGCCTTCACTGGGCCTGGCTCTGGATGAGTCAAAAGAAAGCGACCAGATTTTCAAGGAAGATGAATTAACCTTTCTGGTTGAAGAAAGTCTTCTCAACACTTGCGGATCAATTAAAATAGATTTTATAGACGCCGGATACAGATCAGGGTTTTCAATTACCTCTGCCAATCCTGTCGGCGGCGGCGGCGGCTGCAGCTCAGGATCGTGTGCAACAGGATCCTGCGGATAATTCATTAGCAAACAGCCGGGTTAAATTTCGCGCCCCTGTCACTCTCTGACAGGGGCTTTTTCTTGTCTTCTCCCCTGCAGAACATATATTTACGCCACCGCAACGCCAACCAATAAAACAGCACTTCCCGACGGGCAGCATCCTGAACCGCCGGGGGCAAGCATCTTGACAGACTCTCAAACATCCTTATTTTTGAAGGGAAATACCAACCTCTTGTTATCTTTTATTTTTATAAACGGCGGAGAAGACATAATTTATGCAGCTTGACAAATTTACCCTCAAATCACAGGAAGCGATACAGGCGGCACATTCACTGGCACGGGATCTCGGCAATCAGGAAATCCAGCCGGAACACCTGCTCAAAGCTATTCTGGAGCAGCCCGATGGAGTTGTTGTTCCGGTTCTGCAGAAAATGGGGATAACGCCCAGTGTTATTCTCAGCGAAACCAATCAGCTTATCGAACAGCTGCCGAAAGTATCCGGTGCCGGAGCCGGACAGGTCTATGCTTCCAGAAGCCTGCAGAACCTGCTGGACCAGGCTTTCAAAAGCGCCTCCCAGATGCAGGATGAGTACGTAAGCCAGGAGCATCTGTTCCTGGCAATGCTTACTGATTCATCCCTTAAGATCACTTCCATGCTGAACCGGCAGGGGGTGAAAAGTGATAATTTTCTCCAGGCCCTGACATCGGTTCGCGGCAGCCAGCGAGTAACAGATCCTTATCCCGAAGAAAAATACCAGGCCCTGGAAAAATATGCCCGCAACCTCACCGATGTCGCCCGCAAGGGAAAACTCGACCCGGTAATCGGTCGGGACGAGGAAATCCGGAGAATCATCCAGGTCCTTTCCAGGCGCACCAAAAACAATCCTGTGCTTATCGGGGAACCCGGCGTCGGCAAGACCGCCATCGTAGAAGGGCTCGCCCAGAGGATAGTCAACGGCGATATCCCCGCAACCCTTCAAAACAAGCAGGTCATCGCCCTTGACCTCGGTTCCCTGGTCGCCGGGGCAAAATACCGGGGCGAGTTTGAAGATCGGCTGAAAGCGGTTTTAAAGGAAATTGAACAAAGGGCCGGGGAAATAATCCTGTTCATCGACGAGATTCATACCCTGGTGGGAGCCGGTGCCGCGGAAGGTTCGATGGATGCATCCAACATGCTCAAACCGGCTCTGGCCCGCGGCGAACTCCATTGTGTCGGCGCCACAACCCTGGATGAATACCGTAAATATATTGAAAAAGACGCTGCCCTGGAGCGCCGTTTCCAACCCGTGCTGGTGCAGGAGCCGTCCGAGGATGATACCATTGCCATCCTCCGGGGAATCAAGGAAAAATACGAGGTCCATCACGGCGTCCGCATCCAGGATGCAGCCACTGTCGCCGCGGTTACTCTTTCCAACCGCTACATAACGGACCGGTTCCTGCCGGACAAGGCTATTGATCTCATTGACGAAGCCGCTTCCAAACTTCGCATTGAAATCGATTCCCTGCCCACGGAAATTGACGAACTGGAACGAAAAAAAATCAAGCTTGAGATTGAGCAGGAAGCCCTGAAAAAAGAGAAGGACAAGGCTTCGAAAGAACGACTGGAAAAACTGAAGGAAGAACAGGCCAACCTGAACGATCAGCTCAACGCCATGAAAGGCCAGTGGAATCTTGAACGGGAGGTCATCCAGCGGATACGGCAGACCAAAAGTGATATTGACGCCGCCCATGTTGAAGAACAGCAGGCTGAACGGGCCGGCAACCTGAGCAAAGTCGCTGAAATCCGCTACGGCAGAATCGTCAGCCTGCAAAAGGAGCTCGAGGAACAGAACCGGAAGCTGGCGGAAATCCAGAAAAACAACCAGATGCTCAAGGAAGAGGTCTCTGCTGAGGATATTGCCGAGGTGGTTGCAAAATGGACAGGCATCCCGGTTGACAAGCTGCTGGAAGGTGAACGGGAAAAGCTGGTCCAGGCGGAGCAGCAGTTGGCCAAGCGGGTCATCGGCCAGGAAGAAGCAATCAAAGCGGTGGCCAATGCCGTCCGCCGGGCGCGGGCGGGTCTCCAGGACCCGGACCGGCCCTTGGGTTCATTCATTTTTCTCGGCCCCACCGGGGTGGGAAAAACCGAACTGGCCAGGAGTCTGGCAGATTTTCTCTTTGATTCCGAAAATGCCATGATTCGGATCGACATGTCCGAGTACATGGAAAAACATTCGGTGGCCCGGCTGATCGGCGCACCTCCCGGTTACGTGGGATACGATGAAGGAGGCATGCTTACCGAGGCAATCCGCCGTCGGCCGTATGCCGTCATCCTGCTTGATGAGATCGAAAAGGCGCATCCGGATGTCTTTAATGTTCTGCTGCAGGTACTGGACGACGGCAGGATGACCGACGGCAAGGGACGCACGGTTGATTTTAAGAACAGCATCCTGATTATGACTTCCAATCTCGGCAGTCACCTTATCATGGATATGGGACAGACCGACCCCGAGGAACTGCGGCGCCAGATTGACGAACTCCTTCACAGACAGTTCAAACCGGAATTTCTCAACCGGGTCGACGACATTATAACTTTCCAGGGATTGACCCGTGACGATCTCATGAAAATTGTCGATATCCAGATCAAACGCATGGCAAAGCGTCTGGAGGCGCAGAAATTCAAAGTCACATTGACCAAGGAAAGCAAGCAGTTTCTGGTTGCCATGGGCTATGATCCAAACTATGGTGCCAGACCCTTAAAGCGGGCTATACAGAGATATATAGAAGACCCCCTTGCTCTGGAAATCCTGGAAGGAAAATTCCAGGAAGGTGACCGGATCCTAGTCGATGCCAAGGACGGCAACCGCCTGGTTTTCCGCAGGGATTGATTTAGGTTTTTAGGTTTTTAGGTGTTTAGGTTTTTAGGTTTTTAGGGGTTTAGGGCTTTAGGGGTTTGTTGCTTCGCTTATACGGCTTTGCCGTGAGTTGGCAGTCGGCAGTCATCAGTTGGCAGCTTTATCTTCGTCCGGCCGGAGGCCGGCACACTATAACCTAACAGCCTTCAGTCTGAACAGCTTCAGTTGAATACAACCTTGTGCAATTCATTAAGAGAGTATATGGTAGCGCCCATACTTTTTTACCTAAAGCATAGGAGCTTCGCATGTCTGCCGATATAAATGACCTGACCGTAAATTATGAAGAAGACGGCACTTTAATCGTCAAGGAACTGGACAAGGAAATACTTTCAAAGGGTGCCTGGACTACCATTATTTTCCGTTATCAGGATCTGAACCGTACCAGTGGTGAATTTGGTCCGGAGAAATATAGTGTTCGCCGATATCAGAAACAGAAGGGGCAGTATCTCCCCAAGTCCAAATTCAATATCTCCAGTAAAGCACAGGCACAGAAAATTGTCGATACTCTCGGTCGCTGGTTGACCGGTGAATAAAGACGGGATGTTGCGGTTGGATTGAAAGAGGTGCCCGTCCGCAACGTCAAATAATCCCTCCCGGCCATTGCCTGCTTTTTCACGACGTTCCGGTGTCTTGGGATCACCGGGATATAATTCCCGCCCGTAAAAGATTTCCGGGTACTGCTTTTCTGTTGACAGCCTGCACAACCTCATGTAGTTTCCCGTCTCGTTTGCCGTAACTTTTGTCAATTAAGGGATGAAAATCGTAAAGTATAATATTGACAAAAACACATACTCAATTTATAGTTATAAATTACCAGACGTGTCATCACGCTGGTTTTGTTTGCTGTCCGGCAAACGTATTTTTGATCTTTGAAAACTGAACAGTATAGACGAGCGGGCCGATTGTTATTATTTTTTTGAAGTAGTCCAATTGG
>JAWSUG010000048.1:0-15601 GCA_033549385.1 Desulfobulbaceae bacterium | reverse complement strand
AGGAAGGGCTGCGTTTTGCGATCCGCGAAGGCGGCAGGACCGTCGGCGCCGGTGTTATCAGCCAGATTATCGAATAACCTGCTGTAACAGAAAATTTTAGAAAGCTGCACTAAAGCCTTCATCGGATATGGACATCGTCTGTATGAAGAACTCCGGATTTGACAAATGAGAGACATTATAACGCTTGCCTGCACCGAGTGTAAGCAGCGAAACTATACGACGACCAAAAATAAACGGACAATTCCTCACAAGCTTGAGTTGAAGAAATTTTGTCCTTTCTGCCGCGCCCATACGCCGCATAAAGAGACCAAATAAGCGACAGTTGATTTTCTGTTCAGGTAAATTCAACATAGCTGGAGGAATTGAGCTGGAAGATTTGCGCAGGCCAGTAGCTCTAATGGTAGAGCATCGGACTCCAAATCCGAGGGTTGGGGGTTCGAGTCCCTCCTGGCCTGCCATATTCGTCACAGTATCAAGAATCTGCCGGGTAAATTAAAACGGATAGAATGGCAATCAAAAAAAAAGGACAAACGGTCAAGGCTTCTCAGGAAAAAAAATCCCAGGGGGAACCTGAAGGTAAACCTTGGTATTCCCCTTCTGAGATAAGGGAGTTTATTCAGGAGGTACGGGCTGAATTCAATAAGGTTGTCTGGCCTGATAGAAAAGTAACGGTCGGGTTGTCCGGGTTAGTGATTGTTCTGGTAATCCTGATATCCATGTATTTAGGAACCGTGGACCTGTTACTCGGCAAGCTTGTTTCTTTTGTTCTACGATAAGCGCAGCAGTATTCTAAAGGCGGGATAATGGCTAAATATTGGTATATTGTACATACACATACCGGATTTGAAGACAAGGTAAAAGAAGCGCTTCTTGAACGTATTCGCTCCGCCAAACAGGAGGATTTATTCGGAGAAATCCTGGTCCCCACCGAACAGGTGGTTGAAATGGTCAAGGGCAGCAGGAAGACCTCAGCCCGCAAGTTCTTTCCAGGGTATATACTCATCAATATGGAATTGAACGATGACACCTGGCATACCGTGCATGATACTCCGAGAGTAACAGGTTTCGTAGGCGATAACCGCAATCCTCAGCCTCTTCCTGAAAAGGATGCCCTGAAAATAATCGGCAGGATAGAAGAAGGGGCGACGACCCCGAAACCGAAGGTCATTTTTGAAGAAGGAGATGCTGTTCGGGTTGTTGAAGGACCATTTGCCAATTTCCAGGGGGTAATCGAAGAGGTGTATCCTGAGAAAGGCAGAGTTAAGGTAATGGTTTCGATATTCGGCAGGTCAACTCCTGTCGAACTCGAATATATTCAGGTGAGTAAAAATTAGACTCCGGAAAGGCTTTGGAGAAGTGAACAATGGCTAAAAAAATTCAATCATATATCAAGTTGCAGATTCCCGCAGGCAAGGCAAATCCTTCGCCGCCCGTGGGGCCGGCTCTCGGCCAGCACGGCGTCAACATCATGGATTTCTGCAAGGCCTTCAATGCCCAGACCCAGGCCCAGGGTGACACTATCATCCCGGTTGTCATTACCGTGTACAATGACAGGTCCTATACCTTCATCACCAAAACACCGCCGGCATCGGTTCTGCTTATGAAGGCGGCAGGATTGAAAAAGGGTTCCAGCAATCCGAAAAGGGAGCGTGTCGCTGAAATCAGCAGGGATAAAATCCGGGAAATTGCCGAAATTAAAATGCCTGATCTGAACGCCTATGATGTTGAGCAGGCTATGAAAATAGTGGAAGGGACAGCCAGGAGCTGCGGCATTACGATTATCAAGTAGCGTTGGCTGACCTGTATTCATTCATTTGAACCCGTATGAGGTTGCCCACCGGAACGGGGAGAATAAAGAAGGGTGAGGATTATGTCAAAAAGAGGAAAAAAATACAGAAATTCGATCCAGGGAATTGATACCGCCAAGCTCATTGAACTTGACGAAGGGCTTGATAATGTTCTCAAGGCCAAATATGCAAATTTCGATGAGTCGGTTGATATTGCCGTCAAGCTGGGAGTTGATCCCCGCCATGCCGACCAGATGGTCCGCTCCAGCGTCATGCTGCCGCATGGCACCGGCAAAGAGATGCGGGTCCTTGTTTTTGCCAAGGGCGAAAAGGAAGCTGAAGCCAAAGCGGCGGGAGCTGATTATGCGGGATCGGACGAACTGATTGAAAAAATCAAGGAAGGCTGGTTTGACTTTGATAAGACCGTCGCCACCCCGGACATGATGGGCGAGGTTGGCAAGATCGGCCGCCTGCTGGGTCCCCGGAACCTGATGCCCAATGCCAAACTGGGAACCGTAACATTTGATATCGAAAGAGTTGTTAAAGAGATCAAAATGGGCAAGGTTGACTTCCGGGTCGACAAGGCCGGGATTGTGCACGCCTCCGTGGGCAAAACCTCCTTTGGCAAGGAAAAACTTGCCGATAATATTACCGCCTTTATAGATAAGATTATTCAGCTTAAACCATCCTCAAGCAAAGGAGTATACCTGCGGGGAATTTCGGTTTCCTCTACCATGGGACCCGGATTTAAAATGGATCCGCTGCAGGTTCGCTCTCTCATTAAAAAAATATGAAATGAGAAAGCAATAGAGGATTTTTTATATATTCAGGTATTCACAATATTAATTGGGAAGGTCAAAGACAGCAGGTACTGACGTTTAATTACTGCCGGAGTGATAAAAGAGCCGACAGTAACCTGCCGAGGCCGGAAACAAGTGACATTATATTTTATTGTCCCTTACTTACGTCTTCATTGGATCATATCTGCTGCATTTGGTTATCCCGTGACCAACAATCGAGGAGGAAAACCAGTTGAATCGAGATGAAAAGGTTTCAAGGGTCGGTGAACTGAACGAAACCTTCAGTAAAGCAAAATTTGCCGTGGTCGCCGATTATCAGGGGCTGAAGGTTACCGATCTTGAGAAGCTTCGCCGCGAACTGAAAAAGAACAATGCTCTGTTTCAGGTTGCCAAGAATACCCTGCTCAAGCTGGCCGCCAAGGATACCGATTATGAAATACTTTCCGAGTATTTTACCGGTACCACTGCCATAGCGATAAGTTTCGAAGAGCCGGTCGCATCGGCTAAAGCCCTGGCCGCCTTTGCCAAGGAATACGATGCATTCAGCATTCGTTCCGCCGCCCTGGACGGCAGCGTGCTCACTGCTGATGATGTCGTTGCCTTGTCAAAACTTCCGGGCAGGGAAGAACTGCTGGCGAAACTTCTCGGCACCATGGCTGCCGTACCCACGGGTTTTGTGCGGGTGCTCAACGGCGTCCCGGGCAAGCTTGTTTATGTCCTGCAGGCGATCAAAGAACAGAAAGAGAATTAATGACCCGGCAGTGCCGGTCATAGACTGTGCAATCTGCAGGGCAGGTAAAATTAATACAGACTTTACAGTAGATATCAGGAGGAAAGACAATGGCTGTTACCAAAGAAGACGTAGTAGAATTTATATCAAATATGAGTGTCCTTGAACTTGCCGATCTTATCAAGGAGTTCGAGGAGAAATTCGGCGTTTCCGCAGCTGCTCCGGTAGCTGTTGCCGCCGCTGCTGCTGCCGAGGGCGGTGCCGAGGCTGCCGAGGAGAAAACCGAGTTCGACGTTATCCTGACTTCCGCAGGCGATCAGAAGATCAAGGTCATCAAGGAAGTTCGCGGTATCACTTCTCTGGGCCTGAAAGAGGCTAAAGCTCTGGTTGAAGGCGCGCCGCAGGCAGTTAAAGAAGGCGTTACCAAGGAAGAAGCCAATGAGATCAAAGAAAAAATTGAGGCAGCCGGCGGTTCCGTTGAGATTAAATAGATTGCTCTCTTTATGCCTGTCAAAAATCGCATGATGCAACAGGCGGTGCTAAGCACAAGGTAACGCTACGGGGGTTTCCCCTCGTAGCGTTGCTGCGTTTGTGGGTTCAAGGGAATCCGGCATACCGGGTTGTATATGTAATTACTTGAAATTTAAAAAAAACTAACAAACTCGCGCCTGAATTTTGCTGATCGTTTCGAGGGAGATTATGAACAGAGTACGAAAAAGTTTTGCTAAGACAAGTCAGACTCTTGAGCCCCCACATCTTATTGCCATGCAGAGGCACTCCTATGAGCGTTTTCTGCAGGTTGCTACCAATCCTGATGAAAGAGGAGACTTCGGGCTTCAGGCAATTTTCAAAAATATTTTTCCCATCACCGATTTCAACGGACTCTGTTCGCTGGAATTTGTCCGTTACAGTTTCGGTGACGCGAAATACACGGTTGAAGAATGTATTGAACGGGGCATGACCTACGAGGTGCCGGTAAAAATTACCGTCCGCCTCATTACTTTCGATGTTGATGAGGAAACCGGCGCCCAATCCGTGCGGGATATCAAGGAACAGGATGTTTTTCTCGGCTCATTGCCCCTGATGACAAAGGACGGCGTGTTCGTCGTCAACGGCACCGAAAGGGTGGTGGTCAATCAGCTGCAGCGTTCTCCAGGTCTGTTCTACACCCATGATGACGGAAAATCACATGCCAGCGGCAAACGTCTCTATTCCGCCCGCATCATTCCGGTCCGCGGTTCCTGGCTGGATTTTGAATTTGACATTAAGGATATCCTCTATGTGCGGATCGACCGGCGGCGTAAACTCCCGGTCACTGTCCTGCTTAAAGCAATCGGCTATGATGCCGAACAACTGCTGCGGGAATTTTACAAGATCGACCTGATCGAGATCAAGAAGGGGAAATATTCCCAGGTCTTCAAGCCCGAGACATTTCTCGGTATGCGGTTGACTAAAGATCTGATTGATCCCGATTCCGGTGATGTCCTTGGCAAAAAAGGGCGGAAGGTCACCAAGGCCATGGTCGCCCGCATTGAAAAATCGGGTGTCAAATCACTTGATGTTGAACCGGAAGATCTTATCGGCCGTTTCCTGGCAGGCGACCTGGCAGATCCGAATACCGGCGAAGTCATCGGCAGGTGCAACGAGGAAGTTACCGAATCGATGCTGAAGGCCATCGATGAGGCAAAACTGAAAAATTTTGAACTTTTGTTCATTGACGGCGTCAGCGTTTCCGAGTCGTTCCGGAAAACACTGGCCGCCGACAAGGTTCATTCCAAGGAGGAAGCGCTGCTGGAGATTTACCGGAGACTGCGCCCCAGCAGTCCTCCTACTCCGGAGGTTGCGGAATCTTTTTTTGATAATCTTTTTTTCAACGCCTCCACCTATGATCTCTCGGAAGTAGGCCGCTACAAGATTAACACCAAACTGAACATCGACACCCCCATTGAGATCCGCACCCTTACCAAAGAGGATATTGTCAAGAGTGTCAAATACCTGGTCAGGATCAAGGATGAGCTGAAAGAAGGAGATGATATCGATCATCTCGGCAATCGGCGGGTAAGAACTGTCGGGGAGCTGGTGGAGAATCAGTATCGGATGGGGCTTGTCCGGATGGAGAGAGCCATCAAGGAAAGAATGACTTTGCAGGAAGTGGAGACGCTGATGCCCCATGACCTGGTCAATCCCAAACCGGTAACCTCGGCGATCAAGGAATTTTTCGGCACGAGTCAATTGTCCCAGTTCATGGACCAGACGAATCCGCTTTCCGAGGTAACCCACAAAAGACGTTTGTCAGCCCTCGGGCCCGGCGGTTTGTCCCGGGAGAGGGCCGGGTTTGAAGTTCGCGACGTTCATCCCACCCATTACGGCCGTATCTGTCCGGTTGAAACTCCTGAAGGCCCGAACATCGGCCTTATTGTTTCCCTGGCAACGTATGCCACGGTGAATCCCTACGGCTTTATAGAAACTCCGTACCGGCTGATCAAAGACAAGCAGCTGACCGATGAAATTGATTATCTCAGCGCCCTGCAGGAGCAGGATCATGTCATAGCTCCAGCCAAGGTCCTGCTCAACGGCAACAGGATCGCCGAGGAAAGTCTCATCGCCCGGCAGGACGGTGAAGTGACCATGGTGACCGCCGAGCAGGTTACTGCCATGGATGTGGCGCCCAACCAGCTTGTTTCCGTGGCCGCGTCGCTGATTCCCTTCCTCGAAAATGACGACGCCAACCGCGCCCTGATGGGTTCGAATATGCAGCGTCAGGCCGTACCGCTGCTGAAAAGCGCAGCGCCGCTGGTCGGCACCGGGGTTGAAAAATATGTTGCGCGTGATTCCGGGGCCTGTCTGCTGGCAGGGGGCGACGGTGTTGTTGCCGAAGCCGATGCTACCCGTATCGTGGTTCGTTATGACCAGCCCGGAACAGACGGCTTTGATACCGGTGTTGCTGTCTACCGCCTGTCAAAATACAAGAAATCGAATCAGAATACCTGCTTCAACCAGAAACCCCTGGTCATGCCTGGTCAGAGAGTGGAGAAGGGCACGGTTCTTGCCGACGGACCTTCCACGGAAATGGGAGAACTGGCTCTCGGCAAAAACGTCACAGTGGCGTTCATGCCGTGGCGGGGGTACAACTTTGAGGATTCAATCCTGATCAACGAACGGTTGTTGAAAGAGGATACCTTTACCTCGGTACATATTGAAATATTCGAAACCATGGCCCGGGACACCAAGCTCGGCAAGGAAGAAATAACCCGCGACATTCCCAATGTCGGGGACGAGGCACTCAGGAATCTGGATGAATCGGGAATTGTCCGCATTGGCGCTGAAGTCAAGGCCGGCGATATGCTGGTGGGCAAGGTAACCCCCAAGGGTGAAACCATGCTCTCCCCGGAGGAGAAACTGCTGCGCGCCATATTCGGCGAAAAGGCGGGTGATGTCAAGGATTCCTCCCTGCGGGTTCCGCCCGGTATCGAGGGTGTGGTCATTGATGCCAAGGTTTTCTCGCGCAAAGGCGTGGACAAGGACGAGCGTACCCTGATGATCGAGGAAATCGAGATCGAGCGCCTGAACCGTGACATGGAGGATGAATTAAAGAGCCTGCAGAAAGGGGTGCGGCAGGAACTCAAGAAAATCATTGCCGGCAAAACAGCCAAAGATGATGTTAAAGACAAAAAAGGCAAGGTTCTCCTTAAAGTCGGCAAAAAATTGACGGACAAGATTCTTGAACAGGTCGAATTCAACCGGCTGATGAACATAGAATTTTCCGACAAGAAAAAATATATGGATGAAATCGAAGGCGTTTTCGCCAGGTTCCAGAGCCAGGCCCAGGTCGTGCGGGAGCGCTATCACGGCATTGTTGAGCGCATGGAAAAAGGTGATGATCTGCCGCCGGGCGTGGTCAAGATGGTCAAGATTTATGTGGCCACCAAGCGTAAACTGGCGGTGGGAGACAAGATGGCCGGCCGGCACGGAAACAAAGGTGTGGTTTCCCGGCTGCTGCCGGAGGAAGATATGCCTTTTTTTGCCGACGGCACGACAGTCGATCTGGTTCTCAATCCTCTCGGCGTTCCCTCGCGAATGAATGTCGGCCAGGTTCTTGAATGCCATCTGGGAATTGCCGCCAAACGGCTCGGTGAGCAGATTCAGAACCTGGCAAAGCAGCATGAGACAGCCGAAATTAAAAAAATTCTCCAGCGTGTCTATTCCAAGGACGAATATCAGCGGTTGACCGCCGGACTGGACGATGACCAGTTGCTTGATATGACCCGCAAATACGGACACGGAATACACATGGCCACTCCGGTTTTTGACGGGGCGTCGGAGGATGAAATTCGGGCCCTGCTGGTAATGGCAGGTGTGGACGAGGTCGGACAGGCGACACTGTATGACGGCCTTACCGGCGAATCCTTTGACAACCAGGTAACGGTCGGCACCATGTACATGCTCAAACTGCATCATCTGGTTGACAACAAGATTCATGCCCGATCCACCGGACCTTATTCCCTGGTAACCCAGCAGCCGCTGGGCGGCAAGGCGCAGTTCGGCGGACAGCGCCTGGGCGAGATGGAGGTCTGGGCCATGGAGGCCTATGGAGCAGCCTATACCCTGAAGGAATTCCTGACGGTCAAGTCGGATGATGTTGAAGGACGGACCACCATGTATGAAAAGATCGTCAAGGGAAACAATTTTCTCGAAACCGGATTACCGGAATCCTTCCATGTCCTGGTCAAGGAACTCAAGGGTCTTTGTCTGGATGTGGAACTTCTCGAGTAGGAGAAGGGGCAGAGGTCAGGTGTCAGACAGCCGGCATGCAGATGGCAGGAGTCCATATCAACTCCGTACCAGGACCGGCTGTTTCAAGACGAGCGATATGATTTTATAAAGGTGATTTCGTGGAAGAGCTGTTCAGTTTCTTTGCAAAACCGAAAGGACCGGTCAATTTTAATAAAGTTAAAATTTCTCTTGCGTCGCCGCAGAAAATTATCGAGTGGTCGCATGGAGAGGTAAAAAAACCGGAAACCATTAATTATAGGACCTTTAAACCGGAACGGGATGGTTTGTTCTGTGCCAAGATTTTTGGTCCGGTAAAAGATTTTGAGTGCAACTGCGGCAAGTATAAACGCATGAAGCACCGCGGCGTGGTGTGTGAAAAGTGCGGAGTCGAGGTCATCCAGTCCAAAGTGCGCCGGGAAAGACTCGGCCATATAGACCTGGCGGCTCCGGTTGCCCATATCTGGTTTCTCAAGAGCCTGCCCAGCAAGATCGGCGCCATGCTCGACATGACGCTCAAGCAGCTGGAACGGATTCTGTACTTTGAATCCTATGCGGTTGTCTCCTCCGAAGTCGAGCAACTGCCGGTCGGAACCCTGCTCAATGAGGAGAAATACCGGACCTCCCTGGAAGAATTTCCAGGCAAATTCAGAGTGGGTATCGGCGCTGAGGCTATCCGCGATATGCTGGCGGCCCTTGACCTGCATTCCCTCTCGGAAGAACTGCGCAAGGAGATGAAGGAAACCAGTTCCGTCACCAAGAGAACCAAGCTGGGGAAACGCCTGCAGGTGGTGGAAGCTTTCCGGGATTCCGGCAACCGCCCGGAATGGATGATACTTCAGGTCATCCCGGTGCTGCCGCCGGATCTGCGGCCGCTGGTCCCCCTGGAAGGCGGCCGGTTTGCAACTTCCGACCTCAATGACCTGTACCGCCGGGTTATCAATCGCAATAACCGGCTCAAGCGGCTGCTGGAACTGGATGCGCCGGACATCATCATCCGCAATGAGAAGCGGATGCTGCAGGAGGCTGTTGACGTTCTTTTTGACAACGGCAGAAGGGGCCGGACAATCACCGGTCCCAACAAACGCCCCCTGAAATCCCTGTCGGACATGCTGAAAGGCAAGCAGGGCAGGTTCCGCCAGAATCTGCTCGGGAAGCGGGTCGATTATTCGGGCCGCTCGGTTATTGTCGTCGGTCCGCATCTGCGGCTGCATCAGTGCGGTCTGCCGAAAAAAATGGCCTTGGAGCTGTTCAAGCCCTTTATTTACAACAGGCTGGAACATCTCGGCTACGTTACCACCATTAAAAGTGCCCGCAAAATGGTGGAGAACGGAACCAAGGAAGTTTGGGATGTTCTCGATGAGATCGTTCGGGAATACCCGGTCCTGCTCAATCGGGCTCCGACCCTGCACCGTCTCGGCATGCAGGCCTTTGAGGTGGTGCTGATTGAAGGCAAGGCGATTCAGCTTCATCCGCTCGTCTGCGTCGCATTCAATGCCGACTTTGACGGTGACCAGATGGCGGTGCATGTTCCGCTTTCGGTGGAAGCACAGGTTGAAGCGCGGATCCTGATGATGTCGACCAACAACATTCTGTCCCCGGCCAACGGTTCGCCGGTCATTATCCCGACCCAGGATATAGTCCTGGGCCTGTACTATATGACCCGTGAACGATTCGGCGCCAAGGGGGAAGGGCTGGTTTTCAGCTCGGTCGATGAAGCGAGGATGGCGTATGATCACGGTGCGGCGCATCTGCAGGCTCCGGTCGGGGTCAGAATCAAGGGCAAGGTTGTCCAGACAACCATCGGCCGCATCCTGGTCAGTGAACTGCTGCCGGAAAAGGTCCCCTTCAGCCTGGTGAACAAGGAAATGTCCAAGAGGGAGCTTTCCTTTCTGATCGACTACACCTACCGGCATGCCGGCACCAAGGAAACAGTCATTCTGGCCGACCGGCTCAAGGATCTGGGATACGAGCACGCGACCCGCGCCGGTATTTCCATCTGCATCAATGACATGAAGATCCCCATCGGCAAGGAAGAGCTGGTCGAATCGGCTGAAAAGGACACCATGGAAGTGGAGCAGCAGTATTCCGACGGTCTGATCACCGATGGCGAAAAATATAACAAGATCGTGGATATCTGGTCAAAGATAACCGACAAGGTGGCCAAGGAAATGATGGATGAAATGTCGGTTGAGTATCATCGTGACAGCAACAAACAGCTGGTGGAGACCAAGAGTTTCAACTCCGTGTTTATCATGGCGGACTCCGGCGCCAGGGGTTCAAAAGACCAGATCAGGCAGCTTGCCGGTATGCGCGGCCTTATGGCAAAGCCGTCCGGCGAGATTATTGAAACACCGATCAAGGCCAATTTCCGGGAAGGACTCAATGTCCTGGAGTATTTTATTTCAACCCACGGTGCCCGGAAAGGTCTGGCTGATACGGCCCTGAAGACGGCAAACTCCGGATACCTGACCCGGCGGCTGGTGGATGTGGCCCAGGATTCGACAATAGTGGAAAAAGACTGCGGCACCATGCGGGGGGTCATCGCGGAACCTCTTATCGAGGGCGGCGAGGTGATTGTCCGTATCGGCGACCGCATCCTCGGCAGGGTTGCCCTGGAGGATATCGTCGATCCCCATACCGGTGAAGTCATCGTCGAAATGGAGGAGGAGATAACCGAAAGCAAGGTAGAAGCTATCGAGATTGCCGGCATCGACAAGGTCATGATCCGCTCGGTTCTGACCTGTGAATCAAAACGCGGCATCTGTGCGAAGTGCTACGGCAGGGACCTGGGCCGCGGCCATATGGTCAATATTGGCGAGTCCGTCGGCATCATCGCGGCGCAGTCCATCGGCGAACCCGGAACGCAGCTGACCATGCGTACCTTCCATATCGGCGGTACGGCGAGCCGGAGCATCGAACAGGCGGAAGTACGGACCCAACGCGGCGGTACCCTGCGGTATCAGAACATGCAGTCGGTTGTTAATGCGGCGGGTTTTGACATTGTTATGAACCGCAATGCCGAAATCAAGGTAATAGATGACCAGGGCATTGACCGGGAGCGGTTCAAGGTTCCCTATGGTGCTGAGCTGAAGTTCAAAGACAACAGCGGGGTGGAACCCGGAGCCATTATTGCCGACTGGGATGCCTTCTCCATTCCTATTGTTACCGAGATCGGCGGCAAGGTTCGGTACGGCGACATCATTGAAGGCGAAACCATGCAGGAAAAGGTGGACGTGGTCACCGGCAAGGCAAGTAAGGTCGTTACCCATACAACAACAATAAAGCAGGCGAATCCGAGGATCAGCATCAAGGATGAGCGCGGCAGAACCATGAAACTGCCGGGGATTGACATTCCCGCCCGGTATTCCCTGCCTGTGGGTTCGATCATCACCGTCAATGAAGGCGATGTGATTACCCCCGGTACTGTGATCGCCAAGATTCCCAGGGAAACGACCAAGACCAAGGATATCACCGGCGGTCTTCCCCGGGTAGCTGAGCTTTTCGAGGTCCGGAAGCCCAAGGAGCAGGCCGTTATCAGTGAGATCGACGGCCGGGTGACTTTCGGCAAGGATCTGAAAGGCAAGCGCCGGGTTATTATTACCCCGGAAGCAGGAGAGCCCAAGGAATATCTCGTGCCCAAGGCCAAGCATATCACCGTCCATGAGGGCGACTATGTCAAGGCCGGAGAACGGCTGATGGAAGGCTCCGTGCTGCCCAATGATATCCTGCGGGTCCTCGGCGCAGAGGAACTGGCTAAATTTCTGGTCAATGAGATCCAGGAGGTGTACCGCCTCCAGGGTGTGCGGATCAATGACAAGCACATAGAAACCATTGTCCGCCAGATGCTCAAGCGTGTTCAGGTGACGGAGGTGGGTGATTCCAGGTTCATGCTCAGTCAGCAGATCGAGTGGTGGATCTTCCAGGAGGAAAATGACCGGATACTGACTGAGAATGCAGAGAGAAGGAAAAGGGGCGAGGAGGAGCTTGTTCCGGCGGCGGCCGAGCCTCTGCTGATCGGGGTGACCAGGGCTTCCCTGTCGACCGATTCGTTTATTTCGGCGGCTTCCTTCCAGGAGACCACCAAGGTATTGACCAATGCGGCCATGGCGGGCAAGGTGGACTATCTGACCGGGCTCAAGGAGAATGTTATCATGGGCCGGTTGATTTCTGCCGGAACCGGACTGAGTCAATATCGCATCGATCGAGAGCAGTAGGATTTTTACTCTTGACAGGGATATGACTATAAGATATTCTCTTACGTTTGTTTGACTTTTCACGTATTGTGAACGGAAATTAGCTGTGTTGTTTATATGAGGAGTATTTTTAATGCCGACAATCAATCAACTTGTTCGGAGTAGAAGAAAAAAGATAACCAAGCGGTCCAACACCCCTGCTCTGCAGAGTTGTCCGCAAAGACGCGGGGTGTGTGTGCGTGTCTATACAACTACGCCGAAAAAACCGAACTCAGCCCTGCGGAAGGTTGCCAGGGTTCGTCTGACCAATGGTATAGAGGTAACCTCATACATCCCCGGTATCGGTCACAACCTTCAGGAACATTCGGTTGTGCTTATACGGGGAGGGCGTGTAAAGGATCTGCCCGGTGTCCGGTATCATATTGTTCGCGGTACACTCGATACGCTGGGTGTCTCTGATCGTCGTCAGGGCAGATCGAAATATGGTGCTAAACGGCCTAAATAATGATGTGTCTTTGCTACCCGCGTGGAGTGAGTTATGCCTAGAAAAAAACTGATTGAAAAAAAATCTATAATGCCTGATCCGCAATTCAACAGTGCATTGGTCTCGAAGTTCACCAATGTCTTGATGAAGAACGGTAAAAAATCGCTTGCCAGACATATATTTTATGATGCCATGGGCATTATTGCCGAACGCATCAGTGATGAAGAACCCCTCGCAGTATTCGAGACGGCGATGGAGAATGTTCGTCCGCGGGTGGAGGTCAAATCGCGCCGTGTCGGCGGGGCGACCTATCAGGTTCCGGTGGAAGTCCGTCCGGAAAGACGTAATGCGCTGGCTATCCGCTGGATTATCAATTTTGCCAACAGCCGTTCAGGCCAGTCCATGTCGCAGAAGCTGGCCGCGGAACTCCTTGATGCATACAGCAACAGGGGGTCATCGGTGAAAAAACGTGACGATACCCACAAGATGGCGGAAGCAAATAAGGCCTTTGCCCATTATCGCTGGTAAGAGAAGAGTCCCTGCTGACAGAAGATTATTGACAAGCGGGACAGACTGCTGTAGATAAAACAACATTTTTTTGTCAGCAGATACAGAAAAATAAATGAAATTGAAGAATACGGAAAATGGAAGTGGCTGGCCGCGGATTATTATCCAACCTGCGCAATATTGGCATCATGGCTCATATCGATGCGGGGAAAACCACCACAACAGAGCGTATTCTTTTTTATACAGGTCGCTCGCATAAGATGGGCGAGGTCCATAACGGTGCGGCCGTTATGGACTGGATGGAACAGGAGCAGGAGCGAGGGATAACGATCACCTCGGCGGCAACAACCTGCTTCTGGCGGAACCATCGAATTAACATAATCGATACCCCTGGCCATGTTGATTTTACCATAGAGGTGGAACGCAGCCTGCGGGTTCTGGATGGTGCCATAGCAATTTTTTGTGCGGTTGGGGGCGTTGAGCCTCAATCCGAAACAGTCTGGCGCCAGGCAGATCATTATCGGATTCCACGGATCGCCTTTGTCAACAAGATGGACCGCATAGGAGCCGATTTTGAGCGATGTGTGGATGAAATCAGGGAGAAACTGGGAGCTGACCCGGTATCCATAACCCTGCCGGTAGGCAGTGAAGAGAAATTTTCAGGCATCATTGATATCATCCGGCAGAAAATGCTGCTGTTTGATGAGGAAACTCAAGGCCTGAAAGTTACAGATGAGGAAATCCCCGACGATTTAAAGGACAAATCATCGGCCGCCCGGATGGCACTCCTCGAGAAGTTGGCCGACTTCGATGAGGGTGTCATGGAAAAATTTATTGAAGACAGAGAAGTAGCTCCGGAAGAGTTACACAAAGCGCTGCGCAAGGCGACTCTGAAGCTTAAAGTTGTTCCCGTGCTTTGCGGATCAGCTTTTAAGAATAAAGGCGTGCAGCCGCTGCTGGACGCGGTGACCCTGTATCTTCCCTCGCCGGATGATATACCGCCGGTTCAGGGCCTTGATAAGGACGGTCAGCCTGTATATCGCAAGGCGCTGCAGAAGGAAAAGTTCTGCGGCCTGATATTCAAACTGCAGGCTGATGCCTTTGTCGACAACCTTTCTTTTATCAGGGTTTATTCCGGTGAACTGAAGGTTGGCGAAAAGGTCTTTAATCCGCTCAAGCGGAAGCAGGAGAAAATTTCCAAACTGCTCCTGCTTCACGCCAACAAGCGCGAGGAAGTCAAAAGCCTGATGGCGGGCGATATTGGAGCAGTTGTCGGACTCAAGTTCTCGACCACCGGAGATACGCTTTGCGGAGCCGGTGACTATATTATTCTGGAAGCCATGGATTTTCCGGAACCGGTAATCGGCGTGGCAATCGAGCCGAAATCCAAGGCCGATGAAGGAAAGCTGCTGGAGAGTCTGGATAAAATTGCCAGGGAGGATCCCAGCTTCAGGATTTCGGTGAATGAGGATACGGGACAGACAATTATTTCCGGAATGGGTGAACTGCACCTGGAAATAATTGTCGACAGGCTGATACGGGAATTCAAGGTATCGGCAAACGTAGGCAAACCTCAGGTTTCCTACCGGGAAACCCTGACCGTTCCTGCTGCTGCGGAAGGTAGATTTGAAACCCAGGGCGGTGGCAGAGAGCAGTACGGGCAAGTTGAGATTGAAATCGAGCCCGGAAAGCGCGGACAGGGCGTTAAGTTTGAAAACATGGTTCATGCCGGGCAGATACCGGCAGAATATATTAAGGCCATTGAAAGGGGAGTCAGGGACAGCCTTGATTCCGGGCCCTTGATCGGTTATCCGGTTGTGGATGTCAATGTCCGTCTGGTCGGCGGCTCATATGATGAGGAAAGGTCGACCGAAATGGCATTCGGAGTAGCGGCGACCATGGCCTGCCGGAAGGCGGCTGCTGCTGGGAAACCGGTTCTGCTGGAGCCGATCATGTCGGTACGGATTCTGACTCCGGAAGATTACCTCGGCGAGGTTATTAATGACCTCAATAAAAAAAGAGCCCAGATTATCGGGGTGGCGGCTGACCGGGGCAGCCAGATTGTGCAGGCCAAAGCGCCGTTGTCCGAGTTGTTCGGATATTCAACCGATCTCAGATCGGCGACGCAGGGCAGGGCAACATTTACAATGCAGTTTGACGAGTTTTCAGATGTTCCGGCCAAAAAGGCCGAGAACATAATTCATAAGATAAGAGGCGTTTAGGCTCAACCAAGAGTACAAGAGGTACGCTGATGGCAAAGGAAAAATTTGAGCGGACAAAACCGCATGTCAACGTAGGCACAATTGGTCATATTGATCACGGCAAGA
>JAWSUG010000047.1:0-15865 GCA_033549385.1 Desulfobulbaceae bacterium | reverse complement strand
TCGGCACCCTGGAGTGATGTTTCACGGTTCAATACTCGGCCCATACGTACCTCTGTCAACGCTTCGCCCCAGCCCTTGCGGACTGCAACGCATGACTCAAGGCCTGTGTGAGGGGCTAACTCTTCACAGTATGACTCTTGCATTCACTACACCTTTCCGGTTTTGACCGGCGCACCGCAGAACACCTCAATATTGAAGCTCTTGCCAATCTTGCCAACCGCGGACATGCTGGATCTCTTTCCAAAGTTGATTGGTATCTTCTTTAGAAATGAACAGTGTGTCCACATTTTCACTTAAAAAGTACGCTTAAACGTGAAGAACCAGTATTTTTATCCACTGCTCCCTTTATCTTGTTAAATTAAAATCAGGAATTACTTTTCCTCGTTCGATTTATCAAAGGATTTCAGGAATTCCCCCAAAGCCTTGCCAGCCTCTTCGGGGTTCATCTTCTCCAGTTTCTCCAGTTTGTCCATTTTGACCTGGTTTTCCTGCTCCCAGTTTTGCATGCTCTTCACCATCTTGCGGCCCGCGATCTCCAAGCTAATTGTTGTCAGACCTAAAATTACAGCAATGGCGCCGAAGCCGACCCAGGCCTTTTTTGCAGCGACACCATGCACCCTGGTGCTGGCCAGCACCAGCAGCCAGGTCATCCAGGCCAGCCCGGCAATATTGCCGAGATAGGGAATCTGCTGAAGAAGGACGGTTATGGGAATGATCGCCGCCGTATAGGCCATGCAGCGATAGGCGGTCTCGTAGGATTCCCCGGAACCCATGATTTTCCAGATTATAAACAGCACTGCCGCACCGATAAATCCGAAAATCCCGATTACTATCGGCGCCAGGATCACAGCCATCATGCCGGCGGCCATGCCGCCGGAAAGGCCCATGAGCCCCAGAACGGCCTGGAGAATCCCGGTTACGACTCCCATTGCGATCATGAAGACCAGGGGTGGAAGAAATCCGCCGGTCCTGGCCATTTCGGCAAAAAACTTGCCCGGTGCGGTAATAACCTGAATGACAATCTGCGGCATGCCGCTGATCTGCTGCTTGATTTCCATGATTTTCTCCTTCAGGAAAATGGATTAATAGAGTCCGGCGAAAACATTGTCGCAAAGACATTGCAGCCTCGATAATGGGTTTAAAATACTGGAACTATCTGCCGGAATATTAATACGTCCGGGGAGTAAAAATCAGCCATTCTACCATGCACTATCAATCACGGGCATCCGGCCGAGGAAGTTGCCAAGTTCCTGTTCAGCATCGCCAAAGCCGTTTTCTGTATGTTGATACCGGTTGCTGCTCCCGATGTGCAGTAAGTATCTGGCAAAGGCAGTGGCGGTCGTCGTGCTTGATTGCAGGATCTGACCCTGGCAGTGACCTTCAGATCATATGAGATCACACCAGTTGAAAGCCCTTTTATTTCAGGCACTCTTTTACTTCATCCCTCCATTGTTTTCCGCATCTGGACCAATCTTCGCTGTTGGCGCCGCCAAGGGGCCACTGCTTCCAGCTGATCCGGTAGGAATTCATATCGGCATCAAGTGTTGTTTTTCCTAATTCTTTAGCTCTCCTAATCACCTGTTTCGGAATTCCCGGACAGGAAATAGGATGATCCGACCTACATCCGGCCAAACCATCCTCAATGTAATCAGGGACTGAGTCTACATCGGTGTCTATGCCTGTAAACATATTCCTCGTCCCATGATAAGTCATCACAGGTAAACTATCATCACATTCTGATGGTTTATTGGGCCTAATACCGGGGAAATTTCCTTTTCCAGGAATATTATTCCACCAATATTTCAATTCTCTTTGATGGACTTTCTCATGGCGAATTGTTTCACCGAAACAATCAATTCCATCAGCAACTTGGCCGTCATCACGCTTCATGCATTCTGCATTATATAAAGCAGGATAGAGATAAATCTTGTCTTCCCTGAATATATACCTTCCAACTCCACTTGGTGTGCACGTTGGCACTTCCTCATAGTAAAAACCTCCCCCTTTTCCTGCACTCGTCTGCGCCCAGTAATAGAACCAGTTCGGCGAACCGCCATAGGGCGGCGGGCCGGTTACCTGCGGATGGTTCAGGGCCGTGGGAGTGAAAAACACCTCTATCTCTACAGAATCAGACTTTCCGCAAGCCCTGGCGGTAATTTTTTTCTTGCCGAAATCGGAATTGTATTGCGGCAGTCCACGGAACCGGACTTGGGATGAATCACCGATAGGGGGGTCAAATATTTTGTCGGAATTGCCCACCTCCTCGACCTCCCAGGTAATCTCTTTATCACAATCCTCCACTTCTCCTTGGAGATTGATGAAAAACATCCCGGGAGAGGCACTGTCGAATGCAAACTGCTCGCCTTTTTCCGGTGACAGAATAGTCACTTTCGGGCTGCCGGGCTTTTTCACGGCAGGAGGAGCCGCAGCGGTCTTGCTGATATTAAAATACGTGTAGACCGATTGCCAGGTTTTGTTCTTCTCTCTGCGTGTCTGTCGCAGACATTTTCCGGGGGGGGCATTATAGGAGCACTCCCATATCCAATCGGTAACCGACCTGACCACTACCTTGGTGTAATCGCCATCAGGTCCAAGCGACACCGGTTCGCATTCCGGGGGTCTTACCGAATGTTTGCTCGTAATAAAAGCTGCTATAAAGGCCATTGCATCTTCATCCGATCCCGACTTTTTCACTCTTCTGCCCTCCAGAAAAATGGTAGCCGTGAAGCTGTACTTTCCTGAATCGCCGGGTTTCGGGTCTTTCGAAAAAAAGGATCCCTCACTGGAAATCTCACAGGGGCCGATATAGTCTCCGGAGGGGTAGGCCTGTCCTTCAATTGGCTCAATGGCATTTTCCCGGTATGAGGAAGAACTCCTGATGTTTCTTGTGGCGACATCATGAGCATCTGCTTCTGCTTGCCCGCCGGCCTCTCCCTCCTCTCCCGCCGGCAAGATCTCCTCCAGGAAGGCTGCCATTTCATTTTTGCCGCCAAGTTTGGCCAAATAGATCAAGGACTCCTCATGCAAATCAGGATCAGCTCCTGCCTCCAGAAGCATGGTGACTATCTCCTTGCCATTTATCTTGGCAAAGACGGCGGAGGACAGGGCGGTCATATTCAATCCTTTATAATTGATATCTGCACCCAACTCGAGCAGCGTCCGCACCGTCTCAATATCCCCGTTCGTTGCGGCCATGGTAAGTGGCGTGAATCCGGGCACAAATTCTGTGTTGACATCAGCTCCTCCGGCAACCAGCTCCCGTATTTTTTGTGCGTCCTTTCTCTGTATGGCCTTCAGGAACTCCGCCTGCACCTTACCCGGTTTCTGGAACTCCTCTGCCTCGCTCGTTTTCCGGAAGGCCTGGCTCGGGCATGGGGCAGTCAAAAAAAGGCAAAGAGTGATTCCTATTGCAAGAACAAAGACGATCCGGGAGGTCGCGCAAAGCGGGATGATGCTTTTCATTTCAATTTCCCTTTATCTTATAGACGATCTGGATTCGCGTTTTGACGTCCGGCACTTCAAAAAGCAGCAAGTCAAGTCCCTCGCCGGTTTCCTCCATGACGGCAACAGTCTGGTATTTCCCTTCAAAGAGTTCGGCAATTTGGGGTTCCTGCGTGCCCTCATAGAACAGGTTGAGCATATCACTGTATCCCCATCCCTCCAGGTTTTTCCGATACCACTCCTTGACTTTATCCGGCGGGTCGTTGGAGATGAGGTTGACCGTTGGAGGCAGACCCGTTCCGGGCTCAAGCACGTAGGAAACTGTTGCCCCTGGATAGACGGGGATGTCTACCTCTTCCTTGCTCGGAATATCCTTTTCAAAGTCCTTGGGGGTCTGGTTCGACGACTTTAAGATCTTGATGCCCTTCTTGGAAAATTTGCTTGCCGGCGCCAACGGCTCGGCCAAAGCAGCAGAGCCAAGGGAAAGCACAAGCAAAACGCAAGAAAGAATCATCAAGCTGATCGGATTGACACGCTTCATTTTATCACCCCATTTTTAATTTTTTATACACTGATAAACCGTGAAAGAGCTTCCATGCTTCCTCATTCACGGTGCAATTGCCTGTTGTAATAAATGTATATGCCAAAACGGCCGCTGATAACGGTCGCTTTGGCCTGGAAGCTTATTACCGCTGCGTATTTTGAACTGAGTTCTGAATGCAGGCGATTACGTTACGCTTGCACGTTGCAACAGTAGATCGGAGTCCATTGCATTTGGTGAATTTGACACTTTGCATCATAACTTCTTTTTGCTTACCCGTTGCGGCTGCTGCCAGATCTCTTTCCACATTTTGACAAGAATCCTGGTATTGCCTTATATGCTCATCGCAGCTTTCCTGGATGTCTGCACAAGTGGAGGCATTAGGATTCTTCGGCATGGCTTCCACTTGGACGACTCCAAGAAAAATAAACGTCATCATTGCTGCCACAACAGATTTAATTTTTTTCTTCATTTTCATTCTCCTCGAATTTTCTTGGTGTTAACGATGTTTCGTTCCGCAATGCACTTTGTTTATATAGATGTTCGATAAAACTACTCTCCCCCCATACTTTCCAGCAATCCGACCCGCCGGCAGCCGGAAGGCAGGTCGAATTCCGCATTCGGAATATCTTTTTTCTCCAGATTTTTGACCTCTTCCGTGACTTCTTCATTTTCATGAGAATAAACCTTGAGCAGCCAGCCGGAGGTGATCGTCCCGACATATTCTGGGTGTTTCTCCACCCCTGATTCTCCCATGCACTGTATTATTTTCTGAAGTGCCGATCGATCGCCAATCTCGTTTATTATTGTTTTATCCTTGGCCAGCCAGATATCTTCGTATGCTCTGCCGTCAACAAGCACCTGGTACCTGACGGTTTCCAGGCCGGCGATCTTTGCATCGGGTCCCATCTTTTTCACCTCGATGGCCGGGGGGCGCTCTCCTTCCTGATCATCGGAACTGAAGGCCTTGAAAAATTCGCAGAATTCCTCTATCGCTGTTACTGAACAAGTGTTCCGATCAGGATTGAACATTGAGAATGTTTGCTTGGAAATATCGATAACCGACCAAGGTTCACCAGGCACTTCCGGCATATGCTTGATTTTGCCGCCTGCGATAAGGGTCTGGGTACCGTCTTTCTTGGTTTCAACCCATCCGGCCTGAGCCGAAAGCGCTATCCCAAGGAGAATGGTTAAGGCTAGGCCCTTTTCAAAAAGTTGTTTTCTCATCTTCATTTTTTATCCACCTTTGCTTTTAGATGATTCTGATTGAGGTTTAGACATCAGGTATGTCCATAAGCCACAAATCCCGTCCTCTGCTTCCTCCAGCAAACTGATTTTTTTTGTTGTTACCCCCTTATAGAAACCAACCCAGGCTCCGCTTGCTCCAGTCAGGCATAAGAGCCTGGAAAACACCAGGAAGGATCTGACAACTGCTAAAATCTACATTTCGCTATTTTGCTAAATATGACGAAATGAAATTATTTAATTTGTAATTATTGGGAAAAAAATAGATCTAAGGCGTTGATATTATATGCAATAAATGGTCCATACCTGATAAGAATAATTTTATGAATTATTACCTTTGGTTATGAAATAAGTACAATTTATTAGAATAAAACCAGGTCCTGAATCTGGGGAAAACACCAGGTATTGATTAGGAATTTGACCATTAACTGAGTTTAGAAAACCAAAAAAGGAGCGGATGGGCACGTGATATGTTGGTGTTGAATAAGTTTTTAACCTTGGCAATACCAACTTGTAAAAAAAGCAAGTTGATATTCATCGTAATCAGATACGATTTTGACAGAATGAAAAAACCCCCAACCGGAAATGGCTGAGGGTTGATTATAGAGGTCGCAGATATCTTAACCTGAAGGAAGCAATCCTTTGTAAATTTGTATACCGATTATTTTTAAGAGCGGTTGTCAGATTTCATCCTGCTCTCTTTTGAGATTTTTGTGACCCGATTCCGAAAAACTACAGTTCATTAAAGAATCAAATTGAGAAGTGCTTGCGACGACACGATACCAATGGCCTTATTGTTCGCTCCAGATACCAGTAAGTGGTGCACACCAGCACCGGCCATAAGCTTCAGAGCATTTTCTACACTTTCATTTTCATCAAGCTGAACACATGGAATTTTTTTTGACCGTTTTTCTGATATGAGTTCACATCTTACCATAAAGTCTGCAACCTTGATTTCGCCTGTCAAACCGTTCCGGCTAATGCTTTCCATGATATCCATGTCGGTAACTATTCCGACGAGGTTGCCGCCACTTTTTACAACCAAAGCCGAACTGCCTCCATCAACCATCTTGCGAATGGCGGTTTCTAATGTATCTTCCAGGGCAACCGCAGGATTATCCTTTGTTATCGCTTTACTAATCGTGTCCTTCAAACTCATGTGTACCTCCTTTGTATTCGTTTTAATTATCCGGTAAATATCCTTGCGCTAAAAAACGACTCCTTACATAAAAGAAACGAACTGCCTCGCAACCGGCTATCTCTAAAAACACGCTGCTTACAGACCCTATCTTTCCAGATCCGCCTCGATTTCAAGAAAAATTTCGATAGTTCTCCCGATCATTACCCCGCCGCCGGCAAGAGGAACGTTCCAGGTTATCCCGAAATCCTCGCGGTTTATCATCGTCCTCGCCGAGATGCCAATGGTCATCTCCCCGCCGATCTCCTCCGGACTTTTCACCGGACCCGAAATTGCAGCGTCGAGAATGACCTGGCGGGTGATTCCGTGGACCGTAAGCTGCCCTGTAATATTCCCCCTATTGTCTTCTCTTGCTGCAAAGCCGGTGCTGTGAAAGGTTATAGCCGGGAATTTTGTCACATCGAAAAAGTCGGGGCTGCGCAGATGATCATCCCGTTTGTTGATGCCCGTATAGATGCCGGCGGTATCGATAACCGCCTCAAGGGAAAAACCCGCCTGATCTGCGGAGTCGTAATTGACCATGCCGCTGATTGTATTGAACTGGCCATGCACTTTCGCAACCGTCAGGTGCCGCACGGTGAACGCTGCCACCGAATGATCAGGATCAATTCTCCACGTTTTCATGTGCATTCTCCTTTCCCGGTCAATGCTTGATAAAAGCGCTCGTCTGCGTAATCTCTGCCAAGTGCGTCTATTGCCTGGTCACTTTCTCTTTTTCACGAGTCCTCGGCAGTGCAGTTGTCCGAAGTGAGCTCAGTAAATTTCTGGAAGCAGCTGCTATATCGTCAACAGCCTCATGGAATGCAGCTTCGTTGATTTTGGACGGTTTGTTGAACCCGCTTATTTTTCTCACAAATTGCAGTGCGGCAACTCGAATCTCCTCGTCAGTCACAGGCGGGTCGACATTAAACAGTGGTTTTATATTTCTACACACCAGCATTACCTCCATTTTCAGTCATGCAGGTTATTCGTTTTATATAATTTCAAAATAATTAAAATCAAAGTGGAAAGATATGACTGCCGGCAATCTCGAATTGTCGGAAAAAAATGATACTGTGGATGTATCGTATACGTAATTATAGTAACCAATGATCGAAGGTCAATTTATCGGCACTACTGAGCCAGTTATTTAATAAGTTGCTGCCTGGTAATTAAGTCAGCATATTCCCTGTCAACATTTTTTATGTGATTGAGTACCCAGTCACACATAAAATTCATGATCTCTACAGCTAAACCTATTTTTTCATCTTCAAATTCATCTTTAAATGTATTTACTTTTCGAATAAAGCCCCGATGTTCTTCCTTATGGCGTTCAGCCCCAGGATAAGTAATCGATTCAAAAATTTTTTCCTCTGTCTGGAAGTGGATTGTCAGAAATATGGTAAGTTCGTTAAATATATCTTTCATGACAGTTCTTGACTCTCCTTTCAGCATTGCTTTCTCAAGTTTAGTTATCGCTTTGATCAATTGTTCATGCTGCTGATCAATTACTTCAATATTAAACCTTAAAGAGTCATCCCACTTAAAAAGAGCCATTTAACCCTCTGAATTATTTCACAAATGGTAAAAAATTGCTTACCGGTATCTTATCCTGAATAAAGGATAACGTGATAATTGTTATTGTCAACAAATATAGAAATATGCATATCACTTTCAGCAGGGCTGATATTTATCCAGCCATACCAATATCAAGGCCGCTTACCGCGACAGCCCGGAAGGTTCGTTTTTGCCCCGGCGGTGCGCCCCTTCTCCGCGCAGGTGCAGCATAGTCCGGGCAATGAGGAAGGCACTGATCGGGGCGGTGCTCAGCAGGAACAGGGTCACCAGCAGTTCGTGCAGGCTGAGGCCGTCGCCGCGGTTGCTGAAATGCAGGGCAGAGGCGATGAGGATACCGCCGACACCGAGGGTGGTGGCCTTGGTAGGGCCGTGCAGGCGCATGAACAGATCGGGCAGGCGGGCCAGGCCGATGGAGCCGATCAGGGCAAAGGCTGCGCCGATGAGCAGGAACAGGGAAATGAGCATTTCCAGCATGGTTTTTCTCCTTATTCGATGATGTCGCCGCGCAGGATATACTTGCACAGAGCAACGGTTCCGATAAAGCCCATCAGGGCGATCAGCAGGGCCGCCTCGAAGAAGGCGGTGAGATCCAGGTGAATGCCGAAGAGCACCAGAAGGGCGGTGGTGTTGATGTACATGGTGTCCAGCGCCAGGATGCGGTCCGGCAGTTCCGGGCCGCGAAGCAGCCGCCAGAAGTTGAGGACCAGGGCGGCGGCAATGCAGGTGAAGGCAATGGCTATGGCGGCGTTCAACATTCGAAAATCTCCTGCAGCGGCTTTTCGTAGCGCTGCTTGATGCGGGCAATAGCCTGTTCCGGATCCTCCACGTCCAGGGCATGAATCAGCAGCGTACGCCGATCGGGACTCAGGTCGGAGGAAACGGTGCCCGGTGTGAGGGAAATGGTGTTGGCCAGCACGACGATGGCGAACTCGTTGCGCAGCTCCAGCGGCAGGCGGATAAAGGCCGGCCGCAGCCGCGCGGTCGGACCGAGGATCAGCCGCGCCACGGTCAGGTTGGCGAGGACGATATCCCAAAGCATCACCGCGAAGTAGCGCAGCAGTTTGAGCGGCTTGCGGAGGTGCGGTCGATCGGGCCAGAAGCGGACGGTGAACAGCGGCAGGGCCAGGCCGAGCATGGCGCCCAGCAGCATATTGCCAGGGGCCACGGAGTTGGTCAGCAGCAGCCAGACCAGCCACAGGAACACACTGAACAGGGGTTGCGGCAGCAAGCGTTTCATGGTTCTTTCTCCGGGTTCAGCACCGCGGCGATATAATTCTGCGGCTGTAGGAGCTGGACTGCCGTGGCTTCGGCATAACGGGTAATCGGGGCGGCAAACACGGTCATCGCCACGCTCAGTCCCAGCAGCATTGCGGCGGGAACAAGACGCGGCAGGTCGGCCCGCAGGCCTTCGGCGCGCTCGCCCTCGGTTTTCCAGAAAATGCGGCTGCCGGCGCGGCTGAGTGCGATGAGTCCGGCCAGACTGCCGGCAAGTACGACGCTCCACAGCCACAACGCTTCCGCCGGCGCCACTGCCTGCAGAAGAAGCAGCTTGCCGATAAAGCCGGACAGCGGCGGCATGCCTGCGACGGCCACCGCGCCGAGAAAAAAGAGCACCCCGAGCCGGGTCGGCTGGGCAACCGGCGGGGCCGGAGAGAAGTGATCACCGGTGCGGCCGCGCTGGCGGGCGATGAGATCGGCAAGCAAAAACAGGCCGGCCGTGACCAGGGTGCTATGCGGCAGATAGTAGAGAGCGGCGGTGATGCCCGCCACGCTGAACTGGGCGATGCCGGCCAGCAGGGTCCCCGAGGAGGCTACAACCAGGTAGGCGATGAGCCTGCGCAGCCGGTCGCTGCCGAGCATGCCGACAATGCCGGCAGCCAGGGTGAGCAGCGCCAGCGCCGGCAGCCACCCGCCGGCCAGGACCGGCGCCTGACCGTCCGCGGCAAATATCAGTGTCGAAGTGCGCAGGATCCCGTAGAGGCCCACCTTGGTCAAGATGGCGAACAGCGCCGACACCGGGGCGACACTATTGCCGTACAGCGCCGGCAGCCAAAGATGCAGCGGCAGCAGGGCCGCCTTGAGACCGAACACCACCAGCAGCAACAGCGCGCTGACTCGCAGCAGGGTGGCCTCCTCCGGTGCGGCGGCCGCCACTTTTACCGCCAGGTCGGCCATGTTCAGTGTACCGGTGACCCCGTACAGGGTGCCGACAGCGACAAGAAACATGCTGGAGCCGATCAAATTCAGGACCACGTAGTGCAGCCCGGCTCGGGTGCGCTCCGGCCCGGACCCGTGCAGGGCCAGACAGTATGAGGCGATGAGCAGGATTTCAAAGAATACGAACAGGTTGAACAGGTCGCCGGTGAGGAAGGCGCCGTTGATCCCGAGCAGCAGCAGCTGAAACAGCATGTGGAAGTCGCGTCCGCGCAGGTCATGGTCATTGAAGGAGTACAGGAGGGTGAACAGGGCCAGTATGGCGGTGACCAGTAATAGAAGGGCGCTCAGCCGATCGAGCACCAGCACGATGCCGAAGGGGGCCGGCCAGTTGCCCAGCTGATAGACACTGAAAGCACCAGTGTCGGCAAGACCGAGCAGCAGGATAGCCAGGGGCAGCAGGCAGACGGTGGCGAAGAGGGAGACGACGCGCTGCAGGCCGGTGCCGCGGTCAGCCAGAAGCAGGTTGATCATGGCCGCGGTCGCCGGCAGGAGCAGAGGGACGATCAGCAGGTGGTTCATTGCTTCTCCCCCCTGCCGTCCACGTGGTCATTGCCCAGTTCGCCGCGGGCCCGCAGGGCAAGGATGACCACAAAAGCGGTCATGCCGAAATTGATGACGATGGCGGTGAGCACCAGCGCCTGCGGCAGAGGATCGGCAATCAGCGCCTTGCCGCCGGCCAGCGGCGGCGCCCCGGTGACCAGGCGCCCGGTGAAGAACAGGAACAGGTTGACTGCATAGGACATCAGCGACAGGCCAATGACGACCGGAAAGGTGCGGGCACGCAGGACCATGTAGACTCCGCATGCGGTCAGCACGCCAACGGTGACGGCTGCCACCGCTTCCATCAGAACCCCCCCATGGCTTCAGCGCAGCGGCCGGTGAGCTTGCCCAGGGTGGCGAGAATCAGCATCACCACCCCGACCACGGTGAGATAGACGCCGAGGTCGAACAGCATGGCGGTGGCCAGTTCGATATCGCCGACCAGCGGCAGGTGGAAATGGCCGAAGGCCGAGGTAAGAAAGGGGCGGTTGAACAGCCAGCTGCCCGCGCCGGTGGCAACGGCAATCAGGACGCCCCAGGCGATAACGAGATGGTATTGAATGCGCCATTGCTGTCCGGTCCAGGCAATGCCGCTGGCCATGTACTGCAGGATCAGGGCAATGGAAGTGACCAGGCCGGCGATGAAGCCCCCTCCCGGTGCATTGTGGCCGCGGAGGAACAGATAGGCCGACACCAGCAGCGCCAGGGGCAGAAGAAAGCGGGTGGTCTGGGCCAGCACCAGCGGGTGGCGTTCGTCCGCCCACAAGCGTCGTCCGTTCAAATCAGGGCCTGAAGGCAGGCACAGTTTGTCCAGCAGGGCGAAGATGCCGATGGCGGCGCAAGCCAGGACAGTGATCTCGCCCAGGGTATCGAAGCCTCGGAAGTCCACCAGGATGACGTTGACCACGTTGGCGCCGCCCCCGCCCGGCAGGCTGTTGGCCGTGAAAAAGCCGGAGATGGTCTCCTGGGGACGGGTGAGCACACCCCAGGTGAGCAGGCCGGCACCGGTGCCGAGACCCAGTGCCAGCAGCCCGTCCCGGCCGCGGCGCAAGGACGAAGATTCGGCGGTGTCCTGCTGCGGCAGAAAAAACAGCGCCAGCAGCAGCAGCATGATGGTGACCACCTCGATGGAAAGCTGGGTAAGGGCCAGATCCGGGGCGGAGAAACGGACAAAGGCCATGGCGGCACCCAGCCCGACAACGCTGAAGGCAATCAGGGCGCGGAGGCGGTGTCGGTGCCACAGCACGGTGACCAGCGCCGCGCTCATCATCACCACTGCTCCGACCAGTGTCGGGCCGTCAATGGACGAGAGCGGCAGCGGGCCGGTGAGCGGCGCATCGCCGCCGAGGAAAGGTACAGCCACGGCGCTCATCCCGGCGAATATCAGCAGCGCGGTGTAACGCTGGAGCGAACCATTCTCCAGGAAAGCGGTGCCGATGCGGGTCACCTCAATCATCCGCTCGATGAAAATCCAGAAAAAAGCCCGGGCATCGGGCAGGTACATGACGCGCCGGTGGAACGCGAACAGTTTCCGGCGCTGGCTGTAGAGGGCTATTCCGCCGAACAGGGCGACCAGGCTCATCTTGAAAGGAGTGGTGAAGCCGTGCCAGATGGCCAGGTTGTATGCCGGCGGCGGCTCCCCCAGCATGCCGCCCGCAGCCAGGACCAGCACCGGCGCAACGGTATAGGCGGGGAATATGCCTACCAGCAGGCACACTCCGACGAGGAGCGCCGAGGGAATCATCATGTAGCGGGGCGGATCGTGCGGAGGATACCGGGTGAGATTTAACAATTCACCGTTGAAGAAAACATCATGGATGAAGCGTAATGAATAAGCGACGGCAAAAATGCCGGCCAGGGTCGCCGCAGCCGGCAGCAGCCAATTGAATGAACCCAGGGCGCTGAGGTGCAGGGTTTCGGCAAAGAACATTTCCTTGGAGAGAAAGCCGTTGAGCAGAGGCACCCCGGCCATGGCCGCGGCGGCAACCATGGCCAGAGTGGCGGTATAGGGCATGTATTGCCCCAGGCCGTTGATGAGGCGCATGTCGCGGGTGCCGGTTTCGTGGTCGATGATGCCGGCGGCCATGAACAGCGAGGCCTTGAAGGTGGCATGATTGATGATGTGGAACAGGCCGGCCGCGGCTGCCAGGGGGGTATCGATGCCGAACAGCAGAACGATGAGGCCGAGATGGCTGATGGTGGAGTAGGCCAGCAGCCCCTTGAGATCGTGCTGAAACATGGCGGTATAGGCGGCAAACAGGAGCGTGGCAAGCCCGGTGCCGCCCACCACGAAAAACCAGAGGTCCGTACCGGACAGGGCGGGATAGAGCCGCGCCAGGAGAAAGACGCCGGCCTTGACCATGGTGGCCGAGTGCAGGTAGGCGCTGACCGGGGTGGGCGCTGCCATGGCGTGCGGCAGCCAGAAGTGGAACGGGAACTGTGCCGATTTGGTGAAGGCGCCAAGCAGGATCAACAGCAGTGTCGGCGCGTAGAGCGGGTGGCTGCGGATGATGTCGCCGGCAGCGATGATCACGGATATCTGGTAGCTGCCGACAATATGGGCCAGCAGCAGGAAGCCGGCCAGCATCGCCAGGCCCCCGGTGCCGGTGACCGCCAGCGCCATCCGAGCGCCGCAGCGGGCTTCGGGACGATGGTGCCAGAAGCTGATGAGCAGGAAGGAACTGAGCGAGGTCAGTTCCCAGAAAACCAGCAGGAGCAGCAGGTGGTCGGAGAGGACAATGCCGAGCATGGCGCCCATGAACAGCAGCAGCATGCCGTAGAAGCGGCCGACAGGCTCTTGAGCCGAAAGGTAGTAGTGGGCGTAGAGTATGATCAGCAGGCCCATGCCCAGGATCAGCAGCAGGAACATGGCGGCCAGTCCGTCAAGGCGGAGAGAGATCGATAAGCCGGCTTGCGGCAGCCAGTCCCAGTATGCGGCCACCGGGGTGCCTCTGAACACCTGGGCCAGTTGGACAGCCGCCAGCAAAAGTGCCGCCGCGGTCACCGCCGCCGCTATCCAGGCGCTGGCGATGCGCCCCAGCCGCATGGCCAGCGGCGGCAGCACGGCACCGAACAAGGGAAGCAGAATGATGAAAAGCAGATTCATGGTTGGAAATTGAGGAAACCGACCGACAACACTCTGTATTTCTCTAGCGCTTTGCCCCTTTTCTGACTGAAAATCCTGTCGTTCAGCAGCCGAAAGCCGCCGGATATTTTCATGGCGGACATTCCGGAACGATTCGTGATTCCGGCGCAATCATTGAAGCCAGTAGACAGATTTAATATAATCATTCAGATAAACATGGCAACCGCTGTCCACACTTCCCGCCAACTGCATCCGAACATCCCGGGAATACGAGCCTCTGCTCTTGAATTTTAAACATCACCTGCAAGCCCAGTATATACATTGCATTGATTTTCTCGCAGGTATGTTATATCTTCGCCCAACACTATGTAATCCCTGGGGCTAATAACAGGAAAGGCAACCTGCTCAAATGTCCGTTTGAACAGGCTGCCTTTACCATAAAATGCTACTGCTGAGCGTTGATGATTATGGCAGGCAGAAACATTGGCCAGAAGAACGGCTTTTTCCAGTCAAAGAGCTCCATCAGGGAATTTTCGAGGATCGGTTTCCCATCCCAATTGTTCCACCAGGCATACTCCAGAGTCTGGCCGGTGAGCAGAACCCGGCCCGCGCCGTACCGATAATCCACCAGTACGGGTCTGCCGGACGTCTGCGCCGTCGCCACTATCTTGGAACCGGAATACAGGTTGGTGAAGCTCTGGTGGCTGGCCATGCTGCCGAACATGGGGCTGGGAACCCCCTGCACCCAGAGATGGGAGGGATCGGTGATCAAGTTGTACTGATCCTCATCAATCCCGCTGACCACTCCGCCGGGTGTTGCAAGTGGCAATAAGCCAAAATTGCATGTTGACTGCCACAGTCTGCCGCCTTTGCTGACATATGACTCCACCTGGTTTATATTGGTGTTCCAGGTTGTGTAGAAGGCGTAGGTTTGCAGGCTGGGTATAATGACCATTTCATAGCGGGACAAGTCAATGGCGTCCATCTGGGCTGAAGTGATCTGATGGTAACTGATATTGTTCGCGGTTAAAATATCCTGGATGGCATTGTATCCCCAGGGAAGCTGATCCTGGATGATCAGGACATCTCGGTTGATCACCTCGACCGTGTCAATGCCGATATAGTTCGAGTTGATAGCCGGTGGTCCGCCGTTCGTTACAAAATAGCGGAAGGCGATGCGGCTCGTGCCGGTTGCGTTTATAGCAACCTCATACCGGGTCCATACCTCAGGATACCCCCCCTCCGTAAGGGTGGGATTAATTGTCAGGAGCAGCGTGGTAAAATCACCGATATCGGTTGCGGTGGAACCGGTGTTGTCGCTGGTGCCGTTAGTGCTCAGGCGAACCTCCAGGCGATCCGGCCACGTTGACCCAGTGTCAGTGCGGGTCCAGAAGGAGATCTTGCTGTCGCCCCTCAGGACCAAAGGCGGCGTGATCAGCCAGTTGCTGATGGTGCCCACATCGGCAGTACTGTTGTAATTGGCGGCGATATAGGAAGTGGAATCCCCTGCCTGGGCCGGAAAAACATTGTCGTTGCCTTGAAACCAGCCGCTTGTGCCGATGGGACTGCTCTGGTTGGAGATAACCCATCCCGCGCCCGGAAGGGTAGTGATATCATCGAAGCGCTCGGCCAGCAACTGGGCGGCAGCCGGGGCCGCCTGAAAGGAGCAGAGGATGAACAAAAAAAACATGAGATGTATCAAACTGTATAGCCGCATGCGCAACTCCTTTTGTAATTAATTGAGCAATGGAACAGATCAGACTTTAAGTGTTTTCATCGTCCTTTGGTATCCTGTCATGCCTTTCTCTGTCTCTCCATGCGCCTTCATATTTATCGCCATGTGTGCCGGCAATAGTTCCATGGTCATTTGTTCAGTCCCCTCAACCCATCCTTCGCAACCGTTTGCCGGCTAAAGAAAAACCATCATCCATCACTCTTGTTGACTTTTTACGAGTTCATCAAGGTTGATAAGTTCGCAAAAACCTAGACTGGCATATCTGCCGAGTCGACAATATTTGGTGAGTTTATGCCACCATTTGTA
>JAWSUG010000046.1:0-16323 GCA_033549385.1 Desulfobulbaceae bacterium | reverse complement strand
ATGCCAATGGGAAATACAATAAAGTTGCCCCTTCAAGGGGCGACCAAGGCCGGGCCCTTTGGGCTCAAATATTTACTATCAGGATCCCTGTTCCGAAAAAATCACTCTTCATTGCCATGCCGGGAGAGTCCGGCACCCCGGCATACAGCCGCAATCAAAAAGGACAGGGGATGCTGCGTTAAAAGTTCCGGGTTCATGTGCCGCTGCTTCTGCAGGTTTGTCGCGCGTGGAAACCGCAGAACGCCCGGCCTGCGGCATGACTGGAGTATTTATGGCACGCATTATGCTTAAATGAGAACGGGAATACAATTACGTTCAACAATCAGCAGCGGGGAAGGCATGAAAATTCTTGGAAGAAAGGAAATCGGGTCACTGGTGGAAAAAAAATCGGATTACTGCGTATCCATTTATCTGCCGGTTCATCGGCTGGGTGACCCCCAGGACACTATCCGCTATAAAAATCTCCTTGGCGAGGCGGAAAAAATGCTTGTGGAAATGGGGATGCGCTCCGTGGAAGCAGTGGAGTTTCTGGCCCCGGAACATGCCTTGCTGGATGACTATGCATACTGGAAAAATCTCGGTTCCGAAGGGCTGGCCGTATTTTTCTGCGCAGGCATGAGGGAGAGATTTCTTCTGCCGAGAAGATTCAGCGAATCAGTGACAGTGGCAGGGCGTTTCCGGGTTAAACCGCTTATTCCCTTAGTCACCGGGGATGGACGTTTTTTCATCCTGACGCTCAGCAAAGGCAGCGCCCGTCTTTTTATCGGCAGCCGTTTCAGCATCAGCAAGATCGGGCTTCCGGAAGGGGCACCGGCAAGTCTTATGGAAACTCTCAAGTATGACGATCCGGAGAGACAGCTGCAGTTCCATACCCAGACCTCCGGTACCGGAGGTCGCAGACAGGCCATGTTTCATGGACATGGCGTGGGTATAGATGAAGAAAAGGAGAATATCACACGGTTTTGTCAGCAGCTCGACAAGAAACTCTATCCGATTTTTTTCGGCGAGAAAATCCCCGTTGTCCTGGCCGGCATCGCTTCCCTGCCGCCGCTGTACCGCGAGGTCGAATCTTCGGGAATGCTGGTCTCCCAGAGTGTCGACATTGATCCGGAAGCTCTGAGCCCTGAGTCTCTTCACCGGGAAGCCTGGGAGCTGGCAGCTCCCCTTTTTGCGGAGGAAGAAAAGAAGGCGCGGGACAAGTTCCATCAGCTTCACGGTACCGGCCTGGCTGTTACCGACATAACCGACATCGTCGCGGCAGCCGGAGACGGCCGCATTGAGACGCTTTTCATCCTTGAGGATGAAGAGCTGTGGGGAGTTTTCGATCCCGGAAAGAACATGATTATGCCCACCACCAATGATTTTCCCGGCACGGTGGATCTGCTCGATCTGGCTGTGGCGTCGACCCTGGTCAACAAAGGCAACATCTATGTTAAAAAACCGGGGGAGATGCCGGTTGCGGAAAATGCAGCCGCGATCCTGCGCTATTCCTGATCGTCCGATAAGGTAAATTTTTCCGGAGACGGCCTGCCGCCCTTTCTCGGATCATCCTGAAGGCCGGCAACTTTTTTGCGGAGCCCGTCCCTGATGCGGTCGCGTAAGGCTTCCCCGGCTTGTCCCTGGACAAGCTCATCCCTGGCAGCCGGTTTGCCGACGGTCACCGTGATTTTCCGGAAAAATCGTGGAAATATCCTGCCGACGGGCATGGCTTCATGGGTTCCGCTGATGTTAACCGGCACGACCGGAACGTCATAATGTTCAAGCAGCAGGCTGATTCCAAGCTTGAATTCCTGCAGGGTGCCGTCCGTTGATCTTCTTCCTTCGGGGAACCAGATAAGATTGTTCCCCCGGTTGAGGACGGCGGCGCCGAAAGCCAGGCTCAGAGAGACGCCGTGCCGGCTGTCGATGGGAATGGTCTGCGCCAGACGGCTGGCAAACCGGAAAAAAACATTGCGAAAAGCGACTCCGGTCCACCCGGCAAAATAGGTGCGGTGAAGAAAATCATAGGGCAGGGCCGCGGCAATGATCAGGGGGTCCAGGTAGCTCAGATGGTTGGGAGTAATCAGGCATTGTTTTTCCGGAAGATTTTTCCGGCCGATGACCTGCAGGCGGAAGCAGCTCCGCATGAGTATTCGGTTAATGTGGTAAGCGGCAAAGCTCAGTTTTGCAAGAACAGGTCCCAGTGGCTCAAGCCAGCGTTTCTGGTCAGCATCAAGCACGGATTCCGGATCCTGCAGTGGGCGTTCCGGATCCGGGGATTCCTCTGATTTCGAGCGGGTGCTCACCATTTCCAGCAAGTCGCGTATTGTCTCTATCCCGCCGATGGCCTCCTCATCGAGCTCAATGCCGGTTCGCTGCTGTACCTCAAGGGAGACGTCCAGCCATTCCAGGGAATCGATTCCCAGGTCAAAACCGGGACTGCTGTCCGGAGTCAGCCTCCTGCCGGCATACCTCCGGACCAGCCACTGCCAGATTTTCAGGGTATTTTTGTCCTCCAGCAGGGCCTGGTCGTGATCCGACATTTCAGCAATCGGCAGCGGCTCTCTCTGCAAGCCGCCTTCCTTTTCTCCGGCCTTTGCCCGGGCGAAGCGCTCTTCAAGCAGATGCCTCCTGATCTTGCCGAGCCGGGTGCGGGGAAGGGCTTCCCGGGTGATGACATAATCGGCGAGGGCCTTGTAGGACGGCATTTTTCTCGCCTGCTTCGCAACAGCATCCCGGATGCGGTCTTCCAGGTTGTCGGCATCATGACCAAGTTTTTTTACATCCGGGACGATTATTCCTGTCAGCCGTCCTGCCGAGAAAAAAACTCCAATCTCGCCAATGGCTGGATGCTGTGCATATGCTTCCTCGATTTCTTCCGGCTGCAGGTTCTCGCCGCTTTCGGTGACGATCAGCGTTTTTGCCCGGCCATGCAGGTAGAGAAAGCCTTCATTGTCGATGCGGCCGAGATCCCCGGTGAGAAACCACCCTTTTTCAGGAAAGGCTTTTTCCGTTTCCTCCTGCAGATGCAGGTAACCGCCAAAGACATTGGGACCGCGAACAAGAACCTGTCCGCTTACATGATCCTGACCGGTTTTTGCGGCAGATGCCTCCTCCGGGGCTGTACCGGCATCGATCCTGATTTCCACACCCTTGACCGGTTTGCCGACACTTTGCAGATTGCCGCTTCCCGGCGGGTTGATAGTGATCAGGGGAGATGTCTCCGTCAGACCGTAGCCTATGGCAACCTGCCAGCCCAATCCTTCCAGATTTCCGGCCAGCCGCGCATCAAGGGCTGAACCGCCGGAGGCGAGAACCCGCAGGGATGAGCCGAACCGGCTGTGAATAAAAGGGAAGAAGCGGCTGCCCGCAAGAATGCCGAAATGGTGACGAAGACGGCGGCTCAGGGCAAGGACTGCAGCAAACAGGATACCCGCCCCTGGCCCGCGGTCGGCTATCCTGGAGCGGATTCCTTCGTAAACCGTCCTGTACAGACGCGGAACGCCGATTATAATACTCGCCTTTCCTTCCGCAACCGCCCGGATGATTTCCCGGCCGGTCAGGGAGGCGGGAAAAATAATCGGCAGTCCCAGGGCCAGCGGTGTCAGCATGCCGATGACAAAGGGATAAACGTGATGAAGCGGCAGGGGCAGCAATACCCTGTCATCCCCGGCAATAAGGTTGGCCTGCCTGATCGCTTCGGGCTGGCAGGCCAGGTTGGCATGGCTGAGGGGAACTCCCTTGGGCCGCCCCGTAGTGCCGGAAGTATAAAAAAGTGCCGCAATATCATCGGGAGCGGCAGTGGGAGTTTCATCCGGCTCCCCGGTCGACAGACTGCGCCAGCTGTGTTCCCCCTCTTCCGTATCAATGAGATATATGTGCGGTTTATGCGGAAGATCGAGGCGCCTGATTTTATCCGCCTGCTCCCTGCCGGCAAAGATCGTCCCGGCCCCGCTGTCTTCAAGGATATGCCGGAGGGTCTGCCGGTCCGACTGTTTGTCGACCGGCAGAATTATGCCGCCTGCATAAATGACTGCCATTGCCGCCGCAATCCAATGCGGACTGTTTTCAGCACAGAGGGCGATTGTCCTGCCATTGCTCCGCATGAGTCCGGTCAGGCCGGCGGCCAGCGACGTTACTGCCTCCGCCAGATCCTTATACGTCTGAAAATCCTTACCTTCCTTGTGGAAGGCTATGATGGCGGGATTTTTTCCATGTTCTGATAAACCACGGATCAATTCCTGAACCGTTTGCATCTGCTCCGACATCGGCCTTTCTTTTTGGGTTTATACAGCTGGATTTTTCCATACCAAGTCCGCCGTGACAGGATTCAGTCCTGCGGCAGAGGACGTCTTTTAAATTTAAATTTAAAACATGGAATCAGAACAAGGGAATTAATAATACGCTTCATGAAGGCGCGCGGATCTCAGGCCCCGTCACCGTCATTACCGGCGGAGGTGCTGTAATGTCTGAACAGCTGCAGTTCATATTCCCTGCTGATCAGACGGTCATGGTCATATTCCGGTGCACTTTCAATTGCCGCCCGGCTCAAATTCACCGTCACCTCCTTCCGGATCCAATCCACTTCCTTTATCCATGCCGGGGACACCAAAATTTTTCTGCCCGGCAGCCAGTTTCCGGTATCCACTTCCAGATACCGGATAACCCACTGCTCATCAGCCACAATGAAATCCCGTACATGGCCGGCGAGACCATCCGCGGAGTGAATGGCATAGCCTGTCACCTCCCTGCTGCTGCGCAGGTGATTATCTTCCGGTTGCTCAACAGTATTTATTTCATCCGGACTTGAATAGGACCGGGGTTTAATTCCCGGCAGGGTTAATGGACTGCTTGACCAGTATGGCTGCCAGCCGTAGTACAGGTAGTATTTTTCCTCATAATGGCGGGACACGGGTCTTTCCGTCGCAACAGGAGGGCTGTTCTTCACCTGTTCGCGGGTAAGGTCTACTGCCAGGATTTTTTTTGTTTCGTCCACTTCTTTCAGTCTATCCGGGGTGATCAGCACATCCCTGCCGAAAATCCAGATTCCGGTTTGAACGACCAGGTAGCGGACCTTCCAGTCCCGGTCATCAAAATAAAGAGCTTCCGGCACACCGATCCGTCCGTCCCTGGCTTCAAGGTGATATTCTTTCAGCTCGGAAAAGCGTCGATAGACCTGCATGGAGTCAGCTCCAATTTTGCTTGCATATCATCGGCAAGTACTGAAGTGTATTTCCAGGGCAGGGAACCCGGTCGATTTGATACATCCTGATCAGATTTCCTGCACCTCATAGGAAGCGCTGCCTTTCTTGACCGACAGCATCTGATCATTCCAGGCGATTATTTTCTCCACCGCGGAACCCGAGGGCCCCACATTCCATTCACCTTTCTTTGGCATGATGCCCCGCGCGTCGGAAACTTTCCGGAAGGCAACCGTCATCTCATCGGGATCAAGCAGAACAATCTCCAGCCTTGGCGGCAGGCTTTCCGGGAAAAGGGTTTCACCCACCGGAATCGATATCACAAAGCCCTGTCTCTGTCCCCGCAGTTGATCCTGTAATTCCCTGTGGAGAGTGGCAAAGCTTTTTTTTATAAATTTTTCCGTCATAATAAATATCCTGTTGCACCCTTGCCGGGGTGATTACCGGCTGCAGGAAATTTTGCTTAAATTTTTCCGTACAATAATCCTGCGGCCAGTATAATTATGAACCAGGAGAGTAGTCGGAGCGGCTTTTCCCAGGTCTCAAGCATTTTCTTTTGCTGCCAGTACAGATCATCTTTCCCGGTAACGAACACAGCAAAGCTGTTAATGGTTTTTCGGCGCACAAAACGGGCCGGCGTGCTCAAGGAGCGCTGGGCCAGGCTGAGCAGGGTTGCGGCAGCGGCGGCGGCAAGGGCGGCCATTGATAATGTCCCGGTCTGTGTCCAGTAGCCGGCGATAATCGGAAAGCCGCCCCATGATAGGGCGAAACCGAGGTCATTGTGGAACATTCCCTGCCACCACTCAAGATTATAGGCAAGAACGAGAAAAATCCCCGCCCCGAAAATCATGAGGACCATGGGCGAGGTAAACCTGATCATCAGGAAACCCAGAAGGACGCAGATGGCGAGGCTTCCGGCAGCCATATAGATTAATTCCCGGTCACTGAACGAGGTTTTCAGGGGCCGGCCGTTAATTTCATCCAGGGCATGCGCAGCTATGCCGGTGCCGCAGAAAAATGTCAGCAGCATAATACCCAGCACGAGCCAGTCGACATGCGGCGCCAGGGCGGCGCCAATGGCCACATAGGACATGTTCCATGCGGTATAGGGCGGATGGAGGAGGGTCCATAAATCCGCCAGACGCGTTCCCTGTCGGGCATAAAATGCCGCACCTTCGCCGTTCATCTTTTCCTCCCTGTCATCAGAATTCCCCCTCCCAGGGACATTCCGGTCATGCTTACCCCGTTAAATCCGGCCTCCTCCCATATTTTTACCAGTACATCTCCTGAAAACCGCTGCCAGAATGCATCAATGCTGGGACGCAGAAACGTTCCCACCCTCTCCCATCCGGGGCTGATGCATTTTCCCGCCAGGGGCAGGCATGTTCCGGTATAGAACGTCCATAATGGTCCCCACAGGCCGCCCGGCCTGCCGAATTCGACCATGCCCACACTGCCGCCGGGCCTGACTACCCGCGCCAGTTCCTGCATGCAGGGTAAAGGATCTTCCACGTAACGGAGAAGATAGGTAAAGGTAAGGGCATCAAAAGAATTATCGGCAAAAGGCAGCTTCTCTGCTCTGCCAATTGCTGCCACGGCACCTTTTTCGGCGGCCTGGCGCAGCATTTCCCTGCTCTGGTCCAGGGAGACAACCTCATGACCCTGCTGCTGCAGCAGACGGGTCACCTCGCCGGTTCCGGCCGCAACATCAAGTATTCTGCTCTTCGGAGCCAGGCCGAGCCGGGAGATCATGGTCCGCCGCCAGCGCGGATCCTGCCCGAAACTGAGAAAGCGTGACCAGATGCCGTAATCATCGGCTATCGGGGCAAAAAGCCGAATTGCAGTATTGTTTATAGCGGAAACCATAATCAGAAAACCTCTTGCACGTAGTCCTCCGGTGTTTGACCCTTGTTCGTCCGGGCGGAAATACCTTGAGAAATAGGACTTGCAAATCTCGAACCAGCAATTTTTTTAATCTCAAAAAGTTCCCCGGGGAAAGCGGGAAAATCCGGGATTTCAGCCCTCTTGTTCACTGGCGTATTTTTTGCAACAACTGCACTGCAGTTTTCCGCAGCAATGTAAAAGAGAGAGGACCCTTGAAAACGGATAAAAATCGCATAACGCCGGCAAAAAAAAATATAACCATTGACGCGGTTGATCCTTTCCACAGGATTCTGCTGAAAAACCGGGCCATGACCACGGATCTGCTGGAGCAGCTTACCGGTACCGTCATCGCCACAGTGCCATGCAACAGGGTGAGAAAAAGTATTGCTGCGAGATTTTCCGTATTAACCGGCAATGGAGCTGTTTTCGTTTTCGCCGGCTCCACCATAAACCTCCCGCTCCTTCCCGACCCGGCCGTCAATGCCCTCCTCCGGGGAAAAATTCCGTTGGGCAGGATATTCTCCTGTCATGCCCCGGCTAATATTCGCGCCAATTTCAGGTATTTCACAATCAGGGATGAGCAACTGGCTGCTGTCATGCGCGGCCGCCTGCAAGCAGGATCATCGGGCCGGAATGCAGGAGCTGCACTGGATTTAAATCCTGACACAGGCCTGAACAGGAGGAGATTTATACGGTCCGTTCTGAATAATCCCTGTTTTCGGACGGAAAAGCGGTATGCCGGTTGTCAGTTTCCCGGCCGCTCCTACGATATTTTTTCGCATGGTGCCAGGATTGCGCACATAGAAGAAATATTTTCACCCCGGATCAAGGAGGAGGCTCGTAAACAACGGCTGTTGCATAATGCCGCCTTTGCTGGCGCAGGAGAATTCGATTTTTTCCGTTCCAGTATTGTGTAAGTGCCGCCGGCCTGATGCCTGCGCCGATGCCTTTGCAATTGGAGAAATATGTCTGAACTGCCGCAATCACCCTGGACCGATGATGCCGAAGCTCTTCTCCGTTCCCTGCGAGTGGACAGGAACAAAGGGCTTTCCGGGGAAGCGGTAAAAAAAAGGCGCAGAGAGCACGGCAGCAACCGCATCGAGCAGAAAACCCGCAAGAGCGTCTGGTCGATCCTGTATAACCAGTTTAAAAGCATTATCGTTCTGCTGCTTGCGGCAGCCGCATTGACAACCTTTGTTGTCGGCCGCTGGATGGAAGGTGTTGCCATCAGCATTGTGGTCATTTTCAATGCGCTGATAGGCTTTCTCACGGAACTCCGTGCCGTGCGCTCCATGGAAGCTCTGGAGAAGCTCAGTCAGTCGGTTGCCAAGGTGCGGCGCAGCGGCAGGATTGAAAAGATTCCTTCCTGGAAACTTGTTCCCGGCGATATTGTCGTGTTTGAGGCTGGGGATACGGTTTCCGCCGACATGCGCCTCATCGAGGCCGCCAGAGTTGAAGCGGACGAGTCCACCCTGACCGGAGAATCATTGCCGGTGGCCAAAAATACCGAGAGTGTCGGCCAGGATACACCTCTGGTCGAGCGGCGGTGCATGCTGTTCAACGGTACCGCCATTACCCGAGGCAGCGGGGAAGCCGTGGTTGTCGCTACCGGCATGGCCACGGAACTTGGGAAAATATCCGAAGAAATCCAGCAGGCCGGGGAAGAGCATACGCCCCTGGAGGATCGCCTTGATCAGCTCGGACGAACCTTCATCTGGCTGACCGTTATTCTCTCGGTGATAATCATAGTCGTCGGCTGGCTTTCGGGAAGGGATCTTCTCCTGGTGGTTGAAACCGGCATCGCCCTTGCCGTGGCTGCAATTCCGGAAGGCATGCCCATTGTCGCCACCATCGCCCTGGCTCGGGGAATGCGCCGCATGGTCCGCCGGAATGCCCTGGTCAACCGTTTGTCTTCAGTGGAAACCCTGGGCAGCGCCACCATTATCGCCACTGATAAAACCGGGACCCTGACGGAAAACCAGATGACCGTGACACGCCTGGTCCTGCCGGATATGGAGTTTGAAGTTACCGGCGAGGGACTCGATACCGAAGGCAGTTTCAACGCGGAGGGAGGGAACATTAATCCTGAAGAGCATGAGTTCCTGCGGCTCATATTGCAGACCGGAGCCCTCTGCGGCAATGCCGAACTGCAGACCCGGGAAAACGGCCGGGCCGGGGCGGTGGGCGATCCCATGGAGATCGCCCTGCTGGTGGCGGCGGAAAAGGCAGGACTTGAGAGGAAAAAGCTCCTTGAAGAATACCCTGAAGAGTATGAGGTCGCCTTTGATACTGAAAAGAAGATGATGGCCACGGTGCACCGAAGCAATGAAGGCTATTTTTTTGCCGTCAAGGGCGCTCCGGAAAAAGTTGTGCAGGCCTGCAACAGAATGATCGGCGCGCAGGGAGATGCGCCCTTTGATGACGAGTTGCGCGGGCAATGGGTGGAACGTTCGAAAGAGCAGGCAGCCAGGGGCTTGCGCATCCTGGCCCTTGCCATGAAGGAGACATCGCGGCGCGATGACCAGCCCTACACGGACCTTACTTTTCTCGGCCTCGCTTGTTTTCTTGATCCACCGCGAGAGGAAGTGAAAGAAGCCATTGCCGCCGCGCATACCGCGGGTATCAGGACGATAATGATCACCGGCGATCAGATCGCCACCGCCCGGGCCATTGCCGGTCACCTGCAGATGGCATCAGGCGAAATCAAAGCCATGGAAGGCCATGAGCTGAAGAAAATTGAAGAGGCGGGGGATGCTGAAAAAAAACGGATCCTTGAATGCACCGTCTTTGCACGAGTTACTCCAAAGCAGAAACTCGATCTTATCACTTTATATCAGCAGGAGGGCAATGTTGTCGCCATGACCGGCGACGGGGTCAATGATGCACCGGCGCTGGAAAAGGCGGATATCGGCGTTGCCATGGGGCGCCGCGGCACGCAGGTGGCGAGAGAGGCGGCGGACATGATCCTCAAGGACGATTCCTTCTCCACCATTGTGGCGGCCATTGAAGAAGGCCGGATCATTTTCGGCAACATCCGCCAGTTCATCCTCTTTCTCCTGACCATCAGTCTCAGCATGATTCTGACCGTTTTTTTCGGCTCCATCCTCAGTCTTCCCATGCCTGTTCTGCCGCTGCAGGTCCTTTATCTCAACGCGGTTACCCATGTATTTCCCGCCCTGGCGCTCGGCATGGGAGAGGGGCACGAAAATATAATGCATGAGCCGCCGCGGGACCCGGCCCTGCCTATTCTGGAACGCAGGCACTGGCTGTTCATCATCTTCCATGCCGCCATCATCAGCATCGCCGTGCTTATAGGCCTGTTTGTTTCCCTGAAATACCTGGGCAGGAGCATCCCCCAGTCCCAGACAATCAGCTTCCTGATTATTACTTTCGGACAGCTCCTGCATGTTTTCAATGTCCGCGGCAAGGCTACCGGCACCTTTATCAACGACGTGACCCGGAATATCTATGTCTGGATAGCCATTGCAGTCAGTGTTTTGCTGACCCTGGCTATTCTTTATATCCCCGGGCCGGCAGCGGTAATGATGGTCGTTGCTCCCGGCTTGTCCGATTGGATCACGGTAATGGTTTTCAGTACGGTTCCTTTCTTCCTGGGACAGCTCTACCTGAAATTCAGGAATGGCGGTTGATGGAATTTCCCGGGGATACTATCTGCTTTATGCCGCCGGGATGGGATCTGTCCGGCCGGGTGGACTCCAATCGTGCGATGGAAAAATTTGTCCGGCAACCGATTCAGCAGGCAAGCCCATATTTGGATAATTTCAAATAAAAACACATTCTGGCATATTTTCTGCTGATCATACATGATATGGAATCAGTCAAACTTGCAGTCATAGGCGCCGGACCGGCTGGCATCGCGCTGGGCGTTGAGAGCGCGCGGGCCGGGATACCCGGAGTGGTAATACTTGAAAAAGCGGGGCATATCTGTGATACGATTGCCAGTCTCTACCGGCAGGGGAAACGGGTCGATGCGGTGTACAGGAAGGTGGCCGTAGAACCCCGGGGGTCTCTTTCCTTTACCACCATGGCAAAGGAATCCTTTCTCGACTGGATGGATGAGCTGACTGCCGGTCACAGGCTCGATATCCGTCATAGTCACGAGGTTCTCGAGATAAGAAAAAAAGAAAACGGATTTCTGATCCTGTGCGGCAACAACGCCGCCATTGAAGCGGATCTTGTGGTCATCGCCATCGGCATCTTCGGCAGACCGGTTAAACCCTCCTATAAATTAGCGGCAGAGATAAAAGACAGAATCCACTTCAGCATGCCAGAACAACCGCCGGTGGGAAAAGAACTCCTGGTGGTGGGCGGAGGCGATTCCGCGGCGGAAGCAGCCTGCTATCTCAGCCGGCAGAATCATGTCACCCTGTCCTACCGGCGCGAGGAATTTTTCCGGATCAATGAACAGAATCTGTGTACGCTCAACCAGTGCTGCAATTTTGAAAATCTTGCAACCAGGCTCGGTGCCGACATTACGGGAGTTGCCGCGGATGAAAAAAGAGTGAGTGTCTGCTATGGCGGCAAAGAGGAAGTTGTCTATGACGCGATTTTCTATTTTCTGGGGGGATCAACCCCCCGGGCCTTCCTGGAGAAAGCGGGAATTGCCTATGCCGGCAATAAACCGGCTGCCGATCAATATGGGGAGAGCAATATCCCTGGACTTTTCCTGGCCGGAGACCTGGTTGCGGAGAAAGGAACCATCATGACGGCCTTTAATTCCGCCGCCGCAGTGATTGCAAGGATTGCTGAGGTCTATGCGGATCGTCTTAAATAATACCATGGACGAGAGATTAACCTGAGGTTGTGAGACAGATGAGCATCGAATTGAAAAGGGCATACGACGACCCTGAAAAAAACGATGGGTTAAGGGTGCTTGTACCCTGAGGTTGTGAGACAGATGAGCATTGAATTGAAAAGGGCATACGACGACCCTGAAAAAAACGATGGGTTAAGGGTGCTTGTAGACAGAGTATGGCCCCGGGGCATCAAAAAGGAGGATACCCGGCTCGACGACTGGATGAAGGACATTGCGCCGAGCGACGAGCTGCGCAAATGGTTCGGTCACGATCCGGAGAAGTGGCCGGAGTTTTGTGAAAAATATTTCCGGGAACTTGATGACCGGGAGGATCTTGTCGAAAAAATTGCCGGTTACATGAAAAAAGGGCGTGTAACCCTGATTTTTGGCGCCGCCGATCGCGAGCACAACAATGCTGCCGCCCTGAAACAATACCTGCTGGAACGCGTCAGCCATTCCCGTTGAACAGTGAACATTTCTTCCGTTAAGCCGGGTCCTCCGAACGGGGAGCCCACCGATCATATTCATTCTGTTGACTCTTTTACCGGCTGTCTGTTTTCCGGAAGGCACGTTTTCCATTATAACCATGGTGTGCAATAGCTGTGGCAGGGGGAATGTGTAACCGGACGAAAAAGTGCGGTTTATGATGGATTATCCTTTGCCGGCGGCTGGTTGCTGCGGCTGAAGGTCAAGAAGATAATCGACTATCTCGTCTGTTTTGTCCACCGGGATCAGATCCGGCGCATAGCTGCGCATTTCTTCGATCACATCCTTCCATCCCGTGCGGGTATAGGTCCGGTTTCTTATATCTTTCGGAGCATGACACGGGAGGCAGTATTTTGCCAGGGGAGTGGCAGCTTTGTCGGAAGCAGGGGGAGTTGGTACATGAGTTTCGGTCAGATAATGAAGGATCTGAACACCTTCTCCCGGAGAAATGCGGGGAGCCGCCAATTCGATCATCCGGTTGACGACATTGTCCCATGATCCGGCGCTTCGCTTCCGCATGATGTTCTCGAGGAGATGGCAGATGGAGCACTTGTTAATAAAGAGCTGTTTGCCCAATTCCTGATCAAGCATATGCTCAGGAAGATCCAGGTGCGAGATATAGGGTGCTTCTTCATACTGCCGGATGAAATAATACCCTGCCGTAATCCAGACCATGGTAAAGGCGGTCAGATACGTTGCTGTGCCGAGCAGAAAAAGATGTTTGTTGAGTTTTTTAAAATAGCGGGGAACAGCGGATTTGAGAAGGAGAAGAAAAAGCAGGGCAACTGCAAGCGCTACATGAATGGCAATGCGCGGCGAAGATTCTTCCCAGTAATTCTCCACACGCGCAAGCATGAATACAAACATGATCAGGAAAATTGCCGAGAAAAGCCAGCCGCTCAGGCGGTGCCATTTGGATAACAGCCGGTAGTTTTTCGGTTCGCCCCCTCCCTGGAGTTTCAGCATGAGAAAGAGAGCTGTTCCGCCTGCCGCCAGAAAGATCATACTGATAATGGAGCTGAGCAATGGGCTCATGTTTTCGAAATCCAGATGTTTCTTGAGGTGAACGGAAAGTATGGCCTCTGTTTACGTTAAAATTAGCAATCATCGTGCCAAAACAAATTGGCCCTGAAGACGCCTGTTTTTCAGTTTTGACCTTTTTCATTACAAGATCCATGCCACAGACAGGCGGGCGGGAAAAGATAAGAACGTGAATTCCGGCATAACGAGATTACTGTCCGGCGAGAGAAGACACAAAACCGCGGCGCAGGAACGGCAAGTCGAATAAAAAAAATATACACTCCCTTACTACCGGGAATTTTTATATTATTTCAGGATTTGCCTTTTTTGATGTACATAATGGCAAGCTTTTTTCATAGGTATCCGCAGGTGATTCAATTTCATGATTCTAAGAGGATGAAAAGGCTGCCGCCCCAAAATGCATCTGCGGGAAAGCCCTTGCCGGGAGCATTCCTTCCCCCGGTACAATAACAGGACAATGAGGAGACCAGGAACCGATGAATGAAAAGCAGAAACAGATGTTTGAAGCACAACTGCTGGGACTTCGCGATGAACTGATACAGAAAAGGATGGAAATAGACCGGTCCTGGAAAGATCTGCACGGGAAGGAAATTGAATTTGAGGAAAATGCGACCAACGAATATCTGGCATCAGGGCTCGGACTGCTGGACGAACAGGAGGAACGGAGAATTGAGGAAATTGATCAGGCCCTCGACCGTCTTCGTGAAAATGTATATGATGTCTGTGTATCCTGCGGGAAAACCATTTCGGAAAAGCGCCTGCAAGCAGTGCCGTGGACAACAAAATGCGCAAAGTGCGCAATTGACGAGGAGCGGCAAAAAATGAGAGGGGAAGGGGAAGCCTTCCCTGAATCCGGGGAGGAAAGGCCTGAACTGCCTCCTGATCTGCAGGGAATGAGTGATGAAGAGCTGCAGGCGGCCGTGCTGGATGCCGTCCGGCGGGACGGCCGGGTACCGCTCGAGGAACTGGAGATTACCAGCAGCAATCAGGTGATCATTCTGGAAGGCCTCCTGCCGGACAAAAGATTTCACAGCCATCTCCGCCAGATAGTCGATGACGTGCTCGGGTTGAGGGATGTTGATGACCGGATCAGGATCGACCGGACAGCCTGGTCCAGAGGGGACCGTACACCCGGAATAGAGGCCGGACCGCAGAGTGGTTCCGAAGACAGTATCGCCGGAAGCGGCACTGAGATCATCGAGGCGGTCAAGGAAGGTAAAACGATCGAACCAGCCGATGAGATAATCCCCGAGAAACGAAGCGGCGCGAAAGAATAAAGAACGCCTCCTCATGAAATCCGAAAGGGCAATAAAATGAAAATCAGCAATACCGTGCAGTGGGTGGGAAAAATCGACTGGGATCTGCGGAAATTCCATGGTAGCGAATACTCAACATTTTATGGATCAACGTACAATTCCTATCTGGTCAGGGACGAAAAGACCGCCCTCATAGACACGGTCTGGGCGCCTTACGCCAGGGAATATGTGCGGCATCTTTCCTCTCTCATCGATCTCGAAAGCATAGATTATGTTATTGCTCCGCACGCCGAGATCGATCACAGCGGCGGCCTGCCGGAACTGATGCGCCATATACCGGATAAACCGGTGTTCTGCTCGCCAAGGGGAGTGGATTCCCTGCGGGGCCATTTTCATCAGGATTGGAATTTCCAGCCGGTCAAGACCGGCGACCGGCTGAGTCTCGGCAGCAGGGAACTGATATTTGTGGAAGCCCCCATGCTGCACTGGCCCGACAACATGTTCTGCTACCTGACTGAAGAGGCGATCCTTTTCAGCAATGATGCTTTTGGTCAGCATTTAGCCTCGGAACAGCTCTACAATGACCTGGTGGACCAGGATCTCCTGTTCAGGGAATGCATGAAATATTATGCCAACATCCTGAATCCGTTCAGTGTCCAGGTAGAAAAAAAGATCAAAGAACTGCTGGCGATGCAACTCCCTATTTCAATAATCTGCCCCAGCCACGGCGTCATCTGGAGAGAAAAACCGCTGCAGATAGTCGATCGCTACCGGGAATGGGCAGGAGCATACCGGGAGGATCAGGTCAGCATTGTCTACGACACCATGTGGGAAGGTACAAGGAGGATGGCTGAATCCATTGCCGCCGGCATTCATGAAGCCGCACCTCTTACCGAGATCAAACTGCTCAACAGCAGCAAGACCGACAAGAATGAAATTATCACGGAAATATTCAGGTCCGGAACAGTGCTCTTCGGATCGCCGACCATAAACCGGGGAATTCTCACTTCGATGGCCGGGCTGCTGGAAGAGGTCCGCGGCCTGAAGTTCCGCGGGAAGAAAGCGGCTGCATTCGGCTGTTACGGATGGAGCGGCGAAGGTGTGGGGATTCTTTCCGATGCTCTGCGGGATGCCGGATTTGAACTGGTGAGCGAAGGGTTGCGCGTTCTCTGGAACCCGGACAGGGAAAGTCTCGAGGAGTGCGTGCAGTACGGCAGGAAGTTGGCGGCCGACATCTGAAAAGAACGACAGGGAGCACCGCAATGATGCACTGGTATAATAATTTTCACGGCTACAATATGGTCCATCCGCTTGGCTGGATCGTCATGATCATTTTCTGGGTTTTCATAATTCTCTTCATCATTATCCTGATAAAAAATTCCCGCCATTCTGCCGAAACAAAAAAGGAAACACCGCTTGACATCATTAAAAGGCGGTATGCCGAAGGGGAAATCTCCAAAGAGGAATTTGAGCAGCTTAAAAAGGATCTTGCATCCTGACAGTTCACTTCCTTAATTTTCCCGCTGTATCGGAAAATTGCGGTTGAAAAATCTTGATGACTTCGCAGAAAGTGATCAAGTGATGGCTAAGCAGAAAAGCGAACGAAGTGAGACTTCGAAAAGCCTCAAATGCAAGGCGTGCAGGTAAGCGAGCATGCTAT
>JAWSUG010000045.1:0-17481 GCA_033549385.1 Desulfobulbaceae bacterium | reverse complement strand
CCATGACTTTGAGGTAACACCTGACGAGTATAAGAAAATCATGGACTGTGCCCATGAAGATGGTCATCTGGACAAGGAGGAAAAAGCCCTTCTCTCCCAGTTTCAGGAAATGATAAGCAACGGAACCATCAAGCGGGTAAGAGGCTGAAAAATCCGATCACCAGCCGCACCTTTCTGGTGCGGCTTTTTTTTATGCTCCACACTGTTTTTGTTCCTTATCTGCATTGTTTTTTTATTGTTGAACCGGCTCGCTGCGAGTATAAAAACAACATGGGGCTGTAGCTCAGCTGGGAGAGCGACGCGTTCGCAATGCGTAGGTCAGGGGTTCGAGCCCCCTCAGCTCCACCAAGTCACCATCCGGCAATGTCCGGTTTCGCCCTAAAAGGCCATAATTTTCGGGCCTTTTTCTTTTTTCATTGTCCAGTAAGGTTTAAAGCGGTACAGTAAAATCAGAAGGTTTTGGGGGCTTTTTTTACGGTTAAAAGCCCCCAAAGAAAAATGGAAGCCCCCAAAAAGGAGGAAATCCCATGCCTAAAAGAATTGTGCCTCTTACGGATGCCAGAATAAGAAAAATCAAAGCTGCGGAAAAGCCCCTAAAACTTTTCGATGGTGGGGGCCTTTTCCTTCTTGTCACCCCCACCGGGGGCAAACTCTGGAATCTCAAATATCGCTTTGAGGGTAAGGAAAAAAAACTGGCATTCGGATCATACCCGGAAGTCTCCCTACTGGAGGCCAGACAGAGACGTGAACAGGCAAGGACCTTGTTAGCCAATGGGGCCGACCCGGGCGATATAAAAAAAGCTCAGAAGGCTGCAGGCATACAGGAAACGGAAACCTTCGAGATCATCGCCCGCGAATGGCACGCTAAATTTTCTCCAACCTGGGCGGCAAGCCATGCCGATAAGATTATCAGACGGTTTGAACTCTATGTCTTCCCCTGGCTGGGGAGCAGACCTATCAAATCCGTTACTGCCCCTGAACTGTTGACAATCCTGCGCCGCATTGAGGCAAAGGGCGCCGTTGATACAGCGCACCGGGTCAAACAGAATTGCGGCCAAGTTTTCCGTTACGCAGTTGCCACCGGCCGTGCCGAGCGTGATTCCTCAGGCGACCTGCGCGGCGCCCTGCCCCCTGCCAACTGTAAACACATGGCCACCATCACCGACCCGAAGGAGATTGGCGGCCTGCTGCGCTCGATCGCGGGCTACAAGGGAAGCATAGTTACCCGGTGTGCCTTGCAACTGGCTCCACTGGTCTTTGTCCGTCCTGGCGAATTACGGCATGCAGAATGGCGGGAAATTGATCTCGATTCTGCTGAATGGAGAATAGCGGCAGAGAAAATGAAGGCCCGCGTTCAGCACATAGTGCCTTTATCCAGGCAAGCCTTGGCCATCCTGAATGAAATATTTCCCCTGACAGGCCATAGTCGATATGTCTTTCCAAACCCTCGAACAGACACCAGGCCCATGAGCGATGGCGCTGTCAATTCTGCTCTTCGGCGCATGGGATACACCAAGGATGAGATAACCGGCCACGGCTTCCGGAGTATGGCCACTACCCTGCTGAATGAGCATGGCTGGAACCGGGATGCTATTGAGCGACAGCTTGCCCATGCTGAAAGGAACAGTGTGCGGGCATCGTACAACTACGCAGAATATCTCCCTGAACGTCGAAACATGATGCAGGCCTGGGCGGATTATTTAGACCGGCTAATGTCTGGAAAGGAAAATAAAATTGTACCGATCAGAACTACGAGGTGAAACATGGGTAAAGATAAAACAGATAAAGCTAATAATTTCCTTATTGAGATATACAAAGGCTATTATGAAAAACTGCACAACCCTATGTATGTTTGGGAGAGTATCGAAGAAATTGAAAACAGATCATCATTGAATGATAAACCCTATCCGGGATGGATAAAAAACTATCTTTTACAAGTCGCTGCAGATTTGATGAAATTATCCCATGGAGCCAAGACAGACGTTGACATAACAGCAGCGCTTGGTTTTTCAGATTTACGGCAACTTTATAGGCCGAATAGAACAAAAATGTTTATCGCTCTCATGTATATGGATGAAATGATAGATGATGGAAAGAGCAGAGAATCGGCTGCTTTAGATGCAGAAAATTATCTGAACAAAAAAGGATTTCAATACGAATACGACCAGAAGAAAAAAGGATATCTTGGAAACGCTATACTCGAAAAATTATACAGAGAATTTCGCTCTATAAAAGAAGAAGCACTTAACATGCAGATGGAACAAGGGGAGGAGGATAATAGCAAATAAAACCACCGGATAAAACACCCTCAGTTCTATCCGGGTAAACACAAAATACATAAGATAGGCTGTCTCCAAACGCTAACGACTTTCGTTGGCCATAATTAACAAAGGAGACAGTTATGAAAAAAAAGTATTCTCTTCCTGAAGCTGGATATCTCCGGCTTCACCAAATCGTAGGCAATCCGAGGGCCGGAATACCGGCAATCTTCCCAGTTTCAAAAAGTACTTGGTGGTCCGGTGTAAAATCGGGTCGTTACCCTCAACCGGTAAAGCTGTCCGAACGTTGCACGGCTTGGCGGGTGGAGGACATTCGGGCCTTGATCGAGCAGACGGGGAGGTAGGCCATGACCGGAAAAAAAGAAACCGCCTGCAAATGGTATCCGGGAAGATTCCTCGCAAGCGGCTCTAAACGTCAAAAACATAATAACAATTTCCAGTACATTTCACAAGTACGAAGGTCTTTCCGCCTCAAGGCATTCACCCTCATCATCCGCCCTTCCCTTTGGGGGCTGTTCTTCCTCTCCTGGGCTGGATGATCATCATGAGCAAGAAAGAATCACAGCAGAAAACATGGATAACAAGATCGATGGTCCTTTCTTTAGCATTCAGGCAGTTGGGTTCTCCGAGCAAGGACCTGCTCCTTATGTTCTTGCTCAAGCGTGACTTCAAGGAAAAGCTCGACCACCGAGGGAAGAGAAAAGGTGAGTACGTATGCACAAACAACGACAGCTTAACAATTAGCTATAAAGAGCTGAACGCAAAGGGATGGCATAACCAGACTATCACCAGGGCATTCGATCAACTCTTTCGACATGGATTCATCGAACATGTACATCGAGGCGGAGCGTTTGACAAGGATATTTCCGTCTACAGGCTGGCAGAGAAATGGAAAAAATGGAAACCCGGAATGTCCTTTGACGAACGGCAAAAGGGCGGTAGGAAGGGACGTTTCAACGGCTTTGGAAAACAAGACTCAACACGACAAAATGTGACTCACTCACACACAACAGATTGTAGTGTGGAGGAATGATGAAAGGGTGACACACAAAACGTGACTCACCTAGGTAAACAAAACATGAAATATCATCAAAAACGCAAAATCCCTTTTTCAATCAGGTGCCTCACCATCTGTAGTGTATACCATGGAATAGCCATGGGGGAGAGAAAAAAAGGGACTTAACCGGATTTGATTTCAAATGAACATGAATATGCCCGATCCAGGTTGGAAGGAAGCCATTAGGGAATGAAGTTCATACGACTGTCCGCTAAGGGGATTCAGGCCGCACAGGCAAACCCCATGAGACACTAATAAAACTTCACATTGGAATCGAAGATGAACAACAACGAGGGCATGGACAATCGTCCCGCAAGCTGGCTGGGTTTCCACCGATGTGAGGCGATAGCAGTCACCACCGGTCAACGATGCAAGATGCCCGCCGACGGTAAAAAATATTGTGGTTTTCACGATGGCAGCAATGCCCTTCCACCCTTCAACCGGGAACACAATGATAATTTGCGAAAAGCATGGAAACGCCGGACAAGTAGTCCTGGCACCAGATTCCCGGAAGAACTGAAGTGGTTAATCTGTGGCGCCAAAACTCGAAAGGGGACTCCATGCAAACAAAGAAGTTTGTATTCCAACGGAAGGTGCCGCTTTCATGGGGGGCTTTCAACCGGTCCACGAACACCAGAGGGTAAGAGAAAATCCTCTCAAAACTGGATGAGACAGGCAAGATATCAAAACCAGGAGAAGAAATAATTTACTACAAGGCGAGGAGAAGATGGCTGAAAATACAGGGAAAAAACTGCGAGGAAAGCCATTCCAACCAGGACAATCAGGTAATCCCGCCGGCAGACCTGCTGGTGCAAAGAACAGGGCAACAATAATGGCACAAGCTCTGTTTGAGGGAGAGGCGGAAATATTGACCAGGAAGATCATCGAGCTTGCCAAGGGAGGCGATTTACAGGCCCTGAAGGTGTGTATTGACCGCCTATGCCCGCCAATGAAGGCACAGTCAGCACCGATCAGGGTGGATTTGCCGGAGACGGAAAGCCTAGCTGATATTGCCCATGCCGTTATCAGGACGGCAGCGAGTGGACAGCTTGCCCCCGATGTGGCGGCACAGATTGTGTCAGCAGTAGGGATCTTAGCCCGGGTGACCGAGGTTGACGAACTGAAAGAGCGATTGGCAGCGTTGGAACTTGCAGTCGGACGTAAATAATCATGCAGGAAAAATCATCATGGAAATCAAAAAAAAAGTGTACATATCCTTGACGCCAACACAGCGAGCTGCAGCCTTCTATGCCGCTATAAGCCGGAATGATAATATTGAGGCAGAGAAATTGATTGAACATGCTCAGCGCGGGAGAGGAGATAGCAAGGCTATTTTCGGTCTCAGTCAGGCTCTTGAAGCGTATAATTTTCTCGCTGCTTCGGCGGTAAGAAAAATTTTGATGCACAATATAAAAACGACAAAGGCACTATCCTATTGCGATGGTTGGCTTGATGCAGGTGGTTCTACGCAACAATTCGATTATATTAATAATTTTTTGAAGGGTGATGTACTCTCGAAAATTGAATTGCAGATGTGGGGTGAACTGGAAGCAGTTAAGCAAGCTGCCCGCGAATGGTGCGAAAATATCGGGGTTCCAATGGAAGTTTTTTCAGGCCCATTGTCTTACCTACCCTTGTCAAACAAGCGCGATCCGGGGCTTCAAAAATGCGTACCCGTTGATGAAGAGATTCTGGAAATTATGCGCTCGGTTTTCAATGAAATCAAACTATCGTGGTGAAGCCTGCTTGATCTTTGTCGGATTAATTTACCGTTTAAACTTGGACAATCGCAGGGTCAGGTTGATATATTTGAAAAAAAAGAGTCCTGCCAGCCAGCGCACGAAGCAGAAAACAATCGTCCTATACAAAAATACATATTGCTCCCACCTGAGAAAGCAGTGATACAGGAGATGGAAGCCTACGAGTAACCCATTACGCACCCGAAGGCGGAGAAAACTTTCGCCCTCATGCAAGTCCCTTTGTAAAGATAATTCTCTAATTTTCTTGAGAATTATAAATCGCCCTGTTACAAAAAATATATCTGCTTTTTCTTTTTGTTATTTGCTCCAAGCTCATAACATACCAGATTATTTCCGCCTGTTTTTTCCGGGCAGAATCATAAAAGGATAAGACGTTCATGACAAACTTCAAAGATAAAGCCAATCTCATCTGGAAGGTGGCCGACCTGTTGCGTGGCGACTACAGACAGTCGGACTACGGCAAGGTGATTTTGCCCATGACCGTTTTACGGCGACTGGACTGCGTGCTGGCCCCCACCAAGCAAAAGGTACTGGGCTACCTGCCCAAAGTTGAAAAGCTCTCGGACAGCGCCAAGGATGTCACCCTGAACAAGGTAGCTGGGTTCAACTTCCATAACCGCAGCCAGTATGATTTTGCCAAACTCATTGCCGACCCGGACAATATCGCCGCCAACCTGCGCAACTTCATCACCGGCTTTTCCGCAGGCGCCAGGGAAATTCTTGAGTATTTCAGTTTCGAGGCCCAGATTGAAAAGATGGATGACCCGCGCAACGACCTTCTTTTCCAGGTGGTCAAAGCCTTTGCCGAAATTGATTTATCCGGCATGGAAACCATGCAGATGGGCTATGTCTTTGAAGAGCTGATCCGTAAATTCGCCGAGCTTTCCAACGAGACCGCTGGAGAACACTTCACCCCCCGCGAGGTCATCAAGCTGATGGTCAATGTCCTGTTCATCACCGACCGCGACATGCTGACCAAACCGGGCCTGGTCAAGACCATGTATGACCCGGCCTGCGGCACCGGCGGCATGCTGTCGGTGGCGGAAACCTACCTGAATGACCTGAACCCCAAGGCAAAGCTGGAGGTCTTCGGCCAGGAGATCAACCCGGAGTCCTACGCCATCTGCAAGGCGGACATGCTCATCAAGGGCCAGAATCCGGCAAATATGAAGTTCGGCAATACCTTTACCGTGGACGGTCTCCCGGATGACAAATTCGACTACATGCTTTCCAACCCGCCCTTTGGGGTGGACTGGAAAAAGGCCCAGAAGATAATCAAGGCTGAAAGTGAAAACAAGGGCTTTGCCGGACGTTTCGGCGCGGGCCTGCCCCGGATCAATGACGGGGCCTTTCTCTTTCTGCTCCACATGATTTCCAAGATGAAGCGGGACGGCAGCCGCATCGGCATTGTCTTCAACGGCTCGCCCCTGTTCACCGGCCAGGCCGGGAGCGGGGAAAGCGACATCCGGAAATGGATCATTGAAAACGACTGGTTGGAGGCGGTTATCGCCCTGCCGGACCAGCTTTTTTATAATACCGGCATTTCAACCTATGTCTGGATACTCTCCAACCACAAGGCCCCGGAGCGTAAGGGCAAGGTTCAGCTTATCAACGCCACCGGCGTGAAAGACGAAGAGCTGGTGAAAGATGGCAAGCTCCCCTTCAACCGCTTCTGGCAGAAGATGCCCAGGAGCCTTGGCAACAAGCGCAAGGCCATTGCCGAGAACGGCAATGAAAAGGGGATCGGCTTTATCACCACCATCTATGGCGATTTTGCCGAAAACGAGTTCTGCAAAATTTACCCGAATGCCTTTTTCGGCTACTGGCGGGTGACGGTGGAACGCCCCTTGAAAAATGACAAGGGCAAGATCATCAAGGACAAACAGGGCAACCCCAAGCCGGACAGCTCGTTGCGGGATTCCGAAAACATCTCCTTCCTGCGCAAAGATGAAAACGGCCAACTCGTGCCGCAGACCATCCAGGAATACTTTGACCGCGATGTCAGACCCCATATACCGGATGCCTGGATTGACGAGAGCAAGACTAGGACCGGCTATGAGATCAACTTCACAAAGTATTTTTATGAGTTCAAGCCCCTACGCCCGCTGGCCGTGATCAAGGCCGCCATCCTGAAGCTGGAAGAGGAAACCATCGAGCTGGAAAAGAAGGTGCTTGTATGAAGCGGTATCCGCAATATAAGAATTCTGGGGTGGAATGGCTTGGCGAGGTGCCGGAATGGTGGGAGGTCAAAAAGCTTAAATATCTAGCTGATGCTTTCCCAAGCAATATCGACAAAAAAAGCAAAGATGGGGAAGAGGCCGTTTGGCTTTGTAATTATGTCGATGTGTATAAAAATGAATTTATAACCAGTGACTTATCGTTTATGGCGGCAACGGCTAGTGAAGATCAGAGGGAAAAATTTGTTTTAAGAAGAGGGGATGTCCTTGCAACAAAAGACTCTGAAACACCTGATGACATTGCCAATCCTGCATTAGTTCTAGAGGACTTTGATAATGTGCTATGCGGCTATCATCTAACCCATATCAAACCAAAGAGAATATACGGGAGGTATCTATTTCGGTATTTTCAAACAAAGTTTTTGAAATCTTATTTTGAAGTGTCTGCAAACGGTATTACTCGGTATGGATTGGGAGTTGATAAGTTCGGTTCTGCTTTAATTCTTATTCCATCGCCACAAGAACAAACCGCCATTGCCAACTATCTTGACCGCAAGACAGCGGAGATTGACTGCTTGATTGCCAATAAAGAGCGGCTGATCGAGCTGTACGAAGAAGAAAAAACCGCCGTGATCAACCAGGCCGTCACCAAGGGCCTTGACCCCGACGCTCCCATGAAACCTTCCGGCATCGACTGGCTGGGCGATATTCCCGAGCATTGGGATGTGAAACGACTTAAGCATTTAACGGTCACAATATCAAAAGGCACAACACCTTCTACAGCGGGTAGGGAAATATTGCCAAATGGTGTTGTTCGCTTTTTAAAGGCGGAAAATATTCTGAATAACAATGTTGTTTCCGAACCAGAAAATTATATTGATGAAGTAACTAATGAAATTCTAAAAAGATCGAAACTTGAAGTTGATGATCTATTATTCGTTATTGCAGGGGCAACTATTGGCAAAGTAGCAATTCTTTCAACTGACCATTTGCCAGCTAACACCAATCAAGCTGTTGCTTTTATTAGGTTAGCTCGCAAAGATTTTGTCAAATTCGTTTGGTATTGGCTTCAATCAAGCATAATCAATGAGCTACTATGGCTTAAAGCTGTACAATCAGCGCAGCCAAATTTATCAATGGAAAATTTAGGCAATTTTTATATACCATTTCCGAAACCTGACGAACAAACCGCCATTGTCCAGCACATTGAAACCGAATGTAGCCGCCTGGATACCATCATCGACAAGTTCAAGAAACAGATCGAGCTCCTGAAGGAGTACCGCACCACCTTGATTTCCGAGGTGGTGACCGGCAAAATTGATGTGCGTGACGAGGTGGTGCAATGACCCTGTGCGCTGCCTGGATACGACAGTTGAACAATTTGGAAGAACTGGTCTTTGCCACCGACTCCGCCTTGACCGGCGGCGAACGGTGGGACAACGGCATCAAGCTCTTTGAACTGACGCGCAAGGATTGTCTGCTCTGCTTCACCGGCTCCACGGGTCGGGCCTATCCGCTCATTCTGAACCTGGTCTCCGCCATCCGCTTCAATAGCCGGCTGGAATCACCCGCCACTACTATTGCCGAAATCCTCAACTATGTGTCCGAACTCTTTACCAGTCTGATCAAGACCATTATTTCCGAGGTCCACGGCGAGGACATCCACACCCTGCGGGCCGAGGCCCGGTTTCTGTTCGGCGGCTGGTGCTGGCAGACCAACCGCTTCCGCATCTGGAAGTTGTACTACTCCAAAGAGGCGGAAGGTTTTCTCTTTGATGAATTGACCAGCGACGACAACAAGACCCGCTTTTACACCTTCATGGGCGAGGCCAAGGAAAGGGACATCGAAAAAGAGGCGAAAGACAACTTTCACCAGTATCTTCTTGATGAAGACAGGCTGGATTCCAAACTGGACATGGAGCCGCTCAAAATCTTGCGCACTATGGCCCAAGATATGGCAATCCGCGAGGTGGGCGGCAGTTTGCAGATCGCCAAGGTCTACCGGTCTGGGCGTTCCGAGTTCTTCGGCATCTTCTGGCCGTCAAGCAACGGCAAGCCTTGTTTTCAAGGGCGGGAATATAACAACTTCACAAGGCCGCCGGTCCGCTACTACAACCCGGACACCTTGGAGGTCTTTGAACTGGAACTGCCGGAAAATCTCAACGACATATCGGATGAGATGTTCGGGGTCGATGCCGGGTTCCTACAGGACTGTTACCCGGAGGGAAGACTGAAAGAACCCCTTTCCGACAGTGAACGGCACAAGGTCAAAACCCTGCTTGCCGATTATGCATATTCAAAATATTTGAAGGACTTGCAGGAACAGAGTCTTGCGGGGGTTGACGAATGAAAGACGATACTTTTTTTTGCCACCTGTCATCAAGGCGTATTGCAGAGATCATCGACAAGGCCGAGGGGCCTATCTGCTATGCCGGGCCGGGGGTGCAGCAGGAGCCTGCCCAGGCAATGGTGAAAGCGGCAATACGCCTCGGCCCCGAAATGCTGACCATATGGATTGATTTTGATGAACGTGTCATGCGGATGGGTTATGGGGAGATAGAAGCAGTAAAGCTCCTGCGCGAAGTCGGTATTATGGTACGTCATGCCGAGGGCCTAAGAAGCGCATTGATTATCGCCGACGACGAGGGATACACCTTTACTCCCACTCCGCTTTATCTTGAAGCAGAACCGAACAGCGAAATTCGTAATGCGCTTCGCTTGTCCCGTGAACAGGTGGCCGAAGCGTTAGCTCGGCTGTCGCCGGCAGCAAAAGCGGTTGCTGTGGCCCTGGCCCAAGACCCCGAAGAGAAAGAGCGTATTTCAAGCCTACCGGCGGAAGGGGACTTTATTCCGGTGGACCATTCAATCTTTAATCAAGTTGACATCAGCTTGAAAGAGGCTCCACCAGTCAAGTTTGATGTGGTCCGGCAGGTGCGGGTATTTGAACCGTATCTCCAATATGTTGAGTTGAGCTTGACGGGGGCGGCAATCCAGCGTCACCGACTGGCGATACCAGCGAGCATTCAGAAATTGGGTGGAAGCCAGGAGATAGAAGGTCGGCTGCGGACCACCTTCGATCTGATTGAAAAGGGGGGCAAACTTTCGTCTAAGCCTCTGGAAGACGACCTTAATGACATCAGGAAAAATTACACTCCTTCGCTGGGCAAGGATCATGGAAGGGTTGTCCTGAAAGGAGCAAAACCCTATCTTGAAAAACGATTGGATGAGTTCCGTGAAAAACTTGCGAAACACCAAAAGGACGTTAAAAAGAACCTCCAACAGTCCCTTGACGAATCAAAAGAGCAGATTATCGAATACTACCTGCCCCGTGTTGTTGAGAGTCCACCCGATGCCTTGCTTGGTCAACTGCTGAGTGGCGGTAAACCTTCAAAGGATGATGCCCGCAGATGGCTTGTGCGAGAATTGTCGCGTGTCTTTCCGGAGGCCGAATCACTTATTAAAAAAATGAGTCTGGAGGTACGGTACAAGGATGTGACCTTTGAAACATTGAATCGGGATGATTTCTTGGATTCAGTCAAAATGGCATTCCCTGACGTTGATTGGGACAAGGCATACAACGAGTTCAAAGCAGCAGGGGAAGGACAGGCGGAAAAATGACAGATATAATAAAAGAAAACACTTTTGAAACCGCCATTGTCTCTAGTCTTACCGAATTGGGTGGCTATGAAGAAGGACGGGCAGAGGATTACAGCCAGGAACTTGGCCTGTTCAAGGCCGAGGTTTTGGCTTTCCTGCACGCCACTCAGCCCATGGCCTGGGAGCGCCTTGCCTCCATTCATGGTGAGGATGCTGAAAGCCGGGTGATCCAGCGGCTATTTAAAGAAATGGATTTGCGCGGCTCTCTTGATGTGTTGCGCAACGGCTTTACCGATTATGGCGTTAAGTTTCGCTTGATTTATTTCAAGCCTGAAACCGGCATGAACCCGGAAACCACTGCTCTGTATAACCGGAACCGCTTGAAGGTGTACCGCCAGGTCTATTACAGCCAGAAAAACAAAAATTCAGTTGATTTGGTGCTGGCCGTCAACGGCTTGCCGGTGGCAACCCTGGAGTTGAAAAACAAGTTCACCGGCCAGACCGCTAAGAACGCTAGGCGGCAATACGCCACCACCCGGGACAACCGGGAACTGCTCTTTACCTTCAAAAAACGGGCCTTGGTCCATTTTGCCGTTGATCCTGATGAAGTGTTCATGACAACGAAACTGGACGGCGGCAGGACCTATTGGCTGCCTTTTAACCGGGGCCATAATAACGGCAAAGGCAATCCGCCCTGTGACGATTACAAGACAGGCTATCTCTGGGATGAGATATTGACCAAGGATAGCTGGCTTGAGATCATCCAGCGGTTTATTCACTTACAGATTGAGGAGATTGAGTTTGAAGGCCGGACCCTCAAGAAGGAAAAATTAATCTTCCCCCGTTTTCACCAGTTGGACGCGGTGCGCAAAATTACCATTGATGCCCGAGAGGCAGGGGCAGGGAAAAACTATCTGATCCAGCATTCAGCAGGATCGGGCAAAAGCAATTCCATCGCCTGGCTTTCCTACCGGCTGGCAAGCCTTCATAATGCAGAAGATGAGCGTATTTTTGACAGTGTTATCATTGTCACCGACCGCAAGGTACTGGACCAGCAGTTGCAAAATACAATCTATCAGTTCGAGCATAAGACCGGTGTTGTCCAGAAGATAGACAAGGATAGCAACCAGCTTGCCGCCGCCCTGGATAACTGCTCCCATATCATCATTACCACCTTGCAGAAGTTCCCCTTTGTGGTGGACAAAGTCGGTGAACTCCCGGACCGCCGCTATGCCGTGATCATCGACGAGGCTCATAGCTCACAGGGGGGCGAGGCCAGCAAGAAATTGAAAGAGGTGTTGGCGGCAAAGAGTCTTGATGAGGCGGAGAAAGAAGATTTCTCCGACTATGACGCTGAAGATGAAATCCGGGAACTGGTCGAAAAGTCATGCGCGGCCAGGGGCCAGCAGAAGAATATCTCCTTTTTTGCCTTTACCGCCACACCCAAATATAAAACCCTGGCTGTTTTCGGGCAGAAAGATGCGGACGACAAGCCCCGGCCCTTTCACCTTTATTCCATGCGTCAAGCCATCGAGGAAGGCTTCATCCTGGACGTGCTTGAGAATTACACCACCTATGAACTGTATTTCAAACTTTCCAAGGCCATTGAAGATGACCCGCTGTTGAACAAAAAAAAGGCGGCCCAGGCCATTGGTCGTTTTGTTTCCCTGCACCCTCATAATCTGGCCCAAAAAACGGAAGTCATCATTGAGCATTTCCGGCAGGTGGTCGCCAAAAAGATCGGCGGCAAGGCCAAGGCCATGGTGGTGACTGGCTCACGCCTGCACGCCAAGCGATATTTTGACGAGTTCAAGCGGTATATCAAAGCGAAGGGGTACAAAAAAATCAAAATTCTGGTCGCTTTCTCCGGCAGGGTCATTGATGATGACTGGCCGGATGGCGTCAGTGAACCTCAGTTGACGGGCTTTGGCGAAAAAGAGTTGCCCAAGGTTTTCAATCAGGAAGAATACAAAATATTGATCTGCGCGGAAAAGTTCCAGACCGGTTTTGACCAGCCCTTGTTGCATACCATGTATGTTGACAAAAAACTTTCCGGGGTTAAAGCGGTACAGACCCTTTCCCGCCTGAACAGGACATACCCCGGCAAGGAAGATACCTTTGTTATTGATTTTGCCAATGACCGAGAAACAATCATTGATTCCTTCCAACCTTACTATGAAATAACCAAGGTCAAAGAAGAACCTACCCCGAACCATCTGTATGACCTGAAAGCTAAGTTGGATGAAAAACAGGTTTACTGGCAGTCGGAAATTGAGGCATTCGCCAGAATCTATTTCAGTCCGAATAGCAAGATGACCACCAAAGCTCAAGGTGAATTGAACGCCTTTATTGACCCTGCAGTTGACCGCTACAACGCTCTTGAAACCTTGGAGAAAAAGGACGAGTTTAAGAAGGGTCTCCGCACCTGGACAAACCTCTATTCCTTCTTGGCCCAGATTATGCCTTTTCATGAGCCGGACTTTGAAAAATTCTTTGCCTATGCAAAGCTGTTGCACACTAAACTTCCCAAGGCTGATTTGTCGGAACGGTTGCAGGTGACCGATGAAGTTGCCCTGGAATACTATCGGCTGCAAAAAATTAAAGAAGGTTCCATTGAGCTTGAGAAAGAGAAGGACGGGGAACTGGACGGTTTGAGCGAAGCGGGAATTAAGCGAGAAAAAGAAGAAAAGGCCGCTCTCTCTGAAATCATTGATGTTCTGAATGAACGGTTCGGGACGGAATTTGAGGAAGCCGACAAACTGTTCTTTGACCAGATTGAAACCGAACTGGTTCAGGATGAGACCTTGCAGACCCAAGCAAGGGTCAACAAGATAGATACCTTCAAATACGCCTTTGAAGAACTGTTCCTGAGCAAGTTGATTGACCGTATGGACCAGAACCAAGACATTTTTGAAAAAATTTTGGAAGACAAGGCCTTCGGCTCTCTGGTCCGGGAATGGATGATGAAGAAAGTATATTCCAGGTTGAATGAGGTCGTCGATTAATGAAAAGTGATACTGGATTATAAAAACAATTTATGGAGCTGGAAAGCGCCTGCCACCGGGGTCCCTGCCGTATGGTGGATATGCACTAACGTAAATTCGCATGTGATTACGATTAACAAGTCACTACCGGACCGGCCTGAATCTCGTGGGGGCCATGCAGCGGCTGATGGCCTTGGTGATTACCAAGATCAAGTCCACAGGAGAATTTGCAGAAAATATTGTCATCAGGATGATTGATGCGATGATGGGTGCTGCAGTTGAGTTTATGGAAACAATTCGCAGATACATAATAGAAAATACGGAATAATAGAAAGTAACCCAAGCCAGAAAGTTGAGTTATTGAAATATCTATTCTTCTCGCAACAACGAACTTTATCTATAAAATTAGGACTATTGCCAATTTTTTTTTGTTAAGCTCGGGTTGTCCGACAATAGGAAGGAATGCCACATGAAATTCCATGCAACGGTAAGCTCACGTAGTTCCAAGTGCCGGGGAGGGCCACCGGGCGAGAGTGAAATTCTATCTCTCAATCCTCAAAGAGTTGATATGATCTTGAAAATAACCGGCTGGAATAACCTTGTCTCTGGAACATTAAACCTTGAAGTAAAGGAGAACGTAGTCGACGATCTTCTGTCCCGTGAACCAACTTATCGGGAGCTAGGGGAGACAGTGAATTATCCAGAACCTTTCCAGCATATACCCATGAGACGTCTTGCCTACCTCTATTTTAAAGGAACCATTTACTTCAGAAACGCTTCAGAGGATGTGCTCTTCAGGACAGCAGAGAATCCAATAAAGTCAAGAATCGAAGCCTTCGCCGCTGTGAAACTACGTGAAAGCCTGGGCCTCTCGGATGAAGATCAAATTAAATGTGAAATATTTGGTTAGGAATTCTGGGGTGAGAATTAAGAAAAGTACTGATAACGAACAAATAAAAAGGCAAACCGAAAAGGGAATGGCAAAAAATCAGTCCGATCCCATTTGGCGAACTTTTTGAAAACAAGTTTTTCTACAGACTCGTTATGCGAAATATTGGAAAAAGAGATAAATCGATACAATCCTTCCAGGAGATCATCACAAGATGAAGGACAATACAATAGTTTTGGCAACCGACAAAGATGGCAACGAGATTACTATTGGGCAAGTTGAGGAATGGCTAAAAGACAAGCAAGCCAACAAGAAATACCTTTCAAGTTTTGTCTATGATAGATTGTACGGTAGATACATAAAACCGTTTGATTTTGAAAATAAAGCCCATCCTGATAGATATAAGAATGGTTTTACTATTATGGCAAACTGCTGCTTGCTTATTGAAGCATATGCATCATTTCGTGAAAAATCATTCACTGATACAAATGGCAAATCAGAAAGGTGTTTTGGATGGTTTTTTTTAACAGAAAACAGATTTATCGATTTTTCAAAAAATGGGTTGCCACTTACTGATTATCTTAACAAGAAAGGAAAATTAAACAATACAGGGGTTCCTAGGGATTTTTATATAAATGTTCGTTGTGGAATAATGCACAATGCTGAAACTCGAAACGGGTGGAAAATATTGAGAAGAGGCTCTTTTTATGATGAAAAATCAAAGACAATAAATGCCGTTAAGTTTATGAATCGATTGAAGAATACATTAGTAGATTACAAAAAAACGCTTGAGGATTCAGGTGTTAACACAGAGATTTGGAATTGTTTTGTGAATAGATTAAATGATGTTATTTCTAAGGCATAGAAAGTCTAATCAGAAATGGCGCATAACAACGCTCTTGCAGCGGATCGCAAAAAGCCGCGTCCGCTGAAGAGAAGCGTTATACAGATTTATGAAACATAGACATTGGCATTATTTCCTCTCAATCGAGAAAGAAATTATCAACATATCTGAACACATAGAAATCCATTCAGAAAATTTCAAAACTTTCTCTGCTTCTCTCACCAAAGTTTATTTATCTATCTGTTCTGAAATTGACGTAATATTGAAATTATTATGCCAAAGTTCAAATGCTGAAAAATGGACGGTTGTGCAGAATTCTTTTCCGCGAAAAGAATATCCAGACATTGAAGTCTATAAAACATTCATAAATCATTGTTATCCTGATTTTAAATCTATAGAAATAAACATCCCTCTCTATAACATCCCTATCACGCCTTGGAATAACTTTGCTAAACAATTAAATCCTGAATGGTGGGACAAATATAACAAGGTCAAACACTTAAGAAATGAGTTCTATAAAAATGCAAATTTAAAGAATGTCCTACATTCCGCCGCAGGTCTACTTGTATGCCTATTATTTCTTTACGGTTTAGAAAAAGATCTCTACATGAATGAAACAAATAAACCTAAATTATTCTCTATCCCGAATGAATTTCTGGCAAATGCAATCGAGTGGGCGCCAGCTAGAGTTATAATACCAGAGTAATAAAAATGTATAAACAGGCACTACCTTTAGGCGATGAAAGCATAAAATGTTCAGTACACCATTCGGTGTAAAAATATAAATCCGACAAAAACATTAAAAAATGAAAGATATAAAAAAGGAAGATGTTGAGAATGATCTCCCTGAAGAATCTCCTTTATACGGAATAAATTATTGTATGGACAAGTTGTACAAAGATAAAACTAAAGAAAGTGACGATGATGTCGTAGAAGGACTGATGTATTATGAACTTCTGGCAGCATTAACTTTAGCTCAAAAATGTCTCATGAAACATGTGAAGAAGAGTATTAAAAATAAATAATAATTTGGTCTAACATTATTTTCTTAGTGATAGCCAGATCAGGATAATAACTTGTTAGGCATGAAAGAGATGACCAGACTTGATACAAGACTCGAAGCTGAAGGCGCAGAATTTTTAGTGTTGGGGAAGCTCTTGCTACATAGGATTGCGTCGTACAAGACCTACACAAATATGCCAGGATATGATCTCGTTGCAACCAATCCAGAATCCAATAAATCGGCAATGATCCAGGTTAAGAGCCGGTGAAGAACTGGTGCGGCTGGTTTTCCCATGAAGAACTTTGGATGCAACTTCGTTGTTGTGGTCCTACTCAACATGGTCAACGATGTGAAGAATGAGGAAGAGGGTGTATAAGAAGAGTTGATTATCTGTAATAGGGAATTTTTTATTTTGGGGGCCTTTTTGGGGGCCTTCATGTTCATCTGTTCCAAAAATATACTATTATTCCAAAAGATTACAGTTTAAGTTAGATTGACCTCAGCCCACCAAGTCATCATCCGGTGATGTCCAGTTTCGTCCTAAAAGGCCTCAAGCTCTTCTCAATTTGCTTCTTTCATAACTTCGGTTTTTCGGAATCGGTCATAAAAAATTTCAAAGTAGAGCAGGACGAAACCTGAAAGCCGTTCGTGAAATAATCGGCGCACAGAGTAACTCAAGGTTTTTTTTGTTCAGGTGAAGACATCCGAGACCTCAATAATCAACCTCAGCCTTTCCGGTTGATCTTTTTTTTCGGCTGAAATTCCAATTGATTACGCTACATCTTAAGTCCCATCCTTTTCGGTGGAGTGAGATTGCCATGGCGAAAAATAGCTTGCAATATTGTCACATCATTTGACTCCGAGCGGCGTCCAGATAGTGAAATTCCCAAC
>JAWSUG010000044.1:0-17657 GCA_033549385.1 Desulfobulbaceae bacterium | reverse complement strand
GATATGGGTATATTTTTGTTCCATGGCAACACCTTACCAAAGTGTTGCACTTCGTTTGTGAATTTAGTGAATCCAGACAGAAATACGGTTTGCATAGACTGGATTATCAGCTTACACTGCCACCTGATATCTGAAACCCGCCTGCGCGGGAATGACCGGATTATCTCCACTGTGAACAAACAATATCCGGAAACCCTTACCCTTTTTAGGGCGGATTGTCAAAAACATCCAATCAGTTTTTATCGGCTGGCATGCGGTTTCCGCGGTCTGCCTGCAAAGGCTTTGTTGTGCAATTTTTCATAGCTTAAATAATGATGTTACGTTATAGTCAGCATTTGAATGAATTGTCATTCATTTGTCGGCAACGGCATTTTTCTTTCAGTATCCGTTAATTGTTGTCTGGTTAATTACAACGCAAGGAGACAGGTATGAATATTTTGACTTTCGGACCCAACGGCAGCGGCAAGGGCACCCAGGGCGCCATTGTGCAGAAAAAGTACAACATTAATCATATTGAGTCCGGTGCTATTTTTCGCGAACACATCAAAGGCGGAACCGATCTCGGCAAACAGGCCAAGGCATATATTGACCGCGGTGACCTGGTGCCGGACGATATCACCATCCCCATGGTCCTGGAGACCCTGGCCAAGTCAAAGGAAAAAGGCTGGCTGCTGGACGGCTTCCCGCGTTCTCTCGCCCAGGCGCAGGCCCTGGACAGGGCCCTCCGGGAATCCGGGATGGGCCTTGATTATGTTATCGAAATCATGCTCGACCGGCAAATCGCGAAAGACCGCATCATGGGCCGCCGTTTGTGCGCGAATGACAACAACCACCCCAACCATATCGCCTTTGAGGCGATCAAGCCGGTGGAAAAAGAGGGCAAGCTGGTCTGCCGGGTGTGCGGCGGCGACCTGAGTACCCGCCCCGACGATCAGGACGAAGAAGCAATCAACAAGCGCCATAACATCTATTACGACGAGAATACCGGCACCATGGCGGCGGTGAATTATTTTAAAAGCGTCGACGGCCCGAAGGTTATTTCCGTTGACGGTTCTGCAAGCATTGGAGAGGTTTCCGAGTCAATCATGAGCCAGCTTGACTGATCCTGTATAGACCCTCTTTACATACGTAAGAAAAACGTTTCCATGGCGTGAAGTCATGGAAACGTTTTTTTATTTACGGTCCGTTCCGGATCGGCTGCACCCGGCAGCCCTTTCTTTTCTGTGCATACGATATTACGGTGAAATCCCCATCCCAACCTGGGAATTTCACTAGAATTTTATCCGGCCCAGGTATTTCAATTTTCCCCAGAACTCATTTATCAAGCTGTAATTATTAAATATTTCTCTGGCATCCGGTGGTGGAATATTTATTGCAAACTTAAAAGGAGAGGCGCCTGGTTTCCAGCACTCTTGTTATACAATGACAATTCGCATTTTACCGCTATTCCGAAACTCTGCGGCGAAGATGATAATGATAAAAGTTGCTATTCCTGTTTTGCTTGGATAAAATACATTCGTATGGATGCCCTTGATAAATGGAGCCTTTTTTTCATCACTGCGACAATCGTCTATGCCGCATTCCTGCTGGATTTTACCGGCGGTCAATCGCAGGCGCAGGAGGATGGAATGCGCCGGGCGCCCGTCCTCCAGTCTGTTCTGAATCCTGAGCTTGATAATAAAATTCAGTTGGCCAGGGACATGCTTGTCCGGGATAACCTGGAAAAAACCGAACTGCTGGTCGATGAACTGCTCAGTGCATTTCCCTACGAAGGACAGCTCTACATGCTCAAGGGCGATATCCTGATGCGCAGGCAGCAGCCAGTTGCCGCCATGTACGAGTACAAGGAGGCAATCGAACTGAATCCCGATTTTCTGGATAAGAAAACCGAACTCTTTCAGGGAAAAAAAATCAAAGTCACTGTCGAGGAAGCCCTGAGCACCTTGGAGTCAGGTTTGCCCAAAGATCAGGATGAAATCCGGCTGAAAGACCACCTCAAAACCGTCTACTATATGAAGAGAAAACTGGCCGGGAGCTGCGGCTGATGGCTGATAACCGCACCACGATCCAGCCTTCAATGATCCTTTTGTTCGTGATCACCGGGGCAGTCATCGGCATCGGCGCCGTCATCCTGAGCTATTACGGCAATCCGGCCAATACCGGCCTGTGCGTCGCCTGTTTCATGGAGAATGTTGCCGGCGCCCTCGGCTTTCACGACAACATCCGCATGCAGTACCTCCGCCCCGAGATTATCGGCCTGGTACTGGGATCGTTTGGGCTGTCGCTTTTTCGTAATGAATTCCGTTCCCATGGCGGCAGTTCCCCGCTGCTGCGTTTTCTGGTCGGCATGCTGCTGATCATCGGCTGCGCGGTCTTTATCGGCTGCCCGGTAAAGATGATCCTGCGTATAACAGCCGGAGATCTCACCGCCCTTGCCGGACTGGCCGGACTGATCGCCGGCGTCTACGCGGGCCTCGAATTCATTGAAAACGGTTTCCGGCTGGGCAAGGCAGAATCCGCTCCCCGGATTAACGGCCTGATCATTCCCGGGATGATGATTTTTCTTCTTGTCCTGGCGGTTGTCCAGCCTGGCTTCATCAATCAGAGCGAAAAAGGATCTGCCGCCCAATACGCCCCCTTTCTCCTTTCTCTCGGCATCGGGCTGCTGATCGGCGCCCTGGCCCAGCGCTCCCAGTTCTGCATAACCGGAGGCATTGCCCGGCTGTTTTTGTGGGGCCACCGGGAGGTCATGAATTGTCCGCGGTCGACCGGACTGCTGATCGGCATCGGTTCATTTTTCGGGTTTGCCCTGGCGGCAAGCCTGCTGACCGGCCAGTTTAATTTCGGCTTCCACGGCCAGCCCAGTTCCAACCTGAGTTTCGGCTGGGGTTTTCTGGGCATGTTCATGGTCGGCTTCGGCTCGGTCCTTATCCGCGGCTGCCCGCTGCGGCAGCTGGTGGCGGCAGGGCAGGGCGACAATGATGCCGGGGCCGCCGTAATGGGTATGCTGACGGGCGCGGCGCTGGTGCAGAACTGGGGGCTCGGCGGTACTGCCGAAGGCACTCCGCTGCCTGGCCAGATTGCCGTCCTGGCCGGCATCTGTCTGCTCTTCACCGTCGGCCTGCTGAACAGAAAGAGAGGGTATGGGATTGCACCTGAATATCAAATCGGCCTGGATTAGAATACTTCTGGCACTGGCAGTACTCACTTTTTTTGGCGGCTGCCGGCAGCCGGTGGTGACCGAACTGGCCAAACAGACCATTGACCGCGACACAACGTGGAGCGGGGTCATTGTCATCAACGGCGATATCTATATTCCGCCCGGGGTAACCCTGACCATTGCCCCGGGAACCATTATCAAGTTCAGGAAAATTGACGAGACCAGTGATCAGAATTTATTCCACACCGACTCCCCCTATTATCCCGAAGCCGAGCTGATTATCCGGGGAAGACTCATTGCCAGGGGGACGCCGGACAGCCGGATCGTTTTTACCTCCGCCGAAATGACTCCCCGCCCGGCTGACTGGGGGGCGATCAATTTCCTTGGCTCCGACGGCAACATCCTGGAATATGTGAAAATTTACTGCGCCTACAACGGCATTCATGCCCATGGCGGCTCAGTGGACGTCTCCCACAGCGAATTCGCCAGGAACGGGGTCGGCATCAGCTTCAAAAAGGAAGAGGAAACCCCGGATGCCCCATGGTTCGGCAAACCTTCAAAACTGAAGATTTCCCGTTCCGTCTTTACCAACAACAAGGGCGGAATCGGCTTCAGGAATTCAACCGCCGAAATCACGCACAACGAAATACGCGACAACAAGTTTTTCGGCATCTGGCCCCGGGAGGATTCCGACGCCCTCATCACCTACAACGAGATAACCGGCAATCAGCGCGGAGTTTTCCTTTTCCAGGCGCGGGGGCTGCGGCTGGAATACAATAATATCTACAATAACAGGACCTATGATATTGCCATAGCCGAAGCGCAGGATTTCCCGGTGCATGCCGCCCACAACTGGTTCGGCACCACCAGCCGGGAAAAGATCGCCGCCATGCTGTTCGACAGCAGCGATGATCCGGAGCTTGCCGAGATCGGGATTGAGCCGGTTCTCGAACAGCCGGTGGACTGGAAAAAGGATAAGTTATAAACTTTATTTTTTGCATAAAACCTGGTCTTCATGACCAGGGTAGTGAGATAATACTCTGCCAATTAGTTGATTTATTTGTTCATTTTTTGGTCTGCAGTAGCGGACATTTGAAAGCTCGTCTTTATGCCCTTTAGGGTGCAAAAAAACGAACCAAAAAAACGACGCCCGTGGCATTTGGTCCTGCGGACTTCTTGCGTTTATACCCTTCAGGGTGTTTATGCCCTTCAGGGTGTTTATGCCCTTCAGGGTGTTTATGCCCTTCAGGGTGCTCCTCAAAGCTGCCGGGAATTTTCAAACTCGCGGAGTTTATGCCCCGTTAAGGGGAGTTTATGCCCCGAAGGGGTGTTTATGCCCCGAAGGGGTGCTCGAACAGTGAAAATTCCATTGTCGGCATCTTTTCCGGTGCTCAACAAATGCCAATGGGAAACACAATAAACTTGCCCCTTCAAGGGTAGACCAAAGCCGGGTCCTCTGAAGCCGGATATTTACAACTTGATAAACTTACATATGCGATCCGATGTAAAAATAATCTGGCTGGTCAGTTTTTCCCATATGATCACCCACGGGTATATGACGATCCTGCCGGCAGTGCTGGTCGCAATTGCCACTGAACAGTCCATGGGCTTCATGGAGCTGGGCCTGGTTGCCAATATCGGTTATTTTCTCTATGGGCTGGGCGCATTTCCGGCCGGGTACCTGGCCGACCGGCTGGGCTCAAAAAGGCTTCTGACCTTTGGGATACTGGGGATGGCTGTTTCTTCGATATGCATCGGTCTGTCTTCCTCCCTGCTCACCTTTGCCGTTGCCTACACAATGCTTGGCATATTTGCCAGCATCCATCATCCGGCCGGTCTGTCGCTGATCGCCCGCCGGATCACGGAAAAAAAAGGCAAAGCCATGGGAGCGCACGGGGTCATGGGAAATATCGGCCTGTTTCTCTCCCCCCTGGTTGCTGCCTCCAGCATCATGGTTTTCGGCACCTGGCGGGCGGCCTACTTTTCGTTCGGTGTTCTCGGGCTGGCCTTTTTTTTCCTGCTTTACTTTGCCAGGGTGGCAGGGGAGAAAAATTTTGCCTTCAGGGAACTGACTTTATCGTTCAAAAGGACCGAGCCGGTCCCTGCCGGGGAATCCGCCGAAAAAGCTGCTGCCGGTTCCTCATCAGGCGCACCTTTCTATATCTCCGCGGCCCTGCTCGTGTTATTTATCGGCAGCATACTTTCCGGCTTCATCTTCCGGGGTTCCCTGACCTTTCTGCCCGCCCTTTTTCAGCAGAACATCACCGCCATCACCTACCATGACCAGCCGGTGGTCATGGCCGGTTATACTGCTACCGCAATTCTTTCCCTCGGTCTGATCGGGGCCTGGTTCGGCGGGTATATCAATGACAGGATCAGGTATCCGGAATTCGTCCCGGTATGTATTTTCCTGATAGCCGCTCCCGCCCTCTACTTTGCCAGCCGGCTGATGGGTGTCCAGCTTCTTGCCTCCACCGGACTGTTCTCCCTTGTCTACTATGCCTGGCAGCCTTCACACAATTACCTGATTGCCAAGTACACGAAAAAATCTTCCCAGGGCATGGGGTTCGGGGTGAACTTTTTTCTGATATTCGGGATGGGTTCCCTGGCCACTTCCATAGGCGGCTGGGTCTCGGACGATATCGGAGTTGACCGGTTTTACGCCTACATGGCCCTTATCGGCGTTGCCGCAATGTTCGCCGCCATGACGGTCTACCCCCTGCGTGCCTACGTGCTCAAATTCAAGTCTCCCGCCGGCAGCCGGCGGTTGTCAGTTGAGCGGATTCCCGAGTAAGAATAATTTCCGGAAGTCGGCAGTTTATAGGGTTTTTGATGTTTAGGGATTTTGGTATTTAGGGGAGATGAACGTTGAACATTGAAGGCTGGGAAAAAGCTGAAGGCGTATCAGAAGGCAGATGAAGTTAAGCGGAGCGAAGCGGAGACTCCGGGAGGACAGAGGCCGTTCGCGTCAGCAAACAGTCTGACAGCTTTCACTTCAGAGAGCAATTTCATAGCTGGTGCTTCTACCGCCTCCGGGTCTTTTCCGGAGGATTTTTTTTTCTTCGAGATCAGACAGGTCTCTGCTGGCTGTTACTTTGCTGCACTTTGTCATGCCGGCATATTTGCGAGTGGTCATCCCTCCTTCGAATTTTTCTCCTGAATCAAGGAGGCGATTAAGAACTTTATGCTGCCGGGCGTTGAGCAGTGTATCCCTGTGTTTTTTCCAGAATTGGACTTTTTGCATTATCCGGTCAATAGTCCAGCGGGATTCATGCAGAGCTTTGAATACAGTTTCAAGAAACCATGACAGCCATGGTGTGATATCCAGCCCGTTTTTACCAGCTTTCTCCAGTGTGCTGTAATAGCCTTTTCTGTCCAGGCTTATCTGTTTGGACAGGGTGACAATCTGCATCAAGTGACAATATTCCGCCGCCAGAATATAATCGGTTATTGCCCTGGCAATCCTGCCATTTCCATCATCGAATGGATGAATCATAATAAACCGGAGATGCGCAATTCCGGCTTTGAGCAGCGGATCGGGTTCACTTTTTTTATTGATATAAGCCAGGAGCCTGTTCATATCATTTTCAATCCGGTTTTCCGGCGGAGCGATGTAATGGACTTTTTCACGGTTAACAGGACCGGAAACGATCTTCATCTGTTCGGCGCCTCGATATTTGCCAACCCGGATCTTATGCATTCCTGAATAACCGGTAGGAAAAAGTGCCGCATGCCACGAGAACAGTTTTTGCTCCGTCAACGGCGATGCTGCGCACTTGCGTGCATCCAGCAGCATCTCCACCAATGCATCGGTATGTCTGTCTGAGTCATCCTGTGTGATGGGTAAGCCAAGCTGTTTCCTGATTGAAGCCCTGACGGAACTCCGGCGAAGTATTTCACCTTCAATGGCCGAGGTCTCGACAACATCGTCTGTCAATACCTTCTCCCTCGCATCGAGCAATTCCTCCCCTGCAAGTGCGCGGCTGGTCATCTCAAGCGCACCAACCAGGCGATTCACGGATGTCAGCCGAGGGAGCAGCTCTGTTATGGAATAGGTAAATTTCGGCCAATCCGGGTTTTGCCATATCCATTGACGTGTTTTCATAAGCCCATCATATCAAATATGATGTGATTAGGCAAATCATTCGTGTCTTGCCCGGCGGGGACGTAAGTAGGAGTTTAGATTTTTAGGGGGTAAATTGTTGGGGTTCGCGCTGCTCCCCCCAATCTACAACCTTCAGCCTCGAATTAGATAAATCTTTTTTTCTTCAGAAAATCCCTGGCCGCCTGGTTGGGTTTGCTGCCGGAGGCAACAGAGGCAAGCACGTCGGCATAATTCTTTTCCCGGGTGATGCCGGCCAGTTTATTGAGCACCCTGGGCAGGGCCGGATATTCAATCAGAATGGAGGCGGCAACGATTGGGACATCCATATCGGTCAAGGCCGGCGATTTTCCAAAAGGTTTCAGCAGGATCAGCTGATACCGGCTTTCAAACTCCTCCTTCACCAGAGAATAATCATTGTCCGCATCACTTCCCGCCTCGCGGCCCAGCATCTGCAGGGCCCGGCTGGTATTTTCGGTTAACAGGTTTACTTCTTCCCTTGCGACTGCTTCATACAATTTCTGCTGATCGTCGAAATGTACCACGTTGACCGTGGTGCCGGTTCTCTCCGTGATGATTACGGCCATCATCTGCGCCAGCAGCCGTTCATTCGGCGCGTCAAGGGCCCCGATAACGAGGGTCTTGCCGACACAGGCAAAGGAATTGACGCCGGTTGCCAGCAGGAATGCCGTGAAAAGTATGCAGAAAGTTCTGTACATTGATTGCTCCCGAAAGTATGTCACTTTTGTTCAATTAATAAGATTGAGAATCATTTTTCAAGTACAATATCAACAGCAGCGGTATCGCTGTCGATTATAATTTGGTGAATCCATTCCGGTTTCGCGGGTTCCGGCGGAAATTCGCGCGCCGGGCCGAGATAGTAGGTGCCGGGCGGCAGAAAAAGGGTATACCTGCCGCTGCCGTCGGTCCAGGCCGAGACGAAATCCGGGATTTTTTTAAAATTCTTCTCCCGGTTGGCATAGACATAACCGTTCGCCACCGGCTGCCCTTCGCTGTTTCTGATAATTCCTTCAACCCTGGCAAATGAGGTATCGAATTTCACGGCCAGGCGGGAGGTTTCCTGGAGGTCCGCCACCGTAAACACCTCCTCTGTCTGCTCGCCGGACAGGATATCGACTTCCAGGGGGGGCCCTGAATGCTTGTCCGTGGGCAGCAGGGGGCCGAATTTCTCCCGGTCCTGCCTGAGCCTGGCCACTGTCCAGTATCGGCCCGGAGGCAGAATGACCCTGAATTCACCCCGTTCATCGGTGGGAGGGGCGATATAATCCGGCGCCTGTCTGACATTGTCGCTGCTGTAGATGAAAACCTCGGCTCCCGGCACGGGATCGCCGGCAACATCCACAATATGACCGCTGAAAACACTTCTTTCTTCCGCCCGGCCGTTGCCGGCAAGCAGCAGAAGGAACCCGATGGAAAACACAACGGTTATAATGCGGGAGAGCAGGTTTTCACTTTTTAAGTAAAAAGGATGAAGCATTACAATTCCTTGTCCACAATGGAAATATCCGGTGGATCTTTCAGCACCGGCTCAAAATGAATCAATCCTATGCCGGGCTCCCGCCTGCCGTCGAAAAATTGTCCGGCCGGATCATCCGTTCCCCACCAGTTGCCCGGTGCCTGGATATCTTCGGAATTAAAATCGCCCACCCAGATATTATAATCGATATTGCCGGAAATATTGTTGCCGGTGATTGTCAGGCCGCCGCCCTGTTCTCTGACAAATATCCCCTTTGCATTGCCGGTGATGACATTGCTGCTGATCTCGGCCGTTCCCCTGAAGGCCCTGATGCCGATATTGTTGTCCCGGAACAGGGAATTTCTGATCTGCAGCGGTCCGCTGCGAAACCGGACGCCGCCCTCATTGTTGCGAAACGAACAGCCGGTAATGGAAAGCGGCGAGAAATGGCTGTGGATCGCCCAGGCGGCATATTGAAAATCACAGTTGGAAAAACGGCTGTCCGGCGAATATTCAACCAGGATCTCTCCCCAGATGCCGGGTTTTTGCCCTTCCGCCGCGGTGAACGTGATGCGTCGATCATCTGAACCGAGTGCCAGCAGACTTCCCCGCACATGCATACCGGTGTCTCCGGCAAACAGGATGCCGGTGCCGGGGAGGATCGAAAGAGTCGTGTCGGCGGGCACGGAAAGGGTCTGCGGCACACCGATCCTGCCGGACCAGTCAAGATCAACGGGAATCTCTGCCAGCGGCCATTTAAACAGGAAAGGCTCTTCCGCAACCGGGGCATACTGCAGCCGGCCCCGGGCGGGATCATCAACCTGATCGTAAATGAGGGGCTCGACATCAGAGCTGTCAAACCAGTTAAACGGGGCGGCCGCATCGTGTTCATCTTCCACGCCAATGGCGTACAGACGGTTGTTGCTGAACGAGTTGCGGGTGATCGCTCCCTGGAAGGAAATCACCCCGATGCCCCGTTCGCCGTTTTCCGAAATATGGTTGTCCCTGATAACCGCCGCCACGTCACGGACAGCAATACCGCTCAGGCCGTTGGCCTGGATGAAGTTGCCGCTGATTTCCATATTGGCGCCGCTGCGCATGGACAACCCGGACTCGCTGTTTCGCAGCACCAGGTTGCCGGCGGTAATACCGTAACTGGTGTCGCTGAACATCAGGCCGAAGCGGTTGTGGTCAAAGACATTCCCGGTTACGGAGGGAAAACCCTCCCTGATCTTCAAGCCGAAATCAAGATTGCGGCTGAACCGGTTGTCCGAGACGGTGAGGTGGGCCCGGAAAAAATTGGCCCCGAAAATGTTTTGTTCGATCCGGTTGCCGGCAAAAAGGATCTCGGAATCCCTGGCCTGTATAGCGCTGCTATTTGCATAAAAATGATTGCCGCGGAGATCGACTGTTGATTCCTGGAACTGTATGCCGCGGTAATTGTTCCGGAACACGCAGCGGTGAACCGCGACATTGGAAAAATGAAAGTGAAGGCCCCGGTAGGCATCTTCAAACCGGCAGTGCTCGATGATGTTCATCGCGCCGTCACTGTTCATGATATTGACGGCGTCCCAGTCCCCTTTGGCGCCTTCTTTTTCCGCCGACCGGAAGACAATAGGCTTTTCCGCCGTTCCCTTGGCAATGAGAACTCCCTGGAGCATCAGTCCGTTTTCGCCTATGGTGTCGCCATTGGTATCTTTTCTGCTGAACTCGACCACAGTGCCGGGCAGAATGATAAGGCGGCTGTCGGCCGGGACCCGCACCCTGCCGGTGACCAGCACGTAACCCTGCCAGACCACATCGCCAAGCAGCACTTCATCGCCCACATCCCGTCGATCCCGGGAAACAGGAGGTCCATAGTCCGGCGGCTGCCCGTTGATTTCCGCTGCCGGCATAATGTGGATGTCCTTTTTCCTGTTCTCCGTGATCCCGGTATTCACCCGGTTGACCGTTGCCCCGTTAAGGGCAAGCAGACCATAGTCATTGCCGGTGATCCGTGAATCCGCGACAGTGACGGAGATTTCTTTTTTTTGCGCCACCATGCCGTACCGGTTTGAGGCCAGGGTTGAACCGGATATATCGGCCCGGCCGGAAATCAGCCAGATGCCTGTTTCAGCGTCCCGGACGGTGCAGGAACGGATAACAGCGGTTCCGCCGTCAATGATGATGCCGGCCCAGGTCCGGTCGCTTTCCTCTGCCGCAGGGTGCAGCCGGAAAACAGCGGGGCTGTCCGGCATGCCTTCGACACGCAGGGAGCCGCGTACGGTGATCTCAGTCAGGGAAGACATGTACTCGGGATCGGTTTTGGTGCTTTCGGCAGGCGACACCATGATCCGGGCGCCGGGTTTGACCGTCAGGGTGATCCCTTGCGGGATCAGGATATCCTCCTCCACCAGGACTTCACCCTCCCAGACGGTGTCCTGGAGCAATATTTCGCCCTGAACAGGGAGGGTAAGAAAAAGAAAGATCCCTGCCGGGAAAAAACAGAAAATGGCTGCCCGAAGCAGTTTATTTCTAAATGGCCTGTTCAAAATTTAACCAGGATATGGATAATATAGACCCCTATGCCGGCAATACCGGCACCCACATAGCGAAGGGTTTCAGGACCATTATTGATTATTCTGGCGGAAAGTCCCACTCCGACACCGGCCAGGTGAATGGCTGCCGTGCCCAGCAGGAATCCCATGGAAAAAACAAGGGGATCGGCCATTGCCGGCATTTCGGCGCCATGGGCATGGCCGTGGAAAATGGCGAAAAAACCTACTCCCAGGTGGGCGGCAAGAGGATGTATTTTTTTGCCCCTGGCCACAGCCAGGCCAAGGACCAGGACCGAGAGGGCGATGCCGTATTCAACGCCGGGAAGGGCGATATCCTGCATGCCCAGGAAACCGCCCAGGGCCATGATCGTGACAAAGGTCAGGGGCACTGTCCAGATGGCCCTGCCGCCTATCTGGGCGCTGACTATGCCGACGCAGAGCATGGCCAGCAGGTGATCGAATCCCAGGACCGGGTGGAAAATCCCGGACAGAAACCCGGTCTCCCCCTGAAAGGTATGGGCCTCCGCCGAACCGGGGAAAAGAAGCAGCAGCAGTAATGGAGAAAATATCCTTGTCATTTTGTCAGTTTGCAGTTTTGAAAATTTTTGCATTTGTCTTTACCTAACAGCCTTCAGCCTTCAGCCTCAACAGCTTCAGTCTAATATTCCTGATACGGCGGCATATTGGTCCGTTTGGCCATTTCCCTGACAATATCAAAATCGCTGTCCTGCAATTCTTCAAATCCGTCCGTCAGGGTCCGGGCGAGGACGCTGACCCGCTCGCCGTTGAATTCAACGGTATCATCCATGGTAAGATCAAGCAGGGTTTTTTTGAACCGTTGGGCAAACTGCTCATCCACCTTCTGGGAGACGCCGAAATTACAATAGGGAATCGGGGCGGCTTCGGCGATGACGACGAACTCTTCAGGGTCTATTCTGCCTTCCTCGGCCATCAATTCAACGTCGAAGATGGGGATGGCGGCGGCATCGTATTTTTCAAACATCACACCGTAAATCACCTTCTCATGCTTGAATGATCCGGAAGGGATGGTGTAAAAGGCCAGGTCTTCCTCCGGATCAATGCCGTTCTGCTCCAGCAGGTCAATCTGACTCATAAACCCGGTGGGGGCGAGCATCGGGCCGAATACCATGCTTTTTCCCCTGAGGTCCTCAATGGTCTCAATGCCGCTTGTTTTGAGCGCCATGATAACGCCCTGGGAGAGGTAGCCCAGGGAGCCGCGTTTTTCACCGGCCAGGACCTCCACCCCGTTGAAGCGCTGCATCATGATATAAATCAGTGAATTGGTGTGCGTGAAGTCCAGGGTATCCACATGTTTCATGAAATCATTGGTATGAATGGCAGCCGCTTCAAAATTCACTCCCAGCTTTTCGCCCAGATATTTGGTCAGGGGGAGAAATCTGTCCAGGGTCTCCTGTTCGCTGTTGCAGATCATGTAGCCGATACGGTAGGTCGGCAGTTCCTCCTGGGGAGGAGAACTGCAGGAGACAAGAAAGAAAAAAGAAAATAAAAGAGCGAGTTTCCGGGACATTGCTGACCTTTTCGTGGTTATTTGTTGTCGAGGCTGTCGAGTGCGGTTTTGACTGTTTCCAGGAATTCGACCGCCTGTTTTTCACCGGTCCCGGCAGGATACTGTTTCCGGTATACAGCCAGGGCCGAATTGTAGGCGGCCGCTGCCTCCCTGAATTTGCCTTTCTTCTCCAGGGCGCATCCCAGGTGGTAATGAACCATCATATCGTCCGCATTGACGGAAAGGGCATGCTGATGATATCTGGCGGCCGCCGCAAAATCCTGCTGGGCCGCTTTTACCAGCCCCATTCCATCCAGGGCATCGCAATTATCGGGATTGCGCTGCAGAATTTTGTAAAATTCACGGGCAGCCAGTTCCAGCTTGCCCTGCCGGTAATAAACCATGCCAAGCTTGTTGCGGACCGTCAAATCATTGGGCCGGAATTCCAGGTAGATGAGGTATTCGGTTTCCGCCACCGAATCGGGCATGGAATCGGCACTGACATGGGCCAGGACGCTTCCTCCCGGCAGTGCGGCAGAAAAGATCAGAGCACAAAAAAGAATGACCATGCCAAAAAAGGTACGTTTCATTGGCAGAGACCCTTATCCCGAAGCGGACAGGGGGCAATCCCTTCGGCGCCATCCCCCGTGGCGGCAAGCCACTCATTCGCTTCTTGTATCACCCGGTCGGTTAATTCCCCGGCCAGCCCGATATGCTGTCCCGGATCTGTGGCCTTCCGCAGTTCCTCCATGGTAAATATGCGGTTGATATCAGGATGAGCGGCCAGGTAATCGATAAAAGACTTGTCCGGGCTCTGCCTGCCCCCATTCCTGGCCTCCATGGATATCTCGTACAGGAGCTGATGGGCGGCCTGCTTGCCCATTTTCTCGGCCAGCCGGAACATCAGGGCCTCGGTGGCGATCAGGCTTGAGGCCAGTTGGACATTCTGCATAATCCTGTCCTCGTGAACTATAAGGTTTTCCAGGATGGAGAGCATCAGCGACAGGGCGCCGCAGATATACAGCGAAGCATCGGTAAAAGCAGCCCATTCCAGCCGTATGGCCCGGTAGTCCCGTTCATGTTCATTGATCAGGGTTTCAAAACCCAAAGCGGCTTTGTTCCTGATCAGCCGGGCCAGGACCACCACCTGCTCGCACAGCTCGGGATTGCGTTTATGGGGCATGGTGGTGCTGCCGATCTTGCCCATGTGAAAAGGCTCTTCAAGTTCGCCGATCTCATCCCGGGACAGTTGACAGATCTCGTTGGCAATCTTGCCCAGGGTTCCGGCAACAATGGCCATGGTGGACAGCAGTTCAGCCAGCCGGTCCCGGGAGGTATGCCAGGAACACAACGGCGGAGCCAGGCCAAGCCGCGCCGAGAACAGGTTGAGCAGCTCGATTCCCCGGCCGCCGAAGGCCGCCATGGTGCCCACGCCGCCGAACAGCTGCCCGGCAAGGCCACTTTTCCTGCAATTCTGCAGACGGCCGCCATTGCGGATCATTTCATCGAGCCACACCGCTATCTTGGCTCCCAGGGTTATGGGAAGGGCCTGCTGCCCGTGGGTCCGGGCGACCATCACGAGGTCGCGGTATTTTTCGGCCAGAAGCGCAAGCCGGCGGATGATGCGGCCGGTGTCGCGTTCCAGGATGATCAGCACATCCTTTATCTCCAGCGATTGCGCGGTATCCTGGATATCCTGGGTGGTGGCGCCGAAATGGATGTATCTGGCCGTCTCCGGCGAAGTGACGTTCTGCCAGGCATTGAGCAGGGGAATAAGCGAATGGCCGGTTTTTGCAATATCGGCCCTGACGGCTTCCTGATCAAGGAGTTCGAGCCGCGCCGTTTCCTCTATTTCCCGGGCCGCCGGACCGGGAATGGCGCCCAGTTCGGCCTGACTTGCGGCCAGGGCTGCTTCGACCTCAAGCCAGCGCTGGAGTCTGCGCAAATCGCAGAAGACCTGCCGTGCTTCCATGGTGGTGTAGCCGCTGCTGTAAAAACCGGAATCGACAATGTGGCTCCTGGGGGCAAGGCAGCTCATCCGTACAGCACCTCCGGGTCATTCTCTCTCCGGGCCGCTATTGTGGCCAGGGAGTCATCCACCAGCTCCGGGGCCAGGCCGATATACCGGTCCGGATGATCCAGGAATTCCATATCCTCTTCATTGAGCAGGGGAGCGATTACCTGATCCCGGGACAACATTTCCCGCAGGCTGCCCTTTTCCTCCCCGATTGCGCGCAGCAGCCCGTGCAGTCTTTCCTGGGCCTCAATCCTGCCCATCACCGGCGCCAGCCGGAAAAGCAGCCATTCCGACATGACCATGTCCTTGTGCAGGAAGAGATTTTTCCGCATATTCTGTTCCGCGACAACCAGTCCATCGAGAATGCTGACCAGATACCCTGCCGCGGTTCCGGTGTACATGCAGAGCTGCGGCATGACGAGCCATTCCGACCACAGCAGGCGCGGATCACGTTCATGTTCATGGGCCATGCTTTCGAACATGGCGCCGGCAAGGGATCGTATCTGTCGGGCCATGGCTGCAACCCGCTGGCAGAATACCGGATTGCGTTTGTGCGGCATGGTGCTGCTCATCATGCTTCCCGGGGGCGCCTCCGCCAATTCGGCAACTTCGGTCTTGCCCAGCAGAAAAACTTCATTGGCCGCCTTTTCCAGGGTACCGGCCAGGATGGCGGAAAAGGCGGCGATTTCCGCCATATTGTCTCTGCAGGTGTGCCAGCCCGGGGGCTGCCAGCGCAGATTAAGCAGTTCCATGGTTCGCCTGGCAGTTTCCCTGGCCCTGGGTCCCAGGGCGGCCATGGTGCCGACGGCGCCTCCCAGCTGGCCGACCGTGACCCGCGGATAAAGGGCTTTTATCCGTTCGATGTGCCGCCGTATTTCGCTGGCCCAGACCGCCGTCTTGAGACCGAAGGTGATCGGCAGGGCCTGCTGGCCGTGCGTCCGCCCGATCATCGGGGTATCCCGGTGTTTGCGGCTGAGGTTGACAAGAATGTTTTCCATGATCCGGAGATCGCGATAGAGTATCTGCAGGAATTCCTCGAGTTCGAGAACCTGGGCGGTATCCAGAATATCCTGGGTGGTGGCGCCGTAATGCACATACTGGCCGTAATTTTCCCGGCAGGCAGTCCGCAGCGCCTTGATGACCGGCATCAGGGAATTGCGGCTCTGTTGGTATCCGTTTTTTATCCGCTCCAGGTCAAGATGGGCGAGATCGGCCTTTGCCCCTATCTCATGTGCAGCCTCGGCAGGGATGATGCCGAGCTCACCTTGGGCCCTGGCCAGGGCAGCCTCAATCTTCAGCCAGCGGTTCATTTTTTTCCGCTCGTCAAAAACGGCCAGCAATTCCGGGGTGGCGTAAAAATTGGCCTGAAGTTGAAAATCTATGGGATGGGAAGGCATCTCATTTCCTCAATGGAGCCTGCCGTAGGGCCTTGTACCAGGCTGCGGGACGGTTTCCTCGCAGATGCGCAGCGCCGCCAAGGCTGGGGTTGTTTTTTCCGTCCGGCTGCGGGCCAGAGTCCGGCGGACCAGCCGGGTCATGCGCCGGCCGACATGGGCTAGGATCTCTGCCGGCTGCGGATGCTCCTCCGGGGCGAAGAGTCCCTCCATGGCAAGCGAACCGCCGCTGCCGGCCAGCAGATCGGGCAGCACCGGTATGTTTCTCTGATAAAGCAGCTGATCGGCCTCCCCGGTTACTGCCAGATTTGCCCCCGGCACCACCGCCTTGACCTGCAGCCGGGCGGCTACCTTTTCGTTGATGGTGTTCTCCACGGCTGCCGGGATCAGGATATCGCAGGGGACCCGGTATAACTCCTCCCTGGCAGCAACCGTAACCCCGCCGCCGAATCCATTTTCCGGCAGCAGGGGTCCGGATGTACAAAGAAGCTGTTCCATATCGAGTCCGGCGCCATTTCCGGCAACAATGCATTTATCCCTGTCAGCTATCGCCGTGATCCTCACTCCCTGACGGACAAGACCCAGGGCCGCCGCCCTGGCGAGCGTTCCGAATCCCTGCACGGCAACCGATGCCTGGGGGCAGGGAATTGCCAGATGATCAAGCATGGCAAGAGCGGCCGCCGCCACGCCGTAGCCTGCCCGTATTTTTCCCAGGGGCCAGCCGTTTATTTCCCGGCCGAGGACCTGATACCGCCTGCTGAAATAGGCAAGCTCCCATCCCTGGGCCCCGGCAACCGCCATTTTGACCGAGGGCAGGCCGATACCGCGTGCGATAGCTTCAAGTTCAGCCATCTCCACGTTGAGGTCCGGACCCATGGAGTAGCAGCTGCAGATAAACGGCCTGATGGCGGCCATGAACCGGGAGATGGCGGCATGTTTTCCGGGCGCGGCAGGATCATAATCGATGCCGCACTTGGCGCCGTCCACGCGCAGGCCGCAAATCCGCATTTTACAGGTCATATTGCGAGCCATCCTCACGAGCCGCTCCCGGGTAAGTCCCTGCTGAACCCGCATACCGCCTGCACACAAGCGGTGATCCAGAGAATCGATGACCAGCCAGCCCTGAAAACCTTCCCCGGCATCGCTATATTCAACGACTAGGGCCGGAGATTTTTCTTTTTCGATGTCCGTCATTTCAGAAGCGGTTGTCATTAAGCCGCAGCGGCGCAACCGCATAATGTATAACTCTACAAACTTTCAACTTGTTCAATGGGTATTTCCTTCTCCGCTTTTCCTACATAGATCAGCAGGTTGGGGTGAGTTCCGAACCCCAACAACTACCTGCCTTTTCTTGGGGTTCTCGGGCTCACCCCAACCTTGTATCTTAACAGTTGTGGTGGTTAGCTACCATCACATAGGGCCGGGTGAGCTTCTCCCCAACC
>JAWSUG010000043.1:0-19622 GCA_033549385.1 Desulfobulbaceae bacterium | reverse complement strand
TGATGGTCTTGCCGGGGAGGAGGGGACTTTTTTATTATGCACCTTCTGGCTGGTGGATTGCCTGATCGGCCTGGGCCGGCTGACAGAAGCCGAGAATCTGCTGCGCCGACTGGAAAGGACCGCCAATCATGTGGGACTTTTTGCCGAACAATATGATCTCCGCTGGCAGGAGCAGCTGGGAAATTTTCCCCAGGCCTTCACCCATATCGGCTACATCAACAGCGTTATCCGCCTTCTACGGGCGCGGGAAAAAGAGAAGATAACATCAGGGGAAGAAGAAAAGTCCTCCGGGTTCATGGATCTGGTGAAGAAAAAACTGCTGGCGCCCAGATCCATTCTCAACAAGGGCGAACCCGATCAGGATACAACTTCCCGTGATATCGGCCCCGAGCTCAAAACAACGATGAATCTGCTGCGGGGGGCTTTTTTCGATCAGCAGCGGGTCGCCTATGAGCAGATGAAACATGCGGAACTCTATCAGCGCTTTCTGCAGCTGACCTACAATCTGCACAATTTCGATCCGGCCGGCCTGGCCACCAGGGCGGAGAAAACCGCTTTCTGGATTAATCTGTATAATGTGATCGTCATCCACGGCGTTATTGAGCTGAATATCAGGGATTCGGTCAAGGAAGTGCGCAATTTCTTCACCAGGATCGTCTACCGAATCGGCGGCCGCGAATTCACCCCCCATGACATTGAACACGGCATTTTGCGGGCCAACCGTAAGCCGCCCAATTCCCTGTTCCGCGTTTTCGACGATGATGATCCGCGCCTTCAATTCAGCGTCGCTGAAGTGGATCCCCGCATTCATTTTGCCCTGGTCTGCGCGTCCCGCTCCTGTCCGCCCATTGAAGTCTATACCGCGGAAAACCTGGACAATGAGCTCGATATTGCCGGACGCACCTTTATCAACGGCGGCGGGGTGGATGTTGATGTGGAGCAGAAAACCGTTCGGCTGTCGCGGATTTTTTCCTGGTATGACAAGGACTTTGGCGAAGATATCAAAGAGCGGCTGCAATTCGCCGCCGCCTTTCTGTACGATGAAAAGGCCAGGGAACTCCTGGAAAAAAGCGGCCGGGAATGCCGGGTCAGTTACCAGGATTACAACTGGAGTCTGAACAGGGTTGAAGATTAATCATACAGGAGGATATTATGAAAATCTTAATGACAATAATCTGCCTTCTCTTTTTCGCCCTGCCCGCAGCCGGGCAATGGAATTTTGAAAAACATTCGATTCCTCTGGACGAAATTCAGTCCGGTGGCCCGCCAAAGGACGGAATTCCGGCATTGATGGCGCCGAAATTCGTCACCGCTGATCAAGCCGTTTTCCTCAGCGATGAAGACGATGTTATCGGAGTAGCCCTGGGAGGTATTGCCAGGGCCTATCCGATCCGCATTCTCTCCTGGCATGAACTGGTGAACGATGACTTCAGCGGCACCCCGGTGCTGGTATCCTGGTGACCGCTGGCTCGCGCGGGCGCCGTGTTCGCCCGGAAAATAGGGGATCGTGTTCTGACTTTCGGCGTGTCCGGTCTTCTCTACCAGTCCAATGTCCTGATGTATGATCACCAGACCGAATCCCTCTGGTCCCAGGTGCTGCAGGAAGCAGTTGCCGGGCCAATGACGGGCACAACCCTGAAGACCCTGAAAAGCACGGTGACCACCTGGGAAAAGTGGCGCCGGCGCTTCCCCGAAACCCTGGTCCTTTCAACCGAGACGGGATTTGATCGGAACTACAGCCAGGACCCTTACGAAGAGTACTATCAAAGCAAAAGAGGGTTGTTCGGCTTCCTTCGTCCTGGCCCGGATGCCGACGAGAAAAGGATGGTTGCCGGAGTGAAAGTAAATGGTGCAGCCAAGGCATACCCACTCGATCTGTTGCGGGAAAAAACCACTGTCAGGGACCAGGTGAACAATTCCACTCTTGTCCTGCGCTATGATGCCGGGACCGATGAACTGGTTATCACCGGCAATGATGGCGAAGAGATAAGCTATATAACTGCCTATTGGTTTGTCTGGCGAAATATACATCCGCAAACAGAGCTGTATTCCGTGCCTGATCGTTAATGACGGAGTGATATGGATGGAAAATAGTTCCATGACCGGGCTTGTGATCTCGGCCATAGATGAGGGAAAGAAATGAAAGAGCAGAGACGCCTCGAAGCGCAGCGGCTTGGAACGGAAGACTGGCGGCTATGGGGACCGTACCTGAGCGAGCGGGCCTGGGGCACGGTGCGGGAGGATTACAGCGCCGGCGGCGAGGCCTGGGACTATTTTGGTCATGATCAGGCCCGATCCCGGGCGTACCGCTGGAGCGAAGACGGCATTGGCGGCATATGCGACGCGCAACAGCGGTTGTGTTTTGCCATCGCCCTCTGGAACGGCCGCGACCCCATCCTCAAGGAGCGTATGTTCGGCCTGTCCGGCAATCAGGGCAATCACGGCGAAGACGTCAAGGAATGCTTCTTTTATCCGGACGCCATTCCCAGCCACAGTTTTCTCAGGTATCTGTACAAATACCCGCAAGCAGCATTTCCCTACTCCTCCCTGGTGGAAGAAAACCAGCGGCGGTCGCGAGCCGACCCGCCGTTCAATCTCCTGGACACAGGGATTTTCTCGGAAAATCGGTACTGGGATGTGGAAATCACCTATGCCAAGGAAACTCCGGATACCATCTTCGCCCGGATCAAGGTCGGCAACAGGGGGCCGGAAACCGCAACCCTGCATCTGCTGCCCACCCTCTGGTTCCGCAATACCTGGTCATGGAGCGATGCGCGGGAAGAAAAGCCGTCTCTGGAAGCGGCCGAGCCAGGCGGAGCAGCCTGGGCCGTCGCCGTGCACCATTCGACGCTGGGCCGCTATTTCCTGTATGGCAGGCAACAGGCGGAAAGTCTGTTCACTGAAAACGAAACCAATATGGAACGGCTTTTTGGTACAGCCAATGGTTCACCTTATGTCAAGGATGCCTTCCATCGCCTGCTCGTCAATGGAGAGAAAGAGGCGGTAAATCCGGCCCAAACCGGCACCAAATTTGCCGCTTGGTACGAGATCAGCTGCAGCCCCGGTGAAGAAGCTGTTGTAGAACTGGTGCTGACGCACCGGGCCGGTAAGAACCTTTTTGCCGGGGCGAAAGAAACCGTCTTTGCCAAACGAAAACGGGAAGCCGACGAGTTCTATGAGGCCCTGGCACCGGGCGCCGGTCGTGAGGATGCTCTCATTTTTCGGCAGGCCATGGCCGGGATGATCTGGAGCAAACAGTTTTTTAATTTCAATGTAAGCCGCTGGCTGGAAGGCGACCGCTTTCCTCCTCCTGAAAAGCGTAAACAGGGCCGCAACAGGAACTGGCGGCATCTTCAGGCCTCCGACATTATTTCCATGCCCGATGGTTGGGAGTACCCCTGGTTTGCGGCCTGGGACCTGGCGTATCATTGCATGGTCTTTGCCCACCTTGATGTCGATTTCGCCAAGGACCAGATCGAATTGCTCCTTAGTCATCGTTATCTCCACCCGAACGGTCAGATCCCGGCCTATGAATGGGCGTTTGACGACGTCAATCCACCTATTCATGCTGTGGCTGCCCTGAAGGTCTTCCGGGCCGAGCGCAAGCAGAAAGGGGCCGGCGACCTCCACTATCTGCGCCGCGTCTTTAACAAACTGATCATGAACTACACCTGGTGGGTGAACCGCAAGGACAGTGAGGGGCTCAACGTCTTCGAGGGCGGCTTTATGGGATTGGACAATATTTCCGTCTATGACCGCTCCCGGCCGCTGCCTCCCGGCTTTAGTCTGAAACAGGCCGACGCCACCGGCTGGATGGCGATGTTCGCGCTGAACATGACGGCCATGGCCCTGGAACTGGCCCAGGACCAGACGGAATACGAGGACATGGCCATTCAGTGCTACCAGCAATTTCTGGCGATTGCTAATTCCATCGCGGGCCATACGACAAAAAAACTCGGGCTTTGGGATCAGTTTGACGGCTTTTTCAAGGATCTCCTCATCACCCCGGATGGTCAGTGTCACCGTATCGATGTCTACTCCTATGTCGGTCTTATTCCCTTGTTTGCCACGGAAATCGTGGAACCTGAAATCCTTGAAAAAGTTCCCCGGTTTAAGGCAATGCTGGATGAGCACAAAGGCGGCATGTTCGACGGACACACTATCTGCGCCTGTCCGTTCACGACTAACGAACATGGTGAACGGCTGCTCGCCCTGGTTGACCATACCATGATTCCGCATATTCTCAGGCGGCTTCTCGATAGAGATGAATTTTTTTCCGGTCATGGAATCCGGGGCTTGAGCCGGATTCATGCCAAAAAACATCCGCTGCGGGACCTGCCCGGGATAGGGGCGGCCTTTATTGAATATGAACCGGGAGAATCGCATTCGCCCCTTTTCGGCGGCAACTCGAACTGGCGGGGGCCGGTGTGGATGCCGATCAACTATTCCATTCTCCAGGCACTGACCAAGTTTCACCGCTATCTCGGCCCTAATTTCACTGTAGCGGTTCCCGGGATGGAAGACAGGGAATTAAATCTGCGCCAAGTGGCCGATTTTATAGCTGAACACTTAATCAACCTGTTCCGCAGAAACACTAATGGCCTGATCTCCTCGCTACCCGATGGAAGTCCTTTCCAGTTCGACCCCCATTGGCTGGATCTGCGCCTGTTCCATGAATATTTCCACGGCGAGACCGGCCTGGGGCTAGGCGCTGCTCACCAGACTGGCTGGACCGGGCTGGTTGCCAACCTGATCAAGCGTCGCTGCGAATTACAGGCCAGGGAAAAGGATGCGTCGAGCAAAGAATGATGTAATCGCAATGATGAACTCTCAATAGTCAGCAAAAGTCATAAAAAATAATATGGATAGAGATCTGCCAACTAACCGGGAAAGGACCGGAATGCCGGTGAAACTCTCTTATTATCTCTCCGAGGCCATCGGCACCTTTGTTATGATGTTTCTTGGTATCTCGGCAATTGCCTTTAATTTTGCGACTGAGTTCATGACCGAAGTTTTGCCCTCCGAGCGCATGCGGTTACTACTCACCGGCATCATGTTCGCGGGGGGCGCCACTCTGGTGATCTATTCACCGGTTGGCAGAATAAGCGGCGCGCATCTGAACCCGGCAGTGAGCCTTGCCTTCTTTCTCCAAAAGAAAATCGGGATCAAGGATACTGCCGTATTCATGGTAGTGCAGTGCCTGGGAAGCATGACAGCGGCCTTCCTTGTCTTGTTCCTCTGGGGAAACCATGCAAAACAAATCAAAATGGGCATGACCCTTCCCGGGACTGGTCAAAATATACTCTTCGTTTTTCTCGTGGAGATTTTCATAACCTTTCTGCTGATTATTTCCCTTTTCTTTTTCCTCCACCGAAAAAGTCTCACCAGGTATACGGGACTTGCACTTGGAATTCTTGTCGCCAGCCTCGTATTTCTCACGGCGAATATATCGGGTACAAGCCTGAATCCGGCACGTTCGCTGGGGCCGGCTATTGCGGCTGTTAATTTTTCTTTCCTCTGGATTTATCTTACCGCTCCTTTTGTTGGCAGCATTCTCGCGGTACTTACGGCTGCATATATTTCATCTTTTGCCAGACCTCTGTGTGCTAAACTTAATCATCAGGAAGAGCCATGCCTTTATGAAGCGTGTGAATTTCGTAACGGTTCTGCAGCACCCCATCTGCACGCGATCAGGCCGGATCGCATAGGTCCGCTGTAGCTCCCCGGCCTGCTTTCGCACATCTGGAGCACTGCTTTACACTTACAATTCCCGAGTAAGGGTTTCGTTTTTTCCAATCCGGTGAATGGTTACGATTGATGGAGGGACGTGGGATGACTATAAAACTAGGCGAGGCGATCACCCGTGATCCACACGAAGCCGGGCGGCGCGAGTGGCTTGAAACCAATGGCCTGGGTGGCTGGGCCGGCTCCACAATCTGCGGCGCCCACACCCGTCGTTACCACGGTCTGTTGGTGGCAGCCACCCAGCCGCCGGTGGGAAGGATGGTGATCCTTTCCAAACTGGATGAGACTATCGTCAGCAATGGCCGACGCCATGAGCTGGCCTGTAATTATTATCCCGGCGCAATCCATCCGACCGGCTACACCTATCTGCAAAGCTTTGAAAAGGAAATTTTCCCCCGGTTCACATACAGCGCCGGAGGCATCAGGATCACCAAGACCATTACCGCCATCAATGGAGAAAACACCACCTTGGCGCTTTACGAAGTTATGGAGGCGCCATTCCCGTTTATTCTGGAACTGCAGCCATTTGTCGCGGCCCGGGAGTATCACGGCCTGGCCCGAGCAAATAATTCCATCCAGAGAGTGGGGCATTTCCAGGACGGTATTTTCCGGGTTCGGCCCTATGGCGGGGTGCCGGAGCTTTTTATCAGCATACCCGGCGCGGAATTCATTCCGGCGCCCACCTGGTATTTTAATTTTGAATATCCGGTCGAACAAGAGCGCGGCCTGGATTTTCGCGAAGATTTATTTACCCACGGCACATTCAGTCTGAGGCTGGAGGCAGGGCAACGTGTCGGAGTGGTCATTTCCACCGACCCTCCGTCCGGGCGGGATGCCTTCGAACTGCACGGCCAGGAAGAAAAGCGGCGCCGGAATCTTCTCCATTTTTTACCCAATAGAGACGATTTTCCCGTCATGTTGACCCTCGCCGCTGATCAGTTTCTGGTTCGGCGGTCGGAGAATTTGCGCACCATTATCGCCGGTTATCATTGGTTCACCGACTGGGGTCGAGACACGATGATAGCTCTTCCCGGAATTACTTTGGTGACAGGCCGCCATGAGGATGCTGGAAATATCCTGCTGGCTTTTGCTGAAAATGTCAGTCGGGGTATGCTCCCCAACCGTTTTGCCGATGCGGGAGAAGAGCCGGAATTCAATGCCGTTGATGCGACGTTATGGTTTTTCGTGGCAGTCCATCAATATCTGCAATACACCAGTAACAAGGTTTTCGTCCGGGATCGGCTGCTGCCTGTTATGGAAGAAATCCTTTCCTGGCATGACAAAGGCACCAGGTATGGTATCCACGTGGATTCCGATGGGCTTTTGTCCGCCGGAGAGCCCGGTATCCAGCTTACCTGGATGGATGTCAAGATCGGCGACTGGGTGGTTACCCCAAGGCAGGGAAAAGCAGTGGAGGTAAATGCCCTCTGGTACAACGCTCAAAGGATATTTGCCCATATCCTGCAGGCATGCGGCAAGGATGGTGAGGCCGCAAAATATGATCGCAGAGCTACCCTGACCAAGAAAAACTTTAACAGGATGTTTTGGAACCAGGACGGACAGTATCTCTACGACTGCATCGACGGGAGCCACAAGGACAGCGCCATCCGTCCAAACCAGGTCTTTGCCCTCAGTCTTCCGTTCCCCCTCCTGTCCGTTAAACGAGCGAAAATGGTGCTGGCCGTTCTTGAGGAAAAACTCCTAACCCCTGTCGGATTGCGCAGTCTGGATCCGGGACATCCCGATTATCGCCCGCGGTACGAAGGGGATCCTCTCTCACGGGACAGCAGCTACCACCAGGGGGCGGTCTGGCCGTGGCTCCTGGGTCCCTTTATTACAGCATTGGTGCGCTTTAAGGGTTCGGGCGGGAAAAAGCAGGCGAAAAGGATGCTGGCGGCTATGGCGGCACATCTGCCCGAAGCCGGCATCGGCACCATTTCAGAGATTTTTGATGGTGATCCGCCGCATCTCCCCCGGGGCTGCATTGCCCAGGCATGGAGTGTGGCCGAGCTTTTGCGTGTTTATATGGAGGATGTCATCTAATGTAGGATATAAACAGGCTACCTGTGCCCTGGAGGTTGGCGGTACACCCATTCCCACAGTTGCGGTTGACGGCAAACTCGCCGGTTACTGCGTTTGTAGAGGCGTTGACGAGGCAACCTAGCGGGCAGCCGGAGCGGGAAACCCCTCGCCTGAGCCACTGAAAAATCACCCGGGAGCCGGTAACATTTTCGATTCCAGGCTATGTTGACAATAAAGGAACCGTCATGCATCGACCAATTGAAATTGAATGCCTGTTTGCGCCCGGGTGTGCATCGCGTCAAGATACCCTGGCCCTGGTGAAGAAGGTAATCGGTGAACTGGGGCTCGCCGCGGATATTCGGGAAATCGTTATCGTTTCTCTTGAAGAGGCCGCCAGGTGCCGATTTCTGGGGTCGCCGTCGATTCGAGTCAACGGCCGGGACATTGAATCGGAAGCGGATGCTCGCACCGATTTCGGCATGGGCTGACGCATTTATCAGGACGAAGCAGGCCGCTTTGTCAAAAAAATTCCCGAAAAGCTGCTCATGGAGGCTGTTTTATGAATATTCCATGGAGAAACCGGGGCTCGGAGCTTCGCATCAGACAGGCTGGGCCGGCCTGGGTTGCCAATCTTATTAAACGGCGTTATATCTGGGTTGCTGAAAAGAATGCGTAACAAATGAGATATTACGCACCCATCAATCTCGACTGGATAAGGAGAGCTCGCAGCATGAATGTGGACGAACATTACCGGGTGGCGATTTTTGGTTCGGCTCGAATTAAGGCCGGTGATAAAATTTATCAGGACGTCTTTGCCATTGCCAAAGGTCTTGCCGGGCAGGGGTTCGATATAGTAACCGGCGGCGGTCCGGGGCTTATGCTTGCCGCCAATTCCGGCCACAAAAGCGCGGGTTCAAACAATCATTCAATGGGCCTGAACATCAGGCTGCCTCTGGAACAGATCGCCAATTCCTATCTTGACATTAATCACGACTTTGACCGGTTCAGCGATCGGCTGGACACCTTCGTTTCTCTTTCCGATGTCGTGGTGGTGTGTCCCGGCGGCATAGGGACGCTGCTCGAACTTTTCTATGCCTGGCAGCTGGTCCAGGTGAAGCACCTTTGCGAAACACCTATTATTCTTTTCGGCGAAATGTGGTCCGGCCTTCTTGAATGGCTGAAACGGGAAATCCTGGAAATCGGACTTTTCGATCCTCAGGATATGAATAATATTTTTCATCTGCAAAGCCCGGAAGAGGTCGTTCATCTGGTCAGCAAGATCCATGATGACAGATCAAAAGTTGAGCATGTCTGCCATAATTTCGAAAAATACCGGGTGGAATTCAAATCCATCAGTGAGACTGGTTTCACGGGCAATGCCGAAGGTCGAATCTGACTTCGCAATGTGCAAAACCGCGATGTCCGAGTCATCCAATCCACATTCAAGCATGGGTTGCAGCCACGGGCAGGTGGTTGCCTGTGAGGCTTTCGTAGCGGGAGCTCTCTTTTTAATCAGTCTCCCTCGTTGGAAAAGGCATCCCTCCTGCGAAAAACCACAAATTCCGCCGCCGCCTGCATGTTTTCAGCTATATGGACCTTTTCTCCTTTGTCTATTCTTACCTTCGCCTGCTCTTCCGGCTCGTTGACAAACGGGATAAGTATGCCAGTGCCGCTAATATTGAGGGCGGTCCGCACATCGGTCGCCCGATCACCGATCACATAGATATCAACATTTTCCGGCGTCATCCCAACTTTCTTCAAGGCATCGAAAACCATTCCCAGAGCCGGTTTCATACAATGGCAGTCGTGAACGAGGTGGGGGTGAAAGCTTAAATCCGGCCTGCTATTGACATAATCAGGGGAGGCATGGGGGCAGAGGAAATAGCCATGCAGAGTCCCCCCGAGTTTTTGGAGGGTTTCCACGACATAGCGGCAGACTTCATGAGCCCTGGCTTCGGTTAGCAACGGAAAGTCGCGCACGGCGACGCCTGGTTGATTGGTGATCATGTAGATTGCCGCCCCCGGAATGGTATTCAGAAGGCGCAATCCCTCCACCACATGGGGAAGGATTTGGACCTGTTCCCGCCAATTGTTCTCCCGGCCGAGGAACTGATGCTCGCTCGTATCGTAAATCAATGTCCCGTCCCGATCGATACAGATCAGCGGCTTTTTTGTTCCGGACAGCAACATGTTTTCACTTGTTTCTGAAATATGGACGGAACTTGTCTCTAATTTTTTAATAAAAAATGTTGTCTGCACTGGCGTTGGTATGGTCCCATATTCAAAAGACCTGCGCAACCAAGATTCTCTGTCCGGGTAATCTGCTCACAAGGTCCGGAGATATTCCAGCAGGGCCTGCAGTTTCTCCCCTTGGATATGGGAATATGGCGGCATCTGTTTTCCGCCTTGGACGATCTGCTGTCTGATGTTTTCTTCGGTGACCGGCTGCTTCAGAGCCGGGGTGGTCTGCCGCTGGAAGAGCCCTTGCAGCCCCGGCCCAACCTTCCATTCGGTCTTGTCCCGGTAGTGGCAGGGAGTGCAGTTTTTCTCGAAAACCTGTTCACCAGTCTCCCCGGCCCCTGGCGTTTGCTGCTCCTCTGCCGCTGGTGCGGTCGATCCCTGTCTTGCCTCTACAACTCCTTCCGCAGTGAAGGGGAAACCCAGGACCGCCGAGTTGTAACACCGGTTGTCGGCGGTGACGAACAGCCATTCTTCCCTGGAGAACGGCCGGTCTCCGGTTTCGTAGACCAGAGTGTAGGTGCCGTTTGGATAATCCTTCTGCCATGGTAAAATCAGCCCGGGCGGCGAAAAGATAAAGGACTCGCCGGTGGACGTATTGACTCCCAAAATTTGATGGGACAGGTCGTCGTTGGGGTCATGTACCGCCAACCGGATCTCCACCGACTTCTTCCTTTCACTGGGAATAAAATTGACCCCGGTTATTTCCGGAGCTTCCTCCAGGGCCGGGTTGGGGGGCACGCTAAAGGTAAAACTGTTTTCCCTGCCGCCTTCTATTTCAACGGCCACCGGATGATAGATATAGCCCGTAGCATAAAGGTGAAGGGCGTAATCGCCGCCCCTGGGCACCTTGACCGTGAAGCGGCCCTGACTGTCCACTTTGCCGCCGTACCGGTAATTTTTTCCGTAGAGCCGTCCTTCCTCAATGGCGATCATACCGGCCACCGGGCCGTTATCGGCGCTTTGGAGCACTCCGCTGATCAGGGTCTCTTCCCCGGCCGGGGCTTTGGCCCGCTGATCGGTATCGCAGCCGGTCGCCGGCAGGGTGAGAACCAGAGCGGAGAAGAGCAGGAAAAAGCGGTTCGACGGCTTCCGGTCTTTATTCATTTTCTGCATGATCTTCCTCCTCCGGGCTGCCGGGTAGATAGACCTGCCCGGCAGCCCGGCCGGAAAGGTAGGCGGCCAGATCAGTGACCAGGCGGGCCGACGGTTCTGTCTGTTCCTTTTCGGTCAGGTGCAAGGTCAGAAACCGGGCCAGTGAGAGGACCTGATCCCGCTGCGGGAAATAGCGCGGGAACCGGGTCAGGCCAAGGCTCTCTTTCTGGGGATGCTCGACCGGATGACAGCCTGAGCAGGAAGGCTGCCCGCCACTCTCGAAATAACGCCTGCCGCGCTCCACCGCCTGCGCCAGGGCCTCCAGGTCACTGCTGGGCGGCGGCAGGGAACGGGAGTGGCCGGGCCTGATCTCCAGGCCATCGCCCCACCAGGAGATATAGCTTACCAGATCGCCAATCATAGCCCGGTCCGGCCGGAGGTGCAGGTCCGTATGCTTGGAAAGCGCCTCGGTGACCACCTGATCAAGGGTCTTTACTTCATAGGGAGTGCCGTCGAACACCTCCACCTTGGGATAGGCCGGAGCCCAGGGACCCATGGATTCATGGTCAAGGTGGCAGTGGACGCAGGCCACGCCGTCCCGGGCGAAGCTGGTCTGAAACAGACGCCAGCCGCGCAGCACGCTCGCCCGGTAGTGCGCCTCAAGGGTGGGCAGAGGACGGCGCCCGCCGGCAGGGACGATGTGTGCCCCGAAGGTGAGCAGGACGGCAAGTGCCAGAAAAACGACAAAGCCGACCGTCCTGGCGGTATTTTTTTTCTCAGGACGAGGGGAGAGACCTGCCGCCATAAAAATAGTAATTGTGTCTAGTCGCCTCAGCCGCCCGACTTGCCTATGTTGCCAGTGAATAGCCAATCGTTGCCCTTGGCCTTGCCATGGCAGTTGATGCAGCCTTCCGCCTTGCCTGATGCTTCAATCTTGCCGTCCGGACCATATTTGATCCAGAACCAGTCGCCCGCTTCAGGGTTGAAGCCCGACTTGCGGTACATGGCGGTGACCGCCGCCAGTTTACGGTCAGGGGTATAGTTTTCCTTGACGATAATGGCGCCCTCCGGCATTTTGCCGGCCTGCTGCTTGATCGCCTCCAGGGCTGTTTTGTTGACGTAGGTGGTCAGCAAGGCTCCGTGGGGTTCCGTGCCTTTGTACATCTCGTCCTTGCCCGGCCATAACTCCCATTGTTTGTACGAATTGGTCTCGGTGATGTAACGTACGAATGCTTGTCCTTCGGCGGGAGGCATTTCGGCCGCCCCGTTCTTCTTGCCGGCTTCATCCGCGGCCAGGACAAGGACAGGTGAGCAGAAGCTGAAAAGAAGTATAACAGCACAGCTAAGAGTGAACCGTTTCATAATTAATCCTCCTGTATTTTTGTGAATTCGGCAGGATTGCAGTTGTCGGCTGCAATCAGCCCCTTGTTGTTTGTGCAGGCGCATAAAGCAAGAATCCAGTTTTTCAGGATACCATCCAGTTTTTGAGGATACCATCAAGGTTTTCGGAGCAGAAATTCTTTTAGATCTTCCCAGGCATGTGGGCCAGGTTGCACCGAAAACCAGATTTCACCTGCAGTATATCAAGGTTTCGGGTGCGAGGGACCATATCACGATAATCTCGACATACTTGCCGGCATGAGTCTTTTCACACGTTAATGCATGTTAGATGCCAGTCTGAGTTATTCTTCTTTTTCTTTAATTTGATATAGAAAACCGGAATGAGGGCAAAAAGTCCAAGTAAGGCAAAAGAGCCCAAAACCCTGAATGAGGTCACATCGCTCAACTTGTCGATGGTGGCCAGGCTGGACCCGGCATTGACGTAGACGATGTACCCGGAATTATGCCCAGCATGGTGGTGATGAAAAAATTTCCCAGTGGCCCCGATATTGACCAGCACAGTTCCCCAGAGCAGCCCGAAGAGTGCACCGGCCGCCAGAGACATGATGGCGGCGCCGGGCAGAGAAAAGGCAGTCTGTACCATGTAGACCGCCAGGAAAATACCGATGGTAAGCAGGGTGTTGCGCTGGTAGTAGTCCACCAGGGCCTGCTGGTTTACTTTCAGGTTTTGGAGGGTGAGAAACCGACCCAGATCGAAATAAAAGAAAGCGCTGATAAAGGCCGCCACCAGAAGCAGAAAGAACAGTTTTTTCTTATCAATAAGGCGCCGGAATCATCTGCGCTGCCACTTCAGCCAGAAATCGAAGACTTTCTTGATAAACGGCGTCAGGCGGGTACGGTTATAGGCATCGGCCAGTTTCTTGATGACTTCGGCCTGGGTGGGATACGGGTGGATGGTCTTGCCGATGGATGACAGACCGGTGCCGGCGGTCATAGCCAGGGTTAACTCACTGATCATCTCGCCGGCATGCCTGGCCACTACCGTGGCGCCCAGGATCCTGTCGCTGCCTTTTTTGAGATGGACTCGGGCTAATCCCGCGGTTTCGCCATCCAACCGGGCCCGGTCCACCTCGGCAAGGGAAACGGTCAGCGTGTTCACCTCTTCTCGCCTGTCATCGGCTTCTGCCCCGGTCATGCCCACATGGGCTACTTCCGGATCAGTATAGGTGCACCAGGGGATCACCAGACTGGAGTTCTTCTGGCGGCCGTGGAACAGGGCATTGGCAATGACAATACGGGCCTGGGCATCGGCGGTGTGGGTGAACTTGTACGAGGAGCAGATATCTCCGGCCGCAAAAATAGCCGGATTGGTGGTCTGCAGCCGGTCGTTCACACGGACACCCTCCCTGGGGTCGTAGTCCACGCCGGCAGCCTCCAGGCCCAGCCCCTCCACATTGGGAGCCCGGCCCACGCCCACCAGGATCTCGTCCACGGTCTGCTCGATTTTCTCTCCCTGATGCTCAAAGAAGATGGTCTTGCCGCTTTCGGTGCCGGTGACTTTGTTGATCCGGGTCTGAAAATAGAGGTCGATGCCTTCGGCTGCGAATCGCTCCTGGAGCAGGCTGGAGACGTCTTCATCCTCCTTGGGCAGGACCCGGCCGGAACGCTGGATGAGGCTCACCTTGCTGCCCAGGCGGGCAAAGGTCTGGGCCAGCTCGCAGCCGATGGGACCGGCCCCGATCACCACCAGGCGCGAGGGCAGGATGGTGAGGGAAAACACGGTTTCATTGGTGAGGTAGCCGGCCTCGTCCAGCCCATCTATGGGAGGCGCTGCCGCCCGGGCCCCGGTGCAGATGGCGGCCCGCTTGAAGCGCAGGGGCTTGCCGTTGACCGAGAGGGTGTCCCGGCCGGTGAACCGCCCATCCCCCAGGAAGACATCCACCCCCAGTTCACGGCTGAACCGCGCGGCGGAGTCATGGGCGCTGATATCGGCCCGGATGCGCTGCATCCGTTCCATGGCCCGACTGAAGTCGACCCGCGAATCACCGCTGATCTCAATTCCGAAGCGCTCCCCGTCCCTGATGTCGTGAATGGCCCGTGAGGCCCGAATGAGGCCCTTGGAGGGCACGCAGCCAACATTGAGACAGTCCCCGCCCATCAGGTGGCGCTCCACCAGGGCTACTCTGGCCCCCAGCCCGGCGGCTCCGGCGGCGCAGACCAGGCCGGCCGTGCCGGCGCCCACCACCACCAGGTTATAACGCGGGGCCGGCTCAGGATTGACCCAGTCTGGCGGGTGAACGTTGCCCACCAGCTCCCGGTTACTTTGGTTTTCCGGACGAACCAACGGTTGTGCGCTCATTTATTACTCCTCCCGGTGCTCAGTAGAGATTGCGAAGAAAAGATGTTTTCAAATTCTTACATGCAACATCCCAGCGGGCTCATTCAGTGTCCAGTCATACTCGTAATCGATATTTCCGGTGAAAATCCGCATCCTGCCGCCAGATCTTCTTCAGTGTGCTTGCGCAGATGGACAATCGGGCTTGAAAGCAACTTTTCATATTTTAAGAAAATAGCGCGAGCCAACAGACATTATACAGATCAGCTTACTTAACCATATCTTCTATATCAGATATGGTGGTGGGGAAGGTCCAGAGTACTTTTGCAAGGTTATCTGCCGGTATTTTTTCTCTCATGGCGAGGGCAAAAATATTTATCGCCTCATCGGCATTCTCTCCATGTAAATGGGCGCCGAGGATCCCACCTCCCTTATTGTCAATCAATACTTTGTATCCCGAACTTTTAAGACCGAGCCTTCTGGAATCGAATCCATCGGTGTTTTCAGTGAAATTCACTCTGAAATCCAGGCTCTTATCTCTGGCCTGTTTCTCTGTCATTCCCACCGAGGCCAGAGGTGGTATGGAAAAAACAACGCTGGGGGTTGCAAAATGGTTCACTTTTCTTGTGTTGCCTTCGGTAATATTTTCGGCCACGATCACGCCATGCATGCTCGCGGTAGGCGTGAGGGGCAGCCCGACGCCGGCCGCATCCCCGGCGGCATACACGTCTTTATTTGTGGTGCTCTGCAGATATTCATTAACTAAGATGCCCTTTGCGTCCGCATCGACATTTCCAGCCTTGAGATCGATTTCTTCAATATCAGGGACTCTTCCCGCACCATGCACCGCCAGATCACAGCCAACTTCCTTATCCCCGGCTTCCACGACAAGCTTTTTTCCCTCCTGGCGAACTCCTGTTACCGGGCTTTCGGTGAAGACATCAATGCCTCTTTTTTTCATCCCCTTCATCAGGAGATCCACAATATCAGGCTCGAACCCTTTGAGGATGGCAGGACCGCTATGGAATATGATCGCCTTTCTGCCCCAGGCGTTTACCATATTTGCAAATTCGAGTGAAATATAGCCGCCGCCAATAAAAAGAATGGTCTGCGGCAGATCAGCAAGATCGAGAAATGCGTCGCTCAAGGTAACGAATTCTTCTCCGGCAATACCGAGCTTGCGGGGAGTGGCACCGCTGGCAATGACTATTTTTCCCGCTGACACTGTTTTCCCGTCTATCTCAAGCGCCTGCCTGCCGGTGAACTTCGCTTTCTTACGATAAACATCTATACCCTCATCCTTTAACATTTCCTCGGTCCAGCCGGGGACCGGATCCGTGAAAGTGCGCTTGAATGTAATAAGGTCTGCCCATTCTATCCGCGCATCCGTAATAGCATTGAGTGCTCCTGTCTTGGCCGCCAGATCTGCAAATCCCCACAAAATCTTTTTCGGGTTGCAGCCTCTCAATGCGCATGTTCCCCCCAGAGGTCGATTGTCAACTATTCCTACCTTGAATCCGTTGGCTTTGAGTTTGAAAGCGGCCGTGGTTCCCGCTGTGCCCGCACCAATAACAAAAGCATCATAATCCATGGCGTTTATCTCATAATTTGGACATTGATATCAATGTTGATAATTTACATATTATCAAAATTGAGAAATGCAATTTTCTAACCATCCTATAAAAATTATTTGAAAAAGACGCTGGAAAGGGAAAAAAGAAGCTATTTTCTATGAAAGTAAGCGCCTGGATCTCAGTCTATGTGATCGGACCTTCTTGACTGGCCTACGCCTGGAAGTCATGATCAATGGTTTTTTTGATCATCAGGACAGGAACAATGTATTTCACCTTACAGACCGGAATGATGAAGCACGTCTGCCATAATTTTAAAAGATACCGGGTAGAATTTAAATCAGGCAAAACAGAAACAGTATCTGATCAGTCTGTCAGGGGAGGATGAAAAAAACCATCTCCTTCACTCCAAAACTCTTAATCAATACGTCCAGTTCTCATCCCCGAGCCATGAGCAGTTTAATTCATCTCTATAATTGTGCCATTGGGGCAGGAAGAGGTTTCCTTTCAGGTAATAAATGCACCATTTCATGCACGAGAATATATTCAAGGCAATTAACCGACTTTTTTGGCAGTTCCAGGTTAAGACCGATACGACGAGCTTTGATATTATTAAGAGCCACTGGTATTATTGACTTCCTTTCATTTCATGCCTAGCATTTAATTAGAAGATACAATAGAAAAAGCCGAACCATTTGAGAGGATGGGGCGGAAAGCTACGGGTCTCTTTAAAGATAGCCGGGTTACCTTTTGTTCAAGGTAATTCGGCTTTTTTATTTTTGGTAAAATTACTGCCACTGAGAAGGAGGTGCTCTAAAGCGATAATGATTTTAATGACTTCTGTACGATAAATCAATGTTTGCGAAAGGTTACAATTAGAACTCTAGTCATGTAACCTGAGGAGGATGTCATGAATATTAACAATAAAGACACGGCAGTGCTGGTCACTGACGCTCAAAACGACTTCCTCAGCGAGCAGGGCGTTACCTGGGAGTTGGTAGGCGACAGTGTAAAGGAAAACAAGACCGTCGAAAACATCGAGCGGCTCTTCAAGGCCGCCAAAGCCAATGGTTTCGAAGTTTTCATTTCACCCCATTACTATTACCCCACCGATCACGGTTGGATGTTCGGTGGAACCATTGAGAAAGTAATGCATGACATTAAAATGTTTGATCGAAAGGGCGCGTTGAGCCTTGAGGGTTTTTCGGGCTCGGGCGCGGATTGGCTGGAACGCTACAAGCCGTACATCGAGGATGGCAAGACCGTTGTATGCAGCCCTCACAAGGTTTATGGACCGGAGAATAATGACCTGGCCCTGCAGCTTCGCAAACGAGGCATAAATAAGGTCATTCTCGGCGGCATGTCGGCCAATCTGTGTGTCGAGTCCCATCTGCGCGAATTACTTGAACAAGGCTTCGAGGTTGCCGTTGTGAAAGACGCTACGGCCGGTGCGCGGCATCCCGAATTGGGCGACGGATACGAGGCGGCGCTCATCAACTATGGATATATAGCTAACGATGTCCTGACAACGGACGAAGTTGTGAAAGCCATGAATGGTTAAACTGCCTTTTGGGATCTATAGCTAGATCAACGGTTGAACTATAGATCCCTTTTTCCCATAAATATTTTATATGAAACTCAGTCACTTGCTAATAGATCTAAACTAAATTATAGTTAGTCGGTCTTGAAAAAAGCCATTTTTAGGCACAGAAAGCTAAATTCTTTCCGTTCCAATCGCGGACATCCCTCCCGCATATTTTCAATAACAAGAACAAAAGAGCAAAAAAAGGAAACAACCTCCTCAATTTCCGGAGGATTATCCTGATATTGTGCCCTGCACCACACAGCAGGGCATTGATTTTGTCACCTATGCTTCCTTTCAGCCAGTTTCTGCCCAGTTTGCCATCTTCCTTCATGTGGCCGATAATCGGTTCCACAGCGCTTCGACGCCGCAGCTCTTTTTTGATTGTCGGTGTCACTCCGCGACGTTGGCCGGAGATGAAGACTGATGATGAATTTACGCCATGACCGCGATATCCTCGGTCAACATAGCAGCGCTCAGGAATAATGCCGGTTACCCGGTTACCTGCTCCAGTGCATTTGCAAGGGTGTGTCCGTCAAATGGATTGCCTGACAGAGCCTGCATGCCGACCACAAAATTATCTCGGCTGGTGGTAGCCACGCTCACCCTTGACCCCGAACTCATACTTTTTGTGGATCTTGCCTTTGGCAATGCATTCGACTTCAGGTGCATGGATACTGTAAAGCTTGTTCCTGTCCTGTTTCTGTTGGGCAAGCATCCGTTCCGTCAGTTCAAGCTCCTCGTGGAATTCGGCATGCAGGTCAGGATCATGCAGAATTTTCCGCAGAATATCCCGGTACACCCGGCCAAGATAGGTTTTCAATTTGCGGATCTCTTTTTTGGCACGCCTGAACTGCCGGGCATGAGCGTATGATGCCGCTTTCCGCAGGGCCTGAGGACCAAGCCGGGCGTACGTCTGCCGGAGGTCGATATCAAATTTCCGGGCCAAAGTGGAGGAGCTTTTTCGGTTTATCGAAAAGACCATTGAAACGGAACTTGCCCAGGAGTTGGCATTTCTTGCCAATTATGTTGAAACAAAGAAAGCCATACAGGAAATTGTTGATATGCCCGATTGGCAGATTGATCTCTTCATTCGCCTCTGCCTGCAAAACAATGGTCAGCTTTCTGCTCGAAAACGCGCGAGTCATTTCAAATTACTGACAAATGACGAAATCGGTCGTATGGAAGCGGCTGTTCAACACACCTATGGATTAGATGGTAGGTGATAGTCACAATTTTTTGTTCCTTCCTGGATATGCTCTAAGCATTTTTAGCTGCGATAAAATTGCAATTAATTGATACATCAATTTGATATAATTAAATTAATCAAGGATTCCTGATCCTCGCGTCAAAGGTTCGGCTCTTTCGAAGGATAATCATGAAAAGGAGCAATCTGATCCAGATTACGGGAGGAATACACAGATTATATTTTTTTCGTGATAATTATTGGTAAGTTGCTGATATACAAGAGATTTATTATAGTGAATTAATGAACACTTCCACAGTGTTCATTTGTATATTGCGCCTAAATTTGCGACTAAATTTGATAATATATTGATATTTAAGAAAATAATCTATCTTGAGGGGGTAGTAGGCTACGCCTGTGCGAGTTCGACTCTCGCCTTCGGCACCAGCAATAAAGAAGGGCTAAATCCTTTGAAAACAAAGGGTTTAGCCCTTATTTGCTTTTGTA
>JAWSUG010000042.1:0-19679 GCA_033549385.1 Desulfobulbaceae bacterium | reverse complement strand
CAAGGCCAAGAACACGTTTCAGTCCAAGTGCGCTTACCCCATTCTTTTGACTTGTAACAAACCATATGGCGAAAAACCACGTCCTAAGCGGCTTGTGGGTTTGATGAAACAGTGTTCCCGCAGTTACCGACGTTTGATGCTTACATTTTCGGCACAGGAAAAGCCCTCTTCCCATAATCGAAGGGCTTTCCTCTCGATTACCACACGAAGGACAAATAAATCCTTGTGGCCACTTGAGCTTCGAAATATACTCAAGGCAAGCTTTTTCGGTATTAAACCATTTGTCAAATTCCTGGAATGTTCCAGGGTAGTCAACGCTACAAACTGGTAGCCGCCTCTCTTCCATTACCACATACTACATGATGTGGCTGGTTGAGTAAACTGGATACCCACTTAATAAAATTTCTAACCATGCTTAATAATAGAAACTAATGTTATCGAGGAAATTTGTACAGAAAAAATATCGAGATCTTGGTTCCATATAAAGGCAAAGCCCTTGGTGTCACCTTGGCAAACTGGAGATTTCGAGAACCAAACAATCATTGCGGACCAAGGAGGAGGTTCGTTGCTCCCATCGTCAGCAAAGTGATTGCTGTTAATCATGAGGAAGATTGAAAAGCTCTCGGCTAATTTTGTCAGGCGCTCCCTTGAATGCCAAGACATCAATTTCGAAATTTCCCGTCATGCTATATATTTTCAAAAAGCCGGCTTTTTGCAGTGCTTTCAAGAGCGATTTCTCCGTAAAACCGGTTTTATGGGCAAAAAAATCCTGGCCGCTTTGCTCAATCTCGATGCTATAACCGTACAATACATCGAGAACCATAATCGGCCCGGCAGGTGATTGGTAAAGTACGTCATCAATATCTAAATCCCTCTGGATTGTGACTCGCATCACTTCATGGATGTCTGGTACCCGGATTTGTGCAAACCCGCCATCCTTAAGAACGTGTAAGAAACCAGTTAGGACCCTCTTCACATCATGCCGGTAGTAGTGCTCAAGGTTATGCGAGCAATAAACTGCGTCAAACTTTCCAGCGTCAAGTTCACCAAGGTTGCGTGCATCACAAACAATATCCGGTGAACCTTTCGGGTCGAGATCAAGCAAAATATGCTCAAATTCCGCATATTGTGGGGGGAGGGGGATATCTTTACTGTTCCCCCCGACATTCAGGACCTTTTTCATTTCCACTCCTTGCCGATAATCTGACTGATGTTATGTGATTTCTACAACAGGAAATTACTGTACAAATAGATTGGTCTTTACATCATTTGTCAACCCTCGCCATCTCCTCCCCTGTCAACTAAGTTGAGGTGAAACCTTGTACCTGAACAGAATCGACAAGCATGCATTTCTTGGCCCGGCCTTTGGAACGGTCCTCAATCCAATTGGTTAATCTATCTAAATTGTGTTTTACTGTCTTATCAGGGAAGGCTTGACAAGCAGTTTCCAAATAATGGAGAGCTTTATCTATCTGGTTACGGGCGAGGCAAATATTTGCATGCTGGTTAAGCAGCATATTGCCAATCGGGAAACCTAAATCTTCCGCGCGATATAATGCTGCCTCAGCTTTGTCCAGTTGACCATGACGAAAATACGCATGTGCAAGTTCTACATGAACAATGGGCAATTCAGGCAAATGGTCCAGAACAGCTTCCCGTTCCTCTATTGTATATTCAAAGCCATAAATATTTCCAATGCCACAAAGAACATAATGAAAAACAGTTTCAAAATCTTTATCGCGTCCTTTTACAACAGATAGTTCATAAACGTCATTTCTGAATAATATATCCGCAGTCAACCCCTGGTTTCTGCAAACATGCTCCCAATCTTCCGTTCCCGGCAAAAATTGTAGTGGAGTGAGGTCATAGCTGTTGGGCCGGCCGGCCTTGATCAGGTCAATACTCTGGTTTATTGAGTCTGGTGTTTCACCCCGATTACCAAGTATCATGAAGTAGTGAACATGCATTCCATACTTTCTGGCAGCACGTGTCAACTGCAGAACCATTGCAGGAGTAGTTTTTTTATGCATCATATTCAGTATTTCCTGCGATCCTGATTCTACCCCAATGAATATTGATTGGCAGCCTGCCAGCCTCATTTTTCGCAGCAATTCATCATCCATGACATCTGCGCGAGTATGGCAATCCCACAGGAAGTTTATTTTATTATCAATGAACGCATCGCATATTTTCACTGTCCTTTTTTTATGAGAGGTAAAGGTATCGTCTGCTATCATAATGTATGGCACCGGCAGCCGGGCCAATGCTTTCCTGATAATGCTCAGACAATATTCAGGAGAATGAAAACGCAACCTCTTTCTCCACAAAACGGGATTAGCGCAAAACGTGCACTTGGATGGGCAGCCGCGTGAAGTCATAACAAAATTACTGCTATAATAGTCAAACGGCGATACAAGCGTATCAAGGTTATTGACAAAGGGGCGATCTGGTCCGAATAGTACATCTTCATTGTTTCGCCAGGCCGTGCCCGGGATTCCAATAGCAGGCCGGTTGGAATCTACATGTTCAAGCAACTCCATGAATGTCTCTTCGCCCTCCCCGATAACCACTGTGTCGATTTCACGGTAATATCGTAATGTTTCAAGAGGCAGAATTGTAGCGAAAGGACCGCCAACTGTAATATGCGCTTTTGGATGATGTTTCCTGATGGCCGCACAAACCGCGCCCGTACCGCGTCGGTTGGAATCGTAAGCGGAAATTCCATATATGTCGGCTTTGCTTGCGGCAATCAGTGAAACCACATCTATCCAGGGAGCATCAGAGAGATTGTATACGCTTACCACATGCCCGGCATGTTGTGCCTGGGCAGCGATTGACAGTAATCCTTGAGAGATAGTTTTACCCTCGTCGTTAACGTCGAGAGGTCCGAAAATACTGGCGGGCGGCCCAAACGGCATACCTTCTGGTATCTCCAGGTCAACAGATGGTATCTGCCAGGGAGGAGGGTAAATGAAAACAATGCGCAGTTTTTTTGCCGCACTTTGCGACGTATTACCGGAAGAATCATTTTCAGAAGACGGTGCAAGCCGATCGGAAGGGATTAAATACTTCTTTTCCAGCATCTCCGCATACGAGGGCTCAAGAGGCAGCTTTATTCTGTGCTTCAGGGATAGAACCTGTTCTTCCGCAAAGTCGGCTGCAGGATATTGGGGTCCACGTACCAGATCGGAATCTATCAGCAGGGGATAAGTTACCCGTTTCAATGCTTCCTGCCAATCCTTATATTTAAGTGACAGTTTCCAGTTTGCCAGCGCCTCATTCAAATAACCACGTTCTTTTTGTATGTTGCCCAGGTTCTCGTATGCTTCTGCATATTGTGGCCTGATTTCCAGGGCGCGGCGATAACAGTTTTCTGCTTCATCCAGACGGCCGAGCATTTGCAGTGTATGACCAAGGTTATAGTGTGCCTCGACTACATTCGGATTGAGATCTCTTGCGCGGCGGAAACATGATTCTGCTTCATCCAGACGACCCTGTGCCTGGAGAATATTGCCAAGATTGTTGTGCGCGATGGCATCATCCGGCCTGAAATGCAAGGCAAGGCGGCAATGGTTTTCCGCCGTATCATAAGAGGCCAACTCATAGTATATCAGGCCCAGATTACTATGCAGAATCGGATCTTCCGGTAACAGGCTTACTGCTTTCAGCAGAGAGTCCAAAGCTTCTTCATTTCGTCCCTGCAACAGGAAAGAAGTCCCCAGTATCTTCCAGGCAAAACCAAAGTCGGGAAACCGCTCTGTCATTTCTCGGGCACTGGTTTCACCGTCTGTGTAGCGACCTTGTCGCATCAATGACATCAACAGCTGAATCTCTTCAGGAGATGGCTCTGAAGGAGGGTTGGCAGCAATTGACCCGGGCAGATTTGCGGACTGCCCCTGGGTGTTCCCTGCCCCTTGTTGAGGTCGTACTGTTGATGATTTTCTGTGTAATGATTTTTTTTTCAAAGCCTTACCTCCTTTTTACCAGCATGGATAAAGTTGTTTATCCGGTTCCTCAGCAGAATCTGTGAATAACCTTTGGTTCTGGTAAATCACCAGGCGTACGATACAGGGCGATTTTCAACCCTCAGAGCCCGGTGAAAAATATTGTAAAATTATCTCTTATTTCATTGTATTTACGTAATTATATTTAATCTCAGCATCCATGCCGCGAGTTGACCTCATGCAGAGACGATTCAAGAAACTCAACCGCGCCAGCTTCATTCTATGCCTCAGGTATTTTCCTTTGATATTTTTTCTCATATGATAAAGTAAATCATTACAATGCTCATGTTAAAAAATTTAGAGTAATTTAGCTGTCATTTTTAATGGTTAAGATACATAATCCCTTGGAAAATGTGAAAAGGGAATGGACAATTCATCCCTGCCATTTCTTCCACATTCGGTGATAGGCAGTTTCTAAGTCCTTTGTAAAACCAGGCACATCACAAATCGGAGAGTTTGTCATTCGATGCCGCATGGAAAGGCGCAAATTATTCAGTTTTTCTCTATTATCTGCCAGACTGATCGCAATGTTTACATATTCCTCCCAGGTTTCTGCCGCCAACTCAGGTAGGCCAATATTTTTGACAATTGCATATCCCATACGGGAAGCAAATGTTTCGCCCATTCTGGTAACCAGAGGCACCCCAAGCCACAAAGCATCGCAGGTGGTCGTTCCCCCGTTGTATGAAAAGGAATCAAGGGCAATATCAATATCACTATGAAAAGCCCAGTATGCAGCCAGGTCCATTTTTCCCTTAATGATCAGACGGTCCGTTCCTATACCATTGTCAATAAATTCGGCGAGGAGTTTAGACCGGGCAGACCCTCCTGGCACCCCTGCCATGGCAAGCCGTGATCCGGGTGTCTTTTTTAGGATTTCTATCATTATTTCAATCAGTTTATGGTTCAACTTCGCGAAATTGTTCGTGTAGCCGAAGGTTATGCAATTGTTGACAAACGAAGGAGACGGCTGCACATCGGGCATATTTGCCTGGGGGCGATAGCACCACCATAGATGATCTGTAAAACGGTACAATTTTTCAGTAAAGTATTTCTCACTGCCAGGAGGACTGGCATCGATACTCGTCAGGCGATAGTCCATGGTTTCAAGGCCTGTTGTCGCGATATCACCGAGCCAACTCACCTGTACAGGGGCAGGTTTTCGTGCAAAGACAAGAAGCCGGTTGCCGGCGGTGTGTCCTGAAAGATCAACAAGGATATCAATCCGGTCGGAGCGTATACGTTCTGCAAGTTCATTGTCCGGCATTTTTTCGCATTGCAGCCAATGATCGCTCAATGCTTTACATTTTCTTGAATTTTCGTCATAAAACTGCCGGGAATAGTAACAGAAGATCTCAACCTTGGACCTGTTATGCGCTTCAAGCACGGGCATCATGAAATAGGCGACAGGGTGCATATTGAAATCCGCTGATACATACCCAATTCTCAATTTGCGTTCCTCCCCCCTCTTCTTCAGGATTTTCAGTCGCGGATAGCTTTGGATCAAGATGTGTCTTCTTGCCCACTCACATGATTCCCGGTAGATTTCCTGTGGCGAAATATCCGGGAGATAATTCAAGGCAAATACTAAACCGGTATGTGCATCATAATTACCCGAATCAGCAGCAAGTGCCTCGCGATAACAGGTAATTGCTTTTTCCTGTTTTCCCATAAGGGTATAAACATTAGCCATATTTGTATAGGCTTTTGAATAGCCTGGATAAAGAGAGACAGCCCTGCGAAACATCTCGAGTGCTTCGTCAAGTTTCAGCTGTTTTTCTAAGACATTGCCCAGGTTATTAAATCCTTCATATAAACCGGGATTTAACTCTACAGCCTTTTTGAGAAAAAAGACGGCCTCATCAAGCTTTTCTTTTTTTGTCAAAGCGTTGCCAAGATTGTTGTAGGCAGAGGAAAAATCCGGAGCCAGTTCTATGGCTTTCCGAAAACAGGCAATTGCCGCATCTAGCCTGCCCATATCATCGTAAGCAGAACCAAGATTCAAGTATGCTTGAGCATAGCCTGGGCGGAGATCTATACATTTTTGATAAGACAGGGATGCCTTTTCAGGCTTTTTCTGATCAAGAAAAATGTTACCCAGGCTCAAGTGGTAGCCGGCAAAATCCGGTCTGATGCGGATAGCTTTTCTGATCAGTTTCAAGCCGGTTTCGTGATGACCAGTCTGATGGTAAAGTACCCCAAGAAGGTGATTGGCATCAGGATGGTCCGGATGCGACTTGAGAATCCGCATGTAGATATCCATGGCTTCGTTTATTCTGCCGTTTTTATGATGACTGACGGCTATCCGCAGGAAATGGGGGATTTCATTCATTTTGATCGACATGTGGAACCTGAAAAAATAGCGAAAAAGAATGTTGGAATCTAATTTACTTCAGACCTTCCAAAAAGAACCAGGGAGTAATACGGTTGTGGACAGCCGTGATTTGGACAATCTGTCCCGGTGCGACATCCATTGGGTTGGGAAAAATATACAGGCAATGCGTCCAGCTCGAGGCCGGATTTTTCACTGATGGATGATTCTCAAAAACAACCGTGTCGTCCATCTCCAGCCTGATCCACTGAATTATGCCGCAGCACCGCCCTGTTTCACGCACTGGGACGTTTATTGTTTTTTTCTCATGCGGGGTTCTCCCGGTTGTATAAAAGTCAAAGAAAAAAGCGCAGGTGTCATCAGACAGCAGTTCAATGTTGAGATCATTCCGGAAGAGAATTTGTTTCCTGCTGACAATTGTATTGAATCTGCTCAGGTCAAAACCGTACACCTGGTCAACCCGTATGTTCTGCTCGATGTCGGATCCGCCGAACAGGGCGAACTGAATGGAGCCGCGGGCCGGGATGATTTGCCCTCCCGGTTTCAGAAGTCTCCGCCTGGCATCCTCGATGCTGGGCAGGACGCCCTCACCGAGAAATTCACTGGACAGGATCTCGGAAACCAGCAGGTCAGCCTGTTCATCCATGTCTTTGCCGATTTTCAGTTTGGAGGACATTTTGTTGATCACGGTGACCGGCGGGGTAAAACCGTTGGATGCCACGATATCCTTAGCCGTTTCGGCGATCTCGGCAACCGTTTCGCAGGTCGTCACCTGCCGTGCCCCGAGCCGGGCTGACATCATGGCCAGCAGGCCGGATCCGGTCCCGATTTCCAGGACATGGGTGTCGGGATCAACAGCTTTTTGCAGGGCAGCGAAATAGGCGTCGTTCCGCGGGCTGTCGTTCATCATCGGCACATGCCAGGGAGGAACCAGATGGCCGAGCGCCTTGTTAAGACCGTCGTGCGCCTTGATCCACATGGGGTCCAGCTCGAGGCATTGACGGTAAGAGTTTATTGCGTCGCTCAACCGCCCGCTCTTGAGCAGGGTGTCACCCAGGCCGCTATGCGCCCTGGCATAATCCGGCTTGAGCTTCAACGCCTGCCTGTAGCTTGTCTCTGCATCGCCGGGTCGTTTAAGTTCCAGCAGGATATTGCCGAGATTGCAGTACGCCTCGGCAAAACCGGGGTTGACTGCAACTGCCTGCCGAAAGGCAGCCTCTGCAGCTTCAATCCGTCCGAGTTCCTTGAGGGCATTGCCGAGATTGTTGTGCGCTTCGGCAAAATCCGGCTTGATGGTTAAGGCTTTCCGGTAGGCGGCCACAGCTTCTTCAAAGCGGCCGTATTCCAGCATGGTAATGCCGAGATTGTTATGCGCCTGTACATAATCAGGCTTGAGTGTTACTGCCTGGCGAAAGCTTGCCTCCGCCTCTTCCAGGCGCCCGAGCCCCAGGAAGGTGCTGCCGAGATTGTTGAGCGCCTGGGTATCATCGGGGGCCAACCGGATGCATTGCGTAAAGGGTTCCAGGGCTTCCTGGTGTTTTCCCTGCATGAGGAAAAGGTTGCCCAGGGCTTTCCAGCCCAAGGGGTGATCGGGCCATCGCCGGACAGCTTCCCTGGCCTTTCGCTCAAAAAGATCCCATTTGCCGGCCTGCATCAGGGCTGTTATTTCTTTTATAAATACTTCAGGCGGTCCCTGGCCAACATTGATTTTTTGCCGGGATAGTACCGATCGGCGGACTGGAGATACAATTTTTTTCTTTTTTTTCATTTCCAGAATCCTTCTCAGGGATAAGTAAATACCTTCGATTTGTATTCCGGTCAGGAGGCCCTTGTCAAGATTTCCGGAAAAGGGAAGGAAAATTATTTTTACCTTGATGAAGTTTCGTAGGTTCGAGTGAGCTCGCGAACTCCAACAATTCCCATAGCTTTGTGTCGGGGTTCGCAAGCTCACCCCGACCTACGGATTTTTCCCTGCGCAGCCAGGTGAGCAAACATGTTATTCTCCTGATTCGGCCCCGCAGTGCGGGGCGCTGCCAACTGCCAACTTTCAGCCCGGTAGGTTGGGGTGAGCCTGCGAACCACAACGTTTGCTATGTTATTCTTCCCCGGATCTCCGCCTGGGCGGATTGACAAGCAAAAAACCGGCACATATAAAAAAAGGCCGGCGGAACATTCGTCCCGCCGGCCTCTCGCACTCAGTGCGTTTCAGGTTGCCGGTATATGCTTACGCTAAGCTAACAGGCATCAGTCCTGAACGTGGCACTTGTTACACAGTGAACGCTGGGCAATACCGTACTTGGCGACAACATCGATAGCTACGCCGTCACCGTAGTACCCAACGGCTGTGGCCGGGACGTCAGTAGATGCTTCTGTTGAGGACTTGGCAATCTGATCAACCTCAAAGTCCCAGCGGCCCATGTTGTTGAAGGCCGAGGCATGGGCGCGATGGCAGCTCAGGCACATGACCTGGGAGGTGGCATCGGCGCCGACGGTGCTGGTTACGCCTGCCGTAACCAGGGTAGCCTGGTCGGTGGAGCCGGTCTCAAACGGGACCAGCGGATCAAATGCCGTTGCTACTGTGCCGGTGAAGTTACCCGTGGCAACATAGCTGTTGTAGTTGGCGTCGTAGCCGTCCTTGCTCAGGGTTACAGCGGTGGGATGCTTGCCGAGCATGGAGTCGGGATCGGTCACCAGGTAGTCGGTATGGCAGTTGGCGCACCATTCGGACATGCCGGCGCCATAGCGGACACTATAGCCGTTGGAGCCGCTGGTCAGGGCGACAGGCGCGTTATTGGTGAAGGCATAGCCGTCATTGATGTTGTGACCGGCTTCGTACAAGGAGTCGCCGAGGAGGCGGTAGTTGCCCTTGATGGTTCCTATAGGTGCATCCGCAGCATAGGAGCCGGAAGCGCCGACCGGCAGCGAGCCGCCAGCGGTACCGTCAAGAACCTGGCCATGGGCGTCGTGGCAGCTGGTGCAGCCGAGCAGGGTGGCATCATAGGTGCCGCCGGGTGCTGTTAACAGTGTGCCGTCCGCAGCCAGACCGAAGTCAGTGGCCACAACGTTGTGGCCGGTATTATCGCCGCCATGGGTCGTGGTAACCCGCCCATTAACGGTATATGTGATGGACAACCAGCCGAAGTCACCGCCGCCGTTCAGGTTGGAGCCGTCGGCGCTGTTGATGTGGTAGCCGCCTGCGCCGGTATGGCAGTTCAGGCAGGTGGAGCTGGCGTCAGAACCCTTCATCAGGGACTCGTTCGGGCTACCGGTGATCGGGTTTTCCGGGGAGTTATGCATGGAGTGACAACCGTCACAATGCGCGACACCGCCGCCATGGAAGGCAAAAGCTGAACCTGCTGCCATGGTGAACATACCTACTGCTGCGATTAAAAAATAATGTTTCGTTTTCACTTAGTTCTCCTCCTAAGATTTTGTTTTACAATTCGTTTTTTGCTTTTCCGGCAACCCAGCCGTCCTCGCTGCAGGACCTGTCGGCTTTGTGTCCCCACCTTACGATGGGTTTACTTTCCGGAGTTTTTTGCTGTGGGGCGAATCCGTTCTTGCCGTTTTCATCCCCGGGGCTCTGCTCTTAAGCTTAATAAGGCAGATCGGCTTTTCTGTTGTTCCACCTCCTTTTCAGCTGCGAGAATTGAGTTCTCTTTCTTCCTTGTTTGTGTATACTTTTCATGTTCAAGCTGCGGGTGATTTTCACTTCACTCCTGCAGCCGACGACCTTTTCCTTGCCATATATTGAGCAAGAGGTGTGCCATTCCGTGCCAAACTGTAAATGTGTATTAGAAACAATATGTTAATGGAATTTGTTCATTTGGGTGGTGCCTGGAAATCAGACGAATATGGGGTTTTCACCAGATCAGGGATGGGGATTTGACCAACTGAGTTGAAATATTGAAATCCTGAGCACAGAATCAGGAGAAAACAGGATTATTAGTCACTAAAGATTACTTTTTTATTCTTTGCATAAAACCTGGTGCTTTGAGCCAGGTTAGGACACAATTCTCTGCTATTTATTTGAATTTATTGTTCATTTTCTTTGCATTCCCAAAGAAAACGAACCAAAAGAAAGGGCACCCGTGTCATTTGGTCCTGTGGACTTCTTGCGTTTATGCCCTTCAGGGTGCTCCTCAAAGATGCCGGGAATTTTCAAACTCGCGGAGTTTATACCCCGTTAAGGGGTACTCAAACAGTGAAAATTCCAACATCGGCATCTTTTCCGGTGCTCAACAAATACCAATGGGAAACAGCAATAATGCCCATTGGAGGGGATGCCAAGGCCGGGTCCTCTGGACCCGGATATTTTACTCTTTGCATAAACCTGGTCCTTATGACCAGGTCAGAGATAACTGGCCCTGCTGTCATCCCCGTGAAAACGGGGATCCAGAGTGGAAAAAAGAGCGCTCTAGTTGCGCAGCAGCAGCATGACAGGTCCCATAATCACGGCCCTGGCTGCGCTGCCGGGGGTGCAGGTTCTGTTGCCTGAATCGGCAAGGCAATCATCGGGGCAGGTTGAGCAGTCCTCGGCGGGATCACAGGCGCCATTGCCGCACATGGAGCCGCACTGGTCCCGGGCTTCATCGCATGCTGCTCCGTCGCTGCAGGGGTTCCCGGTGCTGCCGCAGCCCCGGATCGATTCAATGCACACCTCGCTGCCGCTGCAGAAGAGGCCGTCATCCGCACAGGCAACCGGCGTGCCCGCCCGGCAGGCGCCGTCCGCAGCACAGGTCTCTATCCCGTTGCAGAACAGGTTGTCATCGCAGTCCGCATCAGACATGCATTTGGGTTTCGTCACCTGCACCAGGTTACCGACAAGCATGTTGTTTTCTTTGTCAGGTTCATAAAAAGTGCTCCCTGGAGCCGCTATGGCGCCGATATAGTATGTTCCCTCAGGCACGGCACTTCCGACCAGGATTTCCATGTCCTGGCTCGATTCACTCGGGTAGGGGTAGGGGGAGCCGACCGGCTCGAGCATATTGACATACCTGCCGCCGATTTTGATATCGTCCATGGTTATTACCGTATCCGGGGACAGGTATATTCCCACATTAAATGAAAGGCTTGTTCCCAGGCCGATATTGCGCACCGAGTTGAATACAGTGATATCATCTCCCGATTCAATATAAACCGGTCCCGATAATGCCGACATCTCCAGGTCGGCGCCTTCGATGGTGATCCTGCTTCCTGCCAGGCGGATATTGTTTGTTTCGTCCGCTTCCCAGATTTCCCCAAGACGGTCAACACAGGCTGCCAGGTAATACGTGTGCCAGACAAGGTCCAGGGGGATAGAGAGCCTGATATCAACGGGCACCGATACGCATGCTCCCGGCAGTATATCATTTTGATACCAGTAATTCAGGCCGAGCCTCGTGTCTTCCGCAGGTGAAATGTCCGGATCCTGGGACAGGTACCAGCTGATTGTCCCTGTCCCTGGGGAGACGCCGGGACCGTTATTGCATATCGTGTTCTCGATATGGATGGGCTGGAAAAAACCGCCCTTTTCCGGAGCAATGACCGAGGTTACCGTAAGATCCGGCTGCTGCCGGCGGATCACGGTCAGTTCCCGGGTTTGATAATTGCCCAGGGAGTCGGTCGCCGTGACCGTAAACAGGTTTTCGCCGATTGCCAGGGGGACGGTCAGTTCATAGTAGCCGTCGCCCGGCCGGCAGGGAACGGCTTCATCGCAGCTGCCTCCGGCAATCCTGATCGATTCAATGCCGGAAGGATCCAGGGCAGTGCCGTATAAAACGGTCCCGGTCGCGTAGGTGTCGGTCAGGTTCGAAGAATAGAAAGTAAGATCCGGCGGCAGACTGAGGGTGGTAAAAGAATAGAGATGTCCAGTGTTGTCATCCCGGCGGATGTTTCCGGCTTCGTCGGTGCAGGAAACCATATAATAATATGTTGTGTTTTCTTTCAGGCTGCCTATCCGGACAACCGGAGAAGTCATCAGCCAGGCCTCGGCTGGAAAAGTTCCCAGCGCATCCGGGGTTTCGCCATAGGAGACGGCGGCCGATACCGGTTCATCCGTGGTCCAGGAGATCGCCGCAAAATCCTGGCCCGCCGAGTCGACGGCAATATCCGCAATGACCGGAGGGGTGAGATCCGCAAGCGCGGCAGCGGTCACCGTTGCCGGACTGCCTGTCCCGTCGTCGGCATCAAAATACAGGGCAGTGATCGCGTCCCCCTCCGCTACTTCCAGGTATCCGTTATGGGCGATTTCCGGCCCCGCACCGGTGGGGATGGAGCCTATAAAAATCGAGCTGTTCAGGTCATTTTCGACCAACCGCACCGTTTCCCCGCCCGGTTCCGAGGTGCTTTCAATGTAAATATATACTTCATCAGCCCTGGAACTGCCGGTATTCAGGTCCCGGTCAACGACCTGGATCAGGATAGTGTCTTCATGGTTGTACCTTGATTTGTCAAGATACATGAACCCGGCGGAGGAAATGCTTACCGCTCCCGTGACCACCACGGCAAAAGGCTGCGGCCCGAAGGGGACATTGTACCCGCTGACGGACACCCTGTAATCACCGGATCCGGATGTGGGGATGACGACCTGTTCCACCACGTTCAGTGCATCAGCACTGCCGCCGGTGCTGGAAAATCCGTCATCAAAGACATTGCCCCTGTAGGTGATGCCTTCCGGGGTGGTCACCAGGAGATGGAGATCGTTGACCAGGTCTTTTGCCGCCCCTTCCATGCCCGGATAATCCGTCCAGACCAGGGTGACTTTCAGGACCTGTCCGCCGGTGGAAAAATAGCGCCGGCTCCAGGTCGAACCGGTCGATAAGCCGGTCGGGATGTCGGCGATATCGAGAAAATTGTCATCCATGGTGAAATGCAGGGTATTTGCAAGGTTGATCCTTCCCCAGCCCTGGCCGTTTGAAGGGGCCGGGCCGCCGGTATAGTCGCCGGTCATATTCTGCGCGCTGTTGATGAGGGTGGCCTTGATCAGGGCGCCTGAGGGTGCAAAGCCGTGAGCCGCATTCGGCGATCCGAGCGGCCAGTATCCGTCCAGGTAATACTGCCGCACCAGGGCCGCGGCCCCGGCCGTGGTCGGGGTGGCCATGGAGGTGCCGCTCAGGGCTATGGTCCCGTTGTTGTAGCTTCCTTTTATGCCGTCCGAATCCGCGGAAACAATGGCAAGGCCCGGTGCGGTAACCGTCGGCTTGATCCGTCCGTCGGCTGTCGGCCCCCTGCTGCTGAATGCTGCCAGGTCCTCGGCAAAATCGCCGTTCCAGGCGGCACCGACGCTGACCACGTTTTTTGCGGTTGCCGGAGTGCCGACGCTTCCCTCCACGGCGCCTGTATTGCCATTGGCAAAGAAAGCGAGGAAATCCTTGTGTTCCCAGAGAAAACGATCCGCGGTCCTGGCATAGGTATTATAGACATTCTGGGCAGCCCCCCAGCTGTTGGAATGGAGACGGGCGCCGGCAGTATAGGGCGCTATGAACAGGAGTCCGAGGTCGGACGGGGGATAGACGGCCCGCTCTTCTCCGGGGGCAATGTCCTGGATAAAAAGCTTTGCCCCGGGCGCCATGCCGCCGGCGTTGGATAAACCGTCTACCGGGCTGCGGTCGCCCGCCAGGGTACCGGCTACATGGGTGCCGTGGCCGAAGTCGCCGTCATAGTCATCCGTATAGGCGGAATAGCCGATAACTTTTCTGTGCTGCGGACCGATCGGTGCGTTGTCCGGATCACGAAACCAGGGCATGTCATAGTCCAGGCCCGTATCGGCGACACCGATGATCTGTCTTTGGCCCAGGATTCCATGGTCCCAGATTTTTGTCTCATTCTCGAAGTATGTCTGGATCGTCCAGCTGGAGGTATCATTCAGCAGCTTCAGTTCCAGGGCTTCTTCGAACCAGAGAACTTCCTCCAGTTCGGCAAGCTGATCGATCGCTCCTGCCGGGATCTGCACTGTTGCCACATCATGTCCGATTTCCAGAACTTTTCCCTTGTACCTGTGCACCAGGGACAGCGCCAGCGAAAGATGCTCAGCACTGTCCACCCGGATATGGATTCTCTGCTTGTCTTCCCGGTCGGCTTTTTTCAGGAGCGCATTTTGTTCCCGATCTTTACTTATTTTCTCTTTAAGGCTTTTCCTGATCTTGTGTTCCGGGCGGTACCGGGCGACACCTTGGATAAACGGCAGTTCCGCCACCTCTTTTCTGGTCTGCTCATCCATGGTGACGATAAAGGCGAATTCCGGCACATAATCCTGGATCCGGCAGCCCAGGTCGAGGAGCTGCTTTTTTTCAGCCGCATGAACAGGCCCGGTGAACTGGACCAGCCATTTTTTCTCTTTATTTTCAGACTTTTCCTTTAATTCATCATGCCTGGACTCGACTGCTTCCTTTTTTACGTCGATGATAAAGTCATTCAGGGTGATTTTTTTGGCATGCAGGGAGGGGACGGGAGAAATAAGCAGGATGATGATAAACAGGGCGAGATGGAGAAAAGATATTCCGCGCCCCGGTAATCTCATGAATATCCTCCTGTTTTCATTCACGATCTTCAGAAGAAGAGTGGAACTCTGGAGAAGAGGTGATCATGCAGCCGTCATTTTCTTCCATGTCGCGTATAGGAGACGGCTTTGTTATTAATTATTTTTCCTATTTGTAATATTGTACGGCAAAGATGTGCTGAAAGTCAAAAAAATATTGAAATAAAAATTTCCAAAAATCAGGAATATAAAATTTAAAAAATTTTATACGTGCACTTATAAAAACATAATTAAACAGCTACTTGATGGTAAAATTTATACGGGAGGATCGAAAGGGAACCAAAGTCAGGATTGACGTTTGGGAAAAGGGTGTCTACGACGGACAGGTGAAGCGGGAAAAACTGAACCGCCCCGGGGACGTCAACGATTCATTTCTTCTTTTCGGTCGGGAAGGTTAACCTTGCTCCATACCAGCCGACCACACTTACCACGGGAATGAGAGAGAAAAGCAGCAGGACATAGACGATCCCCGCCCCGCCGCCGGCAAAAAAGATATCCGGCGCTCCATAGCGCCAGACGAAGAGGATGATGATAAGCGCCATGAGCAGTGCCGAGCCGATCATTTTTATGGTGATCGGGCGGGAAAACCCGGCATGATAATTAAGCCACCAGGTAAAGATCCCGGTGCCGATGGTCAGGGGGGTAAACAGCAGCCCGGCCCCCAGGCAGTGGAAGGCTGTTGTTTCAAAGGAGGGCCTGCCGGTGAGGAAGGCCAGGAGAGAAAAAAGAGGAACAGCAATCATGAAGGCGATGGGGAAATGGACCAGCATGGGATGAGGATGGCGGGCCATCATAGGATAGCGCTCAAGCAGGCCGTTGAGCCAGGCAGGTATTCGCTGGTCAGCCGTTTCCGCAGATGATTCTTCCTTCAGGCTGCCGATCCGGGGATACCGTTCAAACACCTCAGGACCGTGGGGGGCAGCGGAGAGATCAGCGGAAAGGTCCTCGCCGGCATGATGCCGCTTCATATGTTCGCCGTTCTGCCACAGCTTGCTGTCGCTGACATCGTAAACCGACCCGTCTCTGGCAATATAGGAGGGCTTGCCGTCCCGGCCGTTAAATTCGGCCAATGATTCCCGGTTGAATTCCTTTTGCACGATGCCTCTTCCGAAGGATGGTTATTCTGTTTCCCGCACCTTCTGTTCATTTGCTCTTGACCGGCATTGAACACCGGTGCGACACTAACAAGTTCTTCCATTCTTTCCTGAATGTGTCAAGAATTTATGACCGGGGCGGAAATGATCTCTGCCCTAAACGAAGGAGGTTTGTAATGGGGTGAAAAAACAAAAAAAGCACTTAACCCGAAATAGAGCTAAGTGCTTGAAATGACTTGGTAGCGGGGACAGGATTTGAACCTGTGACCTTCGGGTTATGAGCCCGACGAGCTACCAGACTGCTCCACCCCGCGTCGCATGTGGCAGACTATTATCAATTTATGCGGAATTGTCAAGGTGATGTTTGATGGCGTCGCAAAAACTCCCCAACTGCTTCGTTGCACTGCACTCTTCGTCACTGCGGCGTACGTATGTACGCCTCATTCCTCAGAATTCGGAGTCTCGCATGCTCGCTTACCTGCGCGCCTTGCATTTGGGGCTTTTCGAAGTCTCGCTTTGCTCGCTTATCTGCATAGCCATCACTCTTGATGACTTTTTACAAGTTCATCATGTATGTGAAACCGGGCTGTTTTGACAGAGTTCAGTCATCTTTTGCAGGAGATCTTCCGGGATGGGGGTCAGTTTACCCTCCCGACTGACGCAGGCATGGACCGTAAACCCCTTGACCAGCAGCTGCTCTTTTCCATCCTCCCTTAATCTGACCACCCGGTAATGAAAGCGGCAGGATACTTTTTTAATCCCGGCCAGGCAGGTGTCAATGGTGATCAGGTCATCGTAGCGGGCCGGCGCTTTATACCGCAGGTAACTTTCCGTGACCGGCAGGATAAGGCCGCGCTGCTCAATCAGGCTGTAGGGCATGGACCGGCTTCGCATCATTTCGGTGCGGCCCATTTCAAAGTAGCGGAGGTAATTTGCATTATACACCACTCCGCCGGCATCGGTGTCGCCGTAGATGACCCTGCAGGTCATCCGGAAGACGGGTTCGGTCATGGTGAGGTATGGTTTGATCATGTCAGCCAATAAATCGTTTGATAAAGGCTGAGCCGCTGGGCAGGTTAAGGCCGTTGCGGGCAACGGCATCCCTGACGTGGGATTCGGTGTACGGAAGGCCGGAACCCGGGGTCAGCCGGCGTGAATCATAGAGGACCATGGGCACCGGCCATGCTTCATGGGTCCGGCGGTTGACCGGCGTGTAATGGTCCATGGTTATCACCAGGCGAAAGGGTTCGCCCCGGCGTTCCATCTCTGCGACGATCGGCTCGACGATCCTGGCGTCAAAATCCTCGATTGCCTGTTTCTTCTCCAGGGCCAGGCCCTGGTGTCCCGCCTCGTCCGGCGCTTCAACATGGACCAGCACGAAATCCTGGTTTTCCAAGGCGTCAAGCGCAGCCTTTGCCTTGCCTTCGTAATTGGTGTCCAGGTACCCGGTTGCCCCGTCCACCCGGACGGCATGCAGTCCGCAACTGATCCCGATTCCCTTGAGCAGGTCCACGGCGGAAATAAGGCTGCCGGCAAGACCGTGGCGGTCCGTGAACGATTCGAGCTGCAGGGGCTTGCCTTCACCCCACAGCCACAGGGAATTCGCCGGTTTTAATCCCTGTCTTATTCTTTGTTCATTCACCGGATGGTCTGCCAGGATCCTGGCGCTTTGCTCCATAACCTCCCGCAGGATCCCGATTTTCAGATACTGGTTGTAGTGTGCCGTGACATCCTGGTCCAGATGGTCATGGGGAGGAACCGTGTGCAGGGGGAGAGAGCCGTTGCGATGAATCATCAGGTGCCGGTAGCTGACGCCGGGATAAAAACGGATCCGGTCATTGCCGCAGGATTCCTGGATTGCATTGACAAGAAGGGAGGCTTCGCCGGTGGAAATATGGCCGGCGCTGTAATCCCGCATGATGACTGTACCGTTGTCCCTGCGGTCGACGTTCACCAGGTTGCAGCGGAAGGCAATTTCATCGGGCCCGATTTCTATTCCCATGCTTGCTGCCTCCAGCGGTGCCCGGCCGGTGTAGTATTTTGCAGGTTCGTATCCCAGCAGGGAAAGATTGGCCACGTCGCTGCCCGGCGGGAATCCCTCGGGAACGGTCCTGGTCAGCAGCAGTTCCCCCGCACTGGCAAGACGGTCAATGGCGGGCTTTTCGGCCGCTTCCAGGGGGGTTCTGTCGCCAAGCTCCGGGACCGGCAGGTCCCCCATGCCGTCACCCACCAGCAGGATATACTTCATGCCCATCCTGTTCTCTTACTGCTCATCTTCAAGGATGCGTATTTTAACTGTCTCCCTGGTAACCACATCCAGGGCGTCGATTTCCGCCAGTGCTTTTTGTACCTCGGACTCCGAAGCAGTGTGGGTCAGCATGACAAGGTCAACCGGGCCGCTTTCCTTGCGGCCTTTCTGGATTACCGATTCGATGCTTATTCCATGGCTGCCGAGAATGCCGGCCACCGTCGAGAGGACACCCGGTTTGTCCATGGCGGAAATCCGGAAATAATACGGGCAGGACAGCTCTTCCATGGGGGTGATAGACTTGTCGATAATCCGTTCGGGGAGATACGCCAAGGCCGGAACCCTGTTGACGGAGCCGGAGCGGATATTCCTGGCAATGTCGACAATGTCCGCCGCCACGGCGCTGCCGGTGGGCATCTTGCCGGCTCCCTGCCCGTAGAACAGGACATTGCCCACCATGTCGCCGGTAAACTGGATGGCATTGAAGGCGCCGTTGATATTTGCGAGCAGGTGTTTTTCCGGAACCATGGTCGGGTGGACCCTGGCTTCCACATGATTATCATGGTTGCGGCTGATGGCCAGCAGCTTTATCCGGCAGCCGAATTCTCGGGCAAACTGGATGTCGATCGGCTCCAGGCGGGAAATTCCTTCGATGGTGATGTCCTCCAGGCTGATTCCGGTTCCGTACGACATTGCGATGAGGATGGCCAGCTTATGGGCGGTATCGATTCCTTCAATATCATAGGTCGGATCAGCCTCGGCATACCCGTGCGCCTGGGCATCCTTGAGCACTTCCGCGAACGGGACGCCCTCATCCGTCATCCTGGTAAGGATGTAGTTGGCGGTACCGTTCATGATCCCCATGATGGCGAGAATTTTATTGGCCACCAGGCCTTCCTTGAGCGCTTTGATGAGCGGGATGCCGCCGCCGACGCTGGCTTCAAACCCCACTTCTACCCCTTTTTGCGCTGCGGCTGCAAAAATGTCCCGGCCTTCCTGGGAGATAAGGGCCTTGTTGGCCGTTACCACGTGTTTGCCCGCGGCAATTGCCTTGAGGAGGAATGTTTTGGCCGGCTCAATTCCGCCGATCAGCTCGACAATGATGTCAATGTCCGGATCATTGAACAGGTCATCGGCATTTCTCGTCAACTCCACATCGCTGAAATGCTGTGGCAGTTCCTTGATCGCAATGTCCGCAACCCTGGTCAGCCTGATAGACAGGCCGCTTCGTTTTTCCAGCCGTTCCTGCTGTGCCTTGAGCACTTCGGCAAGCCCGCTGCCCACAGTGCCGAATCCGATGAGTCCTACTTTAATTTCTTTCATGATGAATACGGATAAATGGTTTAATGAGTGCTAAAAAAGTTTGCCGGAAAAATTCGGCTTGCTGAACCAAAGTAATATTTTTCGTCATTCCCGCGCAGGCGGGAAGGTGGATTCACATTTGAAGTGCAACACACCGGTCCAAAATACCTCAGCCGGGGTT
>JAWSUG010000041.1:0-20186 GCA_033549385.1 Desulfobulbaceae bacterium | reverse complement strand
GCAGACTCCGAACCTGATAATTCAGGCTTGCAGAAAGATTTTTCTATACATGCAAGTCCTTAACCGGAAATTACTGACAATTTTTAATCTTTAGTAAAAATTTTAAAAAAATTTTCTAATCATATCATCAAAGTGTTATTGTTAATTAAATTAACAATTTTTCTGATCCACTTTCATTATGATCTGAAAAAAGAACAGGGCCAGAAAGAAGAGCAGGACTTTAGAAGATCTTGTTGAAATCTTTTCTTGTTAAAAACTAAGGAGAAAAGAGTGAAGCACTGGATAAGTATTTTTAGCATATTGTTTTTTCTCCCCCTTTTTGCCTCTTCTTGTGATAGAGCACCTAAACCTGTGGCTGGCCCTGTTCTAGGCGTTACCGATAACGAAATCCTGATAGGATCTTCCCTGGCCCTGGAAGGTCACGCCGGATACCTGGGAACCCAGACCCTGCATGGGGCACTCTCCTATATCAATTTTATCAATGACCAGGGCGGCATCCATGGCAGGAAGATAAAGCTGGTTGCCTACGATGACGGCTATGATCCTCCAAGGTGTGTTGCCAATACCCAGAAGCTCATCAACGAGGACAAGGTCTTTGCCCTGTTCAGCTATGTCGGCACCCCCACCTCGGTCAAGGTTATCCCCATTGTCGAGGAGGCCAGGATCCCGCTTCTCGGCCTGTTCACCGGGGCAAATGCCTTAAGGGAGCCCTTTAAGCGCTATATCATCAATGTCCGGGCATCCTATTACCAGGAAACAGATGCGGTTGTTAAGCATTTTGTGGAAGATCTGGATATCAAAAGGATAGCGGTCTTTTACCAGTATGATGACTATGGATTCGACGGCCTGAGGGGAACAGAGATCGGCCTGAAAAAATACGGCCTTGCCCCGGTTGCCACCGGCAGCTACATCCGCGGGACCCTGGATGTGGAGGAAGGTCTCAACAGGATCATGGCCTCCGATGCCGAGGCGGTAATTATGGTCGGCACCTATGATCCCTGCGCCAGGTTCATAAAGCTGGCCAGGTCAAAAAAGTTTAACCCCGTGTTTCACAACGTCTCCTTTGTCGGTTCCGATGAGCTGGCGAGGAAACTGGGCAGGGAAGGGGAAGGGGTCATTATCACCCAGGTTGTTCCACCCCCCGGGGAGAGGGTTCTCCTTCCGGCTGCAGAGGATTATGCCCGGTTACTGGCAAAATATTACCCGCAGCAGACCCCGACCTTTGTGGGATTTGAAGGATTCATCAATGCCAAGATCCTGATGGAGGGCCTAAGGCGGGCCGGTAAAGACATTACCAGGGAAGACTTCATCGATGCCATAGACACCCTGGATATATACTTTGTGGGGATCGGCGCCAAGGTATCCTTTGGTCCCGATGACCACCAGGGGCTAAGTCAGGTGTACTTTACCAGGATTGAAGACGGTAAGGTCACCATGTTTACGGATTGGAAAAGTCTGAAGAGATAGTTGGCGGGCAAATGAAAATCCTGCGAAATCTCAGTTTTAAAAACAAGGTATTGTTCAGCACCACGTTAATTGTAGTCCTGTCAGGCATAGCCGTATTTTTTGTGGTCCGCTGGGTGTTGCTTCCCAGTTTGACTTCAGAGCTTAAAAGAAGAGGGGTGGCCATTGCCCAGAGTATAGCCGGCCAAAGCAGGGGCTATATCCTGGTGCAGGACAAGCCTATGCTGACCAGCTTGATCTTTGATGAAAAGCATCTTGAAGAGAGAAAGGTTTTCATCTCATATATATTTATCCTCGATAGCAACCTGGAGGTGCTGGCCCATACCTTTATCGGCGAATTTCCCTCCTGGATTGTGGAAGCCAATCTCCCTCTGCCTGATCAGGTACGGAGCGTCAAGCCCGTTAAGATTCCTGAAGGACAAATCTACGATATTGCCGTGCCTGTGAAAGAAGGCATATATCAGATCGGAACGGTCCGTGTTGGTTTAAATAAAGCTGTTATAGACCGGCTTATAGGTAAACTGGCCATTATCCTTCTGGGAGCCATATCTGCAGTTATCGTGGTGGGATTTTTTATAAGCCAACGATTGTCCAAGTATATTACCCGCCCTGTCACCCAACTAACCCGTTTAGCAGATGAAATCAGCCGTGGAAACCTGGATGTAACCTTTGATTTTGGAGAAGCCGTCAGGTGTTGGGAGATTGAGAAATGTGATAAAACAGAGTGCCCGGCCTTTGGCAAAACCGATCTGATGTGCTGGTTTACCGAAGGGACCCTTTGCACCGGGTCGCCTATGGGAAAGTTTCCCGAGAAGCTTGAAGAGTGTTTTAAATGCAGAGTATACAAGATACATGGCGGTGACGAGATAGTTCAGCTTGCAGATGCCTTTTCCAATATGTCCAGGAATTTACAGGTCTCCAGGGATGAACTCGAGAGAGTCTATGATTTCCAGAGAAATCTCATTGAGGGCTCTATTGACGGCATTGTTGCCACGGATGACAGAGGAAGCATAGTCATCTTCAATGAAGCTGCAGAAAAGATTTTTGGATATATGAGAAAGAACGTTATCGGGAAGATGGATGTGGCCGATCTCTATCCTCCCGGCCGGTCCGGGGAGGTGAGGGAAGACCTGAATGGTGATGAATATGGGGGGGGCGGGAAACTGGTAAACTATGAGACCACCATTGTAAACAGTGCCGGCAAAGAAATACCTGTCTGGCTGTCGGCAAATATTCTGTATGAAGAGGATAAGGTTCAGGGAACTGTGATGTTCCTGCAGGATTTGACTGAAAGGAGGAGATTGGAAAAAAAGGTTCTGGAATCGGAAAGATTGGCAACTGTTGGTCTGGTGGCAGCCTATATTTCTCATGAAATCAAGAATCCCCTGATGGTAATCAGTGGATTTGCCCATAAGGTTCTTTGCGACATCGACCAAGACGAGAAAAACAGGGAAAGGTTGGGCATCATCATAAATGAAGTCAATAGATTGGAGGGATTCCTTTCAGATGTTCGTGACTTTACCAAGCTGGCCAAGCCAAAAAAGAACATGGCCAGCATCAATAGTGTTCTGGAGGAAGTCGCTGCCTTTTTTGAGCAGGAGTTTGAAGTCCATCAGGTAGCACTTGAAAAATCCATTGATCCCGATATTCCGGAAACCTTGCTTGATCCGATACAGTTTAAGCAGGTCTTCATAAATATTGTCAAAAATTCAGTTGAAGCCATGCCGGAAGGGGGAAAGCTGCTGATCGCCACACATCTGAAGGATGACTGCATTGAGATCCACATCAGTGATACGGGCAAGGGAATTGCTCCCGAGGACTTACAAGATATTTTCAGCCCGTTTGTTACCACCAAGCCCACAGGTACAGGTCTGGGACTCGCCATTTCCCGCAAGATTATAAGTGATCATGATGGTGAGGTGAGCATTCAAAGTAAACTGGGCGAAGGAACAGTTTGTACTATTGTCCTCCCTGTTCAAACTTCCTGAAAAAGTTAAAAGCACCACCCGGGCATGCCCGGAGGCGGAAGAAAGACGGCTACTCTGAAGAATTTATTTTATTTAATTCAATTTTTACGGTCCGGAAATGCATTTTCAGTTCTTCCGGCGGAACATCGGCGGCTGCCTGGTGAGCGATGATGGATATCTGATCCTGATCAATCCCTTTGCTGATCAAATATAATTTCACAGCATTAGCCCTGAACTCCGAGATCATCATATCGAATTCCGGGTTGCCGGATGAGTCCGGATACCCTTTGAGGATGACTGCCGCTTCCGGGTAAGTGCGTATTATTTCAGTGGCCCTGTTCAGTTTTTCCACTTCACTTATCGGGAAGGCATTGGAATTTTCTTCGAAATAGATAAGAAAATCCTGATCTTCTGCAGCGACATCCTGGGTGTCTGCGGTCTTTATCTGCTCTTTATTTCCCAATTTCTTTTCCTCGGGAGCCAGAGATGTCTTTTGGACGGATTCCGGTTCAGGTTTTTTGGCGGATTTTTTTTTATCCTCCGGCCGGGAAAATGATTGGGAAGGGGTCTTTTTCTTCTCCGGTTCGACCAGGACATGGTGTGTTCCGGATTTCCACAGCAACTCTTTGCCTATGAAATCATGGATCTGTTCCGATACCTGTTTGTTCCGGACGCCTACTTTTCCGGTTCTTACGCCGACCCTGGTCAGGCCTTCTTCTATTCGTTCAACATAAAGAGTGACAGGGGTGCCATCGGGCCGTTCTGCTTTTATAGTGGTTTTCAACTCGTCCACGACTTTATCGGTGACAGGGATTTTTAATAAATCCAGGGTATCCATGCTCACCTGAACAGACTCCTGGTATCCGGCTTCATATGTTTTTTGCAGTTGACCGTTAATGTAAGTCATTGCTCCAACTCCGGCCCCAACACCTATCACTCCAACGGCACATCCTGAAATTCCCCACAAGATCGGAAATAAAATGAATGCGATGATCCTGCCGATTTTTTGTGTTTTCATTATTATTGAACTCTCAACGATGTCCATGAAGTTGCAAAAAAAACAGTATATTGACTAGAAGTAAGCATTTCCTTCTTTTTTCGCAAAAATTATTTCAAAGAGTCGTATGCTTGTAATGTATCCTCAGTTTCGCAGACGAGCGCAAAGGCTGTAAAAGTTGGATTTCCAGGGCAAGATTGATTATCATCAGGGGACATAGAGGAGATACAGGAATTTACCCGCAGGATCGTTTTTCCATGGAGCAGCAGGAAAATGTGTGAATTTTGTACCAAACACGGCGACGGTAAGGTCTGGTTTAAAAATGCGGCAAATTATGCCAATGACCTGATGCGTGATCTCAACCGCCGGAGCTATATCAAAGATTTTTTCAGTACCATCGAAGAGAGGATTATTACCATCGGTCGGCTTGAAACCATTTACCGGAAAAAGAAAACTCTGCCGGAGCGGGTGGTTCGCCGAATGCTCGACAAGGCCGGTGAAGAGCATTTCGGCCAGGTTGTGATCATCGAGGATATCAGGGAAATTGTAAGCCGGGCGGCGACCGTGGTCAGGATTCCCTGCGCCTGCCGCTGGGCGGCACAGAAAAAAGAGGCCCGCTGCTGCTACAGTGTCAGCTATACTCCGGAAACGTGGTACCGGGACCTGGACATGAGCTATTTCGGCCAGCCGCAGGACATGGGATTGGAGAGCGTCACCCCGGAGGCAGCCATCAGGCAGATGGAGGCGATGGAAAAAGAAGGGGCTGTCCATACAATATGGACCATGATCACCCCTTTTATCGGTGCTATTTGCAACTGTCAGCCGGGCGACTGTCTTGGCCTGCGGACCCTTGCCATTGGCGTTGAAACCATGTATCGCGGCGAGCAGACGGCGGTGGTCGATACCCTGCTCTGCAATGGCTGCGGTTCCTGTAATGAGGCCTGCAGTTTTGGAGCCATAAGCAGTACCATGGTGTCAGGAGAATATCGGGCGGAAATCGATTCCGGAAAATGCTTCGGCTGCGGTTTATGCCGCAACAGCTGTCCCCAGGACGCACTCGGCATGATAGCCCGCAGCTAATACCGGTCCATAGTTAGTCCTCCGATTCCCATCCAATCCCCTTCATAAAAGGTTTTCCCCGCCGTGCCCTATTAAACTGGAGATATCAGAATTTTCTGGTACTATTTTGAGAAGGGGTCACACTATTCATGAGGAGACGCAATGTCTGAAATCAAAAAAGTTCTGCTGATCTATACAGATCCTTATTACCTGGTGGAGCAGATATACCCGTACGGTCTTGACCTGCTCGCGGCGAGGCTCAGGCAGGAAGAGATCGAGGTCAGAGTCGAGTACGCCTTTCTGCCGAGTGCTGATCCGGCAGCCAACCTGTCAAAGACGGCTGCTGATTTCAGTCCTGACCTGGTCGGCCTTGGCATTCGCAACATCGATACCTGCATGGCCTGCGAGGACTATGGTGACGTGTCCGGTGAGGGATATCGTTCTTTTTTTTTCCCCCCCTTGATCCGGGCCGCGGCAAATGCGGTCCGCGAGGTGCTGCCCGATGTTCCGATGATCTGCGGCGGCGGCGGTTTCACGGTAGCGCCGCGGCATCTGCTCGATTACCTGGATGTTGACTTCGGGGTCGCCGGGGAGGGTGAGGATGCCCTGATCGCTTTCGTGCAGGCCTGGCCGGACCTTGACCGGCTGGCGCGGATTCCGGGTCTCCTTATGCGGAGCGAAAAGCAATACACTGAAAATCCCAGGGGGAAATTCGCTTTTCCGGGAGGGCAAAAACAGGAGCGCGATCCCGGATTCCGGCACGCGTTCGAGTCCTCGGGCCTGCCGGTTCGCGTCAAGCGCGGCTGCAACCAGAACTGCAGCTTCTGTGTGGAGCCTCTCATCGAGGGCCGCACGTTCATCCACCGCGATATTCAGGACCTCATCGGCGAGTTGCGGGACGCAGCAGAAATGGACGAGGTTAAAAAGATATTTTTCGTGGACACGGAGTTCAATCTTCCGAACCTGGATTATGCCACGGCGCTCGTGGAGAGCATTCTCGCGGAGGGCCTGCATTCGCGGTACCGCTTTGCCTCCCAGTTTCTGCCGCGCCCGTTTACGGATGATTTCGCCAAGCTCCTGGCCAAAGCCCGTTTCTCGGTAATCCTGACCTGCACCAGCTTTGCCGACGAGGTGCTCGAAGCCACGGGGGTATCCTACCGCGAGGCGGACATCGAGAATGCCCTCAATCTGTGCACCGAACACGGCATCGATGCCACGGTCGATCTCATCTTCGGCCTGCCCGGCGAGACCTGGGAGACGGTCGCTCACAGCATCCGGCGCATGAACGATTTGCCTGCAACTCCGCTGCGTCACTATGAATACACAGTGGGGGCGCGTATCTATCCCGGCACGGCACTGGCACAGCTGGTGGGCGGGGACGGCGGCCGAAACGTTTACGGCAATCAGACCCCGGAATTGCTTGAGCCTTGCTTCTACTGCGTTCCTGCCTCGCCCCTCGAATTAAAAAAACATGTGGACGCCCGGGTACCCGTGCCCATGCGCTATGCCAACGTGCTTTCAGAGTCCTCGCGGGCACGCCTCGCAGTCGGCTATCTGGCCGACCACGGCCGTTTCGAGGAAGCTTGCAAAGCGTACTTGTCGCTTTCACTGCCGGACAAGTCCGCCGCATTCGACTATTTTTTCCGTTTAATGGCAGATACCGGCGCCCCGGGCATGGCTCGTCTTGTTGCCGAGGATCTGAGACAGGCCATTGCCGAGTCGAATAACCCGGCCTACCAGGGCCAGGCCGGGGTCATAGAGTATTACCTGGCCATTCTGAGCCCGGCAGGGATCTGAAAGAGGAAGCGATCACTGGGATCTAATCTGACGGACCTGTTTTATTCGGCGTCCGGAGTCCTTGATTTTTTTTATCGTCCCGGCTGTACGGCAGATGGATAGTGAATGTCGAGCCCTGACCCGCCCGGCTGGTAATAGTGATAAGGCCGCCATGATCCTCAATGGTCTTTTTGCAGATGGGCAGGCCGAGGCCGGTGCCGCGGCCCAGGTCTTTGGTGGTGAAAAAGGGCTCGAAAATTCTGTCCAGTTTGTCTTCCGGGATGCCGGCGCCAGTATCGGCTATTTCCAGATTCAGGAACGGCTTTCCCTTGAGCTTCTCCTCACGGCTGGCAATAAACAGGGTGCCTCCTCCGGGCATGGCGTCGATGGCATTAGCGATCAGATTGCTCAAGGCCCCTATCATCTGGGATCTGTCAAGCATCAGGCGGGGATCGGCAGAATATGACTTTTCCAGATGGATGGAATGCTCCCGCAGTTTATCGGTATACATATCGATGATTTCATTGATCAGCACGTTGATGTCAATGTATTCCAGGTTGAGAATCGTTTCCTTTGAAAAGGTCAGCACATTCATCAGAATCTTTTCCAGCCTGCCTACTTCCGAAATGATAATATCCAGGTATTTTTGTTCATCATCATTCATTGCGTGTTTCTTGCTCATCCGCCGGGCAAAGCCGCCGACCAGGGTGAGGGGATTTCTGATTTCATGTGCCACATTGGCCGTGAGCCTGCCGAGAGCGGAGAGTTTTTCAATCTGGGCGAGTTCTATCTGGAGCTTCTGTTTTTCATGCTGGGCCTGGTGACGCTGAATAATGCCCGCCAGTGTATTGGCCACTGAATTGAGGAGGATTTCCTCATCGGGATCGCGGGGATGATCCTCCTCAACGTACAAATTAATCACTCCGAGAACGGCCTGGCCCGATACGATGGGGATGCAGTAATGACCATGCGCATCCATGTCGGCGCAAATGGTTTCATGCCGGTCGTCACGGCATTGGGCAAAGACGATCTCCCGGGACCCGGCGGATCGGCCGCACAGGCATTTGCCAAAAGGAACCCTGGCGCAGGTATTCTGCACCGATTCGGGCAGTCCCTGCTGCGCCTTGAGTATCAGGGTTTGCGGGTCATCCTCGGCAAGCAGATATATTGAACCCCTTGCCTTGGGGGTCAGAAAAGGCATGGTCAGAATGGCACGCATGATGTGGTTCAGCTGTTTGGTCAGGGAAACGGGTTTCAGTGCCATCTGCAGGATGGAACTGATGATGCTTTGGAAAAGATAATCCCGACGGATGATCTCCTGGGAAGAAACCACCTCTTCAGTCAGGCGTTGATATTGATCCTCCAGCCGGTCCATTTCGTCGCCAAAGGCAAGCTGCTTAGGGACGCCGTGCAAAACCTCTTCCGTGAAATCGGAGACCCTGGCCGACAGGCGGCTGATCCGTACGGTGATCCAGAACATGATCAGGCCAAAAACGAGGATCAGGATGAAGACGTTAATGGCCCGCTGCTGCCGGTCCCTGGCGATGACCGATCTGGTCAGCGATTCAACTTCACTTGTTGAGACAAAGGAGGCGAAGCCGAGGAGCAGATCGGATGCTCCGTAATCAAAGAGGGATTCCCCGGTTATCAGAAATCTGTTTCTGATATCCTCAAGCAGGGTGCCGGAAGGCAGCAGGTCCGGTTCGGTGCTGATGAGGATAGCCGGTTTGTCACCGCTGAGCAGGGCAAAGTTCAACAGGGCAAAAATGCGGCCCTGGTAGGTGCCCTGCGACGCGATGAGAAATTTATTGTCTATGGGACTCGCCAGCATCAGGGTGGCTGTCACCTGGTCCTCGTCATTGCGCAGGGATTCGGAAGTAACCAGGTAAGGTTTTCCTTCGATATTGGTCATGAAGGACTGGTTATGACTCAGTTGGCGCAGGAGCTCGGTGGGATGCAGCAGGGATTCCGGCAGAGGTTCGGGTACACTCTGGTAGATTTCCCAGGTTTTGCCCTCCCCATCCAGCAGCAGGGCGTGACGGATGCTGATAAGGGCGCGCAGGACAGAAGTCCGGGGCAGCCATTGCGGCAGCTGATGATGAAAATGCACTTCGGAACGATTTATCCACTCCGCGGAAGTGATATAATCGATCAGCCTTTTCTGCGAGGTGAGCAGTTTGGCTGACTGATGGTGGGCCTTGATATAATTATCAAAACGGATGCGGTCTTCCTGGGCTTCCTGATTGAGTCTTTCCTCCAGCTGGGCCAGAAAAATGGCCTTGACGTTCCGGGTCTGAAAATAATCGAGTACTCCCCAGATGAAGAATCCCACGATCACGGTAATGAAGATCATTTTCGCGGTCAGGGGTATTTTCTGCAGCAAACGCTGTCGCTCCATATTGCTCCTCGCACTTTTTCAAAGCATGAGCTGTTCCGGTTTATCCGGTTACCGGTCCGGTTCTCCTGTCAGTTCGTTGCCAAGGAACTGCCAACCCGCTTTGCGGAGTTCAGCTGCGGACACTATACCGAATCGATCTCCCAGTTCACCTCCCGCCTTCAGGAGATATTCCACCAGCCTGTCCGCCACGGGATTTGCCACATTTTTACCTTCCCAGGTCGTAAGATTGAGAGTCCGGTACAGGGGATAGCGGCCGGCCAGGAGGTTGGCCCTGTCCGGCGCCAGACCGTTAATCGTAAGCGGTTTTACTTTTCCTTCGCTCCGGTAGCGCTCAGCCATCATCCTCACTTCATATCCGATGGCATTGGGAGCATCTGCCACCAGAGAGATCATGTCCGGAATCGTTCCCACCTCCTGGAGCCGGGGACCGAAAAGATCTTCATTGTCCAGCAGCAACCGCCAGTGACCCGGCCGTATTTTGCAATGGAGTCGGCCGATGGTTTGGATGATCCGGTCGGGCCCGGGTTGTCCACGGGAGTCCTTGACTTCAGACCAGTGGTGGATCCTGCCCTGGAAAATATTTCGGGCCTGCTGCAAGCTGATATCGTCAACCGGGTTGTCCGGATGCACAATGATTTCAACGGGCAGGATTCCCAGGGTATGAAAGCGGAGACCAGGGAGTCGGTCCGTTTTTCCGGGCGGGCAGCAGTATCCACCGATATCAACGGTCTTGCGGACCAGTTTCCCGGAGGTAATACCGCATGTTCCGTCGCTGAAGATAATTTTGAGTCCATTGGCCCGGGCATATTCGTTTATGGGCCCGGACAGGATTTGATAGAGGTGCTGATCAAGGGTTACGGCCAGATCGACGTGTCCGGCTTCTGTTTCGTAGCGGATCGGCCGGTCCTGCCAGCCGTCCGGCATTTGCTGGATATAGGAAGGATCGCTAAAGCTCTCTCCCTGAAGGTTCTCGTCCATTGCCGTGACCGTCGGTGGACCTGAAGTCAGCAGGAAGCTGAAGAATAAGAGAAAAGACGGAAGCTGTTTCATGCCCATTCACCTCTGCAAAAATACGGTTATCAGGGCTTCATTCAATCACCTGACCCCACCCTGAACTATGCGGAACAGCCCTTGCGGCACATTATCTGCATCCGCATCTGTCCCGGTCGCCACATAGGTTTTTTCGATATTCCCTATTTTATATAATAAATTCTTTTTGTGAAAAAGCCACTATCCGCATCCCGGGCGATTAAACCGGGATGTTTGCTGCCCTGAAAGAAGAACATTCGAACTATGGCAGGAAGGATTGAATTTTTGCTTGATATATTGTTATATAGGAATATAGTGATATAAAATTCAAATTAAGGTTTGATTATGTTGAAAACATACCTCAAAGTCATGAAAGCCTTGTCCGACCGGAACCGGGTAAAGATTATCAAGATGCTGCAGGGCCGTGAAATGTGCGTCTGCGAGATGCGGGCCGCCCTTGAGCTTGCTCAGCCTTCGGTGTCAAAGCATTTGAAAATACTTGAGGAGGCCGGGTTGGTGGAAAGCCGCAAGGAAGGTCTGTGGGTGAACTACCGGGTGCCGGAGAAGGCTGACTCCATCTACGCCGGCCATATGCAAACAGCCCTGCGGGAATGGCTGAACAAGGATCCGGAAATTGAAAAGATCGTGCAACTGGCCGGTGGTCTTGACCGGTGCGAAATATCGGGAAGCTGCCGCCCGGCATTGAAAAGGGGGGAGACAATTCCCGAGCGGGACAATACGCCTGAGATGGCGCTCCGGCGATCCAGGCTGTGAGCAAACTTCAACCTATGATTCTCTGCATGCTGAGAGAAAAAAATGACACCGCAAATCCCGGAACAAAAGGGTGAACAATAATGGAATGGAAAAGAGAGTGGAAGCCGCTGGCGGTTATAATAGCGGTCTTTCTTGCCTGCTACTACCTGCCGATAGGCTACGAAAGGTTTGACAACGCAGTCAATGAGGCCCTGCATCTGGTCAAGTGGTACGCGCAGGAGCATGTGCTGCTCTGCCTGATCCCGGCTTTTTTCATTGCCGGCGCCATCGCGGTTTTTGTCAGCCAGGCGTCGGTCCTCAAGTATCTGGGCGCCACCGCCAACAAGGTGGTCGCCTATGGAGTGGCCTCGACTTCGGGAACGGTGCTGGCAGTGTGTTCCTGCACCATCCTGCCACTGTTTGCCGGTATTTATAAAATGGGGGCCGGTCTCGGCCCTGCCACTGCTTTTCTCTATTCCGGTCCGGCCATCAACATTCTTGCCATTATTCTCACGGCCCGGATCCTCGGGCCCGAACTGGGCATAGCCCGGACCCTTGGCGCCGTAATTTTCAGTGTTGTCATCGGCCTTCTCATGCACTTCTTTTTCAGAAAGGAAGAATTGGACAAGGCTGCGGCGCAGATGGCCATGCCTGAACCGGAGGTGAGCAGACCGCTCTGGCAGAATGCTTTCTACTTCGCCATGATGATAGGTATTCTGGTTTTTGCCAATTGGGGTAAAACCGATGACACCTCCGGCCTCTGGTTTGCCATTTACCAGAATAAATGGCTGATAACCTCTTTGTTCTCGGCGGCAATGGGTATCAGCCTCATGCTCTGGTTCCATCTGCCGAAATGGCAGGTGGCCCTGGCTGCCGCGCCGCCCGTGCTCATGGCACTGCTTTTTTCCAACCACCCGACAATTGCCTTTGTTGCCGGGGTGATAGCCCTGTCCGTTCTGATAAGTACCAGGGAAGATGAGACCGGCGCGTGGTTCAAGGAATCATGGGGTTTTGCCAAGCAGATCCTCCCTCTTCTTCTGTTTGGTGTCCTGGTGGCGGGTTTACTGCTCGGCCGTCCCGGCAACGAGGGATTGATTCCTTCCGAATGGGTCAGCCGGGCCGTGGGCGGCAATTCGCTGGCCGCCAATTTCTTTGCCTCATTTGCCGGGGCCTTTATGTACTTTGCCACCCTGACCGAGGTGCCCATCCTGCAGGGACTCATCGGCAGCGGCATGGGCAAGGGGCCGGCCCTGTCCCTGCTGCTTGCAGGACCGGCCCTGTCCCTGCCCAATATGCTGGTCATCCGCAGTGTCATGGGAACCAAAAAAACCATTGTTTTCGTCTGTCTTGTTGTTGTGATGGCAACGATAAGCGGACTAATTTACGGGACTTTTTATTAAACCTGAATCCGTGGCGGCTTTCAGGAATATGCTGGGTAACTTATTTATTTTTCGTCTTTTATGGCAGATGGTAAGTATATTGCGCGATTCACTTCGCCCTTCGGGGCGCCCGATATCGGCCCATCTGCTGCGGAGTCTACGCTTATCTGTTGACAACTCGTTGATATCACACCAGGATAATCAACATCGTTGCCGCCTCGAAGGTCTCGCAGGCTCGCTATCTGCATCTGGGCCGTTCTCGAACGCCCACGGATTCAGGTTAAAACATAAACCGAAAGGGAGACTGTTATGGAAATCAAGGTATGCGGCCCCGGCTGCGCCAAATGTCATGAAGCCGAGAGAGTGGTCAGAGAGGCACTTGCTGAGGCTGGGAAAGAGGCAACTGTTGAAAAGGTTACCGACTTCAATGAAATAGCCAAGCTGGGCATTTTCTCGACCCCCGCGGTAGTTATCGACGGCCAGGTCAAATGTGTCGGCAAGGCGCCGACCAAAAAGGAAGTGCTCGCCTGGATAGCTGAGAGTTGATGAACGCTTCAACCCGCGAATGCTTACTTAAAATCGAAGAATGATTGCAGGAAGAATTGATTCCCTGAAGGAGGGTCCAATGTTCAGGAAAATTCTGGTATGCGTTGATCCGGTTCCCTCGAACCTCAATCTCCTTATGTGCGCCGCCTCTTTGAAGCAGGTTGGGGCGGTGGAGGTTGTCCTGGCTCACATTCTTGTGTGCGATGCTCCCGGCCTTGAGGGGATGCTGCGCAACCAGGCGAGGCCGGAACTGGAGCGGCAGAAAAAAATTATCGAAAAGGCCGGGCTTGAAGCCACCTTTGAAATGCTTGTCGGATACCCGGCCCGAACCCTGAATGATCTTGCCGAAAGCAAGGATGTCTCGGTCATTATCATGGGAACGCACGGCAGGGGGTTGTTCGAATCCATCACCCTGGCCGGCAGTCCCCTGGGCAACGTATCCGCCAAGCTGCTGCAGATCACCAGGCGGCCGGTGCTCCTTGTCCCCAAAGCATTACCGGCGGCGGAGACCGGCGAGGAAGCATCGGATCTTTTCGCCCATGTCCTTTTTCCCACCGATTTTTCCGATCCCGCGGAAGTTGCCTTTGCCTATCTGGAAACCGTTGTCAGCGCCATCCATTGTCCGGTGACCCTGCTGCATGTCCTGCCTGGCTCCCGGTCGGCTCCGCATCCCGGCAATCGCCTGGCGAAGCTGCAAAATCTTGACCAGAACCGGCTGCAGCGGTTGAAGGTATGGCTGGAAAGCCGGGGGGCATCGGAGGTGCTCATTGACCATGTCCAGGGCGCTCCAGGAGAAGAAATTGTCAGGAAGGCCGAAGCCGGGGGCTGTTCCCTGATCCTGATGGGGACCCGGGGCAAGGGCATTACCGGAGAAATACTGCTCGGCAGCGTGGCGCGGCATGTCGCCCGTCATGCGCCCAGGCCGGTTCTCTTTATTCCGGCTCTCAATCAGTCATAAAAATGAGCCTGAGCAGGTTGAAACATCAGGAAGCGGCTTTTATTGTAATACCGGGCAAGGGGAGGATTTATAAAACATAAATACCAGACCCGCAAAAGCTGAAAACACCGGATGAGCGGAAAAAACAAGCTGGATCAGAATTATAATGGACTGATAATGGACGGAAAAAACGAGACAGGCAAAAACAGAAGCGAGGCCCGGCTTCTTGTCTTTACCGCGCTGGCAGCCTCGTTACTGATCGGCGGCCAGCTGTATCTGATAGCCCTGCAGGGTGAAGCCGCTTGCTTTAACGAAGGCTGCAGTGTCGTTGAGGAATTGACGAGGGTTTCCCCGTTTGTCTTCAATCTTTTCGGGTTGTTTTTTTTCCTTGTGGTGGGCCTGGCGGCTTTACTTGCGCTTGTCCATCCTGCATCTCTCAGTTTCCTCTCGCTGCTGCTTCTGGCCGCCCTGGCTGCCGAAGGGGTGCTGCTTGCCTACCAGTACCATGTGGCCCAGGCCTGGTGCTCCTATTGCCTGATCATATTCGGCCTCGTGGCTCTCTGTAATCTGATTGTTGGGCTGCGGCAGTTTTTCAGCGGTGCAGTGCTGGTGGCGGCGGTTAACATCATTTTTGCCCTGCTGCGTTTTGAGCCGGCAATCCTGAACACTCAGGATAATGGTCTTACGGCAGGAACCGCGGCGGTTCGTACCGGACTCGTGGGCAACAGGAGCGTTTCCATTATCTACTCAAACGATTGTCCCCATTGCATGACTTTGTTGCAGAAACTGCCTGAATTTACCGCCTGCACCGTTCGTCTCAATCCGATCGGCGAGCCGCCCCCTGCTGATATTCAGGGCCTTGAGCGCATGACATCCTTTCAGCCGGAGATGAATCGCCTGCTGCTGCGCATGCTGCAGATCGATTCTGTGCCGGTGCTGGTCCTTCCCGACAACGGGGGATACCGGATCATCAGGAGTGAATCGGGCATCGATTCATATCTATCCGCCAACTGTGTCGAAACAGCCGAATCCCGGCCGTCTGCATCTGAGCTGAGCACATGGGAATCAAGTGTTCTGGATGGCGGCCAATCATTATTTCCGCCTGCCGGGGACGAGGAATGCGGGATAGATGTTGAATGCGAAGAACCGGTTTTTGAATTCTTCGACTAACTCGCATCGGAACATGATCAGTTTAATTCATCGGGCATCCCCGTATGATCAAAACAGCAAAAGCTGCGAAAAAATCATCGACCTGATAACTATCAACAAGGTGTCCGAGGTTGTGAAAGAGAGCTTAAAATGACCGAATATCTTTAATTGTGTTAATTATTTTGCATGTGAAATAAGGAGGATATATGAAATTCATAGTAAAAACCATTCTATTGATGACCGCATTATCAGTCATGAACCATCCCGCAAAACTGTGGGCGGCAAAGGAGCCGGTTGTTCCGGTCAAGGATACCGTCACCATGGTGGATGTCGGGGCGAAATCCTGCATTCCCTGTAAAATGATGGCCCCTATCCTTGAAGAATTGAAGATCGAGTACCAGGGCAGGGCTGCGGTGATATTTATCGATGTCTGGGAGGATCGGAGCCAGGGACCGCGCTTCGGCATCAAGTCCATCCCCACCCAGATTTTTTACGATAATCAGGGCAAGGAAGTGCACCGGCACATCGGCTTCATGGACAGGGAAACAATAAAGAAATGGCTTGATATGCTCCTGGAGAGGAAATGACCATGGATTCCATTTTTCTCGCGATTAACGAGTGGATGACCGGCGGCCTGCTCCTCGCCGCTTTTGGTTGTTTTTCCTGGGGTATGGTCAGTGTCCTGTTCAGTCCCTGCCACATGGCTTCCATCCCGCTGATTATCGGCTATGTTGGTGGACAGAATACCATTCTCAGGGGGCGGCAGGCAATTCCTTTTGCCTTCTTGTTTACCGCAGGCCTGTTTATCACTATTGCCGCAGTGGGCCTAGTCTGTGTGCTGCTGGGCAGGATGTTGGGCGATGTCGGCCCCTACTGGACAATTCTGATCGGCGCCATTTTGTTATGGGTTGCCGTTGATATGCTGGGGATCGCCAAATGCGGCCTGCCCGGCAACACCCTGTCCAGGCTGCGGATCAAGGGTTTGTCGGGTGCTTTTGTCCTCGGGCTTGCTTTCGGCATTTTGTCCGGGTCATGTACCTTCGGCTTCATCGCTCCCATTCTGGCGATCATTACAGTCCAGGAAAAAATCGCCACCGGCATTCTGCTGCTGCTGCTTTTTGCCGCCGGCCATTGTCTGCCGATCTTGCTTGCCGGCAGTTCGGCGGCCGCGGTGCGGGGACTGCTGGCAAGTTCCTCCTTTCAGCAGGGCGGAGTCTGGTTCAGAAAAGGAGCCGGAGTTCTTGTCGGCGCCTTGGGGGTATATTTTATCATTTATCCATGGCTGCCGGTATAGACAGATGAATCATGGAAGTTCCGGAACAGGTTCAAAATGAGAAGGTTTGGTTCAGATTGTTCCCGCCATTGCCATTTTGGCTGCATAGTATACCCATATTTTATTCACCTCTATCCTTCAGATTCGGTTTCTTGATTCAAATAATATGTATAATCGGCATGTTGCAGCAGCGTAGTGTCGCGGATCAGGTAAAAATCCCGCAGCATGGCAACCATGCAGTAATCACCGCGGTACAGGACGATGCCGAAGAGAAAACCGAGCAGCCAATACCGGAAGCAAGCAAAAGGGGATCAGAGATCATCATGCCGGTTGTTCTTCAGGGAGCGATTCCGGCAGGGTCTGGATAAAATCCCTGATCTCGTCCCGCACCCGGCGGTAATGGACAAGAACCTCTTCCTCGTTCCTTGCCCCGGCGGCCAGCCGCGGCGGGTCATCAAAACCCTGATGGAATTTTCTGCCCGGGAAGAAGGGGCAGGTCTCATTGGCATGGCTGCAGAGGGTGACAGCCCAGTCGAATTCCTGTTCCGGCAGCTCGTCGATAGTCTTGGATCTGTATCCGGAAATGTCCACCCCGGCTTCGGCCATGACCCTCACCGCCAGGGAGTTCAGGCCGTGTCTTTCGATGCCGGCCGAGTATGGTTCCAGCACGTCGCCTTTCAAATGGCGGGCCCAGCCTTCGGCCATCTGGCTGCGGCAGGAATTGCCGGTACAGAGAAAAAGTATTTTAGTTTTCATTCCTTCCATCAGAGATGGCTGTGCCGCTGTTTATCCGGCCATGGGCACAAGCAGCAGGTGGGACGTTCCCCGGCGGGCCATGGTGTGGCTGACGCTGCCCAGGAAGACCTCTTTGATCAGGCCGCGGCCCTGGCTTCCCATGATCACCAGCGAAGGACAGATTTCCTGTTCCACCTTGAGGATTTCGGAAGCGGTCATGCCGTAGCGCATGATAGTGTCGATCTCGACTCCGTTTTGCCCGGCAAGATGCTGCTTCAGGTTGTTCAGCCGCTGCTGATCGATTTCCATGAATTCCTGGAGGCGGTCCTGCAGGTATGGTTCGATCCGCTCCCGATCCTGGACATGCAAAATCGTTATTTTGCCAACGCCGCCGCGGGCCGCGATCTGTTCGAGAAGGGCAAAGGCGGTATCGGCATTGGCGGAAAAATCGGTGGGCAAGAGAATGTGACTGAAAAAATCGCAGGCCCGGCCGATGCACGGGCTCTCCCCTCCTTTGAGCCGGTACACCAGGGTCGGTTTTACCTGGTTGTGGAGGATGGCGGTGGTTACGCCGCCGAACAGAAATTCTCTGCCCAGGGTGAGGGCCGGAGTGCCGACCACCACCAGCGAGGCTTCCGCGGCCTGGATCCGGCGGTTGATTTCGCCGGCCGAAGAAGCGACCGCCGCCTGTGCCTCAACCTTAAGACCCTGTTCTTCCAGTTTTTCCTTCAGACCGGCCAGATCGGCGCGAATCGATTCCACCGCCGTTTCAAACGATGCGGCAAAGGCCTCGTTTACAGTGAGAAAATAGGTTAGATGGGCCTCGCGGGCGCCGAGGGCACGAAGCCCTCCCATACAGCTCAAGATCTCGTGCTCTTCAGGTTTTGTCTCCAGGGCGACAAAGATTTTTGCAAACATATTTTTTTTCTCCATATCTACGGCTCATTCTATGATCTTTTCGCCGCCGGGGGCGGGGAACCAGTGCCGGGTACGATTGCAGAAGTTGCAGACCGTGAGCATCACCGGCACCTCCACCAGCACGCCGACCACCGTGGCCAGGGCCGCGCCGGACCCGGGTCCGTACAGGGCAATGGACGTGGCCACTGCCAGTTCGAAAAAATTGCTGGCCCCGATCAGGGCGCCTGGAGCGGCAACGCTGTGCGATACCTTGAAAAATTTCATCAGCCCGTACACCAGGCTTGAATTAAAGTACACCTGGATCAATATGGGAATGGCTATCAGCACTACGAAAAATGCTTTTTCGGTGATATTTTCCGCCTGGAAGGCGAAAATGGTTACCAGGGTTATCAGAAGGGCTACTATGGTTATAGGCTGGAAAAATGCAACAAAGCGGGTATTGAACCACTCCTGCCCGCGGGAGGCAATCAGGGTTCTGCGGATAATATAGGCAACCGCAAGCGGCAGCACGACAAAAAGGACAACGGAAAGAATCAGGGTCTCATAATTGACCGGCACCCCCGACACTCCGAGCAGCAGGCCGACAATGGGAACAAACAGGACCAGCATCAGCAGATCGTTGACCGCCACCTGAACCAGGGTGTACGCGGGATCACCGTCGGTGAGATAGCTCCAGACAAAAACCATGGCCGTGCAGGGCGCCGCGGCCAGGATGATGACCCCGGCCATGAACTGGTCGGCCTGATCCGGTGTTATCCAGTGCGCGAAAATGCCTTTGAAAAAAAGCATGCCGAGCAGGAACATGGAAAAAGGCTTGACCATCCAGTTGACAAAAAGGGTTATGAAAAGGCCCCTGGGATTTCTGCCCACCTGCATGATCGAACCGAAATCGATCTTCAGCATCATGGGAAAGATCATCAGCCAGATAAGGACGACGATGGGGACGTTGACATGGCTGCCTTCAGCGAACTCCATGGCGGAAAGCGCAGCGGTAATACCGGGAAAGATTTTTCCGAGCACCACCCCGGCAACCATGCAGATTGCAACCCAGAGGCTCAGGTACCGTTCAAAGATGTTCATGCGTTTGGTCGAGGAGGTCATATCGGGTCCTTTGTTGTAACAGTGATGTCTAGCGCCAATGAGGGCTTTGACACTGCAAGCCTGCAGCTTGTCAGCTTTCTATCCGCAGCGGTTGCTTTTTTTCCGCAGGTGGCGGCCAAGAGCTGCCCGGTCCTTTTTGATCTGCGTCTGTCCGGCCAGGTGGGCCAGGACGCTCCGTTGCAATGCCCCCTGCAGGTCTGGGCCGTCAGCGGTCAGACGGTAATACATCCAAACCCCCTGGCGGCGCTCGGTCACCCACCCGGCATTTCTCAGCACCGCAAGGTGCCTGGATACGGTGGATTGGGGCATGCCCAACACCTCCACCAGATCACAGACACAGCGTTCACCCTCGCTGAGAAGGACAAGGATGCGCAACCTCGCCGGTTGGGTCAACGCCTTGCATAATTGTATGGTCTGTTGCATGATGCAAAACAATATATCCGGATAATTGAATATGTCAAGCTGAGTATCGGTAAGCGGAGTAGGCCGGCAACATGGCTTTTTAGGTGAATAATGCTCTGGAAACTGCCAAAAGACAAATTTGATGCTTTTCCGTTTTTGGAGCTGATCAAATTTGATGGACTCGAAACAACTCGGAAAAGGTATTATTTTGTCATTCCTGTGAAAACGGGAAGGTGGATTCACATTTGAAGTGCAACACACCGGTCCAAAATACCTCAGCCGGGGTTTTGTAGTCCAGACATT
>JAWSUG010000040.1:0-21277 GCA_033549385.1 Desulfobulbaceae bacterium | reverse complement strand
ATTAAACAAGATTTTCCCAGGATAAATAATTATATACACCGATTAATGTTAGCTGAGTTTCGATGGTAATCAGGTAATATTTTATTTCTTTATCAGATGTTCCAAGGAGGGAATATGTCCAGAAGGAGGGGAATTACAGTCAGCCGGCAGATCATGGACAGCCAGCGGCTGCATCCCGAGGCAACAGGCGAGCTGTCTGGGTTGCTGAGTGAAATGAGCGTGGCCGCCAAAATCATCAGTGCCGAGGTCAATATGGCCGGACTGGCCGATATCCTGGGACAGTCGGGCAAAACCAATATTCAGGGCGAAACAGTTCAGAAGCTCGATGATTTTGCCAACGCCACAATCAAAAGACGAATGGAACAGTGCGGGTGCGTCTGCATCATGGCTTCCGAAGAGGAAAAAGGCGTCATCCCGGTTCTTGACGGGTATGAGGGGAAATACGCCCTGGCTTTCGATCCCCTTGACGGGTCATCCAATATTGACGTCAATGTCAGCATCGGCACGATTTTTTCCGTGCACAGGAAAATAAGCAGCGGGATAAAGGGGGCGGAAAAGGATCTTCTGCAGAAAGGGGCGGAACAGGTTGCCGCCGGATACATAATTTACGGATCCAGCACCATGCTCGTCTACACCACCGGTGAAGGGGTGCACGGCTTTACTCTCGATCCCAGTGTCGGGGAGTTTTTCCTGTCCCATCCCGATATCAGAATCCCGGAACAGGCCAGGTATTACAGTATTAATGAGGCATATACCAATTACTGGTACGAGTCGACCCGGAAATATATTGATTATATCAAGGAAATCGATCACGGCACCGGAAGGCCCTACAGTCTTCGTTACATCGGGTCGCTGGTCGCCGACATTCACCGGAATCTTATCAGCGGCGGCATTTTTCTCTATCCCCGGGACAGAAAGAATACAGACCAGCCTGAGGGAAAACTGCGGCTTCTTTACGAGGCTGCTCCCATGGCAATGTTAATCAAAGAGGCCGGGGGCTTGGCCATCACCGATGATGGCCGGGATATTCTTGATATAGAACCGTCCAGCCTGCACCAGCGTGTTCCCCTGATTATCGGTTCCCGGGAGGATGTCGCAACGGCAAAAAGTTTCTTTTAATCTCCGGCATACCGCTGCAACCGCTGCCTATAAAGCAAACAGCTATGAGCACAATACAGCAGCCTTTTCCCAGGGTTCAAGCCTTCACTCCGCCAGTTGGTATCCGGTTGCATTAAGCTCTACAATCATTTCCTGTATTTTTTCTGCCGGTGCCGGCCTGCAGAGAAAGTATCCCTGCGCCATCTCGCATTCCATGGCGATCAGCCTGTCAAGGGTTTCCCTTGATTCCACCCCTTCGGCAACCACCGTGAGTTCCATATTTCTGGCCAGATTGATAGAGGTCTGGACGATTGCCAGGTCGTGCGCATTTTTATCCATATCGGCAATAAACGACTTGTCAATTTTGAGCTCACACCCGGGAAGTTTTTTCAGCAAGGCCAGGGATGAATATCCCGTGCCAAAATCATCGATGGAAAGCTTGAAGCCGAGATCGACAAGATCCTGGATGATTCTGAATGCGAGATCAGGTTCCACCATCATGCTGTTTTCCGTAATTTCGAGAAGAATGACTGTGGGATCGATCTGCCATTTTTTCAGCAGGGTGTGCACCTTGTCGGGCAGGTCGACGTCGTGCAGGACCTTGGTGGAGAGGTTGATTGAGACCGGCAGTGCAGAGCCCTGCTCGTTCCATTGGGAAACCTGTTGAAAAACCTTGTCGAAAATGAGATAGGTGAGAGGCCGGATCAGTCCGGTCTTTTCCGCAATCGGCAGAAAAAAACCGGGAAGCAGCAGATCCTCCCCTTCTTTCCGGGGCCAGCGGACCAGGGCTTCCAGACCGCATACTTTCCCTTCGCGCAAAGAATATTTGGGCTGATAGTAAAGCACCAGTTCCCCTTTCCTGATTGCCTCCCGCAGTTCAACCGTCAGCATCAGGCGGGCCATGCTATGTTCATCGTGATCCGCATTATAGACATCATAGCATGAGCTGCTGGATTTTTTGGCGGCATAAAGAGCGACATCGGCATGCTGCAGGAGCGTGTCGCTGTCGCTGCCGTGATCAGGATAAAGGGCTATGCCGATACTGACATCTATGCTGAGCAGATTTCCTTCAATCTGAAACGGCTCCTCCATGGACAGGGCAATTTTTTCGGAAATCTGTATTGCCTGTTCCAGTTCCACTCCCGGAAGCACAACGGCAAATTCGTCGCCGCCGAAACGGGCGATAGTGTCGGATTTTCGAATGCTTTTGCGGAGCCGGGGGGCGATCATCTGCAGGAGATAATCACCGTAAAAATGGCCCAGGGTATCATTTATTTCCTTAAATCGGTTCAGATCCATGAGCAGAATGGAAATCGGGTTCCGCTCCCTTTCCGCCAGGAGCATTGCCTGCTCTATCCGCTCATAAAGCAGGGTTCTGTTCGGCAGTTCGGTGAGTTCATCGTGGAGGGCGCGGTGGCGTTCAGATTCCGCTATTTCTTTAATGTTGTTCATGGAATTCAGGCTGAACCGGACCACCATGATGACAAATATACCGCCGGCGAACAGGATAAAAGATAGAAATAAATCCTGCAGCTGGGCAGGGTGGGTAACAAGCTTGAATCCATAATATATATATCCTGCGAGAAACAGCAGGATAAGAGCGCCAAGCCATCTCCAGGCCAGCCGGTGTTTTACCTCGATGTCACAGATGCGCATTGTCGGCTGGAGCGATAGAAAAAAACAGATAATTCCGGCCCCAATCAGGGATAAATGGATAATTTTAATTACCATAAAATAAGTAATGGGCTGAATTATATAATAATGAGATGTTTAATATTACCAAAATGTAATTGATCGAAACCAGACTGTAATTGATTATATCGAAAAAATAAAAAAATGATAATAAAAAGATAACAAATAGATAGCCATTCCCTTTGCCTCGCTGTTCCCAGGAAGCGATTCATGGAATTTTTGCTTTTTCTGCTGTTATTTGTTTTAATACTGATACCTTAATCCGTTTTAACAGGCATTATGTCACCTGGCATTCATGAAATACAAGGAGAAAAGAAATGGCAAAACAAGAATCTAAAAATCCTGGCATAAGTTTGTTTTTTCTCAGTATTTTCTGCCTTTTATTTTTGTTGTGCGGCGCAGGCTTGGCTTCTTCTTTCCCGTTCCGGGTTATTGGCATCGGAGACCCTGTTCCTTCCCTTACCTTTGAAGGAGTCAGGGACGGGGCCGTCGTTACGGTGGAAAAACTGAAGGGAAATCCCCTGGTACTTGTCTTCTGGGGGGCGGACATCGAAACCAAGAAAGAGCGGTCTCTGAAAACCTTTGCCGCCATGGAAGAAATATTACCTTTTCTTGATGACCGCAAGGTTAAGGTGTTGCTGGTGAATGCCCAGGGTGATTCTAAAGATGTCATCCAGAGTACGGTCAGTGAATTAAGCGGCGGTCTGCCTGTATATACTGATGCAACCCGGAAAGCATACGGAGAGTTGGGAATTTTTGTCATTCCGTCCGTTCTGCTGCTTGACAAGGAAGGCAAAGTCAGCGCCGGACTTGGCTACAGCCATGATTTCAAGGAAAGATTAACAGGGGAAGTGGAGATTATGCTCGGGGAGAAAACCAGGGAAGAGGTTGAGAGTGAACTGCGGCCCGAAATGAAGGAAAGAACCGCAGATGAGAAAAAAACGGTTCGTCATCTGAATATGGCGCTGGTCATGAAAAAGCGCGGACAGGTAGATTCGGCCATAGCCGAACTGCAGAGTGCGCTTGCCGTGGACCCTGAAATGGCCGAAGCGCATGGGGAACTTGGTTGTCTCTACCTGGAAAAGGGAAACCTTGAAGAAGCCAAAAAATCTCTGGATAAATCATATGATCTTGATCCGGAATATCTGCCGGCAAACATCTGCGATGCCAGGGTAATGGCCGAGGAAGGGCAGGTTGATGAAGGCCTTGAAGAACTTAAAATACTTCTTTTCCGCAATGCAAGAAATCCCGAGCTTCATTATACCGTGGGTATCCTTCTGGAAAAAAAGGGGATGTATGCCGAGGCGGCCGGTTCGTACCGCAAAGCTTTTGAGCTGGTCAGCCATGAAGTGGAAATGGAAAATTAACTTCAGTAAGAATAAGGATTATACCAGCATATCTATTGTTTACGGCAGAGAGAGTAAACTCTCCGGTTGAATTGCACAAATTTAAGGTTTTCTTGTATAAAAGTTCTTCATGGATCATGTATTGATACATATAAAGTATGAGTTTTGCAGGTAAATAATACAAAAAATTTTTTGCTGAAGGTGAAAACGTAAAAGATATACATATTGTAACAATAAGTACTTTTTATTAAAATATTCTTATTGATTTACACCATCGTCTCATTTAGTATAATTTTTACAGAATTTTTTTGGCAGCAGCGTGTTTTTTTTTGATGCCCTGATGCATTCCATCCCGGGATGGATATTGACAAGGAGAAAAAGGGGGAAAACAATGAAGTCACAAGGCATTCAGGTAGGACGGCTAATGGTGCATTCTGCAGCACTCTTCATGTGTTTATGTCTCACCGGTTTATGGGCGGCATCCTCGGTTTCCGCACAAGCAGATAAACCGGAAATCAAAATCGCCGGTCCCCTTGATAATGCCTGGCTGACTGAAAAGCAGGTGTATCTGGCCGGTTCCGTCACAGGTGTTGACCTGGAATCGGTCGTCATCAAAGGGGTTGATGCAGGGAATAAAGGGATTATACCTGTTGAAGGTGGTGGTTTTGGCACTTTGGTTACCCTGAAAAATGGGGCGAATGTCATCGAGGTTTCCGGCGGAAACCTGAGTACCAAAATTACCGTTTTCCTGGGGGATGAAAAGAGCAAGCCCAAAGAATTCAAACGTTACTATATGCATTCCGGAATGAAACAGATGGACTGCAAGGAATGCCATAGATTTCGACGCGGACAGTATGATTTTACCCGCAATGTTCCCGCGGCTTCGGATTGCACCACCGCCAAGTGCCATGGCAATACAATGGCCAACAAGCAGTTTGTACACGGTCCGATCGGCGCCGGAGTCTGTATTTCCTGCCACAACCCGCACGGCAGCTTCAGAGTGCAGCAGCTCGCCCGGGATGACCGTTCCATGTGCATGATCTGTCATCAGGACAAAGAAGAAGATTTCAACAAGAAGGTCGTTCATGCCCCGGTTGCGGAAGGCTGCACCGTATGTCATGATCCGCATCAGTCAGATAAGCGGTTTCAGCTGAAAGGGAAAGAAAACGGAAAATCAGTCAGTGCCCTCTGCTTCAATTGTCATGATGAAACCATTTTTACTAAACAATTCCAACATGGTCCGGTGGGTGCAGGCGATTGCATTGCCTGCCATAATCCCCATGCCGCCGATGTTGAACAGCTTCTTATCGGGCCCAAGGCCGACGGGCAGATCTGCTTCCAGTGTCATGCCGACCGGAAGGATTCCTTTAATTTAAAAGAAATACATGACCCGGTAAAAGAGGATTGCGGGTTATGCCATGATCCCCATAGTTCAGAGCATAAAATGCAGCTGCTTCAGGCGCAGACCCAGTTGTGCAGGGACTGTCACATGGACCAGAACCCGGAATTATTTGAAGATATAGCCAGTGCGAAGTTCAAGCATGTTCCTGTAGACGAGGGCCAATGTGCCTCCTGTCATCGGCCGCATTCATCGAACTACAAGCCTTTGCTCGACGATACCATGGAAAAGCTTTGCTTTAAGTGTCATCTCGACCTGGGTGACGAAGTAGCGGAATCAAAATTCAGGCACGGACCGGTGAAGACGGGAGACTGCACGTCCTGTCATAACAAGATTCATGGTTCAACCTTTGTCAAGCTTCTCGGCCGGGCGTTTCCGATGGATTTTTACGATGCATACAGCCCCGAGAAGTATGATTTGTGCTTCGGCTGTCACAACAAAGATATTGCCAAAATGAAGATCACGGAAGAGTTGACCAACTTCCGGGATGGTCAATACAATCTTCATTTTCTCCATGTCAACAGGGAGAAGGGACGTACCTGCACTGCCTGTCATGGCGCGCATGCCAGTACACAGGCCAAGCATATCCGCGAGGAGGTGCCTTTCGGCGCCTGGGCCTATCCCATCCAATATACCAAATCGCAAAACGGCGGGACCTGTGTGGTCGGCTGTCATGCCCCGAAAACCTATGACCGGGTGAAACCTGTACTGACGCTGGGCGAGTAAAAAAGGTTTTACCGGAACGGACAAAAAAAGCGTGGAGCAGTTTGATCTGCTCCACGCTTTTTTAAGTTGCCTTCAGCCTAACAGCCTTCAGCCTTCCCCCTCCGTCTTCTCCCAAAATCGCAACCCTATATGCCTAAACACCTAAACACCTAAACACCTAAACACCTGACCCCCTAAACACCTGACCCCCTAAACACCTGATCCCGGCGCAGCCGGAACCTTCAGCCTTCAGCCTTTCTTCTTTACTTTCCCGTCAGTTTGGCCCAGGTATCACGCAGGGTCACGGTGCGATTGAAAACCGGTTTGCCCGTTTTACTGTCTACCGGGTCCATGCAGAAATATCCCTGGCGCTCAAACTGGTAGCGGTCATCCGGCTGCGCTGCAGCAAGAGAGGGCTCAAGCATGCAGTTGTCAAGGATCTGCAGTGATGCCGGATTCAGAAATTCCTTGAAATCCCGTTCCTTGTCCCTGTCCGGATACTCGGCGGTAAAAAGCCGGTCATAGAGCCGGACCTCGGCCCGGAGGGCATGGCGGGCGGAAACCCAGTGGATCGTGCCCTTGACCTTGCGGCCGTCGGGAGCTGAACCTCCGGCGGTCTGCGGATCGTATGTGCATCGGAGTTCGACGATTTCGCCCCTGTCATTTTTGATAACTTCCCGGCAGGTGATGAAATAGGCGTAGCGGAGCCGGACTTCTCTGCCCGGCCCCAGCCGGAAGAATTTTTTCGGCGGATCTTCCATGAAATCGTCGGCCTCAATAAATAACTCCCGGCAGAAGGGGACTTTCCTTGATCCCATTTCCGGCTTTTTGGGGTGATTGAGGGCGTTTATCTCTTCACTTGCCTCCTCAGGGTAATTGGTGATTACCACCTTGAGCGGCTTAATCACCCCCATGACCCGTACGGCATGTTCGTTGAGGTCGTCCCGGACGGCATTTTCCAGGACCCCCATGTCGATCCAGGAATCGCGACGACCGATGCCGATGATGTTGCAGAAACTGCGGATGGACCGGGGGGTATAGCCCCGGCGCCGGAGACCGGATATAGTCAGCATGCGCGGATCATCCCATCCGCTGACCGCACCCTTATTGACCAGTTGCAGCAGTTTGCGTTTACTCATGACAGTATAGTTGATGTTGAGCCTGGCAAATTCAATCTGGCGCGGATGACACGGAGTTTCAAGCGTGTCGAGCACCCAGTCGTACAGCGGCCGGTTATTTTCAAATTCCAGGGTGCAGAGGGAATGGGTGATGCCCTCGATCATGTCCGAGAGGCAATGGGTGAAATCGTACATGGGGTAGATGGACCATTTGTCTCCTGTCCGGTGATGGCTGGTTATAAGAATACGATAGAGCACCGGGTCGCGCATCAGGATATTGGGCGAGGACATGTCGATTTTCGCCCGCAGGACGCAGCTCCCTTCCGCAAGCTCGCCGTTTTTCATCCTGGTAAAGAGGTCGAGGTTTTCGGCAGCGCTGCGGTTCCGGTAAGGGCTTTCCTGCCCGGGCTCTGTCAGGGTGCCTCGCTGTGCACGGATTTCATCGGCGCTGAGATGACAGACATAGGCCTTGCCCATGGTGATGAGCCGGACCGCATAATCGTAGAGCCGCTCAAAATAGTCCGAGGCATAATAGAGGTGGTCGCCCCAGTCATAGCCGAGCCAGCGCACATCTTTTTTAATCGCCTCCACGTATTCGGTGGATTCCTTGCCCGGATTTGTATCGTCGAAACGCAGGTGGCAGACGGAATTGTTTTCCTCGGCAATGCCGAAATTAAGGCATATGGATTTGGCATGGCCGATATGGAGGAAGCCGTTGGGCTCCGGGGGGAAACGGGTTACGATCCGCTCGTGTTTTCCGGATTCGAGATCTTCGGCAATAATGGCGCGGATGAAATCACGGCATTCCGCTTTGGTTTCGTCCTGAGATTCCTGAACCGGCAAAGCACTCTGCCTCTTTTTCATGTTTTCTCCCATGACATAACCTATTGTTTATCCTTCATGATAAAATAGCGCTCGACATTCCGCAGGCGGGCGACAACCCGGTCCCTGCCCAGGGCACTGAGAACGTCGAACATGCCGGGCCCGGCCAGCTGCCCCGTGAGCAGGGTGCGCATACCGTTGATCAGGATTCCGGGTTTGATGGCAAGTTCCGCTGCCAGATCCCGGGTGGCCTGCTCCGCGGTTTCCCGGTCAAAAACAGGGAGTTCTGCAAAACGCGCCGCCAGCATGGGAAGCCATTGTTTGAGGTCCGGATATTTCAGCACGTTCTTTTGCAGGGGCTTGTCCTCAACCGTATAATCCTCGGCAAAGTAGGCCCTGCCGGCAGCGGCAAAATCATTGATCGTGTGAAAACGGTCCCGGATCAGATCAAGGGTGGCCAGAAACCACTCTTTTTTCTCTCCCTCGTATGCATCGTCCCACAGGCCTACTTTCTTAAAATACTCCTTGACCAGGGCACCAATTTCCGCAATAGGCATGGTTCGCAGATAGTGGCTGTTAATGGCAATGGCCTTGGGATCAGTGAAGAACTTGGGGTCATCCTTGCGGTAATTGAACACGGAGTTGACCTTGCTGATGCGCTCCAGGGAAAAAGCCTCTATCAGTTCCTCCCGGCTGAAAATTTCCTGGTCCGTGCCGGGGTTCCAGCCGAGCAGGACAAGAAAATTGCACAGTGCCCATGGAATAAAACCCTGATCCCGGTAGAACTGCACGGCAACAATTTCGCCGTGGCTCCGCTTGGAAATTTTCCGCTTCTGCAGGTCCAGGGTCAGCGGCATATGGGCAAATACCGGGACAGGTGCGGTCAGCGCTTCATAGAGAAGGACCTGGCGGGTCGTATTGCTCATATGATCCTGACCCCTGATAATATGTGTTATCCGGTCCCTGATATCATCGACGACATTGCATAAAAGATAGAGGGGCTTGCCGTTGGAGCGGACAATGACAAAATCTTCAATGTCACTGAACTGCCGTTCTATTCTCCCCAAAACCTTGTCCTCATAGGCAACCGAGCCTTCCTGCTGCGGCACCTTGAAGCGGACTACCGAAGGAATGCCCTTTTCCTGCATGGCGGCAATCTCTTCCGGGCTCAGGTTGCGGCAGGTGCCGTCATAACGGATGTCATCCTTTGCGGCCATGGCCTTTTCCTTTTTTTTGTCCAGATCCTCTTTGGTGCAGAAGCATCTGTAGGCATGGCCCGATTCAATCAGCCGTTCCGCCGCCCGGATATGATCCGCGGCAAACTCGGTTTGAAAGTAGGGCCCTTCATCCCATTCCAGGCCAAGCCAGGTCAGGCCGTCAAGTATGCCCTGTATGGATTCCGGGGTGGAACGTTCTGCATCGGTATCTTCGATGCGCAGAATAAATCTGCCCCCGGTTTTTTTGGCAAAGAGCCAGTTCAGCAGGGCTGTTCGCGCCCCCCCGATATGGAGATAGCCGGTGGGGCTGGGTGGAAAACGGACACGTACTTCGGTCATGAAGAACTCCTTTTATTATTGCATTCGTCTGCATCGGCAGCGGGAATTTCCGGGTAATTATCACTATTGCCATTGGGGGCAATGGTGTAAAGGTCGCATATATAGCGTTTTGCCGTCAATTGTTCAAGGGGAACGGCAAGCCTGAGATGCCGGATATTTTTATTATGCAGAAAAATTGAGGATACTTTCCTGTTGTCCTGAGATCTGTTTGGCGTTATAATTCCTTTTTCTTGTCTAAAAATCAATGAGTATATCTTGTTATGAAGGGTTCCGAGAGGAGAAGATGAAGGTACTGATCAGTGATAATCTTGCACCAGTAGGTGAGCAGATCCTTCGGGATGCGGGCCTTGAAGTAGATGTAAAAACAGGCCTGCCCCCGGAGGAGCTTAAAGCGATAATTTCCGAATATGACGGACTTGTTATCCGCAGTGCAACCAGGGTGCGCCAGGACATAATCGAAGCTGCCACAAATCTGAAAGTTGTGGGCCGGGCCGGTATCGGCCTGGATAATGTCGACATTCCGGCTGCCAGCCAGAAAGGGGTTGTGGTGATGAATGCTCCGGACGGCAATGCTACAACTGCGGCTGAACATTCAATTGCCATGATGATGTCCCTGGCCAGGAATATTCCGCAGGCTACCGCTTCCATGAAATCCGGCAAGTGGGAAAAGAAAAGCTTCATGGGTCGCGAAGTCACCGGCAAGACACTGGGGATAGTCGGGATCGGCCGTATCGGTTCGATTGTTGCCAGCCGAGCCCAGGGCCTGAGAATGAAAGTCATTGCCTATGATCCCCACATGCCCGCTGAACTGGTGGAAAAAATCGGCGTAGAACTGGTCGATCTCCAGGAACTGGCCAGACGGGCGGATTTTATTACCGTTCATACGCCGCTGACCAAGGAAACGCACCATCTGCTGTCCACGGATTTTTTTGCCAACATGAAAAAAGATGCCATGTTCATTGACTGTGCCCGGGGCGGCGTGGTTGACGAAGAAGCATTGTATAAGGCCCTCACCGAGGGACAGATAGCCGGCGCCGCTCTCGATGTTTTCGAAAAGGAACCGACCTCGCTCGAAAAAACCGCGCTGCTGGGATTGAATAATTTCATCTGCACTCCTCATCTCGGCGCCTCCACCAGTGAAGCACAGGAAAACGTAGCCTCGGCCATTGCCGAACAGATAGCGGATTATCTGCTGAAGGGAGTGGTCAGAAACGCGGTTAACGTGCCTTCGGTGAGTGATGACATACTGGCATCCGTCGGTCCTTATATAATTCTTGGCGAAATGCTCGGATCCCTGCATATGCAGATCGCCAGAGGCGGAGTGGAAGAGGTCAACCTGGAATTTACGGGTGATCTTGCCGCTCTGGATATCAACCCGATAACAGTGGCTTTTCTGAAGGGATTGTTTACCCCGATACTGCAGGACGCTGTCAATTTTGTCAATGCTCCGCTGATAGCCAGGGAACGGGGTATCCGGATAGTAGAATCCAAATCGGAGCAGGCTTCGGATTTTACCAATCTGCTCAAGATCACCGTGAAGACAACCGAGAGTGAAAACATGCTCGCCGGCACCGTATTCGGCAAGAAAGAGCCGCGCCTGGTCCGGCTCAATTCCTTCCGTCTGGAGGCTCTTCCCTCCGGACCGATGCTGCTTGTGTACAATAGGGATGTCCCGGGCGTTATCGGTACTCTCGGAACATTAATCGGCACCAATGATGTCAATATCAACCTTATGACTGTCGGCCGTCAGGTGGAGTCGAAACAGAATGTCATCCTGATCAATACCGACAGGCTGATCTCCAGGGATCTTCTCGCAAAGGTAAGGGCGCTTGACAATATAGAAGATGCAATGGTCCTGGAATTGCCGCTCTATACTGGTTAGGCAGGGCGGAATATCTATTGATAAACGGAACATGAGAGCGTGACGGTTATGAGTGAAAAGCAGCAAGGCAACTGTAAACCCTGTCCAGAAGGCCGTGTACGGGATAAGGAGGGAAGATGTGTAATGCCCGAAGTTACTTTTCCCGGCTTTATCCTTTCCCTGAATACCACTGCGCTTTATCATCTCGGTGAATTATCGCACCCGGAAACAGGAGAAAAAGTTATTGATCTTGATCTGGTCAAGAATACTATCGATACTCTCGGTCTTCTGCGCGATAAGACCAGGGGGAACCTGGACAAGGATGAAAGCGAACTGATTACCAACATCCTGTACGATTTAAAAATGCGCTATGTAAATGCGTATAACAAAATCTCCCGGGCGGAATAATACGTTCAAAAGAACAATGGCCGGGGAGATTCTCACTGTTTCAGCTCCCGCTAAAATTAATCTGTATCTCAAAGTTATCGGCCGCAGGGAAGACGGTTATCACCTTCTGGCTACCCTGATGCAGAAAATCCGGCTGGCCGATACTCTTTTGTTGCGAAGAAGTCATTCCGGCATCAGCCTGACCTGTCACGGGAGTGATCTGCCGGCAGATGAAAAAAACATCGTTTTCCGGGCTGCGCAACTTTTTTTCGTGACAATGGGAAGGCGTCTTGCTGCCGGACAGCCGGGCATAGACATAACTCTCAACAAGAAAATTCCCGTCGCTGCGGGTCTTGGCGGCGGATCAAGTGATGCGGCGGCAACCCTGCGCGGTTTGAATCAGCTGTATGATGCCCGCTGTTCCGTTGATGAACTCCTTGCAATGGCCGGCAGACTGGGAGCGGATGTTCCGCAGTTTGTCGTGGACTGGCCGATTGTCTGGGCGACAGGAATCGGAGACAGACTGGAGCCCGCGGCACCATTGGGGGATTTCAGAATTCTTCTTGTCAATCCGGGAAGTTCTGTGTCGACCAAATGGGTCTATGAGAAATTTGCATTGACAGTAGGCAAAAATCTTAATAACCTAAAATCTTTGCAAAAAAAAAGTTTGGCTCCGGCAGGAGAAAATTCTGTGTTTACCACGAGATCTATCAGGCCCGAAGAACTTGAAAATGATCTGGAGATGGTCACTGCCGTTCATTTTCCGGTTATTGAAACGCTGAAAAAAAAATTGTTGGCAGGAGGAGCTGCCGCTGCCCTGATGTCCGGCAGCGGGCCTTCGGTTTTCGGATTATTTCCGGGCAATCGCCGGCACCAGGCCGCAACCTGTTTTGAGGAATTGAAAAAGGAATTCGGGAATACGTTTCTCGTTGATCCCTGGCACTGAAAATCAATATATGATGAAGAATGATTGGGGCGTCGTCAAGTGGTAAGACACAAGACTTTGACTCTTGCATTCGCAGGTTCGAATCCTGCCGCCCCAGCCAATGTATAACGAGGCGGACAAATGCTTAAAAACAGTATGAAGATTTTTACCGGTAATGCCAACAAGAAAATGGCGGAGGAAATATGTTGTTTTCTTGATGTCCCCCTTGCCGCGGCAGAAGTAAAGAAATTCAGCGATGGAGAAATTTCCGTCGAAATCGGGGAAAATGTCCGGGGAAGAGATGTTTTTGTGATCCAGCCCACCTGCCCCCCGGTTAATGATCATCTGATGGAATTGATCATCATGGTGGATGCTCTGCGGCGCGCATCAGCCAGGAGGATTACCGCGGTTATGCCCTATTACGGGTATGCCCGGCAGGACAGAAAAGTAAGGCCCAGGGTGCCTATAACCTCCAAGGCGGTAGCGGAAATGCTCATGGCGGTGGGCACCAGGAGGGTTTTGTGCATGGACCTGCATGCCGGCCAGATACAAGGTTTTTTCAATATCCCGGTGGATCATCTCTATGCCGCGCCGGTTCTGCTGAAGTATATCCGGGAAGCCTTCCCTGACGTCATCATGGTTTCCCCCGATGCGGGCGGCGTTGAGCGGACCAGGGCATTTGCCAAGCGGTTGAACGCAGAGCTTGCGATAATCGATAAGCGGCGGGAAAGAGCGAACGAATGTGAAGCAATGCACGTCATCGGCAATGTATCCGGGAAAATTGCCGTGCTGCTGGATGATATGGTTGATACTGCAGGCACATTGTGCGGCGCCGCAGATAAACTCATGGAGAGAGGGGCCAGGGAAGTACATGCCTGCTGCTCGCATCCTGTTCTGTCCGGACCGGCTATTGAAAGGCTGGAGAAATCGAGCATTAAATCGCTGGTGGTCACCAATTCGATTCCCCTCCGGGGAGATGCGGCCAATTCGAAAAAGATCAAGGTGCTGTCGGTCTCCGAGCTTCTTGGAGAAGCTATCCGCCGGATTAATTCGGAGGATTCCGTCAGTTATCTGTTTGTATAGATTGACGAGAAACAAAGAAAAGATTATATCAGGTTTTCTTTAGATAAGGAGGTTTTTTTATGATACAGGTCAATATCCCGGCAGCTTACCGGAATGTCTTCGGCAAGGGAGAGTCGCGCCGTTTACGGATGAATAATTTTACTCCGGCCGTGGTTTACAGCGGCGGCAGCGAAGCGCTGGCCCTTCAGCTGGATGCTGTCGTGCTGCACAAAAATCTTTTGCATATTCACGGACAGAACGCAGTTATTACCCTCAGGATAGAGGGTGACCAAAAGGGTGATCGGCATGTGCTGGTCAAAGAGGTGCAGAAAAGTCCGGTGACGGATAGACTCGTGCATGTGGATTTTCATGAAATTGACCTCGAAAAACCCATTGAGTTCAAGGTTCCGTTGAAATACAAGGGAACTGCCAAAGGTGTCGATCTTGGCGGTGAATTGATGATTGCCAGGAATTCCCTTCATCTGCGGGGTTGTCCTCTGGATATCCCGGATTTTGTGGAAATTGATATTACACCACTGGACCGGGGGGATAAATTTACTTTCGGTGACATCCCCGTGCCGGATAAAGTTGATCTGCTTGAGAACAAAAAGACTGTCTGCATAGCTGTCAATTAACAAGGTACATTGCTGCTGCAGGATTGAAGTCTGATCCTGTTGTCAACAGGCTGGTTGGAGCCGGAAAAGTTTCTTTTCCGGCTTTTTTTTTTGTGCGCCCGGCAGGGCGCACCTACTTGGAGGTGAGGATGGACGATAAGGAATGAAGGAAATTATGGCGGAGGACAGATTGCTGATAGTCGGGCTCGGCAATCCCGGCTCCAAATATGAAAAAACACGGCATAATGCGGGATTCATTGCAATCGATCATTTTGCCGCTGAACTCGGCGAGTCAGTCGGTACCGAAAAAATGCAGGGGCTGTACACTGTTTTTCGCCAGGCGCGGAAACAGGTATTTCTTCTCAAGCCGCAGACCTATATGAACCGCTCCGGAGAATGCATAATCAGGTATGTCCGATATTTTGACATTCAGCCTGAACACATTCTCGTGATCCATGATGACCTTGATCTGGATCCCGGCCGGATTAAAATAGTTGCAAGGGGAGGAGCCGGCGGCCATAAAGGCATCGGTTCCGCCATTCAATACCTGGGTACTCCAGAATTCTGCCGGATCAAGATCGGGATCGGGCGTCCTGCCGCATCAGGGGAGGGCGCAGGAATACCTGTGGAAAAATATGTCCTGTCCCGGTTCAGCGATGAGCAGTGGCAATTCTTTGCAGAGAATCTGGACAATGTTGCGGCGGGTATCCGGTTGTTTATCGACCAGGGAATCGATGCGGCGATGAACAGGATTAATGCGCTGAAAAAACCTGACCCGGCAGGGAAATGAAGAGCAATCCTTTTCTTGGCGAAAAAAGAAAAATATGTTATATTGCATAATTGTTTAAGATTGTCAAGACATCAAGACACAGTTTTTTGACGGAAGTTAATTTCGATGAATGTGTCGGGGAGGAGCGAGTGTTTGCAACTGGTGATATGGCTGTGTATCCGGCCCATGGCGTAGGTGTTATTGAAGCCGTAGAAAATCAGAACATTGGGGGCGTGAATCAATCATTTTATGTTATGAGAATTCTGGATAATGATATGACCATCATGATTCCGACGGCAAACAGCAAGAATGTAGGACTGCGGGCGATAATTGCTGAAGCTGAGGTTGAAAAGGTTCTCCAGATTCTCATGGAGCGTGATATCAAGATCAGTTCCCAGACTTGGAACAGGAGATACCGCGACTACATGGATAAAATCAAAACCGGTTCTGTTTTTGAAGTTGCCGCCGTTTTGAGAGATCTTTATTTGCTCAGTGATGACAAGGAATTGTCCTATGGTGAACGAAAGATGATGGATACTGCCAAAAATCTGCTCATCAAGGAAATTTCCCTGGCCCGCAAGGTTGATGAAAAAAAAGTTGAGATACAGGTCGAAAAATTATTCGACTGAAAAATTCTTCGCAGCATCGGTCCCGGAATCATTTCAGTAAATCCTTTATCCGGCAAAGAACATCCCTGAATTCATGGTGAAAAGCAGACAGAGCTTTTCCTTTATAGTCCCGGGCGAAGAAGCAGGGCTGCGGCTGGATCTTTTTCTGGTCCGACATCTTTCGGAATTTTCCCGATCCGCCCTGTACAGACTTATTCAGAATGACAGTGTCCAGGTTAACGGGGACACGCCCAAGGCAGGGTACCGGATCCGGGAAGGAGACAGGGTCGATGTCGTTGTGCCCGAACAGGAACCTTCTGATCTCATTCCGGAACAGGTTTACTTTGCCATACTGTATGAGGATGAAAGCGTGCTGGTCCTCGCCAAGCCACCCGGCGTGGTAGTGCATCCGGCGGCAGGTCACAGCAGAGGGACCCTGGCGCACGGTCTGCTTTTTCACTGCACCTCGCTGCCGGGACCGGACAAGACCCGGCCGGGCCTTGTCCACCGGCTGGACAAGGATACTTCGGGAATCATGCTGGTGGCAAAAAACGAGAATGCCTTGAAAAAATTGACCGAGGATTTTCGCAACAGGAAGGTTCAGAAAATATATCATGCTCTTCTGCTGAGATGTCCGAGAGAAGAGGAAGGCAGAATTGTCGCCGCAATAGGCAGGCACCCGGTAAACAGAAAAAAAATGGCGGTGGTGCGGAATAAGGGCCGCTATGCTGCAACAAAATGGCGGATCTTGGAATCTTTTGCAAATGGCATGGGATTGGCGGAAATTGACCTGGAAACAGGAAGAACCCACCAGATACGTGTCCATATGTCGTCTATCGGTTGTCCTGTGGCCGGCGACACCCTTTATGGTGGAAAAATTCCCGATTCGTTTGCCCTGGATGCCGGGAGGCAGCTCCTCCATTCGTCCACCATCCGTTTTGCCCATCCAGACAACGGGGAGTTGCTTACTTTTACTTCCCCTTTGTGGCCCGATATCCAGGATGTTCTCGAGTGTCTGCGCCGACAGTCGGCAGGGGCTGATTAATGGATTCCGGTACCGGAAAAAGCATTGCCATAACCGGCGCAATCGCATCCGGCAAGAGCAGGGTGAGCCGCTACTGGGCATCATTTGCAGGTCTGCCGCTTATCGATGTTGATGTGGTGTGCGCTGAACTTCTTGCCGAAGGAAATGCCGGCTGGCAGGCAATAAAAAAAGAGTTCGGCACAGCCTTTCTGTTCCCCGACGGCCGCATTGACAGAAAAAGACTGCGTACAGTTCTCTTTTCTGATGCGCAGGTGCGGCACAAAATCAACGACCTGATTCATCCCCTTGCTTTCGAAAGGACAATTGCTGCAATCGAAATGTGTCCGGAGGATACGGTCCTGGTCGATGTACCGTTGTTGTTTGAGGCCGGCTGGGAGGATTATTTTGATTACCGGATCCTGGTTTTTGCCGATCCGGCACAATGCTGCCGGAGGCTTATCCAAAGAGACAGCATTGACCCGGAGGAAGCAGGAAGGACAATTCTCTCTCAACTTTCACTCCATGACAAGATCCTGCGCAGCGATCACGTCATCAATAATTCGGGCAGTTGGGTATCGACCCTGCTGGAAACTATTCATCTTGCTAGGCTTATAGCCCTGGAAAAAGAGAAAGTCTGAGAGAGAAAGTACTTGACAGGACTGGGTGAAAACAATATTGATTGTTTATTATCAACAGCATTTTTCAATTAGACGAGCCTGCCCGTCGGTTTCACGATTTGCTCTTCAACAAAAATACTAAAAGAAAATTTGCTGTATACCCATAATTATTCATAATTATTCAATTCAAAGCATTACAATAGATTTTTTATCCTTTACCGGAATCGGAAAATTACCCTGCCAGAATTGCTTATTATTTGAATGATTATGAAATTGATCATTTTACCGGGCAGTTTTTCTTTATAGAAAATGGGAGTACCCCAGAGCGGTTTGACAGTTCAAGGTGATTTGTCCCGGCGTTCCGCCTGATGAGCAGTGATAAGGAAATACGCTCATCTTCATCAGAAAGAAACTCTATGGACCAAAGTTGATGAATTCGCAAAAAGTCATCAAGAGATGGCTAAGCAAAAAGCCCCAACTGCAAGGCGCGCAAATTCTGAGGAATGAGGCGTACATACGGTACGCAGCAGTGACGAAGAATGCAGTGCAACACAGCAGTTGGGGAGTTTTTGCGACGCCATCAAAGTTCTTCGCTATGAACTTTTTTTGAACGATCCGCACAATGCCGACTGACTCTCAGGAAGCCTTATGGCGTTGAGACAGTAAGGAAGAATGGCGATCCTGTCGGAATGACTTTGTTTACAATGTACAAAATATAAATTTTTCAGGAGTTAATACTTATCAATGAATCCGGTTGAACTAAAAAACAAGAAAATTAGCGAACTGGTGGAGCTGGCCGATAAACTGGAAATCGAAGGCTACAGCTCGTTGCGGAAGCAGGAGCTGATATTTGCCATCCTCAAGGCACAAGGGGATGCTGACGGCAAATTAAGGGGCAGCGGTGTTCTTGAAGTTCTGCAGGACGGGTTTGGGTTTTTACGGGCACCGGATTATAATTATCTGCCGGGTCCGGATGATATCTATGTTTCTCCTTCCCAGATAAGGCGTCTGAGCCTGCGGACCGGCGACACCATTGAAGGTGAGGTAAGGGCGCCGAAGGATAATGAGCGCTATTTTGCCATGCTGAAGGTGGACACCATCAATTTTGAACCGCCGGAGGCAGCCAAGAACAAAACCCTTTTCGTCAATCTGACGCCTCTGCACCCTGAGGAGCGTATCAATCTTGAATTACAGCCGGATAATTATTCCATGCGGGTTATGGATATCGTCGCTCCCCTGGGGAAAGGACAGCGCGGTCTGATTGTTGCCCCGCCGCGGACGGGAAAAACCGTACTCATGCAGAAAATAGCCAACTCAATTGTCCACAACCATAAGGAAATCATCCTTATCGTTCTGCTGATTGATGAACGTCCGGAAGAAGTCACGGATATGAAGCGCAATGTCAATGCCGAGGTTGTCAGTTCCACATTCGACGAACCGCCCCAGCGGCACATCCAGGTGGCCGAGATGGTCATAGAAAAGGCAAAACGTCTCGTTGAGCATAAAAAAGACGTGGTTGTTCTTCTTGATTCCATAACCAGGCTGGCCAGGGCATACAATACCGTCACCCCCGCTTCCGGCAAGATACTCTCCGGCGGTGTCGAGGCCAATGCGCTGCACCGCCCCAAACGGTTTTTCGGCTCCGCCCGGAACATTGAAGAGGGGGGCAGCCTGACTATCCTGGCCACAGCCCTGATTGAAACAGGCAGCCGGATGGATGACGTCATTTTCGAGGAATTCAAAGGCACCGGAAATATGGAACTTGTGCTTGACAGGAAAATGTCCGACCGGCGGATTTATCCTGCCATCGATATTCAGAAATCCGGAACCAGGAAGGAAGACCTGCTGCTGCCCGAAGACGATATGAACAGAATATGGATACTGAGAAAACTGCTGTCGTCAATGAATCCTCCTGATGCCATGGATTTCCTCCTGGACCGGATGAGGCAGACTGAATCAAATGCTGAATTTTTCAATTCAATGAACAGTTGATTGCGCTTTTTTGTTTAAAAATATATTTTGAACCTGTATATTATATAATTTTGTAAATACTTATTTTTTTAGAGTATATAATTAATTCGGAGGCTTGAAAAAAGTGAAGTCTGGAATACATCCTGATTACAAGAAAATAGTGGCAAAGTGCGCCTGCGGGGCCGAATATGACCTTGGTTCCGTAAAAAAAGAGATACATGTGGAAATCTGTTCGTCCTGTCATCCCTTTTTTACCGGCAAGCAGAAACTTGTGGATACTGCCGGGCGTATTGAAAAATTCAAGAAAAAATATGCCAAGCACCTGTCCCAAAAAGAGAAAAAATAATTTTTTATCCGGCATTCGACCACATGGTGAAGCGCAGCTTTGTCATGTGGTTTTTTTTGCTCTTTTGACAGGGAACATCCATGTTTGAGAATCTCTCCGGCATTCATGAAAAGCTTGAATTGCTTGAACATAAGCTTTCCGATGCTTCATTAATCCACGACCAGAAAAAATACCAGCAGGTCGTTCGCGAACATTCCCATGTTGCAAAACTGCAAAACCTTTATTCCCGGTACCAGGACATATTGCAGCAAATTCGGGACAACAGAGAGATTGTCCGCGATGAAACCGAAGATATCGAATTTGCCGAACTCGCCGCCGCGGAAATTGAGGAATTGACGGAAAAGAAGGCTGAACTTGAAGCGGCGATCCGGGTTATGCTTCTTCCGAAAGACCCCAATGATGAAAAAAATACTTTTCTCGAGATCAGGGCCGGAACCGGAGGAGATGAAGCGGCACTCTTTGCAGCGGACCTCTTTCGCATGTACAGCCGATATGCCGAAACCAAGGGATGGAAGGTGGAGGTCATGAGCAGCAATCCGATCGGCATCGGCGGCTTCAAGGAAATTATCGCACTGATCAGCGGCAATAATGTTTATTCCAGGCTCAAATACGAATCCGGAGTCCATCGTGTCCAGCGTGTTCCGGAAACCGAAACCCAGGGACGCATCCATACATCGGCGGTCACCGTGGCTATAATACCCGAAGCTGATGAAGTGGATCTTCATATTGAACCGAATGAGCTGAAGTTTGACGTCTACAGATCCTCCGGCCCGGGAGGCCAGAGCGTAAATACCACGGACTCGGCCGTCAGGGTTACTCATCTTCCCACCGGTCTGGTTGTCACCTGCCAGGACGAGAAATCACAGCACAAGAATAAGGCAAAAGCTCTGCAGGTACTGCGCGCCAGGCTCCTTGACAAGATGGAACAGGAACAGCACGATAAAATTTCAGAAAATCGGAAGAGCCAGGTCGGCACCGGCGACCGCAGCGAAAGAATCCGGACCTATAATTACCCTCAGGGCAGAGTCACCGACCACCGGATAAACCTCACCCTTTACAAACTGGAGTTTATTCTCGGCGGCCTGCTGGACGATATTATTGTTCCGCTGGTTGATCATTATCAGACCCAGGCGTTGAAGTCCCTTTAATTGCCGGTGATTCGATCAGTATATATGCTGTTTGCCCCGTGAAGGGACAACCGGAGCCGGGTTCTCGAGAGAAACTTTTATTTATTTTTCTGTTTAAAACCTGGTCCTTTGGGCCAGGTCAGAGTTAATAGGCTCTGCCAATTAGTTGATTTATTTGTTCATTTTTTGGTCTGCAGTAGCGGACATTTGAAAGCTCGTCTTTATGCCCT
>JAWSUG010000039.1:0-22901 GCA_033549385.1 Desulfobulbaceae bacterium | reverse complement strand
AGCGTGACTTTTTAGGATTATCAACATGTTGGCACTTCTTCCAGACTAAGAGCTGAGCTTTAGTGGTAATCAAGAAATATTATTTATATATCAATAATCAATTTGTAACAGAAGCCAAGAATACTGTTGAATTTTTTTTCAGCATGCTGCTGCTTGCTTACTTCTGCAGAGGCTTCCAGTTGTGGACCAGGTTCAGCAGTGTCCGCACGCCGACCCCTGACGGTCCCTTTGAGGGAGAATATGACTTGTCGGTGAATCCGAATGCGGTCCCGGCTATATCCAGATGAGCCCACGGCGTATCACCGACGAATTCCTGCAGATAGCAGGCAGCGGTAATGGTGCCGGCAGCCCTGCCGCCGATATTTTTCAGATCAGCCACTTCGGATTTGAGCTGTTTTCTATATTCCGGTCCCAGAGGCAGCCGCCAGAGTGGTTCGGCGCTCAGCTCCCCTGCTTCCAGGATCATTGCGGCCAGACTGTCATTGTTCGACAGCAGCCCGGTCATGTGATGACCAAGTCCGATGATAACGGCGCCTGTGAGGGTTGCCACGTCAACGACTGCATCGGGTTTATATTTTTCCACCCCATAGGCCAGCGCATCAGCAAGGATAAGGCGGCCCTCGGCGTCGGTGTTGACCACTTCGGAGGTCTTGCCGTTATAATGGGTCAGGACATCACCCGGCTTCAGGGCGGCTGAACCGGACAGGTTGTCCGTTGCCGGGATCAGGGCCACAATATTGAGACCTGCCGGCCTGCCCTCGGCTATTCCCTGCATGGCCGCCAGGACCGCCGCCCCGCCGCACATGTCGTATTTCATCTCCTCCATTCCGGCCGAGGGCTTCAGGCTTAAGCCGCCGGAATCAAAGGTAAGCCCCTTGCCGACCAGCAGCAGGGTGGGATTTTTCTTACCGGTATGGTACTCCAGGATCACCAGTTTGGGAGGGGTAGCCGAACCCTGGTTCACGCCCAAAATTCCTCCCATCCCCAGTTTTTTCATGTCGGCTTTTTCCAATACGGTGAACTTCAGTCCTGCCGATTTTGCCAGCTTCCTGCTGAAAGCGGCGAATTCCGCAGGCGTCCAGCCGTTGCCCGGCTCGTTCGCCATATCCCTTGCCGCATTTGCGGCCCGGGCGGCGATTGCACCTCTCTTCATTCCCATTCTGGCCTGGCTCTCATTCAAGCCGCCGCCATGGAAACAAAATGATCCGACCTGGGCGGGCAGCTCTTCTGCAGGGACATTCTTCTTGTACTTAACAAAAAGGTAATTGGCCATGATGAGGCCTTCGGCGACACATTCCGCCGTCTCCGCCGCAGAAAGTCCGGTAAAATCCGGCAGCACTACCGACACATTCTTCGCCTTTAGTTTCCGGGCCTGGCCGGCAGCCGTACCGGCGGCCGCCCTTACCTGTTCCCGCCGTTCATTTCCCGCTTCCTTCAGTTTTCCCATACCAACAACCAGCACGCGGCGGGCCCTGATTTTCGCGGAACCGGATTCAGGGGAAGGATAAAAGAGAAAAAGCTCATCGGTTTTGCCGGTAAAATCTCCAGCCCCCCAGGGCTGCTCTAATGCACTTTTTACTGCGATGCTCTGCAGATCGGGAATTTTCTCAGTTGATTCCGCGGAAAAATATATCAGCAGGTCGGCATCTGCTTCATCGGGACTCTTTCGTGAAAGCTTGATCATTGATTTTCTCCGGTTCAATTATCTCCTGTGTTTTTTTCATCATTACACTATTGCGAGCCTTCTCTCAATTGGCAAAAGAGATTCTTTCCGCTATGATATAGTGTATCAACATACTCTAAAAGGAGAATCCGTGTGCTCACCGTACTCATTCTTTCCGTAAGCTTTGCCGTTCTGATCTCCGCTTTATGCAGTGTGCTGGAGGCTGTGCTCTACTCCCTGAGGTTGAGTCATATAGAGGTGTTGTCCCGGAAAAATCCGCATACAGCCGAACTGCTCAAAAAACTTAAAAGGGACATTGATGAGCCGATTACGGCAATTCTCACCTTAAACACCATCGCCAACACCTCGGGTGCGGCATTTTCAGGAGCTGCGGCCGCTGCCGTTTTCGGCGAAAACAAGCTGATCTGGTTTTCCATCTTCTTCACCCTGACAATCCTGCTTTTTTCGGAAATCCTGCCGAAAACGGTTGGTGTTGTTTACAACAGAAAACTGGCGCCCTATATTGCCGCTCCCCTGAAGTACATGATCATCGTCCTGCGTCCTTTTATCTGGTTGTGCAGGGTTGTTACCAGGCTCATTCCGGGAAGGAGCACACACTACGTATCTGCCGAGGAACTCCAGGCATTTGCCATGATCAGCCGCAAATCAGGGCATATCAAGGAGGAGCAGGCACAGGTCATTACCAATATCCTGAATCTGGGAGAAAGATCGGTCAGGCAGGTGATGACACCAAGGACGGTCACCTTTTCCCTGAGCAAGGACATGACCGTGAAGGAGGCCGCGGAATTAAAAGATAACTGGAAGACGCACAGCAGGGCTCCGGTATATGAAGGTGATACGGATAATGTGGTGGGCGTTGTCCTGAGCAGGGAAGTATACATGGCGGTGGCGGACAATCGCCAGCATCTCAAGCTTTCGCAGATCATGCATACGGCTCATTTTGTGCCGGAGACAGCTCCTCTCAACAGAATACTTTTCGAATTTTTCGAACGCCACCAGCACCTCTTTATCGCTGTTGACGAATACGGCAGCGTCACCGGCGTCCTGAGCCTGGAAGACATCATCGAAGAGATCGTGGGTCACGAAATCATGGACGAATCGGATAAGACCAAGGATATGAGGGAACTTGCCAGGGTCAGGAAAAAAAGGTTGAACAGAACTGCCGCGGAGGAGACCCCGGCAGGTGAAAAATGACAGCCTCAGGGCTGAAAAACAGGACACCGGGCGTTAATCAATTGCTCCCAGCAGAACTTCCACCGGCATGTACTCCCCTTCCCTGATAATCGTCAGGGTAATGGTGCTGCCGACTTCATATTTTTCCAGTTCATCCCGCAGCTCATTGTAGGAATGCACATTGCTTTCATTCACCGCCACAATGATATCGCCAATGATCGTTCCCGCTGGTCCGCGGCTCGTTCCTCTCAAGCCGGCGGATTCAGCAGGGGAATCAGGATAGACCGTAAGAATCAGGACACCTTCGACGTTGAGCTGCTTTATCAGGTTTTCATTGGCCAGGCTCACTCCGAGTCCGGGCTTGACCGCTCTTCCCTTACTGATAATCTGCGGGACAATCCGGTTGACCTCGCTGATAGGTACGGCAAATCCCACTCCGGCGCTGGCGCCGGACGGGCTGTAAATGGCAGTATTCACCCCCACAAGCCTGCCGGCGCTGTCAAGAAGGGGACCCCCTGAATTGCCGGGATTGATCGCCGCATCGGTCTGGATAACCCCGTGAATTGTCCGGCCGGTCGCAGCAGTGATTTCACGGCCGATGGCGGAAACTATGCCGGTGGTCAGCGTCTGGTCAAGACCGAAGGGGTTGCCGATGGCAAAAACTTTCTGTCCGACCAGCAGGCCGTCCGAGTCCCCGATTATAATAGGCTTTAATTTTGTAGGGGGGGCGGTTATTTTGAGCACGGCAATGTCCTGGTCCGGAGCGGCCCCGACCAGCACCCCTTTCCAGGTGCTCTGGTCGGCCAGGGTTACTTCTATCCGGTTGGCGTCGCTGATCACATGATAGTTGGTGACTATGCGGCCGTCGTTATCCCAGATCAAGCCCGAACCGGTACCCTGCGGTATTTCATAAATATTCAGGTTAAAAAGATTCCGCCTCAGGCCGATGCTGGTGATATAGACCACGGAAGGGGAAGCATTGCGGAACAATTCGATGGTGGCCAGCTCATCTGCTGCGAGATCGCCTCTTGCCGTCACTACCCGGGGTTTTGCATCCGGATCGTGAAGGGACGGCTGGAATGTCTGGTATGCCAGCCAGACGACAGCCGCGATGATCAACAGGTAAACAATCGGCGAAAAGCGTTTTCCGGAATGTCCGTTCTGCATCACCATTCCCCGGTCACATTGCCAGCAGCAGCCTGGCAACCATTAAGAATACATAGACGCCGACAATATCAATCGAGGTGGTAACAAAGGGGCCGGTGGCAACGGCGGCATCGATGTTGAACCTCTTCAGGACAAGCGGCACCAGCGTCCCTATGGTGGCGGACATGGTCATGACAAAAAATACCGCAAAACCGACAACAAGTCCCAGGCGGACGGGATCGGAAAAACCGAGCCAGGCCAGGACGCCGAGCAGCAGCCCATAGAAGGAGCCGAGGATCAGGCCGACCTTGAACTCCTTAAAAATGACGCGGAAAAATTCCTCCAGATTAACCCTCCCGGTAGCAATTCCGCGGACAATTATGGTGGAGGACTGGGTGGCGATATTGCCGCCCATGCCGATAACTATGGGAATAAACGCAGCCAGGGCAAGGGTCTGCATCAGTTCCCCTTCAAACGAGGAAATAATGAACATCGCCGCAATACCTCCCAGCCAGGATGCGGCAAGCCAGGGAGCCCGGATGAGGGCGCTCTGCATGGTGGACTTGAACAAAATCTCCTTGTCCGTTCCCGCACCTGCCATCTGCAGAAAATCTTCCGTAGCCTCTTCACGGATAACGTCGATCACATCATCAACCGTCACGATTCCGACAAGCTTGAAGGTGGCGTCGACAACCGGGACGGCGAGCAGATTGTACTGGGACACGATATGGGCGACATCTTCCTGGTCGGTATCGGTGGTCACGGAAATCACGTTGGTATTCATGATGTTTTTCAACTGCCGGTGCATGGGCTGCAAAATCAGTTCCCGCAGGGAGAGCACCCCGGTCAGCTGCCCGTCACCGTGAGTGATGTACAGGTAGAAGACCATTTCCTTGTCCTCACCCCTTTTCTGGACCTTCTGAATAGCCTCTTCAACGGTAAGGTCTTCATCCAGATACATGAAATCCGGGGACATAAGTCCGCCGGCTGTTTCCGGATGATACTTGAGCAGTTCTTCGACTTCATGACGATCCTCCGCTCCCATGTGGGTCTGGATCTCCGCCGCCAGTTCTTCAGGCAGGGCTTCAAGCATATCAACCGCGTCGTCGGAAGCCATGCTGGAGACGACCCGCGCAATAAACCGCGGCGAGAAGCCTTCGACAAGTTCGACCATGATGGACTCATCAAGCTCGCTGAGGAAATCGGCCACCCGGTCGGTCTGGGCTATTATCTGAAAGATATCCTTCTGTTCAACCGGAGTAAGGGAACGGAACACCCATGCCAGGTCGGCGGGGTGGGTTTTCCGGACAAGTTTGACGCAGTTGTCGACCGCCCGTTTTCTATGCAGCCTGCGCAGGGTATCAAGAAGCACCTTCCCTTCCGTGCCGATCATTTCGCGTTTGGGTGTTTTTTCCATAGTGCTTTCTCTTCAGGGCGCAGAAAACATGATCCGGGCAGAATTAAAACCTGAATCCGTGACGGCTCCAAGGAATATGCTGGATAACTTATTTATTTTTTCACCTTTTATGGCAGATGGTAAGTATATTGCGATTCACTTCGCCGCCCTTCGGGGCGCCCGATATCGCCCCATCTGCTGCGGAGTCTACGCTAACCTGTTGGCAACTCTTTAATATCACAACAGGATAATCAACATAGTTGCCGCCTCGAAGGTCTCGCAGGCTCGCTATCTGCATCTGGACCGTTCTCGAACGCTCACAGATTCAGGTAAAAAATGAAAAAATAGCAGACAAATGCAGAAAAAGCTATCCGAAAAGACCGGCTTGGCGGGCAACGAGCAGGATGATAAAACCTGCTGCCATGGCTACAATACCCATTATCCGCAGCTGGGAAGGCTCAAGTTCCAGGATCTGTTTCAGCCACCGCTGCATTGCTTCCGGCGCTGCGGCATAGGGAAGGCCTTCAAGCACCAGGAGAAGACCTGTCAGAATAATCAGTAATTTCATAAACCACAGCGTAACAAAAGGGAAACCGCGATGCAATCCCCATGTACAAAGACATTGACAAGTGCGGCAAAAAAAACTAATTTCATTTTTTAATGAACTCCCCGGAAGGTATCTGCAAGCAATTTAAATATCTTATAAAATCGAAAGCGGATACTGCTGCACGTCGTCTTTTACGATAACAACATAAACTTCATCTGCCGCACCCATGACACAACCTTCATCACCACGATATACTGAGGCCGGAGTCGATATTGACAAAGGCAATGAATTTATCAGCCGCATCAAGGGCATGGTTGCCAGCACCCATGGCCGCGGCGTGCTCACCGACATCGGAGGGTTCTCGGGTCTTTTTGCCATCGGCAATACCGGCATTGAAGATCCGGTTCTCATCGCCTCTACAGACGGGGTCGGAACCAAACTGACTATTGCCAAGCTCTGCAACAGGCACGATACCATCGGTATCGACCTTGTCGCCATGTGTGTGAATGACGTGGTGGTCAGCGGCGCCAGACCTCTTTTCTTTCTGGATTATTTCGCCATCGGCAAGCTTGACGTCGATCTGGCGACCGATGTGGTCAAGGGAATTGCCGAAGGATGCAAAATTGCAGGCTGCTCTTTAATCGGCGGCGAGACCGCGGAAATGCCCGGACTGTATCAGCATGGCGATTATGATATCGCCGGTTTCGTTGTGGGCATCGCCGAGAGAAATTCCATCATAGACGGCAGTGACATCCGGGTCGGCAACAAGATAATCGGTCTGGCTTCCTCGGGGTTGCACAGCAACGGCTACTCACTGGTGCGAAAAATATGCTTCGAAGAACTGGGCCGAACCGTGGACGACCATATCAGGGAATTCGACTGCACCCTGGGTGAAGAACTCCTGCGCCCCACCAGGATTTACGTTGAAAGCGTGCTGAACACTCTCCGGATGTACAAAATAAACGGCCTCATCCATAATACCGGCGGAGGATTCATTGACAATGTGCCGAGGGTGCTGCCGGCAGGGTGTAAAGCCGTCATTGACCCCAGCGCCTGGCCGGTGCCGCCGATCTTTACATTTCTCCGGGAAAACGGCAGGATTCCCGCGGCTGAAATGTACAGGACCTTCAATATGGGCATAGGGATGATGGTCATTGTCAACGCTGAAATCGTCGAGGATGTGCAGCAGCAGTTCACGGCCCTTGGTGAATCGCCTTATGTCATTGGGGAAATCCTGGCAACGGGCGAGGAAGACAGTGAATGGGTAATCATTGACGGCATAACAAACCGGAAATGAACTTCAGCGGGTCAACCGGCTGCCGCCGTCCCGCAATCCTCCGCGCCCCCCTTCAGTTTATAGAGTGCATGCTGCAAAGCGGGAAGCACGACTTCAATGTTCTCCCGGGCAGCTTTTTTACTCCCCGGCAGGTTGATGATCAGGCTCTTCCCCCGGATGCCGGCAATACCCCGTGACAAAACAGCATTGACCGTAATCCGCAGGCTTGCCGCCCGCATCGCCTCGGCAATGCCGGGAACCTGCTTCTCGACAACCTTGAGGGTTGCCTCCGGCGTCACATCAGTGGGAGCCACACCGGTGCCGCCGGTCGTTATAATCAGATCGATCATTTTGTTGTCGGCCCAGTCGGAAAGACGATCAATGATCAGATCCGACTGATCGGGAATTATCTCATATTCCGTCAAAACGAATCCTTCCGCCTGCAGCAGATCGCACAGCATCCTGCCGCTTGTATCTTCACGTTCACCGCGGGATCCCTTGTCGCTGAGCGTCAGCACCCCGAATGTATAGCCGCAATTGCCGGAAGCCACTGTTGTTACTCCTTGTTCGCCTCTTCGATTATCTTTTCGGCAAAATGGGAAGGCACTTCCTCATAATGGGAAAATTTTACGGTAAAGGTTCCCGTGCCGCCTGTCATGGAGGTCAGGTCAGGTGCATAAAGCAGGATTTCCTTCTGCGGCACGTGGGCGCTGATCACCTCGTATTTATCCGTTGAATCCATGCCCAGGACCTTGCCCCGGCGGCTGTTGAGATCACCCATAACATCGCCGACAAAATCCTTGTTGACCATAATGGTCATTTCCATGATCGGTTCCAGGAGAACAGGGTTCGCTTCCTGAACCGCCTTTTTAAAAGCCAGGGAGCCGGCGACCTTGAAGGCCATTTCCGATGAGTCAACCGTATGATAGGAACCGTCCACCAGGTACACCCTGACATCGACAAAGGGATAGCCGGCAACAACCCCTTTTTCCATAGCCTCTATAATGCCTTTCTCAACGGCGGGACGATACTGCTGGGGAATGACACCGCCGACAATCTTGTCGACAAACTCAAAACCGCCGCCCCGCTCCAGGGGCTCCATTTCGATCCAGCAATCACCGAACTGGCCGCGGCCGCCGCTCTGTTTTTTGTGCTTGCCCTGGACCCGCGCCCTGCCTTTGATCGTTTCCCGGTAGGGAACCTTGGGCACCTGGAGATTCATTCCAACACCGAATTTTCGCTTCAGCTTCTCGCCGATAACCTCAAGATGAACCTGGCCCATACCTGAGATAAGGACTTCGTGGGTCTGCTGCTCCCTGGACAGTCTGAGGGTCTGATCTTCATCCAGCATTCGGGTAATGGAGGAAAACAGTTTTTCCTCATCCCCCTTCCCGGCGGCACTGACAGCATATGAAATAACCGTATCAAGGGGCGCCAGCGGCTCATACACAATTGGCTTCGATTCATCGCACAGGGTATCCCCGGTTGTTGTCTCCTTCAGTTTGGCAACCGCCACAATCATCCCCGCCACCGCCTTATCCACCGGTTTCTGCTCCTTGCCCTCCATGATGTACAGCTGGCCGAAACGCTCCGATGTTTCCTTGGTGGAGTTATAAAAAGTATCTCCGGCCAGGGTCCCGGAATAAACCCGGAATATTGTCAGCCGGCCGGCAAACGGATCGGCCATGGTTTTAAAAACCTGGGCGGAAAAAGGCGCAGCGTCATTGCCTTCCCGTTCTTCCGTCTCTCCGGTTTTAGGATTGGTGCCGACCATGGCCGTGAGCATGTCCGGAGAGGGCAGCAGATCAGCCATCGCATCCAGGACCACGCTTAAACCGAAATTATTCAGAGACGCGCACACGCACACCGGTGCTATTTCGCCCTTCCGGACGGCATTGACCAGCCCTTCCCTGAGCTCATCATTGGTCAGCTCGCCTTCTTCGAGAAATTTTTCAATCAGATCATCATCGGTCTCCGCTACATATTCCATCAGGTTTTCCCGCAGGCTTTCCGTCTCGTCGCGCAGTTCTTCCGGTATTTCACCTTCATCAACCTTGCCGCTGCCGTCTGTCCTGAAAAAAAGCGCCCTGCCCCGCGCGAGATCGACGACGCCCTTGAAATTTTCCTCTGCGCCGATTGGCAGGTAGAGAACGACGGGGTTGAGGGAGAAAGAGGAACGGATTTCTTCAACCGCTTTGTTGAAATTTGCCCGTTCCCTGTCCATCTTGGTAATACAGATCAGGCAGGGTGTTTTTTTCGCCTCGATAAGATCGACAAATTTTCCCGTATGCGGCCGCACCCCGAGAACCGCTCCCACCGTTAGAACAGCGCTGTCCGCTACCTGAACTGCGTAGCGTGTTTCATTGAAAAAGTTGTCGTCCCCGGGAGTGTCGCTCAAATAAATTTCCCTTTTCTTCCAGTGCAGGTGATGAAAGGCGGTGCTGATCGTAATGTGGCGCTTGACTTCCTCAGGCTCAAAATCCATGGTCGAACTTCCGTCGTCAACCTTGCCGAATCGTTTCGTGACGCCCGCCGTATAGAGGAGCGCTTCGGCAAAGGTCGTTTTACCGCTTTTGTTATGGCCTATGATGACGGTATTTCTGATATGTTTGACGTCGTGCATGAATGCCTCCAATGGAAGATTGGAAATTTACATAATTATCTGAATCCGTGAGCGTTCGAGAACGGTCCAGATGCAGATAGCGAGCCAGCGAGACCTTTGAGGCGGCAACGATGTTGATTTTCCTGATGTGATATCAACGAGTTGCCAACAGGTAAGCCGTAGACTCCGCAGCAGATGGGCCGATATCGGCGCCTCGAAGGGCGGCGAAGTGAATCGCGCAATATATTTACCATATGCCATAAAAGACGAAAAATAAATAAGTACCCCGCATATTCATTAAGCCGTCACGGATTAAGGAGTTAGGTTGCCCGGTCCTGTATCAAACAGGTTCAGTATCAAAACTGACCAGAAAATTCTAAATCTGACAAGTTGTTTTATGCAGAGAAAAAGGACTTTCTCTTTTGACGCAGGAATGGTAACCATTTGGTCCAACATCAATGCTTTATATTCTTATTATCCTTGGGAAGTCAAGGAATAACATCCCTTTAAGGATTGGCGGCAAGAGGAGAAATGGCAGGCAAACCTAGCGCCTTTACCGGTAGAATTGCCCGTTCCGCAGGTGCGGTAAGCGGCGCGGTCATGTGCAGCCGGGTGCTCGGTCTGATCAGGGAACAGATATTCGCCGGCATGTTCGGCGCCGGGTATGCCTATGACGCCTTTGTGGTCGCTTTCCGCATTCCCAACCTGCTCCGGGATCTCTTCGCGGAGGGAGCTCTTTCCGCCGCCTTTATCACTGTTTTCTCCGATTATGACACCAACAAAGGCAAAAAAGCGACCTGGATTCTGGCCAATAATGTCCTGACCTTTTTCACCCTGCTGCTCAGCCTGCTCACCCTGGCCGGCATCTATCTTGCCGACCCGATAGTGAACCTGCTGGCTCCCGATTTCCAGCTGATTGCCGGCAAATCGGAACTGACAGTGCACCTGACCCGCATCATGTTTCCTTTTCTTCTCTTTGTCTCCCTGTCGGCAGTAGTCATGGGTATTCTCAACACCAAGGGCCGTTTTTTTGTGCCGGCGATATCATCGAGTTTTTTCAATCTCGGATCGATTGTCGGAGGGGTGACGCTGGCCCTGCTGTTCAGCAGAATCGGCAAGCCTGCCATTGCGGGAATGGCCTGGGGCACCCTCATCGGGGGAATGCTGCAGCTGATGATCCAGCTGCCGACCCTGAAAAAAGTGGGATTTTCGTTGCAACCGGTACTCAATCTTGCCGATCCGGGCCTCAGGCGGGTGGTTCTGCTTATGCTGCCGGCAACTATCGGATTGTCAGCCACCCAGATCAATATTTTCGTCAATACCAACTTTGCCGCCTCATGCGTCGAAGGATCCGTTTCCTGGCTGAATTATGCCTTCCGCCTGGTGCAGCTTCCCATCGGAATCTTCGGAGTCGCCTTTGCCATCGCGGTTATGCCGGTACTCGGGAAACATGCGGCCCAGCAGGACCTGCCCGGACTCAAACAGACCTTTAACTCCTCCCTGATCATGGTCCTCAGCCTGACCATCCCGGCAACTGTCGGCCTCATTCTCATGGCCGAGCCGATCATCCGGCTCATCTTCGAGCATGGAGCATTTACCCAGATCGATACCTCCCGGACCGCTGAAGCATTGACCTATTACGCCTACGGGCTTTTTGCCTATGCAGCGGTTAAAATCATGGTCCCTGTCTTCTATGCCCTCGGCGACACCAGATTCCCGGTTATCGGCAGCTTTATTGCCGTTGCCGCAAACATCACCATTATTTCCCTGACTATAGACCTGTTCCAGCATAAGGCGATTGCCCTGTCCACATCCTGCAGCATGACCCTGAATTTTCTTTTTCTCGGAGTAATCCTGTACCGGAAACTGACCGGATTTTCACTGGCGGATCTTGGCCAGGGAATCGGCAAAATACTCCTGGCCGCAGGCGCCATGTCTCTCGGGGTATGGGGACTCAGAATATTGCTGGATTCCTGGTTAAACGGCTCGATCATCCTGCAGTTGATCGGGGTAGTCCTGATTGTCGCTGCCGGCGCCGTGATTTATTACGTGATACTCTCCCTGCTCAGGCTGCCGGAATTGACCCTTATTACGGAAAAAATCCGCCAGCGGCTCGGCAAATCCTCATCCTGAGGAAATTTTAGATCAGATGCAACATTCTCTGTTGAAAGTTCGCGTGGGTAGGCAAAAAAAACAGATCAGCCCGTAATCTTCTTCCGGGAAGCGTTTAATTCCAGGAGGAGCCGAAGCTGGGAAAGGAGAGCGACAACAGCGGTGTCGACGTGGAGTATCCTGCGGCCCATGGAAAAAGGGTTAAACCCCTGCCTGCCGAAACTGTCGACCTCATGCGGGCTCCATCCCCCTTCCGGACCGATGGCCAGGACGAAACCGGCGAAAATCCGGTCTGCCGCATAGAGATCCGGCAGGGTTGCAGCAGACGGCGGATGGGCAAGAAGCCGGCATGCAGGGGTCAAGGCCGGCACCACATCTTCGACAAAGGGCAGAAACCGATGGTGGACACAAACTTCGGGCAGACGGGTGTCAACCGTCTGTTCAAGTCCCTGCATGAGTATTTCCTTCATTTTGTCCGGCTGCAGCAGGCTTGCCTGGAAAAAGGATTTCTGGACCCGGCTTGAGCGGATGAGATGAAAGCGCCGCACACCCAGAACTGTAGCCTGCTTGAGAATCCGCTGCAGCATAATCGGCCGGGGCAGGGCCAGGATCAGTTCAATGGCCGGCTCATCAGGCACCGTTTCCGTCAGGTGGACATCCAGGTCAACCGTATCCCCGGATATGCCGACCACCCTGGCAATGCCTGTTTTGCCGTTGAGCATCCCGACCTTCACCGTATCATCCCGTCCCAGTTCCAGGACCCGGATGATATGTTCGGCCCGCCTTCCTGTAAGCTTCAGAAGGCTGCCGGCCAATTCATGCGATTCAAAAAGCAGGAGATTCATATGCTAAAAAATGCAGCATTGTTTGTTTGACAACCGTCCGGATAACAGGATAATTTATAGATCCGATACAAACCGTCAGCTCCGTGTTACCAACTGTGCTCTCATTCATTGACGGGCGTTTCATGAACAAACAGGGTACACATCATTTATGATTTTCGTCTATAATTTTCTGCAGATCCTTCTGCTGGTCATCACCCTGCCCCTGCTGGCGCTGGTCATCCTCGGTACGAAGAAATACCGCGGCACCATAAGGCAAAGGCTGGGATTCAGCCTGCCTGCCGCTCTCGGAAATATCTCCCCTGCCGGCAGGAAAGTGATCTGGATGCATGCCCTGTCGGTCGGCGAAGTAACATCCGCCCTGCCGCTGGTCAGGGGCCTTCGGCAGGAAACAGATGATGTCATTATCATCTTTTCCGCCACCACCGTCACGGGCAGAAGCACGGCTGCAAAACTCATAGCCCCGTATGTTGACTGCATCATATCCGGACCCCTTGACCTTCTCTTCTCAATCAACCGGTTTATTCATCACATCCGGCCGGATCTCTTCATTCTCATTGAAACCGATTTCTGGCCGAACTGGCTGTACCTGCTCCAGCGAAAAAAAATCCCCATGATGCTGGTTAACGGCAGGGTTTCCGAAAAATCCTTCACAACCTACCGGAAATTCCAATTCTTTTTCCTGCCGATGTTCAGGTCTTTCTCCCTGCTGTCCATGCAGACCGGTCATGATGCCGCCCAGATGGCGCAGCTGGGCATACCGGAAAAAAAAATTACCACCCTGGGCAATCTCAAATATGATACTGCCCTCATGGTTGATGAAGGCAGGGCGACGCTGGGAAAGGCGGACCTTCTGCTGCCGGCCGGCTGCATAATCTGGCTCTGCGGCTCCACCCACCGGGGGGAAGAGGAAATTCTTCTTGCGGCCTTTGACCGGTTGCGAAAAAAATTTGAAAACCTCGCTCTCATCATTGCTCCGAGAGATCCCGGCAGAAGCAGCGAGATAAACGATCTCGCCGATGCAATGAAGCTTCCTGCGAACCGCCGGACAATCCGGGACAATCCCGAAGCTGACGTCCTCATCCTGGACACAATCGGGGAACTGACGCAGTGCTATAAACTGGCAAAGATAGCCTTCATCGGCGGCAGCCTGGTTCCCAGCGGCGGGCACAATCCGCTGGAAGCATCCGTGTTCGGCGTGCCGGTGCTGTTCGGTCCCCACATGGATGATTTCCGGGAGATAGCCGCCGAGTGCCTGCAGTATAACGCCGGCATAGAAGTCCGCTCCGTTGATGAAATAACCGCTGTTGTGAACAATATACTCCTTGACGCTGTCAGGTATTCCGCCATGAGCCAGGCTGCGAAGCAGTTGGTCCGTGACAAGTCGGGAGTGGTTTCCAGGCACCTGGTTGAAATACGGAAACTGATCGGTGAAACAAGTACCTGATACGGGTTGAGAGCCGCCACATCCCATGCGTTTTTCTTTTTCTCCGGCCAAAGAATATCTTCACTTGAATATCATAGTCCCTGTTGCCGTATGCTATATTCTCGGGGCTTCGGCAGCCGGCCTCCTCCTGCCCGGCCATTCCCCGCTCGGGTATATAACGGGTCTGGCCGTGGCCCTGGCCGCCGTGCTTTTTGTTTTCCGGAACCATCGCGATGCCCTCCTGTATACGCTGCCGCTCTTTTTCCTGCTGGGACTTGCCCATACCGGACGCGCCCTGCATCCCCCGGGCAATCCGGACCATATTTACAACCTGATTACCGAAAAATCCACGGTCACCCTGACCGGCACGGTTGCCTCCATGCCGGAATTCGACGGGCAGACGACCAGGATGGAAATGGAGGTCGATTCCCTTCTCCCGCACCAGCAGAAACCAGAGAACTCCGGAATGATGCCGGCAACCGGCCGGGTCAGAATATCCGTGGAGGGCCGCCTCCCGGATGGGGTATCTCCCGGCGATCATCTGCTGGCTGTAGCATCACTCTACAGAACCGCCGGGTATCAGACACCAGGAGTATTCAATTACCCCCTTTATCTGGCAAACCGCTCCATTTACGTCACCGGAAAAATAAATTCCCCGGCGGCTATAATCCCCTATATAGACCTCAGCGGATCCCGGTACCAAAACATTATATTTTATCCCGAACGCATTCGATACGCTGTCAACAATTTCCTGGAAGCCTCTCTTGCCCCGGAAACGGCTGCCCTGTACAAGGCCCTGCTTATCGGCAGCAGAACAGGGATCAGCGAGGCAACCCTGGAGAGTTTCAAGGCCTCGGGCTGCATGCACCTGCTGGCCATCTCCGGACTCCACATGGGCCTGCTCGGCATGTTCATTCTCCTGATCTTTACCTGGATCATGAAACGCTCCACCTACCTGCTCAATCATATCCATGTGCCTGCCGCCGCTGCGCTTCTTTCCCTGCCCTTTCTTTTCAGCTATGCATTCATTGCCGGCATGAACACTCCTGTTCTGCGCGCCCTGATCATGTCGATCTTCTTTCTTTTCGGGGTAATCCTGCGGCGGCAGCGCTCAATCATTCATATTGTCGCGGCAGCGGCCCTTCTGCTGCTCCTCATCAAACCCCTGGCACTCTTTACGGTTTCTTTTCAACTCTCTTTTTCATCGGTCCTGGCCATTGCTCTGCTGTATCCCAGAATCCTGGTCCTGCTGGAACGGAAAAAATCGACTGCCCGGTCAAAAGTATCCGCCTATGTAGCCGCGGCTTTCTGCGTTTCCCTTGCCGCAACTCTCGGGTCCCTGCCGATCATGCTCTTCCATTTCAACCGCTTCTCCCTCATCGGGCCTTTCATGAATCTCCTGATTGAACCGCTGCTCTGTCTTTGGGCTCTGCCCCTGGGCCTTGCCAGCCTCCCACTCGCTTTACTCTCTCCCGAAGCAGCCGTTTTCCTGCTCAAAACGGGCTCCCAGGGAATCGGCGCCGCCCTTGCAGCGGCAGACCTCGGCAGCCGGATACCCTTTGCTTCCCTGTGGAGCATAACCCCTTCCCCGGCCGAAATAGTCCTGTATTATGGAATACTCCTGTTATGGTTCTCCAATGCTTCTCTGCCATGGCGGAAAAGCGCTGCACTCACCTTTTCGGTTCTCCTTGCCCTTTATTTTACCCGCGGCCTCTGGCCTGCCTACCCTGGAAATATTACTGAAATTTCATTTCTTGATATCGGGCAGGGCAGCTCAACCTTTATCAGGATGCCCGGGGGGCGGACCGTCCTGCTTGACGGCGGCAACAACAGCACCTCCCCTTCCTTTGATGCCGGGGAAAGTGTCATCGCCCCCTTTCTCTGGAAAAAAAAGGTGTGGCGGCTGGATGATCTTGTCATCAGCCATCCGCACAGTGATCATTACAGCGGCCTGCCGTTCATTATCCGCCGTTTTCAACCGAAACGCCTCTGGATCAATGGCCGGGAAACAGAGTCATGGCCCTACCGGGACCTGCTTGAGACGGCTTCTCTGTATGGAATACCGGTCATAGCTGCCGGCAGGACCGAACTGGAATTCTCCGACAACGGGGCAGTATTGACCGGTCTTAACAATGACGGGTCGAATGCCGGGTCAATGAAAAAAGAAACAGACCTGTCCGTCAATGACCGGAGCCTTGTTCTCAGCCTGCGGCACGGCGAATACTCTTTTCTTTTTCCCGGTGATATCAGTACGGTAATGGAAGGGATGCTTGTTGACAGCGGCGCCGATCTGCAGGCGGAGGTGCTTCTTGCCCCGCACCACGGCAGCGGCGGATCGGGAAGCAAACGGTTCATTGCCGCGGTGGATCCGGAAATTATTGTCGTGTCGGCAGGCAGGAACAACCCGGGCCTTTATCCTTCCACGAAACATCTCCAGAACTGGCAGGCCCAAGGCAGATCTGTCATGGAAACCTCAAGAGCGGGGACCATCACCGTGACAACAGACGGTAGCAGGCTCCAGGTCACAACCTATGCCCGCCCGGCGGCAGCCGGACGGGATATTCCCTGAATAGGGAAATCAGACTTCGGTAAAATCTGCGGGCGGCCGTTTCAGAAACTTCAGGAATTTTGGTTTTTCTATACAGTTGGTATACGCATCTTCGGCACTGATTCTTCTTTTCTGCAGCAGTTCATACAGGGCATCATCAAGTGGCTGCATCCCGTATTTCTTCCCTGTCTGCATAATGGAGGGCAGCTGATAGGTTTTCGCTTCCCGGATGAGATTGCGCACCGCCGGCGTACAGATCAGGATTTCCAGGGCCGCCACCCTGCCCTTGGTGTCGATTCTTTTCAACAATGTCTGGGAAACAACCGCCTTAAGAGCATCGGCAAGGGTTGACCGCACCTGTGCCTGCTGGCTTGCCGGAAAAATCTCGATAACGCGGTCAACCGTCTTCATTGCATTCAGGGTATGCAGCGTGCCAAAGACAAGGTGGCCGGTCATGGATGCTTCCATGGCCAGCGTAATTGTTTCCAGGTCGCGCATTTCACCCACCAGGATGATGTCGGGATCCTCACGCAGCGCTCCCCTCAGCGCCGCGGAGAACGACTTGGTGTGGGTGCCGACCTCGCGGTGGTTGACAATGCAGGACTGGCTTTTATGCACAAACTCGATCGGGTCTTCAATGGTCAGGATATGGTGCTTGCGGATCTTGTTGATCTCGTCGGTAATGGCAGCCAGGGTGGTGGACTTGCCCGAACCGGTAGGACCGGTAACCAGAACGAGCCCCTTGGGCAGTGTTGCCAGTTTGCTGATCACCTTGGGGAGACCCAGCTGCTCGCAGGTCATAATTTCATTGGGAATTTCACGGAAGACGGCTCCGATTCCGTATTTCTGCTGGAAAAAATTGCAGCGGTACCGTGCCAGTCCGGGGATCTCGTAGCCGAAGTCCATGTCTCCGGTTTCCTCGAAAATTTTGATCTTGTCTTCCGGACAGATTTCATAGAGCATGGATTTCAATTCTTCATGGCCCATAACCTTGAACTTGACCCGCTCCATATCACCCCTGATTCGCAGTATCGGCTGCTGTCCTGCGACCATATGCAAGTCTGATGCACCCTCATCGTTCATCAGTTTAAAAAAAGCATCAATCTGAGCCATCGAATATCTCCTTATACGAAAAATACTTTGGCAAGCCGGTCCGCTCTGATCTTGATTTCAACTATAACTTTCAGGATTTCAACTATACATATACATGATAGCAGCAGGTAGTTCAAATAAACTTCCTGCAATATAATGTTTTCTTTACAAATATCATTTTCTTTCTACCGCCGGGCTTACACCACGATTGTTCTTTTGATGAACGAGACTATTTCATCAGGATCATCCATGATCTGGAAGATGAACAGGTCATCCCTGTCGATATTGCCGGCCCCTACCAGTTTGCTTTCAACCCATTTCAACATGTCGGACCAGAATTCGCTGCCGACCAGAATGATGGGAAAGGGTTTGATTCTTCTGGTCTGGATGAGGGTTATTGCTTCAAAAACTTCATCCAGGGTGCCGAACCCTCCGGGCATGCAGATAAAGGCCATTGCATATTTGATGAACATGACCTTGCGCACAAAAAAGTATTTGAAATTCAAAGGAATATTTGCAAAGGAATTGGGTTCCTGTTCAAAAGGGAGATTGATATTCAGGCCGATCGAGTTGCCGCCGGCTTCGGATGCTCCCCTGTTCGCCGCCTCCATAATGCCGGGGCCGCCGCCGGTGATGATTGAATACCCGTGTTTGGAGAGCTGCGCGGCAAGAGTGGTGGTAAGCTTGTAATAGGGATCCTCCTCTCTGGTCCGGGCTGACCCGAAAAAAGATACAGCCGGCCCCTTGATGCTCGCCAGGGTATCGAATCCGTCGACAAATTCCGCCATGATCCTGAAAAGGCGCCAGGAGTCACCGGCATTGAAATAATCAAGCCAGTACTGGTGCTGCATATCAGTCGTCCGCCGGTCCTGTTCCTGAATGCCGCCATTGGTCATGCGCCTGTGAGTCATCGCTTACCTCTATATTTCAGTTTAATGCCGCCCCGGCACCTTGGTGCTCAACCCGGGCTATTTTTTCAATCCTTTTATGCATGTTCCCCGCCTTCCCATGCTCTCCGGAATGCAGATAAATCTGCTCCGCCAGGGAAAGTGCTTTAATGGAATTCCGGTTAAAGCGCAGGCTTTTTCTTACGGCGCTCCGGGCTCCTGCCAGCCGTCCCATTCTGAACAGCACCAGGCCGAGGCGGTACCAGTGCTGCCAGGCACAATCATCAATATCCACGGCCTTCCGGCAGAGGGACAGGGCAATCTCATCCCCCTGGTCCTCGAGCGCATACAATTCTCCCAGCAGGCTCAAGGCCCGGGCATCATGGGGATTCATCCTGACTGCTTTCTGGAGAAAGGATATGGCCTTTTTATACCGGCCGGATCCCGCATATGCCTCTCCGAACAGGAAAAAAAGAGGATATCCGGGCGAACCGTTCTTCTTCCCTTCAAGATTTTCCAGGAGCTGCAGCGCGTTTCCATAATGTTCCTGATCACAATAGAGCCGTGCCAGTTGAAGGGACAGCTCCTCGAAAACAGCGGACTGCGCAAATTCACTGTGCCGGGATGCCTGTTCAAAATAATGGACCGCCTTATCCTTATTGCCCAATGTGCGCTGGGTAAACCCCATATTGACCAGGGCCATGAAATTTCCCGGATCAATGCCGAGAACCTGTTCAAAATAGATGACCGCCTCGCGCAGCCTGTTCAGGGCGGTCATGGACACCCCCAGGCTGTTCAGCAGGTTGACATCCTCAGAGGCGAGCCGGACACCGGTCCGGTAATCGCGCACCGCCTGCCGGTAGTTGCCTTCGTCAAAAAAATAATCGCCGCTGACATTCAGGCTGACATGATCAAACACCGTCACTGCTCCGGGTCCGAAAAACCTCCCGTGCATCAGGGCCTTGCGGCAGTTAACCGCAGACTCGGTTTTTGTATACTGGAGCAGGGGCCAATGGCTGATCCCCAGATCCACGGACACGGATGCATATTTTTTCTCGATCTTTTTCTTGATGTCCGTACCGAGATTTAATGCTTTTGCGGGCTGCCCGCCCGGAACCAGAATGTAGCCCTGGTTTGCGGACAGCGGCATGAAAGACACTCCCGCCGGCAGCATTCCGGCGGCAATACCGGCAAGGGTCGATTCTTCAGCCGTTTCTGCCGGCAGGTTTTGGATGCTGACAAGAATCAGGCCGAACTGCTTCAACCCCCGCCATTTTTTTCTTAACTGTGAAAGAACCTGCTTTTCCGGCAGCTCCAGCGGGTGGCTTACGGAATTCTCAAGATACGACCCTTCGCAAAGACTGAATGTTCCCCTGCTTTCCGCGGTTTCCAGGGCCCGCCAGCATTCTTCGAGAACCGGAATCGCTCCCTTTCCCTTGCCGGCTTCATCCGGCACGGAGATCCCGATATGCGTGCTCCGCAGACCTTCCCGTTTGAGGAGATGCAGGAGCCGATGGGCAGTCTTCAGGGCTTCCTGCCTGGTCAGATTGTCCTGCAGCAGGCCGAAAACATTGCCGCCCAGATAAAACAGCGGCGCCCGGGTCATGGCATCCAGAAAACTGCCTGCCTGCACTGTTTTTGATAAATGATTTGTTCCTGTCCTGATCCTGCTTCCGGCACAGATCAGGAAAAGGACTTCGTCCCGGCCGGTTGCCGCAGATTGTTCCAGCCGATCCATTAATGAACGGGAATTGTACAGGCCGGTGACCGGATCGGTGAACTCCTTTCTCACGTTTTCCAGCAGCTTCTGAACCGACGCGCGGAACTCCGACAGCCATTCCCGGGCCATCTTGCCCAGGAGCCCGGGATCAATATCCCGGACCACTGCCGCAATATTCTCCCCGTTTTCAATCTCCAGGGGCAGGATAATCCGGTTCAGGACAATCCCCGGCTGCAGCGACAATGTATGGGCGGTGAGCTGATCTTCCAAGCCCTGATCGCCGGCCCATTTTTTCTTCTGCTCTTTACTCCGGGCCGGCGCCCATAAATCCACGGTGCCGGCGACCGGCAGCATTTCCGCAATTTTCCGGCAATATATGTCGGAAAAAAGATAAAAATCTTTTTGCTTGAGACAGGATTCTTGCTGAAATAAGGGAGACATAAAGAAATTATGCTGCCGCCGCCGTTAAGACTTTGTGCAGGCATTCGGACAACAGGTCGATCTCGTCATCGGCAACGGTCCGCATATCAAGAAGCAGCCTGTTTTCCTCAACTCTTCCCACCACCGGAACCGCCAATTGCCGGAGTGCTGTTTCCAGGCGATTGACCGTCATGGCAGCGGGCTGCAACACAAGCGCCCTGCTCGGCAGATTCTGTTCAGGCATGGCTCCCCCGCCGACTCTTGCCGCGGTCTCGATTATGGAAAATTGACAGAAACCGGCGAGATCCTTCCTCACTCTTCGCAAAAGCCTTTTCGCCCTCCGTTCGACGTCGGCAACCGGAGCAGCTATCATGGCCAGTGTCGGTATCTGCTGCATGGCATTTTCCTCGTCTAAATACAGGCGCAATATGGATTCAAGGCCCGAGAGGGTGAATTTATCAATACGCATTGCCCTGTTTACAGGATTCTTTTTGATCCGGTCGACAATCTCTTTCCTGCCGAGAATTATTCCCGCCTGCGGTCCGCCGAGAAGCTTATCGCCGCTGAACGTAACCACATCGACACCGGCGGCCACAACCTCCTGAACAGTGGGCTCCTTTTCCAGGCCGAAGCGGCTGAGGTCGACCAGGCATCCGGATCCGAGATCCTCCATAACCGGGATCCCGCGGCGCCGGCCGATTGCAACCAGGTCCGGCAGATTCACCTCTTTTGTAAAACCGATGATCCGGAAATTGCTGCAGTGCACCTTGAGCAGCAGTGCCGTCGCCTCGGTTATGGCATCTTCATAATCCCTGATATGGGTCCGGTTCGTTGCCCCCACCTCTACCAGTTCCGCCCCGCTGCGGGCCATGACATCGGGCACCCTGAACGAACCGCCGATTTCAACAAGCTGCCCCCGGGAGACAATAACCTCCCTGTTTTTCGCCAGGGTCTCAAGGACAAGCAAAACGGCAGCCGCATTGTTGTTGACGACAAGCCCTGCTTCCGCCCCGGTCAGTTGACATAAAAGCTTCTCCACATGGCTGTAGCGGCTTCCCCGTTTGCCTGTATCAAGGTCGAATTCAAGATTCGAATAACGGGAACCGGCCTCATGGAGGCTGTTCATAGTCGTTTGCGGCAGGATGGAGCGGCCGAGATTCGTGTGAATAATGACCCCGGTGCAGTTGATCACCCGGCGGAATCTCGGCTGCAGCTCTTTATGGATACGTTCCCGAATAAGCGGCAGCAGAGTGGAAATCTCAAGGGATTGAACGGGTACCTTATCTCCCTGCAGGATTTGCTGCCGAAGCGTATCGATAATATCCCGGACACTGTTTTTAATGACGATCAGCGGAATATTTTCAAATTCCGGGAGATGGAAGAGTGCCTGCAGACATTCATCAACCCCCGGAAGAGCCCTGAGCACGCTTTGATCGACCTTGCGGACATTGCTCTGCGAATCATTCTTTTTCATAATAATATGGATGCGGTAATAAGAAGGAACAGCCCGATCATTAAAATCCCATATTTCAATGTACGTCAGATAACTCTTTCATAGCAATGACAAAAAAATAATTCACCATAAAATCCGGGAAGTCCGGGGGAAAAAATTACAATGAACTTTTTTTTGGAGAAAGTCATTGACATCCGGGTGCCGATACGATAGGTTCCCGCTCCGTTACTTCTTGCAAACGCCTTTCCGGCGCTTGTTACATCCCTTAATTCTTATTGACAGACTTAAGAAAAAAAAGTAGTAATAGAGATTGTCCGTACAGGACAGCTAGTCGCCATTCAGTGGCGATTATTTTTGATCTTTGAAAACTGAACAGTATAGACGAGCGGGCCGATTGTTATTATTTTTTTGAAGTAGTCCAATTGGCTGAGAGATCAGCAGTGATTGGGACAGGATATTAAACTGGAGAGTTTGATCCTGGCTCAGAACGAACGCTGGCCCAGCAATAAGCCATATTTTCGGCGGCAACAAAATGGCCCCCCTGGCGAACAGGATGGTCTGGCTTTCGCTTATCACC
>JAWSUG010000038.1:0-25476 GCA_033549385.1 Desulfobulbaceae bacterium | reverse complement strand
GGCAGACTCCGAACCTGATAATTCAGGCTTGCAGAAAGATTTTTCTATACATGCAAGTCCTTAACCGGAAATTACTGGGTTTGGGAAGTACTCTTTTGGATTCATTTTTATGTTTTAATGTTTGAGGTAACCGGCCGCCGAAGGCCGAAGGGGACCTGCAAGCGCAGTTTGCAAGCGGTCCGGTTGACCGAGAGGTTAACCATCACGCCCCCGCAAGCTCTCTTGAGCCAAGAGGTCTGTAAAAAACTTCATCAAATGCCAACTCCGCTTGTTCTCGCATCAACTTTGAACTGCCCTTAACGTATTTATTCTGTTTGATTTCGCTGGTCATTGTTTGAGTAAATTCCGGTAATGCTGCTCAACTCGTTTTTTGTAATCTTTATGGTTGGGCCACAATACCTGACTATTTTGAAAGTAATCCACAAGTGGCTTCATCGCTGCCAGCCTTTCGGCCGTTAGGTTGACGAAGTCTTGAACGGTCATCTTTCTTCTAAGAATATCTTTGTAGCTGTCGACCCATCCCGGTAGGGCAACATTCCAGGTGATGGGCTGTAAATTTTTGAGCGCCGTTCGGAAGTCTTGATGTCTGGTTGTTAAAACCTGGCTGACATGCTGTCGGTAGACATCAATATCCTTTACACCATCTATGTCTAAACGATGGTTTTCGAAGACATACCAATGAACATCCCGAAGGCACGCTGTTGTGGAAGATTTAACAGCGTTGTGATCCTGCTTGCTCATATTATTGATGAGTTTGATGAATCCCCCATCTTTTAGTATGAAATCGTAATACTGAACTTTGAAATGAAAACTTAGCCCAGCCAGTTCGATGTAAGACCAAAACTCCAGGGGGGTCATCACTATACTGAATGCAGGGGCGAATTTTTTGACACTGTTTTTGTATTCTTCAGGCGCATTGACTTTTATAGGGATGGTCAGCCAAACATAAGCGCTTGTTGAATCTGGGACGGAGAATTGTATTAAGTCCTTTTGGAGGAAATCAACGTTGCTGAGAGCGGAAAGCAGATTTTTCTTCAACTTCGGAAAAACCTCTTCCTCGGCCAGGATGAGATTTTCAAAATGAGCAGGGGAGAATCTGTCGACAGATTTTTTGCGACGCGGCCGCTCAATGAGGCCATATTTCCTTTCCAAAAAGCGCCGAATCTCGTAGTTATCGGCATTGTCTTCGGTGATTTTATTGGTTTCCTTGAACGTTTTCTTTATGCCGGGAAGTTTGTACAAGCGATCGATGAGATTAATTGCGTCTTCTTGAAATTTTTCATCGGTAGCTTTGAAAGGGTTGTGAATGATACGGTTCCTAAGCAAGTGCACTTGGTTTGGATTGGTGTACCAGTTTTTGTCTACTCTGCCTTGATCATTTCCAAAAAACTGTGTTTCAGCCTCAATCCGTTGCTCTGCCTCCCAAATATGCTCAATTGCTATATCGGTACGTTTGGAGAAAAATAAACGTTTTCTTTTGCCATCAACTATGTTCATAACCCCAATCTCATCAAGCTCATCATCGGTTGGCAATAAGATTTCATAAGCTTTGCAGGCAATCAGGGTTGCATTCCATAATTTTCCTTCATTTTTAATACATTGAGCATAAATAATTAAATCAGCGGCATGGACAAGCTTTCCATTCCAATCGATACCCGGTGAATTTTGGTTCATGGAGATTTTTCCACCTCAATTTAAACTCGGTGTTGTCTATTAAAATTGAAGAATAAATTTTCTATCTTCTAAATAACAAAATTTTGTTATTGCTGGACTTTGACCTTGAAATCAAGGTGTTACGCTGATTACCACCATTTCTCAGCTAGTGAAATGCCAAACCGGATCCAGTAAACCTGAAAGAACTTTTTACTGGACGGAGATCAATCAAGATACAACACTTGCCGTCACCCCTTTTTTCGGAGGACCAAGCGGATTGAACATGACTATCTGCTGAATGAAGCCGGCAATGCAATTTGTAGAATCAAAGCAACTTAATTTAAAATATATATATCAATGATATCAATATTTGAATATTTAAAAAAAACCATCAACGGACGACCAGGGTAGCTGTTTTTTTTCCCGGAGGAACTTGATATATTTCCCTGGAAGAAAATTACCCATGACTTTTTCTAAAGGAAAACATTTGATAGGAAATTGTTTTTCTGTAATAACTAATTCATTACTTTCCGTTTCAGATTTTACTTTCAAGCAGCGAATCATGGTAAACCTTGCAACGACCAGACCTTGAAATAATTGGGCCAGGCATAAAAATTCTGCCTCCCTCATTCTGGCAGGAGCGAATGCTGTTCACCGGTGCTCCTGACCAGGAACTCAAAGAATGCACCGGTTCATTTCCAGCAACGCTTCGCAAAGAAAAAAATACCCATCCCATTTTCGTCCTTGATGCCTTACCTGAAGGTCACCTTGTATGCCCGTGTTCAAGTAAAGGAAATAAACAAAACCAGCGCTACATCAGGCAGGGTTGCAGACTTGAAATAACAGGGCGAGTAACAGATATGGATTCTTACCTTGTAGAAAAATACAAGTTCACCATACCTCTTGATCGTCGATTCACCAGAAAGCTGTTCTTTTTCGGGCAGGTGCCTCTTTCCTGCCTGGGCGGGAGAAAAAGATCTTGAACAAACCCATACGGGATACCGCCCTGAAATATTTCAGGGAATGGCTCGCATCTCAAAATGGGTATATATGCCTGATACGGACAGCCGGTTTGGTTTTCAAGGAATCATCCCGTCATGCCGGTTTGGAATTTGTTTTCCCCTACGATCTTCATTCAAATCTCTCCAGGTCTGTCCGACAGGAAATCACGGAGGAACTGGCGCACGATTTTCTGGTTTTTCTTCTTGATGAATTCGCTTTGGAAATTGCCAGAAAACCCTCTTTACTGCAGGATCTCGTAACGGGCAGGCCACACCTGGTCCTGCAGCAGGGCTGGCACCTTTTTCTTGGCAGGTGGAAAGAAAAGTCCCGGAGCAAAGAGCACAATCCGAGGGGTTACTTGTACCGGCGTGTACGTGAAATGGTCAGCGGCAGCGATCACTTTGTCACATCCGGACCCGGAGCAGGATGGATAGCATATGCTCCATCCAGCCCTTGTCCTCCATCAAAAAAAGTATGGGAGGGCAGGGATGTTTCCTTCAGCGGTTGGCCCGCTCCTGAGAATAACTGGAGGAAGTCCGGTGAAAAGGAAATTTTTACCATAGGCTTTCTCCTGCCCGCAGCTTTGTTTTTTCACGGGGAAGTAACTAGTTTTATGAAAGAAAATGTATATGTGCCGGTTCGTGAATTTGTCAGATATCTCTCATCCCATTTTCCCTGGATTAACAAATCTATAGAGTCCGAACTGTTTGAAGATGCTCACCTGCGGAATGAGCTGAACGGCAGTAACCGACAGACGGAGATGGAAAAGCATTTATACAATCGCTCTTACCTTTCATCTGTTTCCGCTCTGGTTGATCTGCTTATGGTCGACCTGACCATTGAGCAGTGCAGCGTGCTGGCATTGAAACTTGAAAACCCATCCATAACATTCAAATCAATTGCCCGGCAGCTCGATTATCCGGATCATAATAGTGTCTACCGTCTTTACAATCGGGCTACCGCAACAATCAGGAGATATCAGGAAAATCTGCCGGGATCGCCGCCTGAAGAACTGCCCGAAAATGTTAAAATGTATTTTCTGGAGGAACTCATAAGCAGGTGCAAAAAAAGACTTGCCTGCCCGTAAACTGGAGTGAGAAAGAAATGTCAATTCTGATTTTGAAATATTATGGATATTAAAGCCAGTGACACCATTGCCTGGTTAAGGGCCTGGCGCTATCGCTGCTGCCCTCCTGCTGACATCCTGCACGGAAAATCTGATGCCCGGCTCAGGGAACATTTGCAGCTTTGCCCCTGGTGCCGGCAGGATCGGAAAGACGGACAGCTGAATTTTGAAACATCCTCTCTTGCAACTATTCCTCAGGATCAACAGGATCCCGGCCCCGGACAGCTTTGGGCTGTTTCTCCCCATCTGGGAGACTGGGGGCCGAAAGGTAGATATTATTCCCCGCCTGTCGTCATTATTGTCGAATGTCCGGACCAGAATGCGCTTACTGTTGTCCAGACCTATGATGACCTGGTTTTTGCCGGCATGAACGACCTGCCTCTCAATAATGAATTCAGTGGTTTTGCAGAACCCTGGAATTGCTACACCATCAGGCGAGAGGATCTCGGTTTTTATCTTGGGAGAATATCTGACGACCTCCTTCGAACATTACAGCAGCCCTTGACCCGGGAAAACAACACCCCGGAAACCGGTTCCCTTGTTTGGTTTTTCCGGCAGATGGAAGTGGAAACCGGTTTTTTCTTTGCCTCCAAGGCAGTAGAGGAGCTGATGGCCGAATACGAGCGGGATGAAGAAAAGCATCTTGAAAAAATCAGGCAGCAAAGCAGGATTCTCCAATACGAAGGCCGCGGGGAAATGACAGCAGATTTAAAACGGCTACCCATAATCCTCCCGGCATTTCCTGTCGGGGAGTTCTCCCCATTAGTTATGCTTGCCTTATCCCAGCCGGCTGACGACCTTCTGCCCCTCGTTGCCATGGATAATAAAAAAAGAGCCACCGCCCTTGTATTCACTGTTGAAAACGGACGCATAACGGATGTTTCTGCCCGGGAACTGTACGTGGACCACATATCCTGTTCCGGCGACATGCTTCACATCACAGGCAGTATGCCGGATACCGAACCCGGCTTCAGCTTTTTCTTTTTCTGGCAGATCGGGGATCATATCGTTGAACCGTTACCCGGTGAGGCAGGAATTCAGGACAGTATTTTTTGGGCTGTCTTTCCCGTCCGGGAAGTGAATGACCCGATGCAGGGTACACTGGTGGTTCGCATCCTTAATCAAGGCAAATGAAAGCTGGCAGAGAAAATCACTGGCACTCTCTCGACATTCTGCTGCAGAATTGCCCGGCGGTTGCCGAATCGGTCCTGAAAACCCCCTGTCCTGTCCTGCCTCCGGAGAATACGGTTTTCATCAGGCTGTCCCACCATGCTTTTTATCGAGGTTTAGAATTTCAACTGCAAAAACATGTACTAAGCTGCCTGGCACTTCCCGGATGGCAGGAAAGTGAAGTCGTTTGTGGCAATCTTGCACTTTTGATGAAGAAGTATGGCAGGAACATATCCGCCGAACTTCTCCATTCCGTCTCCTGGACCTGTGTGCCCATTCTTGTCTGCCGGGGGGTAAACATCTCAACCTGCTGGTTACTTCTTGGGTATCATGCCGATCAACAGGAACTGGAAGTAGACTTCCTGCTGCCGCCGATCCCGGCCCCTGATTCAGTTAAAGCCATACGGGCTGCATTACAAGCCGTTTGCACTCTGCATCCCGGGATTAGGGGCGGTTTTTTCTGCTGTTCTCTCCAGGGCGAGCTGGACGAGACGGTTTGCGGGGCATCACTCGGTCTTGTCTTCGGCCTTGCAATGTCCGTGCTGATTGACGGCGGATCCTGGCCGGAGACTTGCTATGCCACGGGAGAACTTTCGCCGCAAGGCACTATTCTGCCGGTCAACCATGTGCGTGAAAAATTCGCCGCCGTTGGCTATCAGTGCCGCGTTTTCCTCCATCCTGACGAGGCTCTGCTCAGAAATCCCGAAGAAAAAACAGTTTCCTGCCGGACCCTGGCCGATGGAATCTTCATCTTCAAGCTTGCCGGCGATGGGATTTCCGGCCGGCAGCTCGAATTATTCAAGGCATGCGCCCATGACGGGCATGTGCTGCTGACGCATTTCAACCAGTTACCCGCGACCTTTTTTTCTCTGCCCGAGGGAAAGGATCGGCTTCGGGAAATTGCTCTTCACCCCGCCATTTTTCTGCAGCGTTTGGCAGATAGTCTCGCTATTGCCGCCGCACACAATAATCCTGCTGGGTCGATTCTTGCCGCCCTGCTTGCTCCCGACGATATTGTGCAATGTATCAAGGATCACCCGGATCTGGACTTTCACGCATTCAAGTGGTGCATCAGCAGCATAAGCCTTGCCAATCATCGGGGAAACATCCAGGGAGCAAGAAGGTGGCGGCAACTTGCGGAAAAGCTTCTTGAGCGGCTAAGTGAAGAAGACGTAATGATTTACCTGAATCACAGTTTTGTAGGAGAACGGTTCAACTGTTATGATTTCCGCCCTGAGTTGCCTCCTGATATGACCGCGCTGCTCGAAATAGAAGAAAGGCGGCAGGCCGTCTCGCCCAGGAACAATCGCGACCTCGGCGCGTTATATGGAACAATTGCCCAGAACTTCGGTTTCTGCGGGCCGCGTTGCTTACCCAATCTTCGACGGTATGTTGATCTGGCCATTGCCGCATTCGGCCGCAAATACCGTACCGAAAATCTGCGGCCGCAGGCATATCTCATCTATGGCCTTCTTGATGCTTGCCGTTTTAAGGAAGCCGCTGAAAGACTAAACAGTTATCTTGGCCTCCCGGCTTATTCCGGACCTGCTGATGTTCTATCGAAGCTTGCAGACCTGCTTCATGCCGACCCGGATGCCTACTCTTACCAGGCAGCTCTCACCTGTAGAGCCTTGGCTGAAATAAGCGGTGGACCATCGCCGGACCAAAACTGCCTTTCCTTTATCGACGGCACTACAAGACAGAGGAATTTTCATCCGTGGCAGTTGACCGCATTGAACCTGGGCAGACTGTATCGCGTGCTCGGAGAACGGGAAGCGGGCGAACGTATTCTGCGGCATGCCCTTGACGTCTGCCTCTCCGGTGAAACAACCATGCGCATCATGGCCCTCCTTCCCCTGGCGGAACTGCATCACATGGGTGTGACAGGTGATCCTGATTATCTGCGGGCACAGGAGATCGAACAGCTACTTCTGGACTGTCCGGAATTGAACAGGACCCATTTTCAAACGATCTTCAGGAAAACCCAAACCATGGACCCTCCTGGGATGTTGACCGCTGTGTATACTGCAAAAAATACGCTCTTTCCTTTCAGTTACCGGTAAGAGCCCAAGCGATTGATTTTTTTAACTCTCCAGCGAAAAAATTTTAATCCTGCCCGTAAAGAAAAATTAAAAATTGTTTTACAATTCTGACATATTTTTGGAGAATATAAATAATGCCGGACTTGTTTTTACTTTTTAACCACACTTTTACAAAGGTACAGCAAGCCGGCGCCAGACAGGATCTCAAAGTCGACCGCATTCTCGTTCCACCCGCAACCGTGCAGGAGATTTGGTCCAGCATCCCTCCGGATCTGGAAGAGATTTTCACATACCTGCAGCCTGTTCTGCAGTGGCTTGAGAGCACGGCCCAACACGGAGATTATGTTCTGGTTCAGGGGGATTTCGGGGCCTGCTGCCTGGTTGCACGGCATGCCCGCCAGTCCGGGTTAATTCCGGTATATTCGACCACATTTCGTCAGTCCGAGGAAAGGCACCTGCCGGACGGCCGCGTGGAACTGATTCATACCTTCAGGCATGTACGCTTCCGACGGTTCGAAATGTAAATCTAAAAATTGTTCATGCAATCAGAGGAGATTAAGAAGTGCGCAGGATCTTTTTGAGTTTTCTGGGAACCACAAACTATTTTCCGGTGAATTATTATTCTAAAAAGACAGCCAGTAAAGTCAAAAATGTCCGTTTTGTCCAGGAAGCGCTCGTTCAATGGCAATGCTCCGACTGGGGTAAACTCGATCATATACTGATTATGACTACGGATGAATCACGGACAAAGAACTGGGATGACAATGGACACGAGGATAGGAAGGGGAATCGTTTGACGTTTGAAGGGTTGCAGACCCGGTTGCGGAAATTATCCCTCAAGGCCAAAATCCAGAATATAAACATACCAGTCGGCAGGAATGAAGGTGAGATCTGGGAAATCTTCGACACTCTGATTGAACAGTTAAAGGAGGAAGATGAACTGTATCTTGATGTAACCCATTCTTTCAGATCACTCCCCCTTCTGGCCATGGTTACACTCAATTATGCCAAGGTAATGAAAGGAATAAATGTCAAGGCGATTCATTACGGCGCGATGGAAGCCCTCGGCTACCCATGGGAAATCGAGAAGATGGAATTGGAGGAGCGAAGCATCCCGGTATTTGACCTTCTCCCATTTGATCAACTCCTCGACTGGTCGGTGGCAATCGACAGATTCCTCGCATCGGGCGACGCAAAGATGGTTCGCGAAGTTGCTGGCAGGGCGCTCATACCTGTTCTGGCGAAGTGCAAAGGACAGAACATCGAGGCTCGAGATCTCCGCCCCTTGGCAAAGAATCTCGGGGAGTATACGGAAGTTATGGCAACCTGCAGGGGATTAAGAATTAGCGAAGTGGCGAACGCTTTGAAGGTTTCACTGGAGCGGGTACAGCACCAGAAAGTCGTCAAGCCCTTGAAACCGATGCTAAAGAAGCTGCGGGACTCTGTGAGTCAGTTCACCGGAAACGAGGTAAACGACGGGATCGCTGCAGCCCGCTGGTGTGCAAGGCACAACCTGGTACAGCAGGGTTTTACCATCATGGCGGAAACAAGTACAACATATATCGTGGAACAGGCCCTGGGTGAAGGAATGCACGAGCAAGATACCCGAGACCTGGTGAACATGGCCCTGAAGATTCTAAAAAATAAACTGCCGCTGGATGATTGGGATGAAAAAGCCCGGGCGCAAGAGAAGAAAACGCAAAAGATCATTGATTGGTTTGTTCCCCAGGAAGCTTTGCGCGGAGCATTGAAAAACCTGACTAATTACCGTAACGATCTGAACCATGCAGGCCATAAGGACAATCCCATGTCGGCAAACAAATTTTCGGCAAAACTTGACGAACTGGTGTTTTTCTTTGAGGAACTTATACACAATCAAGGCGATCCTGTCGGCGACCAAACATAAAAATGCATTTAGGAGAAATACATCAGTAATGAGCATCAAGGTAAACAGATTCACCTTCCATTGCACCTTTACCACCGAAGCCAGGTTGCCTGAGTATCTGGGCTCGGCCCTGCGCGGCGCTTTGGGATGGTCCCTGAAAAAAACAAGCTGCGCCCTCAGGACCCGGCAATGCCAATCGTGTATTTTGCGGGAGCAATGCGCCTATGCCTGGATCTTTGAAACCGAGCGATACCGTGACAGCAACGGTCGTTCGGTCAATGCCCGTCCCCATCCCTTTGTCCTGCAGCCGGGCGAGGGCACTTCCGGCTTTAGGAAGGCAGGCGATCAATTTGATTTTTCCCTGCTGCTTATTGACCGGGCCATCGACTACCTGCCGCACATCATCTTCACTCTGCAACGCATGGGGGAGGGCGGTATCGGCGCGGGCAATCGTTCCGGTATGGGCAGGTTCCGCCTGGACCGTGTATCTGCCGGAAATGAAGAAATTTACAATGCCGATGAAGAGGTGCTGCACAAACCTGAAGAATGCGAGCAGCTTGCTCTGGAAACCGGAGCGAAAACCACGACCCGGGAAATCGAAGTTCAGCTCCTCACCCCGTTGCGGGTCAAGCTGGGCAATGAACTGCACGACGAACTTCCGTTCCACGTCCTGGTCCGCTCAGGCCTCCGGCGCATTGCAGCCCTGGAAGAGGCCTACGGCGGCGGCGAGCCGAACCTTGATTATCGAGGCATAATCAGCCGGGCAGAGCTGGTCGAGACAGTGAAATCATCAATCAAATGGCGGGAGATGCTTCGCTTCAGCAACCGCCAGCGGCAGAAGGTGTCGTTGAGCGGCCTGACCGGAGCGATCAGCTACCGTGGGGAGCTGGATGAGTTCATGCCCCTGCTGACGTACTGTGAAAATGTGCATCTCGGCAAGCAGACCGTTTTTGGTTTGGGCCGAATTTCAGTGACCCATAGGGGAAAAGAGGGCAAGTAACCTGTTCTGGGATGTCAAAAAACATTTTCATGAACTAAAAAAAGAAAAAACGAAAAAAATGACCGTATGAGTGAACAGAACAGAAAGAGACTGTATTGGAGAAAAAAATGAATGATACTGTATTGAAAATAGCCCTGGCCGGGCTGCTGCATGATGTGGGAAAATTTGCACAGGGTTCGCTGGAGGTTTCCAGGCAATACCTGACGGACAATGCCGACCAGTATCAGCCTTTCCGGGACAATCGCCATACTCATGTGCACTCGGTGTATACTGCAGCCTTTATTGAGCAGATGGCTGATCGATTGCCGCATGAGCTTAATAGCGGCGGCTGGGGTGAGGGCGACAGCTTTCTTAACCTGGCCTCAGGCCACCATAAACCGGAAACCCCGATGCAATGGATCATTGCCATGGCGGATCGTATTTCCAGCGGACTTGACCGGGCCACATTTGAAGAAGGAGAAAAAATAGCTTTTCAGGATTTCAAAAAAACACGCATGCTTCCCGTTCTTGAAGCCCTTGGTCACGAGAGGCATGGAAAATACAAGGCCGCTTCGGATTATGAATATCGTTATCCGCTGGCACCTCTTTCGGCATTGAGCATGTTTGCCGAAAAACAGGATATAAAAAGTAAATCCCATGCCGATAAGGAATACTGTAAGCTATTTGATGATTTTCTTGTCAAGCTGCGCCATCTTTTTCACGCGGACAGCAATATAGACCTGTGGAGCCAGCATTTCGACTCGCTATACATGACGTATACCTCCATGGTACCGGCGGCCCGTGTCAATGATGTGGTCCACGATGTTTCGCTGTACGATCACAGCAAAACAACGGCTGCCTTTGCCTCTGCTCTTTATCTATATCATTATGATCAAGGCAGCCTTAACGAGAAAGCTGTACAGGATAAAACTTCTGAAAATTTTTTGCTGGTCACCGGTGATTTCTATGGCATTCAGGACTTTATTTTCAGCGCCGGGGGAGAGCTGAACAAAAACCGTTCCAAAATCCTGCGGGGCCGTTCCTTTGCAGTATCCTTATTTTCCGAACTTGCCGCGGACATGATCTGCAGGGCCATTGGGCTCTCGCACCTTTCGGTTATATTAAACGCGGCCGGCAAATTTACCATCATTGCGCCTCATACCACCGAAACCATAGACAAAATCAAGCAGGTTGAGAAAAAAATCAACAATTGGCTGTATGACATAAATTATGGCCAGTCGAGTCTGGGAATTATTTACACTCCGGCAGCGTCGGCTGATTTTATCAATGGCAACTTTACCAGCCTGTGGAACGAAAAGCACCAGCCCGCCATGGAGCGCAAAAAATTAACTAAAGTCGATCTCGACACCTATGGCGGCATGGTGGACGGCTACCTGGATCAATTTGACAACAAACTGCAAAAACCGCTTTGCCCGTTATGCGGCAAACGACCCGCTCACAGTCAGGCAGCGGTCGGCGAACTGGTATCCTGCAAAATATGCCGGGATCACCGAATGCTCGGCACATTCCTGGTCAAAGGCGAACGCCTGGCTGTATTTATAGGAGATACTGGCCTGGATCGCAACAAAAGCCTTCTTGAACCGATCTTTGGAGAATACCAGCTTTCTTTCTCCAATGCGGTTGACATCAACCCCCTGAAACTTTTCAATCTGCAGGTCCAGAGCGATGGTCTCCTGCCGGAGGGGGCGACCATGCGGCTGATCAACGGATATGTCCCGGTTTATACGGAAGAAGACAAATTGGATGATCGGCTGCAGGAAGATGATGCCCAGCCCATCAAGCAGGGCGACCCGGTGACCTTTAACCACCTGGCGGCAAAAGCGAAAGAATTCAGGGATAATGGTAAACAGCAGGGAGTAGAAGCTCTCGGTATTTTAAAAGCGGATGTTGATAATCTCGGAATCCTGATGGCAGCGGGGTTTCCTGATAATCTTTTTACCATCTCAAGGCTTGCCAATATCAGCCGGCAATTGAATAATTTTTTCACCATCTATCTGCCCTTTTTTCTTCAGGCCAATGAAAAGTATAAAAATGTTTACACCGTCTTTGCCGGCGGTGACGATCTTTTTCTTATCGGACCATGGCGGATCATGGCCGAACTTACCCTGGAGCTTCGCGGCCGGTTTACACAGTACGTGTGCGACAATGACCAGATTACCTTTTCCGCCGGAATTTCCCTGCAGAAAACCCATGTGCCGGTAGACAGGCTGGCGTCTGCTGCTGAAGATGCCCTTGCGCAGGCAAAAAATGCAGCTGGGAAAAACAGCGTTTCCATGTTCGGAGAAACGGTAAACTGGAACGATTTTGCTGTCCTTCATGAGCATAAAAACACCATGGAACATTGGTTTGACGATAAACTGGTAGGCAAGGCCATGCTGTACAGATTTAATCAGCTTATCGAACTGGCAAGGCGGGAAAATTCTCTGAACCATGGAAATGCGACTCTGGCGGACATGGAATGTCTTAAATGGCGTTCAAAATTCAAGTACACAGTGGCAAGGAATATTGACCAAAATATCAAAGGAGAGGCACGGCAGGCGGCCATTGAACAGGTCAGTGAAATGGCCAAGTGGCTGTCGGAGTATGGCGGCGCTGTCTGTATCCCTTTATGGCAGCTTCTATATGAACAGCGATAATCTCTGTAACGATATAGTCCACAATCCATAAAATACTCAAAGATTTCAGAACAGGAGGCCAGGATGGAAACAATTCAATTATGGCGCGATGAAAAGGCAAGAGAGGCAAGGGAACTCGACCCGGCTTTGTTTTTTCAAAAAGCGGAACAATTAGCAAAAGATATTGATGCCGAAGGAAATGATAATCGAGGTAATCCCAAATGGAACAAAAGCACCCAACTGCGCCGCTTTTATGATGAACTTGTCCGGCTGAACTCCCAGGCGCAGGCCAAAAAAGATGAATGGGGCATGATCAAGCCAAGGGTGCATATGATTGTCGCCAAGGCAGCATATGCCAAAGGACGTGATCTGGTGACCGATAAATTCGTTGCCCTCATCAGAGACGGGATCAGTCAGGTGGATACCAGGGAAGACCTGCAGGTTTTTACCAATTTTTTCGAGTCCTTTATGGGATTTTATAAAGCGCTTCGCAAGAACTAATATCTTTGATCATAAGCATAGAGAGGAACAACAATGAAATTGACCAGTATCAAACAGATCAGAGGCACCATCGAACTTATCAGCGGCCTGCATATCGGCGCAGGCGACAGTGAAATGCGAATCGGCGGCACCGATAACCCTGTAGTCAGCAATCCCCATACCGGCGAACCATATATTCCCGGGTCATCCCTGAAGGGAAAAATCCGTTCCCTGCTTGAAATGCGCAGCGGCCTGATCGATCCCAGGAAAGGCAACCCCCTGGGAACGACATCTCTGCAAAATGTACCCCAAGAGAAAAAAGAAGAAGGATTGAAAATTCTCCGTCTGTTCGGGATCAGCGGCGCCGAGGGAGAAGCCGCCAGGGAAGTAGGCCCGACCAGGGCATCTTTTGCTGACTGTCCCTTGAATGATGAGAGCAGGCAAAGGCTTGAGACCGGAAATTTTGCGGCAACGGAAATCAAGGCAGAAACCGCTATAGACAGAATTCAAGGAACTGCCAAAGGCGGTAGTTTACGATTTACCGAACGGGTTGTAGCCGGTCTCTGCTTTGATTTTGCCATCACCTTAAAAGAGATGGAGGACGGTGATGACGCGCTTGAAGAGTTTCTTCTTGAAGGGATGAAAATGCTTGAGTACGACGCCCTGGGCGGTAGCGGCAGCCGTGGGTATGGCAGAATCAAGTTTCATTTTGCCGACGGTGGGCGGCAGAAAAAATTCGCTGATCTTTTACCCATTGCCTGAACTCAACACCCAGAGAGGTGCATTGTGAAATTATATACGATTATACTCCGCCCGGAATCCCCATTTGGCACCCCCATGAAGGGGGATACTATTTTTGGGCATTTTTGCTGGCAGGCCGCTGAATCCGAGGCATTAAACGGCGGCCTCGATCAGTGGATTTCCTGCTATGGGCAAACACCTTTTGCCATGTTTTCTTCCGCATTCCCGGTGGTAAGCAAAGAGGGGCGAACCTGTTTTGCTATGCCGCGTCCCCTTTTGTCAGAGCAGGGAAGGTACGAAGGAAAGGAAAAGGACCGTTTTCAGAGTTTGATCAAACGGAAGGAGGATAAAAAAAACAAATACCTTCTGGTAGCTGAAGACCTGCGCCTTGTTTTGAACGAAGACCGGTATTGTTCAGAGGATGATCTCTTTGACTTTCATCTGGCAACCCTGCCTGTGGAAAATCAAAGCAAGTTGAAACTTCTCACAGGGAAACACCGCAGATTCTCCGGTATGTTTGAACAGGCTCACAATACTCTTAACCGTCTCACCGGTACCACCGGGACAGGCGAGTTTGCCCCTTTTCCCGCTGAGAATATCCACTATCTTCCCAATGCCCGTCTCGCTGTTTTTGTTCTTTTTGATGAACAGGCTACTGACATTGACCGAATACAAAAGGCCTTTGAGGATATGGGCAGCTGGGGTTTTGGCAGAGATGCCAGCGCCGGGATCGGCAGGTTCAGTGTTGTCGATGTTCAAGCCATGCAAATTCCGGGGTCCGCCGCGCAAGCCTGTTACACCCTTGCCCCCTGTGTTCCGGAAAAAGGGAGCTATACCGCAGCATTTTTTACGCCATTTACCCGATTCGGCAAACATGGGGCCGCGCTGATTCACCGCAACAAGCCTTTCAAAAATCCCGTGGTATTGGCGGACGAGGGTGCTGTTTTTATGACCGGGAACCCCCAACAAGCCGGCAACGCCTATATAGGCAGCGCGATCACTGGCCTGTCAAAGGCGGATGATCGAACAGTGATGCAGGGATATGCCATCACCCTGCCATATGAAATTGAGGAGTCGTTATGAACATGCCAACACAGACAACGATCTTTTTCCTTTTACGAACTGTCAGCCCCGTCCATGTCGGCAGTGATGATGTATATGAGCCGACCGGTTTTGTGGTGGATGCGCAGAATAAACAACTTATCAGCTTTGATGCAGCCGATTTTATAGGCATGCTCGACAATGAAGCCCTCGATGAATTTTCCGCGATCTGCCGGAAAGGTACCCCCCAGTCCCTGATTGAAATATATCGGTTCATGGACCGCCATAAAGATCTTGCAGCAGGCAAGCCGGTTGCGGTAAGCGACGCCTTTGTCTCCCATTTTCAGGAAACCCTGGCCCTGCAGGGTGAAAATAATATTTTGCAAAACCTGAATAAGTACAAGATCAAAAGAACGGCTTACAATCCCCATGAGGACAGTCCCTATATTCCGGGATCTTCGCTCAAGGGTAGTATCCGCACCGCTGTTTTGAACTACCGTAATAAGAAACAAAGCGTTCCACCCTATCAGAAAAAGGATGCCGGAAAAATGGAGGAGAACCTTGTCGGCGGAAAGTTTGAGACCGACCCTTTCCGCCTGGTCAAGATTTCCGATTTTGCGCCAATCGGTGAGATCGAACGGCGCATTGTCTATGGTGTCAACCGCAAGAAAAAACCGTCAAAGTTCGAGGCAAGAGGCCCTGAGCAGATTTTTGAAGTGGTTGCTGAGGGTTCTGTTTTTTTAGGTTCCATAACTGTGTCCGAGGTACCACCAATCGCGGGAATTACTAAACCGGTTACTGCAAAAGAACTCTTTGCGGCGCTTACACAATTTTACGGGAGTGAAAAGAAGAGAGAAGATGTCGAGCTGAAAGCAGTAGGCATACCAACCGTTTCTTTGGAACTGACAGAAAACCAGTCCCTCCTGCGCCTTGGTTTTCATTCCGGAGCCGAATGTGTCACGGTGGAAGGTCACCGGCAAATAAAAATCATGAAGGGTAAAGGCGAAAGGCCTGGCACAGAAAAATTCGCTACAACATTCTGGCTGGCAGCTAATTCAAAAAATGCGGTAAATCAAACGGTAACCCCCTTGGGATGGGCCGTCCTGGAAGTGTTGACTTCGTCTGACGCAGCAAAGCTGCGGGAAGATTTTGAGCAGAAAAAAAGGAAGGAAGAGGAATTAAAACAAAGAATATTCATTGAGCAGCAGCGGGAAAGAGAGTTGCGTGAAGAGGAGCTTCGCACCCTGCAGGAAGAAGAAGCTCGCCTTAAAGCGGAGCAGGAAGCCGCCGAGGAAAAGGAAAGGCAGGCTCTTGCGGCCATGAGCGAGGCGGAGCGGCATGCCCATGCCATCCAGAAAAAAGAAACCACGGAAAACGAGATCGTTGAACTCTATAATAAGCTTGAAAGTTTCAATCCAGAGGATCAAAAAATCATTGCTGCGGCACTGAAAAGCTGCTGGATGGCTGGCGGAAAATGGAGCAAGAAACAATGTTCCAAAAAACAGTGGAAAAAAGTCCAGAAGGTGAAAAACATCCTCGGGGAAGAATAAGCAAGCATACTGATCTTTTCACCTGAAATAATTCTATGTCAAACGATAATCACAACAACATCTTTGACGAAGATGATGCCCTGGATTACATTCTTTACGAAAAGTGTGAAAAAGAGGAGCGCGGGAAGAAAGGTGGCAATGGCGGCTGCCTTGGCCTCTTTGTCCTATTTCTCATTCCAGCCGTGCTGCTTGCCTCTTTTTCTTGGCGTATGTTTTTTTCTGCATGAGGAAGAGGCGGCTTCAAAAAAATTATTCAGGATATGAGTGCGCGCATCCTGCCTGGAAATTGTGGTGATGGAGGCATATTGCTTGAACCTGTTGAAAAAAGTTCGTTTTTTTGAAGGGTTAACTGTCTTGGAAAGAAACAAAGATATGCAATGATGCCCGAATACAAAAATTTTTATTTATCTTAAAGGGTTACACTTCCATGCGTCATTTTTTTCTTCTGTTTTATTTTCCCAAACGCCAAAATTGGGAAGATGCCCGAATTCTCACCTGGAACCTGCTAAATTTATTAAGAAATCCAGGGTAAGGGTTTGAATGATTGCCCCGAGAAGAGGGGATTAAGACGTCATGGTTTCGAGCGCACGCTCAATCAGTACTTCAGTTTGAATGATTGCCCCGAGAAGAGGGGATTAAGACATTCAGATCTTGCATCCAATTAAATCTCATTGTTTCCGTTTGAATGATTGCCCCGAGAAGAGGGGATTAAGACAGATCTCCGAGTTTCTTACACCACACCGCTTTATACTGTTTGAATGATTGCCCCGAGAAGAGGGGATTAAGACTATTATGTTTTGTCGGTTCAACTCCTGCCCGCTTGAGTTTGAATGATTGCCCCGAGAAGAGGGGATTAAGACATGATCCTGCGCCGTATGTGCCCGAATGAGGATGAGTTTGAATGATTGCCCCGAGAAGAGGGGATTAAGACTACTTGTCGTTCAAACGGATGTTTCGTTTCCATATTCGTTTGAATGATTGCCCCGAGAAGAGGGGATTAAGACTGGACCCGCTCTTCGTCCCGCTCAATATCCTGAATGTTTGAATGATTGCCCCGAGAAGAGGGGATTAAGACTTAGAAATTCAGTAAAATACATCCTGTTAGCCATAAGTTTGAATGATTGCCCCGAGAAGAGGGGATTAACACTTGGTCCGGCGTGCCGCCGAATCCGATTAAAGCGTTTGAATGATTGCCCCGAGAAGAGGGGATTAAGACCTTATGATCAGGGAAGTACAATTTCATTCCGTCTGTGTTTGAATGATTGCCCCGAGAAGAGGGGATTAAGACTTGCTCTTGGCATCTCCAGGAACTGAGGAAGGATTGGTTTGAATGATTGCCCCGAGAAGAGGGGATTAAGACTCTTGCAGTGTTGCGCCGATGGCTGTGCCTAACGTCAGTTTGAATGATTGCCCCGAGAAGAGGGGATTAAGACGATTTTGTTTCGCTCAGTTTGCAGTTGTCAGTATGCAGTATCCAGTTGGCGATTGGACTACTTGAGATAAGAAAGCTCGAAAATTTTTATCTTTGCAAAAAGTATTTATCCGCCCGAAAAAATCCAGTTTATGTCCGTAAGAGGTAATTGAATCGAAGAGCATTCTTCAGCAATCCCGAATAAATATGACGTAACAAGGAGAAGGGCCATGACTCAGCAGCATCTTTTTACCCGATGTCTGGAAGAGATCACCGGCGAATACAGCCGGCTCAACCATACCTTGGGATACCGTTTCCTCCTGGGACCGCGTTCCACCCTTTCACCGGAGACGGATATTCTCTTCCTGGGACTGAATCCAGGCGGCGCGGTCATTCCGCCGGAACACCCCTGTGACAGTTGCGAAAATGGCCCGGCGTTTTTCAATGAGACCTGGAACGCGGGAGCCGGACGCGGCAATTCAGCGCTGCAGCTCCAGGTCCGTTCGATGTTACGGGATCTGGCCGGAAAGATGCCCGGCGCCGGGGATTCCCGTCAGCTCATGACCCGGTCGCTGCTGGCTTACTATATCCCGTTCCGATCACCGGATTTTGCAGGACTGCCGTACAAGGCATCCAGCCGTGAATTCTCTCGACGACTTTGGAGCGGTATCCTGCGTGAAATTGATCCCCGTCTCATCATCTGTATCAACAACGAAACTTTTGCCGATATCTCAGCTATTCTCACGGCAAGTAGAGGCTTGGAACCACAGGTTATCAGGAGCGGGGTTGGATGGGGGAACATCTCCGCCGAGCTGGCATTGTTCAACAGCAGAAAAAGACGGACAAGCCTGCTTCGCTTCCCGCATCTGAGCCGGTTCCGTATTTTCGGTCATAGCGAATCCCTGCTATATACAGACAGACTCCTCCAGCTTGCGGTTTCTTTTTCTCTCAGCAAAGAATCCTGACACACACTGTTTTACCGTACCTTTCGAATTCATATCGCGTCCCGCTTCCTATCCAGGTAAAGCCGGGACGCGGTCTCATGTGACCCTGAATGCTGTTTTTTCCTTCACATAATAGGTGCCGTTGATCAGCACTTTTTTTTCGCGAAAAAATTCCATATCTGCCCGTAATCGATAATGAACAGATACCTGAACCAGGAGGAAAACTATGCGGAACACAGCACGTCAGATTGAAAACCAGGACTCGGCAAGGATCGTCGGACATGTACAGCTTGAAAACAAATCCGAGCCTGCTGTCCGGAAATCAGGGAATGCAGAATCAGAAGCCGAGGAACAATTTTACTCCATCCTGGCGAATCCTTCGTTGAGTACGGAACGGTTTCAACGAGAACTTGAACGGGTCCTGGCCGAAATGGATGAACTGCAGTCCGGCAACAGGTGGGAGGATATGATTGCCCTTTTTTATCCGGTTGCGGAAAAACTTCCCGAACTGGTGGAGACCGGGCTGGATAGCCCTGTCCGCCTCAAGGTCGGTTTTGCCCTGTGCCGCGCCCGGCGGCATGAAGAAGCCATTGCCTGCATCCTGGATGTTGTCCGGTGCGAAAGCAATCACGTTATGGCCAACTATTCCCTGGCCAACTGGGAGAAGCAGAGTCCCGAGGAACAGATGACCCGCCATCAGCAGCGGCCGAAATATATTAAGAGCCTGTACCATCTTGCCTCCTGCCTGCTGCAGCTCGACCTGCCGCGCAGAAGCCTGAAGATTCTTGAAAAAATGATGAAACTGGACCAGGACCGCAATCACATGCATCCCGTGTTCAAACACTTTGCCATGGGAAAGGTTTTTTTTGCACTCGGCAGACCGAAAGAGGCTGTTGATCATCTTGAAACCGCTGCCCACAGAGCCGATAACGGTCAGGCAACGGATTTTATCTGGGAACTGGCTGCCCGTTGCGCCCTCGACCTCGGCGTTCCGGACCGGGCCGCAGGCTACATCATCCGCATTCCCCAGTCCGCCCGTCGCCCCTATGTCCGATGGACGGAGTCGGACGTGCTGGTAGCGCAGGGTCGAAAAACCGAGGCAGTGCGCATTCTGACCCATGCCGCCGAACGGGACCGTCGCGGACGCCACAAGGCTCTGCTTCGCCTGGCCCGTATTCATCTGACCGACGGCGAGGCAGGCAAGGCGCTGGCACTGGCGAAGCAGGCGGCGGATTTCTGCCGGGAAACCTTTGGCAATGAAGCTCACGAGGCGGTGTTCTGGCAGGCGGCATGCCTGTATCGGCTCGACCGTCACCAGGAGGCGCTGTCAATGGTCCGGGAACTGGAGCAATCGAATTTCCGCTATCCTCATTTTTCCAGGCTGGCGGCAATGGTGCGGGACGCGGTTTCCGGAAATTCCGGCAGGGCACGGGACAAGGTTCCCTTTACCCTGATCAAATAAGCATGACCCATTGTAAAGCAATGCGTACAACTAACCATGAGGAACGATATCGCCATGACCGAGCAGACGGCTATTAAAACAGATTCACTCGATGCCCGGGACTTTCGCCTTCTGATCACCCGTCTCGAACAGGCGCCCCTCGACGAGACCGGACGCCGGTACGTGGAAAACGTCCTGGACAGGAAAGAACTCCGGCCCCGATTCGATGACGACCAGCTTTTGCGCCTGGCGCTCATTGCCCAGCAGCACGGGTTTATTCAGCGAAGCCTGGAAATTTATGCCTGGTTCAACCTCAATCGGCCCGAGTGTGTGCAGGGGTGGCGCTGCCATTGCACAACCCTTAACCTGTTGGGCGACCGGCAGGGGCTGGTCCGACTCAAAGCCTGTGCCGCCGGCCATGTCCCGGCGGATGAACTGGAAAGCTGGTTCAATGTCAATTCCATGCAGCAGGCGGATGAAGATGACATGGACGGCGGACCTTCATCTGTTTCCACGCCGTTTGTTGATCTGCAGAAGGAAGAACGGGATATCCAATTGTTCATGAACCTGTTCCGTGGGCGTGAGGATGCGTTTGCCAGGCAGTGGGTGGATAGGGAGCAGGAACGTTGCGGATATGTGCCGGTTCGGCGGGCATTGCTGGCGGGTGATATTCGGGATCATCTTGCCGGTCACAAGACGTACGGCATTTATCTGCTTGACAACAACAGCATGGTGCAGACAGGGGTTATTGATATTGACCTGGTCAGCCGCCTGCGCAACCGGGAGGAAGCCCGGAAGGATCGGGCAAACATCCGGCGCGAGGGGTTCTATCTCCTGCAGCGGATACCCGAACTTGCGGCGGAGACCGATCTGGCCTGTATTGCAGAGTTCAGCGGCGGCAAGGGATACCATTTCTGGTTTCCCGTGACCGATCCGGTTCCTGCCGGCGTTATGCGGCAGGCATTGCTTGGTCTTGTCGGTAGTCTGCGGGAAGATGTCCAATGCTTTGAACTGGAAGTGTTTCCGAAACAGGAACGACTGACCGGCAAGGGATTCGGCAACCTGGTCAAACTGCCCCTTGGCATTCATCGCAGCACGGGAAAACCCTCCTGGTTTGTGCTTGCAGCAGACCGGACCGGGCCGAGCCAGTTTGATCTTCTGCGTTCTGTTCGTCCGGCCGAACAGGAAGCAGTAAAAAAACTCGCCGGTCGGCACGGCAGCGCCGAGGTGCTGCCCCACCCTCGCCACGCCCAATGGGCGGAAGAATTTCCCGAACTTGCGAAACTGGAAGCCAGGTGTGCCATGCTCGCCCATATTATCGCTGCTCTCAGGGCCTCTCGCACCCTGTCTACAAGGGAAGAGAAAATTCTGCTTGGGACCCTTGGCCACCTGCCTCGCGCCGGTCTGCTGCTCCATCATCTATTCGCCAGGTTGCCGGAGTATAACCGCCCCCTCCTGGACTACAGGATTTCCAGGATTCGGGGAACCGTCCTCGGCTGCAAGAGAATCCACAGTCTGATGGAGCAGGGCGCAGCCGGTCTGCCCTGCGAGTTCAAGGGCAAGGGGTATCCACACCCACTCCGCCATCTAGATGGGTTCACCGATGATCCGGAACCTAAATCAGAGAAAATTGAAAATCTGCGCGACGCTCTCCTTACTTTGAAAACAGCACTGGAGCAGGTTGAGCGCTTCATATAGAACAGGAGTTTTAGATGGACGAACTGTATGTACTGGAACCCGGGAGCACCATACGGAAAGACGGCGATTGCCTGAAAATTATGCGTGATAGGAACGTCATCTCAACCATACCTGCATCCGGTCTCAAGCAGCTTGTCATGTCCGGAACCGCGTCGCTGAGCGGGGCGGTGCTGGATTTTCTGATAACCAATCGAATCGATACGGTTTTCATGTCACCGGGCGGGCGTTTTCGGGCCCGACTGCTTATGGATGATGCCGGGCATGTCCAACTCAGGCAACGGCAATACCTGCGCCTGGCGGACAATGCATTCAAACGTTCCATGGCTGTGATTATTGTTCATGAAAAACTGGAAAACCAGGCTCGCCTTCTCCTGCGCCGGGCAAGCCAGTATAATACCGATGCCCTGCGCAATTCTGCCGTGCAGATCAAGGCCCTGCAGCAAAAACTGGCAGCAACGGAAGACCTTGACCAGGTCCGTGGAATTGAAGGGTATGGAGCAAAACTTTTCTACAGTGTTTTCGGGTTGCTCCTCCGTAATGACCGTTTTCAGTTTTCCGGGCGGAACCGCAGGCCTCCGCTCGATCCGATCAATGCCCTGCTTTCCTTTGTCTATACTCTGCTCACCAATGAAGTTCTTAACGGCATCAGGTGTGCCGGGCTTGACCCGTATCTCGGCGCCCTGCATGAAGTTGCTTCCGGCCGTCCGGCCCTGGCTTGCGACCTGGTTGAGGAATGGAGAATTTTTGCCGAGCGCCTTGTCCTGACCCTGATCAACCGCCGGGTGATTCAACCCGGTGATTTTGTCTATCGTTCGCCTGCGGCTGCCGGAAACAGCAGGAGACCGGTTGAAATGAAGCCGGCGGTGAGCAGGGCTCTGATTGCCGCATATCATCGTCAGCTCGAGGAAAAGTTATGGTATCCGCCGACGGAGATGAAGACCACTGTCCGCGCCATTATTCATGGTCAATGTCGCAGGTTTGCCGAGGGGCTTGAGAAAAATGCCACTCCTTACGCACCGTTTCGCATCCCCCGTTGATATGCTGCATAAAAGACAGGCGCCTTTGTTTTCAGATGAAATAAGAAAAATCGTGCGAAGTTGCAGTGTTTTATATAATCTGTTTTGACATAAGCGACGATCGGGTGCGCAGCAGGGTGAACAAGGTGTTGAAGGGCGCCGGGTACCGCGTTCAGAAGTCGGTTTTCGAGTGCCCGAATCTTACCGAAAAGCGTTTTCTGAAAATTAAGGATCGGCTTGAGGCTCTCATTGACCATGGTGAAGATTCAGTACGATATTATCAGCTATGCCGTTCGTGCCTGAAAGAGGTGGAATTATCCGGTCCCGGGGAACTTCCGCAGCTTGAAAAATTTGTTGTCCTGTAGTGGCGTATGTTGAAACAAGGAATAAAAAATTCTGGGATTGAGGGTGAAAAAGCTTTGAAAACGTCCTTTTTACAACCGGTTATTATAGGTATGCTGGCAGCGGCGATGCCCGAGTCCGTGTTTCTTTTTTAATTTCATATGATTATGTTATGAACCCTGGATATTTTTCCCTGCTGAAATTTTCCAAACGTCATATTAGGGTACATGCCCGAATTTACCTTTGGAACCTGTTAATTTTTTTATATAATTCAGGGTAAGGGTTTGGAAGATTGCCCCGATCAGAGGGGATTAAGACGGTCGAACCATTCTTGTTGGTCTGTTTGGTGTCCTGAGTTTGGAAGATTGCCCCGATCAGAGGGGATTAAGACACAGATCTTCTGTATGATTAGGATAATACTGCTTCAGTTTGGAAGATTGCCCCGATCAGAGGGGATTAAGACAGCCTTATCAAAGAACAAATGGTTTATTTGCTCGTATAGTTTGGAAGATTGCCCCGATCAGAGGGGATTAAGACATTGACTCTGCATTCTCAAAATGCCAGAGTACCTGGTTTGGAAGATTGCCCCGATCAGAGGGGATTAAGACTGTAGACTTTTTCATAATGCCGGCAGACAATTATAGGTTTGGAAGATTGCCCCGATCAGAGGGGATTAAGACGTACATTGTCTTTGAAATGAGAAGGCCGTCGCATAGGTTTGGAAGATTGCCCCGATCAGAGGGGATTAAGACAACTTAGCAACCTTATCCGCTACAGAAGACTCTTTGTTTGGAAGATTGCCCCGATCAGAGGGGATTAAGACTGAACAGCGATGCTCTATGGTGATTGTTTTCATCGTCTTCGTTTGGAAGATTGCCCCGATCAGAGGGGATTAAGACGATGGTTCATTTGCTCGTATGGTTATATATGCATTAGTGTTTGGAAGATTGCCCCGATCAGAGGGGATTAAGACTTGGAAGCAATCTCTATATTATGTTTTGTCGGTTCAGTTTGGAAGATTGCCCCGATCAGAGGGGATTAAGACTTTGCCGTCTCTGTACTATTTCAGTTTGGAAGATTGCCCCGATCAGAGGGGATTAAGACAAAGACGGCTAGAACTAACCATACAGGTTATCGTAAGTTTGGAAGATTGCCCCGATCAGAGGGGATTAAGACAGCGTTTTCGCAAGCAACCTTGTAAGACTCTTTTTCTGTTTGGAAGATTGCCCCGATCAGAGGGGATTAAGACTATCCACCGCAGGATATCAGGGTAGAGATAAATTTGTTTGGAAGATTGCCCCGATCAGAGGGGATTAAGACATAAATATTGTCCATATCCACCATAGTACCATCTTCGTTTGGAAGATTGCCCCGATCAGAGGGGATTAAGACAAGCATTAGAAAATACGCCGCAAGAGCCCTATCACAGTTTGGAAGATTGCCCCGATCAGAGGGGATTAAGACACCTGGATGAATCTGCCTATCCATACGCAGGTTTCGTTTGGAAGATTGCCCCGATCAGAGGGGATTAAGACGGTTCGCTCTGCCAAATCATGCGCCATTGATTTTGAGTTTGGAAGATTGCCCCGATCAGAGGGGATTAAGACAAAAGTCACTGTATCTGTTGACACATTCCGCAAGGGTTTGGAAGATTGCCCCGATCAGAGGGGATTAAGACTTTGGTACATAGTCAATATCATACTTCACCCTATCAGAGTTTGGAAGATTGCCCCGATCAGAGGGGATTAAGACCAGGTCAGCCTTAATTGCTAAATTCCATTTCATTATGTTTGGAAGATTGCCCCGATCAGAGGGGATTAAGACATTCGCGTCGATTTTAAAGAGGAGTCCTTTTTCAAAGTTTGGAAGATTGCCCCGATCAGAGGGGATTAAGACACGCAGTTCACGGTCGGTGACAATCTCTGGCTTATCGGTTTGGAAGATTGCCCCGATCAGAGGGGATTAAGACGGACCTGAACGTCAACGTCAACGTGTACGTCATTTTGGTTTGGAAGATTGCCCCGATCAGAGGGGATTAAGACCCTGATCCGTTGCCGGGAAGTATGCCCTCTCTAAGTTTGGAAGATTGCCCCGATCAGAGGGGATTAAGACTACTGCGTCAGACATACTCATGACGCCATCGTTCTCGAGTTTGGAAGTTTGCCCCGATCAGAGGGGATTAAGACTGTGCTGTTACCTGTGCAAGTGAACCTCTGCCCGTTTGGAAGATTGCCCCGAACAGAGGGGATTAAGACGATTTTGTTTCGCTCAGTTTGCAGTTGTCAGTATGCAGTATCCAGTTGGCGATTGGACTACTTG
>JAWSUG010000037.1:0-28211 GCA_033549385.1 Desulfobulbaceae bacterium | reverse complement strand
TGGGAGTAGCTCAGCTGGTGGTAGCACCTGGTTGTGGCCCAGGAGGTCGTGGGTTCAAGTCCCATCTCTCACCCCAAAAAATTGTCCGGCACGGACCGGTGAAGTACAAAAACCCGCTTCCAGCAATGGTTGCGGGTTTTTTGTTGTCCAGGGAGATGTAAAGAAAACCGTTGCAATCTGGGGGTAACTGGGGGTATTATTGGGGGTAACAGGAGATTTTGTAAAAAGAGTTACCCCCAAATCGGTGCAAACCGGCCCATTATGAGAGGAAAACCATGTGCCCGGTACTCTCTGACGCAGCAATTCGCAAGGCCAAACCCAAGGAAAAGCCCTATAAAATGTATGACATTGGTGGCCTATTCCTGCTTGTTACCCCTTCAAAAAAAGAAGAGTTACCCCCAGGCCCCGGGGGTAAGTGGTGGCGTTTCAAATATCGATTTCAAGGCAAGGAAAAACAACTCTCCTTTGGCACCTACCCCGAGGTTTCTCTCGCATTGGCCAGGGAACGTCGAGACGCAGCCCGCAAACAAGTGGCGACCGGCATTGATCCAAGCGTTTACCGTCGGGAAGAGAAAGAACAGTGGTCCGGTTCAGGATCTTTTGAGGAGGTGGCCCGGGAGTGGATTGAATTAAAAAGCCCCGGCTGGTCGCCATCGCATATAAATAAAACGACATCCATTCTTGAAAAGGACGTATTTCCATATATCGGTTCCAGGCACATAGGAGAAATCACCCCGCCGGAGATACTGGCGGTGCTGAGGCGCATAGACACACGGACACCTGTCACCGCAAGGAAAGCATACAGCACCTGCCGACAGATTTTCTTCAATGCCATTGCCTCGGGGAAGGCAACGACAAATCCAGTTGATGGCCTGTCAGTTCTTCTTTCGCCCCGACAGGTTAAACACATGGCAGCCCCCACCGATCCGACTGAGGTCGGGAGGCTGCTGCGTGCCATGGCCACTTACACCGGTTCCTTTCCTGTCCGATGCGCCCTGATGCTTTCTCCTATATTCTTTATCAGGCCAGGGACGCTACGGGGTATGGAGTGGCAGGACATTGACCTGGAAAAGGCAGAGTGGCGCATACCGATTGAACAGTTGAAGAGAAGGCAGACCGAGAAGGATTATCGGCGGGGCCAGATAGCGCATATTGTACCTCTTCCCCGTCAGGCAGTTGAAATACTGCGAGATTTGTATCAACTCACCGGTAGTGGACGTTTCGTCTTTCCCGGCGTCAGAGACAGGAACAAATGCATCAGCGATAATACCGTCCGTTCTGCCTTGCGGGGGATGGGATTTACTGGTGATGAAATTACGCCACATGGTTTCCGCCACATGGCGTCAACACTTTTGCATGAATTGGGGTATTCCTCCCATCTGGTTGAAAAGCAAATGGCCCATGCTGATAAAAACAAGATCAGGGCGGTGTATAACCATGCCGAATATCTCCCCGAGCGACGTAAGATGATGCAGGCTTGGGCGGATTATTTGGATCAGCTTGCAGCGGGAGAGGAAAATAAGATTATACCAATTGGGTCGGTGAGGTAAGAAAGAATGAATATCGACAAAAAACAAGCTGCAAAGAAAGCAGCAGCAATGCATTCAACAAACCTTATTGCGGCAGCTATCGAATATGCAAGACTGACGGAACAGATTGACTCATCCTTTAATGCGGAAAAAGCCAATAAATTTCGTGATGAACTGTTATCTTTCCTGCCTGTTTACCGGCATCCAAGCTCCAGTATTGAACAGGAAAACGGTAGATTTTTAGGCGATCTTTCTATCAATTTACAACTTGTCGGATGGTCAGAACCTGAATTCATTAGAATTCTTAAAGAAAAACACTTTGATGATGCGATTCTTTCTTCAATAAAAGAATATGTTCGAGATGCAGAAATACGAAAATGTTTGCTGTTGCAATGTGAAAAAGAACGAGAAGTCCTTTGCGAAAGAATATTGGAAGCTGAGAATATTTATAAAGAATATTCAAATGTACCTTCAGATAAAAGAAATACAGCAGTTGTCCAGGTTCTCGGCTTTTCTTCCGGAAATACACCTAAAATAATAGACAAGAAAAAGGTGTATATTGATTATTTAAATTTTGTTAGGAAAGAAGGCATGTCCCGTGAGGAAGCTACCGATGCCGTACAAAAAAAATATCGCATTGGTGAAATCAGAAAACCACGTACAGATGTCACTTCTGATGAAGAAGATAGAAAATTCAAGGCAACGTTGAAGCACCTCATTGAATATCGGAAAGAAATACTTGGCAAATTAGAAAACGATGAAATATTGAGGAAAGGTGTCAAAAAGTATACAAGGGGCTTAATTTTACCCAGAACGCATGTTAGGCAAATAAAAATATAAAAATGTCGTGGTTTGATGTCTGTCCCCAATTTAAAACAGGGGCATGTTAATACTTAAGGTTTGATCTGCAATAATTGGTAACTGGTCAATCTTGCCCCGGGCAATATGACCCCATTTTTCACCGACCCCATTTTTCACCTGAAACGGATAATTGTCTCCCGCTACACCTCAATTTCGACAGGTTGACGGATCATGTTGGCCACTGGGGTGTAAAGATCCACCTCTGTCTCCGGGGTGCGAATGGTTATGATCAGGGAATATCGGGTCTGATTGCCCCAGCGTTCGTGTCGTGGATTTGATTTCCACCAGCCCATCACCGGGAAAATGGCAATATGGCCGCGTTGGGCCAACTCAACAGCAGATCCTGTCCAAGTGTCGGAATGGATCGATCCAAGTTTGCGAAGGTTCTTACCCAAGGCCCATTTGGTATCACTTGGAGCTGCTCCTGTTGGTCGACCCGTCTCTTCGTCATGAGCTGCACGGTTGATACGATTCCTAAAAGCGTTAAGGGACTCAAGAGGTCTTTTTACCTCAAAGCGAAGGCCATGACTTGCATAACTGTATTTTTTACTCCAGCCACGCCGGGCAGGGTTAGGCTCTATGAAGTATGAAAGCGTCACCTTCATTTCAACAGGTGTGTTTTCAAGTCCTGCCAGGATGTCAGTCGGCCACGGGATATCATGCAGGTTTAAATCCCGTGTTACTACCCGTCCGTCTCGCTTATCAAACGGCTGCAAAGTATCCTGAGCCACCAAAGTGAGAGAGTTACGGGCACTCCATAACGCCCTTTCCAAGTCGGGCACCCCAAAACCACAATACCGCAATAAACCTTCATAATGCTGTTGTATGCGAAGCGGCGCAAAGCGGTTTTTCATGGCCTCGGTCCACTCCGCCGAGTGGATCATTAATGCCCGGATGGTTTCAGGCCAGTAATCGGGATACTGACTTTGAAGCAGGGCGGCAAATCGTGCTGCCAGAGCGGTAGCCGCACTGGTGTCTCCTGTATTAACTAAAGGCCGCATCAGCTCATGCTGCCAATTCGTAGTCAACAGATCCAGACTGTCCAAGGTGTCGGCTGATCCGGTCGGGTCAATGGCCATATTGCCGCCTTCCATGACAATATCAGGCTTAAGCGGCCAAGGTCTTGACCAATCATTGGATGTGGTGCTCGATGGACTCAGGTCACCTGGCGGGGCCACCAGTTGCCAACCGGGATACTCCCTGGGATCAACAAAATTCTTTTCGGTATAGGCACCAACGGTCAGGGCATTCCAAGCCTGTCCTGGATCATGAACCCCCTCGGTCATATTATTGGCAGGGTAATAGTGTTGAAAGGCTCTGTCTGTATTGCCGACGGAAATGATAATCAGCCTTTGCGTTTCATCATCAGCGCCAGCACAGAGTGCATCGATACTAGCCGACCAGGACGAGGGTCTGCCTGCATCACGAAAATCCGTGGTGGTAACGGCCATGCAGAAGTTTCTTGTTCTTTCAGGTGCAAGGATACCTGCACGACCAACAGCTTCGGCGGTGATATTGCCATAAAGATGCGGATCATTTTGTCCATGCGGCGGCAAGATCTTTACCGACTCCAGCCTATGGGAAAGCTGAATCGGTCCTTGGTAGGCGAGAAGTTCAGTCAGATCCCCATAGGCAGCGAGGCCAGCCATTTCGGTTCCATGCCCTTTATAGTCAGCTGTTCCCCAGCCAGGATCACACGAGTCAAGATCGTTTTCGTCAAGGACCGGTTCCAGTAGAGGGTGAGTGTGGTTGATACCGGTGTCCAGGATGCAGACTGCAGGGCATCCATCAGCAGGAGGGGAGATCTGTTCAAGCGCGGCACGCATCCACTCGATTTGTTCAGGGCGATGCATGGCGGTGAAAAAACCCGCTCTATCCTTCATTTTGCGTAGCTCTGCAATGCAGTTGAGTAGATTGACGGAGCGGCTCATCTGGGCCTTAGTGCCTTGTACGCCCACCACAATCCTGTCAGGAAAGTGCACGGCCTCATCCAGGATTCGCAAATTCATCTGCCGGGCATGTTCAGTGAAGAAATTCAATTCAGCCTGGCGCTCTTCACCGGCCCGGAGCCACACCTCCCACCAAATTACCTCGTCATCCGGCGGCATACTTTCCGGGGTGTCAGTCCATAATGCCTCAAGAGCTGCCTTGCGGATTGACGCAATGTTGGCAATCAGATCCTGGTTCCTGGCTTTTCCTTTGGGGGAATCCTTTTCAGGGTTCAGATAGTCATCTAGCTTTCGGGTCAGAATGTCGAGCTTGCCTTCCGGGACAAAGACTGTCGCCACTGTCCTTCCTTCACGTTGCTGTACCGCCAGAAGTTCTATCCCTGAACTATGGGCCTCAAGGCTCTCAAATTTCAGTTCAAAATCAGGTTCGCTCTTCTTAGCGTCAATGCCGTAGGCCCTCTGTTCTTCAACGGCAGTCTGGGACTGTTCTCGGATCTCGTCGAATTGGCGGGCAAGGCGCTGACCATGGGTTTCACGTTGGCGAGGCGCGAAGCGAAAAGTTGGACCTCTGGTAGAGGGCGAGGTGTATGGCTCAGTCGTAGCGGTATTAACGATATATAGATGAGAGAGTCGTTCTTGGTCGTTTCCGGGCATTGGCAATTACCCAGTTAGGTGATCTTTGAGAGCAGCCTTCCGGGGAAGATTCGCTTTTCGATCGATCAACAATGCCGAGATGTCTTTCTGGGTGATTTTTTCCCTGTCGCTGATAATGGCATCCTTAATGGCATCTTCACAGGCTTTGGCAATATCGGCAAAACTAAGACCTTCCGCGCAGGATGCGATGCGCTTCCAGATAATCCGGGTGGTCGGGAAACCAGCTACCTTGTTTTTGATCAGCTCGATGATCAATGCCTCATCTGGGAGTTTGAAGTTAACGACATCGTCAAAACGCCGGAATAGGGCATAGTCCAGGATGTCAGGATGGTTGGTCGCCGCCAGTATAAGACTGTCTGAATCATCCTGTTCGATCATCTGTAAAAAACTGTTCAATACTCGACGGATTTCTCCGACATCATTGGCCTGACCACGTTGGGAACCTATTGAGTCAAATTCATCGAAAAAGTAGACGCCCCTGGTCTGGGCTAATGCATCGAATATGAGGCGCAGTTTGGCAGCAGTCTCTCCCATGAATTTGGTGATCAGCCCTTCAAGGCGAACCACAAAAAGTGGTATCCCCAACTCCCCGGCCAGCACACTGGCAGACATGGTTTTGCCGGTCCCGGGCGGTCCAACGAACAACATCTTTTTTCGTGGGACCAGACCGTGAGAACGGAGTTTAGCAATCTGGCGCTGCTCTTTGATGATGCGGGTCAGACGGTCATGAATATCACGGTCTAGAACGATATCTGACAAACGGAGTTTCGGATATGAGGCAGATAGAAGGGAGGACAGTTCCCCTTTGGGTTGGGATATGGCAATCGGTCGTGTTTGATTCGGCTGCCCCTTTTTCTTTTTGGCTTCGTCGATCAAAGCACGCAGCTCTCTGGCCAGTTTTCCATGCCCCTGTTTCGCTTCGTGGGCGGCAACCTGCATGGCAACTGCAAAAAAATGTGACTCGTCACCTTCGAGATGCGATTTTAGCAGTGCTTTTAACTGTTCGGCGCTGGCCATGATGTTTCCTGTTGATGGATTTTATAGGCACAAATAACTATATAGAGATAGTACCATTTATATTTGAATTGTCGCGGATTTTTTTAAATTCTTCCCGCAAGAAAAGAGGGCAAATTAAATTTTTCAAAGTAAAGATATTCCAACATATCATGACTCCACCATAACTCTAAAAAGGGTGGATAACCTCTGGCAATATTGATCAGGAATTAATCAGTTGGCAGAGTAGCTTAACTCGAGAATAACTTTTGTTTGATTGAGATTGATGCTGGCAACGTAGAGTCAGGGGACCTCTTTAGCGGGTCCCCTACAACGACATGTAAGCGATTTCTGTGTTTTTCTAATGCTTCTTTTAACTCGTCGATGGTTGAAGGAATTGCTGGTACATTAGCTCACACATCAGGCACCAGGCAGGTCGTTAGGACCCAGATAAGTGATGTTGATCCTGTTGACGTCCTGAGCCACCTGAGCGCGCACCAGCCCCTCTCGCTCGGGATTTAGCGCGTCCTGCACCGTGCCAAGCGGCGCACCGTCGGCTGAGAGCACGCGTAGCCGACCGAACCATTCGTGAATCTGCACGGGCGTTCCCGGCGGTGGGGGTACGCCGAGCCATACCACATTTGCCCAGTATCGACGATCGGCCCAGGTCCGGTTCTCGCGAGGGGTGGAGCTTTGGGCGAACACCATCCACATCGCCTTCGTCTCGGCGGTCGGCCAATTGGGCTGAATGCTCCATGCGGCGACCGCTTGCGAATTGAGCCATTGCCGAAGCTCCTGGCCCGTCTTGAAGGTCGCGTCAGTGTCGCGGACGGCCTTGATGGCAGCAAGTCTAGAGTTGAACCCTGCCTGGATGAGGATCGAGGCCGAGCGGTTTAACGTCCCGGTTTCGACGGCGGGGACGGCCAGGCCAAGCTCGTGGTCGTCAAGCAGGACGTCGCCAATGGTGTCGCCGTTGGCGGCAGCACGGACGCGGATGGCTTCCATCGCCCAGGGCAGGCGATAGACGAGCCCCCCCTCGATAAACTGGAGCGTATCCGACTCCTGTCCCACCCCGATGGAGGCGAGAGGCTGGCCGAGGAGCCAGGCACGGAGGATGTCCCGCCAGTTGGCCGGCATGGGGTCGGGCGTGAAGGGATAGAAGGCGAAAACACGCTCGGCGATACTCGTGATGGCAGCGATCGTCATTTCGGCGTCATTCTCGAGGATGCCAGCATTGGCCTGAACCAAGAGAAGATTGGCATCCGCGGCGATGGCGTCCAGCGCATGCCCGGTCGTTAAACCGACACCAGCCAGGAAATAGCCCCGGCGTCGCGCCGCAGTCGTCTGATTCCAAATGTACTGGCTCCGCGAAACGAGGCCCGCCTTGAGGACTTGCTGCACCTGCTCGTTCCGCCGTAGGAGGCGGCGGTGCCAGAGAGAGGACTGGAGGATGTCATCCAGCGCGGCCTCAATCCCATCATCCGGGATGTCGTTTTCGCCGATGAGGCTGAGGACCGCGGTGTCGAGCGTTGCGATATGCCGCTCCCAATCGGCAAGGGCTCGCTCGCGATCCTCGGGCGTTTCGTTTTCGATTTCGGGGAAGGTCCACGCGGCGGCGTTGTTGACGACATACTCCACGAGTTGGGGCAGATCTCCGCCGATACGGGCGCTCATGCGAGACAGCAGCGTCGCCACCAACCGCACCAGCCCACTCTCCATATCGCGCGCGCCGAGATCGTTGATGAGGGCTTCCCAGTTACGACGCTTTCTCGCGATGTTGTCGAACATGGAGAAAAGGACGATGCCTTCTACGTCGACATAGGCCCTTCCGGCTCGCCCGATGACATTCTTGAACTCTGAGACCTCGATCCGTTTGCCGAAGCGGTGGAGGGAGTGCATGACGACTGCGGTGGCCGACAGGTTGAGTCCCTGCGCCAGCGTCGGCGACGAGATGGTGACCTTGAGGATGTTGTCGCGCAGCAGGCGCTCAACCTCTTTGCGATAGGCAGTCGGCAACGCCCCGTGATGCAACGCGACGCCGATGCGGAGGCATTTGAGGATGGCGTTGTCCGGCCCGAGCCATTCCTCGCCCAGCGCGATCGCGGTGTTGAGGACCGCGGGGTCGGCCTCAAGCAACGAACGAAGCGCGCCCCGCTCGTGGAGGTCGACGATTACGTCTGCGAACGGTTCGACGCTGCGTCGTTCAGGGCAGAAGATGAGGACGGTCTGCCCATCCTCGACGAGCCGCCAAGCCGTCGCGAGGCAGAGCTCGCGTTGATCGCACGGGAAGAGCTTGGTTCGACGTCGTTTTGGCGATGCCCAGTTCGGCGGCACCGCTCCCGCAAGAAATCGCTGGACCCAAGGGCGCTCATCGCCGATACGCAGATTCAGGCGCGCGTATGGCGAGGACCAAACTACCTCTCCGAACCATAGTCGGGTTGGCCGCCAGTCATGCTTGATCAGACCACCAGGGTGATCTCGCCGCAGCCATCCTGCAAAGTCTTCAAGCTGATCGCCATCGGGCAAGATAGCCGAGAGGCACACGATCCGACGTTCGTGCGCGTCCGCGCGACGAAGCAGTCGCTGGATTTGCACCTCGTAGCGGACCTCGCGCTCGTTGAGGCCGATCATGTGACCTTCGTCGAAGACGAGCAGGCCAACGTCATCGAGGAGGGAAGGGTCGTTGCGAAGCGCGAAGTCGATCTTCTCCGGCGTCGCGACCACGATGTTGCGTTCTCGGATAGCGTCCTCATCGAAACCGCTCATCCCGATGCTGCCGTAGAGTGCCGAGATCGTCTTGCCGAGCGGGCTAAAGGTCCTCTGCAGAGTCGTTTCCGTCTGCGCCGACAGCGCGCGCAACGGCGTAACGAAGACGGCGCGCTTGCCGCCGGCCAGACAACGCAGGATACACAGCTCAGCGATGCGTGTCTTACCGGCGCTGGTAGGCAGCGAGACCACCAGATCATCGGATTGATCGACCGCGCGGGACGCCGCTTCGGTCTGGGATGGCCACAGGTCCACTTCGGCTTTCGGGCGCCGTTGCAGCAGCGCGATGAACAGCTCGCGAAGCCGGGGCCAGTCTGCCGATTCGCCGCCTGCGGACTGGAGTGGCACCATCTCGTGGAAGGTGTTCGACCAAAGGTCCGACAAGAGGTGGATTGCAATGCGATGCGCCCACCATTGCGGCAGCATGTTCAACTCGCTGCAGATTGCGAGGCTTGTCCGAAGCCGCTCCAACGCTTGATTGAGGAGCGGCTGCTCGCCGCGTTCCAGCGCGAGGAGGAACAAGGACATGGCCGCCATGAAGGCGTCGGTCAACACGATGTCGAGACTGTCGAAGAGGAAGTCATTGTTGTCGCCAACCGGTTCAGTACCAGCTTCGGCTTGACCGAGATTGGCCTGGATGGCGGCGGTGATTTGCTCATCGCTGCCTTTGCCGGAGACGCGGTAGTCGAGCACGCTGTCGTGAAGAGCGTGGAAGTTCCGCCGCATCAACTGGGCAAGTACCCGTTCGATGGGTGAAAAATTATCGTCGGCCACCACGATCTCGAGTAGTGAGTAAGCGCGCGCCGAGAAATGGGCGAGATGATAACTCGCTGCTGCCATGATGAAGTGGAAGTCGCGATCGACCTCCTGGCGATTGCCCTTGGCAATAACTGCCTCAAGGGCGGTGGCGGCCTGCTCGAAGGCAGTTCGTGCCTGTGCGGCATCGCCGCCGAGTTCACGCAGGCGAAGGCCGAGCCCGAGAAGGGCGTAGCCATAGGAGTGCAGGTCATAGCTGAGCTGTGGCGCAAAGGCTGGCGCGTCTGGTGGAAGCTCACCGTCGCGCCAGATGATTGCACGTGCCTGGCCACGCGCAATGAGGCGGCCGCGAAAGCCGGCTGTCGCCGCTTCTGCGATATCGGCCGCGATTGCCTCAGGCGTTGTTGACATTGGCGATCACTCGATCATATACCTCGCCGATGAAAGCGGCGTGGCCCTCTACGCGTAGGCCGACCCCCCACTGATTTATCGGTCCCGGGTAGGCCTGGAGAAAGGCGGTAAGAAGAGAGTCCGGCGCATTGCCGGTGAAGGTGAAAAGCAGATGCCGGACGTTCTGCACCGGAATACCGTACTTGAGCAGCGCATCATCGATCGCGTCGGCGAGCGGCAGATTGCCCAGCTCAAGCAGGCGTGCCGAGATGAAGGACAGAGCGTGGGCGGACGGCAGACCTCCGTCCTTGTCCAGGCCAGCCCGGGCTTCGGTGAGAACCTGGGCGGTCAACATAGTGCGGCTCTTCGCTTCTGTCTTCAGGAAATGGAGCCGATGGGTCTGAGCGTCTTGAAGGATACCGATGACGTCGTCGCCCCGCATCGCCATGTTGCGATGGTCTTTCCAGCGCAGGCGCTTGATCGGAGCGCGATAACCGCCGCTATGCGCATCGATCCATTCCGTCGCGTAGATCTCGCCGAGATCGCCGGAGCGGATCGCCTTAGTTGTCGGGAGCTTGCCCTGGATCAGAGCGGCTGCGGCCGGTTTGCCGAGACGGGCGAGTGCACGCGCCATGTGTTCCTCCGACGCATAGTGTCCCGGCACGATGGCTGCCGTTGCTTGGATCCCGGCCGGAAGCATGGCGGCCTGACCTGTCATTACCCGGCGGAAGTGATTCCCTACCATCTCGTCGACGGAAAGACACCAATCATTGAACTGCGCCATGCTCTTCCTCCCTATTATTAAATAGTAAACGTTAACGCACTGTAAGCCGGTCTTGGAAACACGGTGAACCTTACGCTTGTTGACCTAGATGAGTGGATTCTCTCGATCCGACATCTTGTAGAAATCATGGCCGTCCATGTATCCTTGTCCGCTGGCTCTTAGGCAATCATCGCTGGAATCACTGTCACTAACTTATCACGGGGTGTTAGGAGGATCAGTATAACACCTCTCGGGCCTCACATACAAGTTTCGTTACATCCTATGTTTACGGATTAATAAATGTAAAGAGGTAGCGCAAGATTAGTACTGGCAATCTCAACATATTCACAATCACACAAAGTTGAGATTCATCGTATATACGTAACAAAACGGCTGTCAGTTCAAGTTTGATTTGATACAGCTATTTTTTTGTCAAAATAGCTCTTTTATAAATTTACGAACTTCGCCCGTGGGTTCCTCTTCAAGATCGCCTTCCTTAATGAACATATAGTACTCTTCAGCGATTCTATTTCTGAAGGCTTTAAGCGTTTTGAAACGTATAATGGCTTTTCCTTCTGGTTAAGTAAGGACTCAGTGATTTCTTGCCGTATTTCATTGCCAAGTGTATTTTTCTGTTCGGACATATTTATGTCTTAGACCTGTTTCAGATTGAGTTAACCAACCGCTAGAATTTTAACAGAGCACTTTTTACCCATCTTTTTAACATAATGTCATGGCAAAACGGCCCTAAGTAACCGGTTACTTAGGGCCGTTTTTTCATAAAATATCTACTGTATAACACTTCTTAAAGGGCCATGGATTTCCCATGGACGCTATCAATTAAGGGGTGAAACATGAAGAAGAATTCTCTTCCCGAAACCGGTTACCTCCGGCTTCACCAAATCGTAGGTAATCCTAAAGCGGGCATCCCGGCAATCATTCCAGTTTCAAAAAGCACCTGGTGGTCCGGAGTGAAATCGGGCCGTTTTCCAAAAAGCGTGAAGTTGACTAAGAGATGTACTGCATGGAGAGTTGAGGACATCCGTGGTCTAATCGAGCAAATGGGGAGGTAATTACATGGGCGGAAAAAAGAAAACCGCCTGCAAGGATTATCCGGGAAGATTCCTCGCAAGCGGCTCAACTTCGCAAAATCATATTACCAGTCTGCAACATATTTCACAAGTCCGAAGGTTGTTCAGGTTCAAGGCAATTACCATTATTACCCGTCTTGCGCTCTGGGGCCTGCTGCCCATTACCTGGGCTGAAAAGCTGTTGGAGGGGCTGCATCGTGACTGATTCGAGTGGCCTTTCCATCAAATCTACAAAATCGGGCCGCTGCTTAGCGAGGGCTCTGGAAATGATTGCGCTTGGCTTCTCTGTAATTCCGCTGAAACCTAGAGGGAAGAAGCCTCTCTTGTCCAGTTGGATGGAATTCCAGAAAAGAATACCTACCCAGGATGAAATCTCCGAATGGTTCACGAGGTGGCCGGACGCGAATATCGGACTTGTGACCGGGTCCATATCCGGCGTTGCTGTCATCGATATAGACAGTGAGGAAGGATCTATGTGGGCAGACAAAAACCTCCCAAAAACTTCAGTATACCAGGAAACCGGTAAGGGGAGACATTTATTTTACAGAACCAACGGCACGAAGATCCATAACAAGGTTGGAATTTTTCCCGGGGTGGATGTTCGTGGTGAAGGCGGTTATGTGGTTATGTCGCCAAGTATCCACCCTTCAGGCAAAGAATATAAATTAATTTTCTCTGAAGGATTTGACGGATGGATAGACCTGGCCGATTTCCCAAAAATACAGCAGCAACAGGTGCAAGGGAAACGTCCGGTCCAATTTGAGCCCACGGAACGTGGACAGCGAAACGACACTATTGCTCGAATGGCCGGAAAATATATCAGCCGGGGTTTTGCACGAGATGAAGTCCTTATGTTGTGTCGCGGGTATAACAGCACCCTTCGCGAACCGCTTCCCGCCATTGAGATTGAAACAATCGTAGAATCAATTTGGAATAAAGACCAAGGGAGCAGGCAGCCACAAAAGAAGCTGAATGTGATTACTGCCCGGGAGTTTCTTGAACATGATTTTCCCCCGAGAACGAATATTCTATCACCATGGCTGCCGAGCCAAGGAATTGCAATGATTCATGCTTATCGCGGGGTTGGGAAAACTCATTTCTCCATTGGGGTTGCCTGCGCGGTTGCCACCGGAGGCAAGTTTCTCAAATGGGAAGCACCTGCTCCAGCCGGAGTCCTGTTCATCGACGGTGAGATGCCCGGTGCTGTTCTGCAGGAACGAATCGTGGCTGCATTGGCAGCAATCGAAGATCTGGCTGACCTGTCATTGAAGATAATTACCCCGGATTTACAGGAAAACGGAATGCCGGATATTTCCACAATTCAGGGACAACAGCAGTTGGAACCACATATTACGGCGGAGATTAGACTCATTGTGCTGGACAATATTTCAACCCTGTGCCGATCAAGTGAAGAGAATAAGGGGGATGCATGGCTGCCGGTCCAGGAATGGGCCTTGCGAATGCGCGCCAGAGGGATAAGTGTGCTCCTCATCCATCATGATGGCAAAGGCGGGCAGCAAAGAGGGACGAGCAGGAAAGAAGATGTGCTCGACACTGTCATCCAGCTCAAGCATCCGGCAGATTACAGTCCTGACCATGGAGCTCTTTTTGAGGTTCACTTTCGTAAGGCAAGGGGGATTTATGGTGAGGACGTGAAACCTTTCGAGGCAAGTCTTCAAACCAATGAACAAGGCCTACCGACCTGGATGATTAAGAGCATTGAGGATTCGACCTATATGAAGGTAGTAGCAATGCTGAAGGACGGGATGACGCAGACCGAAACCGCCACAGAGCTCGGTATTTCTAAAAGCGCCGTACATAAGCACAAATCAAAGGCGGTTAATAATGGCGATTTCGTCGAGTCAAAAAGAAAAAGTTAACCAGTTCACCCCATATAGCAGGTGAATCGGTGAATTTCTGGTAAACCAGAGTGTAGATTGGAGGTGAACCATGGATCTGAAGATGTTGGTACTGCGCAGATTGAAGGGTGAACAGCCGGGTGAACAACAGGTGAAAAAGGAGGTGAACTTTTTTCCGCAAAAAACACCCGAAAAATTCACCGTACAATCGTCTCCTGCTTCACTACCTTTAAGGTGCGCAGGTTCAGGGTGCATATATTTCGAGATAATTGACCTACCCCGCAGGGGCTCAACACCTGGTTGTGTGGTGAAGGGGGATGATCACGAGATATGGCAGCGGCTCGACAAGATTGAAGTTTGTCCCAAAAATGAACGAGCTTCTCGAAATTAATACTGGATATGGGACACTCGTGCTTTTAAATGGAGGATAGAGGCTAATGTCGCGGGCAGTGAATAAAGATGGATTAACTGTAAAGCAGGAGCAGTTTTGCCGGGAATATCAGATTACCGGGAATGCGTCGGAGGCATACCGAAGGTCCTACAGTACCGCTAATATGAAGCCGGAGACAGTTAATCGCAGGGCAAAAGAGGTTCTGGATAACGGCAAGGTAGCGGCAAGAATAAAACAGCTCCAAGCCGAGGTGGCGAAAAAATATGTGTGTACAATCCAAAGCTTGGCAAGAGAGTTTGACGAGGCCGCAAATTTTGCGCGGGAAGTTCGCCAGGCGGGTGCCCTCGTCTCCGCCCTGGAAAAAAAAGGCAAGCTGTTCGGGCTTTTTGAAAAAGACAATACGCAGAAGCAAGAGGTCCCTAAAGGGGAAATCCATCCGTCTTTGCTTAGAATGATGAATTATAGGCATGATGGTTCCGAATAAGATGATTCAAGAATTTGCCGGCATGCTGAAATTACTTAAATGCCTTCCTCGTTATTTATACGACATCACGGGGACACCAGATCGCTGCTGTCTCATCACCGAGAGGTTGAGTTTCTCCCTCCAGGAATTTGACCCCTACCCAGGCGCACACGAGGGCATCAAGAGCGTCCTCGTAGCGTTTAAGATATGACTCAGCATCTAAATCTAATTTGAATCTGATGGGGCCGAAATTAATGCCATAATCGAGATCCCAATCAAGGATTTCAACGGTGTAAGAGTCTGTAGACTGGATTTGTGTTTTTTTATTTTTCGGCATAAATGGAATACCTAAGAATAATTATTTTGAAAAAACAGAACCTTTGACATCGCAGACCTTTTCCACTAAAAACATATCAATTCCTGATTAATCTAAAAAAATCAATTTAATCACTGGATTTTCTATACCGGAATTAGACAAGTCGTGCAAGAATGGGGGGCGTTCAGGCTCTGCGATGAACATACCTCTGCGTTGTTTTTATTAACGATGATCCATAGGACCACATAATAAAGGGCGAATCATGAAAAATCTTTTTCAATCATGCGTTCCTCGCCAAGCAGTCCTTGATGGCACCGCTGACTTCGTCGTCAACCTCGCCGACCTGCCGCGGCTCACTGAAACGGAAGCGCGGGAGTTCCTGGATTCCAACGTCCTTACGTCGGGCATGGAGATGCTGCTGTCGCAAGCATTCGCCAGGATGGCAGGCACTGGATCTGCCAGCGGTATTTATAAGCTGTCCGAATCCATGGGGGGAGGTAAAACCCAAAGCATGATCGTAGCCGGCATTCTGGCCCGATTTCCTCACCTTGCCAGCCTGGTCAACTTCAAAGACCCCCTGCCCAAGGCACACCCTGATGTAGTGGCAGCCTTCACTGGCAGGGCAACCGACAAGAAGGTCTGGGTCTCTCTTGGAGACGCCCTTGGCGTGAAGTTCCCTGCCGACCGTGCTCCTTCAGAAGAGGAATGGCGCGATGCCCTCAAAGGGCGCCAGGCACTCATCCTTCTTGACGAACTTGCCTTCTACCTGGTCCATGCCGCCAGTCAGGGAAGTAAGGAAGAAGGAACCAGAGCTGCAACTTTGGCCGGGATCGCCATGACAACCCTGTTTGGGGCCATACGTGATTACAAAGAGTGTCGGCAGGTGGTTGTCGTTATAGCTGACCTTCAGAAGGACTGGGAACAGGGAGCCGAGGAGTTGGCGCGGATCCTTAAGTCCAACGATTTGCTCAGCAGCGCCCTGAAAAGCGTGGACAACGAGATGTCAAAAGGGGCTCAGAGCATCGCACCGGTCGATAACACCAAGGATGAGCTCTATGCCATCCTGCGGCGGCGGCTGTTCAAGGACATTTTGGCTAATCGCAAGGACATCGAAGCGGTAGCGTCTGCCTATGTTGCGGAACTCAACAAGGCCAAAACAATCATTGACCGACCCACCATCAAAATTCGGGAAGAGATCATTGCCTCCTGGCCGTTTCATTTCTCCACCAAACACCTCATCGGCTTGTTCAATGACAACCCCGGTTTTCAGAAAACCCGTGATGTGATCCGGTTGATGGCAACCATTGTCAGGAGCATCTGGAACAAAGGTGAAAGTACTGTCTGCAACCTTTATCTACTCTCCCTTGAAACTGCAGACCTCAACGACGCCAACGTTTCCAGCCGTTTCATCGAAATCAAGAAATCCCTGCGAGATGCTCTTCAGACTGACATCGCCAACAGCGGCACCTCCCATGCTGAAAGTTTGGACCAGGATACCGACGGCCTCGCAAGCCGCTGCGCCCGCTGGATCTACAGTGCATCTCTCTCAGAGGTTCACCCCCAAGGTCTTACCGATGCCGAGCTTGCCGAGTATCTCCTGGCGCCAGGCCAATCCATTCTCGGATTGCGGGACACCCTAAAGAAACTCTACGACACCTGCTGGTATATTGAGCAGACAAAATCCGGGCGATATTTTTTCCACCGGCACAAGAATCTCAACGCCCAGGTCAATAGCTACACCAATGTCTGTACTACCACTGACCGGGATGCGATGATCGAAGAAAAGCTCCAGGAGATGTTCGATCCCCGGGATAAACGCTGTTACCAGAAGCTGGCGGTATTGCCGGCACTTGATCAGGTACAGCTTGAGCGGGACAGAACCACATTACTCATCCTCAAGCCGGATACCGATTTTTTGCACTTCTTTAACGGCGAGAAATACAAAAATCGGCTCGCTATTCTTACAGCAGTGGACCAGACTGGCATTTTCACCGTAAATAAAAAAGCTGAACGGCTTTGGGCTATCAGCCAGGTCCTGGCGGACCTGACCCCGGACGACAGCCAGTACAAAAAGGCCAAAGACACACTTTCTGAATACCAGGCCGAACTGTTCATCGCAATTAAAGGGGTTTTCAATAAATTGTATTATCCACTCTTTGACGAGGACCAGGAAACAGCCCTGATCGCAACGCCGCTTTTGGATAGCTATATTGATGAAAAGACAGAAAATCGCATCCAATACCGCAACGAAGTCGCCAATAAAGGTGAGTTCGTGGTGGAGGCCACCCTGCGGGATATGGGCAAGTTCCAGGTCTTTGCTCCAACTGCCGGCGACGATAAGGTCAAGGTCTATCAACCGTTGCGCAACCGGATTGAAACCTTCCTTATTCCTCCTACCGGCCGAACCACATGGGAGCAGATCAAGGAAGGAGCTGCCTCCAGGGGGCATATGCTCTGGGTGGAACCCGGCACTCTGGAACGAATGCGGGAAGCGCTTTTGACAGCAGGCGAGTGGCGGGAAGAAGCCGGCCAGCTCCTGAAACCGCCCTTTGAAGAAATAACCAGTGTCACAATCGAGTATTCCCGTGACAAAGAAACCGGTAAGATAACCACAACCGACATTAAACTCACCCATGCGGACAAGCTCTCCGTTCGTGAGAATGGAGGTGAATACCGGAATCACAATCCGGACACCCCTTTGGTTTCCAATGCCATGTTTATTGAGTTCAAAGCAGTTGACTCAAGAGGGCAGAATAAAGAAGGGCAGCCATACCGCATCGAGAACAGCATAGACCTGATCCACGATTTCATGGATTCCCCCACTCCCGGCAATATGGTGGTCAAGGTGAAGGTGGTGCCACCGTCCTGTTCCGTACTGTACACTATCGACGGCTCAGATCCTGCCAATCATGGAAAGCCTTATGCGCCACCCGGTATTGACGCCCCCGAAGGAACAACGGTGCGCCTCCATGCCGCTAAAGGCAGTATTACGAAAGATGTCAGCTTTACCATTCCAAAGGAAACCGGCGGAGGGTCAGAAGAAGGACCTCTTTTAGACCCAGCTTTGCCGGTAACCGTAAACGGTCGCGTCTTCAATCACCTGGGCAGCCGTTCCATCAGTTACCAGTTCCTGGCCCGGCTCCCGGCCGATACGCGGCTGCAGATGGTTCAGGCCAAGGTCACCCATGCGGCCAGTGATCATACCGTCACCCTGACTTGGGACCGCAAGACCAGGCTTGAACCGCAGGCCATTATCAACGCGTTTGAGTTTTTGGACAAGCAGGTGTCTGACGGGGAATGGTCCCTGCGCTTTGATCAGCTCCATTTTTCCTCCGGCTCATCATTTCTTCAATGGCAGGTGGACACCGACACGAAAGTTGAACTGAGCCAGGTGACCCAATGAATACACCCGCTATTCATGACTTCGGGGTTGTCGATCCTTTGGGCGACACCTATGAACTTTACTGGGAAGACGGCAAGAATGGTCAATGCCGCCTAGACGAGATCATTCAGACTGAACGCGGGCCGCGAAGGAGCGAGCTTGCATTGATTCCGGCTGTTTTGTGGTCCGCTGTGAGCGAACGGGTTGTTCGGGAACTTGCCGAAGGAATGGGCGAAACCGAACGGCCGAAAAAGGCTCCGATGCTGAAACGCGGTCCCAACCGCATGAGCACGCTTATCGGCCGGGAGCTTGCCATCCTTTTCTGGGCGCTAATGGAGGTGGGCGAGAACGGCAATGTCGAAGCTATTCTCCATGGTTGGCGCGAATTGGCCCGTGAGGAGCGCTGGTGGCTATATGCCAAGGCAGCTGCACCCGGACAACATAAAGGTGCAGGCTGGCGGTTGGCTCTTTTCCATGCACTGTCCGAAACGCCTGACAGCCGGACAACAAAAACGGAAACAACGGAAAAAAAAAGCCCTGGGAATGGCTTTCCGAAAGCAGGAAAAGTATCGTCAAAAGGGAAAAAACCACCGAAAAAACAACCGTTGCCGGGCCGGAAACCAGCCGGCAGCCTGAAGGCAACGAACGTGGAAGAGGAAAGCAAGAAAGCTGTAAAGCCATCCGCACCGAACAAGACGAACGCCAAAAAGAAAAAGCCGGCGGCAAAGACAAAAAAGACGACCAAGAAGGCGGCCCAACGCAGCTGAAACTTTTCTGATTAGGTAAGTGATTCATGTCCAAACATTCTCTCCTGGAGGTCCAGTTTCCCATCGGCCCCTTGTCGCTGGAAAGCTATAAAGAACGTGATGCTAAAGGGTCAAAGGCTCTATCTTCTCTTGGAAAATGGTGGGGCGGGAAGCCCCTGGTGCTGACCCGGGCCATTATCCTGGCCGCTGTCTTTCCCGCTTCAGATGACCCTGAGCGCTGGTCGGATGACCTGGAGATCTTTTTGAAGTGCATGTGCCTGGACAATGCCGGCATGTGGCGGCGCAAGAATGTCTCCCTGCCGGCTGAACTTTGCGAGCCTCTGGCAACGGGCAAGGAACTCGAAGCCCTGTTCGATGAAAACGACCGCTGGAAACGGCGCGGGCTTGATCGGCAGATGAAAAAGGAATTGGAAAAACGGGTATTCTACTCTCTGGATCACACGGCTCAACGGGAATATTGTTGTCGGGTGGAAGAAATCGACGGCCCGGCACCGGAATCCTGGAGGGAGATAAACGCCTATCTACGGACCACCGCTTCATCCTTGCCCGAATTGGTGCAGCAACTCGCCGCCCGTCAATTCGGCGGCCGTCTCAAGGTGGGCGACGCCTTTTGCGGCCTTGGCTCCATTCCCTTCGAGGCTGCGGAGCTGGGCTGCGATGTCTATGCCTCGGATCTCAACCCAGTGGCCTGTCTGCTCACCTGGGGAGCGCTCAATATTGTAGGCGGCAGTGACGAGCTCCGTGACAGAGTACACGCTGAGCAAAAGCGGCTTTATGATGAATTGGATGCCTGGATTTGTGAACACAAATTGGAACAGAGTGAGGAAGGCTGGCGGGCCGAGGCCTACCTTTACTGCGTTGAAATGGTGGTGCCGGAGTGGGACGGTTGGCGGGTCCCCATCAGCCCGAGTTGGGAGATTGCTCCCAAGACCAAAACATGGGTGGAGCTGGTGCCCATAGAGGAAGAAAAGCGTTTCGGTTTTCGAGTAGGGAATGGCGGTGAGGGCAGGAAGTATGCAAAGGAAGGCACTAAACAAGGCGGAGATGTGGTATGCCCCTCTGTGCTCTGGGAGATTTTCAAGCGCGATGGCCACCATCAGAATATCCGGCGGACCATTCCCTATAATCAACTCATCAAAAACGGCGGAGGCCTTAGGCGCTGGGAGAAAAATGACTTTATCCCACGGCCTGACGACCTGTTGCAGGAGCGGCTCTACTGCATTCGCTGGCGAAAGCCCGATTATGAAGATGAAAATGGGCGCATTCGCCATGGAGAGATGGTGTACCGGGAACCGCACATCCAGGACCTGGAGGTTGATGCCCGAGTGGTGGGCATGCTGGAGGAGGTTTTTGAAAAGTGGCAGGAGGCGGGCTGGATACCCGGTTGGCGGATTGAACCAGGGGCTGAAACAACAAGACTCACACGAGAAAAGGGTTGGACCCATTGGCACCATCTGTTTAACCCAAGGCAGTTGCTGATGGCTGGGGAATATTCACGAAAGATGTCAAATCTTAAGTCTGACTTGCGGGCAGCGTTACTGTTGAATCTCGGCAGGGTACTTGATAGCAATTCAAAACTTTGTCACTGGAAAGTCTCCCAAGGAGGAGGAATAGGAGGAACGAGAGCAGTTTTTTACAATCAAGCGCTAAATACATTTCCCAATCCACCAAATCGAGGTCTCATAGGCCTTGAACATCAATTTACAACAAAACATCAGGCGGTAACTTGTCCTGGTAGAAAGGAAATAGTACTTCAAGATGCTCGCGATGTAAAATCCACCAGCCACCTTTGGATTACTGATCCTCCATACGCAGATGCTGTCAACTACGAAGAACTGTCCGAGTTCTTCCTGGCCTGGTATGTCCCGCACCTGAAAGCTGCCTTCCCGGACTGGTACACCGATTCCATGCGCAACCGGGCGGTGAAGGGTAAAGATGCCCCCTTCCGGGTTGCCATGGCCGAGTGCTACCGTCGACTGGCCGCGAACATGCCTGACAACGGTATGCAGGTGTTGATGTTTACTCACAAATCTACCGATGTCTGGGAGGATCTGGCCCTGATTATGTGGGCTGCCGGACTCCAGGTAAAGCAGGTCTGGAGCGTGGCCACCGAAACTCCTGGATCCGGGACCCGCACCGGCAACTATGTTCAGGCCACCTACAATATGGTGCTGCGCAGGCGCTCCGGTGACAAGATGGGCTTTGTCGATTTCATAACCCCCCAGGTGAACAAGCGGGTCAAGGAGGTCATCACCCGTATGCGGCAGAGTCAGGTGGAGGGTGGACTCACCCGCTGCGGCTACACCGATACCGATTACCTCCTTGCCGCCCAGGCAACTGCCGCCGAGGTGGTGACCGGATACGCCGCCATCGACGGAGTGGATCTGGAGGCGGAGCTGTGCACCCCCAACCGGGAGCGGGGCCGATCCGCCCTGCGGGTGCTCATGGAGAACGCCAAGCGCACCGCCACTGATTTTTTGGTGCCGCCGGTCATGGAACGAGCTATCAAGAAATATGCCGCCGGCGACCTATACCAGTTCTGGCGTGAGTTTTCCGCAGAGGAAAAGTTTCTGCTCAAAGGGCTGGAACTCGAACAGCAGGGAATGTTCAAAATCAGTGCATTTCAGGATTTGGGCCGGGCGTATGGCCTGGCCAATTATGAAAGTTTCATGGGGCCGGTGCGGGCCAATGACAGCCGTACCATTCTGCCGGAAGAGCTGCCTCGTCCGGATGTCACCCGTTTTGCCGATATTTCCCCTGCCGAGCGAACACTGTGGCGTTACTCCCCCACCCGACAGCTGTATTACTCCCTGAAGCTCCTGAAGGAAGGGGCGAACATGGATCGGGCTGTCAAACACCTGGTGGATACCACTGACTTCTGGAACATCCGTACAAGCCGCATGGCTGTGATCCTGTCCTATCTTCGGGAATCCACAGCCGGCAACAGCCATTGGCAGGAATACCAGATTCATCTTGCAGCGCTGGCCATCGGCGTCGAAAACTGGAGAGCTTAATTTTTAATATTAACCACCCAATTCATTACAGGAAAATATTCCATGCAAAAAGTAGAGTTAACTGATAGTGAGAATCTGCAAATCCATTGTCCATTTTGCGGAACAGTGGTCATTACGCCTGAAGATATTTCCCATTGTGAACATACTCTGTTTCAGGCTTCTGATGCGGGTTTTGAATTTGTCAGTCCCAAGCTGGACTTCGATGAGGACATAGACTTGGATGAGAAAAGTATTGACGAGTTTACGGATGAAATCGAGTATCCCGGGGCGATAAAGTTCGCAATCTATCAGCCAGTCCCATCATTTTTCGGAGGCTACGTGGCCTTTGCCCCAAAATAAATGAACCGTGACATCAGATGTTCATAAAATTCTATGCATAGAGACTATATGTGATCAACCGTTATAGTTCCCGGCGTGGAAGCCTCTATAAGGAATTTCTTCACAAGCGGCTGACTGGAGCCCTGCGCTATGACCGGATCGCCGGTTATTTCCAGAGCAGTCTGTTGGAGCTTGCGGCAACCGAGCTGGCCGATATTCCACATGTACGCATCGTCTGCAATGCCGAGGTAAACGCCGAGGACGTGAAGACTGTCCGGATGGCAACAGGTTCCCGGCGGCGGGAACTGGAGGAAAGTTTGCTGCGGCTGACCTGGAATGCAGGCCAGTTCCCCCACTTGGTTGACGTACATGGCAGCGAGGCACAAGTGCGCCTCAAGGTGCTCCATCAACTGCTAACCGCCTCAAGCAGGGATGGAAGACTGTTCGAGATCCGCATCGTGCCGGATTCCGAGTTCGGTTTCGTCCATGGTAAGGGCGGCGTAATTGAAGGACCGCAGGGAGCGACATCCTTCATCGGCAGCGCCAATGACTCCTCTCGGGCCTGGACCAGAAACTATGAGCTGGTTTGGGAGGATGACAGCCCGGAAAGTATCGCCTGGGTACAGGAGGAGTTCGATGCCCTCTGGGAAAATGGATTCCCTCTTTCCGAGTTTATCGTCAAACAGATTGGCCGCTTATCTCAACGAACGGTACTGGAGCATATCGGACCCTGGCAGGAGAAGCCGAGACCTGAACCGCTCCTGGCTGAAGTGCCGACGGCGACAGAGTTGTTCGGCTTTTGGGACCACCAGAAATATTTCATCAATCTTGCCTTCAACGAACACATCAAATACAGAGATGATCCCGTGCGGGGCGCTCGTTTTCTTCTCTGTGACGGAGTCGGGCTTGGCAAGACATTACAGCTTGGCGCCCTGGCCAAACTGATCGGCACTCTTGATTCGCTGCCGATCTTGATTCTCGCCCCTAAACCAATCTTGGCCCAATGGCAGGAAGAATTGCAGCTGAAACTTGCCGTTCCCTCGGCACGTTGGGAGGACGGAGGCTGGTTGACAGAACGCGACGAGTTCCATCCAGCGCTTCCCGATCGGCTCACGAACTGCCCCCGAAAGATTGGAATTGTATCCACTTCGGTTATTACCAGCGCACCAATATCTGAGCGAAACCGTAACCTCATTGAACAGCTTCTCCAGAAACGTTATGCCTGCGTGATTTGGGATGAAGCCCATAAAATCAGGAGGGGGAATCTTGCCCCCAACAATGTCTACAAGGCACCGGAAAAGAAACTCTTGTATCGTTTTGCTGAACAACTGGCAGCCCGCACGCAAACCATGATGCTGGCCACGGCTACTCCGGTGCAGTTGCATCCCATGGAGCTTTGGGACCTGCTGTATATTCTTTCGAGCAATAATCCTCAGGTACTGGGAGGGGAAAACAGTCTGTGGCGTAAATATGACGGCCCGGAAATTTTTGACATTGTTGCCGGCCGCGAGGAATTGAAGCAGCTTTACGAAAAATGGCAGTATTGGCGGAATCCTTTGCCGACGAGACTCGATGCCCGCACCGAAGTTTTCGACTGGATTCGCCAGGACCTTGGGCTATCAGTTACCGATGACCTGGCGACCAACGCCGACCTGGACAAACTCGATCCGTCTCGTTCATTTGATCTGGAATTTATGAGTTTACGGGAAGTTAATCCCTTCACACAATGGGTAGTCAAGCGTTCCCGTGATCGTCTGGAAGAGGAAGGGAAGCTGGTTAAGATCGAAATGGTTGTCTTCGGCGATGGACAGCCGATCCTTTGCTCTCATAGTATGGAGCAGGCCTTCAACTTGGCTGAGGATTTTGCCAAGGAACTGCACCAGCGGGTTAAGGCCGGGGGATTCATTAAAACCCTTCTTCAGCGGCGAGTGGGTAGCTCGCTTGTCGCCGGACTGAAGACCACCCGCAAAATGCTCGCTGGCCGGCAGCTGGATATTGAAGACGATCCAGATGAAGATGCCCAGTCCATTTACCCTCTCACCGAAGAAGAAAAAGAACTTCTGCGGCGACTTGAGGAACATCTTGTACGCCATCTCGACCGGGAAGCAGACCCAAAATTTGAGCGGGTGCTGGAGATCCTGGCATCCAAATTTGAAGGCCGCACCTGGCTTGACCGAGGGGTGCTGATCTTCAGCCAGTTCTATGACTCTGCATATGCTTTGGCTGAATACCTTGTCAAAAGCATTGATGAGCCTATCGGGCTCTATGCCAACAGCAGCGCCAGCAAGCTCTTTGAGGGCGGCAAGGTTCAAAGCGTCAATCGCGACCTGCTCAAGGAAAAGGTGGTCCAGGGGCGGCTCAAACTGTTGATCGGAACCGACGCCGCCAGCACCGGCCTTAACCTGCAGAAACTCGGCTGCCTGATTAATCTCGATCTGCCCTGGAATCCGACTTTGCTGGAACAGAGAAAGGGACGAGTCCAGCGGGGAACCTTGGCAAAAAGGATTCCCTTTTACAACATGCGTTACGACAAAGGTGCTGAGTTGAGGCTTTTCCAGACCCTTTCCAGTCGCATCCATGAAATAACCAACATCTTCGGCACAATACCCGACTTTATTGTGGACCAATGGGTAACCGACATGCTGGATGACAAGGACTGGGACGACAACACCATACTCACCATCATCGCCGACCGAGAACGAAACCCCTTTACCATAAAAGAAACCGTAGAATCATTGGATGCGGACTGGGACAATACCGCCGAGGTACTCAACCAGGCAGATGCGTTGCAGCTTCTGCTGGCAACATGGTAGTCAAGAGACTCCGGTGAACTCTCAAAGATGCTGAAAAAATTGCAGGAGAAGCAGTATGAACAAGCCACCGCTCAGCCGTCTTGAAAAAGTAAATCTGCGAACTTTCTGGGAATCGGAATCCCTAGAATTTACTCCATGGCTGGCCCAGGAAGAAAACATTGCCCTGCTTGCCGAAACCCTTGAACTTGGAGCAGATGGGCTTGAAGTTGAAGCCCAGGAAAAAAATGTTGGACCCTTCAGAGCAGATATACTCTGCAAAGACACGGCAACAGGTCATTGGGTTCTTATCGAAAATCAGCTCGAAAAAACAGATCATATACACCTTGGGCAACTGCTGACATACGCTGCCGGTCTTAATGCAGTTACCATCGTCTGGCTTGCCGAGCAGTTTACAGAGGAACACCGGGCAACCCTTGACTGGCTGAACGAGATCACCGACGACCGTTTCAACTTCTTCGGGCTGGAGATCGAGTTATGGCGTATCGGTAATTCTCCTCTTGCCCCCAAATTCAATATCATTTCCAAACCCAATGACTGGACAAAGAGCGTTACAGGAGCCGCGGGCAGGATTGAAGCTGAAAATCTTACAGAGGTTAAACAGCTTCAGCTTAAATACTGGACAGCATTTCGTGAACACATGATCAACAATAGCAGTATTGTCCGACCCCAGAAAGCATTACCCCAACATTGGATGTACTTTGCTATCGGAAGATCAAACTTCTGGTTGGTTGCAGTCGTTAACACCCAAAATAAAGTAATTTACGCAGCATTAGCTATGGGTGGTTCTGACGCAAAAGCCCATTTCCACCTGCTGCATGATGACAAAGAAAAATATGAGGAAATATTCGGAGGTCCCCTTGAATGGCATGAGCTTCCAAATCGAAAAGAAAGCCGAATTACAATCGCACAGCAGTTTGATCCATGGGATACAAATAAGTGGCATGAACAGCATCTATGGCTACAGGAACAGCTCGAAAAATTGTATAAGACCTTTTCTCAAACAATTAAGACATTAAACGCAGATGATTACATCCCTCATGGGGAGCCGGAAATATCTGATTAATGATTACCGGAAATATTCTCCATCAACACGACGATCGAATGGTTTTAATGAAGATGGGTACAGGACAATACCCAGATTATACATTCTAAAAATCGGCCCTCTATGTCACTCTGAACTGACCTGGCACATCGGACCCTATAAGGAATCAAAATGCCACTCTACGAAATGACCTCCGATACGTTCCGCCCTCTGGATGAGGCGTCGTTTACCGACCTGAAGGTACGCGAGCGCGACGACCTCCAACGATTGCTCCGTTCCCAGATTGACTTGCTCGCCATTGACCGGCAGGCGAATCTTGTCGTGATTGAATTGAAACTGACCAATGACGGCGGCCACATGGATGCCAAAACCATTGCCGATCTCTACAAGGAACGGTGGAAGATCGAGCTGTTCTTCAAATGGATCAAGCAGAACCTGAAAGTAAAAACTTTCCTAGGTACTTCCCTGAATGCAGTTCTTACTCAGGTCTGGATTGCCCTGATCGTGTATCTCCTCCTCTCGTTCCTGAAATTCAAAACCAAGCTCGGGGTTTCCATGCAGCAGATGTTGCGCTTATTACAGCTGAATCTCTTTGAAAGACGCAATTTTAACGACCTGTTCAAGCCTCCCGACGTTCAACCTATTGTTTCTCCTTATATTTTACTGTGGGAAAATCTATGATACAGAAGTGAAAATGAAAGAAGAACTGTATATAAGCGATGATGAGTATCAGGGATATATCTATCCCTGGGTTAATTTAGAAGTTGATGTCTGGGCTTTTTATGAAGATGTCATCTGTGATGGTAAAATGGCAGAGGATGATGGTACATATTTTAATAGGTCCGGTGACCAAGAACTTGATTTACTTGAAAAGGTAACATCCTATCTTCAAGAAAACTTTCCTAATACAACGTGGCGAATCAGGTATGATGTTTTAAAATTAAAATACCAGCTCATAGTCCCTGAACCCGAGGCGATAGAGGCAGAATACATTTTATCATTAATCGAAAATAATGGTGATTTGGCAAATTATACCTATGAGGACAGGTACCCTGGTTTATTTGTCAAAGTCAACGGAAAGAAAGATATTCACCCAGATGTCAAAAAATATTATAAGTTGTTAGCTCAATATCAAGAAATATTTGAGAGGTCTGGTGCAAACATTAGATATACTTTAATTGAATCGTCAAAGATACTTTCGCTTCTTTATTTCTACTCATATAGCATAGAAAATATTAGTAAACTTTGGTCAAATGAATTGGATTATTTAGACATTAAATATTCTTCATATGAAGGAGGAATTAGCAAGGAAACAGTTGAGTCCTTCTATGATTTAATGACCAGGAATGAATTTGATGTTATATTTTTATACAATACATTCAGATATAATATGGAAGTGTTAAAACATTATTTGCCGGATGAAATGGAATTTTTTTACGATAAATACATAAATCATATTCTTGATATATATGAAGAATCTGTTCTTTTGAGTGATTATTATAAAGGCGAGAAGATTGATCTATTAGCATGTGCTGTTTACTCAAGTGGAAGTAGAGAAGAGATTCTTAACATTATTGTTGGAATTAATTTCGCTATGGAAAAAATTAAAGAATTAAAACTATCAGAAAAATACCCTATGTTATTTGGGTAGTTATTAATATGTTAATTGCAACATAAAAATTTATGTGATTACCACTAAAGCTCAGTTTTCGAAAAAAAGTGATGGGGTTATCACTATATGAGTACCCCGGTATGGCATACTATCCTCAAACATTTTCAGGAGGATAGAGTTATGCCCAAGAATAAGGTTCAATTTCAAAAAGGACAAAGTTTGCCCCATTTTCTTTCTCAATACGGCACTGAACAGCAATGCCATGATACCCTGTTTGCCCTACGCTGGCCGGGCGGTTTTATTTGCCCGGTGTGCTGTCATACGGAATACAGCTATATTACTACCAGGAAACTGTATCAATGCAACCAGTGCAAGTATCAGGCATCCGTCACCAGCGGAACGATCTTTGATTCCACCAAACTGCCCCTTACCAAATGGTTTCTTGCCATCTACCTTGTTTCTCAATCAAAAGATGGAATTTC
>JAWSUG010000036.1:0-28901 GCA_033549385.1 Desulfobulbaceae bacterium | reverse complement strand
TACAAATGGTGGCATAAACTCACCAAATATTGTCGACTCGGCAGATATGCCAGTCTAGGTTTTTGCGAACTTATCAATAATTAACTCAGCAAAGAAGAAAAATTGACCAGAAAAAAAGTAAACATCCCCTCGGGGCAGTCCTTAGGCAGGATAATCTGCCCTGAATGCGGCAATGACAGGTATTTTATCGAAGTCGCCCGGGATGTCATTGTCACCACCCGTTATCTTCAGAATGATGACGGCAGCTTTACTCCCGAAGAAAATGATACCGAGATTGTGGGGAAAGTAGGGCTCTACTGCGGTGAATGCAATGCCGACCTGACCATGTTCTATAATCATCTCCAGGAGATGACATTCTGACATGGCACCGAGAATTATCACCGACAACAAGACGCTTGCCGCAGGTTATGAAGAGTTGACCGCGGAGGATACCATTGTCGGCAGGCTGCGCCTTTCTCCCGGAGAGGAGCACGTCCTGCTCGATCTTGCGGTCCGCGGTGTAAACCTTATACCTTCGGCCCTTTCCCAGCTCTGCAGCCGTTCCAAGGTTTTTCAGGCCAAGATACTGGAGCCGTTCATGATTCCCGGTACAAAAGCCGTCTATTCCATGCCTGGCATGATGCACCTTGTTTCGGATTACGGCAGGAAAAAGGTCGGCAGGGTTGTCTGCAAGCTTGATCGGGCAAACGGCGGGCTGGGGATTCTTCTGTACGGATCCATTGAAGATGTGTACAGCCAGGCTGTTCTCGGTACCCTGACTTTTCCATTCGTTGTGCAGCCCTATCTCGCCGGGAGCCGGGACGTGCGGGTGGTCTGCCTGGGAGAGTACACGGAGGCCTACACCAGGCACAATCCCGACAATTTTCGCCACAACCTGCATTGCGGCGGCCGGAGCAGTGCCTGGGATATGGATGAAGAGCAGCTGCAACTGTGCCGTAAGGTCATGGCCCGGGCGGACTTTCCTTATGCCTTTATTGACCTGCTGATTACCCCGGCAGGCGGAGTCTGGGTTAATGAGATAAATCTGAGAGGAGGTTTGCGGGGAGCTAAGATATCACAAAAAGATTACCTGCTTGCCGTGGACAGTATTCACGCAGCCTTTCTTGATCGTTGACCCGGAAGGATGTTTCGCCGATACTCTCCGGAAAATGAAAAAAAAGGAAGACTTGTTCAGTCTTCCTTTTTTAAACTCAAAATGTAAATTGCCTCAAATTAGACGCAGCCGGTAGGTTTCGGCAGGCCGGCCATTTTACAGGCTCCTTTACCGGGGCCGCTCGGGAACAGCTCATAAATTCTTTTCAGAGGAAAGCCTGTGGTTTTGGAGAGGATCCGGACCATGGGAGCAATGCCGTTCTTTTTGTAGTATTCCTGCAGAGCGTCGATAACCTTCTGGTGCTCATCGGTCAATTCTGAAATACCTTCAACGGTTTTTACGTAATCTACCCAATTCTCGTCCCACTCATCCATACCATTTGCGAGAAAACCATCCTCATCAACATTATAAGATTTACCATTGTGATCGATAGTTGCCATGCTTTATCCTCCTTGCGGCAATATTAATAAAATTAACTGGATTTTTCCCCTATGCTGTTTAGTAGGATTGATTTACTATAGGGCAAAATCTTTGTCAAGTAACATGCTCATTTTTTTTGAATGAATGGCCAGTCATTTTTACTTGATTGAAATAGCTTTATTTTTCACTGGATAATTGAAGGTATTTTAGAGTATTTATAGAGGTTATATTTTATAATTATATTTTTTTGCGGAGATAATCATACAATGCTCAATATTTTACGAAAACGGTCCCAGTCAATTGTCATCCAGGTCATAGTCCTGGTGATTGCCATTGTTTTTATTTTCTGGGGTGTCGGAACCAATATCGGCAACAAAAGAAATTACATCGCCAAGGTGAACGATGAGGAAATATCCTTCTCAGAGTATCAGAGGGCGTACGACAGTATAGTTGACAACTACCGGGTGCAGTTCGGCGGTTCAATTCCGCCGGGATTTCTGGAAGCTCTCGGGTTGAAGCAGCAGGTTCTCAACCAGTTGATCCAGACCGCCCTGATCAGGCAGGGCGGCCGGGAAATGGGAGTAACCGTGAGCGAACTGGAGACCCAGAATAAAATAAAAGATATGGATGTATTCCAGACAAACGGCCAGTTTGACCTCAACCTGTACAAGATGGTGCTCGCCCAGAACGCGATGAATCCCTCCTCTTTTGAGGCAAGTATTAACAATGAACTCCTGAATAGCAAGGTGCAGGAAGCCCTGCAGGGATTTGCCATAGTCCCGGACGGTGAAGTGCAGTCCGGTTTTGAATTAAATAATGAGGAAATTCAACTGGCATATTATGCGGTTGAGAGTGAAAAATTCCTCAACAAGGTAGAGGTAAAGGAAGACGAACTTGCCGAGTGGTATGAGGAAAATAAAAACAATTATCTCACCGAGGCGCAAATCCGGCTCAGATATCTCTTTTTCGATTATGCCGAAGACATGGATAAATTGGAAATTTCCGAGGAAAAACTCAGGGAGCAATACGAGCAGAACAGAGAGCAGTATGTTGTTCCGGAACAGCGGCATGCCCGACATATTCTGTTCGCGGTAAGTGAAGCGGATGATGCAGATGTGCGGGCGGAGAAAAAAGGAAAGGCGGAAGAAGTTTTACAGTTCGCCAGGGAAGGTCGTGATTTTACGGAACTGGCCAGGGAATATTCTGAAGATTCCTCCGGTCCGAACGGCGGCGACCTTGGATTCCTAGCAAGAGGAGAAATGGCCCCGCCCGTTGACCAGGCTGTTTTTCAAATGCAGCCCGGCGAGATAAGCGATGTGGTGGAAACCCGGTTCGGTTATCATATCATTAAACTCGAAGAAGTAAGGGAGGGAGGAACGCGCTCGTTTGAAGAGGTAAGGGAGGAGATAGCGGACGGGATGAGAAACCAGGAGGTCAGAGGATATACTTTCAAACGGGCATCTCAGGCCTATGAGGAAATTATCCGTGCCGGCAGCCTGGAAAAATACAATGAGCAGCATGAAAAAGAAGTGCGGCAGACGGATTATTTTTCCAGGAGCACTCCTCCTGGTCCGCCCCTTTCAGACCCCGACCTGATGCAGACCGCCTTCAGACTCAACAAGGGTGAATTGAGTTCCCTGGTGCAGACCGGAGAAGGATACGCCATTTTATTTGTTGACGATGTCCGCCAACCGGAAGTTCCTGAACTTGATGCGATACGGGACAGGGTTGTGGAAGATTATACGATGGCCAAAAGTGTAGAACTCGCCCGCCGGAGTGCCGAGGATATTCTTCAAAAAGCGCGGGATGAAAAAAGCTTGGCACAGGCAATCCCGCCTTCTGAAAATTTGCGGAAAACCGGTTATATCTCACGGGCAAACGGCCCGGCCGAAGCGGATCTGCCCGAACAGGTCATTCGCAAGTCATTTGAGATGTCGCTTAAAGACCCGTATCCTGCAGAGCCTTTTGTACAGGATGATTTGTTTATAGTGTATGAACTGCTCGAAAGAAAAATAGAGGAAAAAACTCCCGATGAACAACAGCGCCTGCAGTTGGAGGAACAGCTGTTGACCTCTACCCGGAATTCCCTGCTCACGGCCTGGCTGACATCCATGCAGGAGAATGCGGATATCTGGATCAATGAGCCGCTGCTGTAGTGTGCCGGCAGGACCTCCTGCCAGCGCCGTATTTAAATACTGATGATTGTAGAACAAGTACCAGAAAAAATCGTTGCATACGAGTCTCTTGCTCCTTTCGAGAAATCACTGCTTATCCTGATTTCTATTATCTATGAGCCGGTTTCAATAACGTTCCTCCTGCATTCTCTGGCCAAAGCAGAGTCCCTGGTTCAGGATATCCGTCCGACAACACGGGATGAGCTGCAGGCGATTCTGCTCCGTCTGCGGCAGCTGCAGCTTCTTGATGAAAAAAACCGCTGCCCTCAGCCTCTGGTCGAGTTTATCACCAGAAAAGCCCTGGGCAGGGGCATGATTTTTCAGAGCCTTGCAGGACTGGTGGAAAGGGAGGCTCCGGTCTCCTACATGTACGGCAAATGGGCGACAAGATGCTGGCGGGCAATGCGCCAGTTCCGCATCGGGGTATACAGCGGCGACTTTGACAAGATCGACGAGTCGCTTGCTTTTCTTGATGAACATTGTGCCGCCAGACTCGACAACAAGTCACCTGCTGTCATAGTTGTTGCCGAAACCTTTGATGCCGAATGGTTCGGGAGCCTCCCCGGCTCGATGCAGTTTTTTCTCCTGGAGCAGATAATCCGCTACAGTATTGCCACTCTCAATCACTACCAGCCGGTCATTGACTACCTGGAAGACGAGAAAGGCCTGACTGTGTCCGCGGACGAGCAGGTGCCTTTTCACCGGATGCTTGCCGGCTATCTTGTGATGCAGGGCCGATTCGACGATTTACAGAAGCTGCTGGAGAAGCATGGAGAATCATTCCAGGGTTCCGGTTTTTCCGGAACCCTGGCTTTCCTGCGGGGCGACACTGCCTCCGCTCTCCATCTGTACAAGGAGGAGATGGAGCAGCTGCGGGACTTTTTCGGCGATAAAAACCCATTCTTTTTCGGTCTTCCCGGCCTGTTCTGTATCTTATCCCTGCTTGCACGAAACAGGGATGAAGACAGGGAGGCAATAAAGCGGCATGTTGCTTCTGCCCTGACAAAGTTCAAGGGCAGTCCGGAAGAGGTCTCCTTTCGTTTCCTGGAAGCGGTTGTCAGTTCAAGGGACGACAATATGCCTGACATGATGGCCTTGACCGAACAGCTTAAATCCGATGACCGAAGCCTGACAAAGTTCATCGCTCTTTTATGCCTTTACTGGATGGAAGTGGAAATCCCGCCCGAATTCAAGAAATCACTGGTGGAACTGCATCGCAGGAGCAGGAAAAGTAATTTCAACTGGTTTTCCATGGAAACGGCAATCCTGCTGCATAAACTTGGCGAGAAAGACGAAAATTACCAGGAAATTGCGGATAAACTCAGCCGGGAAACGGGATGCCGGCCGATTGTTGATATCATTGAACCTGAGGATTCGTGGAAACACAGCCTGCAGGAGCTTATTTTGCTCACCAGCACTGTCAGGGAGCAGAAAAAAAACAACCGCCTGGTCTGGATGGTCAGTCATGAAAAGGGAACTCTGCGGTTAACCCCCAGGGAACAGAAAAGGAAAACTACCGGCGAGTGGAGCAGGGGCCGTTCGATTTCCATGGGCAGACTGGCGGATCATATGAAGCTTGATTTCCTGACGGCGCAGGACAGGCAGATCTGCGAGTCGCTCAAGGAAGTGAATCATTCCGCGAAAAACAGGGGATATGTTTTTGATCCGGAAATCGCCCTGCCCGCATTAATAGGCCATCCCCATGTTTTTCTGGAAGAATCACCGCAGACTCCGGTGGAGATAATCGCCGGGGAGCCGGAACTGCTGGTTGAACAGCAGGATGAACATCTGTATATTAATTTTACCCAGGATATCGGGGAAGGGAACATTGCCGTCTGGCGGGAAACACCGACCCGGTACAAGGTCATCCAGGTTGACGATAATCACCGGCGGGTGGCCGAAATCACCGGCCGCAAAGGACTGAAAGTACCTGTTACGGCAAGCTCCCAGGTTTTAGAGGCAATCGGGCGGATCGCTTCCTTTATGACGGTTCATTCATCCGTCGGGGTGGATATCAAAGGCCAGAGCCAGGAAATGGTGGAGGCGGATCCGACCATTCATCTTCATTTTATTCCTTACGGCAGCGGTTTCCGGCTGGAGATGTTCGTGCAGCCCTTTCCCGGGGGAGGTCCATACCTTAAACCCGGAGTCGGGGTGGCCAACATCATGGCCGAAGTAAACGGAAAGCGGCTGCAGACCCGGCGGAACCTCAAGCTTGAAGAGGAAAAAGCCCGGGAAATTGAAGAAAGCTGTCCCATCCTTGATCTTGCCATTGACCTTGAACAGGAAAATGAGCGTGAATGGCATCTGCTGGACCCGGAGGAATGTCTTCAGGCCCTGCTTGAACTGGACGAAATTCGGGACAGGATCATCCTGGAATGGCCGGAAGGAGGAAAACTGGCTGTCCGCCGGCAGGCGGGCGTCAACCAGTTGAATCTCAATATCCGGACCAGCCAGCAGGACTGGTTCGGGATGAGCGGCAAACTGGTGATCGACCAGGATGAGGTTATTGAGTTGAAAAGTCTGCTGGAAAAAGTGCAGAATTCGCGCAGCCGCTTTATTCCGATCGGTGAGAACCAGTTCCTGGCCCTGACCCAGGAATTTCGCAAGCGCCTCGATGAGCTCATCCTGTATTCCGAAACAAAGGGAGACAAAAAGGATGAGATCTATTTTCATCCTCTTGCCGCAATTGCCCTTGAGGAGTTGACGCAGGGTGCCAAGGTGGCATCGGATGAAGGGTGGAAAAGGCAGTTGCGCCTGATCCAGGAAGCGCAGGACATGGTTCCGGAAGTACCGTCAACTTTGCAGGCTGAACTGCGGGACTACCAGACGGAAGGCTTCCTCTGGATGGCCAGGCTGGCGCATCTCGGAGTCGGGGCCTGCCTGGCCGATGACATGGGGCTTGGCAAAACCCTGCAGGCGCTGGCCGTAATCCTCCATAAGGCCAAGGACGGCCCGACCCTGGTCATTGCCCCGACATCCGTGTGCATGAACTGGGAGCAGGAGATAATCCGTTTTGCGCCGACCCTGAATATCCGTTTACTCAGCGGTACAGGACGCAGTGAAACCGTTCGCTCCCTGGGCAAGTTTGATATCCTGATCGCCAGCTATACCCTCCTGCAGCAGGAAATCAATCTGCTGGAAGAGATCATCTGGCAGACAATCGTCCTGGATGAAGCCCAATCCATAAAAAATGCCGGGACCAAGCGCTCCCGTGCAGCCATGCGGTTAAAAGGCAGGTTCAGGCTGATCACCACCGGCACGCCGATAGAGAATCATCTGGGGGAATTGTGGAATCTGTTCCGCTTTATCAATCCTAGGCTGCTGGGCACCTTTAAGCAGTTTAACTCCCGTTTCGGCATTCCCATAGAGAAACATCATGACCGGGAAGCAAGAAGAAAGCTGAAGAAAATTATCCGGCCGTTTATGCTGCGCCGCATCAAGTCGCAGGTTCTTGATGAACTGCCGCCCCGCACCGAAGTTACCCTGCGGGTTGAAATGAATCCCGAGGAAATGCGATTTTATGAGGCCCTGCGCCAGAAGGCCCTGGAAAATATTGAAGGCAGTGCGGAACAGTCCGGCAGGCATCTGCAGATACTCGCCGAGATTATGAGATTACGGAGAGCGTGCTGCAATCCCAGGCTGATCATGCCGAAAACAAAAATCGGTTCGACCAAGCTGGATGTATTTTCCCAGGTTGTCGAGGAACTGATTGCAAGCCGCCACAAAGCCCTTGTGTTCAGCCAGTTTACCGGTCATCTTGCGTTAATCCGCGAGTATCTCGACAGAAAGGAGATCGTGTACAAGTATCTTGACGGAACCACCCCTGCCCGGGAACGGCAGCATCAGGTCGAATCATTCCAGGAGGGAGAGGGCGATCTCTTTTTGATCAGCCTCAAGGCAGGCGGGCTGGGGCTTAACCTGACGGCAGCCGATTATGTTATTCATATGGATCCCTGGTGGAACCCGGCGGTCGAAGATCAGGCCGCGGACCGGGCACACAGGATAGGGCAGAAGAGGCCGGTTACCGTCTACCGGCTGATAACGGCCAACACCATTGAAGAAAAAATCGTCAAGCTGCATCAGGAGAAAAGGGATCTGGCCAATTCGCTGCTCGAAGGTGCGGATGTCAGCGCCCGGATCAGTTCCGATGAGTTGCTGGAACTGATCCGGGAGAATTAGGTGTTTAGGGGGATTAGGATTTTAGGTTTTTAGGAATTAGTTGCGTAGGTTGGAGTGAGCCCGCGAACTCCAACACAAAACTGAATGGGAAAGGCTGGATGGATAGGTTGAAGGCTGAAGGTTGCGGCTGCGCCGTGAGTTGGCAGTAAGCAGTTGGCAGTTTCAGTTGGCAGTTGGCATTCTGGACTTTCCCGGCTGCGCCGGATTAGTAATAATAATCCAAAGGCCTCAAGCTCCAAACCTGAAACCCGAAACCTAAAACCCGAAACCTTAAACCTTAAACCTTAAACCTTAAACCTTAAACCTTGGACCATCTTTCGAAGCGGAACGAACGTCGAATTTTGAATGAAGGGGAAGATGAACGCGGCTGTCAATCGATCTGGGGGGAGGCAAATGCCAAGGAAAAAATATTCGCCTTTGATCACGTCAAGGGAATGGTACGAAAAATGATTATACGAAAACTGAAAGTCGACTCCGACCAGGGAAGAGAATATATTGCCGGAATTCTTGACCGGTTCAGTTTCGGTGACGCCGGCTGCAGTGATGCGGTCGCCGGGATCATCAGGGATGTCCGGGACAGGGGGGATGAGGCGGTCCTCGAATATACCAGGAAGTTTGATTCTCCGGATATGTCCGTTGCCGGACTCAGGGTCACGGAAGAAGATATGCAGCGGGCGCAATCCCGGGTGGATGATGATTTCAAGAAAAGCCTGCGGTTTGCCGTGGAAAGGATCCGCTCATTCCATGAACGGGAAATGGAGGATTCCTGGCTGTTGACCAGGGACGACGGCACCATAACGGGACGCCTGGTGCGGCCGGTTGATTCGGCCGGGCTCTATGTCCCCGGTGGTCAGGGCGGTTCCACGCCCCTGGTTTCCTCCGTGCTGATGAACGGCATTCCCGCTGTCATCGCCGGAGTTGCAAAGCTGGTCATGGTGACTCCTGCAAACAGGCAGGGGCAGGTCAGTCCGGCACTGCTGGTCGCTGCCCGTGAGATCGGCATTACGGAAATATATAAAGTCGGTTCCGCCTGGGCCATAGCCGCCCTTGCTTTCGGCACCGTCACCATCCCGCGGGTGGATGTCATTGTCGGCCCTGGCAACCAGTATGTCGCGGAAGCAAAAAGACAGGTCATGGGCCGGGTGCGCATCGACATGATCGCCGGCCCGAGCGAAGTCCTCATTATTGCCGACGAATCGGCAAACCCGGCATTCATTGCCGCGGATATGCTGGCGCAGGCGGAACACGATCCGCAAGCCCTGCCGCTGCTCATCACGGACAGCGAAGAGATTGCCGACCGGACCGTTATTGAACTGGAAAAACAGCTGGCCCTGCTGCAGCGTCAGGATATTGCCAGGGCATCGCTGCATAATAAGGGAGCCGTTCTGGTTGCCGAATCACTCGACATTGCCCTGGAACTGGCCAATGATATCGCCATCGAACATCTTGAACTGCAGGTCCGTGAGCCCTGGCAATGGCTGCCCGGAGTACGGCATGCCGGCGCTGTTTTCCTGGGATCATACACCCCCGAAGCGGCCGGGGATTACGTGGCCGGCCCCAACCACGTCCTGCCGACCATGGGAACGGCAAAGATCTCTTCCGCCCTCGGGGTGGAAACATTTCTCAAGAAGAGCTCGATTATTTCCTATTCCCGCCGGGCCCTGCGCAACGATGCCGGGCATATCCGGCGGCTGGCGTCGCTTGAAGGCCTGACCGCGCACGAACGTTCGGTTTCCCTGCGGGTGGATGAATAAATGCATTGAACGGAGGGCACGAAAAATATTCCCGGCAGGCGGCGCAGTTTTTTACTGAAGGCCTGAGCGGACTTGATCTTGCCCTGACTGATGAACAGGTCGTGTCGTTAATCCGTTACTGCCTTGAGCTGCGGAAATGGAACAAAAAGGTAAATCTTGTTGCCAGGAACACGTCGCTGCGGGACCTGATTGACAAGCATTTTTTTGATTCCCTGACCCTGGTGCCGCTGCTGCGCAAATTTGATCACCTGTCCGGGCCGCTGCTTGATGTCGGCAGCGGAGCCGGCTTCCCCGGTCTGGTCGTCAAGATTGCCTGCCCCTCCCTTGCCGTGATGCTGCTCGAGCCCCGTCACCGCAGGGCAACCTTCCTCAAGCATGTCATACGCCTGCTGGCCTTGAAGAAAACCGAGGTGCACATGCGCCGTACCGAAGATGCGGATTTTGCCGCAGATAGTGATTTTGCCTTCATAACCGGGAGGGCTGTGGCGGAAGTTTGCGAATTTCTGGCCATGGTTGAGCACCTTGCGGCGCCGAAAACCCTGGTCATCTGCATGCAGGGTGAGGGCGGCAGCGAAAGATGGGAAAAACAGGAAAACCCGACTGCTTTCCAATTCATCGGGGTGGAAAAAACAATGCTTCCATTGTCAGGTGCAGGCAGACATCTTCTGCTGTTCAGAAAATCTCCCTGATGCATGCCCCCGAAATATTCCCGCCCGGGAAATTCAACAATTACTGGCCAAAATTTTAATGATTTGGTAACTTAAATAGTTCTTGAATCGGCAAAACTCAATAATGCATGTGGATACATAATATGAAGAAAATAGCAGTATTGGCAGGTGACGGTATAGGTCCCGAGGTAATGGCCGAGGCGTTGAAGGTTCTCGATGCGGTACAGAAAAAGTTCGGTTTCTCTCTTGAATATACAAAGGCCGATGTAGGCGGCATAGCCATTGACAACCACGGCAATGCCCTGCCTGCGGAGACCCTCAGAATATGTGAAGAGAGCGATGCCGTTCTTTTCGGTTCAGTGGGAGGGCCGAAATGGGAGAGCCTTCCCCCCGCCGAACAGCCGGAGCGGGCTGCTCTCCTGCCGCTGCGGAAGCATTTTGACCTGTTCTGCAACCTGCGGCCCGCGAAAGTTTTCAAATCCCTGGCATCGGCATGTCCCCTTCGGGCAGATATAGTCCGGGACGGTTTTGATGTTCTGGTGGTGCGCGAGTTGACCTCGGGCATTTACTTTGGCCAGCCCAAGGGAAGGGACGGGGAAGGGCCGGAAGAAAAGGCCTGGGACACCCTGATCTACAAACGCTCGGAAATCGAACGGATCACCCGGATGGCATTTGAAGCGGCACGGGTGCGGCGGAAAAAGGTAACCTCGGTGGACAAGGCCAATGTGCTGACAACAATGGTGCTCTGGCGTGAGGTGGTCAACGAGATCGGCCGGGAATACCCGGATGTGGAGCTGGGCCATATATATATCGACAATGCAACCATGCAGCTGGTGCGCGATCCGCATCAGTTTGATGTCTTGCTCTGCGACAACATGTTCGGCGATATCATCTCCGATGAAGCCGCCATGCTGACAGGTTCCATGGGAATGCTGGCATCGGCGAGCCTGAATGCGCAAAAATTCGGCCTGTTTGAGCCGGCAGGCGGTTCGGCCCCGGATATTGCCGGCAAGGGTATTGCCAATCCCATTGCCCAGATACTGTCGGCGGCAATGATGCTTCGCTACAGCCTGGAAAACGAAGAAGCTGCCGAGGCTATCGAAAATGCGGTAGCCGCCGCCCTGGAAAAAAATATCATGACAGCGGATATAGCGGCTGACCGCAGCCGGGCGGTCGGGACCGCGACAATGGGCGATGCAATAGTCGAGGCCCTGTAGAGAGGAACCCCATGGCGCTGCGCAAGAACATACTGCTGATTGCCAATGAGGTTACGCTGGCGCTTGCGCAAAAAGTGTCGGCCGAACTGCAGATTCCGTTGACCAATATGGTGCGCAGGGAATTTACCGACGGTGAAATCTATCAAGCCTTCCCGGTCGACCTTTCCGGGAAGGAAGTGATCATAGTTGCTTCCACGCCGAGTGATCAGGCACACCAGGAGCTTCTTGATCTTATTGCCGGCTGCCGGTTCTGGAACTGCAATACCGTCAATGTCGTGATTCCCTATCTCGGACATTCAACCATGGAAAGGGCGAAGCCCGAGTCCGGAGAAATTCCCAAGGGAATTACCAGGACCCGGCAGATATACCGGACCAGGCCCGATTATGTGGCCTTTATTGACCTGCATTCGGAGGCGGTCCTGCATGCGCACGCCGGAGAAGTCAGCACCCGCCACCTGTGGACAGAAACGCATGCCGCGGAGAAAATCAGGCAATCCGGCATCAGCGACTATGTACTTGTTTCCCCTGATTACGGTTTCAGCAAACGGGTCGCCCGACTGGCCGGTCTGCTGGATTGTCCGCATACGGCCGCAAACAAGGATCGCTATGATATCGACAAGACGATCATCGGCCAGCTTTCCAGCGCCGTGCGGGGCAAAACTGCGATTATCTGCGATGACATGATCCGAACGGGCGGATCCATGCTGCAGACTGTCGACCGCTGTTATGATGCCGGGGCGGTCAATGTGATGATCATGGCAACCCATCTCGTTCTGTGCGGTCAGGCTCGGGAGAAATTCCGGGAAAAAGGGATCGACCGCATTTTCGGTTCAGATACCTATCCGGAGCGGCAAAGTGACGATCTGCTTGATATTTTTTCGGTGGCGCCGCTTATCGCGGGAGAATTGAGGCATTACTTGCGGATTGATAAAGAATGATGAACTCGCAAAAAGTCATCAAGAGTGATGGCTAAGCAGATAAGCGAGCAAAGCGAGACTTCGAAAAGCCCCAAATGCAAGACGCGCAGGTAAAGACTCCGAATTCTGAGGAATGAGGCGTACATACGGTACGCCGCAGTGACGAAGAATGCAGTGCAGGTAAGCGCAGACTCCGACGCAGCAGTTGGGGAGTTTTTGCAAAGCCATAAGTATTCAATTTTAAATTACGTTCAACAAACTTTTCGGGCGTGGGAGTATGACAATGCGAAAGGTAGCAATTATCGGCTGGCGCGGAATGGTGGGTTCGGTCCTCATGGAAAGGATGCGGCGGGAAAACGATTTTGAGGGATATGAGATTTTCTTTTATTCGACATCCCAGGCCGGCCAGGATGGACCGGAAGTAAACGGCCGCACATATGAACTTCTTGATGCCGATGATATTGCTTCATTGCAGGACATGGACATCATCCTTTCCTGCCAGGGCGGGGGATATACCGGTTCGGTATATCCTCAACTGCGGCAAAACAACTGGCAGGGATACTGGATTGATGCGGCCTCAACCCTGCGGATGGAGAAGAATTCCCTGATCGTGCTTGATCCGGTGAACAGTTCGGTCATCAGGCATGGTCTGCAGTCTGGCATCAAGGATTACATCGGCGGCAACTGTACGGTATCCCTGATGCTGATGGCCCTGGCCGGCCTGTTTGAAAAGGGCTGGGTGGAATGGGTATCATCCATGACCTACCAGGCGGCTTCCGGAGCAGGTGCCAAGAACATGCGGGAACTGGTCAACCAGATGCGGTATCTCGGCAACGGTGCAGCGAAGCTGCTTGATGATCCCTCCTCAGCCATTCTGGATATTGACCGGACGGTCACCGAGCATCTGCGGACAAATTCCATGCCGACGGAGAATTTTGGTGCACCCCTGGCCGCCAGCCTCATCCCCTGGATCGACAGGCTCATGGAAAACGGCCAGACCCGTGAGGAATGGAAAGGAATGGCTGAGAGCAACAAAATTCTCGGCCGCCAGGAGAACCCGGTGCCGGTTGACGGCTGCTGCGTGCGGGTGGGTGCCATGCGCTGTCACAGCCAGGCATTCACCATCAAGCTCAACCGGGACATCCCCCTTGCCGATATTGAGTCTGCTATCGCTTCCCATAACCAATGGGTGCATATTGTTGCCAATACCAAAGAAGAAACACTCAGGGAACTGACTCCGGCCAGGGTGAGCGGAACCCTTGACATCCCGGTGGGAAGGATCCGCAAAATGAACATGGGCCCAAAATACCTGACCGCTTTCAGTGTCGGGGACCAGCTGCTCTGGGGAGCGGCGGAACCGGTGCGAAGGATGCTGAAGATAATCCTGGAGCATCTCGGGTAGAATTAGGATGTTAGGGGTTTTGGTGTTGAGGTGTTGAGGGGTGTAGGTTTTTAGGTGTTTTGGGGTTTAGGGGGATAGGGATATAGGCTGAAGGCTGAAGGCTGTTAGGCTTAGAGGATGCGGCTTCGCCGGGGTGAGTGGTTTACGGCCGTTAGGGTGTACGCCAAAGCGGGAGACTCCAACGCCCAACGCTTTCTTCCAAAATCACAACCCTATATACCCTAAACACCTAAAAACCTAAACACCTCAACCCCTAAACACCTCAACACCTAAACCCCTAAAACCCTAAAACCCTAAACACCTCAACACCCTCCGCGCAGCCGGCCCTAACAGCCTTCAGCCTAACAGCCTTCAGCCTTCCGCCTAACCCAATACCCCATCCTGAAGGGTCAGGCGGCGGTCCATGGCCTGGGCAAGCATCTCGTTATGGGTCACCATCACCACGGACAGGCCTCTGTCCCTGCTCATTTTGTGCAGCAGTTCAAAAACCATCCGGCCGCTTTTGGAATCGAGGTTGCCTGTCGGTTCATCCGCCAGCAGCAGGGAAGGGTGCATGATAAGGGCCCGGGCCAGGGCAACCCGCTGCTGCTCTCCCCCGGAAAGCTCTCCGCTCCTATGCTGCAACCGATGGCCCAGGTTCACCTGCTCAAGCAGTGCTTCGGCGCGTCCGGTAAGTTTCTGCTTGTCCTCTCCCCGGATCATGCCCGGAATCATGACATTCTCAAGGGCGGAAAATTCTGGCAGCAGGTGGTGAAACTGGAAAATAAAGCCGACGTTGCGGTTCCGGTGGATGCTTAATTCTTTTTCGCCGAGGGTCGCGAGCGAGCGTCCTTCAAAGGCAAGAACCCCTTGTGTCGGGACGTCCAGGGTGCCCAGAATCTGCAGCAGGGTGGTTTTACCGGAACCTGAAGCGCCGACCACTGCAACCATTTCACCTCGGCCAACCGTTACGTCTATACCCCTGAGCACATGAATCATGCTCCGGCCCGTGCCATATGTTTTATGGATGTCTTCGGCCTGCAGGAGAATTTCAGGATTGCTGCTATTCATAGGTCAGGGCCTCGGCAGGTCTGACTTTGGACGCTTTCCACGATGGATAGAGCGTCGCTCCCAGGGTGATAATGAGCGCTGAGACGGCGATGATGGTGATATCAAGAGGCACGACCTTGATCGGCATGGTGGACATGGGATAGACATTGCTGGGAAGTTCGATGAATTTGTAGCGTTTTAGTATGGTGCAGAGTCCGAGGCCTCCCATGACGCCGAAAATCGTACCGGTCATGCCGATGACCGCGCCCTGGTAGAAAAAGATGCGCATGATCGATCCGGTGGTTGCCCCCATGGATTTAAGGATGGCAATGTCCCGGTTTTTTTCCATTACCACCATGATCAGCGCACTGATGATGTTGAGGGCGGCAACCAGGATGATCAGGTCAAGGGCGATGAAAATACCCGCTTTTTCCAGCTTGAGAGCGGCAAAAAGATTCTGGTTGAGATGCATCCAGTCACGGACCGAATAGCCCGGACCAAGCACTTTTTTAATGGTGTCTCCAACACGATCAGCCCGGTCAATATCCCGTACCCGCACTTCCAGACCATGGACCCCTTCCTCGTCGCCGCTCAGGGAGCGCGCCGTTTCCAGGCTGATAAAGCCGAGGGTGGAGTCATACTCGAACATTCCGGTCTCGAATATGCCGACCACAATACAGGTCCGTATTTTCGGCAGCACTCCCATGGGAGTGAGCGGCCCTTCCGGGGAGATAAGCCGGACCCTGCTTTCCAGTCGCAGATTCAGCTGCCGGGCAAGCTCCTGGCCGATAATGATGCCCGGCGGATTATCCTGCCCGATGAGGGCGGCAAGTTCTCCTTCCTTCATTTTTTGCCCGATATTTATGACCTCTCCCGCTGTCCGCGGGTCAATGCCGCGCAGGACAATGCCGCTCGAGTTCTGGGCGGAGGAAACCAGGACCTGGCTGTATATGAAAGGAGTTGTCGCCTCGACCCCGTCCACAGCTTCAACTTTTTCCGCCACTTCCGCCGGATTGTATATATTGCCGCCGAAACGCTGAACCAGTACATGCGAGTTGATGCCGATAATCTGATCCCGCAGGCCTTCGGTAAAACCGGTGTAAACCGACAGGACGACAATTAGAGCCATGACTCCGACCGCAACTCCGAGTATCGAGATGACCGAGATCAGGGAGATGAATTTCTGCTTGCGCTTAGCCCTGAGATAGCGCCGGCTGACAAACCATTCAAATGACATGTGCATGCTCTGCAGTTCGGATTTTTCTTGCCGGGAACATTGCATAAACCGGAAAACCGATTCTCTGCAATTCCGGCTTCCGGCCGGTTTTTATCGGTATCCGGTTCGTATTATGCGCAATGGAAAAGGTCAATATCAGAATCCTGCCTCGGGTTTCAGGTGCGGAAACAGGATAACGTCGCGGATGGAAGGTGAATCGGTGAGCAGCATAACCAGCCGGTCTATGCCTATCCCTTCTCCCGCAGCCGGAGGCATGCCGTATTCCAGGGCACGTATATAGTCTGCGTCCAGCTCGGGATGGACCTCTTCATCATCGCCCCTTTCGGCAATCTGTTTTTCAAAACGTCTGAGTTGATCCTCAGGGTCGTTCAATTCACTGAAAGCATTGGCAATTTCCCGGCCGGTAATAAAAAGCTCGAACCGGTCGGTGACGGTCGGGTCGAGTTCGTTGCTGCGGGCAAGAGGGGATACTTCGGTCGGATAGGAAGTCACAAAGGTCGGATTGATAAGCTTTTCTTCAACCAGCAGCTCGAACAGTTCGGTTTTTGCTTTTCCCGGACCTGCCCCTTGCTGCAGTTCGATGCCTTTTTCCCGGGCCAGCCGCATGACGGCCGCATCATCCGCAAGGATATCCTCTGCAATACCGCCGACTGCAACCAGGGCTTCATCAATGGTATAGCGCTGCCAGGGCGGCGAAAGGTTGACATGCTGCCCCTGGTAGGTCAGCTCCATGGACCCGGTCAGCTCGTCCGCCAGCCACGATATCATTTCCTCGGTCAAATCCATGAGATCATTATAGGTGACATAGGCCTGGTAGAATTCCAGCATGGTGAATTCGGGATTGTGCCGGGTCGAAAGCCCTTCATTGCGGAAATTCCTGTTGATTTCAAAAACCTTTTCAAAGCCGCCAACCAGCAGTCTTTTCAGGTAAAGCTCAGGAGCAATACGCAGGTAGAGGTCAATGCCAAGCGCTTTGTGGTGCGTCTTGAAAGGTCTGGCCGTCGCACCCCCGGGTACCGGCTGCATCATCGGCGTTTCCACTTCGAGAAAACCGCGGTTGGTGAGGAATTCGCGCATCAGGCGGATGATATCAACTCTTTTTCGAAAAGTCTCGCGCACCTCGGGGTTGACGATCAGGTCGACGTAGCGCTGCCGGTAGCGTGTTTCCACATCGGTGAGACCGTGAAATTTCTCCGGCAGCGGCCGCATCGATTTGGTAATCATCTGCAGCGCTGACGCATCAAGAGACAATTCACCGGTCTTTGTCTTAAAGAGTCGGCCGTGAACGCCGACGATATCGCCGACATCCCATTTTTTGAAATTGGCATACTCCCCGTCGCCGAGCGTATCCCGCCGTGCATATATCTGCAGCCGTCTGGTTTCATCCTGGAGGTGAAAAAAAGCTGCTTTGCCGAATTTCCGCAGGGACATTATCCGGCCTCCGACCCGGTAGGTTCGGCCGTTTTCCTCGTAGGATTCAGCAGCCAGTTTTTCCCCCCGGGGCAGAATGTCGGCAATGGGAACAGGAGTCTTGAAATTGTTGCTGTACAGCTTGACGCCGTTTTCTTCAAGAAGTCTGGCTTTATCCCGTCGTTGCTTGAGTAAATTGCTGCTCTGGTCCATAGTTTTGTTCGTGTTGTTATTCAATTTCAAATTCCCCTGTTCAACTCCCATAAATCCCTAAAAACCTATAAACCTATAAACCTGATGTCCCCCCGGCGCAGCCGGCCCCTTCAGCCTAACAGCCTTCAGCCTAAACCACTTCAGCCTAACAATTCAGCCTAAACCCCTTCAGCCTAAACCGCTTCAGCCTACTAATAGTTCCTTGCGCAGCTTTCTCGAGACTTCACGGGTCAGGGCAAGGACCCTTTCGGCCAACTCCGGGGACAGCGACCCGGTCCCGCAGCTCGGCGTTATCAGGGTCTGCCGGAGAATATCTTTCTCATCCCGCCCAGATCCTGTGAAAACGGTCATTTGCTCATGCCAGAGCTTGACCAGCGAATCAGCCGTTTCCCTGGTGATATCCTCTTCCCGCGAGGTGGGAATTCCTCCCCAGGCGATTATCCCGCCGCGGTCCAGAAAGGAGAGCATCTCTTCCCGGAGGGGGGCGATCCGGTCAAAAAAATCGTATGCATCAAAACTGAGGATATCTATCTCCGAATCCAGCAGCAGCCCCCAGTCGGTATTGGCGCATACATGGATACCTGCCAGACCCCCGGCAAGATGGATAGCCGCCGCCGTTTCATTGATCATTTCCCTGATGTCTTCAGTTGTTACGCTGATGAAGGCGGAAGAGCCGAGTCCGGCCAGGGCCGGTTCGTCAATAAAAAGAAGGACCGGTCCGCTGCTGTCCCTGCCCAGGAGGCGGACCTGCCAGGCGGCTTTCATGGCGATAGCCTTGCTGACCATGTCTCTGACGGTCTCGTCAAAGTACCCGGCCCTGCCCTGATTGTCCTTGATGCCGGTCAGCATGGTGAACGGCCCGGTTATCTGGCCTTTCACGGCTTTACTTTCAGCAAGCTCCTGAATTTTATCTGCAAGCAGGTAGAGGCCTGCCCCCCTGTCCCTGCTGATGGCGAACCTCGAGTTGTCCAGAGCCGCCTGGTTTTCCGCCGCTGCCAGGTAATCCTCGTAAAAGGCGAGCATGGCTTCGTCAAAATCCGGATATGCGGTGTCGAAGTAGACTTTTCCATCCTCTTGCGAGGCCGGATTTTCTTCCCGGATACAGGGAATTCCCTCGGCAAACTGCGGCAGCATCCTTTCAACGGGGTTCGAAGGCAGCTGGGGCCACAGGGGAATTTCCGGGGTGGCCTTCAAAATCCACTCCAGAGCCTCCTCATGGCTGCGCAGCGGCAGGCTGCCTATGAGTACCGGGCAGCCGTCAAAGGTATGGTGACCGTTTTTCTGGGACGTCATTTAGAAACCTCTGCAGTTCTGTCTTTATTGCTCAATTTTAAATGTACGGAAAACAAGTATCATTAGTGCGAAGAGGATCTGATGTCAATTTTTTTCGAGCAATGCGACGGACTCTATGTGATGTGTCTGCGGGAACATGTCTACCGGCGTCAGACTTGAGATGCGGTAGCCGCTCTTGGTCAAAGCTGCAAGGTCGCGGGCCAGAGTCGCCGGGTCGCAGGATACATATATTATGGTTTCGGGTTTGAGAGCGGCAAGCAGCGGAGTATGTTTGCCGAGTCCCTGCCGGGGCGGATCAACAAGAATGACCTCAAACCCCTGGCTCCGGCTGAGGAAATCCTGGAGGCGCCGGCCAACGTCATCCGCCAGGAAAGAACACCGGTCAAGGCCTGCCTGCCGGGCATTGAATACTGACCACTTTATGCTTTCCGGATTGTGTTCAATGCCGGTCACTTCCGCGCCGCATAACGCGATCGGTATGGAAAAATTCCCCATACCGCAGTACAGGTCAAGAACAGTGCGCCCTCTGCCGGTTCGCACATATTCCCGGCAGACCTGCGCTATCAGGTTCCGATTATGCGGCACATTGACCTGGAAGAAGCAGCCGGGGCTCCAGGAAAGGGAAAAGGATCGGCCGCATATGCTGCTGTCGAAATCCTGTTGGAGCAGCACCGGGGATGCCCCCGGGACAGGGGAGGAGATTTTTTTCCCTTTTTTAATGACTAAATCACTGATTGTCTCAAGCGTTACGGCGAAAGCAGAGAACTGCGATGTTTTTGCCTTCGCCTTCCTGTGCAGGTGGAGAACGGCAACAACGCGGTTATCCGCGGGATTCTGCAGGAGTTCGATTTCGCTTATATCGGCGGCGATTTTACTGAAAGTGTCCGAACTCCGCAGTTCCCGGAGAGCCCGGTTGATGGGATCCGTCGCCAGAAGACAGCGGCTGACCGGCACCAGGTCATTGCTGCCGGTCCGGAAAAAACCGAGTTGCCCCTCAGGTCCCGCCTGCAGGCGGATGCGGAAGCGGTATCCGTACGGCAGGGGCGAGGGGAGGAGAGGATGAACAACACTGTTGTCCGCGGCAACCCCTGCCCGCTGCAGCGACTCCCTGATCATTTCCGTTTTGATGTGATGCTGGGAGGAAATCTCTATGTGCTGGAAATCACAGCCGCCGCAGGCGGTGAAATAAGGGCAGGGAGGTGCTGCACGGTTTTGCGGGGAATCAATTATTTCAACCGGCAGGGCTTCGATATAGCCCCGATGTCGGGCAACCTCCCTGACCAGCACCGTTTCTCCGGGAATGACATATCTGGTCAGGACAACGAGGCCGTCAGGCAGACGCGCCAGTCCGAAACCTCCGGTGACAATTTTTTCGATTCTAATTCGATGATTCATGATTATATTTTTTCAGCAAAGGGAAGGGGACCCGGCTCAATGAAGAGTATATGCTCATTTTTTGAATTTCTGGTACACTTTAAAACAGGAATTGTGTAATTTCACTTTATATGAAAAAAAATTCAAACATTAAAATCCTTGTTGTCGATGACGAGAAGGTGCATCGCTATATGCTGACCACCCTGCTGGCGGAATGGGGGTGGCAGACGGAAGAGGCGGATGACGGCACAACCGCGGTCGCTGCGGTTGAGGCAGGACCGTGCGATGCAATCCTGATGGATGTTCGCATGACCACCATGGACGGCATGGAGGCCCTGCAGAAAATACATGCCATCAATCCCGCCATACCTGTGATTATCATGACTGCTTTCTCCTCTGTGGATTCCGCTGTTGAAGCCATCAAGATGGGGGCGCACGATTACCTGACCAAACCCCTTGATTTTGACCGCCTCCGCCAGACACTCGATGCTGCTGTTAGGCATAAACGCGGGAGCGACAGTGATGCTCATGATCCTGAGGATTTTTCCGGGGCGGATAACGATATCATCGGCACCTCGGCCCCGATGAAGGAACTCTGGCAGATGATCATGCGGGTTGCGCCGACCCGGGCGAACGTGCTGATTACCGGAGAATCGGGCACCGGCAAGGAACTGGTCGCAGCCGCGCTCCACGCCAAAAGTTCGAGATCGGAAGGGCCTCTTGTCAAGGTGAATTGCGCCGCTCTTTCGGAAAATCTTCTTGAATCCGAATTGTTCGGCCATGAAAAGGGAGCTTTTACCGGAGCCGACCGCAGGCGGGAAGGCCGTTTTGTCCAGGCCAGCGGCGGCACGCTCTTTCTCGATGAAATCGGGGAAACGTCTCCCGCCATGCAGGTTAAACTGCTCAGGGTGCTGCAGGAACAGGAATTGCAGAGAGTGGGCGGCCAGGAAACCATACAGGTGGATGTACGGATAATTGCCGCCACCAACAGGGAACTGGAGCAGGAGGTTGCTGAGGGCCGGTTCCGGGAGGACCTTTATTACCGGCTCAATGTGGTTGTCCTCCACATGCCCCCTCTCAGGGAGCGGCAGGGGGATATCCCCCTTCTTGCCGATTATTTTCTCAAGCGTTTTGCCGTTAAGAACAAAAGACAGGTTGCCGGCATTACACCCGAGTGCATGGATCTGCTGATACGCTATCCCTGGCCGGGCAATGTCCGCGAACTTGAGAATTCCATCGAACGCGGTGTAGTTCTCATGCGCGGTGAATATCTGGACATTGGCATTCTGCCCCTTTCCCTCCAGCGCTGGGGCAGTGATAACAAGGCGCCCCGGGAAACGGAAGCACCATCCACCCTGAAGGATGCGGAGCGGTCACTGATCATTAAAACCCTGGAAGAGACCGGCGGCAACAGGAGCGAAACTGCCCGGCGGCTGCAGATTACCCGCAAAACCCTGCTCAATAAAATTAAGAGTTATAATATTGATTAATCTTGTTTTACGTGAGCGCCGCTGTTAAAAACAGTATTGATTTGAAAAAGTGATTGATAAATCCTGCAAAATCCTTTTACCTGCAACGAACTGTTGACGCGGATTGCCGCCTCCAGATAAATCAGATAGTATCCTGCCTGGCGGAATTTAATAATTCGTTCCTGAATGAAAATTAACGGAGATTGAGGAATGCGTACTGATATAGTCCATATCGGTGCTGGTGAGCTTACTTACGAGATTCGCAACATCGTAAATGTCGGTGAGAAACTCCAGAAACTCGGCGTCCCGATAAACTGGGAAAATATTGGCGATCCCATTGCCAAGGGAGAGAAGATCCCTTTATGGATGAAGGAAATAGTGATCGATGCGGTCAGGGACGATATGACCTTCGGCTATTGCCCCACCCGGGGAATTTTATCAACCAGGGAATTTATCGCTGCCCAGACCAACAGCCTGGGCGGGGCCCAGATCGATCCCGGGGATATAATATTTTTCAACGGGCTTGGCGATGCCATTTCAAAGGTATTCGGATTTCTGAAGCGGACCGCCCGGGTGATTGTTCCGACTCCCAGCTACACAACCCATTCCTCCGCAGAAGCTGCTCATGCAGGCGACCGTCCGGTAACCTATATACTTGATCCCAACCACCTGTGGTACCCGGACATCGAGGATATAGAAAATCACATCAAATACAATCCGGCTGTGGCCGGTATTCTCATCATCAATCCCGACAACCCGACCGGAGCCGTATACCCGGAATATATCCTGCGGGAAATTGTCGATATTGCGGATAAGAACGACCTTTTCATTATCTGCGATGAAGTCTACCAGAACATGACCTATAACGGCACCAAGTCGGTCCCATTATGCACGATCATCGGCGACGTGCCGGCCATCTGCATGCGCGGTATTTCCAAGGAAATGCCCTGGCCGGGCAGCCGCTGCGGGTGGATCGAGGTTTACAACGGCCATCGCGATCCCATGTTTGAAAGATATATCAATTCCATTTTGAATGCCAAGATGGTTGAAGTCTGTTCGACTTCGCTGCCCCAAACCGTACTCCCCAGGATCGTGACCCATCCGGAATATCCTGTTTATCTTGCTGAGCGCATTAAACGCTACGAACGTTTTTCCAATATCGCTTATGATATCCTGAAGGACGTGAAGGGCCTGCTGGTAAACAGGACCAACGGAGCCTTTTATATGAGTGCCGTCTTTCATGAGGGCCTGCTCAACCATCACCAGACATTGCCTATCGATATCGACGGTGTCCGTGCTTCCGTAGAAGAGATGGTCGCCGGCCCCGGCGTCACACCGGACAAACGGTTTGTTTACTACCTGCTCGCATCTACCGGAGTCTGTGTCGTACCGCTTTCATCCTTTGCAACAGATCTGCAGGGATTCCGAATCACCCTTCTTGAACGCAACGAAGAGGAATTCACCAAGATTTTTAAAACCATTGCCGCCAGTATCGGGCAGTATCTTGCATCCGCCTGAGAGTTTTTCCAGCCGGACCGGTTTGCAGCAGCGGATCGGTCCGGTAATGGTTCTTATTTGTTCAACTATTTTAACTTTCTTTGCTCTTTCCTCACCATACCTCCCTTGACAACCTGTTACCCCGTTCTTAAAGTTGGCCTTGAGTTTGACTCGCAGAAAAAAATTATTTTAACTGTCTGATATTTTAAGAATTTGTGTATGAACCTGCTCTGCAGGACCATACCGCTTTGTTCTTGATTAAGCTGAGGAGAATATTTGTGCCTGAGGACAAAAATGCAAACAATACCGGGCCGGAAGAGGCGGAGGTGAGCAATTCTGAAACCGGTAACAATGCAAACGATCTGCTGGATGAGGCCGAACAGGTAGAGCAGGATATTGAGTCCCTGCGGCAGGAAGCCGAGAATAATCGGGACAAACTCCTGCGGCTGGCTGCCGAGTTCGAGAATTATAAAAAAAGGATGGAAAGGGAACGGGCTGCAACCCTCAAGTATGCAGGTGAGAATGTCCTGCGGGAACTGCTTTCCACCGTTGACAATCTGGAGAGGGCAATCGAACAGGCCTCTGTTGATACAGAGGACCTGGAGAAGAAAATCCAGGGCATGGTCGAAGGAGTGGAACTCACCAGAAAAGGACTGCTGGCAACATTGGAGAAGTTTGATGTATACCCGATTGAAAGTGTGGGCAAAAAGTTTGATCCCAATGAACAGGAAGCAATGGCCATGGAACCAAGCGACAATGTTCCCGCCAATCATGTCTTGAATGAATTCGTCAGGGGGTATCGCTTCAAGGATCGGCTTTTACGGGCAGCCAAAGTGATTGTTTCAAAGGGTCCGGGTGAATGAAATGTTTCTATCTCGAGGGGGAAACAGCCTTGACATTGATTGATTCGTGCACATTATAAAAAGTGCAGTCAGAGAATGTTTCATAAAGTAATCAACTACTGCGCATTAAACAGTTTATTCTAAATAATTTTTGTTAATTATATCAGGAGAGTGAGATCATGAGTAAAATAATTGGAATTGATCTTGGTACAACCAACTCATGTGTTGCCATCATGGAAGGCGGCGATCCCAAGGTCATTGCAAATACGGAAGGGAACAGGACAACACCGTCGATTGTTGCCTTCAATGACAGCGGTGAGCGGTTGGTCGGCCAGGTGGCCAAACGTCAGTCCGTGACCAATCCGACAAGAACACTGTTCGCCATTAAAAGACTCATCGGTCGCAAGTTCTCTGATGCCGAAGTTAAAAAGTCGGTTGAAATGAGCCCGTTCCACATAGTTGAGGGTCCGGACGGTGATGCCATGGTTGAGGTTTCCGGCAAGAAGTACAGTGCTGCGGAAATTTCCGCCATGATTCTCACCAAAATGAAGCAGACGGCGGAGGAGTATCTCGGCGAACAGGTTACCGAGGCGGTTGTGACCGTGCCCGCCTATTTTAACGATGCCCAGCGGCAGGCCACCAAGGATGCCGGCAGGATTGCCGGATTAAATGTCCAGCGCATCATTAACGAACCTACGGCTGCTTCACTGGCCTACGGTCTCGACAAAAAGGGCGAGGAAAAAATAGCTGTCTTCGATCTTGGCGGCGGAACTTTCGACATATCCATCCTGGAGATCGGCGACGGTGTTTTCGAGGTTAAATCCACCAACGGCGACACTTTCCTGGGCGGTGAAGATTTTGACATGCGGATTGTGAACTGGCTGGCCGATGAATTCAAGCGGGACCAGGGCATTGATCTGCGCAGCGACAAAATGGCGCTGCAGCGGCTCAAGGAAGAGGCGGAAAAAGCGAAGATGGAGTTATCCACTGCAAAGGAAACCGACATCAACCTGCCGTTTATTACGGCCGATGCCTCAGGACCCAAACATTTGAATATAAAACTTTCCCGGGCCAAAATGGAGAGCCTGGTGGAGGACCTGATTGATCGTACCGAAGGCCCTTGCCGGACTGCATTGAAGGATGCCGGCCTGTCACCTTCCGATATTGATGAAGTTATCCTTGTCGGCGGTATGACCAGGATGCCCAAGGTGCAGGAAAAAGTTAAATCCATTTTCGGTAAGGAGCCGCACAAGGGCGTTAATCCCGATGAAGTGGTTGCCATCGGAGCTGCCATTCAGGGCGGGGTTCTGCGGGGCGACGTCAAGGATGTCCTGCTGCTGGATGTTACCCCGTTGTCCTTGGGTATCGAAACCCTGGGCGGCGTTTTCACCAAGCTGATCGAAAAGAACACAACCGTTCCGACCAAAAAGAGTCAGGTCTTCTCTACCGCGGCAGACAACCAGCCGGCAGTTTCCATACATGTACTGCAGGGTGAGCGGGAAATGGCCCAGAACAACAAGACGATCGGCCGTTTTGAACTGGCGGATATTCCGCCGGCTCCCCGCGGCGTCCCGCAGATTGAGGTGACCTTTGATCTCGATGCGAACGGTATCCTGCATGTCTCGGCAAAAGACCTTGGCACCGGCAAGGAGCAGTCCATTCGCATTACCGCATCCAGCGGTCTTTCCGAGGATGAGATTGAGCGGATGAAGAAGGATGCCGAACTGCATGCCGAAGAGGATCATAAGCGCAAAGAACTTGTCGAGGCCAAAAACAACGCCGATTCAATGATTCATATGACGGGGAAAAGCCTTAAGGAACTTGGCGACAAGGTTGATGCCGATACCAAGGCCAATGTTGAAAATGAAATTGCCAACCTGAAAAAGGCGTTGGAAGGCGATGATATTGAGGAAATCAAAAAGGCAACCGAGTCGTTGACCCAGGCTTCCCATAAACTGGCCGAACTGATGTATGCCCAGGCCAACCAGGGCCAGCAGGGCGGCGGACCCGGTCCGGAAGCGGGCGCCGGTGGTGCCGGTGCCGGTGCGGGAGGAGGAAGTAAAGGCGGCAAGGATGACGATGATGTAGTCGATGCCGATTTTGAAGAAGTGAAATAAGAATTTTTAAAAAAATTCCAGGGGAGGGCGGATAATACCGCTCTCCCCTTTTTTTTTGTGTGCGTTTCGGCTATATCAATAGGCCGGATGGAAAATGTGTTTTGGGGAATTTTAATCCGGTTCAGGATAGTTGACGAATAGATAAATGCGTTCCTCGCTGCTGCCGGGATTTTGAAACTCCCTTGCATTCAGATTCCTGTGTGCAGGGTTCAAACCGGTCAAATCCTTAACGGCAACGCTCGTGCTCATTAAGGGACAATGAGATTTTAACAAATCAGGATTGTATTCATGAAAAGAATTTTATCGGGTATACAGCCTTCAGGAAAACTGCATATAGGCAATTATTTCGGGATGATGAAAACCATGATCGACTACATGGAGACAGCGGATCTCTATGTTTTTATCGTTGATCTGCATGCCCTGACCTCGGTCCATGACCGTGACCGGCTGCGGGAAGGGACCCTGGAGGCGGCTGCCGATTTTCTGGCGCTGGGTCTTGATCCGGATCGCTGCACATTCTGGGTGCAGTCCGATCTCCCCGAAGTATGCGAGCTGACCTGGATTCTTTCAACGATCACTCCCATGGGACTCCTGGAGCGCTGCCACTCATTCAAGGATAAAACCGCCAAGGGCATAACCCCCAGTCACGGCCTGTTCGCCTACCCGATGCTGATGGCCGCCGATATCCTTCTGTTTCAGTCAGAAATCGTGCCGGTGGGCAAGGATCAGAAACAGCACCTGGAAGTGGCCCGCGATATTGCCATCAAATTCAATAATACCTTTGGCGAGACCTTTATTATACCGGAACCTGCGATTAACGAGAGTACGGCAATTGTTCCGGGTGTAGACGGCCAGAAGATGTCCAAATCCTACGGCAACACCATTCCAATTTTTCTTGAAGACAAGCAGCTTCGCAAGAGGGTCATGGCAATCCAGACCGACTCAACACCGGTGGAAGACCCAAAAAATCCCGATACCTGCAATCTTTATGCATTACTTAAGCTCTTTATGGCGCCGGAACGGCTGGCTGAAATCCGGGACCTGTACATAAACGGCGGCGCGGCCTACGGCCACATCAAGCAGGAACTCTTTGAACTGATCAGGGACTACTTTGCCGGAGCGCGGGATAAAAAGAAGGAACTGCTGGCCAATCCTGATTATCTGCGCGACATCCTGGGCAAGGGTGCGGATAAAGCAAGACAAAAGGCTCAAATCACCCTTGATATGGTCCGCGACCGTGTCGGCTTGAAGTATTGATATCAGGCAGATTCAGGTTTTGCGCAAAGGGATTTTGCTGCCGCGCTCATCGATGCGTACCAGGGTGACCCCGGTGGAGAATATCAGGTCATCGTCCTCCATGCTGTTGCCGTGAAAGACCCTGACATTATACTGGACGGATGTCATACCCTCTTTTATTTTCTCGACAAAAAACTTGAGTATAGTCCCTTTGCGGGCACTTTTTTTGAACACCACCTTATCCATGGCAACGGTTACGAAATTGCTTCCCGGATACTCCATGGTCGCGGCTATGTAGGCATATTCGTCAACCCACTTGAGCAGGTCGCCGCCGAAAAGGAATCCGTAATGGTTGAGATGCTGGGGCATTACCAGTTTGTGATTTTCCATATCGGATCACCCGCTAAAAGGCCTTTGTCAAGGGAGAGACGAAAATGACAACTTTATGAACTGCCGGCACTGCTTGTGCTCACGCATTCCCTGGGTTGCACTAAAATAGGGAAAGCAATGCCAAATTCAAAATAATTCTGTTTTTTTGATCGCCTGCACCATTTTACTTCACCAATACCTGACATGCTATGGACTGAATTATCATCATCCGATTCAAAACCGATAAGGGACCCGGTAGAGAGTTCCTGAAGGCTTTCAATCCGAAATCCACCACGACTGCAGTCAAGTGTTCTGCCTTTGAAATTGATAATTTTTGATGGTGTACTATTTTCGTCGCTAACAAAAATATTTAGGTATAGATATTCAGGATAGCGAGGAAACTTACGGCGGTCATTCACAACTATATCCCCTTTTTTCTCACCTTTTTCCTTTCCAGCTCATTTATAGATGTTACGGATTGGTGGTGATATAGTTACACTTTATCAAAAAGATGTTGCTGCTTCACGAAGTTTCTCCAGTTTTACTGGGGGAAGGCACAAAAACTAAAAGGTGAGGGTGTTATGCTGAGAAGTTTTGTTCTGCTTCAGACGGAAAGGGAATTTTTAATCGTGTGTTTTGACAAGTTTCTTCTCTTCAAATACCGCCTGTAGCTGAGTATTGACCCGGTAAGGTTCATGCCGTGCTCCCTGTTCGATAATGGCCATTGCCTTGAAATATTCTGTTTCCCTGGTGGTGTCGGACATCCTTGCATAGCGCCTGGTGATCTCTATGGAGCAGTGACCGAGAAGTTGCTGCAGCACCTCCAGCCGTAATCCGGCATTGAGCATATCCGTGGCAAAGGTATGGCGCAGGGAATGGAGGCTATAGCCTTTGTCTCCCAGCCCAGCTTTTGCCAGCAGATTTTTCATGGTTATCCATGCTGTGACATAGCTCATATTTTCTCTGCCGCGGCTGTAAAATAAAAACT
>JAWSUG010000035.1:0-31569 GCA_033549385.1 Desulfobulbaceae bacterium | reverse complement strand
TCACATCGCCTTTGGTGTTTATAAAAATCTTACCCCCTATCAGCCACAAAATTCTTGACGGGGAAGACGGTATCTACCCATCTGGGGGAGGTTCACCTAAACCCCGAAACCCTTAAATTCTGACTTCTGAACCCGTGCTGGTGATTTCACCATTTGTTCAGGCATAAAAACTCCAATTTGGTGTTTTCGCCATGTACCGTTTCATTTCCTGTCATTCTCAACCTCGATATTTGCAAACAATCAATTTGTTTTTTTCCCTCATCTTTCCAGCGAATTAAGCCTTTTCAGTAAGTTAAAAATCAGATGGCATGTTTATTGCCTAATTAAAGTTCAATCCATTTTTCAATTCAGTTTTTTTACATCTGCTTAGTAATTGTGCTAAGCCTTTACAATGACAGATAGAAACAATCTGTTTACCGCAAACAAAGGAAGGGAGAGAACAAATGAAAGGGATAATAGCTGAAGGGGCTGCTATTTTAGGTTTAACTCTATTGTTCATGAGCAGTCAGGCCTTTGCCGTTGATGACGCTACTGTGCAGCAACTGCAGACTGAAGTGGAAGCAACCAAAACAGAAGCCACACAGGCCAAATCAAAATCTCAAGACAACGAAACAAAAATTTACGGGGTCAAGGATGCTCTTGCCGACCTGCAGAATGAAATCACCAATCTGCAGAACCAGGTCAATACCATCCAGCTTACCCCCGGTCCGGAAGGCCCCCAGGGTCCGGCAGGTCCGCAGGGTCTGGCAGGTCCTGAAGGTCCTCCGGGTCCTTCAGGTGCTGATGCTTTCCTGGCCGACTTTTCCTGCCCGGATGGAGAAGCGATAAGCGGCATAGTCAACGGTGCTTTCGTCTGTACGGTAATTACGGCTGTTGCCGGCGATACAGGCGGTACATCAGGGGATGGCGGAACCACGGTTGGCACCTGCGGGGACGGAGCGCTCGATGCCGATGAGCAGTGCGATGACGGTAACAGCATTAACGGCGACGGCTGCGAGAACAACTGTACGACCACTCCTGCTCAGAGCACTTGCACCGATCTTAAAGCCCGCGCCGATCTGAGCGGCTGCAATCTCAGCGGTCAGGACCTGAGCGGTCTCTATCTCTATCAGATTGATTTGAGCAACACCAACCTCAGCAATGCGCTGCTTGTCGGAACGAATGTAGAGACGGCAACCATCAGCAGCGCAAATCTGCAGGGGGCAGACCTGTCAGGGGCCATATTGAAATTTGCCACCCTGAGCAACTCCAACCTGTCCGAGGCTATCCTTTATCAGGCAAATCTGTACGGTGCCAAAGTGAACGGTGCAGACCTGACTTCAACTGACCTCGCAAACGCAAACATGTCCGGTGCTAATTTCAACGGCAGTACCATGATCGGCGCCGATCTCAGCGGGGCAAGCCTGCTCAATGCAATTTTCACAGGCGTCAACTTCACCGACGCGGTCCTGACAGGTGCCGATGCCCGTGGCAATGTCAATAATTACAACGGCGCCACCTGGTCGAATACCACCTGTCCTGACGGGACCAATAGCGATGACAACGGCGGCACCTGCGTGGACAACCGTTAACTACCAAATTGTCCAGGCAGCGCAAAGGCTGCTGCCTGAATCAGACAACCCCCTCCGGGCGATTCGCACCGGAGGGGGTTTTTTTATTCAACAACTCTTTTTTCTTTCATTCGTTACCGCATTCACTTGACCTTTCAGGAGCCCGTCCAATTTCAGTGCAGGAAAATCGGGAATAGAATAAAATAAAACATAACGCTATTCCGGAAAAAAAACATCATCACTTCGTTGTTAACAACAAAGAGAATTTCCTCACCTCCGTGACAAGACACAGATTCTGCCATAATTGTTTTTTAATTATTCTTTGCATGCTCCTGATGAGCGGAATATTCACCACTCCCTGTTCCGGCAAGACGAACAGCCGGCAGGATGCAAGTTGGAAACGGACGGTGGAACTCTATTCGCTTGTCCCCGGCCTGACGGAAGAGCAGCGGGAATACGGACGCAGAATCATCAGCAGCCTGAACTACAACAACAGAAGAGTCTTCCGTAAAATGTGCACCATGCCGGGTATCGACTTTGAGCACAGCTTAAAGGCATGGGCTCGCCTGCAGGAGCTTGATTTGTCGTATGAACAGGTTCTCTCCTTTGAGGAATGGAGTGAACTCCGGGGAACAACAGCCGACCTTGCTCTGGCAGCCCTGCCGGAGATAAAAACTCTTGAGTATGAGGCCGGCCGATCGTTCAGAGGGTACTGCCGTCTGCCGCAAATCAGGGCGGAAAACGCCTTGCATACCATTCCCCTGCTCGTCCGTTTCGACGACGCCCAAAACAAGGCTGCCCAGTCTCTCTTTGCGGTACGGGGAATCCATGTTGACCAGGCATTGAGCGGAATGGGTGCAATTGCCGTCCTGCGGGATAATCAGGCCAGGGTTGCCGAAGCGTATTGCGCTGTCCCCGGGATGGCAATACAAGCGGCTCTTGATGCCCTTCCCCTTCTGGCCCAGCTGCACCAGGATGATGCCTGGAATGCGCGCGCCCTTTTTCTTGACAGCAGCATGTCCCCTGAAGAGGCCTGGTTCTGGATCACCGGTTATTTTGCCACTCCCCCTGAGATCCAGGAGAATCAGTTCTATCGTCTCACTCTCGAACGGCGGCAAATTCTTCTCAAGGCCCTTTATGATGCCGGAGAAGAACTGATCTGGAAGATAAATAATCTCCATGCTGTTACCGATCGCTTCGGCCTTGAAATTTCAAATTATGAACTGCAGGGTTATTCCACAGAAGAAATCAAGGCTCGTTTCTCCGCATTGTCCCCCCTGGTTATTTCACGGTATGCGGAAAATTTTTATGGTGCCGCCCAAAAAACCACCCTGATTGCCATCCTCAAGGAAGCCACTGCTCTGGAAAGGGTTGAAACCGGGAGAAGGATGACATCGGCAAATATCTACGCCCTGCTTTCCCAGGGCAGCCAACTCTATGACAGTTCGTTCCGGGATATACTTGTTCCGATACTCAAAAAAAGAATTACCGATCGTTTTGCAGGCAATCTGCTGCTCTTCCTGAATGATGTTGATGCCGGGAATCAGTTTGTCTCGGATTTTGTCGTCAGCCTCGCCCAAAAGGGAAAACTGACCGCTTTCTTTCCGGAAAACACGAAGGAACAGGAACAGATTCTCGACCTTGTCGCCGCATCCGCTTTTGAGGACGAAGATTCCATTATTCTTTTTTCAGCGACATTCATGCATCTTCTGGAGGTTCTTCAGCCTGCGGCAAGGAGCTTTTTGATAGACAAAATGAGGGGCGGGGCTGAATCCGGCACCGCCATCTATGCACGTCTTATCACTGTTATTCTCCAGTATTATCTCCAGGAATTTCCGGATCTCCTTCTACCGGAAGAACGATCGTCAATTACCAGTCTCATGGCTGCACACGGTGCGACAAATCTTCACCGCTATCTGACGACTCCCTTTGCGCAATGGAAATCCGACGGCGCACTCAGTTCCATCTCCGTTTTTCATCCTGACGACGATGGCCGAAATTCATTTCGTTCCTTTGCCGCCATGCTGTTAAAAAGCGGTTATATACCGCAGCTTTCCGATGATTTTACCGTCAGGCCGTTGTCGGAAGGACTGCAGGCGGAAGTCAAGCAGATAATCGGCGGCATCCGGTCGAATAATCCCGCCGGACTCTCCACACTGTTTTCCAGTATGTACCGGAATTCCTATGCTGTTTCCTTTGCCAGGCAGATAAACAAAATCACTGTTACTCATTCCACTTTCGTCTATAACGGAGGCAAGGATCAGGAAATCCTGATGGAACGCTTTATTTTGAACGGTACGGAAATGTTTGCCCAGCGTGGGCATAGTTACTGGCGGTCCGAACAGATCATGGATCCGCTGCATGAACTTATGCAGAGCGGAAAAGTAAGCGAAGCGGATCTTGAAGCACAGCAGCGTTTCCTGAGCCTCGGTTCCTGCGGCGGGGTCAAAGCCTATACCAGGCTTGATCATATGTTTCTTGGCAATGTCGATATTCTTGCTACTATAGGAACCGGCCTTGCAGGTATAAATGATCCTTACAATAAAAATTTTTTTGAAGTCATTGCCGGAAATCCGTCATCTATAACCTGGAAAGATGTGGCAGAGGAGCTTGCATTTATTTTCAAGGAGCACGGCCGGGATTACCTGCAGCCCGGGTCGCTCCCTGCCATTCTGCACAAAATAATGAATGAAGAAAGAAAATTACAGGCTGAAAATCCGCCCGACCGCGGGGAGACAACCGGATCAGATGACATGAGGAGCACATAATTTCCATGGCGGTTTATACCCGGGACCAGTTGGATGCACTGGCAAAAAAAATCAGGAAAGAAAATATTTCCCAGATCTACCTCCTGTTTGGTGAACGATATCTCTGCCAGCAGGCAGCGGAAAAAATTATCAGCGCCCTGCTTCCCGGGGGAGGCAATGTTCATATTATTGACGGCGCCCAGGAGGATTTTTCCCTGACCTTAGGAAAAATAACAAGCTACAGTCTTTTCCCGGGCAGACAGGTTTTCCGGATTTCCGATACCGGACTTTTCCTTTCCTCAAATAACACCCAATCCCTCTGGAAGAAAACCGCTGCAGCCTACCGGGAAAACAACATACCCCTTGCCAGCGGTTATCTGCGAGCCATGCTTGAAGCGGTGGGGCTTGCTGCCGACGATCCTGCCAATGACCCTGCAGGCATGCCGGCAGCCGTATGGAAAAAGCTTTTCGGTTTTGCCCGGCCCCAGGAGAATCTTGCCTGGATCGGAAAATTGCTCAATTCGGAACACGTCGGAGCAGGAGAAAAGAAAAAATTCTCTGCCGCGGATCTGCCGCAGCTTTTTGAGAAAAAAATAACCGCCGGGCTGCCAAGACAGAATGTCGTGCTGCTGCTCACTGAAGATGTGGACAAACGCAAACGGGCCTTTAAGCTGCTGGCAGAACAATTCGTCGTTATAGATCTCGGAGTTGAAGCCGGAAGCAGCAGCCGGGCCCAGAAAAGTCAACATTCCGTTTTGCTGGAAGTATTGAAAGAGACGCTTGCCGGCTATAATAAAACCATGGCTCCGGATGTTGCGGATCTTCTCCTGGAACGGGTCGGATTTCATCCTGTCGCAGTTGCAAGGGAAGCGGAAAAACTGGCCCTGTATGCAGGACCACGAACCCGGATTCAACGCAGCGATATTGAGCTCATGATCGGGCGGACCCGGCAGGAGGCGCTCTTCGAACTGACAGCAGCCATGGGCAGCAAAAATATGGAGCATGCTCTGCTGATGGCGGAACGGCTGCAGGATAACGGCATACATCCCCTGGCCATCATTGCCGCGATAAGAAACTATCTGCGTACACTGCTGCTCTTCCGTGCGATGCAGGAACTCCCGGAAACAGGTTACAGCAGATCCATGTCACCTGCTCTCTTTCAGCAGCAATGCCTGCCCCGGCTGCAAAGCAAAGGAGAATGGAAAAAAGAATTGTCAGGACATCCCTATGCACTTTTCATGCAGTTTAAAACCGCCGCTGCTTTTGAGCTGTCCACTCTGCAGAGATGGATGTTTGACGTACTGGCGGCGGATTTCCGTCTTAAAGGGTCGATTGTTGCCGCAGATATAGTTATCCAGCATCTGATAATCAGTATGCTCGGCAATGCCGATTATCAGTCTTGAAAAAATATCATAGAAGATTACATTTATACTAGATTTAATGATATATTAGGAATGATGAAGATTGAGCTTAATCGGAACCCTCCATACATGGGGAAAGAAAATACCGATATCCGGGAACAAACCCATAAAAGGGATAAAACTGAACTTCAGGAGCCCCCTCTGTATAAGGTCCTGTTGCACAACGATGATTATACGACAATGGATTTTGTGGTCATGATTCTGCAAACCGTCTTTCACAAGGATACAAGTGAAGCAACCAGAATCATGCTTAATATCCATCATCAGGGGCTGGGTATTGCGGGTGTTTACACCCGAGAAATCGGGGAAACAAAGGTGGCCATTGTCCATGACATGGCTCGTAAGAATCAATTTCCGCTTAAATGTTCACTGGAAAAAGTGACCAGGTAAGCGATTTGGAAATATTATGTTAAGTAGAGAATTGGAACTGGCACTGATCAAGGCGATCAAAGAGGCAAAAATCCACCGTCACGAATTCGTGACAGTGGAACATATGTTATACGGTCTGTTGCATGATGACCTGGCAAAACATGTCATCACCCAATGCGGCGGCAACGAAGAGAAACTCAAAAAGCGGCTCGAGCGTTTTTTCACCAGCGGCCTGCCTGTCCTGAAAAATGCCGCGGATGAACCCGCCCAGACCGTCGCTTTTAACCGGGTGCTGCAAAGGGCTGTCAATCATGTCCAGAGCTGCGGCAAAAAACAGGTTGATACCGGTGATGTCCTGGTAGCGATCTTTGCCGAACCGGATTCCCATGCCGTTTATTTTCTGGGCACTGAGGGTATCGGCAGACTTGAGGTTCTGGAATATATTTCTCATTCCCTGCCGGAAACCTTCCAGCATGAGCCGCTTCCCAAACCCGATCAGACCCCGGTCAAGAAAAAAGAAAAAACAAGCGATGATCCGCTTGAACAATTTACCGTCAACTTTGCCATGCGGGCGGCTGCCGGGAACATAGATCCTTTGATCGGCAGAGATCACGAACTTATGCGCATGATGCAGGTCCTCTGCCGACGGCGCAAGAACAACCCTCTGCTCGTAGGGGAACCGGGTGTCGGCAAGACGGCCATGGCCGAAGGACTGGCTCTTCGAATTTACGAAGATCGGGTTGCCAGGAAGGAAGGAATTGAAGATACGGATAAGAGGGTGCCTGATCTTCTGCAGGACACCGAAATTTACATGCTGGACATGGGGACCCTGGTTGCCGGAACCAAATATCGGGGTGATTTTGAAAAAAGGTTGAAAGCAGTTATCTCGGCCATCGAAAAAAAGGAAAATGCCATCCTGTTTATTGATGAAATGCATACAATCGTCGGTGCGGGAGCAACAAGCGGCGGTTCCATGGATGCCTCCAACCTGCTCAAGCCGGCTCTGCAGGCTGGAACGATCCGCTGTATTGGGTCGACAACCTATGAGGAATTCAAGAATCACATTGAAAAAGACAGGGCTCTTGCACGGCGGTTCCAGAAAATCGATATTGAAGAACCGTCGGTCGAAGACACTTGCGATATTCTCAACGGTCTCAAATCACGCTATGAGGAGCACCACCATATCAGGTATGCGAAAACGGCCATCCGCTCAACAGCTGAACTTGCCGACCGCTATATTAATGACCGCTTCCTTCCGGATAAGGCAATTGACGTTATGGATGAAGTCGGGGCGGCGTTCAGACTTTCCGGAAAAACCGGCCGTATTGTCCGGACCGCGGATGTGGAACGTATTGTCTCCAAAATAGCGCGGGTACCTGTTACCAGCCAGACTGTCAAGGATCACAGCAGCTTGCTCCATCTGGAAAAGGATATGAAATCGGTTATTTTCGGCCAGGATGAAGCTATTGACAATGTTGTCAAATCGATCAAACGATCCCGGGCCGGCCTCGGCAATCCCCTCTCTCCAACCGGATCGTTCCTGTTCGCCGGACCTACGGGAGTCGGCAAGACAGAGGTAGCCCGCCAACTGGCGTCTTTCCTCTCGGTCAATTTCGAACGCTTTGATATGAGCGAATACATGGAAAAACACGCGGTGGCGAGACTTATCGGCGCACCTCCCGGATATATCGGATTTGAACAGGGCGGTCTGCTGACCGATGCAATCCGGAAACATCCTTATTCCGTGCTTCTGCTGGATGAAATTGAAAAGGCGCACCCTGATGTTTTCTCCATTCTGCTCCAGGTCATGGATCATTCCGTGTTGACGGACAATGCAGGGCGGCGTGCGGACTTCCGGAACGTGATCATCATCATGACCACCAATGCCGGCGCCAGGGAAATGAGTGAAAATGTGATGGGTTTCCTGGGTGATACCGGCGGCAAGGAACGGAAAGTCATCAAAAATCTCTTCTCTCCTGAATTCCGGAACAGACTTGACGGGATTATTACATTTCGGACGCTTGATACCGAAATTGTTGAGAAAGTGGTCGACAAGATGATAAAGGAACTCCAGGTGCAGCTTGCGGATAAAAAAGTGAGCATCACCCTCACCCCCGCCGCCCGGCGCTGGCTGGCTCGGGAAGGCTATAACCCCGGTTATGGGGCCAGACCGCTCAGGCGCTTGATCATGAAGGAAATCGGCGACAGGTTAACCGACGAGATTCTTTTCGGCAGCCTGGCCAGAGGCGGCACAGTAAAAATCGGCAGCAGGCACGGGAAAATGACATTCCATTTTTAGTGCATTTCTCACCTTTTCGTCGAGGTCTGTCTTTCAGGGTACAATTTTTTTTACTTTATCCACTTGTTTTGTTGACATGCACCAGCAAATGCGATAGAAATTTTTTTATATTACAGCGTTAAACAACCTGATAATATTTTAAATGCTATTAAGTAAAAATATAAAATATAAACCGGAACCCCGAAATACCCTGAGAAGATTGGAGGAACTAAGAGATGATCAAAAAATTTTCCATGCTTGCCCTGGCAGGTCTTATCGCCCTTCCCGGCATGGCAGCCGCCAGTGCCGGAAAGACGCCGACAGACCTGGAACAAAAAATCGATGAGTTGTCGCGGCAACTTGATGAGCTGAGGTCCCAACTCGCCCGGCAGAATGAGGACCTTGCCGAAGTCGGTGACCAGGTGAGTGATATGGACGAAATGCTGATGGATAAATCCGAAGCATGGGATCTTGCTTCCCGGATTCGTCTCTATGGCGATTTCAGAGCCCGTTTCGATTCGATGCAATCAGAGACCGTCCCGCAGTATTCCGCCTTTGACGTTGCAAACGGATTCAGCATGGCCCTTGCCGCCCCGCCGGCCATGGGCGGATTCGGGTTTCCCGGACCCTACTCTGAAGAAATGGTTAGGATGGCGGTGCAGGGATTACAGCAGTCCACCACAGCAGAGCAGCGGGCCGGACTTTTTGGAATGATGGGTTTTCAGCCGAATCAAAAACAGTCTGTCGACAGCGATACCCTGATGACCAACCGACTTCGCATTAACATGGAGGTCCAGGCAACCGAGAATGTGAGCTTTAAAAGCCGGCTGGCCATGTACAAAACCTGGGGCATGGAGTCCAATCCCGCGGCAACACTGGGCAGTCCCTTTACCCTCGACAGCTTCAACTGGGACGGCAATTCCACCCGGCAGCCTTTTGACAACGTAGTACGGGTGGACCGGGCATATTTCAACTGGACCAATATAGCCGACCAGCCTATCTGGCTCTCTGTGGGCAGACGGCCCACCACGGACGGTCCTCCGGCCCATCTCCGTTTGAATACCGAACGGCTTGCCACCCCTATCAGTTTTATGGATTTTGCCTTCGACGGGGCCACACTCGGGTATGCCTATCAATGGCCGGGTGATAATCTGGGAACAGGCAGGATCAGGTTCTGCTACGGCCGGGGCTTTGAAGACGGCCTCAGCACGAACAATCTGAATGACATGGATTTTGCCGGCTTTAACTGGGATGTCCTGAAAAAGGGCGACAGGTTCCTCAATATCCAGATTTTTGAAGCATTCAACCTGGTCAATACTCCCGACGGCATCGATTATCCCAATCCGCTGGAACTTGCCGGCATACTTCCTCAAACTGGTACTCCAAATATTCTGGATAAAGCCAATCTCGGCAATATCTATCACAGCACCATCGTCTACATGGACAAGATCAGCGCCCTGAACTGGTTCATCGCAGGCGGCTGGAGCCGTACGGACCCGGAGGGATACGATGAAGCCGGCAACGGCCTGCTCACCTCGTGGTGGAATCCGCTGGATGAAGAAGACGGGTTCGTGGTTTATGCCGGGGCCAGATATGACCTTGATGACTTCCGTCTAAAACTCGGGGCCGAGTATAATTACGGTTCCCAGTACTGGATCGGAATGACACCCGGACATGATGACCTGTACAATTCCAAGCTCGCCACCCGGGGCCATGTCGGCGAAGTATATCTCATCTATGACCTGCCCACCGGTGAAGCCCTTTCCAAGTACGCCAAAACTTTTATGCGGCTCGGTTACCAGTATTACAAGTATGATTATACCTATTCCGGCTCATGGCTGGGAGCACCGGCTGATGTTGACGAACTGGCGGCAGATCCTCTCAATGCACAGTTCTATCCGGCGCTGGATGATCAGCACCAGATTTATCTTACTTTGGAAGTCTTCTTCTAAGCGATTCAGATCCTTAGCAATGAAAATTAGGGGAAAGTCGTCACGACTTTCCCCTTCCTTTTTTACTCATGAAGTATCCGGCTCCTGCGTTACCCTGCGGACTGCAAAGTGATATAATTCATACCCGGCATGGGATGCTGAACCGTAAAACGGGAGTAAGCAAGGTTCCGTACGATTCCCTGAACATCAGCTACGGTGTCGGGGACTCACCGGTCAATGTCACGGAGAATCGCCGTAAAATCAAAAAATTATTCGGGATCCGCTTTCTTGTCTCCGCGGTCCAGGTCCATTCAGACCGGGTTTACACTGCCCGCTCCCTCACCAGAGATATTGAAATCCAAGGGTATGACGCCCTTATCACAAGCCAACCGGGAGTCGGTCTGCTTATTCAACAGGCCGATTGCCAGGCAATACTTCTCCATGATCCCGGCCATGCGGCTGTCGGGGCAATTCACTGCGGCTGGCGGGGTAATGTTGTGAATATAATAGAGACAACTGTTGCGCGAATGCGCAAGGAATTCGGAACTGATCCCACATCCATACGGGCGGTCATAAGCCCTTCCCTGGGGCCGTGCTGCGGTGAATTCATCCACTTTCGCAGCAAACTCCCTCGCCACTTTCAGAAATTCAGCACCAGGCCTGGTTATTTTGATTTCCGGGCAATAAGCAGATCCCAGTTAATCAAAGCCGGTTTGTTGCAGAAAAATATACAAGTGATCGACATCTGCACGGTTTGTAATTCGAATTTTTTTTCCTACCGCAGGTCTCAAAAAAACGGTAATCGGGTGACGGGCCGGCAGGGATCGGTTATCTGCCTTGAATGAGGGAGGTTATAAGATCAGACTGCTTCCGGATACCTTCTGAAAATCACAGACCAGGGGAGCATGGTCGGAAAACATAACATGCGGGATGTCAAAATGGGTGACCTCCAGGTCGTCACTATGCAAAATAAAATCAAGCTGCCGCTTTGGCGCGCGGCTCGGATGCGACGGCTGGCCCATGTTGTTGGCGTTAATGAGCCGGGTTGCGGCCAGAAAAAGTTCTAACTCCCTGTTTCCCCATAATATATTAAAATCACCGGCAACGATGACAGGCCCCTTAACATTCTTGATTAACCTGTGAAGACGTTCCAGTTGATACTGCCGTTTCTTGAAGGTCAGCGCAAGATGAACAAGAAATATCGTTAAATCCGGCAATTGAACCTCGATAACAAGCCGCTTGAATCCTTCCTTGAAATAGTGAAAATGATGCTGGATTATTGCGCTATTGGCGAGAAGCGCATTTCCCTGTTTATTAAGAAGAGGCACCCTGTGCACCATGGAACGGTTGCCGTATTTGGTTTCGACAACATAATTGTAGCCCAGTCGGCGGGCTATGGTATCAGCCTGGCAGACCTGTTCGGAACGAAAGGAACCGCCGTCTATTTCTATCAGACCGACTATATCGGGCTTTACCGATTCGATAAAGGAGACAATGCATTCAAGATTACAGGTTGTATTTTTCAGGTATCCGGAATAAGGAAAAGGCAAATGAAAACGGGGACCGATCCCGGCTCCGTACCGTACATTATAGAGAAGAAAGCGCATAAATTTATCTGCCGCGAAGGCCGAATACTCCTTTTTTCTGATCGGTAAAAGCCGGCCTGGTCCCTTTTCGCCCTCTTGCCCCGCTGTTCGTATAATCCTGCCTGCCGTGAAAAACTGCTGCTTCTTGCCGTTCGACTGGTCCCTTTAACCGGAATAGACCGGCATCAGCCTGCGGGCCTCCTCTGGCCTCGGTAACAAGTCTGTAAAATCTATAGCAGTCCTGGAAATAACTTTTTCTGCGCAGCCATTTCGGCCAGCTTTTTTTTTGGCTGAACTGTTCGAAAGTGGCAAGGTTGACGAATATTGATGTCATGGTCTCCTTTCCCATGCGCTTTAAATTATATCTTTCGTCCAGGATATCATCCAGACTTGATCGGATTTTTCGTGACAGCCGGTAATGGGCGGGACCTTTCACCGGTTCTGCCGTGATGTTGTACCTGTTGTCAATCAATGGCATAAGGAGAACTGCCAGCAGAAAATAATCAGGCAGTTCCATGCGTTTATTCTCATCTGTATTGGTGTACAACCTGTCTAAAACATGAAGCAGGGAGAAGAGCAATTTACCCGCGGCATTCTCGCCATTGGCAGGAATTATATTTTTGTAAAAAGGAAAGAGGACAAAAAAAAGTTTGCTCTCCAATGCAATCCTTGCCCAGGGTTCGCTTGCGCCGCTTGATAAATCCTTGAGCAATTCATCCCGGATTCTGGAGGAAGGACAGAGATTCAAGTTGCTGCTGTTGTTGACCAGTGCATTCCAGGTATTCTCTTCAATGACAAAATTATTCCGCGCCGCATGGCGGACAGCCCGCATAATACGGACCGGGTCTCTTTTCACCCGTCTTTCAGGGTCACCGACAATCCTGATAATTCCCTGATCCAGATCCTGCACACCACCTACATAATCAATAATGGTATTATGTTCTATTTCATAAAAAAGGGAATTAATCGTCAGGTCCCGCCGAAAGGCATCTTCAGCAGGGGTGCCGAATGTATTATTGCTCGGCAGAACCTGTTCCACTCCGTTGATGTCGTATTCGCTCTGGGAGCGAAGCGTGGATACTTCTATGATCTTACCGCCGCGAAAAAAAACCTGAACAAGGCGGAACCGCTTGCCGATAGTCCTGCTGTTGCGAAACAGTTTACGGAGCTGCCCTGGCCTGGCATCGGTTGATATATCGAAATCCTTAGGTTGTTTGCCTGTGTACAGGTCTCTGACGCCGCCGCCCACAAGGTATCCTGAAAAACCGGCATCGCGCAGCCGAAAAAGAATTTTTAACGCCTCTTTGTCAATATCCTTCATCCTGATGGGATGTTTTTTCTCCGGAATGACGAGAGGTTCGATGTTCTTGGAGAAAGCGGGTGATATGGCGTTCTTGTTCCCTGGCTGAATAATCATGGGGTTGGTCTGGCTGCCGCGGAAAAACAAAGAAAATTATATGGAAGAAATGGATTTCTTGTTTTTTTCTTTGTATACAGATTCGGCTTCACTGACAAATCGGTTAAAGATTTCACGGACGGAAAGGATTTCCTTCATCTTATAGGTATTAGCTCCGGAAAATACCAGCCCTTCCTCCACATCTCCACTACAGGATTTCCTGAGCCTGTCGCTGATGCAGTACCTGAAGCTGCACTTTTTCAAACATTTATACAAACATTCCTTGGCGGAAACGTTCTCCCCTGCCATCAGTCTGCGGACAAAGGGAGTGTTGATGGCCCGGCCCGGCAAACCGACAGGTGAAGTGACAAGTACAATATCATCTTTTTTCGCGTTGAGGAAAGTTTCTTTGAATTCCTGAGAAACCGTACATTCCTTGCTCAATACAAAACGGGAGGCAATCTGAATACCGTCAGCGCCGTACTCTTCCATCAGTTCCGCCATTTCATAACCATTGGTAATGCCCCCTGCGGCGATAAGCGGCACCTTGGTGACAACTTTTCTGACCGAGGGGAAGAGATCGCGCAGGGTTTTCTGCGTTCCCAGATGGCCGCCGGCTTCTGTTGCCTCAACCACTATGGCTGCGGCCCCGAGTTTTTCCGCAAGCCTGGCAAAGGCAGGGGACGAGACAATAGAAACAATCGGTACATTGTAGTTTCTGCCTATCTTGAAAATGTCCCTTGAAAAACCGGCTCCGGTTATGATCATATCCACACCGGCTTCGATAGAACCCATTACCAGCTGATAAAACTCTTTCATCGCGTACATTATATTGACTGCGATGATACCGTTGGTTTGATTTTTGGCCTTGCGAATATCTTCCTGCAGTTCGGGAACAGGAATTCCCGAACCGCCGATAGTGCCGATACCGCCGCATTCAGCAACCGGTACCGCCAGTTCGGAGGTAGAAACCCGGATTGACATGCCACCTTGAATAATTGGAATTCTGGCTGTAAAGTCACCTATTTTTAATTCAGGCAATTTCATTGTATCCTGTACTTTTAAATTAGAGCGTAAATAAAAATAATGCCCTGACCCGTTTGCTTTGTCAAGCTCGTCATTGTCTTTGCATTACGCTTTGAAACATTTTTGTATTTTACCACATTTTATCTACATCTGCTTGACTTTTCCTGCAAAAACCGATTAGATTCTATTTTTTTTCAAGGAGAAACAGGCAGAATATTTTTTTTATCCCGGCTGGCGGAACTCTCAATATCCTGAATCCGTGACGGCTTTCAAGGATATACTCGGGTAACTTATTTATTTTTCGCCTTTTATGGCTTATGGTAAGTATATTTGCGCGATTCACTTCGCCGTCCTTCGGGGCGCCCGATATCGGCCCATCTGCTGTGTTGGCAACTCGTTGATATCACACCAGGATAACCAAATCGTTGCCGCCTTGCATCTGGACCGTTCTCGAACGCTCACGGATTCAGGAATATCCTATATCACAATTTATTCTCTTGAAGGGAGGTAATGCTTGAAGCTTAAAGCCCTGAACGGCTTCAAAGATATATTGCCGGCTGAGGCGATTGGCTGGCAGCAGATTGAATACTTATCCCGGGATATCTTTCAACGTTTCGGATATAAGGAAATCCGCCTGCCGATCATGGAGGAAACGGAACTCTTTGCCCGTTCCATCGGCCAGGCAACGGATATTGTTGAAAAAGAGATGTATACTTTTCCCGACAAAGGAATAACGCTTCGTCCCGAGGCCACGGCATCCCTGCTGCGGGCTTTCATCGAACATAACATGCATGTTCAACAGCCGGTCACCCGTCTCTATACGTTCGGTCCGATGTTTCGCCATGAACGCCCGCAGAAAGGCAGACTCCGCCAATTTCATCAGCTTGATGCCGAGATTATCGGGGCGGATGAACCGCTGGTAGATGCCGAGATGATGGCCATGGGCCAACTCCTTCTTACCGAGCTCGGGCTGGAAGCAAGCCTTGAGATAAATTCACTCGGCTGTCCGTCCTGCCGGCCTGCGTTCAGGGAAAAGCTCGTCGCTTACCTGCAGAAGTTTGAGGTACAGTTCTGCAGTGACTGCCGCCGCCGTACGCAAACTAACCCCCTGCGAGTTCTTGACTGCAAAAATCCCCGGTGCAGGGAACTGGTGCAGAATGCGCCGTCGATTCTGCACTCTCTCTGCCCCGATTGCAAGGACCATTTCGAACTGGTCCAGGACGCCATGAACAACCTTGAGGTCGCATACTCGGTAAACCGCTTTATGGTGCGGGGGCTGGATTACTACACCAGGACGACGTTTGAATTTATAGCGGGTAACTTGGGCGCCCAGTCCGCCGTAGGAGCAGGGGGGCGCTATGACGGTCTCATAAAAGATCTGGGAGGTCCGGAATTGTCCGGCATCGGATTTGCCATGGGCATTGAGCGCCTTGTCCTCCTCATGCAGGAGAAAAAAAACAGTGAGCAGTGTCAACCGGCCGCCACCGACATCTATGTTGCCGCCCTGGGAGATGATGCAACCCGTTATGCTTCCGTGCTGGTTCATTCTCTCCGCAAAAATGGGATAAAAGCTGCCATGGATTACAGCGGCCGCAGCCTGAAGGCGCAGATGAAGCTGGCCGGCCGCCTCAACTCGCGTTTTGCTTTAATTCTCGGCGACCAGGAACTTGAAAACGAAGAAGCCATTCTTCGCAACATGAAAAAACAGGATCAGCAGAACATATCCCTGCAGGGCGGGCCTGCAGACCTGGTAAAGATCCTGGAAATATCTAACATTTAAACCTATCATTAGATCCGATAGCATTAATTTGAGAGAAATATAATGGACTCCTTAGGAACGCTGCGGCGCACCCATACATGCAATATGCTGAGATCTGACAACCTCAATGAAGAAGTTATCCTCATGGGATGGGTTCTCAGGCGCCGGGATCACGGCGGAGTCATCTTTGTCGACCTGCGGGACCGCTGGGGAATCACCCAGGTTGTCTTCAATCCTGAATTCAACCCGGACGTGCATGCCAAAGCGCATCAGATCCGCAGTGAATGGGTTCTCGCCGTTCGCGGCAAAGTATACAGCCGGCCGGCGGATATGGAAAACACCAAGCTGGATACGGGCGCAATCGAGGTGCTGGTCGATGAGCTGCGCATTCTCAATACCAGCGAAACCCCTCCTTTCCCGCTTGATGAAGATATTGAAGTATCGGATACTCTGCGGCTCCAGTACCGCTACCTGGATCTCAGGCGCCCGGATATGGCCAGGAACCTGATAATGCGCCACAAAGCGGTCCAGGCTACAAGGATTTTTCTCGACCGCAATAATTTTCTCGAAATCGAAACTCCCATGCTGACGCGTTCAACACCGGAAGGAGCCCGTGATTATCTGGTCCCGAGCCGGGTTAACCCGGGCAAGTTCTATGCCCTGCCCCAATCCCCCCAGCTGTTCAAGCAGCTCTTGATGATGGCGGGAATGGACCGATATTACCAGGTAGTGCGATGCTTCCGGGACGAAGATCTGCGGGCGGACAGACAGCCTGAATTCACCCAGATCGACATGGAGCTAAGCTTTGTGGGTGAAAACGATATAATCCGGGTGACCGAAGGCATGATCCAGGCCATCTTCAATGCCGTGTCCGGTGTGGAAGTCAACCCGCCCTTCAAGCATATGACCTATGCAGAAGCCGTGCAGCGGTTCGGCACCGACAGGCCAGATACCCGTTTTGGACTTGAGCTGATTGATTTAACAGAAATTCTGCGGGGATGCGGATTTAAAGTCTTCAGCTCGGCAATAGAAAACGGCGGCTCGGTCAAGGCGATCAATGCCAAAGGCTGCGCTGTTTTCTCCAGAAAAGACCTGGACGACCTGACCGATTATGCCGGGCGGTTCGGAGCCCGGGGCATGGCCTGGATCAAAATCAAAGAGGATGAGTGGCAGTCGCCGATAACCAAATTCTTCAGCGAAGAGGAAATAAATGGTATGCGCGAGGCGCTTGATGCGCAGCCCGGGGACCTGATCCTGTTTGGGGCGGATCAGAAGTCAACGGTCAACCAGGTGCTTGCCGAACTGCGGCTCGAACTGGCCAGGCGTCTCGAAATTGTCCCCGCCGACAGGTATGATTTTACCTGGATAACCGATTTTCCCCTGGTTGAATACGACAAGGGAGAAAAGCGCTATGCCGCCCTGCACCATCCTTTCACAGCTCCCAAGGAGGATCAGCTGGATTTGCTGGAAACCGATCCTGAAAAAGTGACCAGCAGAGCGTATGACCTCGTGCTTAACGGCAATGAGATCGGCGGCGGCTCAATCCGTATTCATCGCAAGGATATCCAGGAAAAAGTCTTCTCTGTGCTCGGCATAGATCATGAGGAGGCGCAGGAAAAATTCGGTTTTCTCCTCAAGGCCCTTGAACTCGGCGCCCCGCCCCATGGCGGCATAGCCTTTGGCCTGGACCGCCTGATGATGATCCTGGCCGGGGCGAATTCCATTCGCGACGTCATTGCCTTTCCCAAAACGCAAAAGGCAACCTGTCCGCTGACCGACGCCCCCGCTTCGGTAGACAGAAAACAGCTGACCGAACTGCATCTGCGCCCGGACTGGAAGGAATAGTCAGGCTGAAGCGGTTCAGGCTGAAGGCAATTAGGCTAAAGCTTGCCGGCCTTCGGCCGGGAAATTGGACTAAAACCCTTCAGCCTTCAGCCTAAAAAGCTACTCAACCACCTCGAAACCGATTCCGGCAATGGCTGTCTTGACTACATCCCGGGAAACTTCGCCGTCAAAGGTGGCCTCTTCTTTTTCCAGATCCACCCGCACATTGGAAACACCCTCAATGTCCTCCAGGGCCTTGGTGGCTGCCTTGACGCAGTGCTGACATCGCATTCCTTTTATTTTTACAGTGGGCATAAGTAATTCTCCTTCAAAAATATTCATAAGTAACTGTCATTTCGGTATATTATCTGCGTTCTGCTTCTATCCGGCCGGATTCTCCCGATCCTGCAAAATCTCGGCCGTTGAATCAGCGTGGGCGGAAGGAATATGAACAACCCTGGCGCCGCCGGCTCTGACTTCCGCGGCACCGGCACTCTCGGCTTCAGGCCGGCCGGTTCCCTTGACCAATACATCGGGCATTATCGCCTCAATAAGGCGCTGAGGCGTCTCTTCCGCAAACAGGACCACAAAGTCCACGCAGGCCAGGGCGGCCAGAACCCGGGCTCGTTCAATTTCATCATGCCCAGGGAACTTCCCTGTTTTTGCCCGGATGGACACATCACTGTTCAGGCCCACCACGAGATAATCGGCTGTTTGCCGGGCTTTTTCCAGATATTCAACATGTCCGGAGCGCAGTCCATCGAAGCAGCCGCTGGTAAATGCTATTGTGCTGTCCTGCCTGCGGATTGACGCAAGACGCGACTTCAATTGATCCGGGAAAACAATTTTCTCACTGTCCTGAACCGGGCGGGGTCTTTCTCCGGCGGAACAGAACCTGTCACGGGCTTGTTCAATAACCTTGCCGTCAATACGGGCGTACAACGCCTCTTCTCCCTCTCCTGCTTCAGCCATGATGGAGCCGTCGGGGGCCAGGACCATTGAATGGCCTGCCATTTCGATCTTTCCTGTTGTACCGCAGCTGTTGCATGCCGCAATAAACGCCTGATTTTCAATTGCGCGCGCCTGCAGAAGAATCCGCCAGTGATCAAGACGAACCTTCGGCCACTGGGCTGAAACGAGCAGCAGGGCGGCTCCCCGGGAGGCCTGGCTGCGGGAAATTTCGGGGAACCTGAGGTCATAACAGACGAGCCCGCCAACCTGTCCCAGGGGCGTTTCTACCGGCGGGCAGTAATTTCCCGGCCGGAAGTATTCATCTTCCCGCCACAAGGAAAAGAGATGCTGTTTCTGGAACTTCCCCACCACACCGTACGGCCCGGTGACATACAGACTGTTGGACAAAACATGAGCGCTGGTTTTATCTGCTTCAAGCAGCGAACCTGCAATAAAAATATTTTCCCTGGCGGCAATTTCATGCAACTCCTCCAGAATCGCCGGGGTCTGACCGGCATGGTCCTCCGCGTTGCTGTAGTCAAAACCCGAGGCCCAGAGTTCCGGCAGAACAACCATGGTATCCGCCCCGGGCTGCTGTCGTTGGATGAGTCTTTTCACGGTTTCAAGGTTGGTCCGCAGTTCGCCGAACCTGATCTCAAATTGCAGAAAACCTACCCGTGGAAATAATAGATGCTTCATGCGCACTCACTTTGCCGGCGAATTCCGGCAAGAGCAGCCGCTGCCATTCTCCCCACCGTCGTCGCGCTGATCCGCCCTTCTTCATAGAGAGTAACAGGGGCGGGATCATCGACAAGCCTTTCTATCCTGTCAACCGCCCCGCCAGCCTGCAGCAGGCCGAGGCATCTGGATGCAAATCCCCGTACCGAAGGGTCCCGGGAGTCAAGATAAGGAAGGATGTCTTCGACAACTCCCCGTGCCAGCAGCATATCGGGCTTTTTTTCAGCCAGGCGGCCGATACCCCGGAGTAGACCTTGCTGCAGCGACTCGTGTTCCAGGAAGTTGCCCTGTTGAAACAACTCTTTTCCGTCTTCCCGCATATACGAGATCAACATATGGATATACTCGCGTGCCAGACCGTCATGATTTACCATGACTTCCGCCATGGCTTCCGGGATGCCCCATCCGATACCTCCGGATTCGTCATTGAGGCTCCACAACATCCGCCGCATGACGATCCGTGCCTCTTCCATATCCTGCCCTGCCAGCCGGGCGACATAAACTCCCATGCAGTGCACACCGTTCCAGTGAATGAGGTCCTCTCCCCGGCAAACGGCGGAAAACAACACGTTGACCACATCCTTCACCGGCAGCGTATTCAATTGCCTGAGAATATCCTGCAGGTCTTCTGTTGCCAGCAGCGACAGTACGTGCTGCTTAATTTTCCTGGCACTCATCAGTCACCATCAAAACTGAAATATCGTCCCAGATCTACGCTCCTTTCGGCGGCGGAGTAAAAACCCGTTTGCCGAGCTCGGCATCCAGCAGAAAAAGCCCGGACGTGTCATCCTTGATCAGCCTGAGCTTATCGACAACAGCACCGACACTGGCTTCCTCTTCCACCTGTTCGCCGACAAACCATTGGAGAAAATTCAGGGTGGCATGGTCTTTTTCAGCCATTGCCAGGTCAACCAGGTCATTTATTCGTCCGGTGACATGCTGTTCATGCCTCAGGATCTGTTCAAAAGCAAGCAGGGGGGAATTCCAATCGGCATCCGGTTTTTCTATGGCATCCAACACTACCCTGCCGCCCCGCTCACAGACAAAATCATAAAATTTTATCGAGTGAAAAAGCTCTTCCTGCACCTGGGCCCGCATCCAGACTGCAAAGCCGCTCAAGCTTAAAGACTGAAAATATGCCTCCACCGAAAGATACAGGTACGAGGAATACATCTCGGCATTGATCTGGTCATTGAGGGCCTTTAACATTTTTTCTTTCAACATCCTTTTCTCCAATTTGTATTTACCGATATTTGGAAACTTAACCGGTGTTGCCCCACCAACCGGTGTTCTTTTCTTCCTGTTTACCATATAAGCATGAGACTTACAAAATCCACATTCTCTTGAATAAATGTTGTTTTTTCAAGATAAATTTGCTTTGCTAAACAGAAATTTGCCTGATTCCTTTAAATTTTTCAAAGCCCTATGCATAAAACTATTTTCTTATTCGGCGTCCCTTCCTTATCTGAAAAAGGGTGTGCGAAACTTTTCGTTAACCGGGAATGGGGTCTCATCCATGACGGACAGCGCCGGGAAAGGCTGCTGCCGAAAGATCAAATTCGCGGAACCGTCAACCTGGGCGCATCCGCCCCGCACGTTGTTATTAATTCTCTTAAATCAATTCCCGGGTGCCCGCTCCGTGCTCAGTTTACCATTCACCGGCAATACTGCTGACCCAGCCCATGCGACGTGTCGTCATTACAGGAATGGGTCTTGTCTCACCGCTGGGGAACAGCCTGGAAGAAGCTCTGTTCTCGCTGCGTACGGGCAAATCAGGCATCACCTACCAACCGGCCTATGCAAAACTGAATCTGCGCTCCAGACTGGGGGGATTTACGACGGTTGAGATCAGAAAACATATTGATAAGAAAACACTGCGTTTTATGGGTGATGCCGCGGCCTATGCCTATATCGCCATGCAGCAGGCAGTGAGCGATTCCGGTCTTGCCGAAGAACAGATTTCCAATCCCCGCACCGGGCTCATCATGGGTTCCGGCGGAACTTCCGCAGCAAACGTGGTTGAATCAACCGACATTATCCGAAAAAAAGGGGTGCGCCGTCTCAGCCCGTTCATGGTGCCGAGGACAATGAGCTCGACTGTTTCGGCAGGACTGACGTCCCCCTTTCACATTAAAGGCATCTGCTACTCGATTTCATCAGCCTGCGCCACAGGATCGCACTGCATCGGCGCTTCAATGGAACAGATCCAGATGGGCAAACAGGATATCATGTTTGCCGGCGGCAGCGACGAGGAACACTGGATCCAGACCAGCATGTTTGATGCTATGGGAGCTCTGTCGTCAAATTTTAACGATACTCCGGAGCAGGCCTCCCGTCCCTATGATATTGACCGTGACGGATTTGTCGTGGCCAATGGAGCGGGAGTCATCGTGCTGGAAGAGCTTGAGCATGCCCTGCAGCGCGGCGCCCGGATTTACGGGGAACTTATCGGATATGGGGCAACGGCCGATGGATACCAGGTGGTCGCTCCTTCGGGCGAAGGTGCGGTCCGGTGCATGCGGCTGGCATTGGCAGACGTCAGGGAACCGATTGATTACATAAATGCCCACGGCACCTCTACTCCTCTCGGTGATATCATTGAACTGGACGCCATCAGGGAGATTTTCGGCAGCGCAATTCCACCGATCAGTTCCACTAAATCCCTTTCCGGCCACTCCCTCGGTGCAGCCGGAGTGCATGAAGCAATTTACTGTCTGCTTATGCTCAACCACCATTTTATTGCCGCCTCGTCAAACATTGAGACAATTGATCCCCAGGCGGCGGATATGCCGATTGTCACCTCAATGCGGGAAGGAGAGCTGAAAACTGTCATGTCAAACAGCTACGGCTTTGGCGGGACGAATGCCTGTCTCATTTTCCAGAAATTCAACGGTACCTGAAATGAAAGACCCGCAGCATTTTATGCATGAAGCCAACAGGCTTGCAAGACAGGGGATGTTCAGCGGAGACGGGGGACCTTTCGGAGCCGTCATTGTCAGGAAAGGAGAGATTATCGGCAGGGGATGGAACATGGTTCTCAGGTCCAATGATCCTACCGCCCATGCGGAGATAGTCGCCCTCCGGGATGCCTGTACAGCGCAGGGCTCCTACTGGCTTGAAGACTGTCACATTTTTATTAATTGTGAACCGTGCCCGATGTGCCTTGCCGCTCTCTACTGGGCAAAAATAAAAACCGTGACCTACGGCGCCACCAGAACAGACGCGGCCGATATCGGCTTTGATGACAATTACATTTACCGGGAGGTTTGCCTGCCGGTTCCGGAGAGATCCCTGGAGTGCGTACAGAGCGGCCGCAGCGATGCCTTGCAGATCATGCGCCTCTGGCCGGCCCTGGAAGGCAGAATACAGTATTGAAATTAGAAGTAGCGGTCTGAGTTGAATCCCGGGGGCCGCATTCCATCAGGGAGTTCAGGCCCCTCATCCAGCCTCTGCATGCCTTCCATAACCAGGCCCATAAAACCGCCGATCACATCAAAATCTTCAGCCTCGGGAGGTATTCCGGGAATGTATGTAAAAGTGCCTCTGGTCTTGCCAAACAGGGTAAAAAATGCTTCCTTGCCCAGCAGGTCTTTATATTCGGCATAGACAAGCTCACCTTCGCAGAAGTATACTGTTGCCTTCACGTCATCGAGTTCAAGTTCCACGGTCCCTGTCTTCTGGCCGGAATTGATCATCTGGAACAGATCGACAACATGGACCTGGGAAAGATCCCCGGTCATGCCGGAGCTTATATCCCTGGACAACTGCCGGCTCTTTTTCCCGGTACGATCAATAAGCAGACGATAAAAGAAGACATGGAGGACCGGATAACGGTGGAGAACATGCTTGAAATCCTTGCTGGTCAGGGCCGCCACTTTCGTCAGTTCCCTGCTGTAAACGGAGGTGCCGACCGGAGCTCCCGTCAACAGGCTCATTTCGCCGAAGATGCCTCCGGATTCCAGTTCGGTTATTTTCTCTCCCCGATCACCGACAACTTCAACCCGGCCGGTGAGTATTATATAAAGGTGGGTGCCCGGATCTCCTTTGCGCAGTATTATTTCATCAGTCCCGTATTTTTTGAATCTGAGCAGGGTAAAGAGATCGTACAGGTCGTTGTCGCTTAAGGGAGCAAAAACCGAAAAGCTTTTCAGCATATCGGTGAACTCTTCCAGTTCCCTGTGTTCTTTGCGCGACTGAGCCGCTGTCAGAAGCTTCATCTGGGTTGTGGCGTATTCTTTCTCTTTCTTGTACTCAAAACGAATTAAACCGCTGCAGCCGCCGCACTCAAACTTAACTTTCTGGTTACCGAACAAGGAATGTTTTTTTACCTTTTCCGTCCCCTCCGTAACTCTCATGATCGTCCGCACAAGAATCAGACAGGCAGGCTTGACCCCTGGAATTGTCAAGGAATCCCGTAATATGTTGAATTCGTCGCCTACATTGTAAATAGGGCAGAAACGCTCCTCTGTGACTACAAAAATACTGTTTCGAAATTCCATAATTTTCCCCAGAAACCTGTCAGAGAATAATATGATTCTCCCCGAAATCCCATCATGCAGCAGATCACAGGGTCTTTGGGTGCATGAACAGGATGTCCCGAACTTCTCAGGATCGCCCAAAATACATATATATAATAAATCCCAATATTGCAGCCCCCCCGAACATGACGGGCAGAACCTTGTTGATCTGGAGTTCTCCGTCGATAATGAGGGTCTGCATATAATGGGTTCCGGACACCCACCATAAGCCGACAACCAGAAGAACGATAATCATGTCCTTGAATGACTGACGGAAAAGCTGCCACCCGAGTAAGGCGATAAAGGGCACCATAAACCAGGGATTGGTGAAAAGCCCCCCGGCATCGACATCACTGACCTGCTGGGGAATGTTGGTATATTCGATTACATCGCCAATCTTCTCAAAAAAACTTCCGGTCTTCTCGGATATTCCATCTGCGATCCCTGCCGCCTTTTCGCCAGCACTACTTGCTGCTGCATCCCCCATTGCGAATCTCCTTTTCCAAATTATGCTGGGAACGGTTAAATACCTGGATTGCACAATATGAACCGCACATCGAACAGGTCGGGCCTTTGCTGCTTTGCCCCTCTTCCCGGAAACGGGCCGCTTTTCCGGGATCAATCGACTTTTCTATCTGTCCTTTCCAGTCAAGCCTGTTTCTCAGGACAGCCATCTCATTATCCCTCTGCAGAGCCCCGGGAACTCCCTTAACAATATCGGCGGCATGGGCGGCAATTTTCGATGCGATTACCCCTTCATGCACATCATCGATATTGGGAAGCTTTAAATGTTCTGCAGGGGTAACGTAACAGAGATAGTCGGCACCGGCAGCGGCTGCTATGGCGCCGCCGATTGCGCCGGTAATATGATCATAACCGGGGGCGATATCTGTCACCAGGGGACCGAGAACATAAAATGGAGCACCTTTGCACATCTGTTTCTGCAGAAGGACATTTGCCGTAATCTGATCCATCGGCATATGGCCCGGGCCTTCAATAATCACCTGGACACCTGCTTCCCAGGCCCGCTCCGTCAGTTCGCCGAGATGGATAAGTTCCTGCACCTGGTTGCGGTCGGTGGCGTCCGCCAGACATCCGGGACGTATTCCATCACCAAGACTGAGCGTTACTTCGTGTTCCTTGAGAATTGCCAGCAGGTCATCAAAATGCTCATACAACGGATTTTCTTTTTTATGGTAGCTCATCCATTCCAGCAGAAATGAACCGCCGCGGCTGACGACTCCCATAATCCTCTTCTGTCTCAGCATCCGTTCCTGGAGGTTACGGGTTATCCCGCAGTGGATGGTCATAAAATCAACACCATCCACAGCCTGCTTTTCAATCGTTTTAAAAATATGGTCAACAGTTACTTCGACCAGATCCCTGCCCTGCTGCTCTACGGTTTCAGCAACTGCCTGGTAAATCGGAACCGTGCCGAGAGGTACCGGACAGTTTTCCAGAATGCCGCGGCGTACCTCATCCAGGTCACCGCCCATACTGAGATCCATTACCGTATCAGCACCGGCATTGACGGCAACTCTCAATTTATCAAGCTCTTCACTTAAACTGGCAATGTCCCTGGAGGAGCCGATATTGGCATTTACCTTGGTTGACAGACCCTTGCCGATGGCCATGACTTTTTCGAAATTATGGTGAATATTTTTCGGTACGGCAATGGTTCCCTCTGCCACACCCGACATCAGGATTTCCGGGTTGACGGATTCCTGTTCCGCACATTTTTCAAACAATCGGGTAACAGTACCGGACAAAGCATCTTCACGTATAGTCATTCTCATCCTCGTATCTTCAGTCTCTTTTAACAGGAGACATAATTTATATAGCAAAAAGCGCAGGAGATATGCAACTCAGGATATTACCTGCTCAATTTGAAGATAGCAACGCCTTCTTCACAATGTCAAATGAAAAGGATTCGTCCCGCCGGCCGTTGAAATTGTCAAATCAGGACAACTTGATCAATGTCTCTACATAAATGTAATAAATTAATCTATTTTATTTCAAAATTGTAAAGAAAATTTCATTCTCAATACAGTAAATAAAAACCGCCTGGAAATAAAATTAAGCAAAATGAGTTAGTTATAAAGTAATTGCTCTCCAGTCCGCGAATGGCACGCAGATTGATATACAGACTTACACAAGACTTATTTCATATCACAGAACAGCGCAAAGGAGAAGTTTATGAAAAAAATCGAAGCAATCATCAAGCCTTTCAAGCTTGATGCCCTGAAAGAGGCCCTGCACGATCTGGGCGTGCATGGCATGACGGTTGTGGAAGTGCGGGGTTTCGGCCGCCAGAAGGGTCATACCGAAATCTATCGCGGTGCTGAATATGTTGTCGACTTCATTCCCAAAATAAAGGTCGAGACCGTGGTTCCCGACGATATGGTGGACCAGGTAGTGGAAAGAATAATGAATACGGTTCGCACCGGCAAAATCGGTGACGGCAAAATTTTTGTTCTTCCTGTTGAAAGTGTCTGTCGGATCAGAACAGGAGAAACCGACAATGAAGCCCTTTAATCTGTAAAACCAATCCCGAACCAACAGGACATATTTTCAAGAGGAGAGAGACCAATGCGCAAGAAAACAATTTTTGCAATACTCATGATGACATCCTTTGCTTCTCCGGCAATAGGTGTCGAAGAGGCAGGTATGGGAGAAACGCTCATACACCTGGCCTATTCCATTGATACATTTTACTTCCTCATGTCAGGAGCCCTGGTCATGTGGATGGCGGCCGGTTTTGCCATGCTTGAGGCGGGGCTGGTCCGCAGCAGGAATACCGTTGAGATCCTGACCAAGAATATAGCGCTCTATGCCGTCGCCTCCCTGATGTACATGTTTGTCGGCTACAATATCATGTATGGAGACGGACCCAACGGCTTCATTCCGGGGCTCAGCTTTCTGCTCGGACCGGACAACGCTGTTGATGACGTGCTGAAAAGCGGAGGAGATATTTATTATTCCGGACTGTCAGACTTCTTTTTCCAGGTCGTGTTCGTTGCCACTGCCATGTCGATTGTTTCCGGTGCTGTGGCGGAACGCATGAAACTCTGGAGCTTCCTTCTTTTTGCTGTTGTCATGACAGGCTTTATTTATCCGGTGGAAGGGTACTGGAAGTGGGGCGGCGGCTTCCTGGACAGCCTGGGTTTCCTTGATTTTGCCGGTTCCGGTGTCGTTCATCTCTGCGGAGCTTCCGCTGCCATAGCCGGTGTCCTCCTGCTTGGCGCCCGGAAAGGCAAGTACGCAGGCGGCAAAGTAAACGCCATTCCCGGCGCCAATCTTCCCCTGGCAACCCTGGGCACCTTTATTCTCTGGCTGGGATGGTTCGGATTCAACGGCGGTTCGGAGCTTAAAATCAGCAATATCGAAGAAGCCAATGCTGTCTCCATGGTTTTTGTCAACACCAACATGGCCGCTGCCGGCGGACTGGTCGCTGCCCTGCTGCTTGCCCGGGTCTGGTTCGGCAAGGCTGACCTTACCATGGCCCTGAACGGTGCTCTTGCCGGGCTGGTTGCCATCACCGCAGAACCTCTGACCCCCGCTCCCCTGACGGCTACCCTGGTAGGGGTAATCGGCGGTCTCATCGTTGTCCCGGCGATTGTCTTCATCGACAAGGCACGGATCGACGATCCGGTCGGCGCCATTTCCGTACACGGCGTGGTCGGCATCTGGGGTCTTGTCGCGGTGGCATTCACCAATCCCGAAGGTTCTCTGCTCGCTCAGCTTGCAGGGATAGGGACCATATTTGCCTGGGTATTCGGCACCAGCTTTACCGCCTGGCTTGTTATCAAAGCTGTCATGGGGCTTCGCGTCAGTGAAGAGGAAGAGATGGAAGGCGTTGATATCGCAGAGTGCGGCCTTGAGGCATACCCTGAATTCACAACCAATAAATAGATACTATCGGAGAACGAACACCCTGCCGCGGTTACCCCGGCAGGGCTAATTATGCATGAATCTTCTGCTCCTCCGGGCCGCTCCCTCTCTTCTCCTCAGGGGGCGGCCATTTTTTCCTTTTATATCCGGCCGGCAGCCTAAATCGATCTCCCGGCAACTGCCGGGAAATGTCCTTCCATTTCATTCAATTCCTCTTGATTATTATCTCACATTGTAGTATTTTAATTTTCAGGAATCATTATCATGAAAAGACACTTTGCCACATCCCTGGTCTTTATATTGGCCCTGATAATTGCCAATTCGGGTTTTGTCCGTGCCGAGTTTCAATTATGCCGGACTAAATGCGAGTATTCGGCAGCGTTGAGCAATGCGGGCCCGCCGCCCTGCTGTAAATCCGGCAAGGCAGAGGTTCACGAAACGGCAATGGCCGATCATGATGACGCCATGCCCGCTGACTGTCCCCATTTAAACAGCAACCTGGAACCTTCCGATACCCTGACCTTTCTTGCAGTTGCGAACCCGATTCCTGCTCCGCCTCAAGCTGCCGCATTTTCCGAGATTTTATCCGCAATAAAAATACCGGACACCAGATTTGCCGGTTATTCCACCCGCACCGGACGGTCGCATCCGGAGAGAAAAAGCCCTCCTGTCTACCATCTTAACTGCTCTCTTCTCATTTGATACTTTCCTTTCATCTGCACTGCGTGCAGAATTTTAAGCGCAAAATCCGTTTTATTTACCTGATCAGTTCCGCACAAACAGAGTGCAAATATGATCATACTGAATATGAATGAAAGGAATTTTAATCATGAAAAATATAATTGTCATTTCACTTTTTCTGGCTTTTCTCGCAGGGCTCCTGCTGTTACCGCTCAAGAGCAATGCCTTTTTCGGCCCCTGGACGAACAAATTCCAAACGGTGCAGGCCGAGAACGGGGTGGTTCGCATTCCCCTCAAATCGATTGATAACGGCGAAGCGCACTATTTTACTTTCAAAGCCCAGGGAAAAAACATCAATTTCTTTGTGCTCCAAAGCCGTGACGGGATTATCCGGGCTGCTTTTGATGCCTGTGATGTCTGCTTCCCGGAAAAAAAAGGATATTCGCAGGCAGGCGACTTCATGGTTTGCGTCAATTGCGGCCAGCGGTTCCACTCGTCAAAAATCAATGTGCTCAAAGGGGGCTGCAACCCGGCGCCTCTGAACCGGGCGACAAGCGGCGAAGACCTGGTTATCACGACTAGCGATATTATCAGCGGTTTTCGTTATTTCTAAGGGGAGGATAATTGAATGAACATACTGACAATTCCCCTGCGCAATACCTGGCGGAAACCATCCAGGACCGTCCTGCTGCTCATGGTTTTCACCCTCGGCGTAATGTCCATCGTAGCCCTTTACCAGGTATCCCTGGTTATCGGGACCAGCATGGAAAAGAAACTCTCGACCTACGGCGCCAATATTCTGGTTCTTCCCGGCAATGAAACTCTGAGTGTCGGCTACGGCGGATTTCATCTGGGCGACATGCTCTATGACGTGCAGCCGCTGTCGGAAAAAACCTCGGTGGCCGCTGTCCGCTCAATCGGTCACAGTGACAGGATCAGCGCTGTGGCGCCGAAGCTGGTGACAACCACCAGAATAAACGGCACTGCCGTGGCGGTGGTCGGCGTTCGCTGGGAGGATGAACTCCCCATTAAAAGCTACTGGGCAACCGACGGTGCATTTCCATCGTCTCCCGATGAAGTGGTCGTGGGGAGCAAGGCCGCCGCCAACCTGGGCATTTCCGCCGGCGATACCATTTACCTCATGGAACACCCCTTCAGAATTTCCGCGGTTCTTTATCCGACGGGGGGTGACGACGATAACGTTATCCTGGCCGACCTCGGAACCGTGCAGAGGGTCACCAACCGTCCGGACGAAGTGAGTTTCCTCGAGGTGGCAGCGCTCTGCTCCGGCTGTCCCATTGATGATATTGTGGCCCAAATGCGCGGCAATCTGCCCAATACCGAGATAAAGGCCCTGAGCAATGTTGTCAATCAGCGGATGGCTTCCATTCATTTTGTGCAGCGCCTGGTCCTCTCCATCAGCCTGGTTATCCTGGTCACCGCAGCCACCATGGTCGGTTTGTCCATGCTTTCCGCGGTCAACGAAAGAAAAAAGGACATCGGCCTGCTGCGATCCCTCGGCTACAGCAAAGGCAGGATCTTTTTCATCTTCTGCCTGGAAGCGGGCATAATTGGCATACTTTCCGGCACGCTCGGCTATTTCTCCGGATTTGCCGCCAGTTTTAAGGCATTAAGCCTGCTGGCCATGGCAGAAGGCGCCCGGCCGGTCTTTGACCTGAATCACCTGCTGCTGACGTGTGCGGTTATCAGTATCGTGACTGTTGCGGCTGCTTCCTATCCGGCCTGGAAGGGAGCAAGAATTGAACCGTCTCAGGCCCTGCTGGCCATTTAAGGAGATTATCCATGTTACAGGCAATTAATATAAATAAAATGTTCAGAAGCGAGGGCAAAGAGACAAGGGTCCTCAATAACATATCGCTGGATATCCCGGAGGGTGAATTCCTGTCCATTGTCGGGCGGTCCGGTTCCGGCAAAACGACCCTGCTCAATGTCCTCTCTACCTTGGTCCGCCCGGATGACGGCGAACTTCTTTACCATGGTGAGGACCTGCGAACCTTGTCGGATTCGGGATTGAATCGCCTCCGGCATGCGGATTTTTCGGTCATTTTCCAATTCCACCATCTGGTGCCCTACCTGACGGCCCTGGAAAATACACTTCTCCCGTTCATGCGGTCACTGAAGCCGGCTTCCCCGGAACTGGTTAAAAAGGGGCGCAACTGCCTGGAGCGGGTCGGCTTGTCGGGCAAGGAGCACAGGCTTCCCGGCAAACTTTCCGGGGGTGAGCAGCAGCGGGTAGCCATTGCCCGGGCGCTGGTGAAATCTTCGCGCATCCTCTTTGCCGACGAACCCACCGGCAGCTTGGATAAAAAAACCGGTGAAGAAATAATGCAGCTGATCACCGACCTGAACCGGGAAGGACTGACAGTGGTTATGGTCACCCACGACCCGCAGTATGCGCAACTCGCAGACAGGAACATCAGCATGGAAGACGGCGTTTTCGTTTAAATCGGAATTGGATTCCTTATCAGGCAAACTTATTGAACATCGAACATTGAACTTCAACAGCGAATGGTAAATTCTTCCGGAATCAATAGGGAGATCGAAGTCAGGCAGATAACCGGATATTCCATTTTCATTCAAACTTCAATGTTCGATGTCCGGCGTTCTGCAATGCAGTCGGCGGGATTAGTAAATATCCGAACCCAAAGGGCCCGGCCTTGGTCCCCCTTGAAGGGGCAGGTTTATTGTATTTCCCATTGGCATTTGTTGAGCACCGGAAAAGATGCCGATAATGGAATTTTCACTGTTCGAGTACCCCTTAACGGGGCATAAACTCCGCGAGTTTGAAAATTCCCGGCAGCTTTGAGGAGTACCCTGAAGGGCACAAGCGCAAAGAAGTCCGCAGGACCAGCAGTGTTATTCACACGGCGAATGCCACGGGCG
>JAWSUG010000034.1:0-33062 GCA_033549385.1 Desulfobulbaceae bacterium | reverse complement strand
GTTATTGCATCAGCTATATTATGAACATTGATGTTCAATGTATCGGGCTCGATATCCACAAAAACAAGTTTTGCATTGCGCAAATAAAAAGCATTGGCAGTGGAAACAAATGTGAAGGAAGGGAGCATTACCTCGTCACCGGTCTCAATGTCACACAACAGGGCGGACATCTCCAGGGCTGCCGTACAGGAATGGGTCAATAAAACTTTTTTTGCCTTGAATTTATCCTCCATCAGGGCATGGCATTTTTTGGTAAACATGCCGTCACCGCTTGTATGCCCGCTGAGAACAGACTGAGCAATGTAGAAAAGCTCTTTCCCCATCAGATAAGGACGGTTGAACGGTATTTTATAGCTGTTCATTACTTTTGCTCCAGTGCGAAATACTTATAATTCACTCCGCTTCCTGAGGGCAGCATGCTGTTTACGTGACAGTCAGGAAAGCTTCATCGATCAAAAAGCCGGAACTGCCGTAAACCCTCTGGGCTGCATAATTGTGTAGCTGGGTGGATACCCGTATTTTTTCTATGCCCTTTTCTTTGCATAACGAAGATATTGATGAGCCAATAGCGTTGTTTTGATTTTCATGAACACCTTCGCACATTCCATGAGCAACAATGTTCTGGAAAAATTGAAATTTTAATAAAATATATGGCTTGATCTGCCGTACGAGCAGCCTATAACAATCCATATGCAGATTTGCAAGGCAGACTTTTTTCAATGCAATGAGCTAACTATGCAAACATCCTGCCAAATTATTTTTCATTGTTCCGGAAGGAGTGGGCTTAGGGAAAGAGGAGCTGTTCTCTATTTTTTTCTGAAAACCCAGAATTTCTGTAGGGCAAATAAATAGAAGGCCAGGAAAATAATCATTGCAGCCTGGACTGCTTGGTGGGGTAAGTCAACAATATCAACGAATAGCAAAAGAGCAACAAAATTTATAATGTAGCCGCTCAGGTAGGAAAGCAGGTAGCGAATTAATGCCGGGCGGGCAGCTCCGAGATGGTTGAATGTCCAGCGCCGGTTAAAAAGAAAAGTCTGGAGTACGCCGGTAATGTAGAGAAGGGACATTGCCGTTTTAGGGCCCATGCTCAGCATGGTAAGCCCAATATACGCTAAATAGAGTATACCGTTTGAGCACAGCCCGACGATGGCAAATCGGATTAACTGCAGAAACGATTGTTTATATTCGGCCATGAAATAGTAATATCGGGATTATATATCATTTGGCACGCGCTCTCAAATTTAAGATCTATAACAATCATTTAAGTATCAAATTTTTTATTCCAAAATCATGCCTATTTGAGGAGAATATTTTGGGGTAATCTTTTCTGGTCAAGTGGATATTGTGTTGATACCGTTGGTCTTGAATGATTCGAAAGTATGTCAAATACCAGGAGGATCAGGAACGGAAGCGAGAACAATTTAAGTTATTTTAATTATGTTGGGGACAGCTCGCTTTGCCTCTTACAGGGCAAAGCAATTAATCCCCTTCCAAGGGTTAATCAATACCGGCCTCTGGGGCCGGTTGTTTATTCGGATGGACCAAAAATCTTTACTCAACTTTCAACTTTATTCCAGCCTAAATTCAGACGGAATTGAAGGAGTTGAGATTGAATCTGGTGGAGGTGGAGAAACTGCTCCTGCTAAATACCCTCCATCAACAATATCTTGCCAGTTGTTGGTGAGCATTAGAGCGTCAAATCTTCTATAATGTGGAGGAGCATCATAGGCTGGCTGCGACATAGTTCCGCCCATATTTATTGCAGAAATTGTTGGAGATATTCCAGAAGCGGCAGTCTGTATTCCGGTATCTTCAATGATCTTCGTGCCGTCCAGCCAGTATTGAATTGACCCGGTGGCATCAATGGCTACTTTGACGCCAAGAACAACACTATACCATCGCTCATATTCTAACTGTGGAGTGTTGCTACAGCTATATCCACTTTGATTTGGGCCGTATGCCTCAAGTGAAGGGTTAAGATGATATGTAGGGTTCCCGACCCATACAGTAAAACGGTGGTCGGCATTAGCCATGAACGCACCACTAACGCCTCTGCACTCAGTCCATTGGCCTCGCGATGTTGTCCACCTTATACCATCGCCAGATAGTTCTACCCCTTTATCAGAACTTTGAAGGCTCCCTTCCTGCCATATGTCCAGACCGTTTTTTCTGTCGAACCTCATCCAATAGGCAAGATAATAAGTTGTGCCAAGGCTTAATGAAACTGGAAAAGTAAGGCGATTTTTAACTTCATTCCTGACATTGCCCTGGTTTGGAGAAGTAATGTTCCACTCGAAATACATATTTCCCTGTGGGGCAGATATTGAAGATCCATAGGTGCCTGTTGGCGGCAATCCACCGCACGGAGTACCACAAAAGCCTAGACCGTTAGGCGCGGTGGCGGGGAGAGGAAGATTTGTTCCAGCAATATTGCCATCTTCTGCATCAAAATAAAAATATATTGTAGCATATGCTGGATCATAAAGAATCAATGAGGCAAATAGAAAACAAGAAATTGAAAGGTTTTTGTTTTTCAGGGAAATCATTTTTACAACTACTCCGAAATATATTTATAAAAACTAATGTATAGTTATCTACTCAAAAACATGCCAGATAATAATTAGAAATTTTTCCCCGCCAACCGGCGTTGTACCATGAGCTGAACATTTTCAAACAGTAACTGCTTGTCATAGCGGTGAATATTAAGGAAATAGTGCAGTATTGTCGCCACACGGTCGTGAAATAACACCTGTTTCACATCCTTGGAATACTGTATCTCCTGCGTCAGGATGTCCTGTGTATTTCTCGCCTCAAGTTGTCCGGACAAGGAATAAACACCAGCCAAATATTCCTTGCCAGCTTTTCCTTCATATAATTCCGGCCGGTGAAATTTTTTATGGATTAAAATAGGAACAAGATCAAATTTTGTTATTCCTGACGCGTTGATTTCGCACCGCAATATAGTCGATTCCCGTAATTTCCTGGGCCAGAGGTCCTTGATAAAACTGCCGAGACTGTATGCTATCAGGCCATGTTTATACTGCTCCACTGTCTGCATGATATGTGGGTGATGGCCCAAAATCAGGTGCGCGCCAGCATCGATTATCTTGTGGGCTAACTCCACCTGGTACGGAGAAGGGTAGTTGATAAACTCATCTCCCCAGTGCAAAGATATTATTATAATATCTGCCTCGGTTTTTGCTTTGTCAATATCCTGCTTGATATTATCAAAATCAATCAACGGCAGCAGAGGAGTATCCAGTTTATACTGCTGTGTGTCGCAATAAGCTAACAATGATGTGGTGAAACCATTTACTTTAAATATGGCGGGTATTGGACGGATTGGATTTGCAGGATTGAAACCGGTCCATTTAAGGTCATTTTCGTCCAGCAAGTCACAGGTTCGCTGAAGAGCATCCCTACCATGCTGGGCGGTATGGTTGTTCGCCAGAAAGAGACAGTTGATGCCGGCTTCCCTCATTGCTCCGGCACAGGTTGGATCTCCCCAGAAAATTTCCTTTAAAATACCTTTTTCTTCAGGATTTTTCGGAGATATTATACCCTCAAGATTGCCACAGACAATATCGCCTTCCAGATAGCTTTTAATTTTTTCAAAAAGAAAATCGCAACCATATTGGCGGGAGATGGAGGTGACTCCATGGCCCAGGGTTACTGGATGTTCGCCCAAAAAAATATCGCCGACTGCAACCAGGCGAATAGACTTATTCTTCATTGGTGAACCAACTTCTTCAGGCTGTCGAACAATATTCTTTCTTCATTGTTCCAGTTGAATTTGCTTTGCACTGCGTGCAGGCCGTTTGTTCCTAGTTTATGTCGCAATTCAACGTCACTCAGCTTGACCACTCGGCTTGCAAAGCTTGCGGCACTTCCACTCTGAAAGATCAGACCGCAGTTCACTTCTTCAACGATTCTCTGCATGGGCCTCACATTGGAGACAAGAACCGGTTTGGCTGCAGCCATATAGTCAAACAGCTTGTTGGGAATTGTATTATCCCAATGACTGCATCTATGATGCGGAACCAGGCAGATATCAGAGTGAAAAATATAATCAGGAATCTGTTTGTTGTCTACCCAGCCCTCAAAGGATAGGTTATCCTGGATTCCAAGCTGCCGCACTTTATCCTGCAGGTCGTTCTCAGCCGTGCCCGTGCCTATTATAACACAAAAAACATCAACTCCGTCTTGTAAGATTCGAGGGATGGAATCAACAACGACATCCAGGCCCCGCGAAAAATTAACAAAACCTGCGTAGAGGAGAATTAGCTTTTGTGAATGTTTTTGAATAGTTTCCGGAGTTGAGCTGCTGGGAGTGGCGAATCGTTGGAAGTCCGGGGTGTTGCTGACTATTGATATCTTGTCGTCGGGAATCCCTTTTTGCAGCAGCCTGTCGCGCGATTCTTCGATCATCACCCAGACATGATCAATATTGTTGATGACTGCTTTTTCGACAAGGTCGGCCAACCAAGGGTTCCTGACAACAATGTTTGCGATTCTGAACGGCTCAAACTTCCAAATGAGCCTGATTAGTTCGGGGTAGCACTCAGCCATATCAAGTATAACCGGCAGTCCCATGAGTTTCCCTATAAACAGGGCAGCCGGCGCCATGGGTAAATCCCGGACAATGATAACGTCTGCTTGATTGTGTTTTGCGGAATTAAATATTCTGACAAGCCAGACAGGGCTGACAAACAAGGGAAAACCGAAAATATTATTCAAGCGGCCCAGAAAACGCGGCAGGCTGAATATGCGGTGAATATGAATGCCTTCGTAAAGTTCCTCTGAGGGACGGCGATGCTGATTTCTGCATACCAGGTGAACTTCGTGACCTTTATTGAGAAATGAATGACAAATTTTTGAAACCCGAATATCCCAAGGGTAATCTGAATCCCAAACAAAAAGAATTTTCATTGAATTTGATTGACTTTTGAAATAACCGCCCGGAATTTTCCGGCCGCTGTCCGGGGGATAGAATCCACCAGTTCGATAGAAACTGCAACCTGTGTTCCCAGTCGCTTTTTCAACTCGTGAATAATGACTTCTGCCTCCTGCTGGCTATACTCCTCACCGGGAACTATTTTCAGTGTAACCGTATCAAGATCTTCCTGAATGATCTGGGTTTCTTTAATAGTTTGCAAACCCTTGAACACAGGGTCGAGCCTTCCCACTCTGCGGCCATCCCGCATGACAAGGATATCATCAGTCCTGCCGACAATTTTTTCAATAACCGGGAAATTACGCCCACACGGACAGGTTTGATCCTTAGCAAGAATTCCTGTGTCTCCAATATCATAACGAATAAGGGGCATGGCGCGGTTGGTAAAGCCGGTGCAGATCAACCTGGCCTCTTCTCCGGGTTCAGCCTGACTACCGTCTTCCCTGAGAAACTCAACATAACCGTACTCAGGGTGGATATGATACGTGCCGTGCTCACACTGAGAAATAAAAACAACCTGTTCTGCGCAACCATACTGGTCAAACACTGGACAATGAAAAGCCTCCTCAATTGTTTTTCTTTGATATTCGAGCAAAGTTTCCGAGGAGGTGATGATTGCCTTTGGCCGAATACCGTCCAGGTTGTTTTCTAGCATATACTGAGCCAGAGTAGAAATGCTTGATGGATAACTGTCTATAAAATGGGGTTGGATTTCCCGCAGCTTTTGAACATAGAAGCCAAGATTTGCGGGAGAAAGGTGGTATGAAGAAAACAAGTAGTTGTTCATTTTTAGGTTGCGGCGCCAAAATGGGGGTGTGTCTCTATCCGGCGCCACGATCGTTCGTCCGGCAAAGGTTGCATTGGAACGTTTACAATCAATGCCGGCCCAAATTTTAAACCGGGAAAAAAAGGCATAACCGTACCGTCTTGAATCATAATCCACAAAAATTTTCATGGTTTTACCGGTAGTACCGCTTGTATTGATGGTAATTATTTTATCCTTGGTAAAATCTTCAGAGAGGAAATCAGTAGGATTTAGGCGGATTTGTTCTTTAGTAACTATAGGGAGTTGTGTAATGTCTTCTATGCAGTTAATTGAATTGAGATCAAAATTTTGTTTTTTAAAAAGATCGTGATAGTGGGGGACAGTTTTGACTGCTTTAGTAATAATGCCATGAAAAAGCCTGTTTACAAGGTCATGTATTTCTTTTTCGCTGTACCATTGTGATTCGAGGAGTTGGTTTAAGTATTGAGGATGGTTGCCAGTATACCTTTCCTTATAGAGTTTATAACCATAGAGTGTAATAAAAATATTCTGGAGAAATGTTGGGCTGATAGAATATATTTTTTCAGTAAATGTCTTCATGTAATTATAGATTAAATATATATAATAAATAGATTATAAAATATAAAAATATTATATTTCAAATATTTTCTATAGCTCTCCAGATATCTTTTTATAAAGTACTGTTAATTTAATTAAAATTTTATCAGCCTTGTTTTTGAAAATAAATTTAATTGGTATGCTTACTATTTTGTAAATCAAACTTTGCTTGCCTTCCACATTAACAAGTATATTCTGAAAATAGTTTTTAACTTTGATTGTTGATGAAAGTTTAAATATGTCTATCCATTCACCATTTTCTGATATCCAACCCGGATAAAGTAGATCCATTTGCCTGCCGCATAATTCTTGAAAACTATATTTTTTTCTTTCGTCCCAATCAATCCAGGTTTTATTTTTTTTTATTTTTTTTCTTTTGTTTGACCACGGTAAATTTTTCTTAATATCATGTGTTCCAACAAATAAATTAATCTTATCAAAATCAATACATTCAAGATGTATCAAAATCCATCTGGCAGGATCAATAATTGATAATTCTTGCTGTATCAGTTTGTTAGTGAAGCTCCAATACCAACAACATTTTTGAAATGGGGACATTGCCTCCCATTGGGTATTATTCAGTTCACCAACTTCTGGTGCTTGGGGTAAATTTATTTGCCATGGACTCTGTTGTAGTAAGTTTGGATCATACCAGCCCAGTGAATAAATGGAGTTGACAACATCTCGCCCATCTCTAACAAGCCAGATAAATTTACTTTCAGGAAAAGCGTCATTGATAGCAGGAATAATAAAAGAAAGTTTTTGGTTGGATTCGCCGTATTCTTTGTTTTTTATATGAGATGGTCGAGTAACTTTTAAAGTTTCCACCATCACTTGATGCGAAAATTGTTTGTAAAGATATTTTGTTGATTCATTAATTAAAGTGGGTTCTGGTTCATGGAGACAAATGTGATTATCGCTTGATGATATATATTTTGCTATCGATGTGCTACCACTTCTGCCAGTTGTAACAATAAAAAACATATTTATATTTTTTTATTAGTGTTTTGTTTAAAAAATTATTGTTTAATCTTAATTATATATATAAGTTATTTTGATTTTGAAATATTTTATTTGTAAATATCACAATATTTTTCAATTACTTTGTTTAGGCTGAATTTAGTTTCAATAGAATTTCTTGCTAGTCTACCAATTTCTTTAGATTTAAAAGGATTTCTTAATATTATTTTTATACAATCATTGAAACTCTTGAAGTCATTACATTTAAATAAAAATCCGTTTTTGCCGTGTATAATTATATCAGTATTTCCACCGACATCAGAAACAATAACCGGTAGTTGTGTTGACATTGACTCAAGAATAGTGAGAGATGTTCCTTCAGTTGTCGAGACCAAGGTAAATATATCGAATGTATTAAGAATATCAGCGATATTTTTTTTGGCGCCCAAAAAAATTACACGTTGGCCCAGAATAGCATCAGCCTGTTTTTTCAATTTTTCAAGTTGCGGTCCATCACCAACAATTATTAAATATATATTTTTTAAGAATTTATGATATTTTTCCATCCATTCAACAAGAAATTGAACATTTTTTGGGGGAATTAATCGACAAACTGTTCCTACGACTATGGAATCAACAGGAATATTATTATCTTTTCGTAACTTAGCTCGAACCTCACCAGGATACTGATAATAACTCGACGTATCAACGCCATTAATAATAGTAATTATCTTTTTAGGTGTCACTTTGACAGTAGCTTTGATATATTTCTCCAATTCTCTTGATACACAAACATATTTTGATATAAATTTGGAAAATATTCGATCTTCAAATATTCTCAACTTCGGTTCGGGAAAATACCTTCCATGATCTGTATGAATTATTTTTGTAACACCAGCTATCCTCCCCGCTAACGCCGCGTACATAATACATCCGCTATGTGAGTGAATAATATCAATTTTCAACTGGTGTATTAATTTGATTAATCTATACAATAAGTTGAAATCAATCTTGCCGGGTCGTTTCCCGAGAACATACACAGGGATATCCGCATCTTCCAATAAGCTCTGCATTGGCCCCCCTTCCTGAAGCGCTGCGACATGGACCTCATAGCCTTTCCCATTAAGGGCGACAGAAAAGTCATAGACGATTTTTTCCAGTCCGCCGAATGGAAGATATAGAACTATATGGAGCAGTTTTTTCATGAATTCAAAGTGATAAACATTGACCAGTTGTTAGTCATTGCCAGCGATAATATTTCCTTGCCATAATGGAAATAATTCCCAATCCAAAAAGGAGAAAAGTCCCTGGTTCCGGAGTGGGTATTGTATCTCCTTCCATGACTGCTACCCCATAAATAGAGGCGACTGGCCAGGTTTGCAGGATTCTGTCTTGCGCTAGACTATACGCCCATTTCTGATCTATTCCGCTGATGCTTGACGTAAGATAAAACTCACCACCACTACCGATGTTTACAAATGGACCTGTACTGTATTTACTGCTCTGCCTGAATTCATCATGGCCAAGATAGAGGAGTTCATAAAGAGACGGTGCCCGCCAGTACTCCCAACCCATATAATTCAAATCCTCTATCCATTTCTCTGTAACATCCCAATCGTCAAATCCCGGATCAAAGGCATAATCAAACCATGTAATATTTTGCACATCATCATAAATCAGGTTATTGCCGCGCTCATAAAGTAATGCCGTTGAAACTCCCGGGAATGTGGTTATCAGAACGACAAGCCATATTCCGAGACAGCCTCGATACATCATTTTCATCCTGACCTCCTCAAATGTACCACTCAATGATTGAATCTTCTTTGTGTGATGATAAACAGTATTACATCAAGCCGTTACCTCCTCTGACAGCCCATACAAAAAGTCCGCTTTGTTTGTTGTCAGTATCAGTTTCGCCGCTTCCTATATTTACTACCCAGCCCTGGCCCTGAGCGTTTACAACAGATGTGGCTGTCCAGTAACCATAAGACGAGATACCTAGAAATGGATGTCCTGCCGGCAGGGCAGGGGCACTCCTGGTAACATCTACCAGGCTGAGCAGTTCTTCTACGGAAGGCAATCGCCAACCCTTGCGTCCTCCTATCACTTTCTGATATGAGATGATTATTGCTTCATGCCATTTTTTTACTTCCGAATGGTCGGGTTTTCTTTCCCATGTCAGACCGGTTTCCCTGTCAAGGACGGCTTCTTCCCCAAGGACCAGTTCAAATCTTTTTCCATCAGGTAGTCTGTCCCCCCAGTTTAGAGTAACCGACATCATTGCTCGCCCTCCTGTGCAAAAGAGTTCACTTTCATTATGCTGCTTGAAGAATATCAACTATATTCTGGGCAACGTGGTTCCAGGTGAATTTATTTAAAAATTTCTCCCGACCTCTGCTTCCCATTTCTTTTGCCATGGCATTGTCCTTGAGCATTTCTATCATCCTGTCGGCCAACTCTCGAGAATCGCTCGGCCGGACAAGATAGCCGGTACTTCCGTGGTCAATTATTTCAGGCATGGCGCAATTTTTTGTGCCAATACAAGGGAGACCGTGAGCCATTGCTTCAAGAAAAACAACCCCAAAGGGCTCATAGAGTGAAGGCAGCACAAAGACAGTTGCTTCACGGTAAGTTAGCAATAATCGAGCCATTCCTTCCGGCGAATTCTTTGATATATATCCCCGGCAAGTTGCTCCTTCAGGCAGATGACCGAGTGATTCGGGACCGACAATTATAAGCCGGGCTTTCGGAATTTCCCTTTTCACCTTCCGGAAGGCATCCAACAACACTTTGCCTCCTTTCCTTACAAAATCGATGCCAATAAAAAGAATGGTTTTGCCGTCAGAAATATTTGGGAAATCCGTCCCTGGATCGGGAATATTCGCCCCTGCACCTACGACTTTTATTTTGACAGGGTCAATATTATAATCATGGATAAATGACTGCCTAAGCCATTCGCTGAAAGTAAAAATTATGTCAAGGTTTCCGAATACCTTGTGTTCCCATTCCAAGGCGCGGGTTATTCTCTTTCTGGATATTCTGGGATAGCCCCGGGGGCTGTCAAGCAGCCTGGCAAGGTTGCCGTCCTGATAGGCGCATTTGATAATGGTTCTGTCCAGGCCTATCGAAGGCACATCATAATGGGAATAAATTTGCAATGTATGCGTAAAACCGGATTTTATAAGGCCGAGTTCACGTCGAACTTTTCTCGTGTAGGCTCTGTAGAGACGTGTATCGATATGATATTTGAATTTCCAGGATTTCACTGAAAGACTGAAATTAACAGCTTGAAAGAATTTTCTGTCAGTCAGGGGTGGAAGACCGGAAAAGGCCGCATGTAAACAGCCTCTGGATTTGAGCGCTCCGAAAAAAGCCTTGCTCGATCCTGACCAAGTGGAACTATCAAATGGATCTCCATCCGTTATTCCAACTATTTTTATGAGGGACATGCCGTATTAATTCACTGGATGGAGATTTGGTTTAGAAATAGATTAGTTCGCGGCATGATACATCGCCTCGTAAAGTTCACAATATTGACGTGCCATAATAGAACTAGAATATTCCTTGATAACCTTCAGGCGCGCATTTCTGCCGAGCAGCTTTCTCATATGCTCATTATCCTGCAAGGTTATTATTGCTGCTGCCAGATCGTCAATTGAGCGACTGGGGATAATGATCCCGTCACGGTTGTGCATTATTACGTCAGGTATTGCACCGACAGAACTTGCGATAACAGGTTTTTCCATTGCCATCGCTTCGAGCATTGCCATCGGAAGGCCCTCATCCAGAGAAGGCATGACTACCAGATCCGTGAGTTGCAGCAATTCCTTGATGTCATTTCTGAATCCTAGAAAATGAATACTGTCATCAATGCCTAGCTTTCCTGAAAGTTCCCGCAACTCCTTTTCAAGGGGGCCATCTCCCACGCACAACAATTCAATATTCTTATTTTTTAGGCGACTTAAAGCTTGAAAAAGGTACTTATGCCCCTTTTGGGAATAGAGCCTGCCGAATAGACCTATGAGCAGGGAATCCTCGCGCAGGCCAAGTATCATCCGATAATTTGCATAATCTAATGAAGCATCCGCTTGCCATTTATTAATATCAATGCCGTTGAGTATAACTTTCAGGTTTTCCTCTTTTACGCCTGATTCAGATATAATATTTTTAATATCATTAGAAACTGCAACAACGTATTGAACGCGACGCATTATAAGAGATTCTATCAAAGCATAGATTTTGAGGCGCAAAGTTGCATTAGTCCAGAGATGACAGGTAATAATCATATTTTTTCCTGAGAATTCCTGAGCAATGAAAGATAATAGAGATGGTTTATAGCCATGGCAGTGAATTATATCAATTTTGTGTTCATTGATAATATGCTTAAGTTGATGCCAATCAAATTTATAAGCTTGAATAATAGGGACAACTTTTAACCCAAGGTTGTTAGCAATTATATTAATTTCGGGCGTCATTCCTTGTGGAATCATGAAAGAACCGAGAAAAGAAGAAAAAGATGAGTGAGGCAAACTCTGACATAAAGTAACGATTACTCTCTCAGCACCGTAAAATCCAGAACTATCAATAAGATGTAATATGTTGCAGGTCATGGTTGTGTTAATATTTTAATAATCTTAACTTTTTAATATTGATCAAAATAAAGGGTGAAAATAATAAAAGTAAGGAAGAAGTTTTTATAAAAAAAGATATGAGATCATATTTTAAATTTTTGGTGACTTCTGGTTCAGATATACTAAAATATGATATTAAAAATAATGATAAAACTATATAAAACAGTGGAAAATAAAGTTTGATTTGCTCTTTAATAGAATTTATAAAGCTTAAGTAAAATTTTTCAAGAGTATAGTGAGTTATACAAATCGAAAAAATAAAATAAGAGAAGGCGGTAGCGAGAGCAATACCTTCAATACCAAGATTGTATTTTATGGCATAGTAATTTAGAGATATATTTAAAATTATAATAATAATTTGAAATTGAGCTAATCTAAACGTTTTTTTGGTGGTTATAATAACCCTGATTGCTAGTTGATTAACAGAAATGAAATAAGTTGAAAAAATAAGAATTTTTGCAACAGGAATTGCTTCTGTATACCTTGGTAATATGTATGGTATCAGGTAGTCGACTAATATAAATAATAATCCAACAATTATAGACATTATAAAAGATATAAAAGTAGAAAAGTTTTCAAATAGATCTCTGATATTATCGTATGAATTATACTTACCGAAATTTTCCAATAGACGAGGATATATTACATATGAAATTGAATTAGGTATTTGTAATAAGAATTCAGAGGATAATGCTAATCCTATACCATAAAAACCAAGTTCTCTTGAAGTCATAAAAATTGCTATCATTATTCTGTCAATGCTATTAAGGATAACATCTATAAAATAAATAAATGATATTGGTGCCCCATCTAAAAATAAATTCTTAATCACATTAATATTAAAAGAAAATTTAAAATCTAAATTTGTTATGTAATATAGATACATTCCTTGTAAACTCAAGGAGATTAAAAAAGATATCAATACTCCATAAAATTTAAAATAATAAGCAAAAACTAAAACTAGAAAAAAATTGGTAATAGAAAACAAAAAATTTGATATTATAATTTCTCTAAATTTGTGGTCAACCCTTAATAAAGAATGATATATATATTGAAAATGAAATAATACAGATAAAACAGCATAAACTCTGAAGCCCCAAATCAGGTCATTCGAATACTTTTCTTGGAATAAAAATGAATATAGGATGATTAACCCGGCGAAAAACAGAGAAAGAAACAGGATAGCTGTAATGCCGTTATTTTTTAGCTGGACGAAAGATTTGTTTTGAGCTGCCCCCTTAGTCAAGGATAAATTTCGGTTAAGACCATGCAATATCCCGAGATGGGCTTGGGAATTATACAAAAGTATGAGACTTAATCCGCTGAAATAACCATATAGTGAAGGGTCCAGGATTCTGGCTACAATGAATCCCCTGAGTAATGCAATAAATTTAATCGAATAACTTGATAAAGTTGTTAAACTGGTGTCACGAATGAGTTTATTTTTCCACATTGCCGATAAGGTATAAAGAATAGTAGATAATTAAATATTATTGCATGTATCTATCCAGTTCGATTTGAAATTTGGAATTCCATTTTTTGTCCCACTTGGAACTGTATCCAAATAAATATTCATTCCATATACTTCTGGTCATGAAATAAAATAATTTTATTTCTGTTTTAATATCCGGATATATGTTGATTTTTTTTAAAAAATAATCGCTCATTTCGTTAAAATTATCTGATAATTTTCCTTCCTTGAAGGAAGTTGTAAATGTCAAAGTCATAAAATCCCAAAAGTTAAGGTAACTTTCAACGTAATTAGTCCAGTCAATAATATAAATATCGTCTTTATTGTATAAAATATTACTTATCCAGTAATCTCCATGGCATGGAGAAATAGAATGATTAGATGATTTGCAAAAAGTATTTACTTCTTTAGCTATATAATTGATAGCATTTAATTGTTTAATATTAGGTTTGAATCGTTGAGTATATATTTCCAGTGGCATGTAGATCATATTATATATTTTTGATTCATCATAATTTTTTACTTTATTTTCATGTTGAAACTCTATTAAAAAAATGAATGCTTTATGTATATAATTCATTATTTTTTTCGGATTTTTATTAAATTTTAAGAGATTTGATAAATTTTTTCCAGGTAATCCTTCTTCTATATAACAAAGTGTATATGGACTATTTTCATATATACATACTGGATTTGGCAGATAATTTTTTAAGTTTGAAGAAAGTTTATTGTACAACTTGTTGTATTGCGTATACTCATTTTTAATAAGATAATTATATTTCGAATCTTTTGCATATCTAGCAATATATTTTGGAAAAACAGAATTTTTATAAAAAATAAATAGTAATATTTGGTGCCTATTTCCATTATTATTATCATACTGTAGAATATTAATAGATTCAGATCGAATACCTTGCATATCTAACCTTGTATTGATACCTTTTATAATATCAAATATCATGAATTACCTCTTTTTATTATATAAATAAAATTATATGCCATGTACTTATATATTTTAAGTATACTTATTACCTTGTATGCATATTTTTTTGTTAACCTAAATTTATTATATGATATAAAATTATTGTTATAGTAATTATATGAATTTTCTCCATTACCATAGATACAATATGCTTCTCCTACGGAACCTTTGTAAAAGTAAATCATTTTTATTTCATTATTTTTTTTAAATACTTCTGATATAATTTTATGAGCATATTTTATATTTAGTATTACATGTGGATTTATCATTATTTTGATTAATAATTTGTCAGAACTATCTTTAATTAATGGATTTCTTAAAATTAATAATTTTTCTACTTTTTCATTATGGTTTTCAATTTTATTTAAAATATTTTTTTTATTAATTTTAAGATTAATATCTTTTTGATAAATTATATTATCAAAATTTATTTCTTTTAAGTTTTTATTATATATAATTTTGTTAACCTTGTTTTCATTTATATTAATTTCATATTGTTTTCCATTCATGTCAATTACGTAAAGACTTTTTACATATTTAGCTAAAATATATATTTTACTGTCGAAATAATCTTGTATAATTAAAACTCTCTTTGTTTTATCAAAGCTACCGAAAAATCTCCATGAAATATCTCGGTCATCAAATGTTTCTTCACCGACATTCAAATCATTCATTTTTTTTGTGAATCGTATTTTTTATAGCTTTATTATTGTTTATATCTAATATCATCGCATTTGTCCTATCGGCAATATTTCCAGCTAATACCAAAAAAGCAGTGAATCTCCAAAAATATTCATACCATAGTACTGATATAAATATTCCGGTAACTAGATAAGCAACCAGTGCTCCAATCACTGCTTTGGATATAAACCATAATGCACGTATTTCTGATGCAATTTTCTCTTTTTCTTCCTTTGTAAAAGACGAGTCACGGAGAAGCACGTCCTTGTTCCTCTCAAGATGACAGATTCGGCGATGATCTTTCATATTTGCGATCAACATGATCAGAAATATTAATGTACCTATGATCCCCATCTCCGATAGCAGGGTGAAGTAAAGTGAATGGGGCACTCTACCCCACATAAGTTCTCTGACCTTTTCTCCTTCCCAGTATTCTGGCAACCAGGGGCCGTAATTATAAATCCCGACGCCCATAATCGGATGATCTTTAAATATTTCCCATGCTGCTGACCAACTGAGCACACGTTGAAATCCGGTTCCTGTTTTGTGGCTTTCAGTATTTATTGTTTGTATTTCGGCCATGTATTCTTGAGGGGAATAAGTTATTAATCCTATTACTGCTATAATGGCTAATATAGAATACATTAGTTTATTCTTACTCTGGAGAAAAAGATAAATTCCGACAGCAACTAATCCTACAAAACCTCCTCTTGAAAAAGATGCTACATTAGCACTAATAAGAATTACAATCAAAAAGGAATAAAATATTTTTTTTCTAAGTTTGTCTGATATTTCAATGAGAAAAAAAGCGAATGGAATCAAGCAATTTATATAAAGACTGAAGTCATTTTCGTCTCTTAGCATTGGGATATTCACACGGCCGGCGCTTGTTAAACCGACTACAGCAAGAAAGACTCCAAATATTGTATAAAGTCTAATATATTGATTCAGGCGCGGGTATGTATCGATGAACTGAATAAGGAAGAGATATGTTGTTATGCCATATAATAGAGTTGCCTTTACAGTTGGAAAGGCCAAACCATAATTCCTGACAAAAGGAAGCTGGATAAGCATGAGAATAATCAACAGGAAATAAAATTTTGTCTGTGTATTGCGAATGACCTTGTTTTGCTTTATTATCCAAGCAATAAAGAGCAAAATAATAATAAAAATTGGAAAATATATGAGTATTGCACCACCCGGGAGTAGCCTGTCGGGTCGAAAGGAATTAAAAGCAAGTAGGACGAGCAATAAAAAATACGGCCAGTTTTTGGCAGATGAAAAGAGCCTTGAATAAGAGATGGAGCTTACTTCTTCCCGATTTTTCATTTAACGCCGCCCTGTTTTTTAAAGGCAAATAATCTGACTTTTCCCTCTGCCTCATATATAAGATTCAGTTCTTCCGGATCTTCCTGTAGGAGAAATTCCAGGTCGGGTCTCATTCTTGTCGTGAGCAGGTCATCAATTATCAGGTAACGTGCATTATTATGCCGAGCATAAAAGAGAATGTCTTCGTAATCTGCAAGGGGAAGGGGCAGGATTTCGTTGCCTGAATAAAAGGCTGTCCACGGTTTTCTTGCCATGACCTTTCCTTGGGACAGTCCGCTTTCGCGAAGCCAAATTCCTGCTTTTTTCTGTTCAAGACCGTAACGGCCTTTTTTATCAAATTCCGGTTGAAGTATTTTGTAATAGGTTGTTGTTACACTGATTATCGCAACAGTTATTAGTGCAATAACAGGTCCCGGTCGAAAGCTCAGTCTGCCTGCGGCGCGGTTGATAACAGTATCGGCAAAGATGCCGATGGAAACGGCAGCAAGTATTAATACGACAGGAATGATATAGATCTGTGTTCTTAATTCTATAACATAAAGCGGTGTTATGAAAATCGGGGCAAGCATAAAGAGCAGCAGCAGGTGCCTGTGCATGATATCCCTTCGCAGGAGCAATGCCGCCAAAACCAGTGCCAGAAAAAAAGCCAGTATATATTTATTGATAAACATTTCCGGGAGTGTTGCTGTTATTAATAATTTGAAATTTGAAGACCACTTCCCGGTTATCTGCTCCGGATCATTTTTAAGAATTTCCAGGAGTGATTGTTTTCTATAGCTCTCATAAAAATAACCTTTAACCCTCGTTTTATCGTCAGTTAAGGACCAGACTGCCGGTTCAATATTTTCTTTTGTCAGGGTAAAGGCCATGCCGCCCCCTCTGCTTATGGACCAACTGCCCACATCCTGTTTCAGGAAGAGCAGGAAAGGAGAGGCCAGCAGAATAAAAGCGACGATGAAGAATGCCAGACCTCTTGCATAAGGGCGGAACACATGCTTGTCGCTCCGCCATTTATAGAAGGCAACCAGCATTCCCATAAAAATTATCTGGAAAAAAAGCAGAATTCCTTCGGATCTGGTCAGGTAGGCAGCGGAAGCAGTCAGCCCTGTCAATATTGCATAAAAGGGTCCCGGAGAAACAACCCACTTCACAAAGAGCAGCAGGCTGGCATAAAGAAAAAAGAGATAGGTCATCTCAGGAGTGGTAAAAGCGGAATAGTAGATGAGCACAGGAAAAAAGGCGGCAAGAAAAGATGCTGTCAGGGCTGCTGTATCGCCGTATAAATCACGGGAAAGCAAATAAATAATAAATATCAGGCCGGTTCCAGAAAGAATGGAAATCAGTTTTCCTGAAAACTCGATATCCTCCAAAGGGATATCCATTAACAGGCAGAGAACCGGGTACAGGGGAGGCCAGTAACCGGGAAGCGTTTGCAGATATTCGGCAAGAGTTGTTCCCAGGCGAAAGGAGCCGGCCCGGTCAACCAGCCCAATGGCGTCAACATTCATGACCTGCATTTCGAACGAGAGCAAGAGCCTGAGCGTGCCCCCTGCCAACAGAACCAGAATGAGTATTACGTAAGGAAAATATGATTTTCCGTGGTTTTTTTCAGAAAAAAAATTCATAGAAGCAGCATCGTCATGTAATGTATTGCAGTATTCATCTAGCCTGATCTATGTCCCTGACAGTGGGGCGGGCAGGGTAGCCGGCATATACACAATTTGGGAGTACATCTTTTGTGACGACGGAGTGAGCGGCTATAACTGAGTTTTCGCCAATGGTAACTCCTTTCAGTATTGAACTGTAGGCTCCTATCCAGACATTATTTCCTATTTTGACCGGCCGGACATCTTCAGGGGAAACCGGCATTCGCGCAAGTCTTTTCCGGGGGTTAACTGGATGATCATCATTGTCCATAATGATGCAGTTTGGTCCAATAAGACAGTTGTTGCCAATTTCAACTTCTCTGGCCACACTAATGACTGTGCCGTATCCAATAGTAGAATTATTTCCGATTCTCAGGACAGGCTCGTCGAAAACTTTCCCGGATCCAATAGTTGTGCGCAAGATTTTTACATTTTCCCCAAGATATATTTTAAGATGGTCACCTATAATTAAGGGTATGCCGTTAGGAAGCCGCAATCCCTTACCGACCTCGGCACATCGAGCCGAAAAAACCGGTACCGACCAGCAGGCATGCAGGAATCTTTTCATTATGAAAATCACACTTCTTGAAAAATAATAGAGGGGAAGATGTATGGATTTTACAGAGGGAATATTGATGTTCTGTATTAATTGAAAAAAACTGTTCAAAAAGGCATAGAAGGGGGTTTCCTTCCTTTTTATCTTCAAGATAATATTTTTCATTTTCTACATGTGATTTCTGAGTTTATAGATATAGAAATCCTGTCCCAGGTTTCCGGGTCCGGGTTTGATTTCTTTTATCAGTTCCACCCGACTATCATGGTCCAGGTTTCGATAAAACCGGGCAACATCTGGATGCCGCTCTGCAAACGATTGAGAGGTCCGGTTTTTTTTTAAACCTTCGGAAATAATGAAATATTCATAATTATTGGCTATGTAATAGTCGATCGATTCCACACTGAGACCGAATTGGGTCGAGGTGATGTCGTAGGATTCCCGAGGCACTGTTTTCAGAAGCATGCTGAAATATTTCAGCGTAGAGGAATCAACCATCCTGGTAGGATCATTCAGGCTGTTGGTGGCGATTTCATACTGCTTGCGGTTGAGAGTGCGCTGAATTGATTTTTCATTTTCCGCAATCAGGGGAGCAAAGGAATTTATGGTTTTTCCGGAATCCATCAGGATTTTGCTGCCATACGGGATATTCTCCTCGATCCATTCCTTGGCCAGTACCCTATTATTTTTACCAGTCATTGAAAATTCAAACCTGGCTGTCTGGAGGACCGGGTGGACCATGAGGAGCACCAGAGTTGCAGCCGCAAGTGCTTTACTGGTTGCCGGTTCCGAACGATCTGACAGGTAATTGAAACCATCTGCTAAGGTTTTGGCCATCAGAAGGTACAGGAAAGGCATTAACGGAATCATATAACTGTAGGAAATCATATATTTTGTAGCGCCCATAAGGCCGTAAAACGGCACAATAAAGCTCAACAACAGAAGGCTCCGGGTACTGAAGCGGAAAATTGCCTGGCCGAGGGCGGCGACCGCCAGCAGAGTCAGCAGGGGGCCAAGCTCTTTGTAAAAGTAGTGCAGGTAAGCAATGTAGCCGATCTGGGAGCTGATAGTTTCATTGATCGGGGTGGTGTATGCAGCACTTCCCCAACTCGTCAGCCCTTTTATAAAGCTTATCGGAGCCGCGACAATCGCCGGATTGCCGATTATCATGCCTGTCAGATAAGCCAGGCCAAAGAAGATTAACAGGCGGGAGAAAACGAGTTGTCGGATATTTTTCCATGTTAATCCGGTTGCATGGGCATAGAGAAAAGGAAAGATCAGGATCACCGCCTGCATTTTATTCTGGAAGGCGATGCCCGAAAAAATACCGGCAAAGATATAGGATGTTAACAGCCTGTTTTCTTCGGTAACAATTCTGGCGATAAAATAAAAGGCTGCCAGCACCACAAAACAGAGCGAGGCATCAACCCTGGCATAATGGGAGAGTTCTATGTTGACTACATTGAAACAGAGAAACAGGGCTGCGATCAATCCTACCGTACGGTTGTAGAGTAGCTTGCCGATAAAATACGTCAGGAGAACAGACCCGGTCCCAAGTATTGCCGAGGTAATTCTGCCCAGCATAAAGAGGGGAAAAGGATCCCGGAGAATCTTCACGGCAAAGTCGGCCGGCGAAGCAAAGATATTGAAGATCCAGCCGATAGCATAGTAGATACCATACTCCACTGCCAGGATATAGAGGTAGAAGCGTTTGATCCACCGCTCGAAATTAAGTTGGCCGGAAGCAACGCGCAGGGCTTCGAAAACCTCGTTATATTCATCCGAACTGTCGGCATTCCATATCCCCCAGATGCGAAGCAGAAAGGCCAGTGCCAGCAAGGCAACAAGCAAGAGCATTGAAGCGGATATGGAGGCTGCATTTTTCCTAAACATTAAGCGGTCCATCTTTCAGCAGCAAAAATATCCGACAAAAATCCTGTATGGCAGGATTGGCAAACTGACCTGCATTGCTAATCCCTGATTTCATCACCTTATTCACCATTCCGTTCGTACAGGACTGGCAATAAAAGCTAACGGAAATCTCAACATGAACAATTTCCTTTTCCTTTGAAAGTTTTCAGGCGCCGCGACACTAATCCAAGGAGATGGATTGCCTTTGCCTGTTTCACTAAATATTCAAATTTGTTTGAATTTGAGAGTCAAACCAATCAGCGCTCCGGATAATTCAACAACAGTCCATGTTAACCTGGCAATTAATGCCAATGTTATTGCATGCGCATTCGGAATATCAGGTGCAAGGAGTCCTACAAGAACAAGTTCTCGAACACCTAGTCCCCCAGGAGTTAAAAATGATAAATATCCAATAACCCAAGAGGCGACAAAGCTAACTATAAGCTTTATTGAGGAAACTGATTCAGGGACTATTAAAGCATAGGCTAAAAACATTCCTGCAACGCCATAGAGTAGCCATCCAGTAAAATAAATTGCAAATAAAGATAACATGTTCCGAAATTTAAGTTCTGTAGTAATAGGTTCATGTCGGAACTTCTCGCATAGAAAACTTAGAAACCAGATAATCCACTGTGGTTTTGCAAAGACAACAAGGGAAATAAAAAAAACGATAAAGGCAATTATATATGTCTGGTTATTAAATATATTAAATCCATTTAATAAAGATAGAAGCAAGAATGGGATTGCAGCAAAAACCATCAAAGCATTTTCAATGACAAAGGCATTGAAACTGACAAGACGTCTGACGCCAAATTTGTGAGCGAGTTCAACCCGCCCTGCTATCATAAATAGTTTTCCAGGTATGTATTTTCCCAGGTTAGATACCAGCCAATTATTTGCAATAACTCTCAATGGCAGATTGACATCATGAATAGACATTAAGTACTTCCAACCAGAAACGAAAATAAAAAAAACTCCAAACATTAAAACAAAATGAAGCAGTAGGTATATCGGATGTGCACCCCATTGAATCTGATATATAACATCCCAGTTATTCCTTAAGTGAATAAAGAGAAAAGAAAATATTATAATTACCAAGCTGTATACTAATAACTTTTTCAATTCCGTACCTCGGCAACTATTATTATAAATGGAAAAGATAAAATTGTGTGTTTGATGTCAGCAAATCTTAAAATCAATGAACAGAATTCATTTTTATTCCACCTGTTTACATGTTCCGGGTGATTTCCTAGCCTCAAAATATCACGTCCTCTTAATAAATTCATAATCTGAAACCAAGGTTCCCAAGGGACAGTCAAAAGCAAATAATGGCTGCTGAGGCATGCTAATTTGGTGAGAAACGATGGAGGGTTTAAAAGATGTTCTAAAACTTGAGAAGCTATAACCAATTCAAATTTTTTATCTGGATTAAAATCAAAAATATCTATGCATTCAAAATAATATTCAGAGTGTAGTTTTTGTGCGTATTCTATAGCATCTTTGCGCAAATCAATTCCTGTCAAATCATTGATTATTACATCCCTTTTTTTTAGTTCCTCTAAAAACAGTCCTTCCCCACAACCGAATTCTAAAGCATTATTGGGATTAATAAATTTAACTTCAGCAGCAATTTTGTCAAAAAAAGATCCTAATGTATATTGATGAATAAAATTTTTGTTATAATATTTATTTTTATGCCTTTCTGATGTGTCCTCTCTTATTGTATTATTTCTGTTCATGAAATTAATTTTTACTCATTTTTATAATATTTTTTACTTCTATCTCTTCATCGAGTCCGGCGATAATCTCGCCGAGCAAGCCGGTTGATATCCACTGAAAGCCAAAAACCAGAAGCATTACTCCGATCAGGAGAAGGGTATTGTGCTCCTGGATTGTGCCGCTTAAAAGTTTCAGAATTGTCAGGCCGCCGGATATTAAAAAGCCGAACAGGAAAAAAAACAGGCCGATGGCGCCGAAGAGATGCAGGGGGCGCCGCAGGTATCCTGTAAGCATGACCACGGTAAGCAGGTCAAAGATACCTTTGGGTATTCTTGTCCAGTTGTACTTTGATGTGCCGGCTGCGCGTTCCCGGTGGGGAACATCCAGCTGCCGGATCCGGTAGCCGCTCTTGGCAACAAGGATAGGCAGAAAACGCTGCAGTCCGCCATAAACCGGCAGATCTTTAACTATATCGGCGCGGAAAACCTTGAGACCGCAATTTATATCATCGATCCTGGTCCCGGAAACAAACGAAACCAGCTTGTTGAACACGGTTGAGAACAGATTGCGGGGAAAGGGCACATTGACACGTCTGCCAACAATAAAATCACAATCCTCCAGCTGGGTGATAAATTGCTGGAGATATGCCGGATCATCCTGCAGATCTCCGTCCAGGGTTGCGATAATTTCACCCTGTGCTTCCTGGAAACCGGCATTGAGGGCACTCGCTTTGCCGAATCGTTTACGCAATTGTATGAGCCGCACCCGGGAATCGTCATTGCATAAATTTTCAATGTTTTTAAAAGTGTTGTCCGTGCTGCCGTCATCGATGAAGATGATCTCGTATTTCCCGGGTAAAAAGGAAAGATTAGGGATTAAGGCCTGGTACAGGGTGTTAATATTATCTTCTTCATCATGTACCGGAATAATGACAGAAAGGTAGGTTCCTGCCCGGTCGTCATCAAAGTTCAGCCGTCTTTTTATACTCACCTGGCGGAACTTTTTTTTCTGAAAAATATTTGTCAGGAATTCGGCAAGCATGCCGAGGGAAATCAACTGGCCGCCGAGAAGAATAAGTAAAATGCCGAGGAAGGAGAGGGGTCTTCTGCCGAGAATGCTTCCATACGTTAACTGCAGCACCGTCAGGAATCCAAGGATCAATATACCGGAAAACAGGAATATGAAGCCGGTCACCCCGAAGAGATACATGGGGTTGCGGATAAACCTGGTCAGCAGGTTGACGGTGAAGAGATCAAAGAGCCCGTGCAGATATCGCTCAAAACCATATTTGGAATGTCCGAACTGCCTGGCGTGATGGTGGACAGCTATCTCTCCGACCCTGTATCCCTGCCAGTGCGCCAGGACCGGGATATATCGGTGCAGGTCCCCGTATACTTTTATCTCATCCAGGATAATTCTGCGGTATGCTTTAAAACCGCAGTTAAAATCATGAAGCTTTAATCCTGAAACTAGTGAAGTGGCCTTATTAAACAGTTTGGATGGGAGTCTTTTTTCAAGCGGATCATTACGTTTCTTTTTCCAGCCTGAAACAAGGTCAAAACCTTCATCAAGCTTCCGCAGAAAGTTCGGAATTTCTTCGGGATCATCCTGCAGATCTGCATCCATTGTAAAGACAATTCCGCCCCTGGCTTCCTTGAAACCTTCCGCCAAACCCCTGGCTTTTCCCATGTTGGTCTTTAATTCAAGGAGGACCACCCGGCCATCCAAGGCCTGGATCTCGTTGACCACTTCAACAGAACGATCAGTGCTGCCGTCATCGATGAAAATTATCTCAAATAACTGACCTGTTTTCTCCAAAACTTCCGTCAATTTCTGATGCAGGAGCCTTATGGATTCCTCTTCATTATACATCGGAATGACGATGGAAATATCATGAAGTACAGGTAAATTATTGTTTGACAAGCGTTTCTCTCCTTAATCCCTGTATAAAGTGTTAGTGGTTACCAGGCGCACCTTCACATGCAAAAAGAAATTATCTGCAATTAATATTGCAAATATTGAGAAGGCGGAAATATATGTTATATTGTTAATTCTTTTATATCTTTTATGTTGCTGTTATTTAAAAAATAAATTCCATATTCATATTTATTATCTTCTTTGTTATATCGGTACCACTTTATTTTACCAATACCTGATATATGTTTGGAAGCAAATTTGAATGATAATAAAAAACTTACAATAGTATCAATAGTATATTTATTATAACTTTCTATTCTTATACCGTTTTTACTAAAATCCTTAATCTTTTCCTTGTGAAATTTCATTTCAGGATTACTGTTATTCCATCTAAGTATAATTAAATCAATAAATGATTGTTCAGGATACCGCTGTAATATCCTGCGTTCATTACTCATCATCAGTTTTACAATTCAATTATTCATGGAGAGTAAATTTATAGCGAGAAAAAAATGCAAGAATAGAACCAATATCTATCGTTATGTTAAAAACCAGTCACAATCTTACTCCCGATTGTCTGCGCATGGCAGGAGTGCTAAATTTTTCCTTTTAAGACCCAAAAGCTGGTACAATTCAAAATGAAAATTTAACAAAAAAATCAGCGCATTCCTGTGACTGAACCTTTCAAGGCTTTATTTTAATCGTTTTGCGATAATAAATATTTCATGCAAAACAAGTGCCATATATAGGTTTGGAACAAAGGCAGAATTATATGGCGATTGCAAATCTGCCATGTGTGGCGAATTGGCATTAAAATTGAATGGATACATAAGAATGCAAACAAACTTTTATTTTACCGAAATTCTACTCCAAATACTGAGTATTTCCTTTTGATAGTGTAACGGAGGTTCATTATGGCCGAGAAGAAGCGCCTTGGAGAGCTCATCGTCGAAGCCAACCTGATCACTGAGGCAGATCTTAACAAAGCCCTGCGTCTTCAGGTTGGCGGCATACGTCGACTGGGTTATATCCTGATTAAAATGGGATTAATCAGTGAGGAGCAACTGCAAACCGTTCTCTCGCGGCAGTTGGATCTTCCTCTAGTGCGCGTGGAAAACGAATTCAATCCTGAAGTGAAGAATATCCTCCCCGGGTATCTCTGCCGGAAGTACAGTGTTATTCCCTTGAACACAGGCGAGAACAATACACTGAAAATGGCCATGGTTGATCCGTCCGACCGGGAAGCGGTTTCAGATATAGAAAATTATACCGGTAAAGTTGTCCAGCCTGTTCTGGCTTCGAAAAGCGATATCTCGGCCAACATACGATCTCGAATTCCATGGTCACCGCGGGAGATCTTCAATCCGCAGACTTTTTCACGCTGGACAGCCGTAATTTCCGTGCTGGCAATCATCCTTATCATCATTACGGCCGTACAGTTTTACCAGTATCGTCAACAGGTTCGTTACGGTAAGGTAACCCAGTCCGCCCAATCCATAACGTATGAAAACCATGAATTGCTCCTCGGCTTTGACGACCAAAACAAAGTATCTCTTCTTGGCCGGGGCGCACATGCTTCCGGGTATTATTCCGTAACCTTCAATAACACAGAATCTCTCAGGAGTTTTCTAGCGGTAAAAAAGGATGATTTTTCCACCGAACAGCTCGAATGGCTCACCTGGGCTATGAACAATCCGCGGTCAAAATGAAGTGGATGAGGCATACGGCAATTTTGATGGCTTTTTGCGAGTTCATCAATTTTATACAGAATAAATAGGTAACTCACTATGTTTGAATCCCCTGGCGCGATAAAATATCGATTCATACCCGGTATATCGTAGCATTCATTTTTTCGACCTGTGAAATCATGTTAAAATATGTTCAAGCCCTCCTGATCACAGCCGTTGTTCTGATTGCGCCGCTCCATGCATTCGCCCTGCCTCGCGATATCCAGGTTCAATGGCAGAAGTACGAATATGACGGAAATATTGCCGGTTATCGCCTCTATTATGAAAATAATCTTGCCTGCGAGATTACAGATTCCGCCGCCACTTCCGCAACCTGCACGATTGATGCCCCGGATGGCGAGGCCATGTTTACAATGACGACCTTTTTTCAGGACGGTACGGAAAGTTCCCTGTCCGATCCCTTCTATTATATTTTTTCGAGCACCCTCAACGCTGTACTGTCAGTCGATACCCTGGAAGGGGAAAGTCCGCTGCCCGTCACATTCGACGCCACTTCTTCCACCGGCAATATTATCAGTTACGAATGGATGTTCGGTGACGGTGAGAGCGGTATCGGCAGTACAATAACCCACACTTTTGCCGCTGCGGGCAGCTACACAGTGACCCTGAAAATCACGGACGCGGCAGGGGCTACAGATCAGGATTCCGTCACCGTAGGCGTAACCTCTCCTACAGTTGGCAATACTCCGCCCAGCGCGGCCCTGACTTCATCGTCAACTGTAGGCGAAGCGCCTCTGCAGGTTCAGTTTGACGGTTCAGGTTCAACCGACAGTGACGGCACCATCGTATCATATGTCTGGGACATGGGTGACGGCGGAACCGCCTCCGGCGCCCGGGTGACATATACTTACAACACTCCGGGTACATATAATGCCACCCTGACGGTTACCGATGACGGCGGCCTGACTGACTCCGTCTCAACCCCTGTCCTGGTGAGCGAACCGCCGCCGGATGAAACGAATGTCGCGCCGGAAGCAGTCATCGCGTCTTCCACCACCCAGGGAGCTGCTCCTCTGACCGTTGAATTCGATGGCAGCGGATCAAGTGATCCTGACGGCGAAATTACCGGGTATGCCTGGAATTTCGGTGACGGTACAAGCGGTACAGGTCCCGTTGTCTCGCACCTTTACACCGAACCGGCTCTCTACACGGTCACCCTTCAGGTCATCGATAACGCCGGGGCTGCAACGCAGGCATCGTTTACGCTCAATGTTCAGGCAGGCGAACAGGAACCCACCCTTAATGTCGAACTTGGAGAAACCGCGATCAGCAGTGAGTGGACCCGAGTTGAGCTGGCTGAACAATTCGTTAATCCCGTCGTTGTTGTCGGACCCCTAAGCTATAATGACATCGAACCCGCTACTGTAAGGATCAGGAATGTCGATCCGTCCGGTTTTGATATCCGTGTCCAGGAATGGGGGTATCTTGATGGTGTCCATGAACAGGAGAGCGTCCACTTCCTCGTCATGGAAGAGGGCACCTATACTCTGGAAGACGGGACTCGAATCGAAGCCGGTTATTTCACGGGTATCTTCCGTTTTCAGACCCTAACGTTCAAAGAACCTTTCCGGACCGAACCAGTAATATTGACAACTGTGAATTCCGTCAATGATCCGACTCCCGTTACGGGGAGGATGCGGAAAATTACAACCAGCGGCTTTGATTATGCTCTCAGCATAGAAGAGGGCGTCAGAGGGGCGAAACATGGAGATGAAACCATTGCCTTCATCGCCTGGGAACCTGGAGCCGCGACTATAGGAAATCTTATGTATGAAGTCGGAAGAAAAGATAATGCCGTGACGGATCAATGGCACCGGATAGATTTTGAATCGCCGTTTGCCGGTCCCCCTCTTTTATATGCGGATATGCAAAGCTACAATTCCAATGAGAATTCGACGGTCAGATACCGGAACCTCACCCCGACCGATGTACTCGTCTCAATAGAGGAGGAAACATCCAAGGACAGTGAAACGGTTCACGTGCCAGAAACTGTAGGGTATGTATTATTTGCCGCTCCAGGCAGCGACGAATATCAGCAGTGAGGGATACCATGATTCCGGGAGCCGTTCAAAATTCGGTAATTGTATATTTATACATGGTTGCGTAACGTTGCTATGACTTTGTCCAACTATTTGACCATTGATGTCGAGGATTATTATCAGGTCTCGGCATTTGAGAATATCATCGCCAAGGACGACTGGAACTCTTATCCTTCCCGGGTGGTTGACAACACCAGGAAAATTCTCTCGCTCCTCGATGCAAACGGGGTTAAAGCCACTTTTTTTATTCTGGGCTGGACAGCAGGGAAGCATCCGGAACTGGTCAGGGAGATCTCCGGCAAAGGCCATGAAATAGGGTGTCACAGTTTTTTTCATCGGCTGGTCTATGATCTTTCACCTGATGAATTTCGCGAAGACACCAAGCAGGCAAAGGATATTCTCGAACAGCTCACCGGCCGGAAAGTAATCGGATACAGGGCTCCGAGCTACTCCGTCACCAGCCGTTCCCTGTGGGCACTCGACATTCTGGCGGAACTCGGATTTGAATATGATTCCTCCATCTTTCCTATTTATCATGACCGGTACGGCATCCCGGACGCTCCGAGATTCAGCTACAGGTTACCGGACCGGAATTTAACCGAATACCCTCTTTCAACTTCCCTGTTTTTCGGGAAAAAAGTACCGGTTGCCGGAGGCGGATATTTTCGTCTTTTTCCGTATTGGTTCAGCAGAATGGCGTTGCAGAGAATAAATCAAAAAGAGGGCAAACCGTTTATTTTTTATTTCCATCCCTGGGAGATCGATCCGGAACAACCCAGAATAAAGGGGGCTTCGCCCCTTGCATTCTTCAGGCATCATTTGAATCTCACCAGGACGTGGAATAGACTCGAAAAGCTGCTTCAGGACTTTGCCTTTATTCCTCTCGGCACAGACAGGATTTCCAGTTCATGATTAATGTCAGGGTAGCTGAAAATTCGGACAAGGATGTCTGGGATGCCTATGTTCGCTCTCATCCGGACAGTTCTCCCTATCATCTTTTTGCCTGGGGGAAGGCTGTGGCAGAGGTATACGGACATAAAACCCATTATTTCCTGGCGGAACAGGACCGGAAGCTTATCGGGATTTTTCCGCTGGTACAGCTCCGTTTTCCATTGCTGCTCAATGAACTGGTTTCCCTGCCCTATTGCGATATGGGGGGGCCCCTGTGTGACGGTCGGGAATCGTTTTCCGAAATCCTCTCCCGGGTTTTGCCCATGGCGGCAAACCTCAAGGCAGGCGCTGTTCAAATACGGGGTCAATGCACTTACGAAGAAATACGGCAAGCCGGCTTCACAGAGGTGCAGCATAACAAGGTACGGATGCTTCTCGATCTGCCGGAATCCTCCCGGGACCTGATGGAAGGTTTTAAGTCCAAGCTGCGGAGCCAGATCAGAAAAGCGGAAAAAAACGATCTGATTTTTGAATGGGGCACAGAGCATGATCTTGATGATTACTATTCCGTATTCAGCGCCAATATGCATGCACTTGGCTCCCCTGTCCACGACCCGGAACTGTTCCGCGCCATTTTGCGGTATTATGGAAAAAATGCCGGAATGGGCCTTGTTTACTTCCGGAAAAAGGCCATTGGCGCAGGTTTAATATTAATGAACGGAAAGAAGGTATCAATTCCCTGGGCATCGACACTCCGAGACTACAACCGGCTGTCACCCAATATGCTGCTCTACTGGAATTTTTTGAAATATGCCGCCGACAACGGCTATCAGCAGTTTGATTTCGGCAGATCCTCCAAGGGTGGAGGAACGTATAAGTTCAAGGTTCAGTGGGGTGCACAAGCCGTACCGCTGCCCTGGTATTCCATCACCACTGTAAAACGGCGGACAGGTCACACAGAAAGCAACCTCTCCGGCCACGGCAAAGCAACCCGGATCTGGCGGCAGATACCTTTGCCGGCTGCAAATTTTTTCGGTCCATTAATCAGAAAATATATCAATCTTTAATCCGGTTTTTGAAGAAACGTTTCTCTATGCGAATAGGTAGAACATTGCCGCCCGCGGCATCCCCGATTACCTCCATTGACTTCCTTCGGGGGATTGCCGCCATTTTCCAGGGGCAGCAACGGATTAAACGATTCGACGAAGAGGTGAAGAGGTATTTTGACGTGCCGCACTGTTTTCTTCTTTCATCGGGAAAGGCGGCACTAACAATTATTTTGCGATCGCTTCATGATCTTTATCCGGAACGGTATGAAGTGGTCATCCCTGCGTATAACTGCTATTCCGTTCCCTCGGCCATAACCAGGGCAGGCCTTACAGTCACGCCCTGTGATATTGATCCGCAAACGCTTGATTTCAACTTCGATCATCTTTCCTCCCTTTTCCTGTCAAACCGGAAAAAAATACTTGCCGTGGTGCCGGCCCATTTTTTCGGTCTGCCGTCCGATATCCCCCGGCTCAGGAAAATTTCTCCGGATCCGGAAATCACTATTATTGAAGATGCAGCCCAGGCCATGGGAGGAGCAACCGGGGGGAAAAAACTCGGCACTCTGGGAGATGCAGGTTTTTACAGTCTTGGCAGGGGCAAAGCATTTTCCACGGTTGAGGGAGGAATAATCATAACCGGCAATACAGAATTAGCCGGCAGGATCCGTCAATATTATTCCCAGGTTCAGGATTATGATTTAGCCGAAACAGGCAAATTGATAATAAATGCCCTGCTGCTGGTATTTTTTCAACATCCTTTGTTTTTCTGGTTTCCAAAAGGTCTGCCTTTTCTCAATCTGGGGGAAACGATATACGATCCTGATTTCAAAATTAAAAAGCTGTCACCATTCCAGGCGGGCCTGGCTGCGGCATGGCAGGAAAAACTGGCAGCCTTTATGCGGCAGCGAAATAAAAAAACAGGCATGATGGAAGAATTGCTGGACGGCGGGATATTCTTGGATGCAGCCGGCACCAGCAAAGCCTCCTTAATCCGCCTGCCGATTGTTGTGCATGATTTGGAAAAAAGGAAAAGAATTTTAGCTGAAAGCAACCGGCTTGGACTTGGTGTTATGCCGACGTATCCTGCTCCCGTCAACTGCATCGATGAACTGCAGTATCTGCATGCAGAGCGGGAATTTACTGCGGCTCGGGAAATGTGTGAAAAAATTATCACCCTCCCGGTCCATCCATTTGTTACCGGAAAGGATGTACATAAAATAACTTCCATAGTAAATGCCAATGAAAAGATATAGCAAAATGAAAAACTTTTATTTTATAGTATTCGTACTATTTTCTTTAGCCGCCGCAGCCGAAGGAGTAAACGTTAAAACCACGGGGAAAACAATGACTGCTCTCGATGCTGTACCGCAGGAAAAATGGGATGCCCTGTCCGGGCAGAGAATTTTTTTCGGCCACCAGTCGGTGGGGTACAATATAATTACCGGAATAGAAGGGATATTGCAGGAACGGCACAATATCAAGCTGGATATCCTGAATACGTCCAAGGTCAAAGAGGTCAACCAGCCCGGACTAGCCCATGAATGGATAGGGCGGAATACGGATCCGGTATCAAAACTCGAGGCTTTTGCTGCCCTGCTGCACGACAAATTCGGCAAAGAAACCGATATCGCAATGATGAAGTTCTGTTATGTGGACATCACCTCGGACACGGATATTGATACACTTTTCATCCGGTATAAAACCACCCTGGCTGAACTCAGGAAAGAGTTTCCGGAAACAATCTTTGTTCATGTAACGGTTCCGCTCACAACAAAACCGCAGGGAATTGACGGTGTCAAGGCTGCCGGGAAGAACATGATCAAGAAAATTATGGGCAAGCCGGTTTTCGATTACAAGGACAATATCAAAAGAAACCTCTTTAACAATAAAATGAAAGCCGAATATGAAGGGAGAGAACCGCTGTTCGACCTTGCCGGGCTTGAAGCCGGGTATATGCCCGACAGACCCTCTTCCTTCGCCAGGGACAATACCACCTACCTGACCCTTGCTGCCGAATACACCAATGACGGGGGTCATTTAAACGAGGCCGGAGCAAGAAAAATCGGTGAACAGTTCCTGTTTTTCCTGGCACAACACTCACGTTGACGGAAATCCATGAAACTCCTGTCAACGGAAGAATTGAAATTCAGCCCTGCTTTTACTGCGGCAGCGCTTTTTGCAGCCTGGTTTATTCTGTTTATTCCTGTTTCACGGGACTTGTGGCATACGTGGCTCAATGATGAAAATAATTCGCACGGCATACTGGTGCCCCTTATCTGCCTGTATTTTATCTGGAGGAAAAAGGAAGATCTGCAGGCGGTTCCATACTCTTCGTCCTGGTGGGGAGGTCTTGTCCTTGGAATCAGCCTGCTGATATATGTTGTTTCATTTGCCGGGGATCTTGCTTTTGTCGCCCGATTGATGATGGTAGCTTCCCTCATGGGCCTTATAATTTACAATTATGGCAAGGATTTCTTTAAAGTTGTTATTTTCCCGGTGTCCTTCCTTGTATTCATGATTCCGATACCAGCGTCGGTTATCCAGTTAATATCCTTACCGCTTAAATTTTTTGCCACGACAATATCCGCAGCTGTTATCAGAATGTTCTCCATCCCGGTTCTCCAGGAAGGAAATATGCTCTATTTTGCGCAAACCCAGCTTGAGGTTGCAGATGCATGCAGCGGTCTTAATTCCATCGTGGCGCTTACCATGTTGAGCGTCATCTTCGCCTATCTGACAAAAAAAGGTATTCCGGCAAAGATTATTCTGTTGGCCTCGGCGATTCCCCTGGCACTTTTTGTCAATATTGTGCGGGTGTCCGGTACCGGAATTCTGGCCCATTACTTTGGTGACGGGGTGGCACAGGGTTTTTTTCATGAATTTTCCGGCATGGCTATCTTCTTTGCCGGATTCCTGATTCTGCTTCTTGAATTTATCCTGATTGAAAACTTGGGCAGATCGGAAAAATTGTAACCGTTCGATATTAAAATTTAACTTGATTACCACTAAAGCTCAGCTCTTAGTCCGGAAGAAGTGCCAACATGTTGATAATCCTAAAAGTCACGCTCCAGGTCATTCCCGCGCAGGCGGGAATCCAGCATTACGCAAACTCCTCTGGATTCACTAAATTCACAAACGAAGTGCAACACTTTGGTAAGGTGTTGCCATGGAACAAAAATATACCCATATCACTA
>JAWSUG010000033.1:0-39234 GCA_033549385.1 Desulfobulbaceae bacterium | reverse complement strand
GCAGACTCCGAACCTGATAATTCAGGCTTGCAGAAAGATTTTTCTATACATGCAAGTCCTTAACCGGAAATTACTGATATATGATATGAAAATCGCACTCGTCCAAACCAACCCCGTAATCGGGGATTTTGCCGGCAACTCTGCAAAGATCATTGACCGGATCAAGACGGCCCGAGAGGACGGCTGCGGCTTGGCTGTTTTTCCCGAGCTGAGCCTGTGCGGTTATCCGCCGCAGGATCTTCTGGAAAGAAATGATTTTCTCCAGGCCCATGACAGGCATCTGCAGCCGCTTATCGGGCAGATCCACGGGATCGGCGTCCTTCTCGGAGTGATTGAACAGCGGACAGGAGCCGGCAACCCCCTGTATAATTCGGCAATGCTCGTGGAAAACGGCAAAGTGATCTGCACTGCCAGGAAACAACTCCTGCCCACCTATGATGTTTTTGATGAAACCAGGTACTTCGAACCGGGAAGCTCCTCGGTCTCCTTTTTTTTCGGCGGACTCCGCCTCGGCCTGAGCGTCTGCGAGGACATCTGGTTCGGATACAAGGCATATTCCAGTGACCCTGTGGCAAGGCTTGCAAAAAGCAGCAGCAAGGCGGACTGCCTGATCAACATCTCGGCCTCCCCCTATTACCACGGGAAAATCAATGAACGGTTCTCCCTGTTTTCATCCCTGTGCAGAAAACATAGTCTGCCGCTTCTTTATGTAAATCAGGTCGGCGGCCAGGACTCGCTGGTTTTTGACGGCCATTCAATGGTCATTGACAAGGGCGGCAGAATCGGCGGAACCGCGCCGGGTTTCAAAGAAGCGATGCTGATCGCCGACACCGGAGACTGGCAGGTCCAGGGCTCTGTTGCACAGCCTGAAGATTCAACCATGCAGATTCTTGATGCCCTGACCCTCGGCGTCCGCGACTATCTGTATAAAACAGGATTCAAAACAGCGCTTCTCGGACTTTCGGGCGGCATAGATTCGGCGTTAACCGCCGCCATCGCCTGCCGGGCACTGGGTGCCGAAAATGTGCTCGCTGTCGCCCTGCCCTCGCCATACACATCACAGGCAAGTATTGACGATGCCCGGCGGCTCTCGCAAAATCTGGGCTGCCGATTTATGATCATGGAAATCACCGCCGCCATGCAGGCATACCGGGAGACACTCAAACCGCACTTCCGGGGACTGGCGGAAGATCTTACCGAACAGAATATCCAGGCGCGGATCCGCGGCAATCTGCTCATGGCCCTGTCCAACAAGTTCGGCAACCTCCTGCTGACAACCGGCAACAAGTCGGAAATTGCGGTAGGCTACTGCACCCTCTATGGAGACATGAGCGGCGGCCTGGCGGTGCTGGCCGATGTTCCGAAACAGATGGTTTATGCCCTGGCCCGCCTGCTGAACAGGAACGAGGAAATTATTCCGGACCGGATTATCACCCGGCCGCCGACTGCGGAACTGAAACCTGACCAGTTGGACCAGGATGATCTGCCTCCCTATGAGATCCTCGATCCCATCCTAACCGCTTACCTGGAGGAGCACCTGTCAATTGAGGAAATTGCTGCCCAGGGTTTTGACCGGGCTGTAGTTCGGGATATCGTCAGGAGAATTATGCGCAACGAATACAAACGACGGCAGGCTCCCATCGGCATCAAGGTCACCACCAAGGCCTTCGGCCCCGGCCGCCGCTATCCGGTTGCCCACAACTTCCAGGGGGAATAATGGCAAAACAGGGAGCCAGGATCCTTACATCATTGATTTTTCTTCCGGTAATCCTCGGTCTGATCGGCTATCTTGTCTTTAAGGAAACAACCCTGGAGCGGCCCGATTCGCCCTCCTTTACCACTCCCGGGTATGTGGAAATGTGCCTGTCCTGCCACAAGGAGGAAAAGCTCGACCAGGCCCATGACCGGGAGGTGGTGGGATGTTCGCCCTGTCATCTGGGCAATGCCCTGGCGGTTGAGAAGGAAAAAGCGCACCAGGGGATAGTCCTCAATCCGGGTGACCTGCGGGTTGTGACGACAACCTGCGGGGTGGAGGGATGCCATCCCACATATCCTCCCAGGGTAAAAAATTCCCTGATGGCCACCAACCGGGGGATCCTGGCCACCCTGCTCTACTACTGGGGCGAGGCCGAAGACCAGAACGGCGATTATTCCGTGGAGCAGCTACTGGCCTCCGGGGAAACTTCGCTGGCCCTGGATTATTTCCGCAAACTCTGCGGCACTTGTCATTTGTGGAAGCAGAAAAACGACCTGCCGGGCGCCCCCGAATTTTTCAATGAAAAAGGAGGCGGCTGCAGCGCCTGCCATTTCATCATGCCCGAAGGAGAACGGACGCTGACGGTCACTGCTTACGAGGAGCAGGTGGATGGGGAACAGGAGGAAGAAAAAAAGCCGCACCCCCTGATCACCAAAAAAATTCCCCAGGACAACTGCATCCGTTGTCATAACCGAAGCGGCAGGATCGGCATCTCCTATACCGGCATTTTCGAAGCCGAAGGATACGGCACTCCCTATGAGAAAGGGCAGTTTTCCTCCCGGCGCCTTCCCGGCGACCGTTTTTATCTGGAGATTGACGAAGATATTCACCACGCCAAGGGGATGACCTGCATAGACTGCCATACTGCGGAGGAGATAATGGGTGACGGCAACAGGTATGCCCACTATGAGGAAGCGCTGGAAATCAGCTGTGAAATGTGCCATTCGCCGGAGCCGGGCACAACCAGAAAAGACAGGCAGGCAAACAACATTGAGCCAAGGGAGGGCAGGTTTGTCCTGCTCAACAAAATCGACGGCAGGGAGCACCCCCTCAATCTGCCGGATCCGGAAGCCTGCCTTTATCCCGGGCACAAGAGGGTAACCTGCGAGTCATGCCATTCAAGCTGGGTTCCTCAGTGCTACGGCTGTCACGTTAAAAGGGATGAACGGGAAACGCACCTTGACAAGCTGACGCTGGAGGAAACGGACGGCTGGTGGGAGGAAGGCAGGTCATATATCCGCTATGAGGAGCCTATGCTCGGCATTTGGGAAGACGAGGTGGTGGTCCTGACTCCGGGGTGCCAGGATGTGGTCACCCTGATCGACAAGCACGGCAATATCAGCGGCGGCTTCAACCGGTTTACCATGGCCGCCATCAATCCGCATACGACCCAGGTCAAGGGCAGGACCTGCCGGGACTGTCATGCCTCACCCAAAACGGTCGGCCTGGGACAGGGAACCGTGGCCAAAAAGAATGGCAAGTGGGAATTTTATCCTGTTGATCAGGGTGTAGACACCCTGGCCGGGCGCACCGTCGGCCTGGACACCTTTGTCACCATTGACGGCACACCCCTGCAGAAAGGATCGCGTGAAAACCTGCGGCCGTTCAACAGCGAGGAACTCAAGCGCATCCTGCGGATCGGGTTATGCCTCGAGTGCCATACCGATCTGAAGGATCCGGCTTACCGCAACTATGATCCGCAGCGTCCCTGCCCTGTCTATCAGGAGCCCTGACCGTTAAACCACTTCAAGCACCTTGCCGGCGCTATTTTTTAATTACCCCACAGGCTATGCGGGAGCCTCCTCCCCCGAGTTTCTCAGGCGTATCGGAGTAGTTGTCCCCGCCGCTGTGTACCATGAGAGCCCTGCCTTTGATCTCCTCCAGCTTTTTCAAGCGCGGCGCCAGAACCGGGTAGAGTGCCCTGCCGTCTTCATCCACATGGAGCGCCGATAGATCGCCAAGATGACCCTCGCCAAAGGGAGTACCGTGCATCCCGGTATTATCCGGATCGTAATGACCGCCTGCTGCCCCCCCGGGGTTCATCTTTCCATCCTTTTCCGCCGGCTCGCAGGACGGGTTCTCGTGAATGTGGAAACCATGCCGTCCCGGGGGCAGGCTCTTCAATTGGGGGGTAAAAACAAGGCCGTATTCTGATTCGCTGATCGTTACCCAGCCGATTGCATCACCCGTCCCTTCGGGGGTAAGCTGATTCATCTCTACCTGCATGTCTGCTGCCTGAGCCATTCCGAAAGTCATCAGCAGGCCCGTACATGTCAAAAGCGTTTTCATCAGTTTCATCGCCGTCCTCCACTTGGGGTAAAAAATGTATAAATGAAATCATAATAAATCGAACATCCTTTCAAAACCTGCATGCAAAGTATGTTCCCGTTGCCAACATTTTCTCTTTCAATCTTGAGCAAGGGATTTTTTTTGTTATGGGAGGACCATGCATTTTCCGCAAGACAGACGCTTGGAGGGAAAGCATTATTTCTCCCGGGATATGTCTGCCGATATCCTGTTTTACCGGATGCAATGTCCCGTCTTCAAAGCACTGAGGTTGGAAAAACAGTGAATTTGATATTGCGAAAAATCGGCGAACAAAGTACAGCAAAAAATGTCAGCCACGCTCAATTTATCATGGATAGGGGAGAACAATGTCAGAACGTATCGCACTTGCCAATCGTGTAACCAAAATAGCCCCTTCGCCGACCCTGGCGGTCAATGCCAAGGCCAAGGCACTGAAAGCGGCCGGAGCCGATATCCTTAATTTCAGCGTCGGCGAACCCGATTTCGACACCCCGCCGCACGTTTGCGCCGCAGGCAAAAAAGCCATTGATGACGGCCATACCCGATATACTGCCGTGCCGGGCATCCCGGAGCTGCGTGAAGCGGTAACAGCCCGCTTTAAAGAAGACCACGGCCTGGAGTATACTCCGGAACAGATCCAGGTCTGCTGCGGCGGCAAACATGGTTTATATAATATTTTTCAGGCAATCATCAATGACGGCGACGAGGTTCTAATTCCTGCTCCGTACTGGGTCTCCTATCCTCCCATGGTGCAGTTGGCAGGAGGTGTTCCCGTTTTTCTCCCCCTGGATGAAAAAGATGATTTCGACCTTGATCCGGCCGGTCTCGAACGGTTCGCCACTGCGCGGACCCGGGCCATCATAATCAACAGCCCCTCCAATCCGACAGGCTCCCTTTTTTCCCGGTCCGCTCTCGAGGCGATCGGCAGAATGGCGCTCGATCGTGGCTGGCTCATCATTACCGACGATATCTACGAAACCATTACCTACCTGGATGGGAATCCTCCGCACATTCTGGAGATCGATCCCCGGCTGCATGAGCAGACGGTCATCCTGAACGGTGTTTCCAAATCCTTTGCCATGACCGGCTGGCGGATCGGCTACTGTGCCGGGCCCGACCATATCATCAAGGCAATGAACAAAATACAGAGCCAGTCCACCTCCAATCCCTGTGCACCCGCCCAATATGCAGCTCTCGCCGCGCTGACAGGCCCGCAGGACTTTCCAGAAACCATGAAACAGGCTTTCCTGCCGCGCCGGGATTTCTTTGTCCGTGACCTGGAATCGATCGAAGGGATTACCTGTGTCAATCCCAGGGGCGCCTTTTATGTTTTTCCCAACTTTTCTGCCTACTACGGCCGGTCGATAAACGGTACGACCATTAATGATTCCGTTGCCATGGCCGACTATTTTCTTGATGAGGCAAAAGTGGCAAGCGTTCCGGGAGCGGCTTTCGGGGCGGACAACTTTATCCGTTTTTCCTTTGCCACTTCCATGGATGTGATTCAAAGAGGCATGGAGAGGATTAAAAAGGCGCTTGCCCGGCTCGGCTGAGCCGCAGCTTTTTTTCCCTCTCTTTCCGGCCACCGGAATTTTGATGAACTCGCAAAAAGTCATCAAAAGTGATGGCTAAGCAGATAAGCGAACGAAGTGAGACTTCGAAAAGCCCCAAATGCAAGGCGCGCAGGTAAGCGAGTATGCGAGACTCCGAATTCTGAGGAATGAGGCGTACAAAACGGTACGCCGCAGTGACGAAGAATGCAGCGCAGGTAAGCGTAGACTCCGACGCAGCAGTTGGGGAGTTTTTGCGACGCCATCAATTTTTTTCTACGCCACCCGTGCATAGCGGCACGGGATCTTTTTATATACGCTCCAAAATATCCTGCGTTGTAGGACTTTCCGCGAAAAAAAAATGAATGAACGTTCATTTCCCGTTGACAAAGAGAACATGATTTCAGTAAGGTAAACAGAATTCCCAAAGGCACAGATGTCCGGTCCTTTTACCAAGGAGAGGCAATATGGATCCCCAGACTTTGACGAACATCATTTACGTTGCAATCTTCCTCATTGGTGCTCTTCTGTTCGGTTTCGGCCCGATTATTATCGTCAAACTCCTCAGCCCATCCTCCCACACCCGTCAAATTGCCAATAAATCAGGCCAATTCATCGAATGCGGCATGGAACCCATCGGCAGCGCCTGGATTCGCTTCGGCATCGTCTATTACCTCTATGCCCTGATTTTTCTGGCCTTTGATGTTGATGTCCTGTTTTTATTTCCGGTCGCGGTTGCCTACAATAATCCCGAATTCGTCATCCGCGATTTGGTTGAAGTTTTGATATTCGTCGGCATTCTGTCGCTTGCCGTAGTTTATGCCTGGGTAAAAGGAGTCTTTAAGTGGGAACAGAGAAAGTACCGTCATCAATAGTCCAGTTTGCACAACTGGACAAGCTGCTGAACCTGGGCCGGGCCAATTCGCTCTGGCCGATGACTTTCGGGCTGGCATGCTGTGCCATCGAAATGATGTGCGCCGGAGCCGGCAGGTTTGACCTGGCCAGATTCGGGGCCGAAGTCTTCCGTCCTTCTCCCCGGCAGGCGGACGTCATGATCGTTGCCGGCACCATCACGCGAAAAATGGCTCCGGCAGTGAAAACACTGTACGACCAGATGTCCGAACCGAAATGGGTTATCGCCATGGGCAACTGCGCCATTTCCGGCGGTCCCTTTGTTTTCAAGGACAACTATTCCGTGGTCGAGGGAGCCGACCAGTTTCTGCCGGTGGACGTCTATATTCCGGGATGTCCTCCCCGCCCGGAAGCCCTGATTGAAGGCATCCTGGTGCTGGAGGAAAAAATCACCGGCAAACGGCGCTGGCCCCGCGTACAACCGAGCTGAAGAGGCTGAACCATGAGCATCATATACGATACCAAATGGGCACTGCTGGCACTCTTCCCGGAACAGGCGGAACTGGAAAAAGTCAAGGAGGAAGAGGCAAGGATCAAAGCCGAGCAGGAGGCCTTGGAACCTCCCGAAGAGGAAGCGGAAGCTCCTGCAGAAACAGAGCCGAAGGAAGCTGAAGCCTCCGGAGAAACTGCAGAGAAAGGAAAAGACCAGCCGGCAAAGAAGGAGAAACCCGAGGAGGTTCCCCCCAGAAGCAATGGTCTGCTGGAAACGGATTACAAGGCCAGGGGAGCAAATCTTGATGTTCTCTGCACTCCCGCCCAAGTTGTCGAAATTGCAAAAATTCTTGATGCGGCAGGCTTCTTTCTCGAAATAGTAAGCGGAGTCGACTGGATTAATGAGGACCAGATGGAGGTCATCTACGATTACTCCATTGTTGCCGACATCCCCTGCCGCGTCGTTGTCCGTACCCGGGTTCCGCGTTCCGAACCGGTTGTCCCGACCATTTCCGGCATATTCCCCGGGGCAAACTGGCATGAGCGTGAAACCCATGAATTTTTCGGCATCAAATTTGAAGGGCACCCGAACCTCGTTCCTCTGCTGCTTCCGGAAGATGCCGATTTCCATCCACTGCGAAAGGATTTCAAGCTATGACCGTACCGATTCAGTGCGGCCCTGACGAGACGTTTGTTCTCAACCTCGGCCCTCAACACCCGGCTACCCATGGCGTCCTCAGAGTCAAGCTGGTCATGGACGGCGAATATGTCGTCTCGGCCGAGCCGGTCCTGGGATATATTCACCGCATGCACGAAAAGATGGCGGAAAACGGCACTTTTGCCCAGTTCATGCCCAATACCGGACGCATGGATTATCTTTCGGCCCTCTCCTTCAACCAGGGGTATGTGATGGCGGTGGAGCGGGCGGCAGGCATCGAGGTGCCGGAGCGGGCAGAGTATATCCGGACCATTACCGTCGAACTGAACCGGATTTCCAGCCATCTGCTCTGGTATGGCGCTTTTGTTCTCGATCTCGGCGGCTTCACCCCCCTGCTTTATGCCTTTGATGACCGCGAGAAAATTCTCGACCTGCTGGAGCATGTGACCGGCTCCAGGCTGACCTACTGCTATTACCGCTTCGGCGGGGTATATAACGACATTGACGAAGAGTTCATTAACGGCACCAGGGCGTTCATCAAGCGGCTTCGCTCCCGGCTGCCGAGTCTGTACCATGACCTGGTGACCGGCAATATCATTCTTATCAAGCGGCTCAAGGATATCGGCATCATCACGCCCGAGGTCTGCCGCAAGTACGGGGCCACCGGCCCGGTGCTGCGGGGATCGGGCATCAACTACGATGTCCGGAAAAACGAGCCTTACTCGGTCTATCCCGAATTCAACTTTGACATCCCCGTGTACAGCGAATGCGACTCCATGGCCCGCTACATGGTGCGGATGGATGAGATTGAGCAGTCCATGCGCATTATTGAACAGGCCCTCGACAAGCTGCCCGAGGGACCGGTCAAGGCCAAGGTTCCCAAAATACTCAAGCCGGATGCAGGCGACTGTTATGCGGCAGTGGAAACGGCCAGGGGCTCTTTCGGCTGCCGCCTGGTCTGTGACGGCGGCAAAGGCCCGTATCGTTTGCGGCTCCGTTCACCCACATACTCCAACCTGAGCCTGTACGGCGAAGTTGCTGAAGGCATGCTGCTGGCTGATGCCCTTGCCTTTATGGGCAGTCTGGACCTGGTTATTCCCGAGATCGATAGGTAAAGGAAGGACTTATGGATACAAGCATCTGGCACCCGATACTCTACCTCATTGGCATTATGGCTTTTGCCGGAGTCAATGCCGCATGGCTGGGCTGGTGCGAGCGTAAAGGAGCCGGCCATATTCAACGCCGGATAGGACCGAAGGAAGTGGGGCCTTTCGGCCTTCTGCAGCCGATGGCCGACGGCCTGAAACTGATGTCCAAGCAGCTCATCGTGCCCACCGGGGTGGACGACATCATGTTCAGGTTAGCACCGATTCTGGCCATGATTCCGGCAATTACCTCCATGGTTGTTATCCCCTTTTCCGAGAATATTCAGGCCCGGGCTCTCGATCTCTCGGTCCTGCTGATTTTTGCCCTGGCCTCCATCGCCATGGTCGCCATCCTGATCGGCGGCTGGGCGTCTGGCAACAAATATGCCCTTATCTCCGCGGCCCGTTCCGTCTCCCAGAACGTGGCCTATGAAATACCGATGCTGATCACCGTGATCACCATCGTCATGCTCACCGGCTCCATGAACCTGGAAGAAATCGCCATGAAGCAGCAGGGCGGCTTCTGGAACTGGAATATTTTTCCGGTAGTCGGCCATTCCCTGGCACAGGCTATCATCATGCCGATTTCCTTTATAATTTTTTTCATCTGTTCCGTCGCCGAGACCAACCGGGCTCCTTTTGACATGGCGGAAGCGGAAAGCGAGCTAATCGCAGGCTTTATGACCGAATATGGTTCCATGGGATTCGGCCTGTTCATGATGGGCGAGTATCTCAACATCGTGGTCGGCGCCTGCCTCACCACTGTTCTTTTTCTCGGCGGCTGGGGCTGCCCCTTCGGCCTGACGCCTGGTATATGGTGGTTCCTGCTCAAGGTATATCTCCTTATCTTTACCTTTATCCTCATCCGGTGGACCTATCCGAGGACCCAGATTTACAAACTGCTCAACCTGTCCTGGAAGGTTCTTATCCCGATTTCTCTGGCAACCCTGCTGTTAACGGCATTTTTTATCAAGGTGTTCTGATATGAGCGAATATTTGAACGACGTCATAGGAGGATTTAAAAGCCTTCTCGTAGGTGTGAATGTTACGGCAAGGGAATTCTTCAAGCCGGTCGTAACCGAGCAGTATCCTCATTTTGTTCCGGTCATGCAGGAGCGCTTCCGGGGCCATATCGAACTGATCAGAAACGAGGAAACCGGCAAGCCCAACTGTGTTGTCTGCGGCATGTGCGAGCGCGCCTGCCCCTCCGGCTGCATTACGGTAAAGGGGGAGAAGCCCGAAGGCGGGAAGAAAAAAGAGCTGACCACCTATATTCTTAATTTTACCACCTGCAGCCTGTGCGGCTCCTGTGTGGAAAGCTGCAACTTCAATGCGATAGAATTTTCCAAAGAATTCAACCTGGCAAGCACCCGCAAGGAAGACTACATCTTTGATCTCCTCAAACGATTGGAGGAAAAGAGCTGATGCAATCCGAAATCTTTAGCGCAGAGGGTTTTGTCGGCCTCATATTTCTGATTACCGTCGGCATCGTCATCTTCGGCGCTGTTATTGCCACCATGTCCCGGCGGCTGGTTCGCAGCGTGGCCGGCCTTGCCATCGCTTTCACCGGTGTGGCCGGGATATACTACTTCCTGCTCAGTCCTTTTGTCGCCATGATGCAGATGCTCATTTATGTCGGGGCGGTCAGCATCCTGATCGCCTTTGCCATCATGATGGCCGATCCGGAGGACCACGCGGGCGGCAGCGCCGGCCCCATCCTGGCTGGACCGCTGGGATTCAGCATCGGCGCCTTGATCTTTGCCGCCTTCACCGTCCTCGGGCTGAAAACCGAGTGGCAGGAATTCCCTAAACAGCGCGGCGGTGATATCGAACAACTCGGCATAGCCCTGCTGACCACGCATACCCTGGTTTTCGAAGTCATTTCCATTGTACTTCTTATCGCCATAATCGGAGCACTGGTTCTGGCCCGGAAAGGAAGGAGCTGAGCATGGCAATTCTCAATCTGTACAATGTTCTCGGGACATATCTGGTTATCGCAGCGATGCTTTTCGGTTTCGGTATCTACGGTCTTGTTGCCCGTAAAACCGTGATCGGCATGCTGATCGCCTCCGAACTCGTTCTTGCTGGATCCTCGGTCAACTTCATGGCTTTTAACCGTTTCCTGGCACCCGACCCGGTGATCGGGCAGTTATTCACCATCTTTATTATGGCCATAGCCGCGGCCGAAGCAGCCATTGCCGTCAGTATTGTTGTTGCCGTGTACCGAAACTACAAAAGTATTGATACCGAAGATCTGGTTGATCTCAAAGGGTAACCGAGAGGAATATTATGGACCCTGTTGCCGCTGCAACCCCCATCGTGAACAGCAACCTGCTGCTGGCGGTTATGATTCCGCTGTTCGGCAGCCTGATTGTCATGACAATGAAGAAGAATCCGAATCTGCGGGAATTCATCTCGTTCGCTTCCTCTGTCCTGCTGTTCAGTATCATTTTATCCTTTATCCCGGCAATCAAGGCGGGAAACACCCTGGTCTATACGATATTCTCCCTGCTGCCCGGCCTGTCCGTCACCCTGAGGGTGGACGGTTTTTCCATGATTTTCGCCATGGTCGCCTCGTCATTGTGGATAATCTCGGTCTTTTATTCCATGGGATACATGCGCGGCCTCAAGGAGCACGCCCAGACCAGGTTCAATGCCTGTTTTGCCCTGGCCATCTTCGGGGCAATCGGCGTTGCCCTCTCCGACAACCTTTTTACTCTGTATCTCTTTTACGAGATTGTCTCCGTCTGCACCTATCCGCTGGTTGCGCACCACCAGGATGAAGAAGGCTATGAGGGCGGCAAAAAATATATCGTCTATCTGACCACCACGGCCAAGCTGTTTCTGCTGCCGGCACTGATCCTTATTTACGTGCTGACCGGCACCCTTGACTTCCCGCACAATATCTTTACCGGGATCGTTTCGGCGGACGGCGATTCCCTGGTTACCGCCGCGGGAGGTAAAGACTGGATCGTGATTATGCTCTACATCTTCTGCCTGTTCGGCTTTGCCAAAAACGGCATCATGCCCTTCCACCACTGGCTGCCCGGCGCCATGGTCGCGCCGACACCCGTTTCCGCCCTGCTCCATGCGGTTGCCGTTGTCAAGGTCGGTGTCTTCTGCACCACCAGGGTCATGCTGTACGGCTTTGGCGTTGAAACCATGAGCCTGCTCAACCTGGGCATCCCGACCGCCTACTTTGTCGGCTTTACCATTATCATGGCCTCGGTTATCGCCCTGACCAAAGACAACCTGAAAGCGCGGCTGGCCTATTCAACCGTCAGCCAGCTTTCCTACATCATCCTCGGCGTGGCGCTGCTGACGCCGCACGCCATTGACGGCGGCCTCATCCACATCGTCAACCATGCCTTTGCCAAGATCACCCTCTTCTTCTGTGCCGGCGCCATCTATGTTGCCGCGCACAAGAAAAATATATCGGAGATGAGCGGGCTGGGCAAAACCATGCCTTTCACTTTCGGAGCCTTTGCGGTGGCTTCGCTTTCCATGATCGGCGCCCCGCCGGTGGCCGGTTTTGTCAGTAAATGGTATCTGCTGGTCGGCTCTATGGAAGCCCACCAGATAGGTATACTGCTGATCCTTATTGCCTCGACCATCCTCAACGTCGGTTATTTCGCCCCGGTCACCTACCGGGCCTTTTTCGGCAAGCGGCCGGAGGGAGCGGCGGTCGGCATCAAGGAAGCGCCGCTGTCCATGCTCATTCCCATACTGATTGCCGTGACCATCTCGGTCATTATCGGCATCTTCCCCAATTTTATGATGCAATTTGTCAAGGCGGTGACAGGATGAACAAGTTGATAGAATATCTGCAGGAAAGACTCAGAATCGTCATCGGGACCTGTTACGGATTACTCGCATTAATCCTGGCCTTCAGCCTGTATGTCGATAAAAGTCATGCCCATACCTGGATGGAAAAATATGTTCCCTTTTTCTGGTCCCTGTTCGGCTTTGCCGCCGCCGCGGTAATTATCGGTTTTGTTTACTGGTTCGGTCATTCCGGCATCATGGTCCGGGAGGATTATTATGAAAAAAAATCCACTCACTGCTGCGGCTGTGGGAAGACGGAAAGCTCTTCTGAGCAGGCCTAGACGGGAGGAGAACAATGACTGAAAGTTTCACCCATCCTGCTCTGATCCTGATAATCGGGGCCCTGCTTCTGCCCTTTATCCGCGGACCGCTGCGCAAACCATACCTGCTCCTGATCCCTATACTCTCCATGGGCGCGGTTCTCATGAACAGCGGCCTGAGCGGCAATTTCGCTACCTGGCAGTTCATGGACTGGCAGATTGTTTTCGGGCGGGTCGACAGGCTTTCCACTGTTTTTGCCTTCATCATGGCACTGATGGCCATAATCGGCACCCTGTACGGGATGCATGTCGACAATGCCAAGGAGCACATGGCCGCCTGGTTTTATGTTGCCGGTTCCCTGGGTACGATTTACTGCGGGGACTATCTGAGCCTGTTCCTGTTCTGGGAAATGATGGCCTTTTCCTCCACTTTCCTCATCTGGTTCAGACGCGGGGAAGGGTCCCTGGCTGCCGGGTACCGGTACCTGCTCATCCACACCTTCGGCGGCGTGGTCCTGCTTGCCGGCATCATGCTGCGCTACCAGGCGGTGGGCGATATCGCCTTTAACCTGATGGATGTCGCACATCCGGAGTTCTATACCTGGCTGATCTTGATCGGCTTCGGTCTCAACGCGGCAATTGTGCCCCTGCACTCCTGGCTGCCTGATGCCTACTCCTCGGCCTCCTTTAACGGTTCGGTCTTCATGTGCGCCTTTACCACCAAAACCGCGGTCTATACCCTGGCGCGGGGATTCGCCGGTTTTGACATCCTGGTGGTGCTCGGCGTCATTATGGCCCTGTACGGCGTGGTCTATGCGGTGATGGAGAACGATATCCGCAAACTGCTTGCCTGGTCGATCGTCAGCCAGGTCGGCTATATGGTAGCCGGGGTCGGCATCGGCACGGAACTGGCCATTAACGGCGCTTCGGCCCATGCCGTGGCCCACATCCTGTACAAGGGTCTGCTGTTCATGGGTGCCGGTTCGGTTCTGTACATGACCGGCAAATCAAAATTCACCGATCTCGGCGGTCTGTACAAAAAAATGCCCGCCACCATGATCTTCACCATTATCGGCTGTTTGTCGATATCCGCGGTGCCCCTGTTTGCCGCCTTTGTCAGCAAGCCGATGATCATTGTCGCCGGATTTGAAAGCCACAAGTACTGGGCCTCCTGGCTGCTGCTCTTCGGCGCAACCGGCACCTTCATGTACAACGGCCTCAAGCTTCCCTATTTCCTGTTTTTCGGCAAAAACAACTGCAGCGAGGAAACCTGGAACAGGGCGGCCGATCCGACCTGGAACATGCAGATGGCCATGGCCGCAAGCGCCTCCCTGTGCATCATCGTCGGCTGTTTCCCGGCGGTTCTCTACCGCCTGCTGCCCTATCCGGTTGATTTCAACCCCTACAACGGATATCAGATTGCGGAATCCATTCAGACCCTCGGCTTTGCTGCACTGGCCTTCTTTTTCCTGAAGAAATACCTGATACCGGAAGAGAAGATCTGCCTGGATATGGACTGGTTCTACCGTATGGGCGGCCGTTTGTTCCTGTGGATCGCCAAACATCCGATTCAGTGGTTTGATACCGCATGGGGAGAGGCATACAGGGTTGTCGGCCTCGGTTCCCTGATGACCGTCGCCCGCTTCTGGGGCTGGTTTGACTGGCACGGTATAGACGGGGTGGTAGACGGATTTGCCCGAAGTGTTAGAGCAATAGGCGGCCGGGTGAGAACTCTGCAGAGCGGCCAGATTCAATATACGATTTATTACGCTGCTTCGTTTGCCGCGGTACTCCTGATAGCCTATGTACTCTTTCAACTCTCATAAAGGAATTGTAGGGAATGGATAACCTGATAATCAACGAGGGATTCCCCCTCCTCAGTTTCCTGATATTTTTTCCGCTGGCCGGAGCAGTGGTACTCCTCTTTTTCTCCGGGGAATCTTTTGCCCGGTGGTGGACTCTGACCGTCACCACCATTACCGCCTTATTCTCCATTCCGCTGGTTTCCGGCTTTGATCAGTCAACCGCCAAGTACCAGTTCGCGGAAGTGCACAACTGGATTCCCCAGTTCAAGATAAGTTATATCCTCGGGGTTGACGGCATTTCCATCCTGCTGGTCATGCTGACCACATTTATCATGCCTTTCTGCGTCACCGCTTCCTGGAAATACATCAAAACCCGGGTCACACCGTTCATGATCTGCCTGCTGATCATGGAGACTTCCATGATCGGCGTGTTTGTGGCGCTGGATTTCGTCCTCTTCTACATCCTGTGGGAATTCATGCTCATTCCCATGTACCTGCTCATCGCCATCTGGGGCGGACCGCGGAAAATCTATGCCTCCATCAAGTTTTTCCTCTATACCCTGATCGGCTCCATCCTGCTGCTGGTAGCGATAATCGCACTGTTCCTGAAAAACGGCAGCTTCTTCATCCCGGATATGATGTGGCAGGACTATTCGCTGACTTTCCAGATTTTCGTGTTCCTCGCCTTTTTCCTGGCCTTTGCCATCAAGGTGCCCATGTTCCCTTTCCACACATGGCTGCCGGCCGCCCATGTTGAAGCACCGACGGCAGGCTCGGTAATCCTGGCCAGCATCCTGCTGAAAATGGGAACTTACGGCTTTCTCCGTTTCTGCCTGCCGATCACGCCGGACGCGTCCTTTGCCCTGGCGCCCTTTATTCTCTGGCTCTCCATCGCCGGCATTATATACGGCGGGTTTACAGCCCTGGCGCAGAACGACATGAAGAAGCTGATCGCTTATTCCAGCGTCGGCCACATGGGCTTTGTCACCCTGGGTATATTTGTGTTCAACCCCCAGGGGGTGAAAGGAGCCATCATGCAGATGATCAACCACGGCGTCACGACCGGCGCCCTGTTCCTCTGCGTGGGCATGATCTATGAAAGAACCCACAGCCGGGAACTGAGCGTTGCCGCCGGCGTGGGCAAATACATGCCCTGGTATGTGACGTTCCTGGCTTTTTTCTGCCTGTCCTCCTTTGCTTTTCCCGGAACCAACTCGTTTATCGGCGAATTTCTGGTCCTGGCCGGCACCTTTGAGGTCAACATCATGCTCGCCCTTGCCGCCATTCCGGGCGCCGTGCTTGCCGCCGCCTACATGCTGCGGCTGCTGCAGCGGGTTGTCTGGGGGGGGACGAACAATCCGGATCAGTCACATTTGACCGACCTGGGATTCAGGGAAATCATAACCTTGACCCCGTTTCTTATATTTGTGTTCTGGATCGGGCTGAATCCGCAGCCATTTATTGATTTGATGGATACTTCAGTGGTCAACCTGCTCAATCATCTTAACGACTGGAAACAACAGCAGGCCCTGGCCATGCTGACCCTACAATAACCACAGCGAGAGTAAGGAATACCAATATGGCTATTCTCCCTGAACTCATAATACTGACGGCGGCCCTGGCTTATTTTTCACTGAGCCTGTTAAAGAAAGTCGAGTTCTCGCAAGCGAAAAACGGCGCGGTATTCTTCGGCATTGTCGCGATCATTGCCTCCCTGATCAGTTTCAATCACCAGGAATCGATATTCTACGGCAGCTACGAGGTTGATCATTTTTCGCAGCTTTTCAAGCTCATGATCAGCTTCGGCCTGACCATTGTGCTGATCTTCAGTCAGGACAAGAAGGATATCGAGGATTCGGTCCGGCCTGAATACTACCTGTTTCTTTTTATCAGCAGCCTGGGCCTGATGCTGCTGGTCAGTTCCGTGGAGATGATTACCATCTTCGTATCCCTTGAGCTGTCCTCTTTTGCCCTGTATCTGCTGGTGCCGATGCGCAGCGACAGCAAAGGCCTTCGCATACAGATGGAGGCCGGCATCAAGTACATCCTTTTCGGCGTTCTGGGGACGGGCTTCATGCTGTTCGGCATGAGCTACATTTTCGGCCTGACCGGCAGCACCTACTTAAGCGAGATAGTTATCGGCCTGCAGACCGCACCCCAGCCGGCGGCCCTCTTTGCGGTGATCATGGTCATGGCCGGGTTTTTCTTCAAACTGGCCATTTTCCCCATGCACTTCTGGGTCCCGGATATCTACCAGGGGGCTTCCAATGAAACCACCGGATTCATCGCCACGGTGCCTAAACTCGGTGCCGTCGCCCTGCTGATAAGGATCGTGACCCTGGCGACCGGTGACAGTGAAACCCAGTTTCTTATCTACCTGCTCATGGTGCTTGCCCTCCTGTCCATGTTCTATGGCAACCTGAGCGCCCTGGTGCAGAAGGATGTCAAGCGACTGCTCGGTTTTTCGGGCATCTCCCATGCCGGATTTATCCTTCTCGGCCTCCTGACCCTGGGAGTAGGCGGTTATTCAATTGCCATCTACTACATATCCGGGTACGTCATCATGAACCTGGCCTGTTTCCTTGTTCTGTGCAATGTTTCCCAGGAGGGCGAGAACCTGGAAATCGAGGACCTCAAAGGTCTGCACCGGAGACAGCCGGTGCTGGCCTTTATCCTGGCCGTCGGCTTCTTTGCCCTGGCTGGCATCCCGCCTTTTGTCGGCTTCATGGGTAAATTCATGCTGCTCACCGGTGCGCTCCAGGCCGGAGCCATGAGCATGCCCTACCTGATCCTGGTCATTCTGGCTGCCGTCAATACCGGTATAGCCATTTACTACTATCTTTCTGTTGTCAGGGTTGCCTACACCACGGATCCCGAAGAAAAACCGGATGTTCAGGTGGACGGTTTTACCGCCACGGTCGGAGTTTTCCTGGCCCTGATCATTATCATGATGGGCGCCATGCCTTCCAGGATCATTGCGATAGCAGATTCAGCGGTCAAGTCCATCATGTAGACGTGCCCGGTCCGGCTTTGCCTCCGGATCGCCGGCAGAAACCGGGACAGCCGGTTGCGTGCCGGCTTTATCATCACTCATAAACACCTCCCCCTTTCCGGCGGCCGGCGGCCGGCGGCCAGCGGCAGACCCTTCTGTCTCATTGCCCCTGCCCCCCCTTCTATCCGGCAGCTTTCGCCCTCATATTCCATTCGGGACAGGATCGGCCGGGGAACCCGCAATGTACAATAATCCGAACAATTACCTGCCGCCGGGTTCCAGTAATTACTTAAGCATTTAATAAAATAATTAAATAAATTATTGCATTCGCACCCCATATGTTTAAATATTAAGCCTGGAATGAAAGTTAAACATATACGGTAATTGAAAATCACGTGATATAATATATAATTAAGAGCAGGATTTTCCCTAGCTGAAGCCGCCGGGCTGTCATGACGGACAGCATGATGTCACTGGTTTTAACCGGGTTTACTACCATGATTATGCAACGCCAATTGTTATCAGCTCTCTTTTTTTTCGTTTTCTTCCTTTTCTGGCAGTCTCCAGGCCAATGCCTGGACAGCGTGCCGCCGCCGGTTCCGGAGATGTGGACGGTGGAAGAAGCAGTCCGCTTCGCCCTGGCCCACAGTCCTGACTCGGCTATTACCAGACAGCGCATTGCGGCAGCCAGAGCTGCGGTTAAGGAAGCCGGATCCGCTTTTTTTCCCCGGCTTGATGTCGCCGGTTCTTACACCCAAACGGACAACCCCATGTTTTCATTCGGTAACATCCTCAACCAGGGGGCGTTTACCCAGGATATCGATTTCAACGACCCCGGCAGAACGGATAATCTTAATATGGCCGCCACCGTCAATTACCGTTTATACAACGGCGGCCGAGATGAAGCCGGGATCAAGGCAGCCAGGTCCGTTGAAACCGCTTCGCAGTATGAACTCGAGGCGGTTCATTCACAGCTTGGCTATGAAGTGGTTAAAACCTTCTACACCATAATCCAGGCCGAGGAAAATCTGCAGGCGAGAATTTCCGCAGCCGAAGCCATCAATACTTCATTAGCTGTTGCCAGGTCCCGTTATGAGGCCGGAGACCTGCTCAAGGCCGACCTGCTGAGCCTGGAGGTCCAGCAATCCCAGGCCGAGGAAAATCTGATCCTGGCCCGCCATGCCCTCAAGCTGGCAAACCGGGGATTCCTTAACCTCCTGGGACTTGACAACGGGCCGCTCAACCTGAACACCGGCAGCGGCTTTTACCAGCCGGTTCCTGAGGATACCACACCCGCCGACCGGCCGGAGTTGAAAAAAATCGACGCCGCGATTGACGCGGCAGAAGCCCTGGTCCGGCAGGCCCGCGGCGGCTATTATCCGACTGCTGATCTCTTTGCCGGTTATCACCATGACAGGGGCTACGAGCTTGACGGCGACGGCAATTCCTGGGTAGCCGGTGTAAAATTGAATTACACCCTTTTTAACGGACGGCTGACCGAGGCTGAAGTTGCCAGAGCAAACGCCCAGCTCGAGGAAAAAAAGGAGCAGAAACGGAAAACGGCCCTGGCGATAAATTTTGAGGTGGAGCAGGCCCGGCTTTTTCTGGAAGAAACGGAACAGCGTCTGCAGGTCACGGAAAAAATGGTCGAGCAGGCCCGGGAAAGTGCCGCTCTCAGCAGGGTGCGGTTCAAGGAAGGGGTTATCCTCTCTTCCGAACTCATAGATGTGGAAAACAGGCTGACCGATGCGCGGATCCGCAATACTGTCGCCAGGGCTTCATGCCGAATTGCGGTCGCCGGTCTCCGCCGCGCAGTAGGGCTCGAGCAGTTTGAAAACTCCGGCAGCAGCTCCGCTGCTCCTGACGCACCTGTTCAACCGGCTAACATTAAAATAATAGAGCAACCATGAAAATACCCATTCTGCTTATCACTGTTTTGCTCCTTGCTGTTGCCGGGTGCAGGAATGAACACCCGGAGAAAAAATATTCAGAAGAACGCTTGCCTCCGGTCAAAGTAGAAGCTGTGACTGTTGCCGCAGAAGAGGCGCTGCTGCAGAATGAAGTTGTAGGCACTGTCCAGCCTGTTGACCGGGCAGAAATTGCCGCCAAGGTAACCGGCACCATCGAGCAGATACCCGTGGTTCTCGGTTCCAGGGTGCAGCAGGGTGATCTGCTGGTCAAAATCAATGCCGGGGAAATCTCCGCCCGGGTTAACCAGGCCCGGACCCTGCTGGATCAGGCCAGGCGCAACCTTGAGCGGGAGAAAAAGCTGCTGGAAAAAAATGCAGCCACTGCTGAAAATGTGAAATCGCTGGAGGAAGCCTTCCAGTTTGCCCGGGCAGCTCACGAGGAAGCCGAAGTGATGTTTGGTTATACGGTAATTACAGCCCCTTTTGCCGGCCAGATTACCCGAAAAAATGTCAATCCCGGCGATCTGGCCACTCCCGGACTTCCACTGCTGGAGCTTGAGGACGATCGTAAACTCCAGGTTGTGACTGCTGTTCCGGAGGGACTGGTGCTGCAGCTCAGTCCCGGCGATACTCTCCGAGTCAGCATCCCGGCTGCCGGCCTTGCAGTCCAAGGCCGGGTGGCGGAGATTGCCCCGGCGGCCGATCCTCTTTCCAGAACCGCAGCGGTCAAACTTGATATTGAAGTTGATCCCCGGCTCCGGTCCGGGCAGTTTGCACGGGTTGCCCTTCCCGGCACTGGGAAGGACGCCATTTTTGTTCCAGCCTCCGCTGTCCTGGTTTTCGGTCAGATGGATACGGTTTTTGTCATCCGTGATGATACAGCCCGGCTTCGCCTGGTCCGAACCGGGGCCCTCATGAACGGAGTGATTGAAATCCTTGCCGGCCTTGAACCCGGGGAAAAGGTTGTCGTCCGGAACAACGCACAGCTCCTGGACGGCCAGCCGGTCATCATCGAACAATGAAAAGCAGAAACAATTCCGGTGCACATCCCGGTTTTGCCGGATGGATGGCAACAGCCTTTATTGATTCCAAGCTGACGGTCATCGCCCTGATCGCCTCATTGCTGCTGGGGATTCTTGCGGTGATACTACTGCCGCGGGAAGAAGAGCCGCAGATCAAGGTTCCCATGATCGATGTCATGGTTTCCATGCCGGGTGCCACCCCCAAAGAAGTGGAAGAGCGGGTGTCCATTCCCATGGAAAAGCTTCTTTACGAACTGCCGGGCGTTGAATATATCTATTCCACTTCCATGCCCGGGCAGAGCCTGCTGATCGCCCGTTTTTACGTCGGCGAAAACCTTGAGGAAGCAATTGTCAACCTCAACCAGAAGCTGGAAACAAATTTCGACCGCATTCCGCACGGGGTAAGTCCGCCTCTGATAAAACCGCATACCATTGATGATGTTCCCATTCTGTCTCTCACCCTGCACAGCAGGGCGTATGATCATTTTACCCTGCGCCGCCTGGCCGCCCAGGTCGACGATGCCATCAAGAACATCCCGTCGGTGGCGGAAACCAGGATTATCGGCGGAACCAGGCGCCAGGTCAGGGTTCAGTTCGATCCTCTTCTCCTTGCCGCCCGCAACCTGACAGCCGGCGAACTGATCCCCAAACTGCAGCAGGCCAACCGGCAGTCGCATTCCGGCAGCCTGCAGTCAATGAACCGGGAAACACTTCTCCAGACCGGCGTGTTTTTGTCGTCGGCACGGGAAATCGGCCGGATCGTAGTCGGGGTCTACGGCGACAGGCCGGTCTCTCTGGACGAAGTTGCCACTATCATCGACGGACCGGAAGAACCCTCCACTTATGTTCTGTTCGGAGACGGCCGGCAGCAAGGTGAAGAACCCGCCGTCACCATCTCCGTTGCCAAGCGCCCGGGAGCCAATGCCGTCAAGGTTGTCGAAACGGTGCTGGCCAAAGTGGATACCCTGAAAGGCAGCCTGATACCCTCTGATATCGAAATTACCGTGACCAGGGACTACGGCGCAACTGCGGCGGAAAAATCGAACGAACTGCTTCTCCATATGGGAATCGCCGTCTTCGGAGTCGCGCTGCTGATTCTCTTTTTCCTGGGCTGGCGGGAATCCATCGTGGTCATGCTGGCAATTCCCTCAACCCTGTCGCTGACCCTGCTGCTCTTTTATCTCTACGGCTATACCCTGAACCGGATCACCCTCTTTGCCCTTATTTTCTCCATCGGTATCCTGGTCGATGATGCCATTGTGGTGGTGGAAAACATCGTCCGCCATCTGCGGCTGCCTGGCAATAAGGGACGTCCGGTTACCGAGGTTGCGGTCGAGGCGGTCATCGAGGTCGGCAATCCTACGATCCTTGCAACCTGGGCGGTTATCGCCGCAATTCTTCCCATGGCCTTTGTCGGGGGCCTCATGGGGCCATATATGCGGCCCATCCCCGTCGGCTCGTCGGCCGCCATGATCTTTTCCCTGATCATCGCCTTTACCGTGACCCCGTGGGCGGCGGTGCGGCTGCTGAAAAAAACCTGTGCAGCATCCGAATGCGCAACCGGCCCTGAAGAACACCAGGATCAGATGCCCGACGATTTTTTTACCCGGCTCTATCACCGGGTAATGGACCCACTGCTGGCCAGCGGCCTGCTGCGAATGCTCTTTTTCACGGTCATCATTTCCATGCTGCTGGGAGCCTGTTCCATGGTCTATTTCGGGCTGGTCAAGGTCAAGATGCTGCCCTTTGACAACAAGTCGGAATTCCAGGTCATTCTCAATATGCCGGAAGGCTCCACCCTCGAACACACAACCCGGGCGGCCAGAGAAATGGCGGCCGTTATCGCGGACGAACCCGAGGTCGTCAACTACCAGATATATGCCGGCACAGCCTCCCCCTTTAATTTCAACGGCCTGGTGCGCCACTATTTTATGCGCAGCGGCTCCAATGTGGCCGATATCCAGGTGAACCTGCTGCCCAAGCATGAGCGCAGCCTGCAAAGTCATGACATTGCAAAACGCATCCGGCCGGAAGTCACTGAGATAGCGGAGAAATACGGAGCGGCTGTGGCAGTGGCCGAGGTCCCCCCCGGGCCGCCTGTCCTGCAGACACTGGTGTCTGAAATCTACGGTCCGACCGATGAAAACCGCCTCGCCCTGGCCAGGGAGGTGAGAAAAATCTTCGAATCAACCGAAGGCGTGGTTGACGTTGACTGGTACCGGGAAGAAGAGCGGAACAAGATCCTGATCACGGTGGACAAGGAAAAAGCGGCCCTCAGCGGCATCTCAGAGGGAGAGGTGACCAGAATGGTCCAGATGGCGATTCATGGCGAGTCTGTCGACCTGTTTCATCAGCCTCGGGATAAAGAGGAAATCAATATCATTCTTGAGCTGCCGGAAGCCAAGCGGGCCCGGATTGAGGGAGTGCTGAACATATATGTCCGGTCAACCATGGACCCAGCCGCCCCCCTGGTTCCGCTGCGGGAACTTGTCCACATCTCGGAGATCCCGGTAGAACAGCCCATTTACCGGAAGAACCTGAAGCCGGTCATCTATGTTACCGGCGATGTTGCCGGCGATGTGGAAAGCCCGGTCTACGCAATTTTCGCCATGAATAAAAAACTGGCCGGTCTCGACGGCCGCGCTTTCAATGCCGCGGCCGACAATATCAGGATCTACAATATGAACCAGCCGTTCAGCGATACGGAACCGGCCATGAAATGGGACGGAGAATGGCATATCACCCTTGAGGTTTTCCGCGACCTGGGCCTGGCCTTCTGTGTGGTGATGATTCTCATCTATATGCTGATGGTAGGCTGGTTCAAGGATTATATTACCCCCCTGGTGGTCATGGCCGCCATCCCCTTTTCCCTGATCGGCATCCTGCCCGCCCACTGGGGGTTCAACGCCTTTTTTACCGCCACCTCGATGATCGGCTTTATGGCCGGGGCGGGAATAGTGGTTCGCAATTCCATTATCCTGGTCGACTTCATCGAACTGCGGCTGGGCCACGGCCTGCCCCTTGCCGAGGCAGTGGTTGAAGCCGGCGCCGTCCGCTTCCGTCCCATGCTGCTCACCGCCCTGGCTGTTGTGGTCGGTGCGTCGGTCATCCTGGCTGATCCGATTTTTCAGGGCTTGGCCATATCGCTCATGTTTGGCGAGATTGCCTCCCTGCTCATCAGCCGGATGGCTGTTCCGGTTCTCTATTTCATGGTCAAAAAACACAGATAACAGGATAAGGTTAAAGGGGTATAGGCTGAAGGTTCCGGCTGCGCCGGGTGTTAGGCGTTAGGGAATTAGGTGTATAGGAGTTTAGGCATATGTGATTGCGATTTTGGAAGGAAAACTATGGAAATTTTTGGCTTCTGATAGGCTGAAGGCTGAAGATTGGTAAATATGCGGGAATACACCCGGCAGCCTTCAGTGTTAACAGCTGCATCCTGAAAAAAAAATCCTGTTATCAAGCGGATATGTAAAAAGTTTATAAAGGAGTATACAGGCAACTGCTTTAGAAAACTTTCAATAAACTGTATTAACGTGATTGTGGAAATGCTCCGGACAAGCTATGATGGGAGCCCGGCAGCATAATTTCCTTTCCTATCAAAAAAGAGCATTCATCCCGTGTCATCCCAGGTACGAGCAAAAAAAAAGAAAAAGACCAGTCTTGTCTATGTCGCTACGTGCGGTGCCGGCCTTGAAAATCTGGTTGCCGATGAAATTAAGGAGCACGGCGGTACAGTGACCGGGACCAAACCCGGCGCGGTATCCTGGGAGGGAAATCTTGAAGCCGGATACCGGCTTTGCCTGTGGTCCCGTTTTGCTTCCAGGATCCTCCTGCAGATTGCCGAATTTGCAGCGCCGGACCCGGACATCCTCTACCGGGAAACGGGAAAACTCGACTGGGCCGAACATCTTGACCCCGGAAAAACCTTTGCCGTCTACTGCACCCTTTCCGAATCAAAGATTACCCACAGCCAATATGCCGCCCTGCGGATTAAAGACGCCATTGTCGATCAGTTTCGTTCCCGTACCGGTCGCAGGCCGACCGTTGATGTCATGCACCCCGGCATGCGGATAAATCTGCACGTGCAGGGAGACCGGGCGACCCTTGCCCTTGACCTCTCGGGCGACAGCCTGCACCGCCGCGGCTACAGGGTCGCCGGCGTCGAGGCTCCCATGAAGGAAACCCTGGCCGCAGCCGTGGTTCACCTCTCGGGCTGGACTGCCGAATTCTCCCCAGACGCTGTTCTGCTTGACCCCATGTGCGGCAGCGGAACACTCCTGATCGAAGCTGCCATGATCTATGGCGATACCGCTTCCGGACTGCAGCGTAAAACATTCGGCTTCATGTACTGGCCGAAGCATGATGCCCGGCTCTGGGAAAAAATAGTGAATGAAGCCCTTGCCAGGGAGGAAAGAGGCCTGGAAAAAGAATGGCCCCGGATCATCGGCTATGATGCGGATCCGAATGCAGTTGCCGCGGCCCGGAAAAATATTGAGCAGGCCGGGCTTGAAGATAAAATCGAGGTCGGCCAGCGTCAGCTTGCCGACCTTGCCAGACCGGCCGAATCGGGGCTGGTGCTGGTTAATCCGCCTTATGGGGAACGTTTATCGGAACGGGAGCAGGTCAAATACCTTTACCGCTGCCTGGGAAGAAAGTTCTGTCACGATTTCTACGGCTGGCAGGTAGGTTTTTTTGCCTCCAATCCTGATTTTTCGAGCATCCTGGGAATAAACTGGGCAGCAACAATCAAGCTGTTCAACGGCCCGATAAAGTGCAAACTGCATCACGGCATTGCTGAGCAGAAGCAGGAGGAACCCGGATTTATTCCCCGGGTGCATGATATTGCTCCGGGCCCGGAGGAAGAGGATTTTGCCAACCGGCTGCGAAAAAACTGCACCGCGCTCTTTCCCTGGGCCGAACAGGAAGTTTTGACCTGTTTCAGGATTTATGATGCCGATATTCCGGATTATAATTTTGCCGTTGACCTGTATGAAGAATGGGTGCATGTGCGGGAATACGCACCGCCTAAAGCCATTGATCGAAAAGAAGCAGGCCGTCGGCTGCAGGCCGGCCTGCAGGTCATTCGCGAGCTCCTGGGCATACCTCCCAGCCGTGTTTTTATTAAAACAGGGCAGAAACCGGCAGGGAAGAATCAGCCCCGGAGCAAAAACCATGCCGGCAAACTGTCTGAAGTCAGAGAGAACAGCTGCCGCTTTCTGGTCAACTTTACCGACTATCCCGATACCGGCCTCCCCCTTGACCAGCGGGAAATAAGAGCAATGATCGGCAGACTGGCGCCGGGCAAAAAGTTCCTCAACCTGTTCGGCTCCACCGGCACGGCAACGATTAATGCCCTGGCTGGCGGCGCCATTGCCACAACAACAGTCGACGGTTCGGCTGCACTTCTGCAGCGGGCCGGGCTCAACATATCCCTCAACGGTTACGGCGGCCCGCAGCATATAATCGTGCTGCAGGATTGCCTCAACTGGCTGCAGAAAAGCGGCGGCAGGTATGGACTCATTCTTGCCGCGCCGCCTTCCTTTTCCAGCGACCCCCGGCGCAAGACAACATTTAAGCTGCAGGATGATCATGAAAAGTTATTGCGGCTGGCCATGAACAGACTGTCCAGGGAAGGTTTGCTCATTTTTTTGAGCGGCTCGCGAAAATTCAGATTGAGCCCCGCTGTGAGCAAGGAATTTGATGTTCGCGAAATCACCGGAGCCACTGTTCCCCGGGATTTCGGCAAAAACCGGCCGCCCCACCGCTGTTGGGAATTTCGGCATCCGGAGTCTGTCCTGTCATAATACTGCAGATGATTTGCACATGGAAAAAAATAACAAGGCGCACTTGATCACTTTTCAGGCAAGGGAAGAACTGGCGGCAAACCTGGCGGCAAAGATCAGCCGCCTGCTGCAGGAGGCGGTTGCCGCAAGAAACCGGGCGGTCCTGGTCGTCTCGGGAGGCGCCACACCGAAACCGCTTTTTATACGGCTGGCGCAAAAGGATCTCCCCTGGCAACGGGTAACCGTCACCCTGGCGGACGAACGGTGGGTGGACCCTGCCCATCCGGAAAGCAACGAAAACCTGGTCCGGACTTATCTGCTGCGGGACAGGGCCGAAACAGCGAACTTTATCGGACTCAAAAACGGGTACCCGACAGCGGCGGCCGGAGAAAAGAAATGCCGTGAGCGACTGAACCGGCTTGCAAGACCTTTTGATGTTGTTGTTCTCGGCATGGGACATGACGGCCATACCGCTTCCCTCCTGCCGGGTTCCCCGCAGCTGAAATCTGCACTTGATCTAGGAAACCCCTCCCCCTGCATGGCTATAACCCCTGCAAATGCCGCTATGGAGAGAATGACCATGACTCTGCCGGCACTGCTTGATGCCGGACAGATTTTTCTGCATATTACCGGGAACGAAAAAAGATGTGTACTTGAGCAGGCACAGGCCGGGGGCGCGGTGGAAGATATGCCTGTACGCGGTATTTTGCTGCAGGAGCACACTCCCGTATACACTTACTGGTCGCCGTAACGTTATGTCACCGGCAAACGAAATCATTCAGATTGTTGATGAAAACAATATCGAAATAGCCGCGGTTTCCCGGAAATTGATGCGGGAGCAGAACCTCATCCACCGGGCAAGCTATGTCCTGGTGTTCAATAAAACCGGAGACCTGTTCATTCAGCGCCGCACCATGAGCAAAGACATATATCCAGGGTACTGGGATATAGCCGCCGGAGGAGTGGTCCTGGCCAACGAAAGCTACGATGATTCAGCCAGAAGGGAGCTGCAGGAGGAGCTGGGAATATGCGGCAATCACTTCCTGACACCCTGTTTCGATCATTTTTACGAAGACGCGGACAACAGGGTATGGGGCAGGGTTTACCGCTGTGCGCATGAAGGTCCCTTTACCCTGCAGCCAGAGGAAGTCGAATACGGCATGTTCGTTCCGGTACCCACCGCGTTGCGCATGAGCGGGCAGGAGCCTTTCACCCCGGACGGCCTGGAAATTCTGAACAGGTTCGGGCAGGGCTGTTTATGATTCCTGCTCCCACAGCTTGAACAGGTCCTTGATTCCGGCGGCGGCAAGCTCCTGCATCCGGGAAAAAAGTTCCGGCGCAAAAGGAGTTCCTTCCGCCGTACACTGCATTTCAATCCAGCGGCCGTCTTCCGACATGACAAAATTGGCATCCACTTCCGCCTGCGAATCTTCCTCATAGGCCAGGTCAAGCACCGGCGTCCCGTTGACGATCCCGGCGCTGACCGCCGCCACCGGCAATATTCCCGGCAGTTCCGACAACATGCCCTGCTGCACCATTTTGCGGAGCGCGCCTCTGATGGCCAGCGCCGCGCCGGTAATAGAGGCGCATCGGGTGCCGCCATCGGCATTGATAACATCACAGTCAACCAGCAGGGTGTATTCCCCCAGTGCTTTCAAATCGATCATCATGCGCAGCGATCTGCCCACCAGCCGTTGAATTTCAAATGTCCGGCCGGATCTGCCCACCGCAGCCTCCCGCCTCCCCCTGGTATTGGTGGCGCAGGGCAGCATGCCGTACTCGGCCGTAATCCAGCCCCGGCCGCTGCCCGCCAGAAACGGCGGCACCCTGTCCTCGATGCTGACCCCGCAAAGGACATGGGTGCCGCCCATCCTGATCAGCACCGATCCGGCAGCATGGGACTGCACATCATATTCAATCTTCACCGGCCTCATCTCATCCGCTGTCCGTCCATCTTCCCGCATAGCTCTAAACTCCGCACTTTAAGAATTGAAACCTGTACTCTAAATTCATAACCCGCTTAGCATAGCAGAATACCGGGGCCGGGGGAAGGAGAGATGCCGGAACCCGATCCGGTCGGCATCTGCAAAAATTATCTATTCTTCCCCTTGCAAATGAATTGCCATTCATGTTAAAAAGTAATCTATTTATAGAGTTAAATGGCTTGTATTTTACTAATTGTATACAAATAACCGATTTTTTTCCTAACGGTTGTCGGTTATTCATCCGCATTCTGCTGTTTTTTGCTGAAACCGGTTTTCTGGAATACAGGCTTTTTCTTCACGTACAGGCACAGGTTTTATAAACTCGGCAGGAAAGCAACCGGACTCGTTCCTGCCCCGGAAACAAGGTCATGCGGCAGCATCCTGACAGCCATGCCAGGGTATTCCGGAAGGGTTCAACATATTAATTATTAAGAATTTGGAGGGGAAATGAAAAAAAATCTCAAACTGACCACGGCTGTGGTGACCGCGGCCGTGGCATTACTGCTCATCGGCGGCATTCAGGCGTCTGCTGCAGCAAAGCTCGAAACTGATGACTGCATCAAGTGTCATACGACAATTGTTCAGCAGGTGGAGGAGGAAGGCAACAAACACAAGTCTGAAGTAACCTGCCTTGAATGCCATGACAGCCAGCATCCGCCCGGAACAGTCAAAGGATCCATGATCCCGCAATGTGCAAATTGCCATATGGACGAACCGCATTTCCAGCTGCAGAACTGCCTGGGCTGCCATACCAATCCGCACCAGCCGCTGAATATTGTGCTTGTGGGTGAAGGCCAGAAAGCGGCCTGCAACACCTGCCATCCCGCAATTATACAGGAAATTGACACCTACAAGTCTGCCCATTCCGGCTTTTCCTGTTCCTACTGCCATGAACGGCACCGGTATAAACCGAATTGTCTTGACTGCCACGATCCTCATGCCGAAGGGCAGGAATATGCAAACTGTGTGTCCTGTCATCAACCGCATCAGCCGTTGACCCTGGCATTTGTTAAACAGGTTGAAAATAAGGATTGCGCTGCCTGTCATGAAGACATCAGGGATACCCTGGAATCAGGGGAGACCAGGCATTCAGAATTCCTGTGCGTCTTCTGTCATGCCGCCAAACACGGTGTGGTTCCCACTTGCCAGAGCTGCCACGACACTCCGCACAGTGAAAAGCTGCTCAGCAAGTTTGAGAACTGCAACGATTGTCATATGAGCGCGCACGGACTGTTGAAGTAAGATACTTAACCATCCGTCAAACCAGAAATCCCGGTTCTGCCAACATTCAGGCGGAACCGGGATTTTTCTTTTTGTGCAGAGGATTGCGGGAAGAGGCTGCAATTAATTTTTGACTACCCGCATCTTCTGCTCTATTTTAAGATTGATGAGTCGGAAAAACCCCCTTTCACGCAAAAACATGGGATTATGAAAAGCATTACAATCGTGCTGGTGGTGACCGGAGGAGTGCTGATCAGTCTGGGTCTGCTGCTCTTTTTCTTTGAAAAAATCCCGTGGCTTGGCAATCTGCCGGGCGACATCCATATCCGGGGCAGGAATTTCTCTTTCCACTTTCCGCTCATGACCGGCATCCTGCTCAGTGTGGTCCTCACCATCCTGATCAATATCATTTTGAAATTCCTCGGCAAATAACGTCAGGGGAAGAGACTCCTCTCTCATTACGCGTATCAGGCAAAAAAAGGAGGCACCGGGTGCCTCCTTTTCAGACCCTTTGCAAACTTGACGGGAATTTTTCTCTTTATTCAGCTTGCCGGCGTATCATTATTCGCAGAATGGGAGGAAAGGCAATGCTTCACAAAGGATGTCGGCAGGGGGACCGCCACCTGGATCTTCATGCGGTCCTAACTTTCCAATCGGAACACCATCAGGCGGCCCATCATAATCGTTGGGAGTGGGTATACCGTCCCCGGGATCATTCTCGCACCGTGCTCCATTACAAGCAGGATCGGGATCGCCTTCGGCAAAAACCATCCCCGGACCGGCAATCAGAGCAATCAGAGCCATAATCATGAACATTTTTTTCATTGCATTCCCCCCTGTACCTCATTTTTGAGAGATTCCAGACAATCATATTCTACAACTTACAACGAACAAGCTGTCGATAAGTTACATAAACCCACATTTTCCTGATAAAAAAAAGTCGAGTATAAACTTCTGCATCTTTCCGGACCAGTGGCGAATTCCGAGCCAGATTTCGGATGAACGTTATGGAAGACAAAAAAATACCCCGGCCGAGGGGGGTCGGCCGGGGGAGTAAAGACTGTTAGCGAAGAATGATTATTAGGGTAATTGAGTGCAGTATTAAAGGTGATGCTAACAGCTGTTTATTTTATACCACAACGTGACACCAGGAGCAAGGAAAATTATCCCCCCTGATAAAAAAAATCATCTGAACACTTCAACTTACTGATTTTCCGGCTTAATCAGCCGATTAAAAACATCATCATAACATCACATCATGCCGGAAGGAGCTGAATCTTATACCGCTGCGGCGCATTATCTTCTGCATGGCAACTCTGGTCAATCCCGACATCCTGGCTGCCCGGATAACATTACCGTCCTTCCTCTCGAGAAGCCGGCAGATGTATCTCTCTTAAAAAACACGGTTGAGCTTGTCCTTGGCATCCTTGTACAAAAGGAGGAAGCGAAAAATAACAGGCTGACCCGAAAAAAAAGAACTGTTCCCAGCAGGCCGGGAGGGAAGCCTCCCGGCTTTCTCACCAGGCGGCAGGATCCCCCCCTCCCACCTTTTTTTCCCTCTCCCCAGGGAATTCCACATACCTGCCCTGGTACACATCCTCTGCTGCCATCATCTCCCGGAGTTGTACACTCAGATTGCCGGCGAACAGGTCCCAGCGCGGGGCCACCAGGAGATCGGGATGCGAGTGTGACCACAGCCTGTGGATCACGATATGGCGTGGTATTTCGGGCAACAGCCTAGTCAGCAGCTTGAGATAGCCGTGCGCGGTAAAGACCGGAATTTTCTGCTGCCGATCCATGGCGTGCAGGAGCGTATCACGAATCACCTGCAGGTGGTGGAGTTTGAGGGCATCCACACCAAGATCGCAGACCCGGCGGAGAGTGGTGCGCATATCCTCTTCCGACTCGCCGGGAATGCCGAGAATCAGGTGCACGCCAATCTGTAGTCCGGGGGCGGTGTGTATGAGGGCTACTGCATCAACAAAATCCTGGACACTGTGATTGCGGTTCAAGAGCTGCAAGCTCCGATCATGGACTGATTGCAGTCCGATTTCCAGAAGGAATTCCTTTCCCGCACTCAGGGCCAGTTCCGACAGCATTGCAAGCAGGTGCGGATCAAGGCTGTCCGGCCTGGTGGATAAGATAATGCCGACGCAGTCCCCGTCGCCCAGCACTTCGGCCAGCACCGCAAGCAGTTTTTCAGCAGGCAGGGCTGTACTGGTTTCCTGCTGGAAATATCCGAAAAAAAAGCGAAACCTTTCCTTGAGCAGATACTTTTTGCCCTGTTCCAGCTGAACAGCTATGGGGTCGTTTTTGTCAAGATAGGAAGGAGTGAAACTGCCGGGTCGGCAGTAAATGCATCCGCCGTATTCACGGTTGGGGCAGACAAGTCCGATATCCAGGGGTATTTTTCCCACCGGGTGCCCATATTTTCTCCGATAGTGCAGGCTGAACGTATTGACGGGATGGTTTTTCATAATCGGTCCAATAATCGCTGTAAACGTAACTGAAAAACTACCATTTATATTAAAATAATATTAATTTAACAGGAGAATGAGAATAAGGATGATTTCTCTTCACCATCAGGAAACATTCCCGATTAAGCTGTCACTTGGTTTACACATCAGAAAATATAACTATTCCAGTTTATTAATGGATACATTCGAAAAATGTCACCGGAAATTTACAATGAGTCGCCAGACGCCCGGGCGAAGCAATCCGGAAATCGCTATGATGTTCCGCTACATTTACCTGAAAGTACGTAATAATTGTGTTTTCTAGAGGATGCCGCCGACCTGGCCTGAAGAATGCAAAGAAAAAAGTCCGGAAGGATCAAGGTTACAGAGATATCATCCATCCGAAAATTAAGAAGGCTCAAGAGATCTGTCTGATATGAAAATGAAAGCAATAAGATACAGGGGCCTGTTTTATTTGATGATCCTGGTGCTGCTGGGTAATCTCAGCTCCCTGACCGGGCTGATCATTCATCCTGATATTCACTATTTCGGGGTGGAGCATTTTATTGTCGGCGTGGCCACCTGTCTGTTCACACTTCCCATCTTTGTCGTCCTTGAATTATATCTGCGCAAAAATCAGGAGATCAAGGTTGAGAAAAAGATCAGCTACCAGAGGATCGACTTTTACGGCTGGCAGCTGGCCGGCATCTGGACGATTATTGTTTTCGCCACGCTGGCCTGGAATATCACGCTGCACAAGCAGAGGACAACCAAGATAGCCTTGTCTGAAGCCGCTACGGTCTTTGATGAAAATCTGATAATATACAATTGGGCCAAAAGCCGCCAGGGGGTTTTTGTGCCGATCAACGAAGACGTGCAACCGAGTCCTCATTTGCTGGATATTGCCGCCCATCGGGCCACCACAGGTTCCGGCCAGCCCCTTACCCTGATCAACCCGGAATGCCTGATCCGTCAGATCTATGAGATGCGGCCTGATGGTCCCGGTCCTTACAGCCATTTGACGAGTCTTGATCCGCTGCGTCCGCAGAACTCCCCTGATCCATGGGAAGCGGAAGCCCTGAAAAAATTTGAAGAAGGTGTTGAGCAACTGCACACGGTTGCGGAAATAGACGGGGAAAAGTATATGCGCCTCATGCGACCGATACCTACGGAACCTGGCTGCCTGGAGTGCCATCCCCCCTCAGCGGGTTCCGGGAACAGCGCCATCAGAGGCGGGATCAGCATCTCCATTCCCATGGGGCCTCTATTTGACATGTCCAAGCAGGACATATTCATCTTTCTTATAGCCTATGGCACCCTCTGGTTTCTCGGCATGATAGGCACTTTTCTCGGCGTCAATCGCCTTTCCGAATCCATTCGGGCCAGAGAGCAGACTGAGGTCAGGGTGCAGTCAATCATCGACAACATGTTCGAAGGTCTGATTACCTTGAATGAAAAGTGGCGGATTGAGTCCTGTAACCCCGCCGCGTCGAGAATGTTCGGTTATTCCAGGGTAGAAATGCTGGGCAGGCATATCGGTGCCCTGGTAAAGGATACAACCGAAGACCAGCGGCCGGTAGCGGTGGAACAGGTGGAGACACCCCTACTGGTGAAAAAAGCCATGGGCGCTCCCATTGAAATGACTGGAAAAAGAAAGGACGGATCCTACTTCACCCTGGAAATTTCCTTAAGCGAAATAATTCGCGGTCAGCGGCATCTCTTTACTGCCATGGTCAGAGACATCACCGAGCGCAAAATAGCCCAGGAGGCCCTGCTTGAAAGCCAGTCCCGCATTATCAAGCAGGAAAAACTTGCCTCGTTGGGTGCCATGGTTGCCGGCATCGCCCACGAGGTCAACAACCCGTCCCAGGCTATCAGCTTTTCCATGGACGGTTTGAAGATGAATATGGAATATGTGAAAAAACTTATCACAGAGCTGAAAAGATATCTGGAAACCGAATCGCCCGGGTTGGCGGAAGAGAGAGAAAGAATACGGCGCCTGATGAACGAGCTTGACATGGATCTTGTTCTGGAAGAAATCGATGATATCGCCAGCCGCAACATCAAGTCTGTCGAGAGGATCGACCATATCGTAAGAAGTACCAAACGCATGGCCCACAGTGAGGAGGTTTTCAGTCCCTGCGATCTGAATACCATTGTCAGCGATGCGGTGGTACTCACCCATAATCAGGTCAAGTACGACCTGGAGATCGTCATGGACCTGGCTCCTCATCTGCCGCCCTTCCAGGGACTGGCCCAGGAAATGGGCCAGGTGTTCATGAATCTCATCATCAATGCCCGCGATGCCGTGCGGGAAAAGAATCTGTCGAAAAAACAAGGCAGAATCGATATTTCCACCTGTTACAATATGAAGGCAAAATGCCTCGAAGCACGATTTGCGGATAACGGCATCGGCATCAAAAAGGAAAACATCAACAAGGTTTTCGATCCCTTTTTCACCACCAAGAAGGTAGGCAGCGGCACCGGTCTTGGTTTGAACCTGTGTCACCGGATTATTGACAGTCACGGAGGACAGATCAATGTTGAAAGTGAACCGGGTAAAGGAACATGCTTTACCGTGCGGCTCTTTGTGTAACTGCAGATGGGGTTGATTATATCAAGAACCCTATATTGCTTCACTGCAGGGTCCCGATCGGCGAGTGCGTAGAAATGTAATTTTTGTGGACGTCCCAACCAACATCCTTTATTGTTTTTGGCATGACCTGCCCCGGTTACTGCTCCGGACCGAATCTATCCGACACGATTTAACCATGTTTGCAGGCAGGCAGATCCTTCCCCTTAACCGGTGAGGCTTGTCCGGAATTGTATTCCGTTGAAGATCAAGGGGGGGGGCGCCGTGTTCAGGCGAAGAGCCATGGACGGATACTGACTGACAACCATATCATATACCTTCAGGTAAATATGATCGCATTGATTGAACGGAACATGATCCCGTGGTGAAGTGGCGCATCAGGGACATCATCGATCTCGAATACTTCCTGCATCAGGATGGAGTCATGCTTTCCGGTGAGAATCAGGAGCAAGTGCATGCCCGGGACCGCAACATTTTCCTCAATTTCGTTCTTCCGGCCGGCAAGGATGACAAGGCTCCGGATCGACAGTTCATCATACATGCCTGGCTGAACAGGAGGCGGGAGTCGGATGATGTCGACGCCGCTGATCTTCCCGGCAGCGGCGTGGAGAGTCTCTACAATTCTTTCCGCTTTGTCTTTCTGATCTCCGGTCTGGTTCTCGGAGTCGTTTCAGGGGCATCTTTTCTGAGTTATACCGGCGACAGCCCTGTAAACGTCTTTGTCTATCTCTCTCTCTTTATATTTTCACAACTGCTTCTGCTGCTGCTGTTGATTGTGCTTTCCCTCTACCGGATGTCCAGGAAATCGCTGCTTTCTTCCTCCCTCCTATACACCTTGATCGGCAGATTCATGCTCAGGATGCTGTTCTCGGCGAGGGATCGGGTAACAAAAAAGATATCGGCAGCCCGGCGCAACCAGGCTGAATACATCTTTGGCGCCATACTCGGTAAAAAACACACCTATGGCTTTCTTTTTTTTCTGCCGGTCTTTATCCTGACCCAGCTGTTTGCCATAGGCTTTAACATGGGCCTGCTGACCGCGACCCTGTTCAAGGTCGTCACCGCCGATATCGCTTTCGGCTGGCAATCAACCATACAGCTGAGTTCCGCGGCAGTGTACGCAATGGTGCAGAAGATCGCCCTGCCGTGGTCCTGGGCGGTGCAGGGTGATACGGCCTTTCCTTCCCTGGCGCAGATTGAAGGCAGCCGCATCATTCTGAAAGAGGGAATCTATCACCTGTCCACCCCGCACCTGGTTTCCTGGTGGCCTTTTCTCTGTTTTGCCGTCGCGGTGTACGGGCTGCTGCCCCGTATTATCCTCCTTGTGGCGGCTGTCGCGGCCCAACGAAAATGTCTCGGTTCGCTTGATTTCAGGCAGGGAATTTATGAGCAGCTACTGCTGCGCATGACCACTCCTCTGATGAGCACCCACGGCCGCGAAGTGAATGATGCCGGTGCCTGGGAATATGAGACCGCACCAGCGCAGATGGCACCCGGCCGATCTGCCGCAGATGGAAGGATCAGCGCAAGAAATCTGCTGGTCATGATCCCGGACGAAATCTATGATTCCTGTCCGCGGGAGGAAATCGAATCGGTAGTAAACCGCGGTTCGGCCTATGTCATCCGGGAAATAATCCGCATTAACCAGGATTACGCGGCGGACAGGGAAATGCTGGAGGCCCTGCGGAACAGGGAACGGATTGCGGCAACCGATATCCTTATGATCCAGGAGGCATGGCAGCCGCCCATAATGGAATATATCGAGTTTATCAGGCATGTTCGCAAAGCCGTCGGCAACGGCCCCTGCATCAGGATAGGGTTGATCGGCAAACCACAACCGGACACTGTTTTCACCCCGGTGAAAAAGGAAAACCTGAAGATCTGGGCACAGAAAATCACTGCCATCGGGGATCCGTGCATTTTTGCGGGAGGGCTGGTGAACAATGCGTCCTGACTTTGTCCCGGAATTCGCCATTGTCGGACATCCAAACGAGGGAAAATCCTCTGTGCTCTCGACCCTGGCCGAGGATGACAGTGTCCGGATAAGCGCCACTCCCGGCGAGACCGTTGTCTGTCAGCCTTTTCCCGTGGTAGTTGACGGCAAGGAGATCATCCGGTTCATCGATACCCCGGGGTTCCAGCATCCCAGGGAAATCCTGCATCAGCTCCGGAGCCTGCAGGGAAAAACGGACGACATCATTACCGCTTTCAGGGAAAAGAATGCCGATAACCGGGAGTTAAGGCAGGATGTTGAACTCCTGCTGCCTCTTACCCGGGGTGCCGGGATTATTTATGTGGTCGACGGCTCCCGGCCGGTCCGGGGGGTCGATCGCGCCGAGATGGAAATTCTCCGGCTCACCGGCCTGCCGCGGATGGCCATCCTGAACAGCAAGGAGGATGCCGCTGATTTTCTGACCCAGTGGAAGGAAGAGTTCCGCAAAACATTCAACGTATTCCGGGTTTTTAACGCGCACCGGGCAACCTATGCGGAACGGATAGCCCTGCTTGAGGCGTTGAAGCATATTGACCAGGAATGGCAGGAAACCCTTGATACGGTCATTACAGCCTTCAAAAACGACTGGACGCAGCGAAATCGCTCCAGCGCCGCGATCATTACCGGGATGCTTGAAGAGTGCATCTCCTTTACAATTGTCAAAAATATTTCAGATAACGCGGATGAAAACGGCATAAAGGCTGAAATGCGGGAGAAGTACGAAAAAAATATCCGGAAGATCGAGTCCCGGGCGCAACAGCAGATCAGAAGCCTTTATAAACACAATATCTTTAACTATGACCTGCCCGCCCAGTCCATCCTGCATAAGGATCTGTTCAGCGACAGTACCTGGAAATTTCTCGGCCTGACACGCAATCAGCAGATTGCCGCTGCGGGTATCGGCGGGGCAGGTATCGCTGCTGCCATAGATGCGGCAACGCTGGGTGCCAGTTTTGGAGTGTTTGCCGCCCTGGGCGGGATTGCCGGTGCAGGATGGGCGGCATTAAGCGGCAGGGAACTTGCCCGGATCAGAATCCTCGGCATGCCGTTAGGCGGCCGGGAATTGCAGATCGGCCCGGTCAGAAACATTCAATTTCTCTATATTCTGCTGGACCGCAGCCTTATCTATTATTCTCACATCATCAACTGGGCTCACGGACGCCGGGACTACGAAACCGGCGGCGCGGAAAGGGATGCGGACACAGCAAGAATCGGCTACACAGCCCATTGGAGTTCCGGAGCCAGGAACGCGTGCGAAGCCTTTTTCAAAGAAACAACCGGCGGAGAGGGCGGCAGCGGAACGGAAGCCGAACAGCAACTGAAAAACATAATCATCGATCAACTGCAGGCTATTTCAAACAGTGGCGGAGGTTCAGGGCCGATCCTTTATCCCTGATGCTTTATTTTCCAATCGGATTAGTGCAAGTCCCTGCAGGTCAGCGGAACTCTGCAGATGTTAATTGTTCTGGAGCCTGATCATCTGGTCAACTTTAAGCCGCAGCTGCTCGTCAATTTTCACCTGAGTGGCGATTTTGTTGTATGTTTCAATCCGAAGCCCTTCATTTTCAACGGCTTTCATCTTCCTGTCAATAGCTTCCCGCTGAATTTCCACGGCCTTTTCCCTGTCCTGGACTCCTTTTAACTTCTGGTTGAACTCGGTCTGAATTTTTTCAACTTCGACCGTTGCTGAAGCGTATTTCTGTAAGGTCTCGTCATCAAAGCGTGTGCCGAATTGCAGTTCCTGCAAACCTTGCTGATAAGATTCCGGAGGAGCGTCTGGTTCGGCGGCACCGTTTGAGCCCTGCTGAGCCATAGCCGGAAAGGCAGTCAGCAAAAGGGTTGCCGCACCGACGGCTGTAAAGAGAGCCTTCCGGTTTTTGTCAGCAAACTTCATTATGTTTTACCTCCTGAAAAAAAAGCATTTCAAAAATAGAGCTACACCTTTGAGTTCCTGGCCAATACCCCACTGACTCCAACATATGAATTCATATTATGCAATGGGCATCCAGGCAGCTAGACAATTGCGCATAAACGACCCTCAGGGTCACACATTAAAAGGATCTTTGTCAAGAGTTTCCGTGACCTCAGCCTTCGGAGATGTGTTCCACGGCAAGTTGATTCAAAGATCTGTTTGAAAGGAATTGAGATTTGTGCCGGTAATCAGAAAGCCAAAGGGTCTCTTCCGCTTGACTGATTCTATTTAATATTTAAATTACAATGGACCGGTTCCTACCGGCCGATTGGAAAATAAGAACTATTGAAAATTATCCAGGTTTACCCATAACTAGTGTCTGTCCATGCGGATATAAGAGTTTGATTTAACGAGTGAAAATCGCCTTTTGGGGTGGCACTTTTTGTTGATTTGCAGTAAGGGTTATTGTGTAACCGACTAAAATCACACGATAAACCATTTTCTGGAGTTACAAAAAGATGCGAAAAACACGCAACCAACAGCTTCCTCTGGCCGAGGCAACTGCGGACCACCCCAAGGCGAAAGAGTTGTTCAAGATCAGCGAAATACTTGATCAAAACAATAGCATATACGATCTGGCCTTACAAGATCTTGGTGTATCCGATAACGAAGTTGGGGCAAATGGCATGACCGCCGAACAAGTAATTCGCGCAG
>JAWSUG010000032.1:0-40924 GCA_033549385.1 Desulfobulbaceae bacterium | reverse complement strand
TTTGCACCCTAAAGGGCATAAAGACGAGCTTTCAAATGTCCGCTACTGCAGACCAAAAAATGAACAAATAAATCAAAATAATTGGCGGAGCCTTATATCTCTGACCTGGCCCGAAGGACCAGGTTTTAAAGAGTTGAACAAAGATGCCGTATTGGAGAAAATAATGAGAGTTTCCGACGCCGAATGGCTGGGGGAACAGACCGGTATCACCGAGGTCAGCCCTCGCCCCGGCTCGCCTTACGAATAGAAGAGGGAGCGTTTAAAAATCCCAGCGAAAACCGGCGGTAACTGCATAACCGTCCTTGCCGTCGGCTATTCCCGGCAGCTCTTCATCTGCATAACGGTACTCGCCGTCAATCTCAAAACGCCAGTTTTCAGCCAGCCTGTAGTCGAGGCGCAAACCGGGAATAAAACGCCACTGGTCTCCGGCCCGTAACTTATTTTCCCGATAATCAATCCGCATTCTGGGATTTAGCCACAATTTATTATAGAACGGATAGCGGGTATTGAGCGTTAACGTATAGGTGTCGCGGTATTGGGTGTCACCGTACCGTACTCCAACAGATGAAATATCCCCCTCCTTGATCAGGCCGCTGCCGATCAGCTGCAGAGAGTAAAAAAATTCGTCACCGGTGGATTCAAACGCTTCAACCCCGCCCGAAGCCGGTGCCCCGTCAATTTTTGCCCAGGACAGGTCCCCGGTAATCTGCAGATTTTGCGTCAGTGTCTGCGATATACCCACGGTGGCAAAGCTGCTGTCCAGCGTCCTGTCTTCTGCAAGCCGGCGCAGTTCATCCTCGCCAATGGACTCTTCCAGCTCTTCGAGCGAGGGGGAAGCCTGTCCGATCAACGCATTGCTGGTGCTGAGAATAGGAACCCCGCGGAAATCTGCCAGAATGTTGATCCGGGTCCTGTTGTTGGGCAGCAGGTAGTTCCCGGTAACCAGGAAAACACTGACTTCATCGTGGAGGATGTCAAAGTCGAGCAAAGAATACAGGCTGCCGCTTTGTCCGACGTATCTCGCTTCGCCGCCGACAGCCCGCCGGTCGTCGATATCATCCGAAATTTGATTGATGAAATAGGTGTTAAAATCCCAATGACCGAAAAAGCGGCCCAGGTCAAAATTGATCCCGTAAAAATACTTATCCGTTTCCAGATCATCATAGGAGAGATTGAAGGGGAAGCCTGCCACCAGATTCATGCGAATCTTTTCCGTTATCCGGTACCCGAACCGGCCGCCGTCAAAACGCGTCAGCACCCCACCCTTGCTTGAGGACTGCCTGCCCAGGCGGCTGGTAAAGGTCTTTTCCGTATCTTCAAAATCGATATAGAGCCTGTTGACCCGGGTGTGGTCATCGCGCCTGTCCAGAAAAGAAAGCTCATAACTGCCGACAGCCACCGCTTCGGCTGCAAATTTATCATTTCTCGACCGCCATGTTGCATCAAAGCCGGTAGTCAGCGATGAAAGATTTTCAATATCCTCATCATCCTCGTACAAGCTCTCATCCCGGTCATAATAGACGGATACACTGCCGAAATACTCATGTTGCCACAATCCGGCTTCTGCGGGAATATCTTCCGTGGTTCCCAACCAGATGGGGCGGTCGCCCATGAGATCTTTTAACCGCGCCCGTGCCTGATCCACATATCTGCCTTCAGGATAAGTCTCCAGGTAATTTTTATACTCCGCCCGGGCGTGCGCCAGGTGCTCTTCATACTCCTGGGCCGTTGCCAGCTGGAACTGGGCAAACTCCCTGACCTCGGGATCGGAGGAATCAAGGAGTTCCGTATAGATCAGGATGGCGCGCATGTGTTCCTTATCGTCCATCGCAGCCTTCCCCCTGGTCAGCAGATCTTCCTGCCGCTTCAGCGACATCATCATTCCCTGCTGCCGGGGGCCTCTGATTTTCTCGCCGGCTTGGCCGGCATCTTTATCCCTTTTGGCTTCCACTTGTACAGGGAGCAGTATTTCCAGGCTGCGAAAATCATCACCCTGTTTGACATCATAGTTTCTGGTTTTATCCAGGACAATCCTGAGAGTCGGCTTGCTGAAATCGCTTCCTTCGTACTCAACCCTGGCAAGTCCCGCCGGATTATTGTCCGGCACGGAAAGCGATTCACGTGTATTCAGCCCGCTCACATCGTCCGCGGCTGTCAGAATCGGGTCCAGCTGGATGTTCAATTCTTTACCGGAACCGAGGGGGTAATGCGCGAGATACCGTACAGGAAAATTGAACCCCACTTTTATTACTATATGCTGTTCTGTCCGGGTGATGTTGACATCAGTGAGGACACGATCGCGTGATGATGCCGAGGCCTGAGAAAAAACCAGGCTTGAAACGACCATCATCAGACAGATAACCGGAAACTTTATTTTAATTATACGCATACCGCCTGCTTTTCCCTGAATTTACATATTGTTGATTATTAGAATCCGCTTGTAGTATGACACTCTTCACACGTATTGCTCGCGGGTATGTGATCGGCCGGTTTGCCGAATGCTGTAACGCCGTTATGGCAGAAAAAACATGTTCCAAGGACCGCATCATGATCAAAGTTGACAATTGACCAGTTTACTGTACTGGTGTGGCAGCTCTCGCAGGTATTGAGACTCAGGATATGGCCTGCCGGTTTGCCAGGCGCAAGGGTGCCGTTGTGGCAGGTAAAGCATGAAAACGAAACAATAGAGTGATCCATGACCGCCGGCGTAAATGCCCGAGTGGTATGACAGTTTTCGCAGGTGTCCGGTGCCGGAATATGATTTCCCGGCTTGCCGGGAGCTATGGTGCCGTTATGACAAGTAATGCAGGGGCTGGTGAAGATGCTGTGATCAACCCGTGCCGGAGTAAATGAACTGGTTGAGTGGCAATCCTCACAGGTATTAGGCGCCGGAATGTGATTGGCCGGTTTGCCGGGGGCTATGGTGCCGTTATGACAAGTAATGCAGGCACTGGTGAAGGTGCTGTGATCAACCCGTGCCGGAGTAAATGAACTGGTGTTATGGCAATCCTCGCAGGTATTAGGCGCCGGAATGTGATTGGCCGGTTTGCCGATGGCCGTGCTGCCGTTGTGACAGGTAATGCAGATATTGCTGACAATGCTGTGGTTCATCCGGGCGGGAATAAAGGAACGGGTGTTATGGCACGCTTCACAGGTATTCGGCGACGGGATGTGATTTACCGGTTTGCCGAAGACAATACTGCCGTTGTGACAGGTAACGCAGACACTGGTGACAATGCTGTGGTCCATCTGGGCGGGGGTCCATGCCCTGACCGTATGACACGCCTCGCAGGTATTGGGTGCCGGAATGTGATTCACCGGCTTCCCGGAGACTGTAATGCCGTTGTGACAGGTAATGCAGGAGCCGCTTACCACACTATGATCCATCTGGACCGGAGTCCATCCTCTGGTCGTATGGCACGCCTCGCAGTCAGTCGGCGAGAATATATGGTTGACCGGTTTGCCGTGGGCCGTGCTGCCGTTATGGCAGACAATGCAGGATATATTTATCTGGCTGTGGTCCATCGCGGCCGGAATCCAACGCTTGATCGTATGGCATGTCTCGCAGGTATTCGGTGACCGAATGTGATCCCCGGGTTTGCCGGTTGCTATGTTGCCGTTATGACAAAATATGCAGGAGTCGCTTATCAGGCTGTGATCGACACGGGCCGGTTTCCATGCCCTGGTCGTATGGCATGATTCGCAGGTATCCACGGCGGTCATATGGTCGGCCGGCTTACCATACGTAATCTCGCCGTTATGACAGTTGATGCAAACAGGGTCTACAACACTATGATCCATCGTGACGGAAGTCCATTCTTCTCCCGGTTTATTGTGGCAGGAACCGCAATTTGCCGATGTCTGCAGATGGTCTTCGGGTTGAGCAGTGGCAATCGACCCATTATGACAATCGCTGCACATGTCCATTGCCGCCTCTTGATGAACAAACGTGAAATCATCATTCCGCGGGTCAACATGACATTTGTCGCATGATAACGATGTTGCAACATGTCCTTCCGGTTTATCTGTTTCCGGGGGCATGGTGTCGTCCGGCTGGGCCATACCCGGGAAGCTCATAAAAACAGTGACAAACAAAAATGCCAGACAACAAAATATCAATGCTTTCAAACGACTGGAATTCACACTGGGCGGGTGAATTATCATTCTGCCTTCTCCTTCAATCCGGGCTGGTTTCCGATATTTTCAGATTCTTTTTACTGATTATTTACTGATTGTTTACTCACTAGCATATTACGCGGCAAAATAGAAAGTCAAAAAATAACTTATTTCAAATACAGATTGCTTACATTTTTTTGAAAATATCACCACGCGAAGCAAAAATGCGGACAAAATTCAAATTTTCCGGATCGATATAGCGTATTTCCGCTCGTCATTCCAGGATTTTCTTCGGAATCCGTTATTATCGACATTCGGGAGTCTTCATTTTATGGGATGAAGTTCGGTATGAAGGACTGCTTGTTGCTTGCAGCTCCGCAGTAAATCAGCGCTTGAGGGCATCCCGGGGGTCAGGATGCGCGAGGTGCCGGGGTATGCAGCGAGCGGAGGAAGAAGCACCCCTCATCCCCGCCTTCTCCCCTCGAGGGGAGAAGGAGTTAATTCGAGAGTTTCCCTCGCTCATGCTACCCTGATTTCCTCGCCCCTGTGAGGGGGGGGGAGAGGGTTAGGGGGTAATTGTAAAAAAATCTCAGGCTGAGCTTTAGTGGTAATCACAAAATGAATTATCCCCGGGGAACCGGCTGTCAATGAGACCGTTTGTATCTTTTGTTCGCCCCCGGGCCATTGATTTTTTTCTTCCCGGCCTTGAACCTGGTGTCACCCCTTTCAACAGGCTTATTTTTCCTGTCGGCGGCGATTTCGATCGCCACCTTCTTGCCGTTTATCATCAGCTGGTCAAAGGAGTCCAGCACCATTCGCGAAAACCTGCTGTCCGCCTCGATAAAGGAAAAATTACGCATCAGCTCTATCCTGCCGATGGCAATCTTCTGTCTGGGAGAACCGTTGTTGATAATGGCGATGAGCCGCTGCGGCAGCACCCCGTCGTTCTTGCCGACATTCACATGAAAACGGGTAAAATTCTCCGAGCTCCGTTCCCTGCGGCGCCCGGTTTCCTTTCTCTTTACCATGCCGCCGTCTCCGCCTTTCTCCTGTACATTGAGGTCCGGCGCGTCCCGGTAATACTCCAGGAATCGCTTTGATTCCAGGGCTACCAGGCGTCTGACCAGCTCCTGCCTGTCCAGCCCGGCCAGCTTTTCCACGGCCTGGGGGAGGATTTGATCCAGCCCCTGGAAATCGGGGGGTGCGTCGAGCAGCATGTTGATCCGGTGCATGACCTGGTTGGCGCAGACTTCCCTGCCGGAGGGAACCCTCTCCCGGACAAAGGTCTTCCTGATGTTTTTCTCGATCGCCTTGATCCGCCAGCCTTCCCGCTGGTGGATGATGGAAACCGCAATCCCGGCCTTGCCGGCCCGGCCCGTGCGCCCGCTGCGATGGGTATAGGCGGACGGATCGTCGGGCAGGTTGTAGTTGATGACATGGGTCAGGTCATTGACATCGACGCCGCGGGCCGCAACATCGGTGGCAACGAGCAGCTGCAGATTCCCGCGGCGGAACTTGCCCATGACCAGGTCCCGCTGGGCCTGGGACAGTTCACCGTGCAGCGCGTCGGCCAGGTAGCCTTCCTGGATGAGCTTATCGGCAACTTCCTGGGTTTCCTGCCTGGTACGGCAGAAGATTATGCCGTAGATATCGGGATGAAGGTCGACAATCCTTTTCAGGGTCGGGAAACGGTCCTGGGCCCGCACCATGTAATAGAGATGCCGCACATTCTCGGCCCCGGAATTGCGCTGCCCGATGAGGATTTCCCGGGCATCGGTCATGTAGCTGCCGGCGATCCGCGCCACCTCAGGCGACATGGTGGCGGAAAAAAGCAGGGTGTCCCGGTCGGCCGGCGTTGCGCCCAGGATGGCGGCTATATCTTCCTGAAACCCCATGTTCAGCATCTCATCAGCCTCATCAAGGACAACGGCGCTGATCTGGGATACATCGGCGGCGCCCCGCCGCATGAGATCCAGCAGGCGCCCGGGGGTGGCGATAATAATGTGGGTGCCCCGCCGCAGCGTATTGATCTGGGTATCCATCCTGGCCCCGCCATAGACGGCCAGGGTTTTTACGCCCGGCAGATACCTGCCGAAGGCATCGATGTCCCTGGCCACCTGCACGCACAATTCCCGGGTCGGGCACAGCACCAGGGCCTGGGTAGCCGGGCTGTCGGTGTCAATATTCTGGACCAGGGGGATGCCGAAGGCCGCGGTTTTGCCCGTCCCGGTCTGGGCCAGGCTGATCCAGTCCCCTCCCCGCTGGAGCAGCAGCGGAATAACTTTCTCCTGGACCGGTGTCGGTTCAACAAAACCCAGCTCTGCCAGACCTCTGATAACTTCGGGGCGAACCCCTAATTCAATAAACGAACTCATGATTTTTTATCCTGTCATTACTTGCGAACCGGCTGCAGCCGGCCCGGTGATGTTGTTGTTGTGTATGGTTATGTTTCCTGGCCGGGTGAAAACCAGCGGCCGGGATTGTCGATAATTAAGATTGAAAGTGAAATGCCTGTGCAGCCCCTGTCCTACTTCGGACCTTTTTTACGACCAGGGTGCCGTCATGCTCCCAGGGAGACAGCGGGAGCTCACGAAGGCATTCACTATGGGGTGGGAAAACACGCTATAGGAATTGCAGGTCGGAAAAGAAAATTCGAACTTCCATGTAAAGTTCACTTGTGAACCTCGCTTTTTACCATTGTTCTTCTGCCGGGACAATCTTTATTTTGTCGTTTGCGGGCCGGCAGACAACCCCATATTTTTGCCTTCCCTCTTTATTGCAGTTGACCTTTGCCGAAATACTGTCTAAAATTCAAAGCTTTGAATAGTTTTTATTAATAATGACAAGCAGTTAGACAGAAAGCCAGATGGGCTGACCGGGCGTGTTCCATAAAAATCTCCACTGTTTGTCTTCCTGTTTTCTTTTGCCGGCAAGCTGCAGTCTAACGGCTCAACCGGGCCGGAGTAATCACGAATCCGGGAATCAAGGTCAATCGAATGTCAAATTTTCTCAGCGGCATCACCAGATCGATCAGGCGGCCATTCAACCGCGCCTATGCACTGAAACGTCTGCGGGAATATCATAGCCGTCCCCGCTCTCCTGAGGAGATCGTGAATTGGGCCATGAATTTTGGAGGGGGCGGCCATTACCGGATCAAGACCCTTCAGATACCGGAAGAGATCACTGCCCTGGCCGAGGCTGTCAGGAAACTGCAGCCAAAAATCATTGTCGAGATCGGCACCGCCTCGGGCGGTACTCTTCTGATATGGAGCAGTATTGCTTCGGAAAAGGTCATCAGTTGCGACCTGCAGGACATGACGGTCAGAAAAGAGCTGTTCGAGGCCCTGCCTCCTCCCCGTTCCAAATGCCGGGTGGTCTTGCTCTCCGGCGACTCCCATGACCCGTCATTAGTGCAGCGGATGGAAGAGGAGCTGGCCGGCCGGAAAGCCGATTTTCTCTTCATTGATGGCGACCACACCGAGGCGGGGGTCACGGCGGATTTTAATGATTACCGCCATCTGGTTCGTCGCGGAGGCATCATCGCCTTTCATGATATCGTTGCCAGGCAGCCCCTTGCCGACAACAAGGTGCATTTGCTGTGGCAGAAAATCAAAATGCAAAACGACGTGCAGGAGCTGATCGCGGACCCTGAGCAGTCAGGCTTCGGAATCGGCATCATCAGGGTCCGGTAGCGAGGCCGGATACCATACGAACGCCTAATTCAAAAGCGCGTCTGCAATCCTCCGGGAATACCTCTTGGTGACGTTTGATTTTTTCTTCCTTGTCGAATATTTCATGTTCGTACTTGTCATAGTCATTGTATTGCAGGGTATCAGTAGATAGCAGTACCTCGCATTTACCGAAAATTGTCTCAAGGCTCATTTTTGTATTAGAAAAATGTTGCTCATAACCTATCGTTTTGATCAGTTCTTCATTGACATTCATGGTATAAATTAATCCAGTTCGAATTTTTCCCGGGAATAGAGATTTTCTATCTTTTGAGTATTTATAATAAGGGAAGAGAAGCCTTTCTAACAGTGCTCGCGTAGCCGCGGTTTCGGCACTGAAATATATTGGCGTTCCTATGACGAGAGCATCCGCGCTTCTTACTCGCGCAAGCACTGAAGTAAGATCATCTTTCACAGCACAGAATCCATCCTTTTTTCTACTGAGCTTCTTGCATGCAAAGCAGCTTATACAACCAGAATAGTTCAGATCGTAAAGCTGAATAAGTCCTGTTTCTGCACCTACTGAAGCAGCTCCTTTTAAAGCATTTTCAAGTAAAGAGACAGTGTTCCATTTCTTTTTTCTCGGACTGCCATTAAATGCCATTACTTTCATATTTAAGGTCCTTTTGTTTGTGCTTTGTACGTATAAATTGATAATTTTAACAAGTTATTATGGTCCTCCCCAACGCTGTACCCAGCCGCTGCCTGCCGTGACGCTCAGGGCCTGGCCCAGCGGATGGGTGCGCCAGGCCGCCCGGCGCCTGGCTCAAAGGTGACCGAAGCTCCGGAAGCACGAGCGGGATCGGGCGGGTTGAACAGCGGGTCAACCCCGCACAGTTCCGGTAAAATATTCCGTCGGACCCTTGCTGGAAGGCTGTGAGAGCGTCAGGTCCACTCTAAACTCTTCTGACTATCTGTAAGATCAGATTTGATTTATTACATTTTAATCCTATGGTATCGAGAGTCCCGCAATATTAATAACAGAGCCTTTCGTCACAATCCTTACAGCTTCAGGAGCCGGAAAATGAAAGATATTCACCTTACCGCGGAACACAGAACAATCCTCAACCACTTCGGCATACATGAAGATGAACGGTTATCAGCCGATGATCTGCAGCTGTCCACGAATATAGAACCGGTCAAGGTCAACCTGATACTTTTTGACCTGGTTTCCCACGGCCTGCTGCAGAAGATAGAGCAGGATGATTATGAATGGGGATTATATATTCTTTCGGAAGCGGGCAGGAAATTCCTGCAGGATTAAAAGCTGTTCCTGTTCTCGGCTATGGCTGCCGGCGAATTTGAAAACCGCGGCTTCTCCGGGCCTGGGGGAAAGGATTCTGTGGACATGACCGGCTCCGGTTCTCATTCAATCAGCCGGCTTCCTGCCCGTCCATGATTTCCGAACGGGTGAAGATGGCCTGCACGGAAGTATCCAGCATATTGGTATCGATAAACTCCCGGATTCTGGCAACCCCGTCTCCGTCTTCGCTGTCGATCATGACGATGATCTTCTCCACATGGGCCCCGAACTGCATGACCTCCTCCAGGGCCCGGATCACCTGACTGCCCGAAGTAACCACATCCGTCACCAGGGCAACCTTGTCCCCTTCCCGGATGCGGGACTGCAGAAAGCGCGGGTCACGCATATCCCCTTCCCTTTTCATGGATTCGCGGATAAAAAAAACGCCGATCCGCTTGAGAAACGCGGCCCGGCACTGCACAGGTATTATACCGCTGCCGGTATTGCCCAGGGCGCAGATATCGAGGTCTTTGATTTCCCGGTACAGCAATTCTCCGGCAAGCTCAATGCCCCGGTGCCGCATGGAAACCTGGAAAAAATCAAAATAGGAGGAAACTATCTTGGTAGGGGTTTTGAATTGCCCGCCCTGACGGAAGGCGCGGTCCCGGATGAGCTGCAGCAACTCGCTGCGCAGGGCCGACAGATTTTCATTATTTGACATGTCAAAAAATACCAGGTTGAGGTTAGTGTTCTATTTGTCGAAGTATAAGCTTTTCGCCTGGAGATTCAACCGGTGCAGGCAAATATACATACATTGAATAAAATTAATGCGCAGCTCGGCTCCGGGATGCAACAATTGATAATGGGAGAGATTTTCAATTTGCCCTGAGCCCATAAAGTATTTAAGGTGTTTTGGAAACTGAGAATTTTCGTCCTGGTTCAAGAAACCGTAAACAATAAAAAGCGCGGCATATTACGCATAACTCATGCACCCGACCACCATATCCCTGCATCAGCTTTTTCACGGACCTGTCGAGGCAAGGCAGCATCTTGCCAAAGAGCTCTATCAAAAGTACGGGGCTGCAATGCTTCTCGACGAAAATCTTTGCGAGGATATTGAGCAGCTGAAAGAATTCGCGCTTCTCCTGAGCCGCCACATGGCGGAACTCGGAATGGGCGAACAGTGTTCCCGCTGCGCAGCAGGCATTGGCGGCGGCTGCTGCAGTCTTTATATGGCCGGCGAGACGGATTCGATCCAGATGCTGATGAATATGCTTGCCGGCGTCACCGTGCGGCAGGTGAGAAGCGATGGTGTGGAGTGCTGCTACCTGGAAGACAGGGGATGCCTGTTTACTGTGAAACCGATATTCTGCCTGAATTATAATTGTAAAACAATTCTTGCCTCCATCTCCCCGGAAAACTCAAGAGAGCTGGAACGGTTCTCCGGAAAACTCCTTGGCAAACAGTATGAGGTCGAACAGAAACTCCTTAAGTTTATCAAGACCATGAAAAACATGTGAAATCCGGATCCCCATCCGAGGCGTTCCCTTTCCCCCTCTTCCCGGGGAGAAAGCCGGTGAGGGGTCTGAAGAAAAACTGCAAATGAGATGTAAATATGTTTGGTATTCTTAAAAATATCCTCGAGGGCAAAAGCGGCAAGGGCCGGGAAAGCCCCGAGGACAGGGAGCGAAAAAAGCATGTTGCGGCCGGAGTAGTGCTCCTGGAAGCCGCACACATTGATTACGAATGCAGCGATGAAGAGATGGATCACATTGTCGCCACGCTCAAGGACAAATTCGACCTGCCTGATGACTGCGTCAGCGACCTGCTCGATCTTGCCCATACCGAGCGTGAGCAGTCCCTTGATCTCTGGCAGTTCACCTCTCTCATAAACCGCCATTTTTCAAAGAATGAAAAATTGGCGATACTGGAAGATGTCTGGCGGATAATCCTGCTGGACGGCAAACTGGACAAACATGAAGATCATTTCGTCCATAAACTCGCCAACCTGCTCCACCTGAGACCCGATGAATTGATTGCCGCCAAACTCAAGGCCCGGGAACAGCTGGCTGCATCGGATTGAACCTTTAGAAAAACAACCGGGTACCGAACCGAGTTTTTCATGGTATGTTTAACAGTTGACAATAATTAAGTAAGATGTCCCCGGAACATTGCGGTGTGATGTTATCTGACAGGCCGATATTAAGGCCCGCGAATTTTCGATTACTGGCCATCTCCAGAAAAAATTGAATGGCACAGAGAAAAAGTGTTAAAAAAATAACAGTTTGTTTAAATGGAAAATGAATTAAGTATGGTGTCCCCAAAACCGTTTGAAACCCGGGAATTTTCATCCCGACATTATAATTTCGCAGAACGGGAGGTTGGAAATCGACAACTGGGTAAACGGGGCGAGGAGTTTATCGATACTCGCTCTTAAAGATTTGGTAAAAATTGCCATCCTTTTGATACCATGTAATGATAGCACTGCCATTGTCATCCATCGCTACCTGAGGATTAACCCAATAAACACCCTCCCCATCAGGACTTATGCTGTCAGTGATACTGGCGGGATGCGTCCAGACACCATTGCGATACTCGCTCTTAAAGATTTGGTAAAAATTGCCATCATTTTGCTCCCATGTAATGATCGCACTGCCATTGTCGTCCATCGCCAATTGCGGTTGAGTAGCATCCCCTCCATCAGGGTTTATATAATCGTCAACGCTGGCGGGATGAGTCCAGGAGCCATTTCGATACTCGCTTTTGAAGATTTGGTCAGGACCACCAACCTCTTGCTCCCATGTAATGATAGCATTACTATTGTCATCCATCGCCACCTGAGGATTCCAGGCACCCTCGCCATCAGGGTTTATATAGTCATCAAGGTTGCCGGGATGAGTCCAGGTGCCATTGCGATACTCGCTTTTGAAGATTTGGTCAGTGCTGCCATCATTTTGTTGCCATGTAATGATAGCATTACCATTGTCATCCATCGCCGCCTGAGGATCAAAGGCGTTCTGTCCATCAGGGCTTATGTTATCGCTGAGGCTGCCGGGATGCACCCAGACACCATTGCGATACTCGCTTTTGAAGATCTGCCAGTTGCTGCCGTCATATTGAACCCAAGTGATGATCGCATTGCCGTTGCTGTCCATCGCCACCTGAGGACGACCATAGGCATTTTGGCCATTAGGACTGATGTTATCGCTGAGGCCACTGGGGTGGGTCCAGGCACCGTTGCGATACTCGCTCCTGAAGATTTGGAAAACATTACCATCATCATATTGACGCCATACAATGATGGCATTGTCATTGTTATCCGTGGCCACCTGAGGATCATAAGCGCTCTGTCCGTCAGGGCTTATGTTATCACTAAAGCTACTTGGGTGTACCCAGACGCCATTGCGATACTCGCTCTTGAAGATCTGGTATTTGGGAAGGCCGCCTTGTTCCCATACAATTATGGCATTACCGCTGTCATTCATTGCTACTTGAGGATAATAAGCAAAAGCCAAATCTTCATCTGGGCTTATGTAGTCATTGAGGTTTCCAGGATGGGTCCAGGCGCCATTGCGATATTCACTCACGAAGATCTTAGGAAAATTGCTGGTAACTTCTTGCGCCCATGTAATTATTGAATTGCCATTGCTATCCATGGCCACCTGGGGATTAGTCGCATTTTGTTCGTCAGGGCTAATGTTATCGCTGAGGCTTCTAGGATGAGTCCAGTGTTTATTTGTCTCAGATAGTAATAATGATATAACTCCCGGCAGTGCCTTTGGCTTCAATTGGTCGTTCGCTTGGACCCAGGTGTTGCCCAGTAATAGAAGGCTTAAAATAGCAAAAGCAATAATAAACGATTGTCTGTGTTTTTTACTCATCATCAGCCCTTTCTATTTTTTATGGATCAAAATAAATTTGCCAAATAACAATTCACTGCTTAACGATCCTCAGAAATATCACTTTTTATATTATATTTGAATTTCAGTATCTTTGGCAAAAAAAAACCTGATTACCATCGAAACTCAGCTAACATTAATCGGTGTATATAATTATTCCTGATTACCATCGAAACTCAGCTAACATTAATCGGTGTATATAATTATTTATCCTGGGAAAATCTTGTTCGAAAAAAATGGGGACAGACCCCAATTTCTTTCTGATATATAGTAGATGTTATGCCCAATCAATATCTTAAGTACCTGAGCCATATCCTGGAGGAGACAAGACATCTTGCAGCGCTTGCCGGACAGATGGATAAAGATACGTTCATGGCCGATGAAACTGCCAAGCGAGCGGTTGCCGCAAGTATCGAAATAATTGGTGAGTCGGCACTAAGGATTCCCCGGAATGTTCGGGATTCATATCCCCGCATTGAATGGCGGGATATCGCGGGGTTGCGATGGAAATTATACCGCGATTCCCCTGATGCTGATTATGATCTTGCCTGGGAATATGCTGTGAACAGGGCATCTCTCCTGCACGTGCAGATTGAAGAGGTCCTGGCAGAGGAAAAGGGCAGATAAGCAAGCTTCGTCTTCTGGCGCAAATATCAGATGATATGTACTCCAACCATCGAATGACTTCACGGCTTTTCAGTCGCCGCTAACTTTACTTAAAACAAACCGTCCTTCTAAGCAGTATCCGGCAGATTCAAAAGAAAACGCCACAAAATATCGGGGTCTGTCCCCTATTTTTAATTATTTTGTAACCTTTGCCGGCCTTGATGGTTTCTCTTTAAAGCGCGCTGATTTACCCAACCAAAAATTTAAAGGAGTATACAATGAAAAGAACAATAGCTGTACTGTCTGGGGTCATTTTTCTGTTTGCCGCGGCTGCCGGCGGCGCAATGGCTGCAAATGGAGATAGTGCCGTACAGGCGAAGAATACGGTGCAGAATAAAACTATGACACAAACAAAGACCCAATTACAGGAGCAGACTAGTACTCAAACGAAGGCTCAAACCAAGGCTCAGACGAAAAATCAAAATCAGGTTCAGGATCCTGATCTGGAAATTATAGACCTGTTCATCGACTGAGACAGCGGGGCAGGTTTGATATCTGACTTTCCAGTCTGCCGGTTGTTCCCTGCCCCCGATTAATCTGCAGCAAATGTCAAGTCCGCTCTTCCCCGTGGTGCTGGAAAATTATCCGGTTCCGTCATGATGCCCTTGCAAATTGGTTCATCGCGGAAAGATAACCACAACACGGGCCGGGGCGGACTTGACCAATTCTTATGACCTTGCCTACTTTCCTTAGTAAAAAATGGGGACAGACCCCCAATTTCTACTCCACATTTGATTTAGCGGTGGCCGCGTTGTAATTCTCAGGCTGCAGCACCTCTTTAACTATAAATGGCGCACCCTGGCGGGATACATTGGCTTGCGCGGCCGATGGGACTTCAGATAAAAAGGAGCAGAGTGAAATAAATTCACTCTTGCCGCCGATCGACAGCAAGGATCAGGTCCGCTTTTTACTTTTCTCGATTCCTGCCCAGGCCCTTCCCCGGCTCTCCGCAGTTTATGCTGGCTGTTATCCGGTCTGGGTAACCTCAGGTAAGTTTCCCTATTGCCAAATCAACGATAGATAAATAAATTTTAAGCTTGAACAAATCCGGCCGTCTGGCCGGGAGTTTGATTTCAATAAATGCTGCGGTAAAATTAACAGCAGGCAGACCGCAATAAGTACAACCTGAATCCGTGAGCGTTCGAAAGGGGTGCACAATGAAATCCGAAAACAGTCTGGCCGTCGTACTGAGCGTATGTTTCCTGTTTATCCTGTCCATACTGGTCACAGCTTCCGCTACCCGGGCAGGAGGATATCCGTGGAAGGACCATGCCAAACCCTATGATTTTCTGTTTGGCAACAACATTGACACTCACCAGCAGAGCCAGATTAAGAATAACGGAGATTTATTCGGATTCCTGTATATCACCTTCACCGGTGAAAATATAAACGGCATACCGGTAGCGATGCACTGTAATGACCAGACCCCGGCGAACGAATGCGAAGTGGGCTGGATCATCCGCGGCAAATTCCTCGGGGGAAGCAATCAACCCACTTTCGTCTATATGGTGGATGACCACGCCACCTGGCTGGTACAGAGCCGGAATGACATCCCCCAGCCCGGCTCCTACAGCCATTTTCACTGGCTGGGCGATCCTGCAGGGGGGGGCGGTTTAGTGGAGGGAAGCACCTTTGATGGCTATATCCTGGAATTGGAGGCTATAGACCAGTTTTATTTTCTCCACCATAACGAATATCTCCTGGTCATGCCCGGTATCGATATTGCAACTCATGTCAATATTGTCGGAAGCTTTCCGGGGTATTAAATTTCCCGTCAATTCCAATGTTCTTCCGAGAACATCATATGACATGGCTGAAAAACTGAAATCAATAAGGAACAGCCACTCACATCCAGGATAGAAGAGGGACATTGATAGAGGAAATCGGCGTATCCCAATTTGCACCAATGGTTTGTCAGGGAGGAAGATAGATTCACTGTTTACCCGGAATCGAAACAGATAGATCGGCAATGCGAACGCGGATCGAAACGGCCTTTCGCCGCCTGGGCTGGACCATTGAGGAATCGGGTGGCATTGGCGGGCAGGAGCTGATTTTCCTGAGCAAAGCCACCCGCGGCGGCTCCTGTTTCCGGCTGCTGGTTCACTGCCTGCCTGCCGCAGAGCCCTGGCTCCTCTACCGGCGGCCGGCCAAACGGATCACCCGGCCTGAGCCGCTGGCCGGCATCCTCCCCCTGGCCCTCTCCTCCTGCAACCTGCCCTTGCGCACCCTTGTTTTTGTCCGCACCAGCGAGCGCACCACCTTCCAGTACGCCGAAGAAGCGTTAGGGGCCGAGAGCGGGCGGGACCTGCTCCCCGTCCTCCTCCCGGCCGTTCGTTGCCTGCGCCGCAGATTTTTGCACGAGTACCTGAACGCCCTCGCAGCCGCAGAGGCTGACGACAACCTTTTTTTCCTCAACCTGCTGGTTACCGAAAATCCGTTGTCCATTCTGCACCCGCAGGAGGTGGAAGAGGCCCTTGCCGGCGATTACCCTGCCGCGCTGTCCTGGGAGGCGGGTTTCGTTCCCCTGCACCTTTCTCCTCCCCAGTTGGAACCTCCAGGAAAAGCGGAGAATCAGGAAGCAGATCTGGCCGCTGGTTTTCTTGCAGGGGCCGCTTCCACCATCCAAGTCCGTTTCCGCTATCTGCTCCAACAGCTGCCTGCCATTTACTGGCTGATCGCGGTACAATCGCTGGAAGAATCCTTGCGATTCATCCTTTCCTACGCCTCCCGCTGGCAAGCTTCGGCCCGGGAGAGCAAAAAATAGCGAACAGAAAAGGGGGACAAATTTATTTTTTGAAAATTCCGAAAAATGTATATGTCCCGAATGACTTTAATCCAATACGAATACCGCATCATTCAAGCCTATGGTATATTAGAGTCAGATGCAGATGCAATTTCCTATCAAATCAAAGAAATATATAACGTTATGATTGAGTATGATCTTACCCCTGAACAGGAGCGTGTTCTTGGTTGCCTTATGGAAAAAGAAATGGCAACGCCGGAATATTACCCCCTCACCCTGAATGCCCTGGTAAATGCATGCAATCAAAAATCCAATCGGAACCCGGTTGTCTCGTTTGACGAAGGCACAGTGCTCAAGGCCCTCGACGGGTTAAAGGAATATAAGCTTGCCTGGCAGAGCAATGCAGCCCGGGTACCAAAATATGAGCAGCATTTTGGCAAAAATCTTAACCTGGTGCAGCGCGAGATGTCGATTATATGCCTGTTGCTGCTTCGAGGACCCCAGACTGTGGGAGAATTGAGGGGTCGGTCCGAGAGGATGTATGGATTTGCCAGCCTTGAGGAGGTGAATGATACCCTGCAGGAACTCCAGGAAAGGAAACTGGTAAAACAGATGGCTCGGCATCCGGGTCAGAAGGAGGCTCGGTTCATTCATTTGTTGTCTGGAGAACAGGATGATTTGGCAGAATCTTCAGTTTATGAACCAGTCGGAACGACAAACCCGAAGAGGTCAGTTGTTGATGAGCGGATTGCCGCCCTTGAGGAAGAAACCAGCCTTTTGCGGAAAGAACTGGCAGAACTGAAGCAAATGTTCATGAATTTCAAGGGTCAGTTCGAATGATTCTTCCAGTCTGTGGGCATGGGCGTTTGCAGCAAGAACAAACACACATAATGAGGGTCGGGTTTGACAAATGGGTACGTAACTTTTAGTCGGGGGGTGTGCGGTGCTATGGTGCTTAAACCTTTATCTGTGACATGGGAAATAAATAGATCTGTCTTCTGTCCCGGTTATCGTTCACATATTTCTCACCCTGCTGATTTCCTATACTCCAACCCTCCGGAAAATAAACTGACCTCCGAAGAGAACCTCGGCCCCTCCGCATTAAAGGTCCTTGGATTTATTCACTTTGTTTTGCCCGCCGGAATTGCTGTTATTGAACAATTTTAATTGGCATAGAATAAGGAGGCAACATCGGCTGTACCTTATTTTCAATCATTCTTCCTGCCGCTCCTGCTTTTCTCTATCACGGAGTATGTGATATGATGAGGATATGGAATTCCAGAGGTGCATCCTGTGACCGGGCCACGCGACAAGCAAACACATGCAACTGCTGATTATTGCGGCCGAATTCTATCCGGCTGGTACAGCGATGCGCTCAAGAATACGTTGCAGCGCCATATAGCCGCCTGTCAGGCGTTTGATGCGATCGGGCTGCCGATCATGCCGTATATTGCTGCCTGGAAGATTGATACCTCCGGCATATGGTATGAATTTGTCAGCAGACGATTTCTTGCGCTTTTTGCTTCAACCCCTGAAAACCTCGGTAAGCAATTCAACAGGGCTATTCTTGACCGAAGAGTCTACAAACATGAAAACGTCTATCCTGATGTCCGGGAATTGGTCCTGGAGCGCCAGGAGATTGATGATCAACGTCATCGTATCCGCCAGGAGAGTATCCGGAAAGGGGTGACCGAAGCCGTGTACAAGGTCCTGCTTCCTGACAACAGTTTGAGGTGGCTCAAGGACTGGGCATCAGTGGAAACCTTTGCCCCGGATGGTATTTGTCTCTCTCCCGGTTATCTTACCGACGTCAGCATGGAGATGGACCAGAAGGACCAGGTGAATGAGCTGAACATAGTGGTCAACCGCGACAAGGATCTGCTGGTCGAGGCGGAGCGGCATGCGGCTCTGGGACAGATCTCCGCGCAGGTCTATCATGAAATACGCAACCCGATACTCTCAATTGGCGGGCTGGCCAAGAAATTGTCCGAACAGTTTCCCGCAGGCCGCCCCCAGTCGTATATGGCGGTTATTGTCAAGGAGGTTGAGCGGCTGGAGAAGATCCTGCATAATCTTTTCAAGTTCACGGCTGCGGTGGAGCTTGCTCGTGGGCCGATAAAGCCGGAGGGATTGATGAAGAGTGTGATCAGTCTCTTTCGTTTCGATCTGGACAAGTACGGCATCAAGGTCACATTGACATTCGCAGAAGACCTTCCGGAACTCATGATAGACCAGGAACAGATTCATGAGGCCCTGGTGCATATTCTCAAGAACAGTATCGATGCCATGCCCGAGGGAGGAAATCTGGAAATCGGGCTGGGTGTCGAAAACGTGAATGTCGCTTTCAGGATCAGGGATTCCGGCGCCGGAATCAACATTGCGCATGCATCACGGGTAACAGAACCCTTCTTCACTACCAAGGTGTATGGTTCCGGCCTGGGGCTCAGCCTGGCCTGCAAAGCCGTTCAGCTCCACGGTGGCGAACTGTATATAAACTTGCTTGAGTCCGGAGGGACGGAAGCGGTCATTCTTCTGCCAATCAACAGTCGGTAAAAAATAGGGACAGACCCCAATTTCTACTCTATTCCCACTTCAGTTCAGGTCATAACTGATGCTGCGGCCAGGGCCGGAATTCTGCCTGAGGATACCTTGGCGAGCAGGTCCGCAATCTCCCGGTAGGAGGCGACACTGCTTAAATGCGCGATACCGGCAAAAACCTACTTGACACCGCAGGAAAAATTGACATCAAAGTCAAACTCTGCGGCAATGGTTTCTCCTTCTGCATCCTGCCTGCCTTCAAGACCACTTGCCTGAATGACCCCTACCATTCGCCGGTTATCGGGCGCGGCGTTGTGCTCCTTGATTTCAAAGCTTCCCGGTCCCTTGAACTGGAGGCTTTTCATATCCTCGGTAAAAAAACTCACATCAACCCATTCAAGCCTGACCGGGCCGATTTGTTCCGGTTGTATAGGATCCTTGGTCATAATGGTTACGGCGATCCAGACATAACCCGGATGGTCAAATTTGATGCCGAAATTTGCCCACATGTCAGGGGAGCAGTTCCCGGTAAAGGTGGTCGATTCATCTTCCGGGGCAATCATCCGGGCACTTATGGCTCCGGAAAGGTTGAGTTCCGCCGACCGCACTATTGAAGCGCCTCCCATGGAAGTTCCGGTTTCGGTGACGTTTTTATCATTGCTCTGCTCGTTGCTTCGCTCATTGCCCGTGCCTTCGCATCCTCCGGTCATGGTAATGCATGCTGTCAGCAGGGCCAGGATGATTATTTTTTTGATCATGTGTGCTTCTCCTTTTTATGGAAGAGGATTTATAAAGGAATTCTAAAGGGGTTGAATTTATTTCCCATGCAACAGGAACAGGGAAAAGGCACAGAATCGAATTTCATGATCTTTGGGATGCGGCTGTTATCGATTTCGCTCGAACGTTGCCTCGCATGGCTCCTCCGGACAATAATCTTTTTTCCGGATTCTCTCCCCGTGGGTCCCCTGCCTTCTTTTTTATACATTTTTTATCGCGGAGAAAAAAGGGGACAGACCACATTTTTTTGTTGCATTCACAGGTTCAGCAGATTACTCAATTCCTTATGCCCAGACGATCCAGAATCATTGTTCCCGGCATTCCCCACCACCTCATCCAGCGTGGAAACAACCGGCAATCCTGTTTCTTCGCGGATGAAGACTATCTGTTTTATCTTGACTGGCTTGGCGACTATGCCAAAAGTACAGGCTGTCTGATCCACGCCTTTGTCTTGATGACAAATCATGTCCATCTTCTTTTAACCCCGAAAGAGCAGGATAGTGCCGGAAGCCTCATGAAACTCCTGGGGCAGCGTTACGTACAGTATATCAACAGGAGCTACAAGCGCAGCGGCACCCTATGGGAGGGGAGATTCCGTTCCTGCATAATTCAGCAGGAGGAGTATCTTTTTTCCTGCCAGCGATATATAGAGATGAACCCGGTACGAGCAGGACTCGTTCAACATCCTGGTGAATATCAGTGGTCAAGTTATCAGGCAAATGGACAGGGAAAGGGATTTGGTTTCATCCATCATCATTCTCTTTACCAGGACCTTGGGCGGACCGATGCGGAAAGACAGACGGCGTATCGGGAATTGTTTCGCGGCGAACTTGAATCAGGAAAAATTGATAAAATCCGGAAAGCAACCAATGGAAATTTTGCGCTGGGCAACGATCGATTTCAGCAAGAGATAAGTGAAATGCTCGGGCGGCGAGTGACTCCAGGCAAAGCCGGGAGACCGATGAAGAAAAATGGAGAGTCATAAAGATAAAACGTGGTCTGTCCCCTATTTTCCTAGGAGCCTGTGGCGAAAATGGCGAGGACTGTCCCGATTACAGCGGTGGACCATCATTGCGGCGGGTTCCCTGCTGTTGTACACTGTTTTCGGCTTCTGGCTGCTGCCGGCCATTGTCCGCGCACAGCTGGAGAAAAAGCTGAGCCAGGCCCTGCAGCGTCAGACTACGGTCCGGGAGGTAAAAATCAATCCCTATACCCTGAAGGCGGCGGTCAACGGCTTTCAGGTGCTGGATCCCGCCGGAGCCGAAACCTTTGTCTCCTTTGACGCCCTGGAGGTAAACCTGCAGGCCGTCTCCCTGTTCAAGCGCGCCGTTATCGTCAAATCCTTTTCCCTGGTCAATCCCCACACCAGAATCATCCTGAACAGGGACCGGAGCTTCAACTTTTCCGACCTGCTTCCGGCCAGCGACGAGCCGGCAAAGGCCGGGGAAAAGGAGGAGGAGGAGGAGGAGGAGGGTTCGCCGCTCCTCTTCTCCATCAACAACATCAACCTGAGCGGCGGCGGAATCGATTTCGAGGACCGGGTACAGGATGCGGCTCACCGCGTCACCGACCTGCATATTGCCCTGCCCTTTCTTTCCAATCTCCCCTACGAGATTGAAATTTTCACTCAGCCTGCCTTTGAGGGGACGGTCAACGGCGCGCCCTTCAGCATGCTCGGGGAAAGCAAGCCTTTTTACCAGACAAGGCACTCGGAGATCGATTTCAATTTTCCCGACATCGATCTCACCAACTACCTGGACTACCTGCCCGAAAATCTGAATTTCACCGTCAAAAACGGCCGCCTTGATTTGGATCTTTCCCTCGCCTTCATGCTGCACGAGGGCGACACTCCGGCGATCAAAATCGAGGGAACGACCAGCCTGCGCGAGGTGCGGGTGGTTGACCGGCTGGAGCAGCCGCTGCTTTCCTTTCCTGAACTGACGGTGCAAATTGACCGTGCCCATCTCCTGCGCCGGGAATTTTACCTTGCCGGGATACTCTGGCGGGAACCGGAAATTTTCATGCACAGGGAAGAGGACGGCCAGTTCAACCTTGCCCGGCTCATCGCGCCCGCGGCCGGAGGAAACGGCAAGGATGCCGGGGAAACTTCTTCCGGCGCCTTCCTCCTGGAGGCAGCGGCTGCTGCCGTGGAAGGGGGGATCATTCATTTTACCGATCGGACGGTGTCCGGGCCCATGCAGACAACCCTGCAGCCGGTTAATCTCCGGGTGAACGATTTCAGCACCGGGCTGAACCGGCTCGCGGGCTACAACCTTGAACTCTCCAGCGAAAGCGGGGAGCAGGTCAGCGTCGACGGCACCTTCTCCCTCAACCCCCTGGTCGCGGCGGCCGATGTGGAGGCAGTGAACGTGCGGCCCGACAAGTACCGCCCCTACTACGAGCATGCCCTGGCGGCGGAGCTTGCCGCGGAGGAGCTCAGCGCGGCCGCCCATATCGGCTATGCGGGCGCGGACAGCAGCCTGCTCGTTTCCGGTTTGGAGGTCAAGCTCGGCGGATTCAGCATGACGGTTCCGGACGGCAAGGACATGATCGCAGTGCCGGATTTTTCCATCCAGGGAGCGGAGATCAATCTCAGGGACAAAACCGTGACGGTTGACGGGTGCACCGGCCGGGAAGCGGTCATCCCGGTTACCCGGCGCGCGGACGGGACGATCAGCCTGCGCGACTTTCTGGCCCCCGCCCCTCCGGCCACGGCATCCGCCGGCGAACCGGATGATGAGTCCGGGACCGATCCCGACGCTGTCTGGCAGATACTGGTCAAGACCCTGGATTTCAGCGATTTCAAGGTGACATTCATCGATCAGACCCCAGAGGAACAGGTGGAGCTGGCCCTGGACCAGCTCCGGCTGACAGCGGAAAACATATCGACCGGACCCGGGGAGGAGGGCTCTGTTGCCCTGGATCTGCGCCTGAACGAAAGCGGCACGGTGAAGGTATCCGGCGGCGCGGTCCTTTCGCCCCTGGCCCTGCAGCTTGAGGTCGACCTGGACGATCTGCCGCTCAAGTCAGTCCAGCCCTACGTGGAGCAGCAGCTCAATATCATCATGGCCGACGGCCGCGGGGCGGTCGAGGGCCGGATGATCCTCGACAGCCGGGAGGATGAAGGGATCGGCTTCGCCTTCATGGGTGATGTGCGCAGCAGCGGGTTTTCCGCGCTGGACGCCGGGCAGGGGGAAAAGCTGTTGAACTGGAAGGAAATCGTTCTCCAGGGACTGGATGTGCAGACCGCTCCGCTGCGCATCGCGGCCGAGGAGATCCTTGTGGACGGCTTGAACGCCTTTGTGTCGCGGAGTGCGGACGGCGTGCTGAATCTGAACACCATCGTCCGCGAGAACACCGACCGGCCCGAACAACAGGAAGCACCCGCAACAGAGAAGGCTCCGCCGGAAGTGAAAATCAACCAGGTACGGCTGGCGGACTGCCGGGTCGACTTCGACGACCGCAGCGTGACCCCACGGTTCACCACCTCTCTCCAGGACATCAACGGCGGCATCAAGGGTCTTTCCTCCAGCCGGGATGTCATGGCCGAGATCAATATCACTGCGGCGCTCGACCAACATTCCCCGGTGAAGCTGACCGGCTCCATCCACCCCTGGCAGGAATTTTTCACGGACATCACCGCAGAGTTCAATGATATCGAGCTGAGTCCGGTGAGCCCCTATGCGATCAAGTTCATCGGCTATCCGCTGACCAGGGGCAAACTGAACCTCGACCTGCACTACCTCATCGAAGGGACAAAACTCAGCTCCCGGAACAGGGCCTTTATCGACCAGATCAGCCTTGGCGATCGTGTCCCGAATGAAACCGCGGTCGACCTGCCGGTGCAGCTGGCCATCTCCCTGCTGAAAAACCGGCAGGGTGAAATCAGCCTGAACATACCGGTATCCGGAGAGCTCGACGACCCGGAATTCAGCGTCGCCGGGGTGGTGGTCAAGATACTCTACAACCTGGTCGTCAAGGCGGCGACCTCGCCCTTCTCCCTGCTCGGCGCCGTTTTTTCCGGCGGCGACGGCCAGGAGCAGCATATCGAGTTTGCAGCAGGCCGGGCGGAAATCAGCCCGGAGGGAATGGAGATGCTGACGGAATTTGCCAGGGTATTGTATGACCGGCCCGCCATCAGGGTTGAGCTCACCGGCCGGATTGATCCGGAAAAGGATGGCGGCGCTTTGACCGGCATCCGGTTCGGCCGCCTGCTCAAGACGGAAAAGCTGAAGGAACTGGCCAGGAAAAAAAAGGCGGCGGGCATTGACGTGGATGCCGTTGAAATCACCGCCGAGGAGCATGAGCATTACCTTGAAAAAGCATACAAGGCAGCCGATTTCGAACGGCCCAGGAATTTTCTCGGGATGCTGAAGGATATCCCCGCCGAGGAGATGGAACAGCTCCTTTATGACCACATTGTCATCACCGATGACGATCTGCGCAACCTGGCGCTGAAGCGGGCTGCCGCGGTGCGCGATGTGCTTGTGAGGGAGGGCCCGGTGGAGGGGGAAAGGATTTTTGTCGTGGAGCCGAAGGGCGGCTACGGCGAAGCCGGCGGGGAGCCGGCGGGCATGCGGGTTGACATTTCAGTTCGCTGATGGGGCGGTCGGCCTTCCTCCCCTGCCATGCTTTTCTCTGAATTCCGCATTAAGGCTTCCGAACTCACTCCGCCGCCCAGGACCTCGTACATGCGCACACGGTTGGCAAGCCTGGCCAAGTGGAGGGAGACAAGCCCCTGTTGGGCGGCAAACCGGGACCTTTGCGCATCCAGGACGCCCAGGTAGCTGTCGACTCCACTGGTATACCGTTCTTCGGAGAGACGATAGGTTTCAGTGACGGCATCAAGCAGTGCCTCCTGCGCCGAGACCTGCAGGTCTATGGTTCCCTGTACCGCCAGGGCGTCGGCCACTTCCCGGAATGCTGTCTGGATTGTCCTCTCGTACCGGGTCAGGGCGATCTCCCTGTCAGCCTTGCTGACCCGGTAGGCTGCCCGGATGCGGGCGTCAAAGATCGGCATGACGATCTGCGGAGTAAAACTCCAGGTGCCGGTACCGGAACCGAAGAGGCCGGAGATATCGTCGCTTGCGGTGCCGACCGATGTGGTCAGCGCAATACGCGGAAAAAAGGCGGCCCGGGCCGCGCCGATAATGGCATGGGCTCCCTTGAGCCGATGTTCCGCGGCCATGATGTCCGGCCTGCGCAGAAGGGTTTCTGAGGGTAGACCCGGAAAAACATCCCGGAGCGGAGACATGCTTGCCAGGTCCGCCGGCAGCAGCTTTTCAGGCACCGGGGTGCCGGCCAGAAGATCAAGAGCGTTTCTGTCCTGCGCCACCAGCTGCGTAAAACGGGCAACATCGCCGCGGGCCGTTTCCACCGGGATCTGCGCGCGTTTCAGATCCAGCTTGTTCCCCACTCCGGCGTTAAAAAGTTTATCCGCCAGAGCATAGGAAGACTGCTGGGCTTCAAGGGTGGATGCGGCCAGCTGCAGGTTTTCCCTGTCCGCCGCCAACGCAAGGTAAGCCCTGGCCACTTCGGCGATCAGGGCGATCTGCGCGCTCCGCCGGGCCTCATCCGTGGCCAGATACTCTTCCAGGGCCTGGTCCTTCAGGCTTCGGATATGTCCGAAAAAATCAATCTCCCAGGCAACAATGCCCAGGTCGACGCCGTACTGCTCCCTGGTTCTTGACTCACCGGAACCGATAAGATCGGCGGAAAGGCGCTGTTTACCGCCGGAGGCTGCCGCGTCGACAGAAGGAAACAGCTCGGCCCGCTGAATACCGTACAGGGCCCGGGCCCGTTCCACATTCAATGCCGCAAGGCGCAAATCCCGGTTGTTGGCCAGGGCGATGCCGATGATCTCCCGCAGCCGCGCGTCGTCAAAGAATTCATGCCAGCCAAGCTCTGCGGCCATTGCCCCTTCCGGTTGAGCCGCGGTATCCAGGTAGGCCTCGCCCTGCGGCCACTGGTCGGGAATCGGGGCACGGGGCTGCACGTATTCGGGCGCCAGGCTGCAGCCCCCGATAATGAAGCCGAGAACTGCCGGCAGAATCAATATGTACCTATTCATGTGTCCGTCCTCCCGCGGGAGTTTCTTCAATGTGCGTCATGGATACTTTCTTTCGGTGTTTCCCCAGCGCCTTATAGATGAGTACGTAAAAGAGCGGCGCGAACAGGGTCACCAGGAAGGTGGAGGTCACCGTCCCTCCCAGGACGCCGGTACCGATGGCCTTCTGCGCCCCTGATCCGGCTCCGGTGGCCAGCGCAAGCGGCAGAATGCCGAAGCCGAAAGCCAGCGAGGTCATGATGATCGGCCGCAGCCGCAGCCTGGCCGCTTCCAGGGTCGCTTCTATCAGGCCGGCCCCCTGGTCGAGCCTGGCCCTGGCGAACTGGACGATCAGGATGGCATTCTTGGTGGTCAGGCCCAGGGTGGTGAGCAGGGCGATCTGGAAATAGACGTCATTCGTCATTCCCCTTGTACTGGAGGCGATTACCCCGCCGATGACGCCCAGGGGCAAAGTGAGCAGGATGGCAATGGGAATGGGCCAGCTCTCGTACAGAGCCGCCAGACAGAGAAAGATGACAAAGATCGAAAAGGCATAGAGCAGGGGCGCCTGGGATCCTGCCATCCGTTCCTGATAGGAAAGGCCGGTCCAGTCATAACCGATTCCCTGCGGCAGTTTGGCGATGATTTCCTCCATGGCGGCCATGGCCTCGCCGGTGCTGTATCCGGGGGCAGGTTCTCCCCAGATATTGATCGACGGGAAGGCGTTGAAGCGTTCCAGCTTGGGTGAACCCATGGCCCAGCGGCCCGAGGCGACAGAAGAAAAGGGAACCATGCTGCCAAGGTTGTTGCGCATATAGAGCTTTTCCAGATCCTGCGGCATCATGCGATAAGCTGCATCCACCTGGGCATACACCTTCTTGACCCGTCCGGCCTGGATAAAATCATTGACATAGGCGCTGCCGAAAGCCGCGGATATGGTGTTATGAATGGAGTTGATGGGAATGCCCAGGGCCCCGGACTTGTCCCAATCCACATCGATGTGGTATTCGGCCACATCGTTCATGCCGTTGGGCCGGACTCTTGCCAGGCGCGGATCCTGGGCCGCCATGCCGAGGAGCTGGTTGCGGGCCGCTATCAGTTGATCATGACCCAGGCCGCCCCGGTCCAGTAATTGGAGATCAAACCCGGTGGCCATTCCAAGTTCAACCACCGGCGGCGGCTGGAAGGCGAAGACCATAGCCTCTTTTATCCGGGAAAAATTGCCCATGGCCCGGCCGGCTATGGCCCCGACCTTGAGGTCCGGCCGCTGGCGCAGATCCCAGTCCCTGAGTTTGACAAAACCAAAGGCCATGTTCTGCCCCTGCCCGCCGAAACTGGCGCCGGATACTGAAATGAAGGATTCAACCGCCTCTTTTTCCTGCTCGAGAAAATAGTCCCTCACTTTGTCCATGACCGCTTCGGTCTGCTCAAGAGTAGAGCCCGACGGCAGCATGGCCTGGACCATCAGTATACCCTGGTCCTCATCCGGAATATAGGAGGTGGGCATGCGCTGAAACAGGTAGCCCATGGCGGCCACAATCAGGACAAACACCATCAGGTAGCGGAGTTTTCCGGCCAGCACCCGGCCGACCCACCTGACATACAACTCCCGGGAGCGAAAAAAGATACGGTCGAACCAGCGGAAAAAAGGGCGCAGGAACCGGACCGCATTGTCAGAGGGCTCATGCCCCTTGGTTACCGGCCTGAGGATGGTGGCGCACAGCACCGGAGTCAGAATCAGGGCAACCACCACGGACAGGAGCATGGACGAAATGACCGTTACGGAAAACTGACGATAGATGACCCCGGTGGAACCAGGGAAAAAGGCCATGGGGCCGAAAACCGCCGACAGCACCAGGCCGATGCCGATCAAGGCGGTGGTGATCTGGTCCATGGATTTGGCGGTGGCCTCCCTGGGCGGAAGGCCCTCTTCGGCCATGATCCGTTCCACGTTCTCCACCACCACGATGGCGTCGTCCACCAGCAGCCCGATTGAGAGGACCATGGCGAACATGGTCAGCATGTTGATGGAAAAACCGAACAGCCCCAGGATCCCGAAGGTGCCCAGGAGCACTACCGGCACCGCGATGGTCGGAATCAGGGTGGCCCGGAAGGTCCCCATGAAGAGATACATGACCACAAAGACCAGGAAAACAGCCTCGAACAGGGTCTTGACCACCTCGTCAATAGCCACCTTGGTAAAGGGGGTGGTATCGAACGGATAAATAACCTTCATGCCGGCCGGGAAAAACCGGCTCATCTCCTCCATCTTATTTTTGACGGCATCGGCCGTTTCCAGGGCATTGGCGCCGGCGGCCTGCCTGATGGCCATGGCAGCCGAAGGTTTGCCGTTATAATTGGCCTCGATATCGGAGCGTTCCGTACCCAGCTCCGTGCGGCCGATGTCCCTGACGCGGACTACCGAGCCGTCAGGGTTGGTGCGGATGGGGATGGCTGCAAATTCTTCCGGGGTCTGGAGCAGATGCTGCACAACGATCGCGGCATTCAGCCGTTGGCCCTCCTCGGCCGGGGCGCCCCCCAACTGACCGGCTGATACTTCGACGTTGTAGGCTCTGAGGGCCAGTATGACGTCTTCCATGGTCAGGTTGTAACTGGTCAGCATGTCGGGATTGACCCAGACCCGCATGGCATACTGGGAGCCGAAATTTTCAACCTCGCCGACCCCCGGAACCCGGGAGAGGATTTTTTCCAGATTCGACTGGGCATAGTCCCGCAAGTCATTGCCGTCCATGCTGCCGTCTTCGGAGATCAGACCGACAATCATCAGGTAATTCCTGGTCGACTTGCTGACCTTGACACCGGAGCGCTGCACTACATCCGGCAGACTGGCCATGGCGAGTTGCAGCTTGTTCTGCACCTTGGACCAGGCGACATCCGGATCGGTGCCCGGCGCAAAAGTCAGCTCGACCCGGGCGGCGCCTGAGGACGAACTGGTGCCGGAGAGGTAGAGCATGTCATCGAGCCCGGTCATCTTCTGCTCAATAACCTGGGTCACGGTATTTTCAACAGTTTCGGCCGAGGCGCCAGGAAAAAATGCATCTATGGCGATGGCCGGCGGTGCGATGGGAGGATACTGTGCAACAGGCAGGTTGTAGATGGCCAGCCCGCCGGATGTCATGATAATAATTGCGATGACCCAGGCAAAAACCGGCCGGTCAAGAAAGAATCGTGAAAGCATCACTCGTCTCCTTCAGCTTCCTTTTCAGGAGAAGAGTCTGCGGCGGACCCTGCACCCTGCTCTGCCGGTGCCGCATCAAAAGGTGCAGCCTGCACCTCTGAGCCCGGCCGCAGCATCAGCATCCCTTCGATAATCACCCGGTCGCCGGGAGCAAGGCCCTCTGATACCAGCCATTTGTCATCTACGGCCCGGTCAAGAGTGAGCGGTCGAAATGCGGCCTTGCTGTCGGCATCGACGACCAGGGCGAAAGGGTTCCCTTTTGGATCCCGGGACACCCCCTGCTGGGGAATGAGAATGGCCTGCTCATTGGCGCCTTCCCTGATTACCGCCTGGACGAACATGCCCGGCAGAAGCACGTCTTCCGGGTTGGGAAAGAGTGCCCGCAGGGTGACCGATCCGGTAGTCGGGTCCACCGTGACATCACTGAACTGCAGGGTCCCCTCCAGCGAATACGGAGTTCCGTCTTCAAGGATGAGGTCCACTTCGTTATGGCCTTCTTCATGCCGGTTGAGGAGCCCCTCCTTGAGGCGGCGCTTCAGGCGCAGCAGATCGGTGGTGGATTGGGGCATATCAACATAAATGGGATCCAGCTGCTGGATGGTGGCCAGGGCCAGAGGCTGGTACGCCGTGACAATGGCACCGTCGGTCACGTTGGATTTGCCGATACGGCCGCCTATGGGCGCCGTTATTCTGGTATAATCAAGGTTGATGCGGGCTGTCTCCACCATCGCCTTCCAATACTGTATATCGGCTGTAACTCCGGTCAGGGCGGCTTCCGCGTCTTCATAGTCCTGCCGGCTCACCGCATTGTCTGCGACCAGTTCCTTGAATCGTTCAGCCTTTGCTCGGACCGATGACAGGTTGGCTTCAGCGCGGGCGAGCGCGGCATTTGCATTGTCGAGCGCCGCCTGGAAGGGAGCAGGATCGATCTGGTAGAGAACCTCGCCGGGTTCGACAGTAGAACCTTCGGTAAACAGGCGTTGCTGAATCAGGCCGTTGATTTGGGGCCTGATCTCCGCAACCCGGAAGGCAGAGGTGCGGCCCGGCAATTGCGAAGATAATATGACCTGCTCCGGCTGAACTGTAACCGTGGTCACCTGAGGAACAGGAGGCGGAGGCGGGGCCTGCTGCCGGCGGTCGCAACCGGCCGCTAAAAGAAATGCCAGCAGGACTGCCAGCGTCACGAACCATTTAATGGACGTATGTTCATCCTGATTTAATTGCATCAGAATTCCTCCAAATATTGATAAAATTATTATGAGCGTAGTTTGCTTCCATGGTTCCCCGGAATATCACGGATCAATTTCAATTAATCCCTGAAAGAGAATATTTAACAGTATGTCGGGGTCCTCCGGGAAGGGATGGAGTTCAGGCGCTTCCAGCCAGAGGTGAAGAAAGGTGTTGGTGAGGCTGTCCAGGGCAACAGCAAGATCATAAGGCGCTGCGATTTTCCGAAAACGCTGCTTTCGTATTCCGGCTTCAAAAACCAGGGCAAGTTTTTTCAGAAACTGTTCATGTTTTTTCCGGATTTCATTATCAAGCCCTGCCCTTACATTGAAGCTTGCACCGCGGGTTTCCGCAAAATAGAGGCGGATAACAGGAGCATCGGCCTGGAACAGTGCGGCCTTTACCCGCACGTAATTCCGCAGTTTTTCGATCTCGTCATCTGCATCTTCAATCGCCGCGGTCAGGGCGGACTGAAAACTGTCAACCTTCTCTACCATAAGGGTTTTGTAGAGATCCTCCTTGTTCCTGAAGAACTTGTAGAGGGTTCCGATCGCGAATTCGGCTTTTCCGGCAATCTCCTGCATGGAGACATTATGGTATCCCTTCTCGGAGAAAAGCGTCAGGGCCGCAGCTAGCATGTCCTCTCTCTGCTTCTGCTTTTCTCTTTCCCGGCGGGTGAGATTCTCATTCCGCTTCATTTCGTTCTCTGTTGATACTGTGCAACTTTCTGAATATGAGGGTTGGTTTCATAATGTGACGTGCAGTTCACATTATGGGATCAGGATTGTTATTCCCCTTTTATCATCTTGTCAAGTAAAAATGGGGACAGACCCCAATTTTTACTCTACATTTCCATGGAAATCCGATTTACAGCGATTGCCCTGAAGCGTTTTTTCCGGAAGGCATCCGGCACGATCAAACGCATTACAATTTCTGCCTAAGCTGTATTCGGCAGATTTAAAAAAAATCGCAAGGCCGGCAGGACGTTCATCTGGCCTGCTTGTACAGAAATTTTTTCTTCCTCGCTGTGGGTCACGACGATACCCTCAGTCAGCTTCAACCCGGACACGGCTTCGGTGAGTGCTCTGATTTCCCTTTTTTTGTCTGCGGATCAGCCCGCGATTCACAGACCTGCACAGGCATGCGGGATCGCTCCCGTCCTTCATACATCATATTCCGGACGATGAAATCCACTTCCCGGCCGGTCTTGCTCCTGAAGTAGAAATATCCTGCGCAGCTCAAGGAAAACCAGGTTTTCCAGCAAGTGTCCGCTGTTAATCAGAATGCCTGAGCTGACCGAAGTTACCAGGGCATGTAAGAGAAGTAGGCTTCGAGTATGATGCCAGGATTTTCGTGCCGGAGATTGTGCAGGCGGTCGTCAAAAATTCAGATACAGAATTAAATATAATTGGAAATTATTTTTACCGTTTTGGGCTACATCCTTTTAATCCTTTCCTGCCGGAGCTGGATGTCTTTCCACGGAATTCCGGGGACACCTTACTTAATTATTTAAGGAGCTTTGCGCGATAGGTTCTATTTCTTCCTGTACAATCCCGGCATCAGAGGCGGAGCAAGGCAGGCTGGGAAGGCGTGGTCAGTGAAGCGCGAATCGGACCGATGAGCATCGGTTCCATCATGGATACGCTTCGGGGCGGTCACAATGACCGGTTTAATGTCCCTTTGTCCCGGTAAAAAATGGTGCTCCGGATGTCATGCCCTGCCGGAACTGCGCAGTATGAATGGTATGAATTATGCATATCCGAAAAAATCAAGGATATGATTTCACATACATCGAAAACCAGGGAGCAGGAAAACTGGAAAAAAATAACGGATACAATAAAAACTGAAACGCCGTTTCCCGGCAGTAAAGGAGTCGTGCCATGAAAGCAATACCCGAAGGTTATCACAGCGTCACCCCCATGCTCATGTTCAAGGATGCACGCAAGGCCATCGAATTCTACAAACAGGCCTTTGGCGCCACGGAACGCTATGCCCTGCCGGGGCCCGACGGAAAAGGAGTCATGCACGCCGAGCTTCTGATAGGCGACTCCATCATCATGATGGGGGAGGAATATCCGGACGAGGCCTGCAAAAGCGCGGAAACCGCAGGCGGCTCACCTGTAAGCTTCTACATATACACCGAAAATGTGGATGATGCCTTTCAGAGGGCATTGAAGGCCGGCGCCGAGTCAAAGATGGCTGTTGAGGATATGTTCTGGGGCGACCGGGTCGGCACCGTGCAGGATCTCTTCGGCTACAGCTGGAGTCTTGCAACCCACAAAAAAGATCCCACCCCGCAGGAAATTGAAGAAGGCGCCAGGGCTGCATTCGAAGCAATGAAAAAGGAATAGCGGAGCTCGCAAAGCGGGTCATCATTGCCTTTTGGTGCCGAGAAGTTGAAAACGTTTTCGTTCGCACTTGAGGTCCAGGAACTCTGAATTCCTGAAGAACGCCCCGTATATTTGACTGAGCATCGCCTGCCGTACCTGTGGCACCGCACAAAGGGAAAACACATGCAAAAAATCACACTGCATTTATGGTTCGACAAAGAGGCCGGAGAAGCGGCTGAATTTTACACTTCCGTTTTCCCCTCAAAGATCAAGGGGACAACGACTCTCCATAATACACCTTCCGGTTCGGTGGATATCGTCACCATCGAACATTGGGGCAGGAATTCATGCTGATCTCCGCCGGTCCCCTTTTCAAGTTTAACGAGGCGATCTCATTCATGGTCCATTGCCGATACCCAGGAAGAAATAGACGACTACTGGGAGAAGCTCTCCGCAGTGCCGGAAGCAGAACAATGCGGCTGGCTCAAGGACAAATACGGCCTTTCCTGGCAGATCGTCCCGACAGAAATGGACGAGATGATGAACAATGGAACTCGTGAGCAGATAGATAGGGTAACACAGGCATTTCTGCCGATGAAGAAATTAGACATTGCAGCCATCAAGCGGGCATACGAGGGAGGATAAGAGAAAATGGGGACAGCCTCCGATACTGTCACCGAATACTGTGATCCCCTTTGCTCTTTGCCGGACAACAATGGATAATATGATTTTTCCGCTCTCTTCCAAAGACAACAAATCAACCGGTTGGGAAGGACCAGTGCATATGGACAAGTTTCCAGGTACCGTCCTGCAGTGCCCAATTCTGCGTTTCAAAGCCCTGGGACAGGAAATACCGATTCGGCAGAATCCCTTTGACTTGAAAACTCCGTGTCCTGATTGCGACATTGTTCAGTTCCAGGACGCGGACATCGCTGAATACCGCAGTCATCTGTTGGAATGCCTGCAGATCGGGTCCTATATGCTTGCCGAGGGCGCTCTCCCGGCCGATATCCTGTGTTCCCTGCTCGTACAATACAATGTCGTCAGCGAACTGGTTCCAGAGCGCCATGACATCGCGTTCCCTGAACGCCCTGTCATAGGCGGCAAGAGCTTTGCTGAGACTGTCTGAGGTCGGCTGCCGGGAAGTAGTCTGCGCCTGGCTCTCAGTGCTGAAACCGAAAAAATCCAGATTGACGCTATGCCCGAAACCATGCATCTGCACAATAAACAACAGTAGTCCGGCGGCAATGAGACCGCGATTGGAGATGCCGGCAAAACGGTTGAAGGATCCGGTCCGGCGCCAGCCGGAAATGATTGCCACCATGACGGTCAGGGCCAGTATCTGGCCCAGTTCGACCCCGACATTAAAGGAGAGGATACGCGGAATCAAACCTTCTTCGCCCAGGGGCAGCTGCTGCAGCCTGGTGGAGAGTCCGAAACCGTGGACCAGGCCGAAACAGAAAATGACGAACAGTAAATTAGGGGAAGTGCGGCCGAAATATTTTTTGAACCCGTCCAGGTTTTCAAAACCCTTATAACAGACACTCAGGGCAATAAGGGCATCAACCAGGTAATAATTGGCCGATAAGCCCATAAATGTGGCGGAAATCAGGGTGATGCTGTGCCCGAGAGTGAACGCGGTGATGTACTTGAGAATATCCCTGAACCCGGTGAGAAAAAAGATGACCCCGAAAATGAACAGAAGGTGATCATAGCCGGTAAGCATGTGGTTTGCCCCCAGCATCATGTAGCGGAAGTTTCCCCCTTCCAGCATGAGCTGCCTGTCCCCTTCGGTAATGCCGTGGGCCCAGGCAAGCACCGGCAGGGCAATAAAGAAAAGGATAATACCGAGACTACTATTTATTTTGCGATATTTCATCACTTTGACCTTGGTGAGCAGTTCTTTGACGCGATATTTAAATGAAAAACCACCTTCTACGTCTTTGAAAAAAGGGGATCGCATCTAATTAGCAAGCATTATGCCAGGATAAAAACCTGTTAAACGCACCTGGCAAGAAGGGCTCCAAAGCAGGAGGCTGCTCGATGAAAGACTAATCATTACGAAATGATAACCTTAAAAACCACACAATGGATGAAAAGGTTGCCACAGGCTTTAATAAAAGTGCAATTTTCTGCCAAGCCGACATAGAGGTTAAATCACCAATCGCATCCGGCTATATGCCCACACTTTTTCTTGGCGGAAACTTTTCAGTACAATGACAATTTGACGATAGTGTGTACAATAAAAAAAATTATTCTTTTCTCTGTCTGTTTGGTAAACCGTACTCATGGAAGGGAAGCATCACACGGCAAAACTTCTGGCAATCGGATTGACCTCGGCTTGTCTCTTCGGCGCGGCAACCCCTGCCAGCAAAGCCCTGCTTTCAGGTATCCAGCCGCAAGTACTGGCGGGTCTGCTGTACCTCGGGGCAGCCTTGGGTGTACTGCCTGCCGTTGCCCGAACCAAATCCTTCGCACCTCCGTGGTGCGCGGGCAGGCAGACCCTTCTGCTCCTTACCGGTGCAATCGTCCTGGGAGGAATCCTCGGCCCGCTCCTGCTTTTGCTGGGATTGAAGGCCGCCAGTTCAGGTTCCGTTGCCTTGTGGCTGAACCTCGAATTCGTGGCTACTGTTATTCTCGGGCATTATTTGTTTCATGAACACCTGACCGCACGAGGCTGGATTGCCGCAAGCGGTACGCTCCTTGCGGCAATGCTCATTACCGGAGGGGAAGGGTTTGCCGGTGTTCTGCCCGTCCTGTTTGTTGCTGCCGCATGCCTCTGCTGGGGTTTTGACAACCACTTCACAGCGCTTATCGACGGGATCACCCCTGCCCAGATAACTTTATGGAAAGGCCTGGTTGCAGGGGCATTCAATCTGATAATCGGGGGATATCTTGCCGGTGCGGTCGGGAAGCCGCAAGCTGTTCTGCCGGCCTTACTTGTCGGCTCGCTCTGTTACGGGATGAGCGTGACGCTCTATATAATCACGGCTCAGGGCCTTGGTGCTTCCCGCAGTCAGATGATATTTTCGACAGCTCCTTTTTTCGGCGTACTGCTATCCGTGATCGTTCTTGGTGAAGCGTTCACCTGGATACAGGCAATGGCTACCGGGATCATCGCAGCTTCCCTGGTGCTGCTCTTCACCGAGAAGCATGCCCACATCCACCGTCATGACGCGATTATCCACCAACATGCCCACAATCACCTGGACGGTCATCACGACGGACACGAACATAGCGATCTTGCCGCCTCCGAAAGTCATGTGCACCGGCATGAACACGATTCCGTGGAGCATGCCCACAAACACTGGCCCGATCTGCATCATCGGCACAGCCATGCGGATGGGCAAGAATGTGAGCATTCCGGGAAACAAGACGGCGCCGGTGGCTCAAAAACATTAATGTAACAATTGGGGTCTGTCCCTGGAGCCGTCTCCCATTTTTTTTGGAACGGCTTTTCATCCCTTTTTTACATGACAATTTGTCGCATGGAAATAAAAAACAAATTCGTTTATAATAAGAATATTTATGATTACTTTTTCCAGGTCACTTGCTTTCTTTTGTATGAAAAAAGTTAAACCTGCCGCGAGGGAGGGACAGGCAGTACAGGCAGTTTTTCACCCTTTTGGCAGAGAATTGAACTTTAACTTCATGATAAGTACCTGAATGATCAAAAAAAATTACCTGCTTTTAATCGGGCTTGCCGCAATTGTTCTTTTCATGATACTTGCTTTCAGGTACCTGAAATTATCTTCCCGGGGGCAGGAGGCGGATCAAGAAATAAAACCGCCTGAAACAGCCATTCTCGCCTGTGTAGACACCACCGCTGCCGGTTTAATAGGAATTGCCTTGAGAAACGGTTATTTTGAGCGGGAGGAGCTCGAGATAGATGCACGGTCCCATGACTACGGGAAAACAGCCCTTGAATCCATGCTGAACGGCGATGCGGATTTCGCCACGGTCGCGGATTCACCGATCATGATAGCAATCATGGCAGGTGATAAAATTTACATCCTTGCTACCATACAGTCCGCCACCATAAATAATTCCATAATCACCCTGAATGATTCAGGAATCCGCGATCCCGGCGACCTGAGGGGGAAAAGGATAGCCGCCACATTCGGCACGACCTCGGAGTCCTTTCTGGACGCGTTTCTTATCGCCAATGAAATAGCGGGGCACGAGGTGCAAAAAATCAACCTGGAACCCCTGGAGCTTCATGATGCCCTGGTCAACAGGCGTGTTGACGCGGTTTCGGCCTTTCAGCCGTATAACATAAAGCTGCAGGACGCCCTCGGTAAACAGGCTGTCGCTTTCTATGATAAAAACATTTACACCTCAAGCTTCAACATTGTTGCCAGGCAGGAATTCGTTCATGAAAACCCGGAAAAAGTGAAACGACTTCTTCGCGCCCTCATCAGGGCAGAAGATTTTGCCAGGAAAAACCCTGCGCAGGCGCAAAAGATCATCGCCGGGTATTGCGGCATGAGCGTCTCCTCCATCGAAGCAATATGGCCGGATATGCATTATAGGGTTTCACTGGATCAATCGCTGATTCTGTCACTTGAGGACAAATCGGAATGGGCGGTAAACAATGATATTGTCAAGTGGCAGGTGACTCCCAATTATCTTGATTATATCTACTTCAAGGGCCTGGAATCCGTAAACCCGGCCGCAGTGCGGATATACCGGTAGAAATACGTACCATGCGGATTAAAAAAGCATTGCACATAAATATCGGCATTGCGGCAGCATTGTCTGTCATTATCGTTGTCATGCTGTTTGCGGGACTGCACCGTATAAAAATTGCTTTCAACGATCTGGAGATGTCCAATGATATTTTGAGCATTTTATATGAGAGAAACGCATTAAGAGTAGATTACCTGAGGACAGACAGCCAGAGGGCACAAATCCAGTGGTTTGCCGTCAATGAAGAGATAGGCGGATTCCTGGATACCGCCCGGATACGGTTTGAAGATTCCGATACCGGAAAAATTATCGACAGCATGCTCGAAAATCAAGGCGCATCATTGCAGCTCTTCTCCGGTATTGTTGATATTCGTGACAAGGCGCGGTCAGGGAGAGTTGATGCAGTCCTTGCCAGGGAAATCGAAAACATGCTGATCTCCCAGCTCAATATAAGGACCTATGAAAATGTCCTGAATATCAAAGAGCTGCGTGAATCCGTCGAGCTGAAGCTTTTCGGCATATTGGAAACTACCGGTGTCATCGTAGCCTTTACCATAATTATCCCCGCTTTGCTGGCAACCATCAATATACTGGGGATAAGCCGGACCATTACCAGGCGCATAGACAAACTCCGGAAGGGTGCCGCGATAATCGGCGCAGGCAATCTGGATTACCGCATTTCCGGTAAGGATGATGACGAGTTTTCTGAATTATCAAGAGACTTTAACCATATGGCCGCAAAGCTTGAGAATTCGTACAGGGACCTGGAGCGCAGCCGGGCACTCCTGTCGGAAGCTGAAAGCCTGTCAAATTCAGGTGCATGGGAATGGGACCCCATAAAGGGTACAATGACCTTCTCCGAGCAATGGAAAAAAATTCATGGTGTCACGAAGTGCCCCCTCACCGCTGAAGAATCGCTCGCCATTGTTCATCCCGGGGATCGAAAGGCTATTGAGCAGGCCTTAACGGATGTGCGCAAGGGCAACAATCATTTTGAAATGGAACACCGGATCATCAGGCAGGACAATGGCGATATACGCGTTATTATGTCAAAAGGGGAGTTCGTGCGGGATTCATCCGGAGCTGTAGTGAGGATCTATGGTTTCGGCCAGGATATAACGGAAAGGAAATACGCCGAGAAGGAGCGTGAACGCCTTATCTCTGAACTCGAAGCCGCAAACAGGGAACTGGAGGGTTTTACCCATTCCGTTTCCCACGATATTCGTGCGCCGATCCGCCACTTATCCATGTTTTCCCATTTGTTGTTAAAGAAATACGGGACCTCGATGGACGACAAGGCAAGCCGGTATGTGAACCATATTGCCGATGCCGCGGCCAACCTCTCAACCCTGGTGGATGAACTCCTCGAACTCAGCCGTATCGGCCGTATGGCTCTCCAGAAGCAAAAAGTGGACGTAAGCCGAATAGTTGATAAAATTGTGGCTATTTATAAAGACCAACACCGGGAAAGACACATCGAATGGAAAATAAATCCGCTGCCGGAGATTATGGGCGACCCCGCCATGCTGCAGCTTGTCTTTACAAATCTGATAGATAACGCGGTCAAGTATACAGGCAAGCGCGCAAAAGCAATGATCGAGATAGGAAGCGAGGACAAAAAGGAAAATTATCTTTTCTATGTCAAGGATAACGGTGCGGGATTTGACATGAAATATTACGATAAATTGTTCAATATATTTCAGCGCCTCCATACTCCCGATGAATTTCCGGGAACCGGTCTGGGCTTAGCCAATGTCCAGCGGATTATCCAGCGTCATGCCGGCAGAATCTGGGCAACTTCCGAGATTGGCAAAGGAGCGGTTTTTTTCATTTCCTTTCCGAAACCTTAAGATGCAAGTATGCTCCTGATCACCGGCAAACCCGAGGGACAAGGTGTCTCCGTGGCCAGGGTCGAGTAGTGCACTGATTCGAACAGTTGTCGCCGGCCCTTGCATGACGCCTCATGGATCCGGGAAAGGATGCTATACTTTAGTGCGCAACATGTATGGCATAAACCGAAAAGAGATAAAACCAGGGATGCGGGTTTGTATCGTGTTGAAGGAAGACCAGCGGTCAGGGAAACTCACCGAGGGAATCGTCAAGGACATCCTGACCAGGTCTCCAACTCATCCCCATGGCATCAAGGTCCGCCTGGAATCCGGCCAGGTCGGCCGGGTCAGGAAAATCGATGTGTGAAAAAAAATATGAGGCAGGTTGATGCAGATCTGGGTTGATGGCGATGCCTGCCCGAACGCAACCAAGGAAATTCTCTATCGGGCGGCGGAAAGGGTGAAGGTTCCGCTGGTCCTGGTCGCCAATTCAATTCTCCGTCCCCCGCCTTCGAAATATATCAGCACCATCCGGGTCCAGGCCGGTCCTGATGCGGCCGATAACGAGATCGCCCGCCGCTGTGAACAAGGCGACCTGGTGATAACCGCCGACATCCCCCTTGCCGCCAAGGTGGTTGCCAGCGGCGCTTTTGCCCTCAACCCCCGCGGAGAACTCTATACGAAAGAGACAATTACGGAGCGGTTGTCGATGCGGAACTTTATGGACGACCTGCGAAATACCGGCATCGACACGGGCGGTCCGTCCGCCCTGAGCCGGAAAGACCGGCAGACCTTTGCCAATAAACTGGATCGTTTCCTGACCCAATGGCTCTACTAGGAAAAATAGGGGACAGACCCCAATTTCCTCCGTCACTCGCGGTTTCTCTTTCCTGCACTGGAAATTTTTCTCTTACCCGGAAATACAACGGCCCGTATGCAAAAAAATAAATCTTCCTTTTACTTCATTAGATCAATGGCATAGTAGTTGCTAATGAAATGGGCAGGAAACAATGGCCCGCGGTTTCATGACCGCTCTGCCGGTCTCGGCTTGTCGTTCATTTAACAGTGATACGGATTTTCAATTTTCAGCGCCGTGTACATTTGACTGCGATCTCCCCAAAGTGCTTGTCTGAAGGAGCTGTTTATGCTTGAGGGAAAATTCCTGGCCCTTATCCATATAATTGCATTTTCCATTGTATTTACAAAATCCTCCGCGTACGGCGAAATACGATTCGACCAGGGATGGTGGAGGGCGGAGCTGACCGGCGGGATCGGGGTGGATTCCGTTTCAACAAGCGACCGGGAAGGAGATTTTCTTGTTACCGCTGCCGCCGAATATGAATTTCCCGCCATGAACCGGCTGTCCCTGGGCCTGAGGCTGGTCCCCTTTTTTCTGTATGAACAGGATGGAAACAATGAAACGGTCTGGGGCGGAGGGGCTGGTCTGGCCGGCCGCCTTTATCTCCTGGAGGATGAATATAGCGGACTTTATGCCGAGGCGGCAGGCAACGGGATCGTGCACGAGAATAAAATCAGAGGCAACAGCTCCAATTTCAATTTCCTGATCAGCGCCGGCATCGGCTATCGTTTCCGAAACAACTGGTTCTCAGCAGTGAAATATTCGCATATTTCCAATGCCAATTTCGGCTCCAGGAATTCAGGCGCGGAAACCGTCAGCCTGGCGGTCGGCTATTCATTCTGACCAACTCCTGAGAAAGTCTGACAACCGTCGTTCATATCAATAGAATATTATATACTATTTAACCTATTTTGCCCTAACCTGCTGTCGGCCGTCGATTGGAGGGAATTTGAAGAGAGTGTCGCGGTAGGAATACCAGTTGCCTGATACCCCCCGCACAGATCCCGGCGTGCGGAATTACCGCACCGGGCTCCT
>JAWSUG010000031.1:0-41476 GCA_033549385.1 Desulfobulbaceae bacterium | reverse complement strand
TTGGTTCGTTTTTTTGGACGAGCAAAAAAATGAACAAATATATCAAATAATTGGCAGAGCCTTATATCTCTGACCTGGCCCGAAGGACAGGTTTTAAAGAGTTGAATAAAAGAGGAAATGCGGAATTCCATGCGGCCCACAGGTCAATTCCTTTCCCCTGTCCGGTGACGGGTGAAGAATACGCCGGTCGGCGGCAATGCGGGTGAACGCAGGGTGCCTTACGAACACACTGAGCGTTCTTTTTTATGAACGCCGGATTAGCAGGGCCCAGCTCCCATCCGGGAGTTGGGCCTTTTTGAGCAGGGAATGCCCCTCTCTGGCAATAGATTGCGATACGTTGGCAACCGCAATGCCGTCATCAAGAATCAGTTCCAGCAGTTGTCCCTGTTTCAGCCTGGCCAGCTCGGCCTTGGCATAGACCATATTCATGGGACAGCTTACGCCCTGCAGATTTTTTTTTGCATCGGGCAGCCACGATTCATTCCCCATTGGTATATTCTCCGTCTTATCTGTCTCCGGAAGCGGCTATTGCTCTTTGCGGCATTCCGCATCCACATAATCAACAGGCGCCCGGATAGATGGATTTTTGCCGCAGACGGGACAATTATCCTGGGGAGACAGGACCACCGTCCTGAACTGCATGGTCAGGGCGTCAAACTGCAGCAGTTTATCCGTCAGAAGCCGGCCGGCGCCGGTCAAATATTTTACGGCTTCAGTGGCCTGGATCGTCGCAAGCATGCCTGCAACCGAGCCGAGAACGCCGGCTTCCGAACAGACGGCAACGGAACCGGCCGGAGGCGGCCGGCGGAAGATACAGCGATAGCAGGCGGACTCTCCCGGGACAACCGTCATGGTCTGGCCCGTAAAGCCGACAACCCCGCCATGGGAAAAAGCGGTTTTGCTGATGACGCAGGCATCGTTCACCAGAAATTTTGCCGCAAAATTATCCGTTCCGTCGAGAATAAAATCATAATCTCTGATTATCTCCAGGATATTATCGGCACACAGAGTCGCATAGATCGGCTCCATACGGACATTCGGATTAAGAGCGCCGACGGTTTCAGCCGCCGAATCCACTTTCCGCCTGCCGATGTCCGGCGTGGCGTGAAGGATCTGCCGCTGCAGGTTTGTCATATCCACCCGGTCATGATCTATGATGCCGATGGTCCCTATCCCTGCGGCGGCCAGATAAAGTGCGGCGGGAGACCCAAGGCCGCCGGCGCCGACAACAAGCACCCTGGCACGGCACAGCCTGTCCTGGCCTTCGATCCCTATTTCCCTGAGCAGGATATTTCTGCTGTACCTGTGCAGCTGCTCATCGGTGAAGTCAAACATATGATGAACCTGTAATGAGAGGAAACCGAATTATTTTTTATCCCTGACCGCCCTGCCTGCATTGGCAGCGGGCCGGGAAACTCCGCCGGGTCAAGACTGCCGGCAGCGGTCATTACCCCTGCACGTTGCGGCAAGACCGGGGAAGCGGCAACATTTCCGGCATGAACACCGCCGCCGTAAAGGACGGGTCATCCCCCTGCAACTTATTTTTGCAGGCCGCGAGCCATTGTCCGGTTTGCGGAGATACGTGCGCCTTCCAGTTTTCCGGAAAGATCTTCTTCATAGTCATGCTGCTCCTGCACTTGCCGGCTGTCAGAGATTGCGTCCGTCTGCTGCGGTGATCTTTTCAGCTCGAGCATTTCAGGAAAAGGTGAAATCGAGTCGGCGTGAATCGAATTCATGAGTTCCCGCGGATTATGGGCAAATTCATCTTCAAAGATAAACTTACCCAGGAATTCCTCGTTAAATGTCGTGATCAGGTTCAGGTGCCCCCATCTTTCAAGATAGTAGACGACAAGTTTGGGCAGCACAGTATAAATCGTTTCATTCGGAAAGGGGTCATTAAAGCTTGAATTGCGCAATTTTTCACTGGAAAGAGTCTGTGAATTGTAAAAATTTTCCAGGAAAATGAGTTCCGGCGGCAGTCTCACGCTGATGCCGAACCAGTTCAGGATACTGGCAAGCCACTGCAGAAAAAACTTGCCCGAGCGGATAACCGTATAGGGAACGTAAATTTCTCTGGGCCGCTTTAATTCAAGATAAGAGCGGATGGTGAGAATGAGATCCGCCATATCCACCGGGTCCTTATCCACAAAATGATAGGTTTCCCGGGTGAACTCCTCCCTGTGTTCCAGGACATGGTGTACAAAATAGGGGATCTTGTTTGAATTGGTATAGGAATGCTTGACCCCCTTTTTGGTGATCATGAACGGCATGGCCTCGTCGGCAATGGAAAAGAAAAGCCGGTGAAATCCCTGTATCTTGTGATCATGTTCACCATAGACGATTGCCAGCCGGATTATCGTAAAATCAAGCCCCTGCTCCCTGCCCATATGCCTGAGCGTTCTTTCCGTCATCAGCTTGGATTTGGCATAATGGGTCAGGGATGCGGAAAGAGGCAGATGATCCTCTTCCGTCAGATTTTCTCCATTCGGCAGGGTGGCGGCCGAACTGATATGGATATAGGGAATGCCAAGGGCGCAGCAGGCCCTGGCCAGGTTGACACTGCCGAGGTAATTTACTTCAAAGGCCAGCTGGGCATCACTGTCGAGTGCCGCAACAGAGGAATTTATAACAAAGTGGGGCCTGACCAGGGTAAGATAGTTTTTGATATCCTCCGAGTTCCTGATGGACAGTTTTTTGCTGCTTGGGGCACGGATGTCAATTTCATCGGCAGTCTTGGTCTTGAAATAATGGGCAAGGGTACCGCCGATCAGGCCGGAACCGCCGATCAGCACCCCCAGCTTTTTTTCCTGCACCTTGATACCGGCTGCCTGTTTATTTTCTGTCTTTCCAGTCGCCATAGCGTATATTTATCCTTATAGAATTCCAATTATTATAGAATTCTGGATTTTTTCGCAATTATTTTAATTTCAGCCTCCAAAAGCACCTTTCTTGACTCATCCTCCCCTATCGGGTAGCATACTTTTTTTTTCGGTTCAATGTCCAAGCACTCCAAGTGAGTCAATGCAGGTGCAGGATTTAGTAATATAAATAACCATGTCCTGTCCCGGCAATCACCTTTCCGTGAAGTATGGAAGTGAGCCTGCCGGACAAGGGTTATGCGTTTTATTTATGCAAATTTAGAGGAAACTATGACCACCCAGAGAATTATATACACGGAAATCGATGAAGCCCCTGCCCTGGCAACATTTTCATTGCTGCCCATCCTTATGGCATACACCCGGGAAACATCCATTTTCTTCGAAAAAATGGACATCTCCCTGGCCGGCAGAATTATTGCGAATTTTCCCGAAAACCTGAGCGAAAGCCAGAGAATACAGGATTATCTGCGCGAACTGGGCAGACTGGTCAAGCTGCCGGAAACCAATATCATCAAGCTGCCCAATATCAGCGCATCTCTTCCCCAGTTAAAAGAAGCAATCCGGGAGCTGCAGCAAAAAGGCTATGCCATTCCGGATTATCCCGACAACCCGGAAACAGAGGCGGAGAAAGAAGTGCGGACGAGGTACGCCAAAGTACTGGGAAGCGCGGTCAATCCCGTGCTGCGCGAAGGCAATTCCGACCGCAGGGCAGCCGCATCAGTGAAGCGCTATGGCCGGAAGAATCCGCACCGCATGATGAAAGAATGGCCGGGGGATTCCAGATCGCGGGTAGCGCACATGACAGACGGAGATTTTTTTGGCAGCGAAAAAACGGTCACGGTTCCTGACAGCTGCGACGTGAGAATCGAGCATGTTGACGACAGCGGCACAGTGACGGTTCTCAAGGAGCAGCTGCCGCTTCTGCCGGGAGAAATACTTGATGCCGCGGTTATGAATGTTCGCGCCCTGCGTCAATTCTATGCCGGGCAGATTGAAGCGGCAAAAGAGGAGGGTCTTCTGCTGTCGCTTCACCTGAAGGCAACCATGATGAAAGTTTCGGACCCGGTCATGTTCGGTCATTGCGTCTCGGTTTTTTATCAGGATGTCTTTACCAGACATGCCGAGGTGCTTCGCGAGCTTGGCGTCGATGTCAACAACGGACTGGCCGATCTCCATGCCAAAATCAGGAATCTGCCCGAAAAACAGAGGAGCGAAATTGAGGCGGATATCCGGGCTGTTTACGACAAGAGCTGCCGACTTGCCATGGTGGACTCGGACAAGGGCATCACCAATCTGCATGTCCCCAATAACGTGATCGTCGACGCATCCATGCCTGTTTTTATTCGCGACGGCGGCAGGATGTGGGGGGCTGACGGCAGCCTGCATGACGCCATCGCCATGGTTCCCGACCGGTGCTACGCCACAATCTATCAGGAGGTGGTTGCCGACTGCCGCAAGCATGGAGCCTTTGATCCCGCTACGATGGGAAGCGTCTCGAATGTCGGCCTGATGGCCCAGAAGGCAGAGGAATACGGCTCGCACGACAAAACATTTATCGCGCCGGCGGCCGGCGTTATGCGCATTATTGACGCATCCACCGGCGAAACGCTGCTTTCCCGGCGGGTTGAAACAGGCGACATTTTCCGGGGCTGCCAGACCAAGGACGCACCTGTCCGGGACTGGGTCAAGCTCGCCGTGAACAGGGCCCGGGCGGAAGGAGTCCCTGCAGTTTTCTGGCTGGATGACAACAGGGCCCATGACGCCGCAATCATAGCCAGGGTGAAACAGTATCTGCCGGACCACGATACCGAAGGCCTGGATATCCGCATCATGCGTCCTGTCGAGGCGATGCGCTTCTCCCTGGAGCGCATCAGAAAGGGAGAAAATACCATTTCCGTTACCGGGAATGTTCTCCGCGATTATCTCACCGACCTTTTTCCCATTCTTGAACTGGGCACCAGTGCCAAAATGCTGTCCATTGTTCCGCTGATGAACGGCGGCGGCCTGTTTGAAACAGGAGCGGGAGGCTCGGCCCCGAAACATGTGCAGCAGTTTCTGCAGGAAGGTCACCTGCGCTGGGATTCCCTCGGTGAATTCTGCGCGCTCGTCCCCTCGTTCGAGCATATTGCGGCAACCTTCAACAATGACCGGGCAAGGCTCATGGCCGGGACCCTTGATCAGGCAATAGAAAAATTTCTGGAAAACCAGAAGTCCCCTTCCCGCAAGGTGAACGAACTGGATACCAGGGGAAGCCATTTTTATCTTGCCCTTTATTGGGCGCAAAGCCTTGCCGCCCAGCAGACGGACACCGGGATCCGGGACCGCTTTGCCCGGGTGGCCCGGGAGCTGGAGGAAAACGAGACGAACATTATTGCCGAGATGAACGGAGCCCAGGGGCATCCTGTCGACATAGGCGGCTATTACCGGCCCGATCCGGTAAAGACAACGCAGGCCATGCGTCCCAGCAAAACCTTTAATGCAATAGTGGACTCCATGTAAATCCGGCCGGCAATGTCTTTATTGCCAAAATTGCAACCGGATCGAATCAAGGGCCTGGACCTTTTCATTCAGGCCTGCAAAGAACTTGTCTTTCCGGCGCACTGTCTGGCATGCGGCCGGCAGCTTCCCTGCTGGAAGCTGCCCCTTTTCTGCCACGACTGCCTTGCCCTGGCTTCTTTCATCAGTTCCCCTGTATGCGTTTGCTGCGGCATACCGTTTGCGAGCGGGAACGATCATCTCTGCGGGCAATGCCTCGCCCATACTTATTCCTTTTCGCTTGCCCGCTCGGCTGTTCTTTACAGGGATCCTGTCGCCCCGCTGGTCAGCAGACTCAAATTCAATAAAGACCTGACCGGTCTTTCCACCCTTGCCTGGCTGGCAGCAGCATCACCCGGTTTTCGCATGCTCTCGCCCCCGGATCTCATTATTCCGGTTCCGCTTCATACGGAGCGGCTCAGGAAAAGAAACTATAATCAGGCCTCACTGCTTGCACAGGCAATATTTCAAGAAGGCAGGAGAAAAATTGATCCCATCCTGCTGATCCGAAACCGGGCGACCATCGCGCAGACTGAATTGTCCGGGCAGCAGAGGCGGCGAAACTTATCCGGTGCATTTTCGGTTAAACGGCCTCAAATGGTCGAAGGCAAGAAAATTCTACTGGTGGACGATGTATTCACCACCGGCAGCACAGTGAATGAATGTGCCCGTACTCTTTATAAAAACGGTGCGGAAAGGGTTGAGGCTTTCACCCTGGCCCGGGTGGTGTAAATCAAAGCAGGATAAATATTTTCTTTTTTTAATAATTTGATTTTATTAATAAAAAAATTTAATGCACCATTCCTAGTATGTACCACCATGTGGTGCACAATATATATCGTCAAAAAGCCGGAAAAATTCTTAAAAAAAAATTGAAGTCGTTTATAGCGTTATAACAAGATCTTAAATCATTCGATCCATAAAAATGGTAAAAATATAGATTTAATGAGTATTATTGAGATATCATGAGGTAGCTGTAGTTCTCGATTGTTAACAATCTATTGACACTTCCCGGGACCTCAAGTAACAAACCGAAATTTCGAAAGAATTTCAACTTCCTTTAAAAAGTACGCTAATGTAGGCTGATGTTTTTAATATTCCCCGCAACTCGGCCCGAATGGGGATAAACCAGAAACCGCATTGCTCCGGCAGCGCAAATTACAAATCAGCCAAAATCAATTTTGACCTCTTCATCTATTTACGATATCACATATCCATCAATGATTAATCGTCGTTGACAACTTCTGCTCCTCCCTCAGAGCGCATTTTAATGTAGAAAGATAAAACCAGGAACCTTTCAGCTCATTACAATAAAGGAGTACGCCATTATGCTCTGGGATGCTATCAGGGAATCTTTGCATGAATCACTTCCTGAAAGCGAGTTCTGCCTGTGGATCAAACCTCTTGTCTGCCGGAGATTTGACGATCAGGTTATCGAACTTGCCGGTCCTGATCGTTTTTTCTGTTCCTGGATCAAAGACCGGTATCTCAATCTGATATCTGAAAAAATCCGGGAACTTCATCAGGGCCCGAACAGAACTATCTCCCTCATAGTAGGCGGGCAGCCGTCCATGCCTGTTGAAAACAATAATGCCGGGCAGCTTTGTCTGCCGGGCGTCCATAACAACAAATCACAGATCCGTTCCCTGCATCCCGGATACACATTCGAACAGTTCATGGTCGGCCAGTCAAACGTGCTCGCCCGGTCTGCATGCCATGCCCTCGCCCGCGGTGAAAAAACATTCGGCAACTTTATCTTTATCAACAGTTCCACCGGGCTGGGCAAAAGTCATCTTACCCAGGCGGTGGTGCATTCCATTCTCAGGCAGGCGCCGTCCACCATGCTGCATTATCTGACCGCTCAGCAATTCTCCTCCGAGATGGTGAACGGTATCCGCAACAAATCCATGGACCAGTTTTCCAGAAAATTTGTCCAGTACTGTGACGTGCTGCTCGTTGAGGACGTGCATACTCTGATAGGCAAAAACAAGACCCAGGATGAACTGAACACTGTCCTCGACTACCTGATTAAATCGGGAAAAAGGGTTGTCCTGACCTCATCGGTGGCGCCAGGGAAACTTGACGGCATTGATGAGGATTTCAAATCCCGAATGTCATCCGGACTGGTTACCAGAATCGATGCCCCCGATTACGGCACCAGGGTCAATATCATCCGCCATAAAGCAAGGGCCAACGACCTTGCCCTGGACGAGTCCCTGGTCGACCTGCTGGCACAGTACCTGTGCGGCGATATCAGGAAAACGGAAAGCGCCATTATCGGTATCAAAGCGAAATCGAGCCTGCTGGACACCCCACCCGACAAGACGGTGGTCATGGAAGTCCTGCGGGACATGATCGGCACCCGGACCAAACTGGACGGGGAAACCATTCGCAGCTTTATCGGCAACCAGTTCAAGATCACTGTAGACCAGCTGAAATCAAAGTCACGAAAGCGTTCTATTTCCTTTCCGCGCCAGGTCGGCATGTATATCACCAGAAAATACACGGATCAGTCCCTTGCCGATATCGGCGATCTGTACAAGCGGGACCACTCGACTGTCCTGCACGCAATCAAGGTTGTTACCCGGGAAATGTCTAAGGAATCCTCGGTAAACGAACAGATCGAGCTGCTCTGCAGAAAGGTGCAGAAATTATAGCAGCACCCGGGAGATCCTCCCGGATCAAGGCAATACCAATAACCTTAATCCGTGAGCGTTCGAGAACGGTCAAGATGCAGATAGCGAGCCTGCGAGACCTTCGAGGCGGCAATCAGAAATAAACGCCTTTGACTTCCGCCTCGGCATGGCCGCTGCGGGAATCCCGCTGGATGCTCTCCGCTGCTTTCCCGGCCTCTTTGATCATGTCATTAATGCCGATGCCGTTCCAGCCGAATCCGCAGATGTGCAGGCCGGGATGCGCATCCTGCACACCATACCTCCAGTCCAGCAGCGCCGGATATCCTTCTTCAAGCTGGGGAATGCCCGCCCGCGGGCGCATGACCCGCTTGAAAACCGGAGCTTCCGGCAGATCAATGAGCTGGGACAGGTCCCTGCAGACACGTTCGACCATTTCATCATCATCCAGTTCAAGCCGTTCGGGATGCCGACGGCCGCCAACCAACGCTTCAAGCAGCACATGCCGTTCCGGGGCCCGACCCGGAAACATATGAGAAGAAAATAGGGCACCCAGGGCGAAACGCTGTTCGCTTTCAGGAGCAAGGTAACCGAACCCGAACGGCACCCCGGCCTTATCGGTAAAGCCCAGGGCAATGGTGGCAATTCGCGCCTCCGGAACGGCAAGTGCCGGCGGTCTGGCAATATTCTCCATTTCGTTCAGCATGGCGAGGGATGCATTGATAGGCACGGCCAGGACAAGATGGCGGCATTGCACTCTCTGCTCCGCTGTCTGCACCTCCCAGCCGTTTTCCCGGGCGGCTGTCCGCTCCACCTCTGCCAGGTAACAGAGCTCCTCATTCAGAACCAGCCGGGCCGCAAGAGCCTGCGGCAGCCTGGCCATGCCGCCGACAAAACTGGTCATTGCCGGCATGCCGGCTGCCTGCCGGCCGCCCTTTTTTTTCGCTTCCCGGAATTTTTTCAAGAGACCCCGGATGACCGAACCCTGTTCCAATTCCAGTTTCCGTACGCCGGGCATAACAGCATCGATTTTCAACTTTTCAAAATCGCCGGCGTACGTCCCGGTAAAAACGGCATCGGCAAAAGGAAGAAGGGCCTTGCCGAACCGGTGCTCGACCCACGTTGATACGCTTGGTTCTCCGGCCAGAGGCTTTTTCCATACCTCGCCCAGGACCCGCATTTTAGCGGCAAAGGGCACCAGCCCCGCCATGATGATCTTTTTCGGGTTCTGGGGAATCAGGTTCAGCCTGCCGTTGAGACAGATGTAGCGGACATATTTCCCGAGCGGCGCCTTTTCCACCTCGCTTTCAAGTCCGGCAATCGAGACCAGGGTGCGGCTTTCTTCACAGTTGTCCAGAAATCCGTGGGCTCCCCATTCCGCAAGATATCCCTCTTCGCTGTGACTGAGAATCGCCCCTCCGGGCCGTTCGCTTTTTTCCAGGATCAGCAGCGACAGTTCCGGCCGCTCCTTTTTCAGAAAATTGGCAACGCTCAAACCTGAAATTCCGGCGCCAACTATGACTACATCAACTTGTCTGTTTTCCATTGTCGGTAAATGCTCCCTTTCTCGAATAAGCCCGCATACTTTGCGTCATTCTCCGGCTTGACAGCACCGTAATCATGCTTATCATGTTGCCGGAATCAATCTTTACTTCATATCAATTACCTGAATCTGTGAGCGTTCGAGAACGGTCCAGATGCAAGGCGGTAACGATGTTGATTATCCTGGTGTAATATCAACGAGTTGCCAAACAGCAGATGGGCCGACATCGGGCACCCCGAAGGGCGGCGAAATGAATTGCACAATATACTTACCATCTGCCATAAAAGGCGTAAAACAAATAAGTGCCCGGCATATTCCTGAAAGCCGTCACGGATTCAGATATTATTTAAACATATTAAAAGAGGATTTACCATGACGGACACAGTAGAAACGCATGAATTCAAGGCGGAAACCAGAAAAGTTCTCGATATTGTCATTAACTCCCTGTACACGGAGCGCGATATTTTTCTCAGGGAACTTATTTCTAACGCAGCGGATGCCCTGGAAAAATACCGCCACCAGAGCCTGGTGGACAAACCGGAATTCGATGCGCATGTCCCTCTGGAAATACGGATTGATTGTGATGACAAGAATCACATACTGACCATTACCGACACGGGAATCGGCATGACCAGGGAAGAACTGGAAACAAATCTCGGCACCATTGCCCATTCCGGTTCCGGCGCTTTCTGGGAGCAGCTTGCGGAAGCGGCCAGAAAAGATATCAACCTGATCGGTCAGTTCGGCGTCGGGTTTTATTCCGCATTCATGGTGGCGGAAAAAGTGAGGGTCCAGTCCCGGTCCTGGGACGGCAGCGAAGGTCATGAGTGGGAATCCGCCGGCAGCGGATCTTATACCATCAAACCCTGCGAGGGTCTGCACCGGGGAACAAAAATCATCATCAATCTGAAAGAGGACGCCCGCAGCTATGCGACAAAATTCTCCATCGAGCGGATAATCCAGCAATATTCATCCTTTGTTCCTTTTCCCATCATGGTCGAAGGCAAGAAAGTCAACACCATCCAGGCAATCTGGACCCGCTCCAAAAATGAAATCACGGAGGAGGAGTACACCGAGTTTTACAAGTATATAGCCAATGCGGTCGATGAATCGTTCTACCGGCTTCATTTTTCAGCCGATGCGCCGCTGGCAATCAATGCTCTTTTGTATGTACCCCGGGAAAATTTTGAAATCATGGGGATGGGCCGTATGCAGCCCGGGGTCAATCTCTACTGCCAGAAGGTCCTGATTGATCAGCACAGCGAAAATATCCTTCCGGAATGGCTGCGTTTTCTCAAGGGGGTGGTTGATTCGGAAGACCTGCCTCTCAACATTTCCCGCCAGGCCCTGCAGGACAATGCCCTTGTCTACAAACTGCGCAAAGTGATCACCAAGCGCTTCCTGAAGTTCATGAAAGAACAGGCAGCCGAAGATCCGGAAAAATACAATGAATTCTGGAAAACCTTCGGCATATTTATAAAAGAAGGCGTTACTACGGATTTCGAATACCGGGAAGAACTTGGCGAACTGCTGCGGTTTGAATCTTCGATGAGCGGCGAAGGGGAACTGATCTCCCTGGCCGATTATGTCGGCCGCATGCAGGAGGGCCAGGATAAAATCTATTATATCAACGGCCCGAGCCGACAGGCTCTCGAATACGGACCCTATGTCGAAATGTTCCGCAAAAAGAATATAGAAATCATCTACACCCTTGAACCGATCGATGACTTTGTTCTCAGTCATCTGGGCGCATATGAGGACAAGAAGCTCATTTCGGCCGACAGAGCCGACCTGCAGCTGCCGGAAGCGCCGTTTGATGCTGAGAAGGATGATACCACCGGGACACAGCCGGAACCACTGGATGAAACCGAATCCGAAGCGCTCTGCAAATGGATGCAGGATGTTCTCGGCGACAGGGTAAGCCTGGTGGTTTCATCAACCCGGCTGGTAGACAGCCCCGCCATGATCGTCACTGCCGACGGCTACATGACCTCATCCATGGAGCGCATCCTGCAGGCATCGGCAAGGGAGGACGTCCAGGGCATGTCCGGCAAAAAAAATCTTGAGATCAATCCCGTCAATGCCCTTATTAAAAAACTATCCCGGCTGCGGGAAACGGACCAGGATTTTGCCAGGGACATTGCCGAGCAGATTTACGACAATGCCATGATCCAGGCCGGTTTGCTGGTCGATTCCCAGAAAATGGTGAGCCGCAATTACAGCATACTGGAACGATTAGCAGACAAAAATTGAATGCAGATGCCTTCCTGTCAGGGAGAAGCCGGTTTCAATTGCCTTGAAAAAAAAGGGGGTTCACGATATAGAAGAACCTGAATCCGTGAGCGTTCGAGAACGGTCCAGATGCTGATAGAGAGCCTGCGAGACCTTCGAGGCGGCAGCGATGTTGATTATCCTGGTGTGATATCAACGAGTTGCCAATACAGCAGATGGGCCGTTATCGAGCGCCCCGAAGGGCGGCGTAGTGAATCACGCAATATACTTATAAAATGCCATAAAAGTCGAAAAATAAATAAGTTACCCGCCATATTCCTGAAAGCCGTCACGGATTCAGGAAGAACACAATTCACTCCGGCATGAAATATCTGAGCGCACGGTTTCAGTGAACCCCAGGAGACATAACATATGTATCACCGTTTCGTCATTGTCATCTCCATCCTGTTTCTTTTTGCAGGCTGCTACTCTAAACCGGTCCGCCACCTGGCCTCCGATGCCAGCCTGATCAAAAAGGGAGAGTCAACCCGGCAGGAAGTTCTGCGCTATCTGGGAGAACCTGACGGCCAGCGGACAGTTGCACCCGGCGTGGAGGAATATATCTATTCAGAGGATATGCATGACCCGTATCAGCGGACCCCCGTGGTGGGCTCCTGGTTCGGCGCCAAGGGATATGAAATCCTTCTCATAACCTTTACCGGAGACTTGGTAACAGATATGGAATTACGGACTTTCCGAAAAAAAGACCGGAACTGGGAAGATGATTTTTCCTGGCAGGATGCAAGATGACCGCCGCATCCCACCTGGATATACACCGGGAAAGAATGGTGACGGAGCAGCTCATTCCCCGGGGCATCCACGACGAAGCGGTCCTTCAGGCCATGCGGACCGTTCCCCGGCATCTCTTTGTCGACGATGCCATGTACTCCAGTGCCTATGGCGACCATCCCCTGCCCATCGGCTCGGGACAGACCATCTCCCAGCCCTATATAGTGGCGCTCATGACCCAGGCCCTGCAGCTGAAAGGATCGGAAAAGGTCCTGGAAATCGGCACCGGTTCAGGATACCAGGCGGCGCTGCTTTCCAGATTATGCAAGCGCGTTTATACCATAGAACGAATTGACGCCCTGCTGGTGCGGGCCAGAAGAATTTTTGACAAGCTGCATTACCATAATATTGTCTCGCGCATTGACGATGGCACGGCCGGCTGGCCCTCTGAAGCACCGTTTGACGGCATTATCGTCACCGCCGGCGGACCGAAAATACCCGAACCGTTGATTGAACAGCTTGCCGATCCCGGCAGAATGGTAATCCCGGTGGGTGACCAGTTTGTCCAGGAACTGTATCTCCTGGAAAAAAAAGACGGCGAGCTGAGCAAGCGGATTATTGAGCATGTCCGGTTCGTCAACCTCATAGGTGCCCATGGCTGGGCCGCCTGAAACAGATCGGCAGAAACGTCCGTCCCTCCTGCAGAGAATTTACCGCCGGTGCATGGAGTGGATAAATACTCCTGCCGGGATCTGGGTTCTGTTTTTTGTGGCCGTTGCCGAATCTTCTTTTTTTCCGATTCCTCCGGATGTTTTTCTCATCGCCATGTGCCTCAGCGCCCCGAAAAAATCCCTGCGCTTCGCGGCCGTCTGCTCCCTCGGATCGGTTGTCGGGGGAATACTCGGCTACGGCCTCGGACTCGGCTTCATGGACACCCTGGGGGTCAGAATCCTTGACCTTTACGGCCTGCACGACAAGTATGGAACGGTCCAGCACCTGTACCAGACCTATGACGCCTGGGCAGTCGGGGCGGCAGGATTCACGCCGCTGCCCTACAAGCTGTTCACCATAACCGCCGGCGCATTTAAAATAAATTTCTGGGTCTTTGTCCTGGTTTCCATTGTCGCCCGCTCGGCCCGCTTTTTCCTGGTTGCCGGACTTATTTATAAATATGGAGCCAGGGTGCAGCACTTTATCTATAAATACTTTAATCTCCTGACGGTCATTTTTCTCGTCTTGTTAATTGGTGGTTTTATTCTCGTCAAAATGATATTTTAAAATCAGCCTGTAAAAGGCCTCCCCGAAACCTTACGGTGAACCATGTCTTTTAAAATATCCATTGCCGCAGCATTAATGACGGCGGTTCTTGCCGCGTCATCTCTGCAGGCATCCAACTGCCTGACAGGGGGCTGTCATGAAAAAATCATTGCCGGCAAATACATCCATGGCCCGGTAGCGGCCGAACAGGCCGGAGCCAAAGGCTGCATAACATGCCATATTCCGGCGGGAAGGGAATGTTCGGAAAATGCAGCCGGAAGCTTCCAGCCGTTGCCGCCCGCCGACACCATGTGCCGGATGTGCCATACCAGGGAAAACGACACCCGCCATACGGAAAAAGAGCAGGACTGCCTCAAATGCCATGATCCTCACGGCTCCGACACCAGCCCGGTTTTCCTCCGGGAAACACCGTTGAGGTAATCCCGGACCGGATAGATTTTTGTAATCCCGGCAGCCTTGAATCCATTCCGGCTGTTCAAAAAATCATTACAACGTTCAATGTTTGCTGTGCGGCGTTCACACGTTCAGGGATCCGGCCATGTGCCGCACCCTGTCCATGGTTTCTTCCAGGTCCACAGTCAGCATCCTCCCGTTCCGGACAACAATCTTGCCGGCAACGATCACATCGCGGACATCCCCTCCGCCTGCTCCATAAACCAGAATATCCGGACCGTAAAACGGCTGCAGGTGAGGCTGCTTGAGATCGACGACGATCAGGTCGGCAAGGCTGCCTTTCCCGAGCACCCCGCTCCCCTCCACCCCGAGAACCCGGGCACCGGAAAGGGTGGCCAGCCGCAGGATATCTCCAGCCTTTGCCGCTGTCGGATCAAGTATCCTGAGCTTCTGTATTTTGGCGCAGACATCCATTTCCCTGAACAGATCCAAGCCATTATTGCTTGCGGCCCCGTCCGTCCCAAGCCCCACTCCGATACCTGCGGCAAGCATTGCCGGCAGGGGAGCATGACCGGATGCCAGTTTCAGATGAGACTGCGGACAGATCGAAACCTTTGCCTGCCGCCGGGCAAGAATATCAATATCCTCTTCATCCACCCAGACACAATGGACACAGACCGTTTGCTCATCCAGCACCCCCAGGGCATCCAGATGCTGCACCGGTGAAGCTCCCCGGCAGTCCTTGATCAGGGAGTGCTCGCCGGCGCTCTCCGCCACATGAATAAAAAGGGAGATGTTCTTTTCGGCGGCCAGTTCCTTGGCCCTGATCAGGGTTTCCGGCGAACAGGTATAGGGTGAATGGGCAAAAACAGCCGGGGTGACAAGCGGATGCCGGTGGAGCCAATCATTGACAAACCGGGCGGCAGCATCAATATTTCCGGCCGGGTCCGGCACCCCGGGGGCGGGAAAATCGATAATTCCCTGGGCCGCGACAACCCTGAGCCCGGCTTCACTGCAAGCGAGGGCCGCACTTTCCTCATAAAAATATCCGTCCGCCGCCAGGGTTGTCCCGGACAACAGCATCTCCGCAGCTGCCAGCTTTGAACACCAGTACACCATATCCGTGCTGACATGGGCCGCTTCAGCCGGAAAAATATACTCATTCAGCCATTGCGCAAGCTGCAGATCATCGGCCAGGCCCCGAAACAGCGTCATGGCAGCATGGCAGTGGGTATTGACCAGGCCCGGCATCACCAGACAGCCGCCCGCATCTATAATTTCATTGGCATTTGCATCTGCCAGATCACCCATTGCGCCGATATTTTCTATCCGGCCGTTGCGAACGGCGACAAACCCGTGCCCGACCGTCCTGTTTTGCCCCGGTTCAGGATAGAGAACAGCGTTGATAATCAGGATATCGGGCGGCATGGCATCAAGGGAAGTACTTGCATAATTAACTCGAGATAGTGTATCACATGGTGCACATTTAAAACACGGTATCCGGAAACTATAACAGAATATTGAGCCGGTACAAAACCTTTATCCGCGGAATACATTCGGGCCGATTTTTGTGATAAGATCCGGACTCTGAGGCCCCTGGCAAACCAATAGTCCCATTAAGAACTGAGTTGTGATATTTTTCCCCTTGTCACCTGCGCCCCGGAAAAGATGACGATAAGGAATGCAAACTGTTTGTCCGTTCCGCCGCCGGTGTGCGGTTGAAGAGCAACGCAATTTAAAATAAACATAAACATACAAATAATAATTGAGGATCCCATGGGATTTCGTTGCGGAATAGTCGGGCTGCCCAATGTGGGCAAGTCGACCATATTTAATGCTTTGACAGCGGCTGCCATTGCCGCGGAAAATTACCCCTTCTGCACCATAGAACCGAACGTCGGCATCGTTCCCGTACCGGACGAGAGGCTGGACAAACTCGCCGAACTCGTCAAAACAAAAAACAAGGTTGCCACCCAGATGGAATTTGTTGATATTGCCGGGCTGGTCAAAGGTGCAAGCCGGGGAGAAGGGCTGGGCAATCAGTTTCTCGGGCATATCCGGCAGGTTGATGCCATTCTGCATGTGGTGCGCTGTTTTGAAGACGAGAATGTCGTCCATGTTGACGGCTCCGTCGACCCGCTACGGGATCGCGAGGTCATTAACACGGAACTGATTATTGCCGACCTGGAAAGCGTGGAAAGAAGAGTGCAAAAAACCAGGAATCAGGCAAAATCAGGAGACAGGAAAATTATCGCCCAGGCCGCCTTCCTGGAAAAAGTCAGGGATACCCTGGACCGGGGACAACCGGCCAGAGTCGTGGCATGCGATGACGACGCCCAGAAAAACCTGCTCCGGGACCTCTGCCTGCTCACCGACAAACCGGTCCTCTACGTTGCCAATGTCGATGAAAAAGACCTTGCCGGCGGCAACAGATACGTTGACATGCTGAAAAAAGAGGCCGTGGATGAAGAGGCTTCCGTGGTCATCATCTCAGGCCGAATTGAGCAGGAACTCAGCCTGCTCGGCAGGGAGGAGCAGCAGGAATTCCTCGCTGATATGGGACTGGAGGAGCCGGGTCTGAACAGGCTCATCCGGGCCGGCTATGAGCTGCTCGCTTTAATAACCTTTTTTACAGTCGGGGAAAAAGAAACCAAAGCCTGGACGATCAGGCGCGGCACCACGGCGCCTGGCGCCGCCGGGAAAATTCACTCCGATTTTGAAAGGGGATTTATCCGGGCGGAGGTCATCACCTATGATGATTACATTCGCTGCGGCAGCGAGGCCAGGGCCAAGGAAAAAGGGCTGATGCGTTCGGAGGGAAAAGAGTATATTGTAAAAGACGGGGATTGCATTTTATTTCGTTTCAACGTCTGAGCCGGAGAAAACATGACAGCAGTAAAGCGGAAAACTCTTTTTGTCAGGGATCTGCAGGACGGCGGCCAGGTTGCCGACCTGTTTCTGGTCAGCAGGAAAATTTTTGCCGAAACAAAAGCCGGCAAACCCTACCTGGCCCTTACCCTTATGGATAACAGCGGCGAGATTGAGGCCCGGGTCTGGGAAGATGCGGAGCAGGCGAACGAATTCGTGGAAATCGGCCGGGTTATCCTGATCCAGGGCCTGGTCAAACAGTTCCGGGATCAGCTGCAGCTGAACATCAATTCGCTCCGGGTCCTGGAAAAAGAAGACGTTATTCTCCAGGAATTCATGCCCTCCAGCAGACGGCCAGTCCCGGAAATGCAGGCTGAACTCAACGGACTGCTCGATACGGTCGAGGACAGGTTCCTCGGCCTGCTGCTTGGCACCATCTTTCGCGATGATATTCTGCAGGGGTTCCTGACGGCCCCGGCTGCCAAAATGATGCATCATGCCTACCTGGGCGGCCTTGCCGAACATACCCTCAGCGTCACCCGCCTGTCCCTGTGTCTGTGCGATCATTACCCTGAACTGGACCGCGATCTGCTGGTTGCCGGCTGCCTGCTCCATGACATCGGCAAGATCGATGAATTCGATTTTGCCACAGTTCCCTTTGCCTATACCGATTCCGGCAGGCTGGTCGGCCACATGGTGCTGGGCAGCGAGACGGTCCGCAAAGAGGCGGAAAGAATCGACGGATTTCCCTCCGCCCTGTTGAACAATCTTATCCATATGATACTCAGCCACCATGGCCGCCACGAATTCGGCTCCCCCTGCCTGCCGATGACCAGGGAAGCAATTCTCCTGCACCATCTTGACGACATGGATGCCAAAATGAACCTTATTGACAAGCTCAGTGCCCGGGTTGAGGCGGGAAAATATCAATGGAGCGACTACCAGCGTTCCCTGGAACGTTTTCTCCTGTTGAAGGGGCTGGAGGAACAGGCGGCGGTCGAAAACCATCCTGAAGATTTTGCATCCGATAGCCGGCAGGAGGAAGGGAACCCGTCTCCGGATGATGCTCTCATCCCGCGGCAGAAGCAGCTTTTTTAGTCATGTTTTTATCGGAAATTCAGGGACAGGCCAAGGCGGTCAAACTTCTGGGCAGGGCTCTTGAAAATGGACGCCTGGCCCATGCCTATCTGTTCATCGGACCTGACGGCGTCGGCAAAGTAACGGCTGCCAAAGCCATGACCGCGGTTCTTTTCTGCCGGCAGGGAGAAATCGCCGCACCCTGCGGCAGCTGCCCGGGATGCATGCAGTATGCCTCAGGAAATCATCCGGACTTTCTCCATATCGTTCCCCAGGGAGCTGTTATAAAGATCGACCAGGTGCGGGAGTTGAAAAAAGCCCTCGCCTTTTCTCCCCTGGAGTCTGATTACCGGATAATCCTGCTGGAGGATGTCCATACCATGCGTAGGGAAGCAGCGAACAGTCTGCTGAAACTTCTTGAGGAGCCGCCGGCCGGCAACATTCTCCTGCTGACCGCGGATGAATCGGAACCGCTGCTGCCGACCATTACCTCGAGATGCCAGGTGATCCCGTTTTACCCCCTGTCCCATGAATTGACGACAGCGGTCATCCGGCGGCTGAACCCGGAACTGACAATTGATCAGGCCTCATTTATAGCCACCCTGACCGACGGATGTCCCGGTCTTGCCGGGTCCTTCGAAACAGACGAACTGCTGCAGCTGCGCGCGAAAATAATTGCAATGCTCCTGGACGGCAATGAGGATGAGGCTGCGTCGACTGCTACCGCTCTTCTGCTCGCTGCTGAAACTGCTGCAATAAAAAACGGCTTTGAATTGCTGCTCAACCTGTTGCGCTTTTTCTTCAGGGAAACTATGGTTTCCATGGGAGGGAAATCCAGCGGAAATTCAGGATGCCGGGAACTGGATCTGGAAATAGAACGGGCAAGAGAACGCTGGAACTTGGCGGAACTTTCTGATATGGTGAATGCTGTTGATTATGCGGAAATGGCTCTCGCAAGGAATTGCAGCCAGGGACTGGTCTGCGAAGTCCTTTTCATTAAGCTTTTACATGTTAAATCACCCGCACAGGGTGATCCTTACCGGACAATGGAGTTGACGGACCGATGACCGAACAATACCCCGATACAACAGACCTGAACCAGGACCCATCGGAGCAGGGATCGGCCGGCGAAGAAACTCCGCATTACTATCGCATCCGCTTCCGGGAAAAGGGTCAGGAGTTTACTGCAGAGTCCAGGATTTCCCATCTGGCGCGGGGCGAGGTTGTCATCATCAGGACTGACAACGGACCTGAACCGGCAAAAATTATCTGCCGGGCTCCCGATGTTCATGACCCGGATATGCAGCGCCGAACCTCTTATGTGGCGCTTCGCCGGGCGAATCGCGAGGAGGAGGAAAAATACGCAAGGCTTCCGGAACTCGAACAGGAGGCCTATGCAAAATGCCAGGAGCAAATAGCCAAACTCGATCTGCCCATGCAGTTGGTGCGGGTGGAGCGTTTTTTTAACGGCTCCAAAATTATTTTTTATTTCACCGCCGAAAGCAGGGTGGATTTCAGGGAGCTGGTCAAGAACCTGGTTCAGGAATTCAGGACACGGGTTGAAATGCGGCAGATCGGTGTCCGTCATGAAACGCAGATAATAGGGGGAATAGGGGCCTGCGGAAGGGAGCTGTGCTGCAGTTCCTTCCTGAAAAAATTTGAATCGGTCTCCATCAAAATGGCGAAAACCCAGGATCTGCCTTTAAATCCGACGAAAATATCAGGACTCTGCAACCGCCTGCTCTGTTGTCTGACCTATGAATATGACTGCTATAGGAAAATAAAAAAACAGATGCCCCGCATCGGCAGAATAATAGAATATGAAGGCAGTATCTTCAAGGTGATCCGCCAGTTGGTGCTCCAGGAGAGCATCTTGGTCATCAACCAGGAGGGTGAAGAGGTTGTGCTGAAGGAAAAACAATGGCGGGCAGCCAAACCTGCAGACCACAAACCGACCGGCGACAAGACGGCATCATCATGACAACCTATATTACCACCCCCATATATTACGTGAACGCGCTGCCCCATCTGGGGCATGCGTATACCACCATTGTTACCGATGCCTACAGCCGTTTCCGCAGACTATGCGGTGATGATGTCCGCTTCCAGACCGGCACGGACGAGCATGGCGAAAAAATAGTGCAGGCGGCTGAAGCGGAAGGGGTTTCACCGCGGGAATACGTGGACCGGATCAGCCGTTCATTCAGGGAAGCCTGGCCGCCGCTGTCTGTTGAACCCGATCATTTTATCCGGACGACCGATCCGTCGCATATACAGACCGTGCAGGATATCCTGCAGCAGGTCTTTGACCAGGGCGATATCTACTTCAGTGAATACTCGGGTCTGTACTGCCAGGGTTGTGAACGGTTTCTCACCGAAAAGGAGCTGATTGACGGCAACTGTCCGGATCATCTCAAGCCCCCCAAGGAAATCGCGGAACAGAATTATTTTTTCCGGATGAGCAAGTATCAGGACTGGCTGATAGAGCATATCAGGAAGCACCCGGAATTCATTACTCCGGAGCGGTACCGGAACGAGGTCCTGTCTTTTCTCAGCGAACCCCTGGAGGATCTTTGCATTTCCAGACCAGTGTCGCGGCTGACCTGGGGTATCCCCCTCCCTTTTGACCGGAATTTTGTGACCTATGTCTGGTTTGATGCCCTGATCAATTACCTCACCGGCATCGGCTATCCTGACGGCCCTGATTTCGAGCATTACTGGAATGCGGCCGAGCATGTTATCGCCAAGGATATCCTTAAACCGCACGCCATCTACTGGCCTACCATGCTGAGGGCCATCGGTGTACCGCCCTACAGGCGGCTGCATGTGCACGGCTACTGGAACGTGGATGAAACAAAGATGTCGAAATCAATCGGCAACGTGATCCAGCCCGGCAACCTGGTTGAGCAGTACGGTGCCGATACGGTCCGCTACTTTGTTCTCCGGGAAATGAGTTTCGGCCTGGATGCCTCCTTTTCCGGCAATGCCATTGTTGAACGGCGGAATTCCGATCTTGCCAATGACCTGGGCAACCTTTTTTCCCGAGCGCTGACCATGATCGGCAAGTATGCCGGCAATGTGGTGCCGGCGCCGGCCAAAGGCCTGTACAATGATGTGGACCGGGAACTTATCAATGCCCTGGAAGTCATGATCGCCCAGTACCGCCTCAATATGAACACCTTCAACTTCCACCGGGCGCTGCAGGAAGTCTGGAGGGTAATAGGAATGCTGAACCGCTATATTGTCACCAATGAGCCCTGGGAGCTTGCCAAGATTCCCGACCAGGAAAAACGGCTGCTGACCGTGCTCTACATCCTGGCGGAATCCTTACGCATCCTTTCTCTGGTTCTGCGGCCGGTCATGCCGGAGGCCGCGGCAAAAATGTCTCTGTCCCTCGGCGTTGACTTCAACGAGGCGACAACCCTTGACAGTCACGGAAAATGGGGAATGCTGCAGCCCGGAACGGAAATATCCCCGGGGCCGCAGCTCTTTCCCCGGCTTGACAAAAAGAAACCGGGGGATGAAAAAAATCAGCAGCCGCAGCCCGGGAGCAGAATGGGGGAAAAACAATCCGGGCAGCAGGAGGGATTGATCGAGTACGGCACTTTTCAACTTCTGGACATCCGGGTTGCCGAAGTAGTTGCCGCTGAAAAAATTCAAAAATCGGAAAGACTGCTCAAACTGACCGTCAAAGCCCCGGAAGAAAGGACCGTGGTGGCCGGGATCGCCCCCTATTATGCACCTGATGAGTTAATCGGCAGCCAGGTCCTGATGGTGACGAACCTGAAGCCGGCAAAATTGATGGGAGTCGAATCCCATGGCATGATTCTGGCAGCCAAGGAAAAGGACAGCGACGGGAATGAGCGGCTGGTTCTGGCGACCGTCGGAGGCAGGGTCACCCCCGGCAGCAAAGTCAAGTAGCGGTTGCCCGGAAACAGGAATATTTCATTAATAATCAAGGAGCGCATGAAACAGTTCGGGTGACCGAATCATTTATCATCGAGCGCTATTTTACGGAGGCGTATACATGTTCATGCTCAGTAATTTTCTGCTGGCTCTGGCCAAACTGATCGATATTGTCCTCAGTGTCTATATCTGGATCGTCATTGCCCGGGCAGTCATTTCCTGGGTCAATGCAGATCCCTATAATCCCGTTGTCCGCTTTCTGGTCCAGGTAACCGACCCTCTGCTTTCCCGCTTCCGACGCTTTCTTCCCCCCCTTGGGGGTATTGATATCAGCCCCATGCTGCTCATTCTGGCGATTGTCTTCCTGCAAAGCTTTCTGGTCCCGACCTTACAGCAGATCGCTTTAAGCCTGCGATGAGAGCCTTTTATGCCGTATCTGCGCACCAGGCCGGACGGCTCACTCCTGCTCAGGCTTTTTGTCCAGCCCCGGGCCGGCAGCAACCAGGTAGCCGGACTCCATAACAATGCACTCAAAATCCGTCTGACCACCCCCCCTGTCGAAGGAAGGGCCAACAAGGCGGTCATCGCCTTTCTGGCCAAACAGCTCCATGTGCCTAAATCGGCGGTAACCATTATAAGCGGTCTGAAGAACCGGGAAAAACAGGTTATCATCTCCGGCTGCGATGAACAGCATGCCCGCCGGATATTGACCGGCAATACTGAAGAATACCTGAATCCGTGAGCGTTCGAGAACGGTCCAGATGCAGATAGCGAGCCTGCGAGACCTTCGAGGCGGCAACGATGTTGATTATCCTGGTGTGATATCAACGAGTTGCCAACAGGTAAGCGTAGACTCCGCAGCAGATGGGCCGATATCGGATGCCCCGAAGGGCGGCGAAGTGAATCGCACAATATACTTACCATATGCATAAAAGGCGGAAAAAAAATAAGTTACCCAGCATATTGCTTAAAGCCGTCACGGATTCAGGGAATAGTCAATGGCTGAAATAAAGAGAGAACCGGCAACTGCAGGAGAACTTTTTTTCTCCGCCTGGGAAGCGTATAAGAAGCGCGCCCTGCCCATCCTTGCCGTTATTCTGGTCGGCACCGGTATTATCGGCAGCCTGGCGGTAGTGATGGCGCTGTTCGCGGGTCTGGGCGGCGCCCTGATGATCCATAGCGAAATTGACCGAAGCTGGATCATTCTTCTGACCGGCATCAGCAGCATGCTGATGCTCATCACGGCAATTACCGGCCTCTGGCTGCACACAGTCCTGCTGATAATAATTATTGATGAAAATCCGGGAGTAAATGAAGCCTTTCGCAGGGGATGGCGTTATCTCCGGTCAATGGCCTGGGTTACGGCCATTTTTTCCGGCCTGATCGTCACCGGCCTGCTCTGCGGCATCCTGCCCGGCATACTCTTTATGGTGTGGTTTTCCTTCAGCTTTTACATCCTGCTGGAAGAAGACAGAAAGGGCATGGATGCGCTGCTGGCCAGTATGGCTTATGTACGGGGCAACTGGTGGAATACTTTCGGCAGGCTGACTGCTGTCTGGCTGCCCTTCATGCTGATCGGCATCATTCCTTTTGCCGGCATGCTCTTTTCCATTTTTCTCTACCCGTTCCTGCTGCTGTTCATGGCCGATGTCTACCACGACCTGAAGGCATCCAGGGGCGGGGCTGAAATTCCGGCAGGTCCCGGAACCAGGATACTCCTGTGGGGGATCGCGGCTGTCGGCCTGATTCTCCCGGTTATTGCCTTAATCGGCGCCCTGCTCGCCCTGCTGAACGGCAGCAGCCCGTGGTTTGAAGAAGCAGGCTATCCGTATTAAGTAAATATCCGGGTCCAGAGGGCCCGGCCTCGGAGTCTCGCAGGCTCGCTTACCTGGTCGCCCCTTGAAGGGGCAAGTTTATTGTATTTCCCATTGGCATTTGTCTGCTCTTCAGCAGACGATTGACAGTTGAGCACCGGAAAAGATGCCGATAAAGGAATTTTCACTGTTTGAGTACCCCTTAACAGGGCATAAACTCCGCGAGTTTGAAAATTCCCGGCAGCTTTGAGGAGTACCCTTAATGGTATAAACGCAAAGAAGTCCGCAGGACCAGCAGTGTTATTCACACGGCGAATGCCACGGGCGTCGTTTTTTTGGTTCGTTTTTTTGCACCCTAAAGGGCATAAAGACGAGCTTTCAGATGTCCGCTACTGCAGACAAAAAAATGAACAAATAAATCAAATAATTGGCTGATCCTTATATCTCTGACCTGGCCCGAAGGACCAGGTTTTAAAGAGTTGAATTAAAATTTAATCTGCCCGCAGGAAAGATAATGTTCAGGCAAGGCGCACCGACGCGGGCAAAGGCGTCCTTTTAATCCACGTCACAGCGGGAATGGACGCCCCGGCGGAGTTTGCGGAAACTGGATTCCAGAAACTCAACACCCAGCAGCACCCCGACTGTAACCAGGGTAAGCGCCACGGCAGTTGTCAGCAGACCGAGACCTATGGAAGCCCCGATGGCAGCCAATGTCCAGATGATAGCGGCTGAGGTGACCCCCTTGACTATGTTCTCCTTGCCCATGATAACACCGGCGCCGATGAAACCAATGCCGGTGACCACCTGACCGAGTACTCTTGAGGAATCCTGGGCTCCGGGATTGAGACTCGTCCCCAGGCTGACGAATACTACGGTACCGAGGCAGATGAGAATGCTGGTCCGTATGCCCGCCGGCTTTCCCCGCAGCTGTCTTTCCAGTCCGATAATGCCGCCGCAGAGGATGGTTACTCCCAGGCGGGTCCAGAATTCCGCGGTCAGCGGATCCAGGAATACGGTATTCATGTCCTGTTGTTCCTTCTCCGTTATTACGGCGTTCTTTTTTCAATGGGAACATATTTCAGGGAAGCGGGACCGGTATAATTGGCAATCGGACGGATCAGCCGGTTATTGTGCCACTGCTCGAGAATATGAGCGGTCCAGCCGGTCACCCTGCTCATGGCAAAAATCGGCGTAAACAGCTCAAGGGGTATGTCCATGGCATGATAGAGCGTTGCCGTGTACAGGTCGACATTTGCAAAAACCTTGGAATGAGCCGCCATGGTCCTGTCGACCTCCCTTGTAATTTCATAGAATGCCGTATCCCCCACTTTACGGGCCACCTTTTCCGCTGATTTCCTGAGGATCGCAACCCGGGGATCCTCACACTTATAGACCCGGTGGCCGAAACCCGGTATTTTTTTCCCGGCTGCCAGGCTGTCCAGAACCCACTGTTCAGCCTTTTCCGGTTTTTCTATTTCCCGCAGCATCTTCATAACTTCCGTATTTGCACCGCCGTGCAGCGGTCCTTTCAGGGCCCCGATGGCGCTGGTTACGGCGGAGTAGATATCCGCCATGGTCGCGGCGGTCACCCGGGCGGCAAAAGTAGAGGCATTGAGTTCATGATCGGCATGCAGGATCAGGGCGACATCCAGGGCGCGCACTATCTCCGCATCAGGTTCCCTGCCCTGCAGGGTATAAAGAAAATTATAGGCAATTCCCTGATTGGGTACGGGTGCTATCGGTTCCAGGCCTTCCCGCAGCCTCTGATGGGAAGCCAGGATAAGAGGAATCCTCTTGGTCAGGCGCTGGGCCTTGCGGAGACAGGCATCCAGCCGGGTATTGCCGCTGTCCGGGTCCCAGTGCCCCAGCGATGATACCGCCGTCCGCAGAACCTCCATGGGTGTCGCTGCCTTCGGAAACATGCGCAGGATCATAAGGGTCTCGACAGGCAGGGTCATGCTCCCGGTAAAACCATCGAGAAAAGCCTGGAATTCCATCCGTCCCGGCAGCCGTTCATACCAGAGCAGGTATGCAACCTCTTCAAAAGTACTGTGCCTGGCCAGATCCTGAACATCGTAGCCGCGGTACACAAGGCGGCCTTCCCTGCCGTCTATGAAACATATTGCCGAGTTGCAGGCAACGACATCAGCCAGGCCCTCCTCCTTTTTTGCGGAATCAGGCTGGGAAGCGGATAAAATCGGGGTGCTCTTTTTTTTCATGATGGTTCTCGTACGGGCACACTGTGCCCCGGTTTTTTCATAATTTTAAAAATCAGCATTTCATAATGAACGCAAAAAGTCCAGGCAGCAACAGAAATTCCATGATTCTCCTGCCCGGCTGCTTATTAATACCCGTTATTGGCCGGGTATTTCATCTTCCGGCAAATAACCGCTTTCTTCCTCCTGCAGCATCCGGGATTCAACCGATTCCTCCTCGAAAAAATCCGCGTCCCCGTCATCAGGTTCAATTTCATCCGCCGGTCCCGATTCCTCCTCAAGCTGCATATATTCCTCGTCCTGGCCCGGATAATCCTCCCCAAAGTAGCCGGGCTCGTTCTCCAGCAGAAGCTCCGGTTCGGATTCAGAGTCATCTTCCGGGTAGCCGGCCCCGGGCTCAGCTTCTTCCTGCAGCATCATTTCCCGCTCAAGTTCGGACAGCTGTTCTTCTTCGTCCGGAGAAAACTCATCATATACTGAAGCATCCGGATCCATTGTCCGCTCCATTTCATAATCCGCGGGTTCTTCATAGTGCTGCATCCCGTCCGCAGCCGTAGGATTCCCGTACACCATCCAGAAACCAAGAAAGAAGAGCGTTCCGGCCGGTCTCATAAATTTACCTGATATCATTGCAACTCACCTTTTTTCCGTGCCCGCTTTACAGTTTTACGGCTCAATATTTAACTGAAAAATATCATTTATGGCATCCTTCTGGCTGTCCCACAAAGTCACGGAGTTGAAGGGATCAAGACAGCTGCATTCCTTTTCAATACAATCCACGATATCAAGGACTCCCTTGTTCCAGGTAACCGGATACAGCCTGCACGTTGAAGGAACTATCCTCAGCGGGACGTTGTTCCGGAAGACCATTTGCCAGAGGACGCATCCCTTGCCTGAAGGCGTATGAAAGGGACATGTTCCGTTGATTATGGTGGAGGCAATGGAATTATGCCCGAGAAAATCCTCCTGCCCGGACCATTCGCGGTCAAAGCACCGGTCAATGCTTCTGCCGAGCAGCCCCTCAATATTTTCCCTGTGTTCCATGATCATGTCATACGATTCCCTGTCAACATCACAGCCGCGGCGGCAGCAGGCATCCCTGCAGCCCGAACTGTAACATCCCTTATCCCTGAATCCAGGGTGTATGAATAATTTTTCCGACACCTTTATTATCGAAATCTTTTCCATACTGTTTCTTATGTTACGGTAATATGTGCCGGTTTTTTATATCTGTACCGGCGGGAGGCCCTGACTGAAGCGATCGGAATCAATTGAAATCACTGCGGGCAGGGGTTTGATAAAATTCTGCCGGAGGCTGTAGGTATACGCCCCCTGGGTTGGAATCATCAGGATGTCGCCCACCCTGATATCCTCCCCCCAGTAATTGTATCCCCAGACGTCATGCGGCGTACAGAGGGCGCCCAGGATATGGCACGATTTTTCTTTAACCCCTGGCCGGCTCAGATTAAGAATCGGAAAATAATCGGTTTCAAAACGTTCCCAGCCGATCGTATTTGTCCCTGCATCCGTGATGACCAGGTCATCGCATTTCTTATCCACCACGGACAGCAGCAGGTGCATGGCGTCATTGCACAACCAGCGGCCCGGCTCCAGGCAGATCCGGCAGGGGACAATGGAAAGGATATGGGTGCGCACCGCCCGGCTTAGCTGCCCGGCAAACTGTTCAATCGGCTGAGACGGAAGCCGGTAATGTTCACGTTCCGCACCGGGCTGCTCCAGGCCCATTTCCTTTTTCAGCCTGCCCGTCGTCGTGCCGGCGGCCTGCAGCCACTCTCCCTGCGGAGGCCAGTACCCGCCGCCCATATCGATGAATTTTATCTGCGCAAGAGCGGCTGCAGGGAGTTTTCTCAGGATTTTGCCGAGTTGTTTAATGAACGTGACCTGGGCATCGGGTGAAAGATTCCAGCTGGTATGGAACTGCAGCCCTTCAAACCGCAGATATCCGCATTTTCTTACCTTTTCCCAGAACAGCGCCAGCTGATCCGGCAGGATGCCGAACTTCCGCCACAAGCCATTGGGGTTTGTCGTCAGCCGGACCCCGACCCGGACCGTCCTGCCGTGTTCCCGGGAAATAACATCAAGCCGCGACAGTTCGCCAAAACTGTCGATCAGTACGGTGACCCGGTCCGCCTCCCAGACAGCCAGACGCAGTTCCGCATCCGTCTTGCCGGGGCCGCTGAAAATAACATCGCCGGCATCGAGTCCGACCGCCATCTCCAGTTCGACGCCGCTCGATACGTCGAGTCCCATGCCGCACTGCAGGAGGGTACCGGCAATATCGGGATGGTTGTTGCTCTTGACCGCATAGTAGCAGCGGACATCCGGCAGAACCGCCCGGAATGCATCCCGGAACTCACGGGCCCTGGCCCGCAGTACCCCGGTATCAAGCACATACAGGGGCGGGGGATATTTTTCGAGCAGGGCGAGATACTCCATCCTCCTGGCAAAAAAATGCTCCACAAACGGCCGCAGTTCGTGATCCGGCAGCAAAGGTGTGTTCTGCTCGAGACTTAAACTGATCTTTCCCGCCCCGGCCGGACGGCTGATGTTTTTCGTCATTATGTCATCTCGACAATGAGCTGCCGGCTGAGATCCCGGCATTGATTTTCCAGGGCGGTTCCGGTATCCGGCTGAAATATAATGTACCCCAGATACCATGACTCGTAATCGTCAGGGGGCAAGGCAACCTTATGGCCGGCCCGGCGTATGAGTTTTATCTCCCGGATGCGGGGATCCCGCTGCAGTATCCCGGTATCGAAATTCACGATTTCACCGCATTTCCCTGCATGCAGGCGCAATCCTACATATTGTCCGTTTACCAGGTCCCCGGGAATGGAAAAGGGTCTTTGCTGGGCAAAGTCAAGGGCCAGGGTCAGCATATCAAGAAGGCCGGAGCGGCGCAGCAGATGCGGAATGCAGTCACCACCGGGCCGCGGCGTCATTTCCAGAAGGAAAATTTCGTTTTCCCGGACGATAAAGTCCACCATGCAGATTGCATTGACAACCCCGAGGGCTATCGCTCCGTTGTACAGGGTCTCTTCAAGCATCCGCCCGGAAAAATCCTCGGTGGGATATCCGCGCAGGACATAGCCGGCGATCGTGCCGAAGGTTTTGTTGCGGGAATGGATTTTCCGGGTCAGACGGACGATTTCCACGCCCCGGTCGCGCACGATGAAATCACAGCTGTATTCGGTCCCATCGATAAATTCTTCGGCAAGAAACAGGGTGGTCGCATTGCTGTACAGTCGCAGCGATTGCCTGTTGCTCAGTTCTTTCCGGATAATATGCGCCCATTTATCGCAGTCCTTTTTGCTCGTGCAGCGGAAAACAAGTTCACTGCCGCTGCCGGTCAGCGGCTTGACAACACAGGAACCGCTCAATTCCCGGAGAAAATCATAGACTCCGTCAGAGGATTGCACCAGTCTGACCCGCGGACATTTCACCCCGTTTTCGGCCCACCGTCTTTTACTGACATATTTATCCCGGCAGCGGTTGATACTTTCTATGTCCGGATAGGGAAGATTGAAGTCCATGGCCAGGGAAGCGGCCATTTCCAATGATTCGCAGTCAAAGCAGGTGATCCCGTCGAGGGAAATATCCCATTTCTGCAGATGCCGAAGAATTTCGTTCTTCACCCGGCTTTCGTCATTGAGATCGGAAAGTATCTCTTCCCAGGGATGGGGAGCCGGTTCCGCGGCATTTTCCCTGATCTCAAAATCCGTCAGGAAAAGAGCCCTTTCCGGACAGACCTGGCGAATCCATTCTATGTAATCGGCTGTTGTGCCGACCACGAGGACTTTCTGTTTACTGTTCATTGGCTTTAACTGCAGAGGCACGGGCCTCATTCAGGATGTTTCTGCCCGGCATGATGTACATTTCATAGAGCGGCCGGGCAGAGAGATGGAACCTCTGTTTCCAGCCGAAATCGCCGCAAAGGAAATCCACAACCTCGAACCGTTCATGACAGGCACGTTCAAGGTGATGAAAATTGATCATCTTGGCGACCCCGGGAAATTCCGGCCCGGTTGCCCCTGCCAGCACGGTATAGGAATTCTGCCAGACCGCGCCGATATCCACGGCCGCAACAGTGCCGCCAAGCAGCAGGGTTGTGATACGCAGCATTTTATTCTCCAACAGCCAGGCGGCAAGCTTTTCAAAGGAGTCCAGGAACGACGGATCATAAAAATATGAGGACTCCCCGAAGGACTCCAGATTCATCCGAAAAAGGAGCCGGAGGTCGTCCACATGATCAAAGCGGTACGCCGCACCCAGTGCTTCCAGGGCAGCCAGTTCACGGGTCAGCTTTTTTCTCGATTTCCCGGAAAACTGCAGCATATAGTTTGCAAAGGAAAATTCATATGCGCCGGGATAAAAAAGGTAACCCACTTCATCAACGGCGACCGGAGCTTTTTCCAGCGGCACCGAATCGCCGGTCAGGTACCGCAGATGCGTGGGCGCCGGCACACTTTCCAGCAGCCCGGCATATATGTATGGCGATCCGGCAATTATCCTGTTCTGCTCAAGCCACGTTTTCCCCTGCCAGGTTTCTCCCGGATATTGAGCGTAACAGCTCGTTTCCCTGATCCTGGCCAAGGCAAGGATTCCATCGACTCTTCCCCTGTTTTCGGCGAGCAGAAAATACGGCTGCCGCCTGTAGCTGCCGGCAAAACATTGCCGGACCTCCCACAGGTCAAAGAGACACTTCAGGGGCCAGTATTTCTTCCAGATCGCGGCACATTCTTCGGGATCTTCACACACCCTGACCTGGAACATCCTACATCCTCAGGCTGATGTTGAGATTGCTGCCGGATCCCTTGAAGAATTTCTCGGCAAAATCCTGTACCATTTCAGGCAGATATGGCTTGCAGCTGAAAACGTCCAGGTAGACGGCATTCGTCAGGTTGGCGAAGTGTCCGGAAATAAGAGATGTTTCAATAAGCTGCACCATGGAATACCCGGCCACACGTTCATCTTCGCCGAAATGCACCACTAGGGTCTCCCCGAATCTTTTCATTTCTATGAGGTCGCATAATTCTACGACAAAACGGCGGATGGCATCGGCATCGCGAATAATATCCGGATCACAATCATAAATATCAATTGCTGATGCGATCCCCCAGGCATTTTTGGCTATCGCCTCATTCATGACGTGCAGCCCCTTCCCCTCGTTTTCTGCCAGTGCTTGGTGTGCATTTTGCATTTTTTTCTATCTCTTTTTTTGAAGTTTCATGCATGCGTCAGAACCCCCACTTCTTATGCGGCGGTTTATAACGTTTTATTTTTTTCAAGGAGCGGTATTTCTTTTCCGATTGTTCCTCATAAAATTCCTCATCATCTTCCTTTCTGCCTGTTCCTTTATTTGATGCTGGTTTTTTCTTCATAACACCACTCCCAAAGTACACGATAACGTCGCTTAGCATTTCCCGTGCCAATAGTCAAGTATTGCATAATATATTGAAATCATTTAACTTATTTCAATAAAGACTGGCCGGCTTTTTGAAAAAAAAGAATAAAATTTCCTTTTAATTCAAGTCACCATTAATGGGTTCTTTTTTGCCCATAAGACACGGCAGCCATTTATCTCCCCATTTTAAATAAAATAATAAATCGAGTAAGTTAGATTATATTTCCAAACAAAAAAGAAGACATTTTATAATGAAAATTATCCAACGATTAAACACATATCCTTTTTTTGAGAAATTTATTGCCGAATATAGCTTTATCTGGTAAAGTTATGCAAAAAATAGGAAAAAAAATTCTTTTCAGGGGATACGTACATGCTTGTGCGCCTGGTTTTTGCCCTTAGAGAAATGGAGCTGCAGCGCGAGCTGGAAGAACGGTTTTCCCCCCGCACCGATGTGCAGGTCGGGTGCTATGGACAGACGAAAAATCCTTTGCAGAAAGTTGTGCAAAGCTGCGGTGACGTGATTGTTATCGGTGATTCCCTGCTCCCGCGGCCTGTTGAATCCGCCATTGCCATGCTGAACAATCTCCCGGAAAATCCGACTACTGTTGTTCTCCATGATTACGATTCCGCCAAAGAGCATGCCCAGTTGATGGCAGCAGGGGCGGACGTTGTCCTGTATTCTAAAATTCCTCCGGATATTCTTGTTGAGGCCATTGATGCCACCCTGGAGTCCCGCCGCCAGCTGGTATTGCTTGACCGCTATGAACGACGGGGAATTATCCAGCCGAAATTGAACGATTTCGTTTCCAACAGCGAAGTCATGCGAATGTTCATCAACGATGTGCAGCTGGTTGCTCCCAGCGACTCGGTCCTCCTTATCATGGGGGAAACCGGGGTCGGCAAGGAGCATCTGGCCAAGGCAATACATGCCGAAAGTTCGCGTGCCGGCAAACCCTTTGTGGCCCTGAACGCTGCCGCCCTCCCGGAACAGCTTCTGGAAAGCGAGCTGTTCGGCCATGAAAAAGGTGCTTTTACCGGTGCCACACGCTCTCGCAGGGGTGCCTTTGAGCAGGCGCACGGGGGAACAATTTTTCTGGACGAAATAGGAGAAATGCCGCTTCATCTGCAAACGAAGCTGCTGAGGGTTCTCCAGGACTATGAAGTGCGGCCTGTCGGCGGCGACAAATCCATATGGGTTGATGTCCGGGTCATTGCCGCCACAAACCGTGAACTGGAGGAAGAAATAGTCCAGGGTAATTTTCGCCGGGACCTGTACTACAGACTGGGCGTGATGACACTCAGGATCCCGCCTCTCCGTGAAAGAAGAGACGATATCCCTGCCCTGACCCGCCGTTTCATGAATTATTACAGATATAAAATAGGCCGGGATATTACGCATATCACCGACCAGACCCTGCAGGCACTGTATAATTATGACTGGCCCGGAAATGTGCGTGAATTGATGAATGTTATCGAGCGGGCTATGCTGATATGCAAAACCGATGAAATCACCCTGCAGGACCTGCCGGGTATTTTTCATAAAGGGACCTCTTTTGATCAGCAGATGATTCCGGCAGGGAGCAACGGAATACCCTCCTGGCATGGAAAAACGCTTCCTGAAGTCCACAGGGAGGTCCTGGACCAGGTTGATTCGATCTACCTGAAAATGGTTCTCACCGAAACAGGTGGCCGTATCGGGAAAGCCGCCGAAATTGCCGGCATCAACAGCAGAGGTTTGTACAACAAAATGAAAAAACTGGGTTTGAAAAAGGAAGATTTTAAAAACAGATAAGCTGTGGTATGTGTACTGCAGCCATACGGAATTGAAAATCAGGCCGATGCATATTTACGGCCGATGCTCCATAGAGAAAAACGGGAAAAATGAAATGACTCGAAAAACAGGCTCTATTTACAGGTTATTTATTCTGGTCCTGGCACTTGCCGCTTTTCTCCAGGCCGGCTGCGATATGGGAGAAAAGGAGGCAAAAAGAGCAGAAGTCGGCAAACCGGCGCCGGTTTTTGTCCTCACGGATATTCAGGGCAATACCTGGAATCTGGCCGACCTGCGTGGCAAGGTGGTGTTTGTTAATTTCTGGGCGTCATGGTGTGCGCCCTGTCTGGAGGAAATACCTTCCATGGTTGCAGTGAACCGCATGATACCGGAGGAATATTTTCAGATGATAACCGTGCTGTACAATGACCGGCCGGAATATGCCCTGAACGTGGTGAACAAAGCCGGCGCTGATTTCCCCGTGCTCATCGACCTCGAAGCCGACGCGGCAAGGGAGTACGGCCTGACCGGAGTCCCGGAAACGTACATTATCGATCCCCAGGGTATCCTGCGGGAAAAATTTATCGGGCCGAGAGACTGGCAATCCATGGAGTCGATAGCCATGCTGGAGCACTATTTTCCGCAATCGTATAAAAAAATCGTGGAATGAAAAGGCTGAAGCGGTTACCTGCAGGGCCGGATATCAGCCTGGTTTGCAGCCGCTGTCCGATTCTGTCCAGTCTCATCCTTCAACAAGCTTGTCGCTGATCAGGCCGAAGAAGAATTTCTCACTCGAGTCAAATATCCAGCCCAGGTGAATCAGGCAGGTTGCGCAGAGCGCGTACCGCCAGACATAGCCCTGGAACCAGCTGAATTCATCGGTCGGGTGTCCGTGGACAGTGCAGCCCGCAGCCTGCTTGAAGCAGCGGATTTCAAAGATGATGCCGGCCGGGTTGAAAAAGGCGTGGAGATGATTGCCGTTAATGACCACGGCATCCCGCCTGCTCGCAATTACCGCGCGGCATTGGCGGCATAACAGCGACTTTTCGGAATCAGCGGCGGTGTTGTCGGTTACATCGGTTTCCGGGGTGTCGGATGCTCCGGGCTGATTTATTTCCCGGCAGAAAATACCGTGCCCCACAGGCAGCCTATCTGGGTTTTTGATAATGGTCAACAATCGCGTTCACCATGTCGGCTATGGTGTAGGATGGGGGCTGGACCGTGACCTTGAGGCCGTATTCCTCCACGGTTTTGGAGGTAACCGGGCCGATGGCGGCGATTTTCACATTATCCAGCAATTGGTGCAGTTCCGCTGGAGAAGCCGCATCAACCATGGTCAGAAAATTGGTGACAGTCGATGAGCTGGTAAAGGTGATCATATCAATCTTTTTTTCCGCCAGTTCTTCCCGCAGCTCTTCCTTTCTGCCTTTGGGCGGTACATTCTGATAGATCGGCGCTATAACCACCTCGGCACCTGCCTCTGTGAGCCGGTCGGGAAGGATATCCCCGGCGACCAGGGCCCGGGGAATGACTATCCTTTTTCCCTGTACTCCGGTATTGATGAGAGCTTCCGCCAGGCCGGCGCCGGTAAATTTTTCCGGCAGCAGATCAACCTTGATGCCGTACCTGAGCAGTTCTTCACCGGTTGCCCTGCCCACTGCCGCCACCCCGGGTCCGGCCAGGGAACGTGCATCCCCGCCCCGGCCGTACAGGTGTTTGAAAAAATAGGTTACCGCGTTGATACTGGTGAAAATGAGCCAGTGGCAGGAAGCCATGTTTTCCAGTTCGCGGTCCAGAATCGAGTAGTCCGCAACCGGCTCGATATTGAGCGTTGAATATTCCAGGCAATCCGCTCCATGTTCCTCCAGAAGCGCCACCAGTTCACTGGCCTGTTCCCGGGTGCGGGTGACGACGATCTTCCTGCCGAACAGGGGCCGTTTCTCATACCAGTCGATGATCCGCCGCAGCTTGACGACTTCACCCACGATAACCAGGGCGGGAGGCTTGATTCCTGCCTGGAGGACCACTTCGGTGATGGTTTCCAGCGTACCTTCCACCGAGTGCTGTTCGGGAGTCGAGGCCCAGCGGACAACTGCAACCGGGGTTTTGGGATCGCGTCCGTTTTCAATCAGCTTCCGGGTGATAACGGGCAGATTTTTAATGCCCATGAAAATGACCAGGGTGCCGACGCCGGTGGCCAGTTTGTCCCAGTGTATATTGGACTCTTTTTTGGTCGGATCCTCATGCCCGGTAATAAAGGCGACCGAAGCGGTGTACTTGCGGTGGGTGATCGGAATTCCCGCATAGGTTGCCGCGGCTGTAGCCGAGGTCACACCGGGGACAACCTCAAAAGGAATACCTGCCGCAACCAGTTCTTCAATCTCCTCCGCGCCGCGGCCGAAGATGAAAGGATCCCCGCCCTTCAGCCGGACCACCATTTTGCCTGCCCTGCCATGTTCAACCAGCAGGGCATTAATCCCCTCCTGGGTGAAGGCATGCAGGCCGCCGCCCTTTTTCCCGACATAGACGAATTCGGCAGATGCCGGGACATGGCGCAGCAGTTTTTTATTGGCCAGGTAATCGTAAACAACGACATCGGCCCGCTCAAGCAGATATTTGCCGCGCAGGGTTATCAGCCCCGGATCGCCTGGACCGGCGCCGACAAGATAAACCTTGCCGACCTTCGGCACGGATTTCACTGGTACATTTTCTGACATGGTTAAAAGATTATCTATACCTGCCCACAGGTATTATCCTGAATCCATGACGGCTTTCAGGAATATGCCGGGTAACTTATTTATTTTTAGCCTTTTATGGCAGATGTATATTGCGCGATTCACTTCGCCGCCCTTCGGGGCGCCCGATATCGGCCCATCTGCTGCGGAGTCTACGCTTACCTGTTGGCAACTCGTTGATATCACATAAGGATAATCAACATCGTTGCCGCCTTGCATCTGGACCGTTCTCGAACGCTCACGGATTCAGGATTGTGGTTATTTGATTTTTTTACTCCCCCAACCTTTAAGTTGCCACAGGTGCCGCAGATTTGCACGTTTCGCGCCGTCCGCCATAGCCCCTCTATGCGGACGGCGCGAAACGTGTGAAGATGTGGTGCCTGTGGCAACTTAAAGCTGGCAGTAGACTTCGTCCAGAATCTTACGCCCGCCCATATCAAGAAGTTTCTGTGCCAGTTCGGTACCGATTTCCTTTGCCGAGTCCGCCGGCCCGCTCATTTTTTCTTTGAGGATTTGCCTGCCGTCCACGCTGGCGATCAGCCCGGTAAGGGTCACAATTTTATCATCGGCAACGGCATAACCGCCGATGGGAACCTGGCAGCCGCCTTCCAGCCGGAGGAGAAAAGCCCTTTCCGCCGCAACCGCTGTGGCGGTCGACGGATGGTTCAGGAAGGAAATGCCGTCCAGCAGATCCCGGTCATCTATCCGCAGTTCAAGCCCCAGTGCTCCCTGGCCGATGGCAGGCAGCATCTGTTCCGGGACAAACAGGGACGTAATGCGGTGCGCCATGCCCAGACGGTTCAAACCGGCCGCGGCAACGACAATGGCATCAAACTGTCCTTCATCCAGCTTGCGCAGCCGCGTATCAAGATTGCCCCGCAGGTCGATGATGTTGAGATCCGGCCGCCGGCTTGCCAGCTGCGACTTTCGCCGCAGGCTTGAAGTCCCGACCGTTGCCCCTTTCGGCAGGTCGGACAGGCTTGTATATTTGGTGGAAATAAAAGCATCCACCGGGTTTTCCCGTTCGGTAACCACCCCGAGATGCAGGCCTTCCGGCAGTTCGGCCGGCACATCTTTCATCGAATGGACCGCCAGATCCGCCCTGCCGTCCAGAAGCGCATCTTCCAGTTCCTTGACAAACAGCCCCTTTCCCCCCACCTTGGCCAGGGGCGCGTCGAGAATCTTGTCGCCCTTGGTGATAATCTTCACCAGTTCCACCTTTGTGCCGGGGTTGTGCTCTTCAATCTGTTCCTTGACCCAGGTTGACTGGGTGACTGCCAGCAGACTTGCCCGGGTGCCGATTTTAATTTCTTTTCTCATAATAAAACAGTTCTCTTTGATTAGAACCTGCAGACCATCGACAGCGGCTGCAGGCAGGGTGGATCATCAGCTCGTGATGTCCGGTAAAATTATAACTTTAGCCTCCTTGCGGGTGGGACGGTGAACAACATTCGCTGCCGCAAGGTATGTTGAGGTTCGTACCATTTGTATTTTCTTTGCCGCCACAATGAAAAAAAAAGGCGATACTGTCAAGTAAATAACCGGTCCGCAAAAAATCGGCTCCGGCCGCCTCTTGGTGAATAATGGAAAAATTTTCCGTTGTTTCGCGCGGGAAAGTTCTGGTTACCTGCAGACGGTAAATAGTCTAAATAAGAATAATGCAGGCGATATGCGAAAAAAAAAGGGACGCTCCCGGCCGGAGCGTCCCTTTGCAAACCCGTCCTCTATTTTCCGATTAATAGTAGGGATGGATGTTCATATCAAGGACAATGTTGTCGCCTTGATTGACCGTTATGGGTCCTGTGCTCCAGCCGGTGCTGCTTGGGTTGCCGGCATACTGCTGGTGATAGTCGCCCAGTTTTCTTGATGAAACAATATAGTACGATCCCGGCTCCTTCAACAGGAGGGTGTACCTTCCCTGGGCATCGGTCTTCTGCTGTGCCAGGTATTTCACCGATCCACACTCATTGGTGTCAACCCATTCATTCGGATCCCAACTGGAGTAATCGGCCTCGATGCAGGGTTCGGGCTGCGCCCTGACATAGCGATCGGGCCACGGTTCTCCGGTGGAACTATTCGTGATGACACCGGTAAGCGTTATCGGTTTGTTGTAAAAAGTGGCATACTGGGTACCCAGGTTGATGACGCTGCCGGCGGTCACCGTGATTTGCTCCTGGTAATTGGCCCAGGTGTAGTCTCCCCCCTCAGGCGGTCCCAGGGGTCTTCTGGTTCCATCCTGTCTTTTTGTGAGCCTGACATAATAGATTCCTTCCGGAACACTTGCATTGAACCGCCCCAGGGAATCGGATGGTCCGAATATATACTCCGCGCTCTTGTAAAATTTTTCCATGGGGGGTCTCATCGTGCCATCCTGCAGATAAAGATAGGCATTGTTAAGAGGCAGTTCTACCCCGCCGTCGTTATATTTGAAGGTAACCTGCAAGGTGCCGTTCGCTGCCGCTGCCATGGTGCTGAAAAACAGGAACACCGTTGAAAAACAAAAAATTAGAGCCGTAACATGTCTTAGTTTCATTTTCTACCCCCTTTAGACTTCATTGCAGGCGACAGCCTCTTGATTAATCAGACAAATCTATGATACCCTCTATCTTTTACTTGCAAATTTTATTCCGGATAAATAAACCCCTTATCTTTAAGTTTATAATAAAGTATACTATTATTAAAAGTTGATGTCAAACTACCTTCCTTATCGGGTTTGTTCTCATGCGGGACAAGGAATAATTTGCAGCATATCATTCTCTTTCATCCTCGCATGCATGATGGATTGTGGTGTACCCAGCGATAGTGGCACGGTATTTGGAAACAGATAGCGATGTATCATCCCGGGTTTTATATTGTATTATTTACTGATGAGATAATCCATGTTCTTTAAATTCAGATTTCTGCCGGCATTGGTTCTCCTGTTCTTTACCACGGCTGTCACAGCTGCCGATATAAAGCAGGGACCGCTGGTTCCGGAAAATAAAAATTCGATCAGCGGCAGGATATTAATTGACGGCAAAGAACCCATGCCCGGAGGCATTGCCGCCTTTTTCAATGCCCGGTCACACTATCCGCCCAAATTCGGCAGCGTGCGCCGAATTCCCGACCATGTCACATCGGTTGATCAGCAGGGAAAATTCACCGCGGAACTGCCGGCCGGCCGATATTATCTGGGCGTCATCAGCAGGAATGACGAGAAAAAAACCGGACCGCCCCGCAGCGATGAAAAGGGATTCGCAGCGGTCGATGAGGAGATGAACAGAAGGGTCTTTGAAATAACCGGCTCAGCCGAAAATTTCGGTGACATAAAGGTCGCCACCCCCAAATCCGCATGGAAATTTACCGATTATTTTACCATCCGGGGAACGCTGATCAGTAAAAACGGTCAACCCTTTGAAGATGGCGCCTGGATTCTGATAAAACAGAACCCCGCTTCCAGGCGGCCGCACCTTATCTCTGAAAAAATTGCCGGCAACAACGGAGAATTCGAGCTGCAGCTTCCGGCCGGCCAACCATATTATCTGATTGCCAGGGATGAACTTGGTATGGGACGGCCGCAGCCGGGCAGACATGTTGGCGCGTACACCGGACCCGATCCCGTGTTAGACCAGAACATGCCGGAACCAAAGCCAATTTCCCTTTCCGGCAGTACGGGTGAAACGGTTTCCGGCATCCGGATCCTGATGATCGAGGTCCCTGATACCGGAGTGCAGAAACAACCTGTACAGGGACGGCAATGATCTCCGTTATCCAATGTTCCAATTATCAATCAAAAAAAAAGAAATTAATATTTCGTCTTTGAACAAAAATCGTACTTGAGGTCACCTTCCAGCTCAAAACCTGGTAATTTCACCAGATCGGGATGGGGATTTCACCAGATCCCGGGTCAGGGTTCATCAGAGTTTGCCCGCAAGTTGCTTCTTGCTGAGAGAACTGTCGATTGCAATGCATGCGGGGGTTCTCAAACAATTGCAGCACATCTTTACGGACGTGCCGCAGCGCGGCAATTACCGCCGAGATCCTTGAATTCCGACAGGGTAACATCCTTTTTACGACTATTTGGTAAAATCACCATCAGGGAAGCATTGAGACCGTGAGATTCGCCCTCCCTGCTTTCCAATATTATTTATTAATTCCAGTAATTTGCCTTGACATGGCATTTCAATGTTATTCCGGTTTGTTTCTTGCAACTCTTTATATAATTGAAATTATGTTTTTTATTATAAAATTCGCCGGAAACTGCGGGCTGTAGTTGAGAATTGCCTTTTTTTCCGAAAACTATATGGACCATAAGCATCCATGTTGCAGAAATACTTACCTGATACGCAAATTCTTCTCCCGGAAAACTGCCGGCGGACCATTCTCGAACACTGTCATCAGTCCCTGGACCAATATCGCAACGGACGGACGGAAAAGGGAAAGGCCTTCGGACTAGTCTGCGGCTCGGCAGAAGCGGAAGGCCTGAGAGTGGAGGCCTGCTTCCCGCTGCGGAATAATGTCCGTTCGCGCCCCCCCTATAAAGAGCAGATGGACAGGATGATGGCAGAGTATGCTGTCCCGTCGCAAACCCCTCTCCATAAACGCGGCTGGGTAGCCGATCCTGCCGAACTCTTTGCCAGGATAAAGGAGTGCCGCGGCAACAACCATATCCTGCTGGGTTCCTACCATATGCACCGGGTGGGATGGGAGCATGACAGGGTGCGGGATACCCCGACCAGGCTCGACACAGTGCTGGCCGGAAACAGCGGCCTGCTGATGTTTATAATCTCCATGGTGGAGCCGGCCCGGCCGATTATCCGCGCCTTCTATGAAGGAATAAAGGAAAAGGAAATACAAATTTTTCAGAGTCTTTGAATGAAACCCCGCAAGGCGGATTCGATTCCGATGAACCTTTATTTTTGCCGGAGTTGCGTAGATACCGTCTTCCCCGTCAAGAATTTTGTGGCTGATAGGGGGTAAGATTTTTATAAACACCAAAGGCGATGTGAACAAGCTTACGCATAGCGGCTCCGATGGCGGCCATTTTGGTTTTTCCACCCTTGATCAATCTCTGGTAGAGAGCTTGGACATCGGGGTTGTATTTGATCGCGACAATGGCCGGCATGTACAGCGCCTTGCGCAATTGGCTGTTGCCAGATTTGGACATCCTGGGGCGCCCGATAACACTTGTGCCGGATTGCTTTTCAACCGGTACCAAGCCAAGGAAGGCCGCGACTTCCGGTGCCCTGGAGAAATCCTTGCTGGCAAACAGCGCCAGAAGCTGCGCGGCAAGTTTGTCGCCTACTCCGGGTATGGAAAGCAGGAGATCGCGCTTCTCTCTGAGCTTGGGATGATTGCCGAAATGAGTATTGATCTCTTTGAGCAGCCGGTCTTTTTCCTCATTGAGGAAGGCAAGGCTAT
>JAWSUG010000030.1:0-42327 GCA_033549385.1 Desulfobulbaceae bacterium | reverse complement strand
ATGCCAATGGGAAATACAATAAAGTTGCCCCTTCAAGGGGCGACCAAGGCCGGGCCCTTTGGGCTCAAATATTTACTTCTGATCCCGGCGGACAGGATCGGCCGGAAAACAGAGGTTTGGGGAAATGGTTCTGAGCTGATTCAGGAGACTGGTAGAGGTTATGGTCCGGGAGGAAAGCGGGTATCCTGTTGCCCGGAGCACCCGTGCCACCCAGGTGTTGCAGGTGTTGAAGATGTGGAAATCGCCCCTGGCTTGATAGAACCGGCTCCTGCCGTACAGTCCGGGTCCGATTTCTATCACACTGCCGTCATCGGTGCGGGCGAAGCTCCCGGCCACGACCTCGAGCAGCTCTCTGTACCCGGCATTTTCCACCTGCAGAGGAAGGACTTCCAGTTCCGCGAAATAGAGTTCGGGTTCACTACTGAACGCAGCGAAATGAAGGACACTGTCGGTCCGCAGGAACAGGGCGCGGAACCCCAGGGCCAGGGTCGGATCTTCCTCCTGATAATAGTGCAGGTCTCCCCACCCTATTTCAGCATATTCTTCCTGCCGGAGATTCCCGGCCAGCAGGGGCAGCACCGCTGCGAGATCCGCTGCCGCAACTACAAGACCCACGTGCCGGCCGTGATTGACGGCATACACTGTGCGGGGATCCCGGCAGGGAACCTGGTCCGGGTGGAGCGGGGAGGCGGCACAGCCGGCAAGAGTGCAGAGCAGCAGTAAAAGGAAGGTGCGGCATGCTCTTCTCTGGATTCCACCTGAAAAAAGGGCCGTACAGGCAAATATATTACACGTCATGACTCTTTAAAACCGCCGCTTTCGCCATTTTTCCCGCCCTTTCTGAACGGTTTCGCAATTTGCATGCCCGAATAAGAAAAACGGCTGTCTCACCCGGACCGGAAAAAATAATCGGGGATGGCTTTCCATCGGTTTAATTTGCATGTAGTGTTTACTGCAGGATATGAAACTATTTTCTGCCGGGAAAATTAATGGAAAAACACATCGTCATTGACGGCAGTATCGGAGAAGGGGGAGGCCAGATTCTCCGGACATCCCTCTCTCTTGCAGCTCTGACGCAGCGCTCTTTCGAGATTCACAGCATTCGGGCCAACCGCAGGCATCCGGGGCTCAGACCGCAGCACCTGGCCGCGGTCAGGGCGGTTGCGCAGATAACCGGAGCGGAAGTTGCCGGGGACAGCGAAAACGCAACATCCCTCAGGTTTGCACCGCGCACGATCCAGAGGGGCAGCTATCGATTCACCATCGGCACGGCCGGTTCCGTCACCCTGCTGGCCGCCTCGATACTGCCGCCCCTGCTGTTTGCCGCCGGACCTTCCACCATTGTCCTGCAGGGAGGGACGCATGTGCCGTTCAGCCCGGTGTTTCATTATCTGCAGGAAAATTTCCTCCCTTTTCTGCGCCGCATGGGCGGAGAGGCAAGCGCGGTACTTGATAAATGGGGATGGTATCCGGGCGGCGGGGGCTCGTGCACCCTGCGGGTCACTCCCTGTCCCGGTCTCAAGGGACTGCAGGTTCCGGAGCGCGGCAGGCTGCGCCGCCTGGATCTGATGCTGGGGCTTGCCAATCTGCCGTTGCATATCGTGGACCGTGAAGAAAAGCAGCTGCGGGCCTGTTTGGGAAAAAAAGGATATGAATTCGCCAGGCGGTTTGAACCTGCACCCTCCCCGGGGCAGGGTAATGTCCTGTATCTCAGGGGAGAGTATGAGAACAGCCTGGCCGGCTTCAGCGTGCTTGGAAAAAAGGGGAAGCCGGCCGAACAGGTTGCTCAGGAACTCTGCCGTGCTTTTCTCCATTTTGCCGCAAGCGCCGCTTCGGTGGACAAACACCTGGCCGATCAGCTCCTCCTTTATATGGCGCTTGCCCGGGGAAACTCCATGATCATAACCGAAGAAGTCACCGGCCATCTGACGACCGGCATCGGGATAATTGAAAAATTCATCCCCGTACGTTTCAAGCTGGATCCGGATGTCCGTTCCGTGGAAGTCACGGGAGCTGCATATACTCCCGGCATAAGGATCTCCTAAGCTTCAGCCTGATTTTACCGGACCCGTATCAGCCGATCCGGCGGCTGCAATCAAAAAAACAGCATGGTTTTTTTGGCGGCAGCTCTTTTCTCTTCGAATGAACGGCAAAAAATGGTATCAGTAGCTGGCAAAACGAAAGTATTTGAGAATCTTTATCAGGGATATTGAACTCTTGCAGGAGCGTCTTATAATTAATTGATATCTTCTTTTTTTGTACAAAATTACTCAATGGCGGAAAGATACCTGCTGACATGGAAGGTGCCGGATTTGCTTGGTAACGGTATTTCATTGCTGATGAACGCCCGGCGGCAGAAGTGCTGCATCACGGCACAATTCTGTTTCCGGATAATCCTTGCAGCGGCGGCTTTGCAGATCGCATCCTGCGCGCCGTTTACCGCACCCGACCGCTCTGTAAGCGAGGTGAAGCTGCCCCCCGCCTATTCCCTGGAAGATGCGGTGATGATGCCGCCGCAGCGCTGGTGGGAGACATTTGACAGCGCCCTGCTTGAGCAGCTGGTGGGCGAGGCGCTGGCGGAAAATCAGACCCTCATGTCGTACTGGGCACGGGTCGCCAGGGCTGAGGCGCTGGCCGATGCGGCCGGCAGCGAACTCTTTCCCTCAATAACCGGCGAAACCGACGCCTCTTATACGGAGCTGCATACCGACCAGCAGGCCCTGAGAATAACCGAGGGGTCGGACCAGTACTCCCTGGGGCTTTTCAGCAGCTATGAGGTTGACCTGTGGGGAAGAATCAGGGCGGGAAAAAGATCCGCCGACCTGTCGGCATTCGCCACCCGGGAGGACCTCCATGCCGCGGCAATGACGATCACCGCGGAAGTGGCCAACCGGTGGATCGGGATAATCGCCAACCAGCAGAGAATGCAACTTCTGCAGCAGCAGCTCGAGACCAACCGGACCTACCTGGAACTGGTGGAGCTGCGCTTCCGTAAAGCCCTGGCTTCCGCCCTGGATGTGATGCAGCAGAGACAGCTGGTTGAACGCATCCGCGCCCGGATACCGCTGGCGGAAATGGAAGGGGAGCTGCTGCGCAACAGCCTGGCGGTCCTGCTCGGCAGCCTGCCGCAGCAATTGCCTGTTATTGAGCCGCAGCCACTGCCGCTGATCAGTGATCTGCCGCCTGCCGGTGTCCCGGCGCAACTGCTTGGCAACCGGCCGGACATTCGGGCTGCGCTGCTGCGTCTTGAAGCTGCCGACCAGGATTTTGTCGTCGCCCGGGCCGACCGGCTTCCGGCCCTGAGGCTGACAGGCAGAGCGGCCTATGACAGCGGGGCGCTGGAAAGCCTGTTTGACAACTGGCTGGTCAATCTGGCTGCCGGGCTGACCGCCCCCCTGGTTGACGGGGGCAGACGCCGGGCGCAGGCTGACGCCTCTGCGGCCCAGATAAACGACCAGCTGGCCCAGTACCGCCAGACCGTCCTCACCGCCGTAAGGGAGGTGGAGGAATCGTTGACCAGCGAAATAAAAATCAGGGAGCATATCAGGCTTACGGAAAATGAGCTGCAGGCAGCGAAGAGTGCCCTGGCCGAGGCCCGCAACCGGTACGTGAAGGGACTCAATGACTACCTGCCGGTCCTGACCCAGTTGATTGCCGTGCAGAATCTTGAGATTGACCTGATAGCCCGGAAAGAGGATCTGTACCTGGCCAGAATCAATCTCTATCGGGCACTGGGCGGATCATGGGTCGAAGAACTCTCCATTCCCGAAGAATACGCAAAAATCCAGAAGGATAACCAATCATGAACATGGATGACCCGATCCGCAGCAACGACGCCGGGGAAAAACAGAATAAAAAGCCGCCCCACTATATGCGGCGGATCATTTACTGCACAATCATCATCCTGGCAGGGGGGCTGATTGCCAGGCACCTGATTGAAACCAAACCGCAGATCACCAGGCAGCCGGTGGAGAAAGTCGCTCCCCTGGTTAATGTTGTCCCCCTGGAACCGCGGTCCCATACCATCCGGATCAAGGCGATGGGCAGCGTGATTCCTTCCCGGGAAATTGTCCTGAAAACCCCGGTGGCCGGAGAGATTATCGCCCTCAATGACGAATTCACCGTCGGCGGCCTGCTGCGCGCCGGCACAACAGTGCTGCAGATTGACCCCAAGGACTATGAACTCGCCCTGGAACTCAAGGAGCGGGTTCTTGCCGACGCCGAATACGCCTATAAACTGGAGCAGGGACGGCAGGATGTGGCCCGGCAGGAATGGGATCTGTTGTATGGCGGGGACAACAATGATGTGGAAGGCGCTCTGGCCCTGAGAAAGCCTCACCTGGAGAAGGTGGAGGCGGATGTCAGGGCTGCCCGGGCCGAAGTGGAGCAGGCAAGGATCGACCTTTCCAGAACCGAAATCAAGGCGCCCTTTAACGCTCTGGTACTCAACAAATATGTCGACCGCGGCGCTTTTGTCGCTTCCCAGGAAAGTCTTGCGGATCTTGTCGGCACCGACGAATACTGGGTGCAGGTGTCCCTGCCGCTGGACCGCCTGCAGTGGCTCACGATACCCGGGGAGAGCGGGGAACCCGGTTTGCCCGCCAGGATCTATTACAGGCAGGACAATGTACGCGAGGGGCAGGTGATCCGCCTGCTTGGAGACCTCTCAAGAGAAGGGCGCATGGCCCGCCTGCTGATCTCGGTTCCCGATCCCCTGGGCCTGCAGGAAAGTGCCGACAGCAGAAAACAGCTGGTTATCGGTGAGTACGTGCGGGTGGAACTGGCAGGCGAGGAACTGCACGATGTTTTTCTCATCCCGCGGACCGCCCTGCACAACGACCGGGAAATATGGCTTGCTACCGAAGAGGGCAGGCTTGCGGTCAGGCCGGTCACGACCCTGTGGCGCGACGAAGAGAGCGTCCTGGTAAAGGACGGCCTTCAGGCCGGGGATCTTCTGATCGTCACGGAACTGCCGGTGCCGGTGGACGGGATGGCCATCAGGATCGGACAGGGATCAAGGGAAGCCATGGGAAAAGAAAATTTTCTGCAGGCGGACGCCCGGTAAGGAAACATGGCGGGGCAGCATAAAAATTCCACCGGGCAGCGGGGCCCGATAGCCTGGATGGCGGGCCGTTCGGTCACCGCCAACCTGCTGATGCTGGTTCTGCTGGTCGGCGGCTGGTTCATGGGGAACAATATCCGCAAGGATGTTTTCCCTGATTTTGAACTCGACCTGATCACCATTGAGCTGCCCTATCCGGGGGCAAGTCCGGAAGAGGTCGAACGGGGGGCGATTCTGGCTGTCGAGGAAGCCGTTTCCGACATGGAAGGCATCAAGACCATGACTTCCACAGCCCGGGAGGGGTCGGGAATTGTAACCCTGGAAATTATCCAGGGTGAAAATGTCTCGCGCATAGCCCAGGAAGTCAAGAATGCCGTCGACCGGATATCCTCTTTTCCGGTGGATATGGAAGATCACACCGTATCGGTCCCCACCCGCAAGCGGTATGTCGTGTCCCTTGCCCTGTACGGCAATCAGCCGGAGACAGTTCTCCGGGAAATGGCTGAAACAGTCAGGGACCGTCTGCTCATGGATGCGGATATTTCCCATGTTGAACTCGAAGGCATCAGGAATTACGAGATCAGCATAGAAGTGCCGCAGCAGGTCCTGCGCACCCTTGGCTTGACCCTGGATGACATTGCCCGCAGGGTTTCCCGGGCCTCGATCGAAGTTCCGGGAGGGGCCATCCGAACCGAAGGGGGCGATGTGCTGGTCAGGGTTTCGGAGCGCCGGGAACTGGGCAGGGAATTCGGCAGGATACCGGTCATTTCCTCCGTGGACGGCTCCGAAGTGCTGCTGGAGGATATTGCCTATATACATGATGATTTCGAGGAATCCGACCGTTTCGCCACCTTTAACGGCGAGCCGGCCGTCATGTTTGAAGTCTACCGGGTCGGCAAGCAGACGCCGGTTTCCGTATCGGAAGCCGTGCACAGGCAGATTGAAGAAATAAACTATTCTCTTCCCGAAGGGCTGACCCTGGTCGCCCGCAATGACCGCTCCGAGATATATAATCAGCGCCTCAACCTCATGCTGAAAAACGGGTATCTGGGATTGGCCCTGGTTTTTATTCTGCTGGCTCTGTTTCTGGAAACAAGGCTTGCGTTCTGGGTCAGTCTCGGCATTCCTATTTCCTTCCTTGGGTCGATGCTCATCCTGCCGGGAATCGGGGTGACATTCAATATGATCTCCATGTTTGCCTTTATCGTCACCCTGGGAATAGTGGTCGACGATGCCATCGTGGTGGGAGAAAACATATACTATTACCGCCAGAAGGGCCTTGCCTGGAAGGATGCCGCCATCACCGGGGCCAGGGGTATTGTTACGCCCGTTGTTTTCAGTATCCTGACCAACATGGTGACATTCATGCCCATTCTGTTCGTGCCCGGATTCATGGGGAAGGTTTTCCGTGAGATACCGCTGGTTGTTGTCAGCGTCTTTTTCATATCCCTTATTGAGTGTCTGTTTATTCTCCCCGCCCATCTGGGCCACACCAGGTCAACGGAGGAGAGAAAAAGTGTGTTCGCGGCACTGCACCGCTGGCAGCAGAAATTCAGCAGCGGTTTTACGCGGTTTACCCGGGCCGGTTACGGACCGTTTCTTCAACTTGCCCTGCGCTGGCGTTATGTCACCTTTGCCACAGGCATCACCATCCTGCTGATCAGTTTCGCCTATGTCAAAAGCGGCCGTCTGGGGTTTGAACTGTTTCCCAAGATTGAATCAGATTTTGCGGCGGTGACCGCGGTTCTGCCGTTCGGCACGTCGGTTGCGCGCACCACTGCGGTTATGGACCAATTGGTCGAGACCGGCCGCAGGGTGACCGACAGCAATGGCGGTGCAGATCTGGTGGAGGGAGTGTATGCCCAGGTGGACGGCAATCAGGCCATTGTCCGGATTTACCTGACCCCGCCTGATATCCGTCCCCTCTCAACAGCAAGGGTGACGCAGATTTGGCGGGAGGAGGTCGGCGAGATACCAGGATTGGAATCCATCAAGTTTGAATCCGACGCAGGCGGTCCGGGCGGGGGCGCCGCCATATCGGTTGAGCTGAGTCACAGGGATATCGGGGTGCTGGAGCAGGCGGGCCGGGAATTGGCTGCATCCCTGGAACACTATCCCAATGTTATGGATGTGGATGACGGTTTTTCCGCCGGCAAACAGCAGATTGACTTCAAGGTCCTTGCCGAGGCCCAGAGCCTCGGCCTCCATGCCGCCGATATCGCCCGGCAGGTGCGCCAGTCCTATTTCGGCGCCGAGGCCCTGCGCCAGCAGCGGGGACGCAACGAGGTAAAAATCATGGTCCGGCTGCCCCTGGAGGAGCGGATTTCCGAATACCACCTGGAGGAAATGGTTCTCCGGACGCCTGATGGCGGGGAAATACCGCTGCTGGAGGCGGTGACGCTCGAGCGGGGCAGGGCTGACACCAGTATCGAGCGACGGGACGGGCGCCGGATAATTACCGTGGCAGCCGATGTCATGCCCCGGAGCCAGGCCGACTTGATCATGGGGGCCATGAGAACCGAAATTTTTCCGGAACTGCAGGCCAGGTATCCGGAACTGAATTTCAGTTTTGAGGGGCGCCTGGCGGACAGGCAGGAGAGCGTGCAGAGTCTGCTGTCCGGACTGATGATCGCCCTCATCGTCATTTATGCCATGCTCTCGGTGCCGCTCAACAGTTATATCCAGCCCCTGATCATCATGATCGCCATACCTTTCGGTCTGGTAGGCGCTGTAGTGGGGCATATTATCATGGGCTACAGCCTGAGCGTGCTCAGCCTGTTCGGGATTGTCGCACTTTCCGGTGTAGTGGTCAACGGTTCGCTGGTGCTGATCGATTTCGCCAACCGGCGGCGAAGAACCGGCCTGCCCGCCGACATCGCTGTCCGCGAAGCAGCCATACAGCGTTTTCGCCCTATAGTTCTAACCACCCTCACCACCTTTGGCGGCCTGTCCCCGATGATTTTTGAGACCTCCCGCCAGGCCCGTTTTCTCATTCCCATGGCCATCAGCCTGGGCTACGGCATCCTTTTCGCCACCCTCATCACCCTGGTGCTGGTGCCGTCCGTTTACATGATTATTGAAGATTTGCGATCGGTCGCGGCGTACAGGGGTTCCGGCAAAGCGGTGCCGGCCAGGGCGGAATAATTTTTTTCAGGATATTCGGCGTGTTCCGTTCATTTGTGCCTTGATTTTTTCTTCAATCCTGTGCGATAATAGGAAATCCAAATTGAACAAGTTCGGGAGCCGGAAAAAAGGCTGCTCCAGCTAATCTTATTCTAGAGGCGAGCCACTATGCGATGTCCGAAGTGCAGTTATATCTCATTCGATCTGGTTGAATCCTGTCCCAAGTGCGGCAAAAATGTCAGCAACACTGCGGAAGACCTCAGGGGTACCGTCGCTGATGTCGAACTTCCCTCGTTTCTCAAATTCAATATTGACAGCTATGGAACGGAAGCCGTTGAAGAAGCAGAAGACGCATTCGAAGACGGGATGGTGATGGAACTGGATGTTGAAGAGGGTGAGGAACTCACTGATTTTGCTTTTGATCATGATCGCCCTGCAGCGGCTGAAGAAGCCGATTTTTCCCTTGAAGAGGAAGCGGCGGACAAAAGTGAGCCGGCTCAGGAGATCCTCGCGGAAGAGAAGGAAGATGAGCAGTCAGCGGAAGCGGTTCTTGACATCTCCGATCTGGCGCCGGACGATGAACCGGTCGGGGAGCCGGTTGAAGAGGATTTCGCCTTTGATTCCGAACCCGCCGGGGAGCATACGGCCGGAGAACTGGAAGACCTCGTGGTGGAAGGCATAGACCTTGAAATTTCATCCATTCCCAACAGCGGCAAAGTTATGCCTGCGGTAAAGACAGGCACCGCCCTTGATAATTTTGATATTGATCTCGGGGACCTGTTTACCGCAGGTAAAAAAGAAAAAGTAGAATAAACCCTGACATTCCAGCTGCAGGGCGGACCGCAGCATCTATTGCGATCCTTGTCCAACCGCCTGTTCTCTCCCTGTTTTTGCAGGTTGAATAAGATTGGGATCCGCATTCTTCTTCTTGACATATTTTTGTCTTTCTGGTAAATTATCCCTCTTTTTTACCAATCTGCATGATGGGCGGTTTCCGGAATCATTTATCCGTTCGCATTGATGCTGCGGAAGGCATAATTGCGGGAGGAGAGAACAATTTTTCTTGACTGGCCGCTCTGAATTAGGCTATTAAACAGCTTTAAACACAGGTGCCGAGATAGCTCAGTCGGTAGAGCAACGGACTGAAAATCCGTGTGTCCCTGGTTCGAATCCTGGTCTCGGCACCATTTTAAAGCATTGAAGGAGTTGCAGAGCTCACTGTAACTCCTTTTTTATTTCGTTTTTGCAGCAATAAAAGCTGCAGCCGGATGTTCATATGAATCCCGGCGGGAAGCAATCGAGGAAAAGCGTGATGAAAAAAGATTTAACAAAGGTACGCAACATAGGAATAAGTGCCCATATCGATTCGGGCAAAACAACGCTCACGGAGCGGATTCTTTTCTATACACAGCGTATTCATGCCATTCATGAAGTCCGGGGCAAGGACGGTGTCGGCGCAACCATGGACTCCATGGAACTGGAAAAAGAGCGCGGCATCACCATCCAGTCTGCTGCAACCTACTGCAGCTGGAAGGGCCATGATATCAATATTATTGATACCCCCGGCCATGTGGACTTCACCATCGAAGTGGAGCGTGCACTCAGGGTTCTCGACGGCGCTGTGCTTATTCTCTGTTCGGTCGGCGGCGTCCAGTCGCAGAGCATCACCGTGAACCGGCAGATGACCCGGTACAGTGTTCCACGCATTGCCTTTGTCAACAAGTGCGACCGCACCGGGGCCAACCCTTACCGGGTGACCCAGCAGCTCAGGGACAAACTCGATCTCAACGCTGTCATGCTGCAGCTGCCCATCGGGCTCGAAGCAGATATGGAAGGAGTGATCGATCTCGTGACCATGAAGGCGGTTTATTTTGACGGCGGCCAGGGAGAAACGGTCAGGCTGGCTGAAATTCCCGATCACCTCAGGGCTGAGGCGGAAGAAAAACGGGAGGAGCTGCTCGATGCGGTTTCCATGTTTTCCGACGAACTCATGGAAGTCATCCTCGAAGAGGGCAGCCCCGGCGTGGATCTGGTGCAGAAGGCGATCCGCAAAGGAACCCTGAACCTGGAGCTTACTCCGGTCATGATCGGCTCCGCCTACAAGAACAAGGGCGTTCAGCTTCTCCTGGACGCGGTGAACAACTACCTCCCGGGGCCCATGGATATTACGAGCAATATTGCCCTGGATCTGGACAAAGACGAAGCCGAGTTCCGGGTCACCAACAATCCGGATGATCCGCTCATCGCCCTGGCATTCAAACTGGAGGACGGCCGCTACGGTCAGCTCACCTATGTCAGGACCTATCAGGGAAAGATCAGAAAAGGGGATACCATTGTCAACTCCCGCACCGGCAAGAAGGTCAAAGTCGGGCGGCTGGTGCGCATGCATGCCGATCAGATGGAGGAAATCGATGAGGCCGGTTCGGGCGACATCATTGCCCTGTTCGGCATTGACTGCGCTTCCGGCGACACATTCTGCGCCGAGAGCGTCAATGTCTCCATGAGTTCCATGCATGTCCCGGCGCCGGTTATCTCCCTGGCCATCAGGCCGATCGACAACAAGGCCCAGGTCAACATGTCCAAGGCGCTCAACAGGTTTTCCAAGGAAGACCCGACGTTCAAGACCTTTGTCGATCACGAGACCAACGAGACCATTATCTCCGGCATGGGCGAACTGCACCTGGAGGTCTACATTGAGCGGATGAAGCGGGAATACAAGGCCGAGGTCGAAGTCGGCGCCCCCCGGGTCGCCTACCGCGAGACCATCAGCCGGCGTTCCGATTTCAACTATACCCACAAGAAGCAGACCGGCGGTTCCGGACAGTTCGGCCGGGTCGCAGGGTATATGGAGCCGATGGAAGAGGGTGATTACGAGTTTGTCGATGCAATTGTCGGCGGCGCCATTCCCCGCGAGTTCATCTCCTCCTGCGACAAGGGATTCCAGAAATCCCTGGAAAAGGGCATCCTGACCGGTTCCCCGATCACCGGGGTCAAGGTCGTCATCAACGACGGCAGCTACCATTCGGTCGACTCTTCGGATGTGGCTTTCCAGCTTGCCGCGGTCGGCGCCTTCAAGGAGGGTTTTGCCAAGGCTGCCCCGGTTATCCACGAGCCGATCATGAAAGTGGCGGTGGAAGGACCGTCCGAATTCCAGGGAGCGGTCATGGGCAGCATCAACCAGCGTCGCGGCGTCATTGTCGGTACCTTTGAAGAAGGCAGTTACACGGTGGTGGAAGCCGAAGTGCCGCTGTCCGAAATGTTCGGCTATTCAACGGTGCTGCGCTCCCTTACCCAGGGTAAGGCCGAATTCACCATGGAGTTCGCAACCTACAAGCAGGTGCCCAAGAGCGTTGCCGAAGAGCTGGTAAAAGCCTATCAGGAAGAAAAGAAAAATAAATAGACTGTGGTTCGCCATGGTAATAGAATAGTATAGAAGTATAAGAAATATGGGGTTGAATTATGGGATATGAGCCACTGGTAAAACAGAACCCGCTGCGGGTCCTGAAGAATGGAACGGATTCGGGCTGGGAAATGGGCCTGATCATGGCCCGCCCGGGCCTGGGAAAAACAGCCCTGCTGGTGCAGATTGCGCTGGATACCATTCTGCTGGGCAACAGGGTCATCCATGTCAGCATCGGAGAGTCGATTGACAAGACCCGGGCCTGGTATGACGACATGATCCGCCATATTCTCCAGGAACACAGCGTGGACCGTCCGCACGACCTGATAGATATGGTGCAGCGCCACCGGATGATCATGACTTTCAAGGAGACGACTTTTACCCGTTCCAAGCTGGAGGAGCGTCTCAACGACATGATCATGCAGGATATTTTCAAGCCCAACTGCCTGGTAGTGGACGGTTTTGATTTCAGCGATGCCGACCGGCAGAATCTGAAAGAGCTGCGGGAAATGGCCGAGGCCATGAGCATGCAGATCTGGTTCTCCGCGGTCAGTCACCGGGAAGACAAGCGGTTTTCCGCCGCCGGCGTCCCGGCCCCGTGCCATGAGATGGATGATCTTTTCGACACCGTTATCCTGATCAAGCCTGAAGAAGGCAAAATCCGCCTGCATGTTGTCAAAAATAAGGGCAAGGCCGTAGCCTCCGATCTGGGCCTTGATCTCGATCCGTCAACCATGATGATCAAAAAGAGTTAGCAGATTTAACCGCCTGTACCTGTTGCGGACAAAGCCCTTCAGGTACGGGCAGAATGTCCTTTTATACCCTCAGGTGGTTATGCGTTTTCGACCCTGTATCGATCTTCACGGCGGCCGTGTCAAGCAGATTGTCGGCTCAACGCTGCGGGATGATCAGGCCGATGAACTGCAGACCAATTTTTCCTCGGATTTTTCCCCCTCCTATTATTCTTCGCTCTACCGCAGGGACAACCTGCCCGGCGGCCATGTCATCATGCTGGGACCGGGCAATGAGCCGGCTGCAGTCGATGCCCTGCAGGCCTGGCCGGGCGGCATGCAGATAGGCGGCGGCATTACCGCGGAAAATGCGTCACAATGGCTGGAAAAGGGCGCTTCCCACGTGATCGTCACCTCCCATGTTTTCCATAACGGTCTGGTAGATGAGCAGAGGCTCCGGAAACTTGTAGAACAGGTGGGTCGTGATCGTCTGGTGCTTGATCTGAGCTGCCGCTGGCGCGGTGACGGCTATTATGTGGTAACCGACCGCTGGCAGAAGTTTACCGACTTGCGCATCACCGGGGAAACCCTTGCCCGTCTCGCATCTGCCTGCGATGAGTTCCTGGTCCATGCCGTTGATGTGGAAGGAAAATGCATGGGTGTGGATGAGCGGCTTATCCGGCTGCTTGGCGAGTACGCGGCTATTCCCACGACCTATGCCGGCGGGGTGGCCTCCATGCAGGATCTCGAGTTGATCCGCGACGCCGGCCTGGGCCGCCTGGACGCGACCGTGGGCAGTGCCCTCGATATCTTCGGCGGAACAGGATTGAAATACCGGGATGTTGTTGCCTTCCACAACAGGGAACTGGGCGGAAACTGAGAACAGAGAAAATGGCCGGCAAGGACAACAAAACAGAAGATTCCCCAGCTGAACTGAAAGAAGTCAAACTGTTCGTCCCGGACGACCTCTACCGGGCTTTTCAGCGCTGCGTCTGGGTGCTGGTCAACGAAACCGGCCGCACCCAGCCCGAGATCATGCAAGAAGTGGTGCACGATTTCCTGGTCAAGCACGGCTGCTAGAGCCTTTGCGCAGCAGAAACAAGAGCAGGCAGTTCAAGAGTAAATCGCTTGATTTCACAGGAAAAACTGGTAAACTAGCAAAATCAGACAGCGCGCCGGAGTGGTGAAACTGGTAGACGCACTGGACTCAAAATCCAGCGGGCCTTGCGCCCGTGTCGGTTCGATTCCGACCTCCGGCACCAAAAACACATCCATCTTGATCCATAGATGGTTTTTAAACCCGCAGCCAACAATGGTTAGCGGGTTTTTTCTTTCCGGCCTAACCTGCCTTCCTGCGAGCATCTTGCCGGTTGATTCCCTTTCCATACGTGAGAGATTCAAATTGACATCCCTCATCATATTGAATAGCATCCTTATGCCGTTCAGTTACAATGCCTCGGTTTCACCTGAAATTTGCTGGAGTCTGCTATGCGCTCGTTTATCGCTGACCTGTTCGGAAAGTCCCCCTTTGGGCCGATCGTTGAACATACTAAAAAGGTGCATGAATGCGTTGAACTGCTGTGGCCTCTCATGGAAACACTGGTCAAAGAGGATTTCGACAAGCTCAAAAAACTGCATTCCAGGATGGCCAGGCTTGAATACGAGGCGGACCTTATCAAGCATGAGATTCGCGGGGCCATAACAAGAAAAACTTTTCTGCCCGTTGACCGGCTCGATTTGATTAACTTTCTGGAGCACCAGGAAAATATTGCCGATTATGCCCAGGACTTTTCCGTCATCCTGACCCTGCGGAAAACAATTATCCATAAGGATCTGCAGTACCCCTTTTTTGAATACCTCAAACAGGTTTTTCAGGTCAGCGGCACCCTGCTCACTGCAGCGGTTGAATTTAAAAACCTTGCCGAAGCATCCTTCAGCGGTGCCGAGGCCCGTGCGGTAATGAAATTTATTGAGGGGCTTGGCGAAGAGGAGTGGAAAGCGGATAAAATGGCCCGCAAACTCTCACGGATGGTTTATGCACTGGAAGACGAGGAGAGTATCCTCAACATCGTCTTCTATGAGAAAATGATTGTGAAGCTCGGTGATATTGCGAACCAGGCCGAAGATGCAGGAGGTTACCTGCGGATAATGATGGAAAAGGGATGAGTTTGCGCTCCCGGGACTATATCCGTTGCCCTCCTTTGTGCATTATCCTGAAGGCAACAGGTTGAATTGGATGCTGATTGTCCTGCTCCACCCGCAGCCGGCCTGAAATATGAGCGCCGGCGCCGAAGCCGGTCATGGCCGATATTCCTGCCGGCAATAACAAAATATGTTCGGGGTAATGAACCGACAAAAAGGCTCTCCGGGCAGGAGAGACGGCATGGCATAAAGACAAAATCCGCGGTAAAGGTTTTCTCAGTACTTCATGTAGTGAAACGGCTCAATATCAGCCATGGCCCGGGAAGAAAGAATTTCAAACTTTGCTTTTTTCAGCAGTTCCTTTACCCTGGCCGTGTCGGAAACTTCCAGCACGAACACCGCCTGCACCCTGCTCTCGATCACAAAGCCGTATGCATTCTCAATGTTGACATTTTCAGCCGCAAGAAACTGCGCCAGTTTGTCCAGCCCGCCCGGCTGATCGGTTATCAGGACTGCCACCACCTCCCTGAGCTGGGCCTCGATACCGTCCCGGTTCAAGGCCTTTTTTGCCCGCTCCGGGTCATCCACGATCAGGTTAAAAAAGCCCCGTTCACCGAAGGAGGATATGGTGGTCGCCCGGATGTTGATTTTCTCGCGGGAGAGTGCGGCTGTCACCCGGGAAAGCACGCCCGGTTTGTTTTCTGCGGGTATTCTTACCTGGTAGGCTTCCATAGAACTTTTCCTTTGCTGGATTGTTGATAAGGATGAACTGTTTTTCTATGTTGCTTGCAACTTGCAGTCAAATGCCCTAAACTACCACAAAATTTAAGGCCTTTCCAGGGGTCAAAGTTTTCTCGCCGATCTGCGCACCCCCATAATACCCTTTTTATATGGAGGAACACATGAAAAAATTTACTGTGCTCTTTTTTGCAATCATTGCTCTCGTTGTGATTCAGCCGGCAACCCATGTTCACGCCGGCCCGGACAAGCTCACCTACAGCATTTTCTTTCCCCCGGCACACGGGCAGGCTGAACTTGGCACAGCCTGGGCCAAAGAGATTGAAAAGCGCTCAGGCGGCAAACTTAAAATCGATGTGTTTGCCGGCGGCACACTGACTCCGGCCCCCGAGGTTTATGACGGCGTGGTCAAGGGCATCTCCGATATCGGCATGTCTTGCTTCGCCTACACTCGCGGCCGCTTCCCCATCATGGAGGCCCTTGATCTGCCCATGGGCTATCCTTCCGGCAGGATCGCCACCGATGTCGCCAACGGCTTTTACAAGGCCATGAAGCCCGAGACTCTTGACGATGTGAAGGTGCTGTATCTGCATGCCCACGGTCCCGGCCTTTTGCATACCAAGAAGCCCGTGAGCAAAATGGAAGACCTGAAGGGCATGAAAATCCGTTCGACCGGCTTCAGCGCAAAGGTTACCGAGGCCCTGGGAGCCGCACCGGTTGCCATGCCGCAGGGCGAAACCTATGAGGCTCTGCAAAGGGGCGTTGTCGACGGCACGTTCACCCCGATAGAAACACTCAAAGGCTGGAAGCAGGCCGAAGTGGTCAAGTACACCACGGACTGTCCGGATATCGGTTACACGACGGCCATGTTCGTGGTCATGAACCTGAAAAAATGGAATGCGCTGCCCGATGACGTCAAACAGATCTTTGAAGAGGTCAGCGAAGAGTGGATCGCAAAGCATGGGGAGGCGTGGGACAGCCTTGACCAGGAGGGAAAAGACTATGCCCTGAACCTGAACAATGAAATCATAGAGCTGCCGGCCGAGGAGAACCAGCGCTGGGTGGAAGCTGTCGCGCCCGTTCTCGACGGCTACATAAAAGACACCAATGCAAAGGGCCTTCCCGGCGACAGGGCAATTGCAGAAATTCAGCGGCTTTTAAGGGAATACGGCAAGGAATGATCCCGGAGATGCTGACAGGGCTGCACGGTCTTTGCCGGCAGCCCTGTTTTTTGAAAGAATCCTGCATTGGCATGGCATGCTGCGCATAGAAAAAACCATTTCCGCAACTGCCGAGAAGGCGAACTGGATAGCAGCAGCAGCGCTTATCCTCATGATGCTTCTCACGACTCTGGATGTCATTTTGCGGCTGTTCAAAAGCTCGATACCGGGCACCTATGAAATTATCGGGCTTCTGGGCGCGGTAGTGGCGTCTTTTGCTTTGGGATACACCTCTATTGAAAAAGGCCATATCGCCGTCGATTTTCTGGTCATGCGCTTTTCTTCCAAAGCGCAGGCGCTGGTCGGTGCGATAAACGCCCTGATCGCGGCAGCCCTGTTCAGCATAATCACCTGGCAGTCGCTGCTGTATGCGCTTGATCTTCTGAAAAGGGGCCAGGTCACTTTGACCGTTCAGCTGCCCATTTATCCGTTTGTTTTCGGCATAGCAGCAGGCTGCGGGCTTCTCGCTCTGGTACTGGTGGTCGAGTTTCTCCATAACCTGCGCAGCTTCCGCGATCTGAAGCGACCATAGCTTATGATTTCGGTAATGCTCCGTTTGACACTTCACTGAAAGAAGAGTATGTCGCCAACGATAATCGGTCTCATCGGCATAGCAGCGCTCACGGTTGGTATTTTTTCGCGCATGCCCATCGGCTTTGTGATGGCAATCATCGGGGTGACCGGCTTTGCCTCCATCGTCAACTGGAGCGCGGCGCTCAACATGCTTGCAAAGGATTTTTTTTCAACATTCAATTCCTACAGCCTCACCGTCGTGCCTCTGTTCGTGCTCATGGGCCAGCTTGCCTATCATTCAGGACTGAGCAGGCGGTTGTTTGCCGCGGCCTACAAATTCATCGGCCATTTGCCGGGCGGACTTGCCATCGCCACAGTAGGGGCCTGCTCGCTGTTTTCAGCCATCTGCGGCTCGACCAATGCCACCGCCGCCACCATGGGCGCTACCACCTTGCCCGAAATGAAACGCTATAACTACAAGCCCGAGCTTGCAACCGGAGTTGTGGCATCCGGTGGGAGCCTCGGCATCCTGATACCCCCAAGCGTTATTTTCATTCTCTACGGCATCATGACCGAGCAGTCCATCGGCAGACTCTTCATGGCAGGTGTGGTTCCCGGTATACTGCTGGCAATTCTTTTTGCCGCAACCATTCTCATCTGGGCCAAGCTGCGGCCGGAAATCGGGCCGCCCGGCCCCCGGTCCTCCTGGCGGGAACGGTTCGTCTCACTTGCCGGAACGGTTGAAACGCTGCTGCTGTTTCTGGGGGTTATGGGCGGTCTTTTTGCCGGCATTTTTACCCCTACCGAGGGCGGGGCTATCGGAGCCTTCGGCACGCTGGTATTTGCCGTTATGCGGCGCTCCATAAGCTGGCGGGGAATTGTGCAGGCCCTTTTTGAAACAACACGTATATCCTGCATGATACTGGTGATTGTGGCGGGCGCAACCGTCTTCGGCCACTTTCTTGCCATTTCCCGCATACCTCATGATATTGCGGGCTGGATCTCGGGGCTCAACCTGCCGGACGTTCTGGTTATGCTGCTGATCGTGCTGGTGTACCTGTTCGGCGGATTCTTTATCGACGCCCTCGCGCTCATCATGCTGACAGTGCCGATTTTTTTCCCTGTCATCATGGGCCTCGGGTTTGATCCCATATGGTTCGGCGTTGTTATCGTGCTGGTGACGCAGATGGGGGTCATAACGCCGCCTGTGGGAGCGAATGTGTATGTCGTGAGCGGGGTTGCACGCGACGTGCCTCTGGAGGTAATATTTCGGGGCTGCGTGCCTTTTCTGCTTGCACTTATTGTTTTGACGGTGCTGCTGGTATTTTTCCCGCAGATTGCATTATGGCTGCCGACGCTGCTGCACTGAAACGGAATTGAAGCTCTATCGCAACTCCGGACAGCAGGAACTTTTCAGGCAATCGGTTTCCTCAGCTTGTCTTGTTTTTGGCTTGCAGCTTGATGTATTCCTCAAAATTCTCTTGCAGCATTTCTGAAAAAGTGTTTGCAAAAAACTGCAAATGTTTGTCCTTGTCTTCAGCAAGATTTTTTGTTTGCATTGATGCCTCAAAGGCACTGTATCGGGCTGCAGCATACCGAATTGCCACTCCTATGGCTCCAATACTTTCCGCTTTGGACATCTCGTTGGCAAGGTCAATAAATTTATCTGCATTGTCGAACATGGCTTTTCTTGCGTCTTGATCCATGGGTTATCCTCTTTTTATCTGGTGAAAGAAAGTACCCCTCAAGTGTATCATGGTTACAATCTGAATGTCGAGGGATCTTCAGGCGGTAGTTCAGATTCATCAAACGGAAGGACTGTCAGTTGGGTCATTACTTTTTTTACCTGTTCAATAAATTGGTCCTTCCTGCTTTCGATATCCTCCTGCATTAATGCCTTATCAACGACATCTTCCATGAAATTTAAATCAAAAGAAAAGGACAGCAAACCTGCTTTGCGGAGAAGAAAAAAAACAAAGCGTTCATTCTCAATATTTTCTATCACATCCTTTCCTGCTTCGTCGCGCAAATTCGTAAGAATATACCAGCGCATGGCAGACAGCATTGCATCGTATAGTGAGGATATGCCCGCAGCACTTTGATTTTCGCGGCACCTTCTTATGCCGCCGCGCCAGTGAAGTTTTGCGCGCAAAAGTAAAGCATCTTCCCTGGACATCTTACTTTCATCCATCAAACCGAAATGTGGACTCATAATGACCTCCTTCATTAAATTGGTCCATGTTCATGTTATGTTTTGTGGCCGATTTTGACAAGAAGAGAAGACCATGATTCGTACCGGCATCATCAACCGGAACTGTAGAGCGGCGGAATTTGCTGTTGCATCAAAACTGACGATATGTCTTTATTATGGTAGGATCCATTTCAGGTTCAATCCGCAGCTTGAGGCTTGTTGAACCAGCTTTACCGTGGAGATTGCGCCCATGACTCATAAAACCGGTCATCAGCATCATAAAAAGCATCCGCATCATGACGTCCGGACCGTCCCGTCAAGCCGGAGCGATGAAAAACGGCCGTCCCTCTCCATGGTGGTCAAGGGTGATACCTTCGGCAGCGAAGAAGCGGTTTGCGCCAGCCTGATGACAACCTCCGTTCCAGGAGTCGGGCTTGAAATCCTTCATAAAGGTGTAGGAGAAATCTGCAAAAATGACGTTCTGACAGCGGCGGACGGGAGCCGTCTTGTTGTCGGCTTTAATGTGGGAGTCCATCCCCGGTTGAATGAACTCTGCAGGGAACTGGGTGTTGAAATCCGCCTTTATTCCGTCATTTACAAGCTGCAAAAGGATATCGCCGCGATTGCCGAAAGCCTCCTTCCCGAACAGGAAGAGGAAAGCATACTCGGCAGCGCCAGAGTAATCGCCCTGTTCAAAAGCAGCCGCAAGGGGATCATCCTCGGCTGCCGGGTTGAACAGGGACGCCTGCAGACCGGTGACCGTTTCCGGGTCATCGCCGCCGTTGGCCCGGTCTATTCCGGGGTTATCGAATCCCTTCATATAGAGCGGGATGTGGTCACAAAGGCGATGGCCGGGCAGCAGGTGGGGCTAAAAATAAGGGACTTCAAGGCTGTGAAAATCGGCGATAATGTCGAATCTTACCGTATTGTTCCCGCATCCCGGAAAGGCAAATGGGTGCCCAGCGGAAAAATTCTCCAGTTTTAAATCCCTGCCGGGGCTGCCTGAACATCCGGATTGTGGTTGTCATGTGCAGCCTGCCGGCAGGGCATTTTTCCTTTCGTTAGTTCTTCTGCATTTCTTCTCCCGCTTCTTCAATACGTTCGCCGGCTTCCTCCGCCTGCTCTTCTATGGCATCGCCGAGCTCTTCCATTTTTTCCTGGGTCATTTCAACCGATTCATCGATCCTTTCACCGGCTCTTTCCGCGGGACCCTGCTCTTTACAGGCGGAAAAAAATGCGAGAAAGGCCAAGCCGCAAAGCAGTACGAGAATTTTTGTTAATGTTTTCATATGCATCTCCTTTTAATTGTTTTCAGTTGATCCGTCTTAATATTGGCGGCTGCCATGATCATCAAATATCAGGCCATTATACAATAGTTCATGCATTACAGCTCTTATCCATTTGTAAATCGGAGGAATTTTTTGGGGGAAATGTAACTGTTTAATTTTAATGGACTCTGAGTAAACGCCAAACCGGAAGCAACCAGGCTGAATCTCTGTCAGTTTCATTATACACAACAAATCCTGTTTTTTCCAGTCATGTTGGAATTGGCGGCGGGACTATTAAAATTTGATTTCAGAATAATGAAAAGTATATTATTTAACTTAAGTGGTATACCCGCATAGAAGATAAAACCAAACCAGACGAACCGGAATGAAAGGAGACCGTCATGGCAAGAAAGTTATTGTTATGCCTCGGGATTGTATTTTCTGTATTTTTTGTTCTCTGCGCCCCGGCAGCTTCTGAAGACCGGATCCTGATGAACGAGTCGTTCCCGGGCGGAGAATACGTTCCGGGAGAAATCGTCGTTAAGTTCAATCCGGGCGTCAGTGAACAACAGATCGCCGCGATAAACGCCCGCCATGGTGCTGCTGTTATTTCCACCAGCCGTTTTGCGGGTTTCAAGAGGTTGAAGGTTCCCAGGGGCAGAACCGTTTCGCAAATGGCGGCTGTCTACAGCAGAAATCCCAACGTGGAATATGCCGAACCCAATTTCATCGCCCATGCGTCTTTTGTACCCGATGACCCGTATTATCGGTATCAGTGGCATCTGCAGGGGATCAGCATGGAGCAGGCTTGGGAGATGGAAACCGGATCATCAGTCGTGGTGGCTGTCATCGACACCGGCGTGGCTTATGAAAATCATACCGAAACGATCCAGATCAACAGAAATTTATCCAGGACGGTCTATTACTCACTGGCGCCGGATCTTGCCAACACGTCCTTTGTGCCCGGATATGACTTTGTAAACGATGACGAACACCCCAACGACGATGAAGGACACGGCACGCATGTGGCGGGAACGATCGCTCAAAGCACCAACAACGGGACAGGGGTTGCCGGGGTGGCCTTCGGCTCTTCCATCATGCCGGTGAAGGTGTTGAACAGCAGCGGTTCCGGGACCTATACGGATATTGCAGATGGCATTTATTTCGCTGCCGATAACGGCGCTGATGTTATCAATATGAGCCTGGGCGGGAGTTCCGGTTCCATAACCCTGGAAAATGCACTCGCCTATGCGTATGGAAAAGGTGTCACCAGCGTATGCGCCTCAGGCAATGACGGTTCAACCACCACCATCAGCTTCCCCGCGGCATATGACGCCTACTGTATCGCCGTGGGCGCCACACGCTACGATGAAACGGTCGCCTACTATTCGAACCGGGGCGCATCTCTGGACCTGACAGCCCCAGGCGGAGACATAAACGTGGATCAGAACGGCGACGGGTACGGCGACGCCATCCTGCAGCAGACCCACGACGGCAAAAACTATACGGCTTTCAATTATTACTTTTACCAGGGAACGTCTATGGCCACGCCCCATGTCAGCGGTGTGGCGGCCCTTCTTGTGGCAGGCGGTGCGGCAACGACCCCCGACCAGGTGAGGGAGGTTTTACAGTCCACGGCCAAAGACAAGGGGCCTGCCGGCTGGGACAAGGATTATGGATGGGGGATAGTCGATGCTTACGCAGCGCTGAACTATGCTTCCGGTTCTAATACACAGCCGGTGGCTGCTGACGGCGGGCCTTATGCCGGCACAGAAGACCTTGCCCTGCAATTTGACGGCGCTGGTTCCTCTGACGATGACGGCGACCCGCTGACCTATTTTTGGGATTTCGGCGACGGTACGAGCGGTTCCGGGGAAAAACCGGAGCACATTTACACGGCAGGTGGAGACTACACAGTTGCCCTGACGGTCAACGACGGAAAAACAGATTCCCTCCCCTCGGCAACGACCGCAGCGATTGCAGAGGTTAATGATCCGCCGGTCGCCGATGCCGGCCTCGATCTGGCGGCAACTGCCGGCGCACCAGTCATTCTGGACGGTTCCGGTTCTTTTGATGAAGAGGACGGCAGCATTCTTGCCGCCTACGACTGGGATTTTGGCGACGATTCGAGGGGCAGCGGGATGAATGTTACCCATACATATGCGGCAGCAGGCATTTATACGGCTACGCTGACCGCAACAGACTCGGAAGGGCTGACAGGCACGGACACCTCGACCATTACCGTTACGGAAGCCGCAGCCTATGAGATGCATGTTGCCGGCATCGATCTTACAGTGCAATATCGCAAGGCAGGCAAAAATAAATTCACCAGTGCAGCTGCCGTCATTACCATCAGTGACGGAAACGGTTCTCCGGTCGAAGGGGCCGCCGTAAGCACCTCGTGGAGCGGTGCGACCTCGGATGTCGATTCCGGCGTAACCGACGCCGCGGGAACAGTAACCGTATATTCGAACGAGATAAAGAATCCACCCGGCGGGATAACTTTTACCTGTACCGTTGACAACGTCATGAAAACAGGCTGGACATACAGTGCCACAGGTGAGACAACAGGTTCGATCACGATACCGTGATAAATGAAATTTAATAAAAACCGATTTGCCTGATCGATACAGCAGAAAGGAATGATGAAAATTACTTTATCTTCCTGTTCCTTCCCGGGAACGGATTCAATATTTTTTTCCCGGGTAGGAGCAAGCGTGAAGAAAATTTAATCTCGGCAGCGGTACACTGCGAAGGAGCGCTCTCCCTGATATACTCCTGAAATCGGCAGAATCGTATCGCCTCCCATTTCCGCCGCGCTGTTGCGGCCAAGGATGGAGAGTTCATCTTCCACCTTTTTGTGGCTGCGCTTGAAAATGCCGACCCTGTCGAGGAGGGAAACGCTCGTATTGCCTATTTTTTCGCAGCCGGCGATCTCCGCCGGATTCGTAACCACTCGGACCTGGTAGCCGCTCCGGGTGGGTTTCACCCAGGTACAGCCGCTGAGCAGAAAAATACCGAGTACTGCAATTGCCAGGAATTTCATGTTCAGTGTCCTTTGATCAGATTAAAAAAGAAGAAATCATGATGAACTCGCATAGCTCCGGACGCTGCAGGCGTGCCACGATTTACACTGCGCAAACCGGCAGACGAAGCATCCCTTGCGGCGTCATCATTGTTAAACAATGACGTGAATGAGATCGTTTGTCCAGTATTAAGTTAGCCGTTATCAGGTTACGGATTCTCCGGCAGATTTTCCCGGGCCGGTGCTTCCCAGGTCAAGAATACGCCGGCCGTACGCCGTCTTGAGATCCTCCATGTACTCCAGGTCAATCGGGCCCCGCCTGGTGATGACCTCGGTAAACCGTTTCGGAATCGTCACACTCTCCGGCTTGTACCCGCAGCCGAGACGCATCCTCCAGCGCAGCCTCTGGATTTCCCCGGCAACGGTGTCCATATTGTCTGCCAGCCGCCCGTAGCCGATGCTGTTGAGGCATTCGCCAAGCATTTCCTGCCCATAGACGCCCCGGGCAAACAGGCACGCAACCATGGAGGTGAGCAAGACCCTTGTTTTCTCGTCATCGACCAGGAATTTCACCGCATCCTCCACCGTTTTGCCCGTGGGCTTCTGGTCAAAGGCATACCCCCCGGCATCGAGATGGGAATGACGTAGTCCCATGGCCTGGGAAACAAAGAAGGCGGGGCCGGTGGCATAGCCCGCCATTTCCTGACCGAGAACGCAGGCGAAATCGCCGCCCCCGTATTGCTCCGCCGCCTTTCCGGCGCCCTGGGAAAGGAGCCGGTAAAACTCGTTGCTCCCGAGGGCCAGGTGCTGCAGTGCCTCCTGGTAAGTGGGCGAGTTGCCGAAGGCAAGGGGGACAAGCGTTTCCCGCTCGCTGATGATTCCCTTGTCCAGTGCCTCTGTCGCCCATGCCAGGACAACGCCGGCCGACATTATATCGAGCCCCATTTTTTCGGCAACGTCGATAAGCTTCAGGACCTCGAAGCAGTCCATGACGCCGATCATGGAGCCGAGCGCGAAGATCAGCTCATAGTCGTAGGAGATCTGGCGGTAGATATACCGGTTCTCTTCCCGGAAGCGCTCCCGGACAAAGCCGATATGGATGCAGCCCACCGGGCACCCGGAGCAGGCGGCGTTCCTGAGGAGCGCAACCTCGGCGAACCGTTCGCCGGTGATGCCCGCGACCGCCTGGTCCGCGGTCGCCTGCAGGTTCCGGATCGGCAGGGACTCGAGGTCGTTCAACCCCCCGACATTGATCGGGGTGCCGAGATTATGATACTTGCTCATCATGACCGGGCCGGTCATGTCCGCGTGGACCCTGTCAAAGACCTTCGCATACTCCCTGCTTTCCGGGAGGAGGAAAGAGCCGTCGCCATGGATCATGATCGCCTTCAGGTTTTTTGCCCCCATGACCCCGCCGCCGCCAAGCCTGCCGAAATGGCGGTAGGTGTCGACGGTGATGCAGGCCATGGGCGACTGCCGCTCCCCGGCCGGGCCGATTCTGAGGATAGACCGGTGCCCGGAGCCGGAAAACATGCGCCGCAGGATCTTGCCCGCAGTATGCAGGTCGGTGCCCCAGAGATAATGGACATCCTTCACCTCGATCCGGCGGGAGCCGATTATAAGGGCGGAAGGCAGCTTTGCCTTCCCCCTGACCACCAGGGCATCATAATCGGCGAAGCGCAGGGACAGGGCCGAGCGCCCGCCGCCGTGGCTTTCGGCATACTGGTCGTGGTAGGGGGATTTGAAGGCGCAGACGGTTTTGCTCATCAGGGGAAAATATCCTGTCAGCGGCCCGATGGCGAAAATGAGCGGCTGCCCGGGATCATCCCAGGGCCGGTCGGGCATGCCGTATTTTTCGAAAAGAAGCGCGGCCAGACCGCTGCCGCCGGCCAACCTGTTCCTGCCGTCCAGGTTCGTAATGGTGTTCTGACCGGTAGACAGATCAACCAGCAGCACCCTGAAATGATCCCTGATCATGGCTTCACCTCCCCGGCTGTCGTTTTCATGTCCGTTTCCGATCCGGTCCTGGAAAATTCCCGGTGTTCCAGGCAGTCGTGGGGGCAGTAGGGGACGCACCTGCCGCAATGGATGCAGACAAAAGGCTCGCCGGACGGCGCAAGGTAGATTGCATCCACAGGGCAGGCCCTGGCGCATTCGCCGCAGCGGATGCAGAGTCTTTTCTTGACGATGACTCCGCCCCCTTTCCGCTGGGTATACGCCCCGGTAGGGCAGGCTGCCGCACAGGGGGCGGGATCGCAGGCCAGGCAGGTCCGCGCCTCGAATCCCGTGGAAAGGCCGCCCGAGGATCTGATGCGGATCCCGGCCGTATCCCAGGACAGGCGCTTGTGGATAAGGCGAGCGCAGGCGAGCGAGCAGGCATGGCAGCCGATGCAGCGTTCCATCCGCGGTGTAGTCAGAATTTTCATGATGTTTCCCCTTGTCCTCCGGTTCTATTCAACTGATAGTACAGTAATTAATTTTTCGGAAATTACCCGCAACTTCTTCCTTGCGGCTGCAAAATCCCGAGAATTGAACCGGGTTCCTGTTTTTTAATCTGATTAACCGGAATCCGGCATATATTCTGCAAATTACCCGCCAATGGATGAAAGGAAGCCATGAAGATAAAAATTCTGGGAACACGGGGAGAAATTGAGGCATCGGCGCCTTACCATTCCCGCCATTCCGGGATCCTGATAAACAGGGAACTGCTGTTCGACCTGGGGGAAAGGGAGTTTCTCGGGTACCGGCCGGACAGGATTTTTTTTACCCATCTTCATCCGGACCACGCCTTTTTTGTCCGGCTACTGGAAAAGGCTGCCATCGATATTCCCATGTACGGCCCGGAGCCCTACCGGGATGAAGGAATCAGGATCAGGAAACTTGCTTTGAGAACCGTGCTGGAGGGCTTTGATATCCTGCCGGTCCCGACCATGCACAGCCAGAGGGTTGCATCGCAGGCGTATCTGATAGAGAAAGGCGGGAAGCGGATTCTCTACACGGGCGACCTGGCCGGGATCAAAGGATGGTACAGCCGTTATTTCAGGCATCTCGATCTTGTCATCACGGAAGCAAGCTTCATGAGGCAGGGCGGGATGATCCGGCACCGGAAAGAATCCGGAGAAATCTTCGGCCATGCAGGAATCCCGGATTTGATCGATTATTTTTCCCGCTTCTGCAGCCATATTGTCCTGGTGCATTTCGGATCATGGTTTTACAGGAATATTAAGGCAGCACGGCAGAAAATACACAGGCTGGCGCTGCAGCATAATGTGCGGATCGATGCCGCACATGACGGCATGGAAATCGAAGTATAAGGCAGTGCTCCGGGAAGAGGCTGAAAGAATGCCGGAAGGTTCAGGAAAGATGCGGGAATTTCCTCTTCCTTCTGGACGGTTTCTTGAACACAAAGAAAGCTAGGCCTGCAAATAAGCAGAAACCGACTACAATACCTGCAATGAATCTGACCCAGCCGCTCCTGGCTGCTGTTGGAACAGATGTATCATCCAGGATCGGGGCTGCTTCTTCCTCCTGCCCGGCGGCAACAGGTGCGCCCGCTTTTCCGGGTTCGGTTTTTGCCGGGACCGCAGCCACTGCAGGGGTCGGTTTCGGAGGAACCATTGCGAAACCCCGGGACAGCAATTCCGTTGCCTTGGCATCGCGCACCTTGCGGTCCCTGCTGCCCATGACAACAGCAATAACCCGCACTCCGTTCCTCTTGGCGGTGGCGGCGATGGAAAACCCGGCTGCCGTGAAGTAGCCGGTCTTAAAGCCGTCGCAGCCGTCGACTTTCTCGAGAAGATGATTGTGGTTGCGCATGACAAATGCACCGTCACGGAAATCCCGCACCCTGGTTCCCGTATAGGTAAAGACCTCCGGCCTTCCCGCCAGTTCGCGGCAGAGGATGGCGAAATCTCGGGCTGTGGTGACATCAACCTCCTGTCCCTTTGCCGGAGGCAGTCCGTGCACGGAATGGAAACGGGTGTTCTTCATGCCCAGTTCTGCGGCCTTTTTGTTCATCAGGGCGACAAAATCTTCCTTTGTTCCCGCCACATGCGTTGCCAGGTTAACGGCGGCATCATTGGCCGATTGCACCATCAGAGCATACAACAGTTCTTCCACCGGGAACTGCTCCTCGGGATCCAGGTATACCTGTGATCCTCCCATTCTGTATGCTTCATCGGTAACCTGGACCATGTCGTCCAGGTTCAGCATCCCCTGCTCGATCCGTTCAAGGATAACCAGCAGGACCATCAGCTTCAAAGCACTGGCCGGGTAAACGGGTGCGTCGACATTATCGGCAAAGAGGTGTTCGCCGGTTTCCGCATTGATCAGTAATGCTGAGACATAGGGATCCGCGGCAATGTCCTGAATCGGGGCGCGCCCGGCCCAGGCGGTTTGCGCGGCAAGAAGAAGTACAAGCAGGCAGATGATACATTTTTTCATAATTCACCAATAGGTCTCTGTTCCGCCCAGAGAGGGTAAGATATTGTTTTCAGGCTCGGGTTGGAAAGTATAATTATGTCCGCCGATTAGTGAGATCCGGCCGCGGGAAGCAGTCCCTCCCTGGTTGTATCTCTGCCTGAAGCTATTCATTTTGAGGGTAGCGTATAATAGTAGGAAAAGGGGAAGTTGTCGAATTCAATTCTCCCAAAATTTTTTCATCCCGACCGAGTCTTGCTGGCAGACGCGGGAGCCGCCTTGTCATGCCGCAATTAAGCGGACAAGCTAAATGAAGGTTTCCTGTTCTTTCAGGATAAGTGCAGAACCCGAAACAAGGTCCCTTACCGGCGGATTTTTTTCTTGATATCGATTATGGGCGTTCCGTCCAGGATGTCCAGTCCGGACACCTCCAGTGTATTGCCGTGTACGGCAAGCACCTGCAGTTCTGAAATTGCGATGGGATTGGGCCGCACCGGACTGCGGGTGGCAAAGACGCCGTGCAGACCTCTTGACCTGTCTCCCCGGGGATAAACCTTGAGAATGTCCCTGGCGGCCTTGTGGAGCCAGAAAAGCACAACAATGGTCTGGCCGGGAGCAATGCCGTCAAGTCCCTCCTGATATTCGGGATAGATCTCCAGGGTCCCGACCCTGTTTGACTCATCGAAGTTTTTGGGGGCATCCGCACGGCTTTTGATGTCGCCGTGGAGCACGCCGATGAATTGCAATTCTGCCAGTTCCATGCGGATTTTCCCGGTTCAGTTTAAAGATGGGCAGTCAGGCCATTTCCATGAGTACAGCCAAGACTCTTCACCCGCAAGGAATGCGGTTTCCTTTACCGGAAGTATATCAGGAAGGCTGCCGACACCATGCATACTTTTTTCTCCGCCAAAGAATATTGTATACAGCATGCCGGCCAGCAGCAGAAGCACAATGATTATTATAATGAGATCTTCGTTTTTCATTCCTGCCCGGCCAATATCTGTTCAAGCGCCGTCTGGTCGGGCGCAACAAAAGGGGGCGAGGCTGGAAGGGTTGCTAACAGATCCAGCAACTGCCCGGGTTTTCTTCTTGTCACTGGCAAGTGTGACGACAGGAACATTTTCGGGGCAAATTTACGGATTCTGTCCAGGGACCTGTTGAATTCGCCCGGGCCAACCATGTGAATCCATGGGGAGTCCGCGCTTGCCCAGCTCATAATACCCTGCGTCAGATCCTCCTCTGCAATATCATCCCCGTTCTGCACCGGCATCGGGATGATGCCGCCAAAGAAATCGGCAGAAAAGAATACTTCCGATTTGCTGTCGTAAATGCCAATGGTCGTCGGATTGTCGAACAGGGGAGGCCTGACCGCGGTCAGGGTACGGTCGCCCGCACTGATACTGTCTCCCGGATTGAGCCAGTGCACACGGTTCATGGGGACCTGCCAGTTGGTGCTCATCCTCAGCACTGCCAGGGCATTCGCCGCCAGCCGCGCTTTGGGAGCTGCCTCAAGAACTTTCCGGATGCTGCCGGTATGATCCGCATCATCGTGGGTAATCCACATCCACCTCAAATCCCGGGGATCAATGACTGATTCCAGAGCCTTCATGAACGCCTCACTTCCTATTCCCATCCCGGTATCGACAAGGACCGGCTCTTTCGCCTTGATGACAAAGGCATTGACCGCAAGAAAACCCGCACCGGGAATCGGAAAAAACGAAGGAAGGACCTCGATATCGGGCATCACCTGGTAGGATTTATCCATTGGAAATTTCTCCTTGCACGGGTTTTTTCAGACTTCTATTCACGATAATCACGCTGCAGGGGAAATCCAACTGCCTGCTTGGCCGGCGAATGACCAAGGGGCAGATTGCTATTCACTTCAGGTTAAGTATTAAAAAGGATCTATTTTTCTTCTGTATACTCACCCGGAATTTGCTCCTGTTGAGCAGTATGGGCGGCTTCACTCTTTGAGTTCAGCAGCGATAAGAATACCCGATTGTCAGGCCTGAACCCGGTTGTAACCCCGGGTTGCCGTTGGATTCACTCAGCGGGGTGGTGGTATGGCAATTAATTTCTGCTTCTTTGCACGGGTCAGTTTTTTCATCCTGAGTTCCAGCTTGGCAGCAGCCGATTTTGACGCAACCTTTTCCGAATAGACAAGTTCCACAGGCCTTCTGGATTTTGTGTAGCGGGCTCCGTCCTTCCCGGAATTGTGCGCCTCGATTCTTTTTGCAAGATCATTTGTAATCCCGGTATACAACGTGCCGTCACTGCAGCAAACCATGTACACATACCAGATGTCGCAGTTCTTCATCATTCGCTGTATTCATAGAATACAATACACCCGGCTGATTTCAATCCCGTTATCAACCTGTTCATGTTTGAGATTTTGTATTTCCTAAGAAAATACCTTGAGGCAGGACTGATTCAAAACCCTTGAATTCTTGTCCCCTTGTCCTTCCTCTATGATCAGAATCCGCCGAAAATACTTTTCAGCCCTTCCTTGATCTGTCCTCCTATTTCTCCCTCCAGGCTTTGAGGTTTTTCCTCCGGCTGGTCCGGGGAAGACATGTAGCTTTCATCTGTGGCCGTTTCCTCGTCCATGGGGAATCCGTCGAATGATTCGGAACCCGAACTGTCTTCCGCGCTCTGCTCCATGAGAGACGGGAAATCAATTTTACTGTAGCCGCCGGGGGGAGTTAATTCGGATGCGGGGATGGACTGCTTTTCCATCCTGACGACCTGATCCGTAATTTCCGGACGGCCATTATCGAATTCCACATTTTTCATTGGAAACTGCTTGCGCATGAGCTCTGAATATGCAGCATCGTCCTCCACGGAAGCAATGTTGTTCAATCCGAAGGTACTCATCATGCACTCGCTGAAGCGTTCACTGAGTCTGCTCATCTTGACAGGATCGACTTCGTCAAATATGGGCACATCATCCGACAGATGGATTTCTTCGTACTTTTCGCCGTTCCTGTATACTGTGTACAAGGTGGTTTTGTACCCCGCGATCGTTTCTCCGCGGCCGGTCTTTTCTATGCGGACTGCGGGCGGTGCCACCTTCTCCCCTCCGCCCATGAAAGCGTCAAGCATCCGCTTCTCCTGGTCGGACATCCCTGACATTGCCCGGTTCTTGGCTGTCTTCATACTGTTGCAGAATTCGTCCACAGTCCCGGTGGCATAAGATTTCTCTGCATCGTTTATCATTGTCAATGTGAACTTGTTCACGTCGAAAATGATGACCATATCTTCATCGCCGGTCTTCATTTTTCCGGATTCGAAATAGGTAATTGTCCCGTCCATGTCTTCGACCACCACCCCGGCAAACGAGGGAGTGGCAAGAAAGATGAGGAAAATGACGATCGGCTGCAGACGTAAAAAGCTCATAGAATTTCTCCTTTTTGAAAACCTCATACTATAAAATGAACCCGTATTTATGATGGCTCGGCTGTAGATATCTCTGTTTGAAATTTTCAGAACAGGTTCCGAACCAACCGGTTTCCCCCTCTCTTGCAGATTTCTGATATATTATCATCAGGGGAAGAGAGTGTCCAATACGGATGGCAGTTTTTGGCAAAAAAGTGCGACAGGAAAAACAGGTTGGGGTGAGGGGATGAACCGGCGCTTTACGATCATTCCCGTGCTCTCGCTGATGCATCTGGTCGAATACAAACCGGACGATCCCGGCCGGATGACCGCGGTGGACGAGCCCGGAGCCTGTACCACTTTTATGTAGCCACCTCCCGAGCGGAGGAGCAGGGCAAGGGTCAGTTCCGGCCGGTTCAATGTGAGGTGTGAAGTTACGATAAACCTAAAGGTCCGGTCCTTTCCGGCAATTTGAGATTGCCGGAAAGGATTCCCCCTGTTCGCCCCCCCCAACACATAAAAAAGGCATGAGCGAGGCTCAAACTTTTTCTCACATCCCTGTGGCATAATTCAAATTACGACTATCCTTAACGACCCATTATGCTTTTTGGTTGAGATAGCCAGCATTTCCGCTTTCTTGCCCGGAAAGCTGAGGTAGCCGAAGAGATAGCCCAGCGGAATTCCTAGCAGCAGACTGACCGTCGTGGACATTGAGGCGGCGTGGACCGGAGCTCTGTCCGCCGAATACGTTTCCCGCCATCACGAATTCGCATACTGGGGCGAGCCTGTCGGTATGCCGCCATTGTCTCGATACGCCCTCTGCCGCCGAAAATTCACAGAGTCGACAAGGTAAAGCCGATGAAAAGGACCCGTGCAGCTTCCATTGTATGCTTTTCAGTGGGAAATTTTCATCCCCAACAATTATGCCAAACTTGACATATGTCATATTTGGCATGTAAAATATTAATAATATAATTCCTGCAGGAAAGAATCAATCATTCCGATTCAGGCAAATTGCAACCAATACCGACAAGGAGAAAGAAAAACATGAGGATCAAGAAGTGGATTCAGGCAATCGCAATGTTCGTTTTTTTCATGGGCCTGCCGGCAATGGTTATGGCGGCCGATTGTACGGAGACATACGGAGACGGCGCAAATCTTTTTTCTCTTGCCACGGGCAGTCCCGGCGAACTCGGGTTGCTGAAAGTCCTGGCGGAGACGTTCAACGTAAAAAACAAGACAACGCTTTGCTGGGTAAAGGCCGGTTCCGGCCAGTCCCTTGCTCTGTTGAAGGCAAAAGAGGTTGATATCGCCCTGGTACATGCCCCGGCTGCGGAAAAGGCGGCAATCCAGGAAGGATGGGCGATAAAGCGGACCTTGATCGGGTCGAATGAATTTTACATTGTCGGTCCCGAAAACGACCCGGCAGGGATCAAGGAAGCAAAAAGCGCTGCGGAAGCATATCAGAAGATAGCAGCAGCCCAGGCAAATTTTTTCTCCCGGGGAGACAATTCTGGAACCCATAAAAAGGAAATGTCAATTTGGCAGGCAGCAGGCATGGAACCGGCAGGAGACTGGTATATCGTTACCAAGGATTTCATGATGGCGACCATGAAAAAGGCCAATGATTTGCCCGGGTATTTCATGACCGACAGCAGCACCTGGGTGGCTGCGAAAAAGAAGATGAATAATCTGCAAATCCTGTTCAGGGGTGATCCCGTCCTGATCAATACCTACCATGGGCTGTGCCAGCCCGCTGGGGCGACGGAAGGCCAGGCCTGGGCGGAGAAATTCATCGATTTCCTGGCCTCCGCAGAAGGGCAGGGCATTATAGGGGATTATGGGAAGTCGCTGCACGGCGAAGGCCTTTACAATGATGCCGAATACGCCAAACAGTATGACCACTGATTGACGCGGCTACCGGCACAACAGGGGGAGCCCGGGCAACCGCGGCGGATGGTCGGCCCCTGGAGGAAAGCTACCAGCCGGAAGTTGTTGAGAATTTCATGTAGGAGGAGTGGGTTGATCCTACCAAGACCGTTCAGAATCCCCACGTGCGGGCTGACATTCGCCTGAAGGATTACCTTTTCAGGGGAGAACCGGTTGAAGGACCGAAGTGAGATATGGAATGGTTTTAGGTAATGTTCGAATACTATTTCATTTATTTAAATGTTTACCAAGCAGGTAGATTCATACCCACCAGCATCTCAAGCCCTTTGCTGAATTTGGAGAAAACATAAGTGCCCAGGGGTGGAGCATTGACAGAGGCATGGAGGCTGGCCATGTATATTCTGTCACCCGAGGGCCAGAGGTGCTGAAAGAATACGGTTTTGAAGCCGCGGCCGTGCCGGAGGAAAAATAGAAAGTGGAAGGAGGGGGCGACTCCTGGCTCGACATCTTTCCCGATTCAACCTCTTAGGCGGAGCAACCAACACAAAAGGGCATGAGGGCATTTTCATCTTCGGTCTCAACAAGTATGTCGACCTGACGCTTGATTACTACACCACCGAAGAAATCAAGGGTGACATATCGTAGAACGTTCTTAAGGCGGATGTCAAATTCTGAGAAAAGCGCTCACGGGTACAGGGGCAGGTTATGATAGGCAAAACACCTGCCCTTTTTTTTAAAAAAATGGAGGTAGAAAAAATGAAGATGAGCAAAGCAGGTTTGGCCACCGTATTCGTCCTAGCTTTTTTTCCCGGAACGGCCTGTGCCGCCTATCACCACATGGGGGAATTAGACTCTGACAGATTCATCTTCGTCTATCCTGAAATGGATGGCACCAAGCTCGACAGCTGCACACTTTGCCACAGTGGCGGACAGTACCTAAATTCGCGGGGAGTTTGGGTTGTTCTCGGCAGTTGCCAGTGGTGCCATTACAAATACGGATATGATGCCAGCGGGGAAATCGATGAAACCATGAACCAGTATGGCAGGGACTTCAGGGATACCGGGCGCAACGAGGGCGCCGTTGCCGTCATAGAACAGATCGACTCCGACGGGGACGGATTTGTCAACATTGAGGAAATCGCCGCCATAAGGTATCCGGGCGACAGCAACGATGATCCCACCAAAGTACCGGCACCTTACCGCATCTATACCAGGGGACAACTTGAAACCCTGCCCCAGCACAGCCAATTCATGCTGATGAATACTCACAAGTCCGCGGACTTCTATGCCGAGTACACCGGTGTGCCGATGGAGGCCCTCCTCCAAAATGCCGGAATTCTGGACAGCGCGACCGGCATTCAAGTCTATGCGGCCGACGGCTGGGCCCAGTACCATCCCCTTACACCCGATCCGGATCCCCTTCTGTACCATGTCTACGGATCCTACCCTCCGGCGCCTTACTATTATGATGCGGAAGCGGACATCTTCCTCAATGCTGACTACGGCTGGTGCGACTACGATGCGCCTTCCAATCTGGGTCGTGAGCATGGAGATGCGATTGAAAACGAGCACGGCCTGAAGATGGTGCTCGCCATCACCAGAGACGGGGAAAGTCTGGATGTGGGCGAGCTGGGCCCGGACAACAAACTTGACGGGGAAGGACCGTTCAGGGTGGTTCCGCCCCAGAAAAACCCCGGTCCGCCGGACCAGAGATCAACTTCCGGCGTGCAGGATGTCATCTGGCCCTTTGATAACACGGCGGATCATAATGCCGGGTATTCCAGCCGTACCGTGACCATGGTCAAAGTTGAGCCGCTGCCCGAAGGAACAACGGACATCGACATTCTGGAGGCTGGCTGGAATTTCGTCGATGAGAATAGGATCATGGTGTACGGCGCAATCGACCCCATTCAGAATGTTCTGGAAAAATTGGACGAACTGATTGCAGATATCAGGCTGCTGGAGAACGAAGCCTTTAAAAAGGAAATGTTCAAGCTGAAACTGGAGGAACAGACTGCAATCGCGCTTGAGCTTGTGCAAAAGGGCGAGTACAAAGCCGCGTTGAATAAGATGAGGCATGTCATCATGAAAAGAATGGACGGCTGCGTTGCTGACGGGTCGGTTGCAGGTGACGACTGGCTGAACGTTTGTGAAAGCCAAAAGAAGATGTACTGGCAGATTCACGAAATTACCGTTCTGACGGAGATCGCCGCCTCGAAACAATATTGAATTTACCCGCTATGATTGTGCGGAAAATTTCGTTTCGGGGGGCAAGGAGGAAGCCGATGAAATATTTAGTTGCTGTTGATGATACCGATATGCCCGGGACGTCGGGAACCGGAAAGCTCGTTCAGGAGCTGTGCGGAATTTTAATAGATACCGGCTGGGGGGTCAGTTTCCCTGTTTCCAGGCATCAGTTATACGTGCATGATGCTATTCCGTTTACATCGCATAACAGTGCCATGTGCGTGGAAGTAGACCTGTTCGATGCCGTAAAGGAAGAATTTGTTTCTTATCTTGCCGGTTTTCTGGAGAAACAGGCTGCTCCTGGCTCTGATCCAGGCCTTTGTGTAACGGACTTGAACAGCGAACTGGATACGTCTCTCTTGATTGAATTCGGGATCAAGGCAAAATCGGAGATCGTTTCCAAGGCAGACGCCTACAATATTGCTGAAAAAACTGGAATCCATCTATCCGAGCATGGAGGAACGGGGCTGGGGGTAATCGGGGCGGTAGCCGGAATGGGGCTTTGTCTTGCCGGCAATGACGGGCGATATCGGGGCTGGTATGGTTTCGGCAAGCCGGGCGACGTAATTCCCGTGGGCTTGCTCAAATCACTCGGTTTCGATGGCCAAGTTATTACTGTAGCGGGGGAGGTACTCGATCCCGAAGAGCCGTTGATGATCGCATCCGAGAAGACAAAGGCTGTCCGGAAAAACGGCGAGCCGGTTATCCTGGCACGGGGCTGCAATGGCGATGGGGGAAAAGGGCAAGCAATGTTCAGGACCTTGACAAGCCAGGAAGCAAAAACCTATTAACCTCTTGAATGGAGTATGATTCGCTCGGGAGAAAACCTGGGAATTCGTCCTGGAATCGAATATAATGGTTAGTACACGCCATCGGTGTGACATGGAGAATTCATTGAGCGGAAATTATTCCCGGCTCCCAGGAGGAAATATGGCAAAACTGATTAAAGAGAAAGAGGGCAAGGGCAGACTGCATATCGATTCGCCGATGATGGGAGAATCACTGGTCAGCAAGGAGTTCCTGAAAACGACCGAAGCCGGTGAGTATTTCAGGATGCATCCGGACATCAACGTGCTGAAAATAGGCGGTCAGAGCATCATGGACAGGGGGGCAAAGGCCATCCTCCCCATCGTGGACGAACTGATAAAGCTCAAGGACGAGTATAAACTGCTCATTATGACTGGCGGCGGTACGAGGGCTCGGCACGTTTATAACATCGGAGTCGACCTTGGCATGCCAACCGGTGTTCTGTCAAAACTTGGGGACAAGGTGTCCTGGCAGAACGCTGAAATGCTCTCGGTCCTCCTGGCAAAGCACGGCGGGGTAAAAATAGGTCACGGCGACAATCTGGAACAGTTGACCATGTTCTGCCGCCAGGGATATCTTCCAATTACCTACGGCATCCCGCCGTATGGATTTTTTGAGCACCCGGCGGAGTTCGGCTCCATACCTCCACACAGGACCGATTGCGGCGCATTCCTTCTGGCCGAAAATATCGGCGCAAGGAGTCTTATCTACCTCAAGGATGAAACCGGCCTGTATGAAAAAGATCCCAAGAAGGTGAACAAGGACGCCGGAAAATTGAAGTTCTATAACAAAATTTCCGTCGACGAACTGATAGCGTTGGATCTTGACGACCTTATTATCGAACGGCCGATACTCAAAATGCTGAAGCAGGCTAAATGCCTTAAAGAACTTCAGATCATTGACGCCCTGAACCGGCCTGAGCTGATCCGCGAGGCACTTGAAGGAAAACACGTCGGGACCATCATCTACAAGTAAACAGGATCGGCGGTATCTTCCATAAAGACACCGCCCGGAATTATTTGCCGGATCCGTCCTTTTTGCCGGTACCGTGTGCCGGCAGGTAAATAATCTTTGCCCCGGTTTCAGCCGCAATAGCTTCAAGCTCGATTTCCCGGATATGGTCTGTATACATTTTCAGATCACCGCCACTGACACCGACAACACGAAACCGCGGTTTCTTTTCACCTTTTAAAACTTTTCTTCTTTCCCGTACAAATATCTTGCTCATTGCCGGCCTCCCGGTGTTGAATTGGTGTGAAAGCTCTTGTATATTGCAATTTTGGTGTTTTTAACAATATATCCTTTAAGGATATATGTCAAGGAGACATATATGGAAGAAAAGAATATACCTGGGTCTGGACGTCAGGAACGTTATATCCAGGCATCCGTCCTCCTGGGATTGTACGACGGGCCTTCATACGGGTATGAATTGATCAGCACGATTCAACAGTACGGATTTATTGAAGGGGCTGCTCCCCCGGGAATGATTTACCGGCATCTAAGGCAAATGGAAGAAGATAACCTTGTCCGGTCCGAATGGGAAACTTCGGACGCGGGAGCGGCAAAACGGATTTATACCATAACGGAGGAAGGCAAGGAGGTACTCGCACTTTGGGTCCGTTTCATGGAGGCTCAGGTATCAAAATTGACAGCCTTTGTCCGAATGTACCGGGAGAAAGGGCAGAAACAAATTGCGGACAATGGAGAACCCTGAACCCTGCCCCCTCTTTACCCGGTCATCTGTTTTCGCGTTTCTATTTGAATCGATCGTCGGATTTCCTGTTTAAGACGGTTTGAACGATGTTTTCCAGCCAGCCGGACCGGACATCTCTTTGGACGTCGAATACCGGAACATAGGGCTTAATGTCCAGAAGCGGAGTTTCATTCAAAATATCCACGTTTTGTACGTGTAATATACCGGCATCAATCTTGTCCAGTTGAACGACAGAAAATCCTATCGGGTTTGGACGCCTGGGAGCACGGGTGGCAAAAACTCCACGTAGAACGGAATCCATGAAGGGCACAACATGGAGATCGAATCCCTGATTACGGTGAAAGTGATACAGTAGGATAATGTGTGAGAATCCACCGAGGTCTTTCAGTCCTGGCCGGAAGTCATTGAAAATTTCAACGGTGCCTTTTACCCCGATTGCGCCGGCAGGCTGAATTGGCATATTCTCAGGCTCTACAAATGGAGAGTGAATAATTCCGATTGGGGTGTATTCAATTTTCATTTCTTTCATAAAATCATGAAGTTGTCATTGTATGAGTTGCTGAAGCAAAAGTGTGTTTTTATTTTACCGTTGCGCCCCATGAAGGCGCGTTGTACTACTTTTTCAAATATCATTATTTTGGGAGGTTGGCTATCATGTCTGGAAAAATATTTTATCGCGAACGTTCAAAAATAAAGGAAGAAACGCACACTCCCCGTTTCAGGGTTATTGCAGTAAGCGACATAAATCTCAAAATATATGCCGAACATTTTCGCAAACAGGAACTCGAACAGCTTGCCAAAGCCACAAAAGCCGAATTGATTGAGTTGAAGGTAGACAAGAATCTAAAAGAAAAGAATGAAGGTTAATTTTATTGTTATTCTTTCAGAAGGAACAAGTTAGACTTAAGAAATTTTTTGTTCTCAATCATCACTTAGATATTACAAAAGAAAATGTTGATGTAACTATTTGATCCGGCAGACTGGGCAGCACGCTGATTACTAATGGGCTTTTTCAATTGAGATTATATTGTTCTCGGTCATTCTGATTATTCTATTCTTTCTGGTAATTTTCTTCATTATCGAAGTGGTGATAGGCTCAAGCGCCGAAGTATATAACCCTGAAATAGGTTACGAAGGCCGCTGTGATAAAGCAACCAAACTCACAATCAAAGAATTTTTTATTGGTTTCCTGTTGTTTATTTTGATAGCGATTTTGATTTCTTTAGCAGGATTCTTTTAAAAATCCACAATTCTACCCGGAATGCTATATTCTGCAAATTGCAGGAACGGTTTGACGAAATTTATCAATGATTTTGATTGAAGCTTAATTGTTTGTAAGTAATTTAAGTCATTAATTTATTCGGACAACAGGATCACAGCATTACTGTTAAAAAAAGCCCAAACCGCATCTCCCTCAATGAGGGCGAGACGCCGGCAACTTTCACTTGTCACAATCGAACAAACCTCAGTACCGTCCGAAATCCGCACGATGTATTCTGTATTGAGTTCACCCCTTGTGATTTTTTCAACAATGCCGTAGAACAAATTATCCGCGCTGCAACCCTGCCCATCGCCCCCTTTCAGCAACATAACCCAGGGGGCTTTGATCTCGGCCGTGATCATCTTGCCCGCTTTCAGTCCAAGTCGCTGCAAGCTGTCGTTTGTGATAACCGTGATGACACGATGTCCACCTATGGTCAACAGTTCGACAAGGGTTTGAATATCACCTTGCCGGATGTTTTGGATTTTGCCGAAAAAAGAATTGCGGGCGCTGGTTTTGCGGGAGGATTCTTTTTCCATGTACAGTCTGGTCACTTCCTGGATGTCCTCTTCGGAAAAGGAAACATAGGATGAGGTCAGATTAGGTGTAGAATGCCCCAAAATCATTTGGACGGCCGGAAGGGGCAAATTGTTTTCCATCAATTCAACGGCGCGCGACTTGCGTAGGATCTCAGGCGCGCCAAGCCGCTTGTCAAATCCGCAGGCCTCGGCTCGTTCGTAGAATTTACGCCTGACAAAACCAGGGTCCATTCTGAGCACGTTTTTCGTTTCGTCTGGTATAAGAGGATCGGCAATGATCGCCTGGATCTCCCGGCAGAGAGTCTCTGAAAGCTGCACACTGCGTTGAGGGTGGCCCGATTTTTTCTTCATGCGGCCGAATATCACGAATTTTCCATCAAAATCGATATCCCTGCCCGGATCAAGGCTTAACACCTCGCTTAGCTTTGCCCCCGTGTAACGAATGAGTAAAAAAATGAGCAAAATTCGACGGCGGGAACCGCGCACGTCGGAACGCAATGCCGCGTCGGTCCAGTCGCGGAAGGATTTCTCCAGCTGATCGAGCTGGATAGGGTCCAGGTATTTATCCTGATCCGTTGCGGAAAATATACGTCGGTGAACGTTCTGCTCCTGCATCGACACCGGCAAGGAGGATCGAATACCGGATTGTTTTTCATGCTTTCTTGTTTTCATGATTCCTCCACTATTCGCAATACCTCTTACCGCCGATTTTTAGAAGCTGTCGTACTTGGCAATATTGTTGACATTCTATAAATTTATACATAATATCAAATAAATAAAATAATAATGGTAGTTAGTCAAGAGGGAGTTTGAAGGAAGATCGGGTGCCGGGATAATGCGAAAGCCATGGCAACTCAATTTCTGGAGAGTGTTATGGATGAGAATCAAAAGCTAACCGCTGAAAAACAATCCGGCACCCATGCGGCATTTCGTTTCAACCGCATGGAGTTTGCGGGTTCCCTTGGTGACCTGGGAACCATTTTGCCCTTGGCCATCGGCATGATTCTGGTCAATGGTATCAATCCATTGGGCCTTTTCCTGGCCGTCGGTTTGTATTATGTTTTTGCAGGTCTCTATTTCAAGGTAACAAGCCCCGTTGAACCCATGAAGGTTATCGGTGCCTATGCCGTCGCCACCGGCATCACCGCAAGCCAGATTCAGGCCTCGAGTTTATGGGTTTTTCTGTTCCTGCTGATCATCGGCGGAACCGGCATCATCACGCGGGTCGGCCGATACATCCCCAAACCTGTTATCCGCGGGGTCCAGCTGTCCACCGGCGTCCTGCTGGTAACGCAGGGGGTCAAGCTGATGCTGGGCACTTCGAAGTTTCAGGAATTGCGCGAAGCAGCGGAACCTTATCTGACCATCCAGAGCCTCGGTCCGATCCCCCTTGGTCTGGTGATCGGTGCTATTTTGGGCGTTCTCACCCTTTTCCTGCTGGATAACAGGCGTTTACCGGCAGCCATAGTCGTAGTCGGCGCGGGAATTTTAATTGGCATTGTTCTTGGAACGGGGGAAGGGCTGCAGCAGATGCGACTCGGATTATACCTGCCCCGTTTGCTGCCTTACGGTTTTCCTTCCGCCGGCGATTTTACTTTTGCCTTGTTGGTATTGGTGCTGCCCCAGATACCAATGACCCTTGGAAACGCCGTCATAGCTAATGCTGACCTGTCACGCCAGTATTTTCCCCGGGAAGGACACCGGGTGACGTATCGGGCGCTGTGTATCAGCATGGCCCTGGCCAACCTGATGAGCTTTTTCGTGGGCGGAATGCCCATGTGTCACGGCGCGGGCGGTCTGGCCTCCCGTTACTGCTTCGGTGCCCGCACTGGAGGATCCAATCTGATTATCGGGGTCATTTTTATCATTTTGGCGCTTTTTTTGGGGGAACACCTCATGGGGATCATTTATCTGTTACCCATGTCCGCCATCGGAATTCTGCTGATATTCGCCGGGGTGCAATTAAGTCTGACTCTCTTGGATATGAAAACACGCAAAGATTTGTTCGTCCCGATTCTTGTCGTGGGGATCACCTTGGCCTCGAATCTTGCGGCCGGATTTCTTGTCGGCATCGCCGTTGCTTATGCGCTCAAATTTGAAAAGCTCAAAATTTAACAAGCTGCTGAAAAACTCCATAACAAACGAGAATGAAAATAAAAGTTGAGATTGCCGATGGCAGGTTAATAAAATCGGCAATAGCTTCAATGTTGAGGTGTTCTGCGGTGCGTCGGTCAAAACCGGAAAGGTGTAGTGAATGCAAGAGTCATACTGTGAAGAGTTAGCCCCTCACACAGGCCTCGAGTCATGCGTTGCAGTCCGTAAGGGCTGGGGCGAAGCGTTGACAGAGGTACGTATGGGCCGAGTATTGAACCGTGAAACATCACTCCAGGGTGCCGACGTTGTCACAGAGATGGAAGGCAACATCCTGCATACCGCTATGGCGAGGTATGCGGGAATCCTGCGCGGTCTGAGACCTCGTGCACGTACGGAACACCTTTCACGGGAACCGGGAGATCCTGTAACCGTCTATGGATATGGGTGCCATAGACCGCATTGTGAAGTCCAAGGACGTACGGCAATGATGTACGGTTGCAGGAAGTCGGACATCTCCATAGTACCGGAGAAATCACCGAACAAGTCCTGTTCTATGCGGGATACGGAG
>JAWSUG010000029.1:0-43655 GCA_033549385.1 Desulfobulbaceae bacterium | reverse complement strand
CAAATGCCACGGGCGTCGTTTTTTTGGTTCGTTTTTTTGGACGAGCAAAAAAATGAACAAATAAATCAAATAATTGGTTGAGTCTTATATCTCTGACCTGGACCGAAGGACCTTTTATAAATAAAAACAAACGGTAGTATTATGAAAGCAGTACGAAAAATTATTGAGATAGATGACGAACTGTGCACCGGATGCGGCGAATGCGTCCCCGACTGCGCGGAAGGATCCCTGCAGATTATTGACGGCAAGGCCCGGCTCGTGGCAGACAAATTGTGCGATGGGCTTGGCGCATGCCTGGGCTCCTGTCCCACCGGGGCCCTGGCGATCGTTGAACGCGAAGCCGACGAATTCGACGAACAGGCGGTGGAAGTATTTCTGGCGGAAAAAAAGAACAGGGAAGAGGCACCCATAGGCGGATGCCCCTCCGCCCGACTCAGTTCGTTCACCCCTTCACCCTGCCAGGCGGCAAATGTACCGGGAACCCAGACCGGCTCCGCCCTCTCCCACTGGCCGGTGCAAATCAGGCTTATTCCGGCGGCAGCTCAATTCCTGGAAAACTGTGATCTCCTGGTCGCAGCTGACTGCACTGCTGTTTCTTATGCGGAAATGCATCGTGATTTTATCGCGGGCCGGACCGTGATGATGGGCTGTCCCAAATTTGATGACGCCCGGATGTATGTGGACCGCTTCACGGATATATTTAAAATCCGCAAGCTCAACTCGTTAACCGTCCTGATCATGGAGGTTCCCTGTTGTTCGGCCATGCTGCAGATTATCAAGAAAGCAAGGGATGATGCCGGGTCATCGGTCCCGGTACGGCAGGTCGTGATCTCAACCCAGGGCAGAATCATTAATGATCAGGCCTGGTAGGTTCAAGGAACCGGGCTACCGGCACCGTTGTTTGCGACGGTGCCGGAACCACAGACCTGCTCCGCTCAACAGCACCCCCAAACCGATAATCACATAGCGGGCCACCGCGACATCCACAGCAAACAGGGCTTTGAACACCAGTAACCCGCCGATAAGGATAAGCAGCCAATCGGTCACCGCGCTTATCAGCAAATTCATCTTTCCTAGAAATTGTTTAAAACCCATTAGGTTATTTGTAGTCAATTTTGATGAATCCGCAAAAAATCATCAGAGTGAGGGGTAAGCAGATAAGAAAAGCCCCAAATGCAAGGCGCGCAGGTAAGAAGACTCCGAATTCTGAGGAATGAGGCGTTTACGCCGCAGTGACGAAGAATGCAGCGCCCGTAAGCGTAGACTCCGACGCAGCAGTTGGGGAGTTTTGCGACGCCATCAATTTCGCCCGTCATAAATGCTTGAGTCATGCAGAGGGGTATTTTCTCGCTTCTCATCATGCAAGTGTGGCACAAAACGAAGATTTTCACACTGGATTTCTTTCCTGCCGGTATGATAGAATAAATTCAATCAAATAAACTATCGAGGTATCTTATGAGCGAGAAGAAAAAAACCTGCCAGGTCTGTAATAAAAAAGCGGAAACTCTTAAAAGCTGTAAAAGCTGCGGCCGCGATTACTGTCCCAGGTGCCAGAGTCCTTCTACCAATCAGAATTTCTGTAAAGAGTGCGTCAGCATGGAAGGGGTCATTTCCAAACAATGAAATTTTCATGCCCAAAAGAAATTTTGCTCATCAGGATATTTAATCTTTCCCTGTTCGGTCCGTAACCGTGCAAAAACATCCAGTCCTCATGACATCCGACTTGTTCCGAAGCATAAATCGACCACCATGCCCGCAGCGGCAGCGGTAACAGAGAGGGTTACTGGGATATTACCTTGTCGGAGACGACAAAACCGTATTCACGTTCTACAATCTGCGCCCTGGAAGAGGTCTCATAGACTTCCTCCACCATCAGTTTACCAAGAATCCGGGGTTCCTGACCTACCGGTCTGCCGGTAACCGGATGTTTGATAGACGGTCCTTCCCGGTAGCACAGGAACACCATGCCGGGTTTTATTTGTTTGTCCGAGCCGGCGTCGATTAAGGCTGTATTATCTTTCACCTCGAGCAATATGCCTTCAATAAGAGGAAACTCGCTTTTAAACTTGAAGGCAAGACTTTCGAGCAGACTGCCGAGCGCGGCAGGTCCTTTTTCTTCAGCATAAATATCATGAACAGCCAGGATGGCGGCAGTATCCGCATGGATCAGCCTGCCGATTATTTCCACAGAATCGGGAGATTCAATAACGGTCCCGACGAGCACGGACTGGGCGTCGACAAGCCTGCCGATTGTTGCCGCCTCCCCTGGATCCAGCAGATCCGTGCGGCTCGGTTCCAGGTCGCGAAGTATTGCTGCGGTTTTTTCCCGTTCAATCAACCTGAACCTGCCCTGCTCCATGAAGGAGTCAAACAGCTGATCGTGAAAGGCATCGTCTGGTCCGGAATTGTCTCCTTTCCCGCCAAAGGGAAGAATGGCCATACTCATTCGTGATCCGGTCTGTTTAAGTGGGTGAATTTTACGCGTTACCTTTATTCTTTTCGAAATTTTATTTCCATGCTCGTCTGCGGCTATAATATGGAAATTGTTTATCCCCTCATCAAGTTTTTTTACCTTCGAAAAATAAACTCTTTTCCCGTTTCTGTTCAGGATCGGCTCACCATTTATCGATATATATACAAGCAGTGACGTGTCGATGACCTGTCCTTCAATGAGCAGCATATCTTCAAAGGTCTCCTCTTCTTCAGGGCCGAGATTTTCAATTCTGATATATGGAGGTTCGCTGTCAGACGAATCGGAGAGCGACAAAAGTAAGGGTTCGTCGGCATCCGACTCCGAGATGCCCTCCGGGGTGATCGGCATGTCAGGCATCGCAAGCTGGGGATAATTTTTCCGGTCAGGCGCAAACTCATCTCTTCTGACAATGGCCCTGGTGATATTCCCGGCTCGATCTGCTGCCACAATCGTAATTTCTTCCTCCGGCACGGTTACCCTGAAATTGTAGGTGGACGAAAAACCGGTGATAGGCCAGTTCCTGTTGTTTATTCTCAGTGATACCAACTGTTTGTCATCGCTGATATTTCCGGTAACCATCGCCTGGTTGGGGTGGACAATCACGTTCGCTATTTCTATCTGCGGTCCGCGGCGGTCGCTGTAAATGCTGAGAAATTTTTCAGTGGATCTGCCGGCCAGGTCGGTGGCGGCGACCCTGATATTATTTTCCCCCTCTACAAGAGGGACCTCGATGCTGAATACTTTTTTCTGTTGCGCCGGTTCCACGGGCACCCGGTATCTGTCCACCATAATTTCACCGATATATGTATCGTCATCGGCCACACCTGTAACAACTTTGGAGAATTTTTTAGTGATCTCCTGACTTGAGCTTGCTTGCAGCATAAGGTCCGGTGCGGACCGGTCCAGGCCTTCTCTCTTGATTTTTGCCGCCCTGGCCATGTTCAGAAAGTAATGACCCTTTGCGCTGGGAGCATCGGCCACGGAGTTTTCCAGTTCCGCAACAGCTTTGCCGTATTCTTTGCGCTGGTAATAGACGATGCCCAGTTCCCTGTGGGGAAAGTAATCAATAACGTTCATACCGTGCGTTGCAGCACGCCATTGATCTTTTTCCCGTCCGGCAATCGCCTTCTCGAAGTCGGCTATGGCCTCCCGGTAGAATCTGCCATCGGCAAAAGAACAGCCCCTTTCATAATAATTCCACCACGAACCGGTAAAACTGCCGCTTGTTCTCCCGTATTCTGTGCCGTCCCTCAAATAATCTCCCTGCTGCCCGGCACAACCGGCAATAAATAATATGGATATGACCAGGCCGAAGCAGTAACAGGCAGCCGTTTTACTCCTCTCCGTTCCTTTCACGGGCAAGCATGCCGGCAGCGGCGACTTCTCCTTTCTCCTGCAGGGCGATTTTATTCCGGTGTAGTTTAATCCCATTGGCAACTCGAGCTGTCCGGCATGTGCTGGCTTCCCTGTCCTGCTTTGACCTTTCCGGGAAGTTTCACATCAAATTGTCTTTCTGAATAAGATTCATCTTCAATATTCGGCAATTCTACCCCTGATAACAACCCTGTGCGGATGCCTCCTGAAGCCCGGATGCATTCGGGCTTCGGAGGTTTCCCGGATATCAGCAATTCTGACGGGCGGAACAGGAACGGTTCATAGCACTGAGCAGGGCCTTAATCGACGCGATAATAATATCAGTGTCAACTCCGGCACCCCAGAATTCTTTATCATCGCTATCCGTTATCATGATATAACTGACCGCTTTGCTGGATGAACCTTTGGTCAGGGCATGTTCATGATATGCCTGCAGAATAAAGGTCAGGGCCAGGCCTTCCCGAAGAGCTTCACAGAAGGCATCCAGGGGTCCGTTGCCTGCGGCGGACACTTTTTCCTCCTTGCCGTGAACCAGCACCTCGGCCTCCACTTCGGCGCTGGAGAGATTCTCCTCCTGATCAATGTGGCGCTTGATAACATTAAAGCTCTTGAGTTTATAGCACGGTTCCCGCAGCAGATATTCTTTTTCAAAGGTATTGTATACCACTTCGGCCGGCAGTTCCCTGCCCGTCTCATCCGATACCTTCTGGACGATTGCAGCAAATTCGGGATGCATCTCCTTGGGCAGTTTGAAACCGAATTCCTTGTCCATGATGTAGGCGATTCCACCCTTGCCGGACTGGCTGTTGATTCTGATGATGGATTCATACGTGCGGCCAACATCGCAGGGGTCTATGGGCAGATAGGGAACTGCCCATATGCCTTCCCCTTTTTCTTCGCAGGAGGCCATGCCCTTGTTGATCGCGTCCTGGTGGGAACCGGAGAACGCGGTATAGACCAGCTCTCCTGCATACGGGTGCCGGGGATGCACCGGCAGGCTTGTGCACCGTTCATAGACGCCGATAACCCTGTTGATATCGGAAAAATCAAGACCGGGATCGATCCCCTGGCTGAACATGTTCAGGGCAAGGGTCACAATATCGACATTTCCTGTCCGCTCTCCGTTGCCGAACAGTGTCCCCTCCACCCGGTCCGCCCCGGCCAGGAGGGCCAGCTCGGTGGCGGCAACAGCCGAACCCCGGTCATTATGGGCATGCAGGCTGATTAATGCCGAATCCCTGTTTTTCAGGTGCCGAATAAACCATTCAATCTGGTCGGCATATATATTCGGGGTGGACATTTCCACGGTGGCCGGCAGATTGATGATTACCGGAACGGCAGGAGTCGGCTGCCATACATCCATAACCGCTTCACAGATTTCAAGAGCAAAATCAAGTTCGGTGCCGGTAAAACTTTCCGGAGAATACTCATAACGGATTTCGGTATCTGTTTTTTGGGCCTCTTCTGCAATTACCCGTGCTCCGCGAACGCCGAGATCTATTATCTGCTGCCGGCTCATTTTAAAAACCACCTCTCGCTGCAGAACCGAGGTAGAATTATACAGGTGAACGACAGCCTTTTTTGCCCCCTGAAGCGAGGCAAATGTCTGTTTGATCAGGTGCTCGCGGGACTGGGTCAGAACCTGGACCACCACATCGTCAGGGATCAGTTTCTCTTCAATCAGCAGCCGCGCAAAATCGTACTCGACACGGGAGGCGGCGGGAAATCCGATCTCTATTTCCTTGAATCCGACATCGACCAGCAACTGAAACATCTCCATTTTCTCTTCCAGGCTCATCGGCTTCACCAGAGCCTGGTTGCCGTCCCGCAGGTCGACGCTACACCAGATGGGTGCTTTTTTTAAAGTATTGCTTGGCCAGGCACGATCAGCGAGCACCACCGGCGGATAGGGCCGATATTTTTTTATTTTATCCCTGAACATTTTTTCTCCCAATATTTCAAAAAAAAAAGCCACGGCTCATAGTAGAACCGCGGCTTAAGATTCTTTCAACTGTTCCAACTGTCCTAGAACAATCCTCTCCTCTTTGCCTCAGTTCTTCTGGGCAGCCCGGATAGTATCAGGATGAACAGGATTGTTCTCATATGCAATTCGTAATATATTTTCATCTGCAATGCTTATTTCAATACTATTGCGCAAAACCCGTTTGTCAAGAATGAAATCAAGAAAAAACTTTTCCCGGTATGAGAGGGCAAAAAAGATTGACAACCTTTTTCCCCGCCGATAAGAGTATCCACTCCTAATATTTTTTTATTCCGGGAATAACCTGTATGGCCAGAATGAATCTGCGTAATATGTCGATCAATCAAAGCGGCACCATTGTCGCCGTGAAAGTAAGCGGTGAACTGGGCCACCGGATCAGAGAGATGGGCCTGGTACCGGGCACGCAAATTACCATCAAGCATCGTGCTCCCCTGAACGATCCTGTAGCTCTCAGGGTTATGGGCGGAACCCTCACCCTGCGCAACAACGAAGCGGATTACATTGAGGTGGAAACCAACTAGGCCCGCCTGAGCGCCTTTTATATCCGGTTCATTATTTTTCCTGGGAAAATCCCTGCCCTTCAGACGCCGGAATCTGCGTCACAAGATCCACAGGTTGCGAGCCACACCCGCAGTCACAGGTTGTGGGTTTTTTTGTCCATTTTTTCCGCAAAAAGCCGACCAGCAGCAAAACTGACAGTACCCCCAGAAAAAACGTGCCGCCTGTTTTCAGCCACAGGGGGATGATTTCCGCAGCCTGTCCCATAACGGCCTGGGGCGATATGGCAAAGAAAAGATAAAAGGAATCAAGTACCAGCCCGCAGAGCACGCTCACCACTGAAATCGACAGAAGATATAAGCCGGTGGCCCTCTTTCCGAGCAATCCGGTTAACATTGAAAGTGATGCAATATTCGTTGCCGGCCCGACCAGCAGAAAAACCAGGGCAGCGCCGGGACTGACTCCCTTGAGAATAAATGCGGCTGCGATCGGTGTTGAGGCTGTGGCGCATATATAAAGGGGAATACCGATAACCAGCATCAACAGCATGGAAGAGAGTCCTCCGCCAAGATATGTATGGAAAAATGAATCGGGAAGGAGAACCGATATGATTCCGGCAAGGAGAACGCCAATGAAAAAGGTAACAGCCAGGTCTCCCCATAATTCGGTTAAGGCATACCGCATGCCGGAAATAGTTTTTTCAAAAAAACCGTGATGTTTGCGATGTTCCTCCGGCGAACAGCCGGTTCCGTCACAACAATTGTCAACCTGGCAGCTCAGAAGGGGTTGCAATTTCTCTCGAGGCCCGGGGGGGTTCATTATATTTTCCAGAGACCCGGCGACAAATGCCGACAGGAAAGCGGAAAGGGGGCGGAAAACGGTCATAAGCGGATCCAGCAACGCCCAGGAAAGGGATATTGAATCAACTCCCGATTCAGGTGTGGATATTAGAAAGGCGCTCGTCGCCCCGTTATTTGCCCCCTGTTTCTTGAGTGCTGCTGCGGCCGGCAATACGCCGCAGGAGCAGATAGGGATCGGGATGCCGAAAAGTGCGGCTTTAAAAACCGATTTGAAACGCCCCTCACCAAGGTGAGCGGCAACATAGGCCGGGGAAAGAAAAACCTTGAGCATTCCCCCGATAACCAGGCCGAAGACAATATAAATGGAAGCCTCCTGCAGCATATGCAAGGAGGCTGTCAGTATATCCGTAATGAGTTCTGCCGCACTCTGCATATTTTTATTCCCTGATGTGTTCCAGGCCCAGACGGACCAGTTTCCCGACATGGTCATCAACAAGCCGGTAGTAAAGTATCGGACCCTGCCTTCTGTTGGCAACAAGATGAAGTTGACGAAGCTGACGAAGCTGATGACTGACTGCAGACTCGCTTATTCCAAGGTAGGCTGCCAGGTCACATACACACATTTCATCGTTGTCCAGGGCGGTCAGTATTTTGAGTCGCGTGATGTCGCCCATTGCTTTAAAAAGCTGGCTCAGGCTGATGTGTTCACTCTCTTGCAATGCATTTTCTGCTGCCCGGTCTATGCGGTCTTCGTGAATACACCGTACCTGACAGAGATCATTCGCTGATCCCGGATACCTTTTTTTCATACTCCTTCCCTGCATATCTGATCATTTGCTCATATATTAGGAATGAAATAGAAATCAGTCAACAATTTTTTTTTTCACATTGAACAGTTGCCGCAAAAAACAATTATGAATGATAAAGGGAAATTGGTATAAATAAAAAGATAGCGCTCACCAGATAGACATTTTTTGGATCCCATCAGTAAGCCGCCTGATGGGAAAATATCCATCCGGAGAGCGCCGGAAGAAAGAGAACTATCTATTATATAACATATGCAAATATTATTGAGAATGCGGCAAATTGTCGCGTAAATCCGGCAACCGGTATTGATCTTCCCCAAAATTGATGGCTAAGCAAAAACTCCCCAACTGCTGCGTCGGAGTCTGCGCTTACCTGCGCTGCATTCTTCGTCACTGCGGCGTACCGTATGTACGCCTCATTCCTCAGAATTTGCGCGCCTTGCATTTGGGGCTTTTCGAAGTCTCGCTTTGCTCGCTTATCTGCTTAGCCATCTTTCTTGATAACTTTTTGCGAGACCATCAAAATCGACCCGCCTATTCTCTGCAAGCCGGCATTCGCGTCAAAATGCCGCACTCCATTCTCTGTTCCCTGTGATAATTTGTCAAAATGATGTTGACTGATGAAATCAGTCCGCGGATAAATTCAAAGAAGGAGGAAACCGAATGATATCACAGCACATCACATCAATTTTCAAATTATGCACTTTGACCGCCTGCCTGACAGTTGCCCTGATGTTTCATCATCCCGCGGCTGCGGACCAGTATGCTCCCCATGTCATCCCGAATAATCTTTCCTGCGGTAAATGCGGGATGTATCCTGCCCACTATCCGCAGTGGCAGGCCCAGATTATATTTACGGACGGCAGTATGAGTGCTTTTGACGGGTGCAAATGCATGTTCGGTTTTATGTTCAACATGGACCAGTATGACCCTGCTCACAGCAAGGATGATATTGCCGGAATCTGGGTGCGTGATTTTAATTCCGGCGAATGGCTTGAGGCAAAATCAGCTCATTTTGTTATCGGCAGTGAAGTCATGGGGCCGATGGGCAGAGAGCTTATCCCCTTTCACAGACAGAGCGCTGCAGAATCGTTTCAAAGAGAGCATGGCGGCGAGTTGGCCGGCTTTGACGCGGTAAGCATGGAAACCCTGAGACCCCTCCTGGGCAGAATGCACATGCAGTAAATATCCGGGACATGTATAGAAATGAATGATTAAATCAAATCATGTTCTAAATCCCTTAAAACCTTAAACCCTAAAAACCTGAAATCCCTTTACATTTGCTGCAGACCGGCCCTTTCTCTTCACCGGAAGTCGGGCTGCAGCATTGAAAGCTATCCGGAGAATAAATTATCCCGAAATCCTGACAATTTGACCATGGCAAGGTATCTGTATATGTGATAGAATTATTATATAATATTAAAATAATATCGTTTGAACATGTAAAGCCTCTTGCAATTCACACATAAAAAAAACATTCTTATAGACAGCATCAACAGGAATGAAAAGCAGTCAAATATTGCTTTTTCCTGGCTGCTTCTGCTCCGCTGGGGGGCATTGCTCTCCCAGGCCTTTATTGTTCTTGCCATAGTCCTGTTGGTCGAAAGCAAACCACCATTATTCATTCTTCTGGTCATCTTTGCCTATAGCGCCGGCAGCAACATCGCCTTTCACTTTTTCTTTCACAAGAAAAACCGAATAATTCCAGGATGGTTGTTTGCCCAGGTCATGGTAGTGGACATCCTCCTGTTGACGCTCCTGCTGTACTATACCGGCGGTGCAATGAACCCCTTTACGTTTCTGTATCTCATCCACATATGCCTTGGGGCCATCCTGATGCAGTCTTTTTGGGCATGGTCACTGGCTCTCTACACGATGACCTGCTACGGCATTCTCTTTTTCCTCCCTGAACCCGGCGGAGCCTCTCATGCCATGCCTGAAGGTGCGCATTTTGACTCCAGCGGCATGGAACATAGCCTGATGTCGCTCCATCTGCAGGGGATGTGGCTGGCTTTTGCCATGACCGTTTTTTTTATTGTTTTCTTTATCAACAAAATCCAGAAAGACCTGGAAGAAAACAGGCAGAACATATCCAGACTGGAAACGCAAAAAATCAAAAGTGAAAAACTCGCCTCTCTTGCAACCTTATCCGCCGGCGCGGCACACGAATTCTCAACACCCCTGGCAACCATTGCTATTGCCTCCGGCGAAATGCTTTCCATTCTCAATGAGCAGAATGCGGACAAGGAACTTATCGACGATATCATGCTGATCAGGGAGCAGGTCAAGAGATGCCGCGAGATTCTCTACCAGATGTCGGCGGATGCCGGAGAGCACCTGGCTGAATCTTTGCGGGACTTCACGTTGAAGGAGCTGTTTTCCAAGGTTATTTCCGGTTTTCCCGAGGATATGCGCAGACAGGTCCGTTTTGACTGTGACATGATGGATTTTACCATTCGCATGCCGTTCAGGACTGTATACCGGATTATCCGGGGACTGATCAAGAATGCCATTGACGTTTCCGGGCCGGAACTTCCGGTTTTTGTTTCATGCAGGAAGGACGATAATTATCTCTATATCAAGGTTCGAGACCTCGGTGTGGGCATGGATGAAGAAACCCTGTCCAGGGCCGTTGAGCCTTTTTATACCACCAAAGAAACGGGCAATGGGCTGGGATTGGGCCTATTTCTTGCCGAATCCGCAGCTGAACGGTTTGGCGGGAAACTTGATCTGGCCTCATCTCCGGCTGAGGGAACAACTGCTGTTATCAGTTTTTCATTAAAACAAATTCAAAGTAGCTGATTTTTTTGTTATAATGATAAAATAGGATTAATTTGCAGATAAAATCAAATGACAACTTCAATTCTTTTAGTTGACGACGAATCCAATTTCCGGGAACGTCTGAGACGCGCCTTTGAAAAAAGGGAGTATCAGGTGTTCACGGCAGGAGACTATGACGAAGCAATACGGGTCATCCGGCAAAAAATGCCCGGAATGGCTGTTGTCGATCTGCGTATGCCCGGCAAATCGGGACTGGAACTTATCAAGGATGCACTTACCATCCACCCTGAAATACGCATCGTTGTTCTGACAGGATACGGCAGCATAGCCACGGCAACAGATGCAGTCAAACTGGGCGCTGTTTCGTACCTTCCAAAACCGGCGGATATCGATGATATTATTACCGCCTTCTCGCGAACTACAGATCTGGATCTTCCTGATCCCGAGGAAAATTTTCAGGCGCCTTCACTGGCCCGAATGGAATGGGAGCACATCAACAGGGTACTTCACGACTGCAGGGGAAATATTTCAGCGGCCGCCAAAAAACTGGGACTGCACCGTAGAACCCTGCAGCGCAAGCTGAACAAATTCCCTCCGGACAATTGATCCGCCGTATCCTTATCTTTTCTCTCTTTCCACGCTCAATCTACCCTTCACCACCGATGATGATGTATCTGAGATAATAAAAGGATACAAGTGCGGCGAACACGAACAGCAATATGAGCGATACCCTGACTGCCGCCTTCTGGAAGCGCGGCACAACCTCGCCCAGGCCGGCCATATGCTGCAGGGGATAAACGGCAAAAACATTCATGCCGAAAAAAGTTCCCGTAAACAGCGCCGTATAAATAAATAAACCGATATAATGATATTCAGGCTTCAGAACACAGAAAGGGCATTTGTGAAACGGCATCGCGTAAATGTATGGGGTGAACTCGGTAGTCACCACCAGTAGGGCGATAAGGAAGTAACAGAGCCAGCAGATGCTGAAAAACAGAGTGATCCATGGCCGCCATCTTACGGCCAGGAATATTCCTGCCAAAAACAATACCAGGGTGGTCCCGTAAAACAATCCCAGGCTGATTTCATGGGAAAAGCCTGTCAGCAGGTTTGTTCTGGCCCCTGTTGGTTCGTCAAAAACCACCCCGCAGCAGGAAGTAATAATATCAGGGTCCAGACCGCCCAGATAAGCGATGACAAGCCCTATGTCAATTCCCAGCAGCGGCAGAAGAAGCAGCAGGCTGTAATATTTCATGCGCACCAGCGGATATTGTTCCGATTGAATATCCAACTGGTGGAGGACGATCCAGAACCCGTAAAGAAAAACACCGCCGATCTTGACCAGCAATGTCGGGATGCCGAAATTATTGGCCAGAAGACTACCGGTCGCACACATTGCTCCGGTGATGGAATAGCTGAAATGATCGGCGGCGAGAACAAAAATCAGCAGGGAAATAATCTGCACGGCCAACCCGTATTCCACCAGGGTAGAGGTGAGCCATATTTCGTTTTCCAGCTTGATCTGCCGGTTGGAATCACTTGCCGGGTCCCAGAACAATAACACCCGAACCGCACTCCTGGCGGCAAAACACATTAAAAAAAGTACAACGATGCTGCAAATGAGCAGAGCGATGCTCCAAGAATTAAGGAACATGGATGCGGCCGTCCCTGATATCAATCAGCCGATCAACGGATGGATGCTCCGCAACCATCGGATCGTGCGACGTAATGATTATGGTTTTACCGGCCGACTTCAGATCCGCCATCATTTTCAGGAACTCTTCGCTCAGGCGGCTGTCGAGATGCGCTGTCGGTTCATCGGCCAGAATCAGCGGCGGATCATGGATGAGCGCCCGGGCGATGGCCACCCTCTGCAGTTCGCCGCCGGAAATCTGCCCGGCCGGGAAATTTTCCCGATGGGTAATTGCAAAACGGTCCATCAGCCTCCACGCCCGCTCCCGCATCTGCACCGGAGAAATACCCAGGGGAATCAGCGGCAGGATGATATTGTCACGGACCGTAAGGGCCGGCAAAATATTAAACGATTGAAAGATAAAACCGATGGTGCTTCTCCGGTACAGGGTCATGAACCGGTCCGGCAGCCGGGACAGTTTTTTGCCTGCCACCGTAACCCGGCCGCTTGTCGGCTGCAGCACACAACCGATTATAGACAGGAGAGTGCTCTTGCCCGATCCGCTCGCACCCCGCAGACAGATCATGCTGTTGGCCGCAACTTCAAGGTTGACGGCATGGAGAGCGACCACTTCGTTGATCCGGTTTTGATTATAAATTTTGGTGACGTTCTCGAGTTTGATGAGCACGGAAGACTCCGGATCCATTATATGCCGCCGCTTAAAGCGGAATCGGCCGGGACACTGGCATTTTTCCATGCCGGAATAACCGTTGCCGTGAGGTACGGAAGCACGGAAAAACAAAAAATCAAAAGAAAATCTGCAGCCTTAAACGACGGTACGAGATGCAGGGAAGGATGAATGACCGACCAACCGATCAGCACCGGCTTGAAGAGGGCGGCATCAAAAAAAGCTGTATGAAGATAAGCAAGAGTACAGCCGGCAACAAAAGCCAGGCCGGAAACCAGGAATCCTTCCCAGAATCGTACCGCCAGAATATCGGAAGTTTCCCAGCCCAGTATCTTGAGGATGCTTATCTCACGTTTCTCTTCGGGTGAAAGTCCTGATGCCTTGTCCCATGCAAGAATCGCAAATGCGGTAAGGGCAGCCAGCAGACAGACGGAGGCGAACCCGCTGCGCCAGCCGAAAACAACCTGGTATGTTTTGCCGATCTGGTCTCTGGTCAATACCCTGGTATCGGGAAGAAGAGCAGCAATCTTCCCGGCAATGGTCACGATTTCAGACTTGTTTGTGACATAAACACAGAGATCCGTTGCCATACCGGCGGAGATGCCGAACAGATCCCTGGCATCGTCTATATGCATAACCACCAGATCATCGGTTAAAATGCCGGTTTCCGGTTTGAATACACCGGTTACTTCAAAAGAAGCAAGGGTGAGATCGGGCCGGTACAAGGTCAGCAGGCTGCCTCCTTTGCGGTTAATTATCTCCTGAATGGATTTTCCGACTGCTGCCACTCCCCTTTTTTCAGGATCGGGACCGACTCCCTCCTCCAGGGTGAGATGGAGCTTGTCGCCAAGCGGCATGCGCCGCACATCTACGCCCATGACCGTATAATTTGCCCCTTCCACTTCCTCAAAATAATAGCCCCATATCCTGGGCACTATATCCCTGATGCCGTAAAGAGCCGCTATCTTCTCACTGTATTCCAGGGGTACTGCCGCCTGCCTGCCGGCAGACATCTTCTGCACGGTTATTTCAGGTGCATTTCGCAGGGCCAAATCAGCAGTTTCGGTCAGAGCCCGGGTGACCATCTGGAAGGAGGCGACGAGAAAGATGACCCCGGCAAAAACCACAAGAACGCTTATATTCTTCATTTTTCTTCGCCACAGCGAGGCGAGAGCATAATCAAGAATATTTACATGTCTGGTCAGGCTGTTTTTCATCTGCTTAATTTGCGGGGCGGAGATTATCCGGAGGTGCCCAGAATGAACCTGTGGGAAAATGCTCGAATGCGCCGGGATGATCCATGAACGGTGCGACCGGATCGCTGACCGCCGGATGCCTGGTGTAGCGCGCCTCAGTGGCTACACACAAGTCTGTGAGCCCCAGTCCGGCAGTGGCAATATCAAAGAGATGGCTGTAATTACTGAGACGGTCCTGCTGTTGCCGCGAATGAATGAACAGCCCCACATCCAATATACCCAGTAAAGTCACCAGAATTATGAGAAAAAAAACTGGTCTTCCCGGAATGCTATGGGAATGAATGCTCACTCTTTCCCGTGCCGCATTTTTGTCGTGCGCATGGACTGCACCAGTTCATCGGTTATCTCGTCAAAAACGAGAACCTCGGTTCCCTTGTGATCCTTGAGAAAATTTTCAGCACCATCCCTGGTGGTAAAGGCTATGAATTCATTTCCCATTGGTCCGTATACATCGCTCCCCACCACGTAAAATGCCTTTAACCCGTCCTGCCATTGCAGAGTGTAATAATCCTTCACCCATATTTCGCGGATGTCCTGTTGTTCGAATTTACCGTATTTTTCAGGATTAAAGTAAAAGACCAGCATGTCCTTTACTCCGTCAAAATACCTGACGGAATTATCCGCCAGATGCACCTGGGTAACCCAGTCATCATATTTGGCAACAAACATACCGCAAATAAGACACCGTGCATCCTTAGGGACATTTTCTTCCGGGGCGCCATAACCTGCGGCAGAAAAAGAAAGAATCGAACAACACAGAATGGAGCAGAGCATGAGCATAGATTTCTTTTTCATCCTAACCCTCCGGCAATGGTCATTTTATTCATACGTAATATAAGGGGACAGCGTCCTGTTGAGTTCTTCCTCGCTTACGCCTCCGAGGATCGCGGCGATAATTTCAAGCTGCGGATTTAAAATAATTGTCTGCGGCATGGCTTTCACTTTATATTGGCCGGCTGCCCTGCCCGCCGGATCCACTGCTATTGGAAACGGAATTGCAAGTTCCCGTTTAAAAGCGGTCAGTATGGTACGATCCACACCCAGAGAATCAATATATATGATTTTCAATCCCTGGGATTTATAGCGGTCATAATAGTTGTTAAAAACCGGGGTATCGGCACGGCAGAATTTGCAATCCGTCAGGAAGAAACGCAGAATAACAGGTGACCCGGTATAGTTTGACAGGGATATTGTATTGCCATCGAGATCCTTCAGGGTAAAATCAGGGGCCCGGTCACCGATCTCGAGATTCTCCTGATCAGGACTGCAGGAGAGGATGAAAAAGGAGAGTACGGTCAGCAGAAAAAAAAGAAAAGCAGTTTTCACTGAAATGCTGATTTTCATTTATATTGCTTTCTCCACAGTTGCATCTCCCCGTATTGCTGCATCGGAACTGCCGACAGCCGATCCTTCCTCCGTCAGGATACCCTGGCGCATGTGAAAAATCCGACCGCTTACTTGGGATTCAACCAGGTGAACGTTATGAGTGACAACAACAAAGGTAGTACCGCGTGAATTATATTCTTTGAAAATCTGCAGTATTTCCTTTTCCGTTACCTCATCGAGATCACCGGTCGGCTCATCGGCCAGAATAATATCCGGCTCATTGATAAATGCCCGGGCAATGGCAATCCTTCTCTGCTGTCCTCCGGAAAGCTGGGAAGGAAAAGAGTTTGCTTTATCTTTCAACCCGACAAGTTCCAGGATTTCCCGGGCTTTTTGATAATTTCCTTTCGGGTTTCTGCCGAAGCTCAGGGGGAGCAGGATATTCTCCATTGCGGTCAGGGTCGGGATGAGACTGGCAAACTGAAAGATGAAACCGATCCTGGTGTTCCGCATATCGGAGAGGGCTTCATCACTCTGACTCCAGTTTTCAACACCGTTGATAAGGACTTCCCCGCTGTCCGGAATTGTCAACCCGCCTATAAGACTGAGCAGAGTTGTTTTTCCGGATCCGGAATGACCCAGAATAACGGAAAATTCCCCTCGCCTGATTGACAGATTGACATTATTTACGGCGCTAATGGTAATATTATCGGATATGTAATTTTTGTTTAATTGACGGCATTCAATCAGCACTTTTTCTTCCTCTTTTAAATATACCTGATTACCCCTGAAATTCAGCTTTTGTATGATATTTTAAGGGATTTTATATTTCCTTATTTATGCCGGGGACAGAATGATTTACCCGCAAATACCGCAAAATTTTCACCGAACAAAATCGGATGTGGTCTTTCTCAAATCAAAATTAATATAATCATTGAATAAAAACTTGTGAATAAGTAAGATCGTATTCAATTTTTTAATCTTCACCATTTTTCCCGGACTATTGTATAATTAAAATTTTACCTTATTCTTATCATAAAGTTAAAAATATCATTTTTTATTTGCCTTTATACCACACAATGTGGTACAAGTAAATCCAGAAGTTCTTTCCCCTTTAACATCAGAAAAGCCGACTGATGTTAATTGGGCCTTTTTAGAACCAAAGTTAAGCCCTTGAACAGAGGTTCTGAAACATTTATAAACATGTGACGGAGGAAGGAGTACATGAAAATCATTTCCAAAAAAACCTGCTACTATGCCCTTATTGCCGCTGGTGTTCTGTCGTTCGGAACTTTCGGACTTTCCACAGCCCAGGCTGAAAATTACGATGCAACTGTTTATGTTGCCGGCATGGGGGGACATTTCGCTGTGGCTGAGGTCACGGTAGACCCCAAGGCCCCTGCACCAATTATTTTAAAAGCTCTGGACAAGCTGGATATCGGTGACAATACAAGTCATCCGACCCATGATGCTCGTATTGATCCGAACAACCGGAATATTATGTACTGGTCAACCTACAAGAACGACCCTGCAACCGGGGCGCCCCATGTCGGATCATCCGACCTGAAAACCGGGAAAAAACTCATGGATGTCGATGCTCCTGTTCCGGAAAAGGGCCAGGCCAACACAGCATCTCTTTATTGCGCTTCCGGGCAGACACAGGATTTCTTTTTCCCGATCTCCATGGCCAGCAAAGGATATATTGATGTGTTTCAGAAATCCGACATGAAGAGGGTAGCCAGTGTTTTCCTTGAGGGCACCGAAGCCGACCCCGGTGTCCCGTATAAGTTCTATCATGGTGTCAATTCACCGGATATGACGAAAATGCTTATTTCCATCAATGAAGCTGATACGGACCACGGCAAACCTGTCGGTAAAATCCACCTGATAGTACTCGATGCCAAAGAACTGGAAAAAGGCAATGTCAAGCTGATAAAAAGAGGGGTGATTCCGGGGAATCCCGGCAAAACCGTCAATTTCCGCTCGACCTATTCACCGGACGGCAAACTGATCTCCCTGTCCGGCGCCGACACCATGTACATTATTGACGCGGAAACGCTTAAGGTTGTTGATGCGCAGCCCATGGGCAAGCTCGAAGAAAACCATGACGCCATGTTCACACCGGACAGTAAATATGTCATTGCCACCTCAAGGACCAAGACCCTGGCCACCGGCAATGCAAAGACAATCACTCGGGAGAACTTCAGCTGCATGGAAGAAACCGCCCCTGAAGAGCTCGGCTCTGCCGATTTTACCATGGACGGCCAGCTGAAACTCTATGATGTCGCAGCAGGAGACTTTGTCGGCATGTCAACATCCACCTGCCTGGCCTGCCATAATGAGGAAGGCCTTGAAGAGCACGCCGTACTTTGCGGCCTGGACGCCAACTTTCAATAAAATAGAACAGCTTATCTGGTGATTAAATTAAAACCGGGAGGGGATATACCCTCCCGGTTTTTTATATTGGCTTATTAAATTTCTCTTTTTGTAGAGTTTGCACTCACTCAACGACCCGGTATAAAGCTGTCCTGATATTCCCCTGAAACTTTGACCATCGCCCTGTAATGACCATGTCCCGGAAAGGCCCTTTTTCTCTTATCGGTATTGCCTGGAAAACCGTTTCCCGCAAGATTTTCAGGAATATTGTTCTCGCTGCGGCAGTGGGGCTGCTGGTTTCCCTGCTTGTTTTTGCCCTGCTGTTCAATCGGGCTGTTAAGGATGATATTGAAGCAGCCTCGCAAAAACTCGGCGCCGACCTGGTGCTGGTACCCGTCGAAGCCGTTTCCATGGCTGAAGAATTTATCCTGGAAAGCAAAAAGAAGGACTTCTACATGGAAAAAGAGATATTCGACAAGGTCAGCTCCATGCCCGAAGTGAAGGAAGCCACCTATCAGATATACATGGAAACACTTGAATCGGGCTGTTGCGGTATCGAGGAAGGGCAGGTTGTTGCCTTCGATCCCGAGACAGACTTTGTCATTTCCCCCTGGTTCAGGACCCAGCCGCCCCCCCTGGGTCAGGGCGAGGTGTACGTCGGCAGTTATGTGTATGAATACCTGGGGCTGATCAATACAACAATACTTTTTAACCAGAAAGTAAAAGTTGTCGGAAACCTCAGGGAAACCGGGACCGGCCTTGACCACGGCTTATTCATGCGGGTGGAAGACCTGAACAGGATTTCCGCCGAGGTTACAGGCAAGTATTCTCCCGGAAAGATATCGATTATTTTCATCAAACTGAAGGAAGGTGTCGATTTCGATCTTTTTACCAACAAAATCCAGGAAAATTTTCCCAACACCGGCATGATGACCAGGGGGTCCATCGGAGCTGATGTCAGGACCATTCTCAGTGACATTACCCGGGTATTTACGATCACCATTGCAATTTCTTCGGTACTTGCCGTATTGCTGGCATGGTCAACCTTTACCGCCCTGGCAAATGAAAGACGGCGGGAGGTCGGCATACTGAGAGCAATCGGCGCCCACAAATCCCATATCATGAAAATGTTTCTCACTGAAGCCGCCATCATAAGCCTGATCGGGGGAATAATCGGAATCGGTATCGGCAACTATCTGATCCATCACCTGGCAGGCAATTTCGATCTTCTGACCAGGCTCGGTGCCTACGCATCCTTTTCCTTCCTGAATGTTATATTCAGTATAATTGCCATGCTGATCGGCATAAGCGTATGCCTTATAGGCGCGGCAATTCCGGTAATCCGACTTGCCAGGCTCGAACCGCTGGTGGCTATAAAAGAAGATTGATTCGGCCTGACAATCTCACTGTCCCGCCTTTCCCTGTTGAAAATATGTCAAATATACCTATTGTTCAGCGTATGAGCTGAATAATCCGGCTGCCTGATAATTGGTCATGAGGAGGGAATTTCATGAAGCAATCTCTCATATTCTGTCTCTTACCTTTCCTGCTGGTGCTGATCAACGCACAGAACAGCTTTTGTTTGACGCTGGAATCGCAAAGACTGATGGTCAACAATTCAACAGTTGAGCTCAAGGTGCCGGCGGGGCTGCAGGTTGAATTTCTGGCCCCGATGGACGGGCCGCGTTTCCTTGCCATAGGCCCTGACAATGAATTGCTTGCCGGCTCCACGGGCAGCACCATATACCGACTTCAGCCGCCATATGCATCGGCTGAACCACTGGTAAATATTTCGGGAAAAAATCATAGCATTGCCTATCGTAACGGCCGTCTCTATGTCGCGGAAACCGCAGGTCTTCACGAAGCATCCTACACCGGCCTTGGGTCCTCTCCGCAGCCGGAAGATTTTTCCCTGGTCACCCCGCTGCCTTCCGAGACAGGCGGCCATTGGAGCAGAACCGTGATCCAGGGTCCGGATCAACAGCTCTATATCGGGATCGGCATCAGCGGAAATTGTTCGGATGAATTCCTGGGAGATAATTATCCTTTTGAACGCCGACGCGGAGGGGTTTATGTGCTTGCGGAAAACGGCGGTTCACCCCGCCTGACCCCTTATTCCTCTGGCCTGCGCAATCCAATCGGCCTGGCTTTCCATCCTGAAACCGGCGTCCTGTATGCGACAAATGCCGGCCCGGATAATTTAGGATATGACCTGCCCCCCGAAATATTTGTCCCTCTCCATCAGGGCTCGTTTCACGGCATGCCCTGGTTTCAGTTTTATGATGGTGCATTCCGCAGCGGTGAGTGTGCCACAAGTACGCCGCCCCGGCCGGCGGAAGAGGCGACAAATCCGGCAGCTTTTTTTGAAGCCCGCAGCACTCCGCAGGGAGTCACTTTTATCACCGGTTCTCTTTTGCATCCCGAATTCAACGGCAACGGTCTTGTCGCTATTCACGGTTCCTGGGGAGTACCGCCGGCCGGCGGCCCGGAAACGAGGAGGCCTCCTAAAATAATGATGGTGCGTTTTGCAAATGGTCAGCCCACGGGAACCGTGGATGATGTGGTCACCGGATTCCAGCGCAGTGATGGCAGCCGTTTTGCACGTCCTTCCGGAATAATGGAAGGGCCGGATGGGAACATCTACTTCACCAGTGACGGTGGCGAGATTACCGGCCTGTTCAGGCTGTCACGGAGTGACAAAAATAATACAACATCGGTCAGTCCGGGTAATTTCCTGCTTCTGCGGGAGGATCTCTGAGCTTGAGCAGCAGCAGTTGAATAACAGAGGGAATCAAGGAAGGTACTGTGTCATATTCGAGAAGAAAACCCATGTCTTCCGATGTATCCGCAATCCAGGTCCCGGCAAAATGATCTTCACGGCTTCCGCATGGCAGCCCGGTAATCGAATCAGTGCAATCAGCCCCTAAATAGATATGGTCACCGAATGTATAAACTCCACCTTCATTCATCCCGGTCAGCGTTGAATATTGCCACAATGTTTCTGACTCGATCTGGCTTAAAGATACAAAAATATCAAGAATAAAAGCATAGAGCTTGCCCCCGTATAAAGTCAATCCACCCAAATCTGCGGTGTACGGGATGAAACCGCTCCCCCCTCTGGGGATAGTAAAGGGTCCGGCTTCAAAGAGTATCGTGGTGGGATGCAAGCCGTTTGCGGTGTCCACCTCGGTTATCAGGAGATTAAACGTAAAACTCTGAAAGATGCTTGGAGAGACATACACGGTCAGCCTGTCCGCCTTCACGGCTGCAGGCAGCATAAATGTCTGCCCGCGATAAGGCACTCTGTAGTCAAAACCGCTTTTTAAAATGTCCGCCCGGACTTCAAGTGTTTCAGCAAATACCGGGGGAGAGGCGAGAATACAGAAAATAACGAACTGCACCAGAATGAGGTAGTGAGAAAAGCGGTCAAATTGTATACCGGGAAATCTTTCTCTATGGAGCATGACTCCCTCCGGAAAAATATTCCTCAAGCCGGCGAATGAAACTAACCCGCCGAACCGATTAAATTCCGCTGGCTGTGAACTCCTGTTCCCCGACAGGCACCTGGACGACAAGCACCGGAATGGAAGATCTTCGGATGACCTTCTCGGTGGTGGAACCCATCAGTTTTTCCAGGATGGATGATTCAGCGTGGGCGCCCATAATAATAATATCCGCTTCCATGTCACCGGCCTGTTTGATAATCTCCCGTGCAGGTGAAGCCCCCTCAACAATCAGTATTTTCTCAACGCGATTGCCGCAGTTGCTCTCCTTGCCTATGCGGGCGCAGAAACTTTTGAGGTGCTCCTTGATCCTGGCTGCCGAATCCTGCTCTTCCTGCTCCATAATATCATGAATGGAATCAGGCCCGATATAACCGTTAATCAATGCCTCCTTTTCCTTGCTCAGGGCTTCCCTGGCATGCATGACGGTTATGGTTGCGTCAAACTTTTCAGCCAGGGCCAGGGCATAGCGGTAGATATAGGCTGAATTGGGTCCGATTCTCATACAATAGAGAATTTTTTTAATATCCGGCAATATGTTCATCCGAGCCTTCTCCTTAAATATAAAATTAAGCGGGTTTGAGTTGCAGATCTTTTCTATTCCTGGCTTTCTGCAGGAAAACAACCAGGGCAACCAGAACCAGGCCTGCTCCGTCGGTCACAAATGTAGGCCAGTAAAGGAGTATGGTTGCGGCCGCCAGCAGCAGCCATTCCAGAATATTTGTTCTTCGTATCAGGAAAAGCATGGTCAGGGCTGAAAAGGCAATGGTTCCAAGCACGGCGGAAAACATGGAGGAAAATATCTTGAATGGCCGCGGTTTCATTTCAGCAAAAACTATGCCGCTGTCAATCCGCTGGCCCGGCGATACTACCAGACTTTTAATGATGCCGTCCCTTGTGGCAAGCACAGGCTTGGCTGATGCACCATCGAGCAGAACGGCAATTTCCTGACCCTTTTCAATAACCTGACCTGTTTCCACCTTGAGTTCCAGGATTGTGGCCCCCATGATCTTGTCTTCTATTTCCGGACCAAGAAGGGGTTTGCCCTCAAAAAGAATCTGCGGCGTGAAAGCAAAAAGCAGCGGCATGACATACAGAAGTTTGGCAAACTTGAAGGAAGTCCAGCCGGTCTTCCATGGATCCGATCCCGCTATTGCCGCACCCGCATAGGCTGCCACGCAGACGGGCGGGGTGATATTGGAATCCTGGCTGAGCCAGTACACGATCATGTGGGCGGCAATGATGACAACGCCCATTTCCATCATGGGCGGAACGGCAAGGACAGCGGTAATAAGGTATGCCGCCGTCACCGGCACCCCCATGCCGAGGATGAGCGATGCCAGGGCGATAAGGAAGATGGCCAGGAGAAGGTTGCCATCGGCCAGGGAGATGATAATGTCGGAAAACTTAAGGCCGATGCCGGTCAGAGAAATGGTGCCCACGATAACCCCGATCACTCCGACGGTAGCGCCGATGATCAGCGTGTTTCTGGCCCCGGTAAGAATGGCCTCCCAAATTTCCTTTGGCCCCATTCTTGTTTCCTTTCTCATCCAGCTGATAGCGATACAGGAAAGCGTGGCCCAGGAGGCGGCATAACCGGGAGAGCGCCCCATGATCATCAGGACCGTGATGATCACCAGGGGGAGGGAGAAATACCATTCCCGCCGCAGCACCACGGTCCAATGCGGCAGGTTTTCCCCGGCCATCCCTTTGATATTGTGTTTCTTTGCCTCGAAATGGATCATGCAGAACACGGAAAAAAAGTAAAGCGCAGCCGGAAAGACCGCGATCATCATGATGTAGGAATACGGCGTATTCGTCAGTTCCGCCATGAGGAACCCGCCGGCTCCCATGATCGGGGGCATGAACATGCCGCCGATGGAGGCCGCCGGTTCAATAGCTCCGGCCACGTGCGGCTTGAAACCCGCGCGTTTCATCAGCGGAATGGTAAAAGCGCCGGTGGAAACCGTATTGGCAATGGCACTGCCGGAAACCGACCCGAAAAGGCCGGAGGCAATAACCGCCACCTTGGCAGGGCCGCCGGTGCTCTTGCCGGCCATGGCCATGGGCAGGTCGATAAAGAACTTTCCCGCGCCGGATTTGTGGAGAAAGGCCCCGAAAAATATAAAGAGGATGACATAGGTGGCCAGGACATTGGCCATAACCCCGAATACCCCGTTGGTGGTCAGAAAGAGAGCGGTGCTCAGCCGTTCAAATCCGAAACCCCGGTGGGCGACAACCTCGGGAAAATAAGGACCGAAATAGCCGTAACAGATCATGAAGATACCGATCAATGTCATCGACCATCCCAGGACCCTGCGGCAGACCTCCAGGGAAATGAACAGACCGACAATGCTGACCATGGCATCCAGCTCTGTTTCGGCTCCGGCCCGGTAATTCAGGGATTCGAATTCACTGATCCAGTACAGGACGGCTGACGCCGCTATCAGGGCAAGCAGGAAATCGGAAAGGGTCGGGTTTTTTTCCCACCGGGATGCCATCCATCTGTCGAGGATAAGAAGCGCCCCGGCGATAATCAGGGTGCCGAGGCCAAGACCCCATAATTTTGCGGCTTCAGACAGTGCCCCCGCATATCCGTCACTTTGCCCGGAGTTGTACACCTGCATCAGCCGTTCATGAAAGGCTACCGGGTCCCCGCCGTAAAAAAAGAAAAGCCCCACTGCAAATGAAATAACAAATCCGGTAAAAAGCGTCAGGGGTATGCGCATATACAGCTTTCCCGCCGGATAAAGCAGAAGAACCAGGATGTAGGTGATCAGGACATAAACACCCAGATGATACTGGGTAGCGACTGTGGTTATGCTGGCAGTATAAAAATAGAAAAGTACAAGGGAGGCGCCAAGCAGGGAGGTAATCCATTTCCATATACCAGTAGGCTTCCTGGCGCTCTTGGCATCCTTTTCGACGAGTTTCTTCAGCTTCTGTTGATCTTTTTTGTCAAGCTGTGCGATATTCTCCTGAAGATCTTCCGACATTCCCTTTTATCCTCGCCGAAATGAGATAAATTTTGGGCGGCCGGCAATATTGCCGACCGCCCTTTTCTTAATTAAATTATGGTAATTATTCTTTATTGTTTATGTTCGGGAGTCAGTGTTAACCCTTTTTCCTCCCAGAATTTGACTGCGCCGGGATGAACCGGTGTAACTATACCCTTCAAACCGCTTTCAACAGCCATTTCTTTTGCCGAACCATGCGCCTTGACCATGTAGCCCAGCCCTTCCGTGGAGTAAATATCAGCCAGGGCTTTATAGATTATGTCCGCATCAACGTGATCTCCGGTAACCCACAGAGCTGAATCCTGGAACGAAGCGGTATCATAATCAACGCCGCTGTAGGTATTGGCAGGAATGGTAAGCGGGGCATAGAAGGGATATTTCTGGAAGAAACCGCTCTTTTCACCCGACTCCACCAGATTGAGCAGCCTGATCTTGTTGCTGGCGGCTGCCTGTATAATCGAGGCATTCGGATAGCCGGCAAAGACCCACATGGCGTCAATAAGGTTGTCGCCCAGGGAGGATGCAGCTTTTGAATAGCCGATGAACTCGACATTCATCTTGTCCCAGAGGCCCACGGAGGTGAAAAACCGTTCCGCCGATGCGGCAGCGCCGGAACCGGGGTCACCGACCGCCACTCGTTTGCCGGTAAGATCTTCCACCTTTTCGATGCCGCTGTCGGCCTTGACTACAAGATGGGCCGGGGCGCCGTACAGATAAGCCATGGCCTTGACGTTTTTATATTCCTTGACATCCTCGGTCAGTTTTCCAACCCGGGCGAGATAGGTATCGCCGGAATAGACGATGCCGAAGTCGGCATCACCTGAATTCACCCGTCGGAGATTTTCAAGCGAACCGGCCGATGCCATATTGGAGACCTCGACATTTTCAATATTGTTGGACAGGCGAATCGAAATACCATTGGCATAATACTGAAATGTACCGCCTTCAGGCCCGCCCGAGAACGCGAGCCGTTCCTTGGCAAACGAATCGTTTGCACCCCCTAAAGTCATGACCATTCCAAGACACAGGGCGGCCATCAAGCCAAACACTCTTTTCATAATATACTCCTTCTTAAGTTTGTTCACCAGACAGTTCATCACTGACAGCAACGATACTGCACCCTCAAATCAGAAACGTTAAGAAAAGAAAAACTCAATTATTACAAACTGTTCCAGCTTTAATGCAATGAGTGTCCAAAGCAATGTCAAAATATTGCTGATATTGTCATTATAGTCAAAATATGCAGCATACTCAAACTTTTTTATGAAGAGTGATTCTTTTTTACATCCCCACCAGCGGGATATAATCCGGCTCCCACCGCATCCGGCGAATCATTTCATACAGACGCGATGAATCATTATTATGCTGAAAGGCCGAGAATGCACAAGGCCTGCTTACACCGAGGTTGATAGCTGCTTCGCCCACAGCCTGAGCAACTTTCAGGCTGACCTCGTTTAATTTTATTACATCCGGAACAAGGCCTCCCTGCTTCATTTCCTCCGCAGTGACAAAATTCGACACCGCCTTTGCCGCTGCGGTAAAAAATTCCGGCAGGACCTCCCGGGCGCCGGAGGCCAGAACCCCGAGACCAACTCCTGGAAAAACAAAAACATTGTTGCACTGATTTATGCGGTATTTTTTCCCCTTATACTCGACATCGGGAAATGGGGAACCGGTCCCGACCAGCACTCTGCCGTCCGTCCATGCGTACAGGTCTGCCGGAATGGCTTCCGACATGCTGGTAGGATTGGAAAGGGGCAGTATAACCGGCTTTTCCGTATGCGCCAGAACCGATGTGACCACTTCCCTGTCGAAACATCCCTTTTGCCCGGAAGTTCCTATCAGGACGGTTACTCCCGCTTTTTTGACCACATTCACCAAGGTCATATCGCTCTCATCCTGCAGCCATTTCAAGCCCGCGGGATCCTTGGCAAATTTTTTCTTGTAGGGCAGCAGGTTGCGTTTTGTGGTAATGAGTCCCTGCGAGTCCAGGGTAAAAATCTTTGCTCTTGCTTCCTGTTCGCTCAGCCCGTCTTCACGCAGGGCGGTTTCAATCTGCTCAGCTATCCCGACTCCTCCTGCCCCGGCGCCATGAATCAGGAAAACTTGGTCGCTGAGTTTTTCCTTTTTTATTTTCATTGCCGTCAGGATACCTGCCAGGGTAATAGAGCCGGTCCCCTGGATATCGTCATTGAAGGAAATAAGATCGTGCAGGTATGAATCCCGGATGGCAAAAGCATTCTGCTTGGAAAAATCCTCCCACTGGCAGAGAGCATTGGGGAATACATTGCGGAATGCCCGGGCAAACCGCTGCACAAAGGTGATATATTCATCCCCGGTCAGCCGGCGGTGACGCCAGCCCAGATACTCGGGATCATTGAGCAGTGCCTCATTGTCTGTCCCGACATCAAGAGAGATGGGCAGGCAGTGCCACGGGGCGATACCGGCACCCTGCGTATAGAGCATGAGCTTCCCGAGGCAGATTGCGATACCGCCGGCGCCCTGGTCCCCTATTCCCAGGATACCCTGATTGTCGGTGACTACTGCAACGCGGATATCCCGGTGCAGAAAACGGCGAAGGACATCTTCGGCCCTGTCGATATTGTCGGGAAAAAAATGCAGCCCGGCGGCGGATCTGAACATGGAGGAATAATTCTGGCAGGCCAGACCGACTGTGGGAGTATAAATGATGGACATGTACCTGGCAATATCGCTCTTGATAAGCGCATGCGCCAGGGTGACATTGCGGTCGAACAGGGAGCGGATATAGATAAACCTTTCAATATCGTTCTCCTTGGCCTCTACTTTGACGCGGCTGTTTTCAACCTGCTGCTCGAGGCTGCGAATCGAAGGCGGAAGCATGCCCGTCAGGCCGAGATTGTCCCGCTCTTCCCTGGTAAAGGCTGTTCCCTTGTTGACAAAGCTGTTACCGTGAAGGTCCAGACCGCTGCTGTAAACGAAAATTTCCCTGGTATTGCCGTATTCGTCATATTTCAGTAAATATGAATGCTCGGACATGAGGTTTCTCCCTGAATTGTTGTGGATGGCTGCAGCCTCTGTTATAAACGGATCTCGACACATGCTGCCCGAAAGCAGTACAACTTGATATTATAACTTTATTTATATGACTGGCAAGACAAGCTGGCAAAAACTTGTTAAAAACAGCATTTCCCGGCCGGAGCAACTCTCAGGGTTTCCCGGCATTGACAGGGAAATGATTGCTGCGGTCAGCAGAGTATATCCCATGCGGGTGAATCCATACTACATGGGACTCATCCGGCAGGCAGGCGATCCGCTCTGGCGGCAGGCAATTCCGGAGATCAGGGAACTCCAGGACCAGACCGGCATGGAAGATCCGCTGGACGAAGAAAACCTGAGCCCGGTGCCGAACCTTGTCCGTAAATACCCGGACCGGGTGCTGTTCCTCGTCAGCAGCAGGTGTTCGATGTATTGCCGCTTCTGTACCAGAAAACGCAAGGTCGGCCGCCGGGAAATGGTGATTGACGACAAGACCATTGGTGCCGGCCTGGAATACATCAAAGAACACAAGGAAATACGCGAGGTCCTGCTGTCAGGAGGTGACCCGCTGATGCTCGATGATGAGCGTCTGGAGAGGATTTTGCGGGCTTTACGGGAGATAAAGAGCGTCGAGGTAATCCGGATCGGGACCAGGATTCCCTGCACCCTGCCCATGCGGGTGACGCGAAAGCTCGCCGGGATATTGAAAAAATATCATCCCCTGTACATAAACACTCACTTCAACCACCCGGCGGAAATAACTCCTGAAGCGGCGCTTGCCTGCACCAGGCTGGCGGATGCGGGCATACCACTCGCCTGCCAGACCGTTCTGCTCAAAGGAGTAAACGATGACCGGGAAATAATCCGGGAACTGATGTGCAGACTCCTGCAGATCAGGGTGAAGCCCTATTACCTGTTTCAGGCCGACCTTACCCGCGGCGCGGATCACTTCAGGACCCCGGTTGCCACAGGCCTGGAAATAATGCGCCACCTGATCGGCAGGGTCTCGGGAATGGCAGTACCGACATTCGCACTGGACGCCCCGGGCGGCGGCGGTAAAATTCCCCTGACTCCCGGCTATGTTACGTCACTCGACGAAAACTCCCTTGATTTCCTCACCTGCCAGGGAAATGCCTGTTCCTACCCCAACCCGATATCAGAGGACAGATGACAGAGGACAGAAGACAGAAGACAACTTGACAGTTGGGGTTCGCAGGCTCACCCCAACCTCTACCCAACTAAAATCCTTAACTCCTAAACACTAATCCTCGAACCCCTTCAGCCTTCAGCCTAACAGCCTTCAGCCTAATCCCTATCTTCTCAAAATTTCCGACAACTCTTTTGCCGGCTCTTCTTCGACAAGAACAATATGGCAGGCGTCGCAGTGCCGGGTGATCTGTTTGCCTGTGTCGGACACAAATTCATCATTATGACAGCGGAAACATCCGTTGTCGCCCTGATGACCGGTATGGCTGGTATAAGTCATCCAGTCTATATTCATCCGCGGATAAACATTTTCCACGTATGCCTGCTGCACCCCGATCACTGCCTGCTGCAGCAGGTCTTCATTGCCGGCGACAATCCCGGGATATTCCTGCCGGTACCAGTCCATCAATTCCTGTGCGATTGCGCGCCTGGCAACATCCTGTGATGCGTAATTCCCGGTGATCGCGGCAAGGCCCTGTCTTTTGATAAAGGGAATTTCCCCTGGTATGATCCCGGTGACCAGTTTTTGATCCAGCGCCTCCTCCGGTGAGAGAAAAACATGGGTCGGACGGTTGTGGCAATCCATGCAGTCCATGATATTTTCATGCCTTCCGGCCGCATCGAAATTTCCCGCCCCGCTTTTGCGCCGGTAAACCGTTTTTTCTTGATCCTCATCAACGAAAGTCACTTCATATATTTTGCTGTGATCTTCAGAGGCTACAAAAGACACCTCATGATTTCTCGATATATGCCAGTGGATGCCCTGGGCTTTTCTCCCACTGTAATCACCGGAGCCTATTTTCATCAGCATTATCGTTTGAACATGGGTATTTTTTTCATCCGGCAGAAATTTGTCGATCACGTAGAGCTTATCGCCATGAAAAACTTCCGGCCGGTGACAGTTTTCACATGTTTTGCGTTCAGGCCTGAGAGCGGTAATCGGAGTTTTGATCGGCCGGGAGTAGGAATCGAAAAGAACGGCGATAAGCTGCCGGGCCCCTGAAAACTTGGATTTGGTCACCCACTCCGAACTTGCTCCGATGTGGCATTCTACACAGGTAACCTGCGAATGGGGCGAGTTGGTGTAGGTCACATATTCCGGTTCCATAACGCTGTGGCAGAATTGGCCGCAGAATTTTACCGTATTTGTATAATGAAATCCTGTATAGGTAACGAGCCCGACTATAAACAGGGTAATGAAAGTGGTAAACGAGGTGAGAAAAATGAGTCTGCGTATACGCGAAAACCTGCCCGGACGCCTCAATTCCTCTTCAAAATATTCAAGCGTCAGCTGCCCGAGATCCTCTTCTTTGCGGCAGAAAATAATGCCGCCGATAAGCAGCATCACCCCGATGATAAACATCGGCCCCATGACCAGGTAAATGAGAAAGCCGAAATAGGGATTTTCGACCACTCCCTGCATGTCCAGCAGGATGGAAACAAACAGGACAGGCAGGAGAATAATGACCATTACCCCGCCGATCAGCGAATACCTGCTGCGCGAGATGAAATTGATAATAAACCGGATAATTTTTGAGGAAAACAGTGGCAAGGCAATACTCCTGATTTTTCGGTTACGTAGGTAGAAGTTGTCTAGACAGGTTTCTCTTTATTTTCAGCCGCTTCCGATCTTTTTCTGGCAGTGCAGGCATGGACGATGTCCATTTCCTCCCGGTCAAGTGTTTCATTGATCAGCAGCATATCGGCCAGATGTTCAAGAAAATCAATTTCTCTCGTTAATATCTCTTTTGCCCGTTCATAACATTCGGTGATAATTTTTTTGACTTCCTTGTCGATCAATCGTGAGGTTTCTTCACTGTAATGGCCCAATGAGACGCTGCCGCCGAGAAAACCTCCACTATCCCTGCTGAAGGCCATGGGTCCGATTTCCTTGACCATTCCCCATTTGCAGACCATATTGGCGGCGATCTCCACCGCCTGCTGAAAATCGTCCTCCGCCCCGGTGGTCTGCTGGTTCAGGGCTATCTCTTCCGCCACTCTTCCGCCCAGCAGAATAGTGATCCGGGTCAGCAGGTAGTCTTTCGGATAGGCGTGCCGATCCTGCATCGGCAGCTGCTGGGTATGGCCCAGGGCTCTACCCCGAGGGATGATGGTAATTTTATGCAGGGGATCGGCTTCCGGCAGGAACTGGGTGAGAATCGCATGTCCCGCTTCATGGTAGGCCATGGTCTGACGGTCCTGATCACTTATTACCATCCCTTTTCGTTCTATTCCCATCAGGATCCTGTCCTTGGCGATATCAAAATCCTGGCTGTTGATATTTTTCTTCGCAGACCGGCCGGCTATTATAGCTGCTTCGTTGACCAGACTTGCCAGTTCCGCACCGGTGAAGCCCGGCGTGCTGCGAGCGACATTTTCCAGGTCAACATCAGAGGCAAGGGGCATATTGCGGGAATGGACTTTAAGAATCTGCAGGCGGCCTTTTATGTCGGGCGGCAGGATGGTGATCTGCCGGTCAAAACGTCCCGGGCGGCGCAGGGCCGGATCAAGGATATCGGGCCGGTTGGTGGCCGCCAGAATAATAACGGTCTCGTCCGTGGCAAAACCGTCCATCTCCACCAGCAAGGCATTCAAGGTCTGTCCCCGTTCATCCTGGCCGCCCGATTCCCCGCCCGCCCCCCGGTGGCCTCCGACCGCGTCGATCTCGTCGATAAAGACAATGCAGGGAGCATTTTTTTTCGCCTCGCGAAACAGGTCCCGGACCCTGGAAGCGCCGACGCCGACAAACATTTCCACAAAATCAGAGCCGCTGATGCTGAAAAAAGGAACTCCCGCTTCGCCGGCAACAGCTTTGGCCAGCAGGGTTTTTCCGGTACCGGGAGGCCCCTGGAAAAGTATGCCGCGGGGAATGACGGCGCCAAGCTTGGTATATTTTTTCGGTTTCTGGAGGAAATCAATGATTTCTTCCAGTTCCTCCTTTGCTTCCGGAACCCCGGCCACGTCACGGAAGGTAATTTTTGTCGTGCTGGTGCTGAATTTATAGCTCTTTTCCTTGTCGGAATCCTCGTCCGTCTCTTTCTTAACCTGTTTGCTGGCCAGAAAATACCAGGCCAGCATGACGAGGAAAACGGGGATAACGATGCTCAACAGGTTCCAGATCGGGGCCGGCCGATCGTTGCGGCCGTGAACAATGACATTTTTTTCGAGCAGTCTTGGGAGGAGCCTTTCGACATCGGGTGAAAAAGTGGTGAATTCCCGGCCAAAGGTATCAACTAGGGTGATGCTGCCGCCTTTGAAATTTACCCGGGCAATTTCGTTGTTTTCGAGGCTGGTCAGGAATTCATTGTAGCTGATGGACGGCTGCTTATGCTCCATTTTCCAGAACAGAATCACAATACCGCCCAGGATCCCAATGAGCACCAGAATGTACAAGCTGCGTATGAATGCAATCACAAAATCACCGGTAATTCGGAGAAAACCTCTTGCGGGCCCTGTTTACGGAACGGCTTGCCCGGGCAACGTTCCCGACTGCATATATATTGCCTTTTGACCGATAACCTGTCAAGTTTATTAAAATATTGCATCCCGTTGATGTATTGAAAAATACGAATATTTTTCGTTTCATATCCAGAATCGACTTTATGCGGCACAGATTGCTTCTCAGTCCCCGCGGCCGGCAATAATCCTGTTGTTCCGCCTGGAGCCGTCGGCGACAACGGCATCATTCCAGATGACGCAATTATGCAGTGCCGCGCCCCTGCCGATTTCCGCTCTGCCGATACAGCCCCATCCGGTAAGGACCGCGTCATCGGCGACCTTTGCCCGGGAATCAATCAGCCAATGTCCCGCTGCCCCGGGCAATGAGACATTTTTTGCCCTGCATCCGGTCAGCAGTTCCCCATGCAGCTGCAGATAATCATCAGGAGTTCCGATATCCCTCCAGTAACTGTCATCCACTCTGACAAAACCGATCTTCATCCCCTGCCGGGCGAGACTCTCATACAGGTCGATTATATGATGCGGCCGGTCGGCAGGAATCAGGTTTATGACTTCCGGGTCGACAACATGGATGCCGGTAAAGGCAAGCAGGGTGCGGTCCGGAACTTTGCCGGCATCCTGGAAGGAAACTATCCGGTCATTGTCAACGGTCACCGAATTAAAACGGGGATAATCGTGCATGGCCATGGTAATGCTGTTTTTCGAATCGATATGGTGCTGATAAAGCCGGGCCGGATCGATGTCATGAAAAATGTCGCCGTTCATCACCAGGATAGGTTCACGTGAAAACCGGGAAAGCGCCCGGCGGATGCCTCCGCCTGTTCCGAGAATCACCTGCTCCTCCTGAAATTCCACATCCGGCAGGCTGCTGACCGACTGTTCGAGCATGCGGCTCAGGTAATGGCCGTTCACCACGATCTTCGAGCATCCAGCCCGGTGCAGCATGTCGATGAGCAGATGCAGCAGCGGCCGGTTCAGCACCGGAAACAGCGGCTTGGGGAGAATATTGGTATAAGGCCGCAGGCGGGTTCCCAGACCGGCGGCAAGGAGCATGGCTTGCATGGATTCTGTTATCCGGGATTTAATGTTTCACTTGCAGACAGCACTGCATTTAAGATAGATTGCCGTGTCATTAGAAATAAGTTTATAAAGTTTATCAAGTTCTTAAAGTTAATAAAGGGATAAAATCAGGCTGGTGTTTAGGTTTGTAGGTTTTTAGGTGTTTAGGGGTATAGGTTTTAGGGATTTAGGGATAGGAATTTAGGATTTTAGGAGTTTAGGGTTTTAGGGTTACTGGTTTAGAAACCAATTCTAAACGGCAAAGCCGCATTCTCCAAGCCTAACAGGCTTCAGCCTTCAGCCTAAAATGCTATCCTCTTAAGCCGTACCCTCCTTCATCCTTCAGTCTTGAAATGCTATCCTAACATTCTACTCATCAGGGAAATTTTCATGATTTCACTTTTAGATTACGGGGCCGGCAACGTCAGATCCGTTGTCAATGCGCTGGAGCGGCTTGGCGAGACAGTGCGGACCGTCAAATCCGGAAACGACATTTTGAACGCCGACCGACTCGTTTTCCCCGGAGTGGGAAGCTTCGGCGCCATGATGGAGATTCTGCGGGATAAAGGTTTTGTGGAGCCGCTCACCGAATACCTGCGTACAGGAAGGCCGTTTTTCGGCATCTGCCTCGGACTGCAGGCGCTTTTTGAAAGCAGTGAGGAAGCCCCGGGTGTGGACGGACTTGCCATTATTCCCGGCACGGTAAAAAGATTTACCGTTGACCTTGCCGTACCGCATATCGGCTGGAACGGGATACAAGTTCGTCAGCCTTCACGTATTTTCAACGGCTTGGCAGGCGATGAAAAATTTTATTTTGTCCACTCCTATCATGTTGCCCCGGATGCTGACGAATCCGTCCTGACCACAACCGATTACGGATACCGGTTTGTCTCCGGAATCCGGCAGGGCAATATCGTTGCCACCCAGTTCCATCCTGAAAAAAGCGGGGCTGCCGGATTGAAGCTCCTGGAAAATTTCCTGGCCGAAACCAGGGAGGAAATCATACCGGCTTCATGTCCGGACCAGACCGTGCTTGCCAAACGTATTATCGCCTGCCTGGACGTGCGGACCAACGATCAGGGCGATCTGGTTGTGACCAAGGGAGACCAGTATGATGTCCGGGAAAAGGGGGATGTCCGCAATCTCGGCAAACCGGTGCAGCTCGCCGGCAGGTATTACGTAGAGGGAGCCGATGAAATAACCTTTCTCAACATCACCGGGTTCCGGGATTTTCCCCTCAAAGACATGCCCATGCTGGAGGTCCTTGAAAACACTTCCAGGAACGTCTTTGTCCCCCTGACAATAGGCGGGGGCATCCGGGACTATAAAGACAAGGAGGACAGGCGCTATTCGGCCCTGGAAGTGGCCGCCGAATACTTCCGCTCCGGCGCCGACAAGATATCCATCGGCAGTGACGCGGTGCTCATTGTGGAGGAGGTCTTGAAAACAGGAAAGGCCACCGGCTTCAGTTCCATCGAACAGATCGCCCGGGTGTACGGCAACCAGGCTGTTGTCATCTCCATCGATCCCAGGCGGGTCTATGTCAAATCCCCTGATGCTGTCCGGCACCATACAATCCGAACCTCTTTTCCCGGCCCGGAGGGAGAAGAATACTGCTGGTATCAGTGCACGATCAAGGGCGGCCGCGAAGGAAGAGACCTGGATGCTGTCACGCTGGCCAGGGTCTGCGAGCAGCTCGGCGCCGGCGAAATACTGCTGAACTGCATCGACAGGGACGGAACCAATTCCGGTTTTGACCTGGAATTGATTAAGTCGGTCAAAGGGGCGGTAACCATCCCGGTCATTGCCTCCAGCGGCGCCGGCAAAGCGGAGCATTTCCTCGAGGTATTTACCCGGACCGGGGCCGAAGCCGCCCTGGCAGCCGGAATCTTCCACCGCAGGGAAGTATCCATCGCTGAGGTGAAGGAATTGCTGAAGAAGGAGGTGGAGGTTAGAATATCAGGCTGAAGGGGATTAGGCTGAAGGCTGAAGGCTGTTAGGATGAAATACCGGCTGCGCCGGGAGTTATTATAGGTTGTTCCAGGTGTTTAGGAGTTTGGGGTTATAGGGGTGTAGGGGCAAGGGGCGAATTTAGCTCAGGCCTTAAACAAATAATCCCTCTCCCGGTTACGGAAGAGGGATTACCCTAAAAACCTAAACACCTAATAACCTAAACTCCTAAATTCCTAACAACCTAAGCTCCTAAATTCCTAACAACCTAAACTCCTAAATTCCTATTAACTTCAGGGTTCATCATGACACAGGTCGCAATCCTGGGGAATGACCTTACCCACTTTTGTCATATGCTCGTCATCGTGGCACCGCCAGCAGCCGTAACCCTCATCGGCATATTGATGCCCGAGATGCTCCCTGTACGTTCCCCATTCAATGTTCATATTCGGCCATATATTATTCATGTATGTTTCCAGCAGATACTGACCCGCCATTACCAGGAGTTCATTATTCTCCCGGATATAGGCATTTCCGTGCCGCTCCGCCTGCAGTTCGATAAGGGTTTTAATCATCAGTTCCTGCGCCTCTTCGCGTGAGGCATAATCCTTCTGGAGAACTGTCATGCTGTCCGCCCGGATATCCGGGAGATTGGGATTAATCCGCTGGCTCAGCAGGCCGAAGTCAACCCTTTCCTGCAGATTGTCATAGATATGGGTCGGCCGGTTATGGCAGTCGATGCAATCCATGGTCCGCCATTCAAGTTCCTCTGCAGGGGCCTCGCCCTCCGCCGGTTCACCATTATCGATTGTAAACTCCTCGGTGACCCCGTCCGGGAGGAAGACTTTGACCGTTCCGATCTGCGTTCTCTTTTCATTCAAAGGCAGGTAATCGACTCTTACATTATTGCTGACATGCCAGTGGATACCCTCAAATCTATCGGTAACCGGGTTCCGGCCGCCAATATGGAGGGATATATCCTGAATATCCGCATCAGTCTGATTCCTGTTGGTAAAAGAATAAAACTGTTTGACTTTTTTTCCGTGAAATTTCTCCGGCCAGTGGCATTCTTCGCAGGTGTCTCGTGCAGGTCGCAAGTGGTGAACCGGCGCCGGAATGGGCCGGCTGAAATTATCCGTAAATACTGCAACCACCTGCCGCAATCCCGATATCTTCGCTTTGACAAACCAGGAAGCCCCGGGACCAATATGACATTCAACACATTTCACTTTGGCATGGGGGGACCGAATGTAAGCGGTATACTCAGGCGCCATGACCTTGTGGCACAGCTTACCGCAGAAATAAGGTGAATCGGTAAAATGATAGGCCTCATAGCCGATTATGGTAAGAATCGCCACATTGAGCACTGTCAGGGCGATAAATCCCACCAGATATTTTTTATGGCGGGGATTGCTCAGATCGATACAAAGAGCCTTTTCATCAAGATGGGCGCCGAGGGAATCACGTAACCAGCGCTTGTTGTTTACATAGCAGGCCAGAGGAATAATGAGCAGTCCAAGGATCATGAAACCCGGCAGGATCATATAAGCGAGTGCCGCAAAATAGGGATTTTCTACCAGTCCGAGCAAGTCTAGGGCAAGGCCGATGAGCATCAGAACAACGCTTATCGTTGTTGTCGCCACCCCGATAAGGCCAAGCGGTGTGCGCCACATGGCATACAGGCAGTTTTCCCACAATCCGCTGGGCGGGATTGGCGGAGGCGGAACCAGGCCTCCTTGTTGATTGTTTTCTTCAGTCTGATTAGCCATCTCCCTTCATTCCTCCTATCTTGTTATATAAAATCAAGCTCATTCGCTCTCCTGTTTCACGCACCTTGTGCAGGAGTTCCAAACTTTCACTGTCCTCGTATTCCTCGCTCTGATCAATCAGCAGCTGGGTATAGTTGATTATACCGGTCAGGTTGTTGCTCAGATTATTCAATTCCTTGGGAGAGAGGGTAAACACCCCCTTGCCTTCTCCGCCATGAACAGCCACATAAGCACCTTCGGCGATCATCAGATTTACCTGCCGCGTCAGATCGGCAATCTCCCGGCAGGCGCCGGGATCGACCTCCAGGGGATTTCCCGGGTCGGGATTTTCAAGGTACCGAACAATCGATATGAGAGGTGTCAGCGCTTTCTGGTACAAAAATAAAATCAGCAGCGAGACACTTGCTATAATAAATGTCAGGGCGCCGATTGCCAATCCCTGAAACCTGACCAGCCTGGACCTCATCTGGCCGCTGAGCACCCGGTCAAACTGCATCAGGTTCTGGGAAAGCACCCGGAGCTGATCATGCAGTGCCAGAGCCGTCTGCCGGTCCTGGGGTTCCTGGGAAACCTTTCTGGCCAGAAGTGCTAATCCTGCCAGGTCCACCTGGTTAATAAGCGCAAGCTTGTATTCGCCAGGCACCAGTGAATTTTCCAGGAGCCTTGCGAGATCGCTGTTCAAGGCATCCACCCGGGCCGCTGCCCCTTCGGCATCACTACCGGTTCCGGAAATCATATTCCGGGTCAGGTGTTCGCGTAAAGTATCAAACCGGAAAACCAGCTTTTCTCCCTGGTAGATTATGGAATCATACTCGCGGGTGAACCTGTACTGCAGAAATCCAAGAATTACAACCAGCGCAAGCAATGCCGCAACTGCAAAAAAAACACTGAACAGAATTTTTCGCAGTGACAGCATTTTAGATATTCACCTTATATCAATATCCTTAATCCGAGAACGGTACAGATGCAGATAGCGAGCCCGCGAGACCTACGAGGCGGCGGCAACGATGTTGATTATCCTGATGTGATATCAACGAGTTGCCGACAGGTAAGCGTAGACTCCGCAGCAGGTGGGCCGATATCGAGCGCCCCGAAGGGCGGCGAAGTGAATCTCGCAATGTACTTGCCATCTGCTATAAAATTCAAAAAAAAATTGTGATTACCAATTATCCTCAGTTCGTGTGAAAACCAAGCTATTTCTCTCCCTCTCCCCCCTTTGGGGAGGTAAGCGGAGCGAAGCGGAGACTCCGGGAGGGGCGGGGTGAGGGGGTAAATACGTTATACTGTGAAGTTAACCCTCCCCTAACCCTATGGAGAATTGTAAAAAATTCGTGATTCCCAATAATCCTCATTCTTTTACAAGTAATTTTGGTCAACAGTTTACTGGATTATCAACACATTATGGCGCTTATGGCAAGACTAGCTGAGTTTCAGTGGTAATCACAAAAAATAATTAAGTTACCGGCATATTCCTGAAAGCCTTCACGGATTCAGGAATATACAACAAAAGCCGGAGAGATGTCATCTCCCCGGCTTGTTCATTCGTACATGAACGTCATTTGATATTATAAATATGATCCTTGCGTGGTACCTTCCGGCATTATCTACTCACCATTTAGTAAAAGTGGCGAAATATTAAAGCAAGTTGAATTGTTTTTCAACTATAAACCCGCAACAGCCTTGAACCAGTTGCCGACCAGAGACAACGGACCGCCGCTTGCAATCATTCCGCCGACAAAGGCTGCAAAACCCCAGATTCCTATCAATGCCGAGACAACGCCTACCGTATAGATTCCTGCTTTGGAAATTTCAGTGGTTACGTTTGCTTTTTCACCGGCACGGGTCCTGACACGAGTGTTAACTGTTGTATTTTTCATTTTCTTTCCTCCTGAGTATGATCCAAGTTCTTATAGATTATTTATTATTGACCGAGTACAGCCTGGATCCAGTTGGACACAAGTGGCATTATCCCGCCGCTTGCCATGATCCCGCCGATAAATGCCGTCACCACCCAGGCGCCGATCAGGCCTGCTGCTACAGCCATTGTGGTCACTGCTGCTTTGCTAACTTCGGCATTAACATTGGCTTGGGCTTTTTCCGCTTTTCTTGATTTTACTTTAATGGCTGCATCTATACGTTTCATTTTCTCTCTCCCGAGTATTTTTTACTTTTTTATATCATCCTTTCCTGGTCCATCTGTTGCGCGCTCTTGCCTTTTTCATTGCATTCATCATGCCAGAATCAATATTTTTTCAAAGTCAATTCAATTTAATTATATATTATATTGATTTCATTATATTTATTTATATTTCAGTGCACATTTCCTTTATACCAATACTATATGACAGAGGTAACCGTTGCGCAACATTATGTTGCGCTGCAACGCATACGTGCAACACATTAGGCTGCAACGCAACGCTTTATTTTGCAACGTTCTGGAGTTTCAGGCGAACCATGCGCCTATAAAGAGTACTGCGGTCGATGCCGAGAAGTCGGGCTGCTTTTGCTTTATTGTTTTCGGCGCGTTGAAGCGCATCAAGTATTTCCTCTATCTCTTCTGCATGCGGATCAGCGGCTGAAAGATCGGCCTGGGTTCCGCTTCCGGTTTGTTTTCCGGGTACAGAAAGAGTTGACTCCTGGGAGGATGGGGCGGGCTTTACTGTTCGGAACTCTTTGCGCTGCAGTTCATCCGGCAGGTAATCAAGTGTCAGGGTAGGTCCCTGGCAGAGAACACAGGCACGTTCGATCGTATGCTGCAGTTCACGTACATTTCCGGGCCAGGAATAATTGATAAGAGCGGTCATTGCCTGATCGGATATGCCGTCAATTCCCCTGTCAAGACTGGCACTGAATTTGGCAACAAAATGGTTCACCAGTAAAGGTATGCTTTCCCGGCGGGCCCGAAGAGGAGGAAGATTGATTTCAACCACCCGCAGCCTGTAATAGAGGTCTTCACGGAAAATTCCCTTATTGACCTTGTCTTTCAGATCGGCATTGGTTGCGGTAATCACGCGAACATCAACTTTGACCGGTGTATCCTGGCCTACCGGGTTAAACGTTCTCTCCTGCAGAAACCTGAGCAGCCGCAGCTGCAGCCGGGAAGAAATATCCCCTATTTCATCGAGGAACAGGGTTCCACCGTCCGCCTGCATAATCCTCCCTGTCCGATCCCGGTCCGCCCCGGTGAAAGCTCCTTTCTTATGACCGAAAAGCTCACTTTCCAGCAGTTCTTCGGGAATCGACGCGCAGTCAACTTTAACGAGGGGGCCGTCACGGCGGGGACTCTCTTCATGCAGGGCCTCAGCAGTCAACTCCTTGCCGGTTCCGGATTCACCGGTAATAAGCACGGTGGTATCAACCTTGCCGACATTCTGGATCAGCCGGAAAACTTCAAGCATGGCCGGACTGTTGTCGACAAAGCCGTGAAAAGTTCCGAAAATTTCGCTTTCAGGAGTAATACCGCTGGCAGTAATATCGCGGGCAACCAGCACAACACCTGAAAAAGTTCCATGGTCGTCAAATATAGGCGCCGCGTTCAGGCTGATTATCCTCTTCCTGCCGCCGGGTCTTTCATATTCTATTATATGTGCTTTAACTTCCGTCCGCGTACTGATAACCTGTCTTGCATCGATCAGGCAGGATGACCCGAATTCACCCCGCAGATCCCCCAGGTTTTTCGGGACTTCAGGAATTTCGTCCGAAAATTCCTGGATCCATTTCCTGGCCTTGTCATTTAATTCGATAATCTCCAGGTTATAGTCGACGGTAATGAGGGCATCCTGAACGGAACGGAATACTGCCTCAAGATAGTGCCGGTATTTCTCGTTTTCCGATTCAAGGATTTTTTTTTCTTTCTGAAGAAGGCGATGCCGCAGCGCCTGCCCGGTAAAATGGAGAAGAAGCTGTTTGTTAATGGGCTTTTTAATGTAATCAAAAACCCCGAGTCTTATTATCTCCGCAGCGGTATCAATATCCGGAGCCCCGGTAATCATGACAACAGGACAATCCACCCCGGCATTTCTTAACTGTTTGAGAAGTTCCGGCCCTTTTATGTCTTCTAGGAGGATATCGCAGATAACAAGATCGTATGAATCATTTTTGACCGCGGCAAGGGCACCTGCCGCAGTTGCTACGGAAACTACCGGCCCGTAGCCGGCTTTTATCAGAAATTGCTCAAAAGTGAACCGGATGGATTCATCTGCATCGACAATAAGTATCCGTGCCTCTTTTACCGGCGGCATATTGAAATCTGCTGAAAGTGTGGCAAAATTCCCAATAATACAAAGCAAATAAAACACATTTGCTTACTATAGCATATTCACCGGAAATCTTTCAGAAAATTTATCCAAACGGATTATGATTAGGATTTTAGGTTTTTAGGTTTTTAGGATTTTAGGGTTGAGGGTTTGAGGACGTTAGATGTCCCAGCTACAAATTCCAAACGGCAAAGCCGCATTCTCTCAGCCTAACAGCCTTCAGCCTTCAGCCTTCAGCCTAAAATGCTACCCCCTAAACACCTAAACCCCTAAACCCCTAAACCCCAAAACCCCTTCCGCCTTAACTTGTTATCCTTGTGAGTGCATCGATATATCGGGTTCTGGTTTTTTCGATTATTTCAGACGGCAGATCCGGAGCCGGCGGTTTTTTGTTCCAGGCAAGGGATGACAGATAATCCCGCAGGAACTGTTTATCGAAACTCGGCTGGCCCCGGCCCGGTGTATACTGCTCAAGGGGCCAGAAACGGGAGGAATCCGGGGTAAGTACCTCGTCTATAAGCACAAGTTCATTGTCGACCAGTCCCATTTCAAACTTGGTGTCGGCAATGATAATGCCTTTGCCCTTTGCATAATCAGCGGCTTTTTCATACAGGCGAACGCTGATATCCGCGACTCTGCGGGCCAGGTCGGCGCCGATTATCTCCTCCATACTCCGGAGAGAGATGTTTTCATCATGTTCTCCCAGTTCCGCCTTGGTGGACGGGGTAAACAGGGGACGCTCAAATTTCTCGGACTCCTGCATCCCTGCAGGCAGCTTATATCCGCAGACTGTAGTATCCTGCTGATATGCCTGCCAGAAAGATCCTGATATATACCCTCTCACAATACATTCAATCGGCAGCACCTTTGACCGCTTCACCAGCATTGAACGGCCTTCGAGCTGTTCACGGTATTGCTGGCAGGAAGCTGGATATTCACCGACATCAGCGGTAATTAAATGATTGGGAACAATATCGCCAAGCAGTTCGAACCAGAACAGCGAAAGCCTGGTCAGAATAGCGCCTTTGCCCGGAACAGGGTCGTTCATCACCACGTCGTAGGCGGAAATCCTGTCGGTTGCCACCATGAGGAGTTTGTCCTCATGGCCCGGAATTTCATACATGTCCCTGACTTTTCCGCGATGCAGAAGAGTCAATTCCTTGAAATCAGTTCGAACAACAGGTTCGCTCATTTTTCTCTCTCCCTGACAGTCTTCAGTCTATCCGCTTATTTAATTCCCAGCTTATCCTTCACCACCTTCAAAACGGCATCGCTGTTCACTGCTTCCACATTCACCAGCAGTCCTTCTTTTTCGTAAAAACCGATAAGGGGCGCAGTTTTCTCATTATAGGTCTCCAGCCGATGGGAAATTGCCTCTTCAGTCTCGTCTTCCCGCTGAATAACCCTGGAGCCGCACTTGTCGCAGATGCCTTCCACCTTGGGAGGATTGGATTTTACATTATAAATAGCCTGACACTCGGGGTTTTCGCAGGTCCGCCGGGTACAGAGGCGGTCAAGGATGATGTCCCGCGGCACATCGATGTTGACGGCCATATCCAACTCAATCCCCAGCTTGACAAGCAGCTTTTTCAAGGCTTCGGCCTGTGGAATCGTCCGCGGAAATCCGTCCAGTAAAAACCCTTTCCGGCAATCAGGCTCCTGCAGCCGCTTTTCCATGATTCCCATGATCAGTGAATCAGGAACAAGATCCCCTCTTTTCATATATCCTTCAGCCTCTTTGCCCAATTCCGTGCCGGCCTGGACAGCACCCCGCAGAATATCACCCGTGGAAATCTGCACCGATCCGTCTACTGCCGTCAGCAATTTTGCAACTGTTCCTTTACCGGCACCCGGGGCGCCAAGCAATATCAATTTCATCCTAACCTCCTTTCCTTAGTATATATTTTAGAAAAAAAATTATTCCAACTTCGAGTTAGATGTTCGATTTAAAGACGCCTGACACCAGTGTCTTCCGTCATCCGATCCCGCGGCGCAAATATACCCGATAATGATTTCGGTTGGTAGGGTAAAATCATCCCCGGGCAAAAGATCCGCCCTGTCTTGACAAGACATTTTTCAGAATTATTTTTTCAATAAATCATTAAAGATTTTATTAATATTAAATAGTTATTGAGCACACCCCAACTGAGGAGAAAAAAAATGGCAATCATACGTTTCACAGAACGGCCCGGATTCGGTAATCCCTGGTCTGAATTTGAGCGTATCCGTCGGAGCCTTGACCAGTTTTCCCGCAATTACAGCGATGAAAATGTCCGGTTCGGCAGAGCAACGGTATTTCCTCCTATCAACATTTATGAAGATAAAGAGGAATTGATTATCAAAGCGGAAATTCCAGGCGTTAAAACAGAAGATCTCGATATTTCCCTGGAGGGGGAAACCCTGAC
>JAWSUG010000028.1:0-46966 GCA_033549385.1 Desulfobulbaceae bacterium | reverse complement strand
AATTAAACAAGATTTTCCCAGGATAAATAATTATATACACCGATTAATGTTAGCTGAGTTTCGATGGTAATCAGGTAGAATTATATGAAGAGTTCCTTGCCGAGAAATGCATTACATATATGCTGTAAAGTAAAGGGAATGAGAAAAGGCGAAAACAGGTGCGGAATCCTGACGAGAATGGATAAATATGGGTATAAACGGCAAACACAGGGTCCATGATTGTGAAGAACATTACAGTCATCTGCCATGCCGGCTACCGGGCTGAAGAATCGCCGGTCCGATTTTTCCTTGGCGGGAGAAAAGTCGATGTGGAAGAGATCATGGACAGGTGGATGGGGCAGGATCACAGGTATTTTAAGGTGCGGGGAGATGATGGGGCAAGTTATATTCTCCGTTATGACGACAGAGCGGATACCTGGGAGCTGACAATGTTTGACCGAACAGGATGAAACAGGCATGAACAGGAGGAGAAAATTCGTAATTTAAAGTGAAGCGTCCTGCGGGCCCGAAGCCGCCGGATCGACTTTCTCAATTCACAGACAGGAAAGAAACCAATGCGTAAACCGATTTTTCTGGAGACAAAAAGCACTGCAGCAGGAGGGCCGGTCTTTCGGCTCTGGCTCTGCTGCCTGGGGATGTTGTCGGGGTTGTTCATCTTTGCCTGCTCGCCCATGCAGCTCACACCTATTACCCCGGTTCCGACCGAGCACCATCGAGTCGGCCAGGTGGTCTGGTACGATCTTCTCACCACTGATAGAGACGCAGCCAGGCAATTTTACGGACAATTATTCGGCTGGACCTTCCAGGAGTATAACCGCTACACCCTGATCCTGAACAACGGTATGCCGATTGCCGGCATAGTCCCGGTTGATGCAGTTGAAAAGGATGCCAGAAGGGGTTGCTGGGCTGTCTGCCTGTCCATTGGGGATGTGGACAACTATGCCCGGCTGGTTGAGGAGATTGGCGGCCAGATTGTTCAGCCGCCTGCGGAAATGGTTAATCGGGGCCGCTATACCATTATCAGCGACCCCCAGGGGGCTCCCCTGGTGCTGCTGAATTCTGCAAACGGAGATCCTGTCCCCTGGGAACCGGAAATGGGCGGCTGGTTATGGGCCGAATTGTGGACAACGGACATTGATGGCGCCCTGAATTTTTACCAGCCCCTGGGAGGATATATTGCCCAGCGGGTGAATTCCGGAGAGGAGGAAGATGCGTACTGGATTCTGGTGAATGATGAAGGCTGGCAGGCCGGGGTCACCGCAATACCACTCGAGGATGTGCCCCCGCAATGGATGCCGGTAATCCGGGTGGCCGATCCGGCTGCAGTTGCCGACCGGGTCCCGGCCCTCGGCGGACAGGTGCTAATGGAACCCGGACATCCGTTGAGCAGCGGAAATGTTGCCATAATTGAGGACCCCACGGGAGGCATATTTATGGTGCAGTCCTGGCAGGATGAATCTGAGGGCAAGGAGCGGTGATGATGAAAAGTTTTGTTTTTTTGACGTCGGGCGCGCTGCTGGGAGGGCTTCTTCTGATGATGACCGGCTGCTCAGGGGCAGGCGTGAGCGGTGCCTACATATATCCTTATGACCGTTATGAAAGATATCATTTTTATAACAGGTATCCTTTTGGGCGAAGCTACAGGAACCCCTATCGTCTGTATCCGCATCCGGATTACCGCTACCGTTATCCGCCCGGATTCCGGTATGATCGCGATCGTTTCCGGTATAAACGGGATCGCTATTTCGGTCGGCCGCCCGGGCATCCGCCCGGCAGGAAGCCTCTTCGCCGGCCGCACGGATGGCCGCCGCCCCGCAGGTAACGGAATTTTCCAACCAGATGCGGCCGCTGATAAACCTTTACCCGCCCCGGGCCGGGAGCGGTAGAAATTCAGCTTCTTCATTCATCCTGCCCCGCAGAGAATGATTGACGGCGGGCTGACAATCCCCCTGCTGTGGAATGGGCTGCTCTGGCCGCTCACCCGCCTTCTCTTTTTTGTTTCCCTGGGGGTGATGGCAGGGAATTTTATAGAGGCCCTGAACTGGACCCACCGGGTGGCAGATATCGTCCGGCCTCTTGTCAGGATGGGAAGGTTTTCTTCAGTCAGCGGCGCCGGTTTTTCCATGGCCTTTTTCTCGGGGGTGGCGGCCAATACCATGCTGGCCGAGGCCCATGATCAGGGAAAGTTGTCAAAACTGGAATTGGTGCTGGCCAATCTGTTCAACAGTCTGCCACGATTCTTCCTGCATCTGCCCACCGTGTTTTTTTTGGCCGCGCCGCTGATCAAAGGGGCTGCTCTCATCTATGTGGGGATTACCTTGACGGCCGCTGCTCTCCAGACCGGACTGGTCGTGCTGGCCGGAAGCTTCCTGCTTCCTCCGCAGGGGACTGCCGGAAAAGAGGGAGGGGAAAAAGAGGAGACGGAAACAGTCACTGTGCGGCAGGCCCTGGAAAAGAGCTGGCAGCGGTTTCAAAAGCGCATCATGATTATCCTGCGTTTCACGGTTCCTGCTTACGTCCTGTTTTTTTTCCTGAACTTCTTCGGTTTTTTCGAACATGCCCAGAATTTTCTGGCCGATCATGTTTCCTTCCTGGCCTGGCTGCATCCCCGGACCCTGGGAATAGTTGCCCTGCATTTAACCGCGGAATTTGCCGCAGGGCTGGCTGCTGCCGGCGCTCTGCTGGATGCCTCCAGCATCAGTTACCGGGATGTCGTACTGGCGCTTCTGGCCGGCAATGTGCTCTCCTCGCCGATCCGGGCTCTTCGCCATCAGTTTCCCTACTATGTCGGCATCTTCAATCTCAAACTGGCAATGGAGCTGATTATCGTCAGCCAGATTTTCCGGGCTATCTGCATTATGCTGGTGACTGTTATCTATTATTTTTTTACCGTCTGAAAAACTAAAATAGATAAAGCAGAATAAAAAAGACCTGAAAGGATTGTGTGATTTATTGATGACCCGCAAAACAGCCATCATGGATTCCTCGTCGGCAATCATCCTCTGTAAAACGGGGCTGCACATCCTGCTGGGTGAAATCTACGAAATCGTCCTGCCGGCTTCAGTGTACCTGGAGATTACCGCCAAACCTTATGCCGGGGCAGGGGAATACAAACGACTGGCTGCAGAAGGCAGGTTAAGGGTGGAAACAAACCCGGAAAAACAGGAAAGACCGGAAATGGTCGGCTCTGCTGTTTCCGATAATACTGAGGTTTGCAGAAATAAAAGATGATGATTTCTGCCGCCCGGCAATGGAAGACATTATCCGGACCGGGCGTTATTCACAACAGGTCATTACCTATGCCAGGCAATGCCGAAAAGAAACCATCTCCTTTGCCCTCCCATAGTCAGCCGACTTCCCAAACTTTAGAAGCTGTACAAATTGTGAACTTTACAAACTTTCAGCTTCCTCAGCCGGCAGGACTACCCGGAAGCAGGAGCCCTCGTTGGGCTGTGAATCAACCGTTATGCTGCCCCGGTGGTTTTCCACCACCCTGAGCACACTGTATAACCCTATTCCGGTGCCTTTCTGACTCCCGGGAATCTGGTAGTACTGTTCAAATATTTTTTTCTGGTACTCCTTGGCGATTCCCGGTCCGTCATCGCAAACGCTGAGCTGGAGCCCGTTGTCCGTTTTCTTAAGCTCCACCCGGATAATATTTTTTGCATATTTGACCGCATTGCCCAGCAGATTTTCGAGCACTGTTCTGATCTGGCGGAGATCGCCGGTGAACATGATCGGATAAAGCTGTTCCCAGCCGTTTTTTTCGAGACTGTTGATTTTCAGGATGAGCCCCTTTTCCTCAATCCTGGGTGCAAAGCTTTCGGCAACTGTACGGGTCAATTCGCTGATGTCGAAACGCTCCGGGTTGAATACATCGAGAGCGGATTTGTCCCGCAGATCTTTCGAGGTCCTTTCAATGGTGCGCAGGAGCTGCTGGGAGGATTTTTCGATCGTCTGTAACCAGGTCAGGGTATCCTCCGGGGTTTTCGCCTTGCCCTCGATGAGCCGCCTGGTGAATCCGAGGATAGGGGTTACGGGACCTTTGAGGTCATGGATGAGGACTGAAACGAATTCCTCCCGCTGCCGGCTGAGTTCCGCGGTTCTCTGTTCGACCAGTTCTTCCAGGTGCAGCCGGTAGGCTTCCAGTTTTTCAAGATTTTCTTTTCGCATTTTAGCCATGCGGTTGATGTTCCTGCCCAGCATGCCGATTTCATCATTGGCCTCATAATCAACCCGAACCGAAAGATCGCCCTGGGCGATTTTTTCCACTTTCCGGCTGAAATCGGTCAAGGGCCCGATAATACTCCGGCTGACGGCTATGGCAAAAAAGAGGCCGATGCCTATGGCGAATGCATTGATTATCACCAGGAAGACGAGGATTTTTGAGGAGGTGGCCACGGCATGCTCGTAATTTGAGCGAGCGTATTCGGTCTGCAGATCAACCATATCGTTGAGGCCGTCCAGCCAGCCCCATTGCCTGCTTCGTACTTCACTGACAAGCAGTTCCATTCCTTCGGCGGCTTTACCGTTCATGCCGTATAGAACAACTTTATCCCACAGCAGGTCCGTCTCTCTTTCACCGGCTATGGTATGGTCCAGTATGGTCTTTTCTTCAGGGGTCTCGACAAGCACTGCCATGCGTGTCTGGGCCTCTGCGTATTCTTTTTTTTCTTCTTTTATCCGCTCCAGTTCAAATTCCTTGGACGCCTGGTCTTCCAGCAGCAGGATATTGCGAACCAGAACGGCCTTGTGCCTGGCAAGAAAGCGCATGTCCTGGGCCAACTCCACTTTGACATATGTCTCGTAAACAAGCTGCTCCAGTTTTTCATTTATGCTGCGGATGAAAAGATAATCCCCAATGGCGAGGGCAACCATGAGCATGCAGAAAACGGCGATGACCAGCCCGATTCTGAAAATTATCCTGAAATTGTGGAAGATCATTTCAGCAGCTCGGAAAAAGGACGGAAATTATACAAATCCGGAAGGCAGATAATCCATGCATAATAACCTGTTGTTGTGGAAGAGAAGCATTGTGGCGACAGACACCTATATACCCGCATTCGTTTCCCCCGCTGAATGAGATTATGTATGAAGTTTTAACGAATTGCAAGAACTCTGTAATCAAATCACGGAAGTCCCGGGGAAAAAGAGAGAAAAGGTGCTGTATTCCGCCTGCCGTGGCGGCGGTCATTATGTTGCAGCTCCTGTACACTTAAGCGCTTCCCTGCAGTATACCTGTTCGAAAGCGAGTCTCAGTGTCCGGTAGATTGACTGATTATTGTACTGGTGGAACAGGAGAAGATCATCATGAACAGAAGGTCCCGGAGCAGTTGAGGAGTCAGAAAAAGCAAGCCGAAGACAATTTTAATAAGAATCCACCGGTTTTGCAGAGGATCATATAAAACAGTAGGGATCACGCGCCGTGAAAATATCCAGACCGAATCCGTGGACCACGGCCAGGCATCCGCCGCAGACCGGTCTGATTTCGCAGCGCGCGCAGGCCCCGGATCCTGCCCGGTGTTGCCGGGCCGGGCCGCCATGGTAAATGTCTGTCAGGGTCTCTTCTTTGAGGCTGCCGATACAGGAGGGAAATTTGCGGCAGGCGTGCACTTCGCCGTCCGGAAGAAGGGCGATGAAGTTAAAGGCGGCACCGCAGCCGCGGCCGGCGCAGCCCCCAAAAAACGGCTGTTTTCGTTCCCGCCGCAGGATGTTGAGCAAATTGTCCTTCATTGCCATGCTTGGATTGCCGGGAACCGCGTCAAGGTATGCCTGGAGGAACTCCCGGTATTCTCCGGGCGGAACAGAGGCCAGTTCCGCACCTTCGCCGACCATGGCCAGGCGGTTGAAGGTAAAGAGATCGGTCCGGTCCCGCAAAAGTTCCGCCAGTTCCAGGACCTGGTCCAGGTTGGCCCTGGTCAGGGTCAGCATGACCATGGAGTAGATATCCAATTCCTGCAGCAGGTCGAGAAAGTCAAGGACCCGGTCAAAGTGGCCCCGGCCCCGGATATAGTCATTGTGGTCCCGCAGTCCTTCCAGGCTGACCTGGTAAAACTCGGGTTTCCGGATGGCGAGTATTTCCTCTATCCGTTTTCTCGGCATGGGATTGCCGAGGATGGCTGTTAAAAAACCCCTGTCCGTGGCTTCCCTGTACAGTTCGTTAAAATGAGGATACATCAGCGGGTTGCCGCCGGTGAAAGTGACCTGGGTATAAACGTGGTGATCCCGGCAGAAATCATAGAGCTGGTCGAGCACACCGATGCATTCGCCAAGTTCCGGGTCGGTGCGGTCGCTGCGGTCGTAGCAGTGGCGGCAGTGGAGATCGCAGTTCTGGGTGATGTGCCACTGCAGAGTAAAAGTCGGAGTCGTGAAAAATCCGGGTTCATCGACTTCTCCCCGGTAGAAGTCCGGCGGCCGGATAATGCGGGAGGGCGGCGCGATAAGCAGCCCTTTTTTTATGGCCCCCCAGAGGATATTGTCAATGGTGCCGACGCTAACCCCCCCCTGTCCGGCGGCATCGCGGCTGTCGAGCTGTTCGGTGATTATTTTCAGGGCGAGCAGGTCGTGGCGGCTCGCTTCCGCGGTGCGGATTTTTTCTTTCCCGGGTATCTTCCAGACAAGTACAAAGCCGTCTCCCGGCTGCGGAGCGACATCCCTGCGCAGGAAAAATTCGGGGAGTCCCTGCCAGTGCACATCTATGAGCTTCAGATTGGGATTGACCACACGTTGGGTCAGATTTTCCGGGACGGTTGACACATCCCTGGAAACAGCATAGCGGGCAGCTTCTATCCGGGCCAGGTCGGCAAGGTATGGGCGGGGTTGCAGGAGTTCAGGATGTGCTTCCAGGAACTCGGCCAGGTTCAGCAGCCGGTCATCCGGGAGGCGGGGAATTTTTTCCGCCATGAGGCTGCTGCTGACCGGATAAACATATTGTATCTGATCCGTGGAAAGAGTCATGCGTCAATTGGTCATCCGGTTGTGCTGTAAAACGAAAAGAGCCGGCAACAGTACATTGCCGGCTCCGGGCATACATTCTGACGTGCGTACCGCACGTTTATTTGGAGGCGCCTCAGCCGCTGCCGCCGGCTTCTTTCTCCGGCTCTACCTCAGTTTTCTCTTCTGCTTTTTCCTCTTCTGCTTTTTCCTTTTCTACTTCTTCATCTGTTTTTTCTTCAGCACTAACTGCGCTGTCCTTGGTTCCGCTTCAGCCGCTTCCTGCCGGTTTTTCAACGCTACCTGCGTCTTCCTTGTCCGCACCTCAGCCGCTGCCGGAAGTAGCGCTGCCGGGAAGGGTCAAACCGCCCGCACTGAGCAGGCTGGCAATACCCAGGCCGGCAAGGAGCTTTTTCAATTCCTTGCTTTTCATGAAGTTCCTCCCTTTTTTGAAGAAGTATCGTTATTGACATGGTCAATGGTTCACCTGTGAATCATAGTGTTATTATATCGATAATAGAGATCCTGCGTCAATGATTTGGTAAAAAAGGACAAATTAATTTTTTCATGTGTGGTATCATAGTGCATCGGCGATACACCACCGGAGCTCTAAAAAGAATTCGTAATACAAAAATATTAGTATATTTTTCGTTTTCCTCATGATGTTCCCGGTGAACCTGATGAAAACGGGCGGGGTCCAGGGAGACATTGCCGGGCATGAAGCACTCAAGGTTTACAATCCTACGGTTTATATTTCTGCTGTTCTTCCTGTCGGCGCTCTTCTGTGCCGGCTGTGCCCGGGTGCCAATGCCGACCCGGTCAGTTCATGCAGGCCAGACCGGGGCGGCCGGCAGTTGCGCCGATTTCTTCGCCGTGCTTGACAAACAGATCGAGCAGAATGGGGTCCTTGATCCCGGTGTGTTCAGGGTAAAAAATTATCCATACCTGCGGGTAGACCGGTTCACTGCTTCCCTGCGCCCGGAGATTGAGGATGAGGCGGCTTTTACCGAATGGATTGACCGGATGCAGGCACTGGATCAGGAAGCCCGCACATTCGAAACAGCCAACCTGCCCGATTCGGCAATTATGGTTCTGGACCCGGTAAACGGGCGAAGCGGTGTGGGCCGTGAAATACCAGTCTGCGGCGACATTCTGCAGGCCGCGGATTTTAAGGATACAGAAAGCCGGAAAAAGCTGCAGGAGAGCGTCTTCGTCCCAGACGATTATATTCCCCTGCGCCGGGTGCTTGGCCTATACCCGCTTACCGGTCTTTTTGTTTCACAGGGCGTGTCCAGGTGGCATGACAAAGTGCACAAGAGCTTTTCCCCTGGCCCTCCTGTGGGCTGGCAGTCGATCCGATACTTTCCGTCTGAAACGTTGCCGTTATCGGCCGTGCAGACCGTTCCGCCGATCAGGCGCGATACACTGGGCATTCCCGTATATTCGCTCGAGGAACTGGATAATCTTTTCCGGACCTGGGCGCCGGTCTGGGAAATCCGGATCAAGGGCGACTATGACCATATCGGGGAGCCGGTGTGGACCGGCAGCGGAAACCTCAGGATCGATACCGGCCGGCCGCTTACCTATACCCTGCCTTCCTTCACCCGTTTCGGGAAGGAAATTCTCACCCAGCTCAACTACATCATCTGGTTTCCCTCCCGGCCCAAACAAGGAATGCTTGACATTTACGGCGGCTTTCTGGACGGCCTCAACTACCGCGTCACCCTGGACAGTAATGGGGAGGCGATTCTTTTCGAGACCATGCATAACTGCGGCTGCTATTACAAGGCATACCCGACGGAGCGGCTGCAGGTGCGTGAGAAGATAGATTACGCGGAACCGCCCCTGATCCTCAGGGCACCTGATATGAATCCAGCAAAGAGTCTTATGACGGTGGCCATGGAGAGCGGAACCCATTATGTTCAGCACCTTTACCCCTCACCGCGCAAATCCGGGGACAAAAAGGAACGTTATTCATTTGCGGATTACAACCGGCTCCGAAGCCTTCCCTGTTCGGCAACCGACCGAAGGAGCATGTTCCGCCGCGACAGCCTCGTCCCTGAAAGCCGGAGGCTGGAACGGTTTATCCTCTGGCCGACAGGCGTTCTCTCTCCCGGGGCCATGCGCCAGTGGGGCCGCCACGCAGTCGCCTTTGTGGGAAGCCGCAACTTTGACGACCCGTTTTTCATGGACAGGATGTTTTTGAAAAAGGATGGCAGATAAGGGTTGTCCGCTGTGGGGACCCGCCTTTGCAGGCCTGCTTTCATTTTTTGTTAAGATAAAAGATTCTGATTACCACTAAAGCTCAGCTCTTAGTCTGGAAGAAGTGCCAACATGTTGATAATCCTAAAAAGTCACGCCCCAGGTCATTCCCGCGCAGGCGGGAATCCACCTTCCCGCCTGCGCGGGAATGACAATTAAACAAGATTTTCCCAGGATAAATAATTATATACACCGATTAATGTTAGCTGAGTTTCGATGGTAATCAGGTAAAAGATTGATATTCTTATGACTGAAAAAAGTAAATTACTTACAAGCACCTTGTTTTCCCCGTAAAATCTTGTAATAATCCCAGGTTTTCCAATGGCAGGGAAAATTTTTTCGAGGACCTTGTTGACCTGGTATCCCGGTTTCACCGGTGGGCGAGGTTTCATTGGAGATGTAATAAAAAATTATGTCCCTTGAATTTCGAAAACGGAGAAAATATTCATTAATAATTCCGGGTAAGGGTCACATTGAGGCTCGCCCCTGCTTTGCACTCACAAGGAGTTTATCCCATGCCAAACCAGCCACATGACAGACTCGCAGCAGACCTGGGAAAATTCATCCTCCGGGTGAACCTTGCCGTGTTGCTCCTTTTTCACGGCATCTCGAAAGTCCTGCATGGCATCGACCCGATAACCGGTATGATCGCCAGGGCGGGATTGCCGCCGTTCATCGCTTACCTGGTCTATATCGGCGAGGTTGCGGCGCCGGCCCTGGTGCTGCTTGGTGTATGGACCAGGCCGGCGGCCCTGATCATCGCCATCAACATGGTTGTCGCGGTGCTGCTGGTCCATACCTCGGAGTTTTTCACCTTGGCTCAGTCGGGCGGCTGGGCTCTCGAACTTCAGGCTATGTATTTTATCAGTGCACTGACCGTGGCGCTGCTCGGCTCCGGCCGCTTCAGTATCGGCGGGGCGGCGGGGAAATGGAACTGATTGCCCCGGGCTCGAAGTATACATATAAGGAGTGGATTTTTTATCTTAGCCACCTATGATGATTGAGAGTGTTCCCTTCACAGAGTTGATGTCCCGGTGGGACAGATGCAGAAAACTTCTCCACCAGTTCATTCCCCGGGCGCAGGGGATGTTTGTCTTTTCGCGGGTAAACATCTATTATTTTACCGGTTCGTTTGCCAGCGGGGTTTTCTGGCTGCCCCTTGAGGGCGATCCGGTTCTCTTCTGCAGGCGCGGCCTGGAAAGGGCCAGGATTGAATCACCTGTAACGCATATTCAAGCCTTTACCTCGTACCGCGATATCGAGACAATCATGAGCAAGCTGGGTTCAAAGTTGCCCGCGCAGATCGCTGCCGAGATGAACGGGTTGTCATGGACCCTGGCCAATTCGCTCACCAGGCATCTTTCTGCCCACCGGTTTCTGCCCGCAGACAAGATACTCTGCATATGCCGGGCCCGAAAGTCGGCCTGGGAACTCGCAATCCTGGGGGAAGCCGGTTCCAGGCATGCACGATGCCTGACCGAGCTGCTGCCACAGATTCTGCATGAGGGAATGAGTGAGCTGGAGATAGCCCACAGAATTTCAGATATTTTCTTTTCCGAGGGCCATCACGGAATCCTGCGCATGGAAAATATTGGCGAGGAAGCATTCCTCGGCCATATCGCGGTGGGAGACAGCGCCAATTACCCCAGTGTCTTTAACGGACCTGTCGGCCTGCGGGGTGTTCACCCGGCCACGCCCTGCATGGGATCGGCAGAAGTCAAATGGACGGCGGGGCAGCCGCTGACCGTTGACAACGGGTTCACCCTTGCGGGCTATATGACCGACAAGACACAAGTGTACTGGCTCGGTGACAAACAAACCATGCCGGCGGACGGGAATGCGGCGCATGATTTCTGTATCGACCTGCAGGGTCAGATTGCGGATCTCCTGCGGCCCGGAACTCTGCCAGGCGATATATGGAGCCATTGCCTGGCGGCGGTGGAAAACTCCGGGTGGAGTGAGGGCTTCATGGGTTTGGGGGGCAACAAGGTGTCCTTTGTCGGTCACGGCATCGGTCTTGCCATCGATGAATATCCCGTTCTGGCAAAGGGGTTTGATCTGCCCCTGGAAGAAGGGATGACCCTGGCCATTGAACCTAAAATCGGCATCCCCGGTTTCGGCATGGTGGGAGTTGAAAACACCTTTGAGGTTACACCCGGGGGCGGTAAAAGCCTGACAGGTGAAAACTTTGCAATAATAACTGTGGAGGAATAGGGCCTGACAACAATTATTTCTGATAACGCGACTTTTTTTTAATATTCGCCCCGTGAAAAAAAATAGGGACAGCGACTTTTTTTTATGATTCGCCAGCGGGCACTTTTGACAGGCTGAAGAAAATATGCGTTTAATCCAGTGGTGCGTTTTGTAAATGGTCGCTGTCCCTGTTAATTACGTCATCAACAGACGGTATCACCACCTGTAATAATCACGGCGATAGGATCTGTCGCGAATATTTTTTTTCCGCGGAGGATACCTTTTCTTGGCAGAGTAATGCCTGTCGTAACGGTAATGGTTCCCCGCATAACCTCTGTTTTTAAAGCCTTTATGTCCCCACTTGTTCGAATAGTTCCGATAATGAACAGGTCGCTCATAACGGTTCACATTTTCACAGCTCTGGATGGAAAAACCTGGAAATATCCGGATTGTCTCACACCTTACCAACCCGGCATTGGCAGCTGTTGCAGATGCCAGCAATATTGCTGCAGTCATTAGCCATTTTTTCATTTTGACCTCCCCGGTTCAGTTTCTTTTCGAAGTCCATCTGAAGTACTTCCTGACTCCACAGTAGAGCAAAAATAATCCCCTGAACAGGCGATATGACCCGATGTCGACCCGACATGCAGGAAAAATGGGAGATTGCGCCGGTTGATTATCCGCTGGATCCGGTCAGGTTATCGAGGTGCACAAAAAAAATGAACAAAAATAAATAATCGACACCTTGTAGAACAATGACATGATGAAGAAGTGGAAAAAAGAAGGTTAATAAACAGGGACAGCATCCACTTAAGAAATGTCCCTGGTGCAGAAGTTGAGAAGATACCTTTACGGCATCGGGCCTTCAACTCCAATAAAAGGAAAAAAAATGCTTTGCAGGGCGGCAAGACTTCCAGCACTCAGGTGATTCATGCTGATTGGGACAAGTCCCCCTGGCAAGACATTCCTTCCGTGATGCTCCGGTACTTCATGGGGAGAAAACCCGACCATTTTCCCCGGACAGAGGTGAAACTTGCCTGGGACGACACGGCTGTTTACGTCATATTCCGCGTTGCGGCCAGATATGTTCGGGCGGTGGCCAGGGATCACCAGGGCAATGTCTGGGAGGACAGCTGCGTTGAATTCTTCTTTACACCAGATTCCGATGTATCAAGGGGCTATTTTAACCTTGAGATGAATTGCGGCGGCACCATGCTTCTTCATTTTCAGAGGAGTCGGGGGAAGGGCAGGATCATCATCCCGAAAGAAGAATGCAACAGGATTACAGCGGCCCACTCACTGCCCCGCATTGATCCGGAAATCGAGGATCCGGTTCGCCTGGACTGTTGCGTTTTTCTCCCGATCATCCTGCTGAAAAAATACTGCCATGTGACCACGCCTTCGCCGGGTGCTGCATGGCGGGCGAACTTCTACAAGTGCGGCGACCGTACCTCCCATCCGCACTGGCTGACATGGGCGCCGGTTCATTCTTCAAAACCGGATTTTCATCAGCCCGCATCCTTCGGGATATTGCAATTTGAATGAGAAAGGTGAAAACAGAAATCAATATTTGCAGGGATATACAAGCAGGACACTTGATCGGTCTTGATTCAACCAGACACAACCGGGTACCGAACAGGTACCCGGTCTGTATTACCGCTTGTTTACTTGACGGTAATCTTCTTCTGCTTTTTTATTTCCTCTGTTTTGGGTATCCGGATCTCCAGTACTCCATCCTTGAACGAGGCTTCAGCCTCATCAGCGTTTACATTGTCAGGCAGCCGGAAGCTTCTGCAGAAGGACCCGTAAGTACGTTCACACCAGTGATAATCCTTCTTTTCAACCTTTTCTTCCTGCTCTTTCTCGCCGGACAACGTGATCCTGTTTTCGGTAATTGTTATGTTCAGGTCCTCCTTCCTGATTCCGGGCAGGTCAGCTTTCAGTACCAGCTTATCTTCTTCTTCAAAGACATCGACTGAAGGCGTTAACTCATCAAACTCAGGAAAATCCTTGAAAACTAAGGAAGGCGACATCATTGAGAACGGATGCCGGAACAACCTGTTGACATAACTTTCAACCTCGTCGAAACGGGATTCCGGTCGTGTTGTTTCCTTTACCGCAAGTTCATTTTTTTCTTTTGTTCTGGTCATAGCACACCTCCTTAAAGTTTGTGAGCCAATGACTCCTTAACCATATCATCTCTCCTGATTATAATTTATTCATTGCATAAAATTCGTCAAGAATGAGAATTACTCGCAAATCCAGGAATTACATGGGCTTTCCTTCTGTTAAAGAGTGGGGAGTTGTGGAACAGGGAGACCATCAGGAAAAAAGTATGGCCTGAATATGCAAGTAAGGAGCAAAATGCGCCGATGCGGGATTTTGTCATCTATTGCAGATGCAAATGTCCGGCTTGCAAAAAAAGACCCATCCGGCATCTCCGGATGGGTCTTCAGACCTGTTTCTTATTTCTTGCTTGAACTATCGGCCCAAGCAAGCAAAGCTTAGGGATCAGCGTGGTTAACCCCTGGACTGCGCTGATCCGCGGTTTCAGTTTCGACGATGTTAAAACTGGAAGCGCAGTCCCGCTCCCAGGCGAGTCCCTTCACTGGAGATCAGATCGTCAATCACGGTGCGGCCTTCGATGAAGAGTGAAGTCCTGAAAGTGCCCGGTCTCTCATAAATGAGATATCCAAGATTCACAATCAGATCAACTTCTTCCTCGTCCGACCAGAACCCGACTCCACCGCCGGCAAACATTTTCTCGGTGAAATAGTAATTCAGCAGGGCATCTATAGTGAAGGCATCGCCGCCATCGTCCCCGTCAAACCGGATAAAACCACCGACAAGGCCCATGGCGGAAAATTTTTCAGCAAATGGAATCTCGTAACCGACCCGGGCAAAGACATAGGTGGCCGGATCGAACTGGTGCGCAAGACCGATATCAAAGAGCGGGCCGCCCGCACGGCTGACAACGGGTTCAGGTCCGGGTACCTCTCTGACCGGTTCGGGAGTCACCGCCGGCGGGGGAGGCACAACTGCCGCTGCCGGAATTGGGCCGACCTTCCTCAAGCTGATATTACCGCACACCGCAGGCACTATGAATTCGTTACGCTGACCGGTGCTGTCGATATAAAACCTGAAGGCGTCAAAAGCGGAATCGCCTTCCCAGGTCACATCATTGAGCGCCTTTATCTGGCCGGTATTTTTATTGCGGAAAAGCATCCAGAAGAACTGTTCCCCCGGATCAACCCGGATGGTCTCAATGTCAGCATCAGGAAACTGAGCCATAAGATCCTGATATAACCGCGGATGACCAGCTTTGTCAAAGCCGGTCTGCAAATCCGCCCTGTTTCTTTCAACCATGGCCCGAAGGTCTGCCTCAGAGGACATCGGCGGGGAAAAGGGATGCTCGGCAAGACGTTTAAGCGATACAGCGGCAACAGCAGAAGATGCGCACACCAAAACCAGACACACTCCCAGCAATAGAAAAAATGTCTTCTTCATCTTTTTTCTCCTTTATTTTGTGGGGTTATCCTTGAACTTTCAGGCATTCTATGTGGAAAAAATAAGCAAAAACCATGCCGGAAACATGCACCGAACCCGGGAAATGAAACCAGAAGTCGATGCAAACAAGATATTTTGAAAAATATGAATTTAAATAGTATCAAAATAAAAAGGATGAATTTCATATTTTTATGAAGGCATCAGTTTGGAAAACAGGGAAATATTCCAGAGAGCGCCGCTGAGCCCCTCGTGCAGCAGCGCAAGTTCGGCCTGCTGAACGGCAAGCAGTGCTCCATCCTCCTCTTCCCTGGTGAAGAATGTAACCTCTCCGCTCTGAGAGGCTACCACGGCGATGGCCCGTGGCTGGTCATAGGCGAACTGGGCAGCTGACTGGTGCCGGGTGCCGCCAAGATCCGAAATATTGAGGGTGGCTTCGAGGAAGCCTTCCACGGGCTTGCGGATATGGAGGTCGGCTGCTGCGGCAGGCATCGCTTCAACCTGCTGGATTTTCGCGCCGAAACAGTAGGTATATCGGTCAAAGCTCATAATCAGAGCGCCATCCACTGCTGTCAGACGGGCAATGCGGTTACACTGCTCCCGGATATGGTTCCGGGCAATGGAGAATTTGTCCTGGCGGCGGGTGAAGACGTTTTTAATCATTTCGAAAAATGACTTCTGGCCCTTCGCTAAATCTTCATCCGGCGGGGAGAGTTCAATATTGGCATCCAGAAAACTTGTGCCGCCGGTATAGGTGACCGGGTGTCTGATGGATTTCCGCCAGTCGCTGTTCTCAGGAACAGCCAGGACCGTACCGCCATGGCCATGCGCCCTCATGGCCTGGGCAATATAGAGCAGGGAATTGTATCGCAATATGCCTTGCAGGTTAAGTTCGCCGGGACGGACCTGGGGTGCGATTTTCGGCATGATCGTCTTCATCAGGACGCCGGGATCAACGAACACGGCACGATTGCCGGTCAGTGCCGCCAGACCCCTGCCGCCGTAGGTAACCAGGACGCAGCCGGGCCCCAGCGCCTGCACCCAGAGATCGGTGGTAATAAAATCATCTGAACCGGTCTTGAATCCCCAAATCCTGAGTTCTCCCTGTTCGTCCGGCCAAATGTTGATATGGGCTCTGGGATTTTCCAGGGCCGTCCCCAGCTTGACCATGTTGCGCGGATGCAAAACAAGAGGTCGGTCAAAGCAAAAGCTGTCGGCCATCTGCTCGGGTTTTTTGTAAATGAGGGAGACAGTCACCGCAACACCCTCTTCCTTTTCATAGCTGGCCCAGAACACAGCATCGAGCAGCAGGGCAAGGTGTTCGCGGGAGGGAATCCCGCCCACGCTCAATTCCGTGCCGTTTCCAGAAAGCGGGATTATGGCTTCTCCCGGGGAATTGATGCGTTCCCAGAGTTCGGCAATAAACTTGTCAGTAAGGTAAAACGCCGGAGTTTCCATGGGTGTCGATCATTTCCTTGTCCTGGAAGCAGAATTCGAATATGCCTCTTTTGTCCATTAAACACAAATTGCAGTAAAATCACCAGAAGAGTTAATAAAACAGGGACTGAAAGAGATCAGCGCCTGTTTTCTGTTTTCAACTCCTGTATATGCATGTTCCCGATATTAAAACATTTAAGTGAAAAATGGCCACCTGTGGCAGGAGGGTCTTTTTAAGGTTGCCTGCCCTGTTTAATAAATTATTTAATAGATTAACGTCGCCGGGAGAACAAGTGGGGATTGTTGGTGATGAATGCGCGGATCCACCGTGCCAGAAATGACTTGTTGCCGGCGGTTTTGAGATAACCGTACCCGAGCACCGATATAATCAGCGCGCCCATGGCATCGACGATCAGGTCGAACATGGTGTCCGTCAGTCCGGAAGGATCACCCAGCATCTCCTTCTGCATGTTTGCGCCGAAGAAGTGATCCATGCCGAACTCGAAGATCTCCCAGATTGCGCCCATCCCTACCGCAAAAAGAAAGGCGAAGAAAGCCACGAAGCCCGGCTGCATGTGCAGTTCGATCTCTTCCATTTCATTGAGAATGTGCACCAGCAGAAAACCGACAATCCCGAGCAGAAAGCCGGATGCGGTATGCAGCACTATGTCCCACCACCAGAAACGAACGTAGTAGCCGCGGACCTCTCCCAGAAACAGCGAGGCGAAAACAAAGGAAATCGCCAGCAGTTCGAACTCGGGTGGAATGAAGACATCAAGTCCCTTTTTGAGTAACAGGGGGAAAAGAGTAATGGCAATGATGCCGACGGTGATCACCGCAGTCAGCCACTGCTGCTCCCAGAGCGCGGCTATGGCGCCGGCAAAGAGAATAGCCTGCAGGACAAAGGTTGAGCGGCGATGGATTAACTGTCCCATTCAGATCCCAAAGATTGCAGGTTGGATTTTCCGGGGATTCCGCCATCGCGGGGGAACATATTCATAGTGTAACCTCTTTTTATTTTACGCAATCCCTCTTCCTTATCCATGTTTTTTATTCATTTTTTGCATTTTGAACCGTACCGCCGAATATCTTGCCCCCTTTGTTCCGGGGACCAATACTATCAATCTGACCATTGGCTTGTTTTTTGCAAAAAAAACTGTATTCACACTTAATAGGTTACTGCATCAAATGTTCCCCGGCAACATGATGGATGCGAGCAATTCTTGCACAACAAACAGGAATCACTTATCATGTCAGCAGGTTGTGCATATCCAGGGTCTGTCCGGAATGGTGGTTTGTCTGACATAACGATAGACCTGGAGTCACGGAGGTGAGGATGAACTGGTATCGGTTTGATGTAAATGAAGCATTGAACAACCTGGGCACTTCCAGGGAAAACGGATTATCCTCCGAAAAGGTGGAAAAACGGCTTGGCCAGTACGGTCCGAACAAACTTGTCGATGAAGAAAAGATAAGCAAGCTGAAGATTCTGGTTCATCAATTTACCAGTCCCCTTATCTATATCCTGCTCATTGCCGGCATCGTTACCTGGCTGTTGCAGGAATACATTGACTCAGGGGTCATTTTTGCCGTAGTCGTTCTCAACGCGGTAATCGGCTTTTTTCAGGAATACAAGGCTGAGGAGAGTGTACGGGCGCTCAAGAAAATGGTTGTGCCCAAAGCCAGGGTAATCCGGGACGGCAGGGAAAAGGAGATAAACAGCGAAGAGCTTGTGCCCGGCGACATCGTGCTGCTTGCATCCGGTGCAAGGGTTCCGGCCGACCTTCGGCTGGTCAACTCCATTGAAATGCGGATCGACGAGGCCATGCTCACCGGCGAGTCCGTTCCCGCCGAAAAAAAGACCGGTCCCATTGAGGAGGAAAACCTTACGCCGGGCGATCAGCTGAACATGGCGTTCCTGGGAACGGTTGTTGTCAACGGCAGGGCAAAGGGAGTTGTTACCGATACGGGTCCCAGAACCGTTCTGGGCGGAATTGCGCAGGACGTCAGGGAAATAGGCACGGTAAAAGCGCCCCTGCAGGAAAAAATACAGGGTTTTGCGAAGGCGATCGGCCTGATTGTTCTGGGTTCATCGGCCCTCCTGTTTTTCACCGGTTACTTCATCGGCGAGAGCGCCAAGGATATGTTCATGGTCGCTGTGGCAGCGGCCGTAGCAACCATACCGGAGGGCCTCCCCATCGTCGTGACTATTGCCATGGCAGTGGGTGTGGCAAGGATGGCACGGCAGAACGCCATTGTGAGAAAACTGCCGGCCGTGGAGACCCTTGGCAGCACGACGGTAATCGGCTCCGATAAAACCGGGACCCTGACCAAAAACGAGATGACCGTCAAGCTGCTCTACGATGGAAAACACGTGTATGAGGTCAGCGGCAGCGGTTATGAACCCGAAGGAGAAATCACTCATGAAGGCCGGGGCATAAAAACGAAAGACTTTGCAGAACTCGAACAGGTTCTCAGGATAGGACTTTTGTGCAATGAATCGGAAATCTATGAAGAGGAGGGTTTCCATAAGATTGATGGCGATCCTACGGAAGGGGCACTCATCGTTTCGGCGATGAAGGCGGAATTAAGCGTAGAGGAGGAGAAGAAGAAATATCCACAGAAGGCGATTGTCCCTTTTGAATCCGACAGGGGATATATGGCGACCCTCCACCAACACGGGTCAAAACGGCTGATATTCGTCAAGGGTGCCCCCGAGAAGGTCCTGGAAATGTGTGTTCAGGACATGCGGGACAGGGAAGCAGACGGGCATAAGATCATGGATATGGCCGCGGGATTCGCCCGGGAAGGTCTCCGGGTGCTTGCCTTTGCCTTCAAGGATGCGGTGGATGAGATGACGGAACTGGGGCATAGGGATGCGGAATCCGGATTGATTTTTGCCGGGCTGCAGGGAATGATGGATCCGCCGAGGTCCGAGGCGATAGATGCAATTGCGGGATGCAGAAAGGCGGGCATCCGCGTGGTTATGATCACCGGGGACCATGCCGTCACCGCCAGAGCAATTTCAGAAAAACTCGGACTGGCAGACGAAGAGGCTGAAGTTGTTATAGGGCGTGAAATAGAGGAGATGTCCGACGACAAACTCCTGGCAAAGACCGAAACGGTGAATGTCTATGCCAGGGTCTCACCCGAGCATAAATTCAGGATAACGGAACAGCTCAAGAAACAGGGGCATATTGTGGCAATAACCGGAGACGGGGTGAATGATGCGCCTGCCCTTAAGGCCGCCCATATCGGCATTGCCATGGGAAGATCCGGTACGGATGTGGCCAAGGAGGCATCCGACATGGTCCTGACTGATGATAATTTCGCCTCCATTTTCAACGCGGTGAAAGAAGGCAGGATTGTGTTCGACAACATCCGCAAGGTCACCTTCTTTCTCATCCCCACCGGTGTCGCCGCCATCCTTTCCATACTGGGCACAGTAATCATGGGCCTACCCATCCCGTATGTTCCGGCCCAGCTCCTCTGGGTCAACCTGGTCACTAACGGCCTCCAGGACGTGGCGCTTGCCTTTGAGCCCGGGGAAAAAGGAATAATCGACCGGCCGCCCAGGGATCCGAAGGAAGGCATTATGTCGAGAATCCTGATCGAGCGGACTATACTCGTGGGATTTATCATTTCGGCAGGCGTTGTCTACAATTTCATTACCGCTCTCAATGCCGGGGATTCCCTGGAAAAGGCCCGGACAGTCGCCGTCACCACCATGGTTTTTTTCCAGTTTTTCCAGGCATGGAACAGCCGTTCCGAACTTGAGTCGATATTCCGCATAAATCCACTGGGCAACCTGTTTCTGTTTTACAGCATGATTGCCGCGTTTCTCGCCCAACTGGCTGTGATATATGTGCCGGTCCTGCAGTGGATATTCAGAACGGAGCCGATTTCAGGGTCCGAGTGGATGCAGATACTGATCGTTGCTTCTTCCGTTATCGTGGCGGTGGAGGCGGACAAATTCCTGAGACGAAGAAAATCCGGCAACTTCAGGTAAACTGGAAAAGCACCAATGCTGAGGAAGAAAGACGGCAGGATTGCCGTGAACAGCCAGCCCGGAAAGGGCACGGTAATAACCGTGGAATTGCCCTGTATTATGCCCGCGAACGCCAAGAGGCAGATGTGACGAGACGGATTTTTTTACGGAGCGCCTTCTGGATCGGGCTCTATTTTGTAATGGCAATGGCGCCGCTCCTGGCCATGCTCATCGGTCCCATACCTCCGGGACGGGGATTCTGGAGGGAATTTTCCGTTGGCATCGGATTTGCCGGTCTGTCGATGATGGGACTGCAGTTTTTTCTGACAGGAAGGTTCAAGAACATCACGGCGCCTTACGGAATCGATGTTGTCTATCATTTCCACCGTGCTATCTCCCTGATTGCTTTTTCCCTCATCCTGCTGCATGCGGTTATTATTCCTGTTTCAAGTCCCGAGACCCTTATTCTGCTGCATCCCGCCTCGACTCCCTGGTGGATGGCATCCGGGGCGGCCGGACTCCTGGCCTTCGCCGTTGTTCTTGGAACTTCCCTGTACAGAGTCAAGCTCGGTCTTGTTTATGAGCGCTGGCGTATCATACACGGGTATGTATCGGTTGCGGCCGTGGCGCTGGCCATGCTGCATGTGGTCGGTGTCGGCTACTATGCGCAGGGGCCTGCGAAACGGGGACTGTGGATTGTCCTGACAACCGCATGGGTCCTCGCATTGGTGTATGTGCGGGTGATCAAGCCGTGGATGATTTTCAGGCACCCCTACAGAATTGACGAGGTTGTTAGGGAGCACGGCAGTTCATGGACACTAACCCTGTGCCCCGAAGGCCACAGGGGTATGAAATTCAATCCCGGGCAATTCGCCTGGCTGACCATAGGAAAGCCGCTGTTTACCATAAGGGAGCATCCTTTTTCCTTTTCCTCAAGCGCCATGGAAACGGACAGAATCCGGATGACGATCAAGGAACTGGGAGATTTTACTTCCCGGATCGGGGAAGTGGCACCGGGGACACGCGCCTACCTTGACGGCCCGTACGGGACCTTCACAATCGACCAGCGTGCAGCGGCCGGATATGTCTTTCTCGCCGGAGGCGTCGGCGTCACCCCTGTTATGAGCATCCTGCGGACAATGGCGGACCGGCATGATGCGCGGCCCGCTCTGTTGATATACGGCAGCAGGATGTGGGAAGACGTCACCTTTCGCGAGGAACTTGAAGGGCTCACGGCGAGATTGAATCTGAGGGTCGTTCATGTTCTCGAGGAGCCCCCGGCCGACTGGCGCGGGGAACACGGGAGGGTTACGGCCGAACTGCTGGCACGGCATCTTCCGGACAACAGGATGGAGCAGGAGTATTTCATCTGCGGGCCGGAACCGATGCAAAAGGCGATTAGAGAAGCGCTGGACAGACTCGGCCTGCCAATGGATCATGTACAGTCTGAGAGTTTTAACTTTGTCTAGCCCGCATTTCTCACAAGAATCTACTGCGAACCCGGAAAGCACCATGTCTACTGCGTTGCAGCACCGAAAACATTCTCGACATACGTACAGTATGCCTGCGAGTGTTTTCGGTACGGCGCCTTGTATCCACGGCACTTTACGGCTTCTCGTGACAACCCTTGTGAGAAATGCGGGCTAGCACCCGGGGGTAGAGTGAGAGAACAGTACTCCACACGATTGGCGATGACAGCCGGGGCTCTCACCCTGGTCGTCACGGCTGTTTTTGCCTTTTTACAGACACCAGGACTGCTGGATTTTCCGGAAACTGCTCCGGTGAAGTCTGCCGGCTTGATCCCGCACCGGATCGAGGGACGGGATGATTGCGCCGGCTGTCATGGGCTGAAAGGCGAGAAACCGTATCCTGTCAAACATACCGGCTGGAGCATCGGCAGCTGCATGCAGTGCCATAAACCGTTTGCCGGCACAGCAGCGGAAACCGACGCACCGGAGATCACGGCTGATGAAACAGGGACAGCCGTGCCAATGCCGCATCCTGTGCAGGGAATGGAGAGGTGCAGTGCATGTCACGGCCCGGAGGCAGATTACCCATATCCGGAAAATCATTCCGGCAGGAGTGATGACATCTGCACGGCCTGCCACGCATCCCCGGAAGATAATAAAAAGAACTGAAAGTTAATGTCCGGCTAGCCGATCATCAGGAAAGATCACCAGAATATCCTGATGTGCGAAAATCATATGCCGAGGAAAGAGCTATGAAAAATCAACGGTCAATCGCATATTTTTCAATGGAGATTGGGTTGGATGCCAGGATGCCGACCTACAGCGGCGGTCTCGGAGTGCTGGCGGGAGACACCATCCGTTCCGCAGCTGACCTCAAAGTACCGATGGTCGCGGTGACGCTCCTGTACCGCAGGGGGTATTTTCGCCAGAGACTTGATGCAGGCGGATGGCAGAGCGAGGAACCTGTGGAATGGGCTGCGGACAAATTCGTCCAGGAAGAGCCGCAAAGGACCGCTGTCTCCATTGAAGGCAGGACGGTCCATCTCCGCTCATGGCGCTATGACGTGAAAGGCATCTCGGGCTTCACGGTTCCCGTTTACTTTCTGGATGCCGAACTGCCGGAAAATGCAGAATGGGACAGGACGCTCACCCATTTCCTTTACGGCGGGGACCTGCATTACCGTCTCTGCCAGGAAGTGCTTCTCGGCATCGGCGGCGTGAGGATGCTCAGGGCCATGGACTATAAGGATATCGAACGTTTTCACATGAACGAAGGCCATTCAGGCCTGCTGACACTGGAACTTCTGGACGAAGCGGCAAGAGAGGCGGGCAGAACAGAGGTTATCCGTGAGGATGCGGAGGCGGTGCGGGAGAAATGCGTTTTCACCACCCACACTCCCGTTCCTGCCGGCCACGACCAGTTCCCCACGGACCTGGCCAGGCAGGTCATCGGATATCGTCCGGACTTTTTCAAGATGCAGGATATCTTTACCTTCGAGGGCCGCCTCAACATGACCTACCTTGCCCTCCGGCTGAGCCGCTATGTGAATGGAGTGGCCAAGAAACACGGGGAGGTCTCGCGGCTGATGTTTGCCGGGTACTCGATTGACGCCATCACCAACGGAGTGCATGCCGCCACCTGGACTTCAGGGCCGTTTCAGGATCTTTTCGACCGCTACATGCCGGGCTGGCGGGAGGATAATTTCAGCCTCCGCTATGCCCAGGCCATACCCAAAGAGGAGGTGTGGCTGGCCCACGTTCAGGCCAAGGACCGCCTGCTCCAGGAGGTGCAGGGGAAAACGGGCGCTGAACTTGACGGCGAAATCTTTACCATAGGTTTTGCGCGGCGCTCCACTGAATACAAGAGAGGCGATCTGCTTTTCCAGGATCTCGGCAGGCTGAAGAGGATTGCCGCGGAAGGCGGCGGCATGCAGATTATCTATGCGGGAAAGGCCCATCCCAGGGACAATGGCGGCAAAGAACTTATCAAACGGATTTTCCAGGCAAAAGAGTCACTGAAACAGGACATCAGGGTTGTCTATGTTGAGAACTATGATATGGAGTTCGGCAAGTTGATAACCTCAGGAGTCGATCTGTGGCTGAACACCCCTCTGCCGCCTCGGGAGGCTTCCGGAACAAGCGGCATGAAAGCCGCCTTGAACGGTATTCCAAGCCTGAGCGTGCCTGACGGCTGGTGGATCGAAGGACACATAGAGGGAGTTACGGGGTGGTCCATAGGGGAAGCTCTGCACAGAACGGGAGACAGCAGCGAGTGGATCGAAGACGCCCTGTCCCTCTACGATCAGCTGGAAAAGACCATACTTCCAATCTTTTATCACGACCGGGACCGATTCATCACCATCATGCGCACCTGTCTTGCCCTGAACGGCGCGTTCTTCAATACCCAGAGAATGATGCTGCAGTATGTTCTGCGGGCATATCTGTAAACAGCAAAATTTTTTATCCTGATTCAGGGGAGTCAGGGGACAAAAAACTCAGACGTGTCCTGTTTTATCGGAACAATCCTGTTTCGCAGGAACGGCAAGAATCACAGATATCAGTATATATTTCTTTTTTAATGGTCTGGAATAATTCAATTTAATTTTAAATTCTTTAAAAAATCATCATTCAACCGTTTTTGGCACGGTTTTTTCTTATACCCCTTCCCAAGTGCCCGGTAAAGTTCAGGTTTCAGTTCAGAATTAACTGCTTTATCAAAGGCCATAAATATTATTCACACGTGATTGAATATCCGGAATCCGGACCGAGGAAAGGAGGTGAGGCCTGTCAGAAGGAAACGTATATCTATGTCCAAAAAACCGTAACAGCTTACTATAATAAAAGAGGAAAGAATTAATGTATAAAATTATTTTAACAGTCGTCTTCGGTGCAATTTCACTTTTAACCCCGATGAGCGTGCAGGCCGCGGATCTAGATCTTGGCGAGACGCACCATCTCGTCTTTATGCGCGAGGAGGAAAAGCTTGCCCGTGATGTGTATCTGACCTTGATGGATATGTATCCGGATGAGCAGGCCTTTTCAAATATCGGGGAGGGATCGGAGCAGACCCATACCGATACGGTACGCGACATGCTCGCAAAACATTCCATACCGGACCCGAATCCGGACGCCAATGACCTGCCCGGCAGCATCGGGGTGTACACCGGTGCGGAGTACGGCTGGTATTTTACGGAAAAATACGATGAGTTGGTGAACTGGGGAGCCCGGAGCTCTCTGGACGCTCTTTATGTGGGAGCGTTTATCGAGGAGCTCGATATGCTTGATATCGTTGGCTGTCCCACGGTTATCGTTGAAACGGACAATGGCATAGGACCCGGTGAGTGCGGTCTGGAATATACAGATAAGAAGTCGCTCAAGAACATGTATACAAGTCTGGTGGAGGGCTCTAAGGATCATCTCAGGGCGTATGTAAAAAATATCGAAAACTACATCGGCGAGGGTGAATACAAGGCCCAGATCCTTACCCAGGAAGAGGTGGACGCGATCCTGGGGCGTTAGTCCTGTTTCGTCCTGCACGGATGGGAGACCTTAGCCGCGGCACGATGATCAAAATCAGGTGCAGCGTCTCCTCGCTTCCGTCCTGCGGACACAGGATTGTTTTGCCGGCTGAATGGAGTCCTTGCCCCTTGCCGGGCACCATGCGGTCGGCTTCGCTATAAGACTATTTCCTGTCCTTTTCAGGCTCCGCCCGGGAAAAACCGGGAAGTCAGCATTATCATAAAAAGGATGATGCTGATAAGCAGATAGAACAGATAGACCACGGACCAGCGCCCCAGTACCTTTTCCCACTTACCGGCTCCCCTGGTGATGAAATTCAGGAAAGAAGGCTGCCGGAATGTCTGAGACCCTGTTTTATGGCACATTGCGGCAAGTAAATCCGTAACCGATTTCAGCATGTGCATAAATCCATCATACAGGGTACGGGACAGAATATCAAAACCTGGGACAGCACGATTTCTTCCCGGCAGCCTCCGGCCGGCTGCAAACCAGACAAGGGCGAGCAGGGCTCCCAGGACCACCGGCCACATTGACTGGACAAGGGCATGAGCCTGCAGGGAATGGCTGCCGGTATCGCGCAGTTGGGGCAATACCCACGGCACCGCAATCACTCCTGCAACACTCAAGATCCATAACAGGGTGGCAACAGTTTTTTTGCTCTCGGTTTGCTCGCTGTTCTGCTGCCGGAGCAGGCGGGTAAAGTGCAGCATCAGAACAGTCGTGGCGATCGAACTGACCGGCAGAAAAACCTTGCCGAACAGGTACCATGCACCGCCACCCAGGGCGGCCAGCTCTTTCAGGCTGGCCTTGACCATGGCGCCGCCGGTGAACGGAAAGCCGGCAAGGGCGAGGCATGGCAGCAGCAGTCCGGCCACCAGGACGAAGCCGGCCGGCCGGCCGCCCCGGTCGACCAGATCATAACCCAGGAACAGGCTGGTCTTGGCCAGGGAATGGTGCACGGCGAACAGGGTTACGAGGATCAGGGCCGCGCTTCCGCCCTCGCTTGACAACAGGCCGAAACCGGCAATAGCCGTGAGCAGGCCCATCTGGCTGATGCTTGAGGCGGCGAGAACCCGTCCCGGTCTGTCCTGATAGAGGCCGAAGAGGACCCCGTAGAGCGCTGCCAGGGTTCCCATTATGATAAAGAAAACCCCTCCCCCCGGCAGCACGATCTGGCCGAAGGGAAAAAAACGCAGCCAGCCGAGAATGCCGGCATTGACCATGGCCCCTGCCAGGGCGGTGGCTGCCGGTACAGGTGCCTGCTGGTAGGAGAGCGCCATCCAGGACTGGAAAGGCAGAGCCCCTATTTTGACGCCAAAGGCAACAAACAGGAGAATTATCAACAGCATGGAAAATTCCCCGGCAGGGACGGCGCCGACGGAAGAAACATCTCCCCGGGCGGAGAGGATAACCATGGCGGTGAACATGGCCAGTTCGGAAAAAAACACCAGGATAAGGTAAACACGTCCCGCCCTTGCCGAGTCTTCCGGGCGGTTATGGGCAATCAGGCCGTAGGCGCTGAAGCTCATCAGGGCGAAAAAAAGGTAAAAGCCCAGAATATCACGGGCGAGGATCAGGCCGAAATTCCCGCTCATGGCGGCCAGGAAAAAACCGGCAAAGCGGAACCGGTGCGGATCATGCCTGAATTTTTCATGAACCGAGAGAGAGGCGAGCAGCCAGACTGCAGCTGTTATGCCCAGAAAAATCCGGCCAATGGCATCAAGCCCCATGGAACCGCCCATAAAAAACCATCCTACCTGCACTTCCACGTCAGGAGAAAGGAACAGCACTGCCAGCAGGGCGGGCAGGGGCGACCATGGCAGCAGCCGGAAGCCTGTTTGCCGAAGGGATGCAAAGCAGCAAAAGGCCAGCAGGAGCAGGGGAACTCCGGCCACCAGGGAGAGCACCATAAAATTCATCATATCCCGGGCAAAGTGTGCAATCATCAGCGGACATACCCCTGCACGACAAATTTAACCCAGGCCAGAGGGCTGAACTGGGCATTGGCAACGATTCCGGCAGCAATGACCGCCAGGGCGGTGACCAGGGGCGGAATCAGCAGCATCCAGTGGGTCTCGAGTCTCCCGAAATTTCTTTCCTCCGGCCACGGACCCTGTTGTTTTCCAAACCAGGCAGTAATGATGACCGGCAGGAAATAGGCGCCGTTGAGCAGGCTGCTGACGACCAGCACCAGGACCACCCACATGTTGTCGGCCGCAATCCCGCCGAGGCAGAGATACCATTTGCTGATAAAACCTATAGTCGGAGGAATGCCGATCATGCCCAGGGCGCCGATCGTGAAGGCCGTCATGGTCAACGGCAGGCGGCGTCCGACCCCGGCCATTTCGCTGATTTTATGGATCCCGAGGGTTTCAGAAAGATTGCCGGCACAGAAAAACAGGGTGATCTTCATCAAGCCCTGGTGAATGAGATGGACCAGGCCGCCTATCAGCGCCAGCGGGTGATCGGCCAGGCTGATGCCCAAGGCGATATAGGATATCTGGCTGACCGTGGAATAGGCCAGCCGCTGCTTCAGGCCGTCCTGCTGCAGAGCCCGGAGCGAGCCCCAGAGGATGGTGATCGAGGAGATTGCCATAAGCCATGGCAGGAGCCCGAGCTGAACAATGTTTTTTATGCCGTATACATCGAGGACGATGCGGGTGATGCCGAAGGCCCCGGCCTTGACCACCGCCACCGCATGCAGCAGGGCGCTTACCGGCGCCGGTGCGATCATGGCCTTGGGAAGCCAGCCGTGGAGAGGCACCAGGGCGGCCTTCACGCCGACCCCTGCAATCAGCAGCAGAAAAATAAGGCGCAGGACCGGCGCTTCATTTTCGATCAACTGTCGGGAAAAGCCGGTGGCAGTGAAATCGGCGGGGCCGGCCAGGGTATGCAGCCAGATGACGGCAAACAGGAAAACGCCCCCGCCGCCGAAGGCATAAATCAGGTAGCTGCGGCCGGCTTCCAGGGCCTTTTCGGTACCGCGATGGATAATCAGGGGATAGGTGGTCAGGGTGAGCATTTCATAAAAAAGCAGGAAGGTGATCAGGTTGCCGGACATGGCAATGCCGATGGTTACGGTCACGCACAGGCTGAAATAACCGAAGAAATGACTGCGGTTCGGGGAATCCTCCAGGTAGCCGACCGCGTAGATGGTGGTCAGGAGCCAGAGAATGCTGGAAAGTGTTGCAAACAGGGCGGACAGGGGATCGGCGTTTAAAAATATTTCAACTCCCTCCATGAGCTTAAGGCGCATTGCAAAGATACTGCCGCTGAAGATTGCGAGGTCCATGATAATGATGAGCATCATTTTCAGGATGGCGCCGAACAGGTTGAGGCCGGTGCGCAGACCGCTGCTTTTTTCCGGCAGCATGAAGATAATGATACCGGGGAGAAACGAGCTCATCAGGATGGCGATTATCAGTCCGTTTTCCCAGCTCATGGTCCCCCTCCAATCGCCAGCACGGCCGGGGACATTATGCCGATCTCGAGAAGCCTGAGCGGCCAGGGGGCAAAGAGTCCCATCAGCAGGGAAATCAGGGCCAGAATCAGCGCCGGCCATTCAAGGAGAACCGCCCGCGGATGTTTTATGATCTTCGCTGCTGCCGGGGGAGCGACAAAAAGCTGCGAAACCACTTTGAATACATACCCGGCAGCCAGAAAACTGCCGCTCATCAATATAAGGGTCCACAGCCATTGATGGGTGGAAATCGATGTTATGAGCATCATCCATTTGGCAATAAAGCCGCCGGAAGGAGGCAGACCTATGAGATTTACCCCGGCTACCGCATAGGCAAACGAGGCTACCGGCAGGGAGGTCCGGATGCCTGCCAGTTCGTTGATGCGGTCATGCCCGATATGGAGGAGGATGGTCCCGGCGGCCATAAACATGGCGATTTTGGCGCAGGCATGACCGGATGCCAGAAAAAGGACAGCGCTCCATGCCTGGCTGGAGCCTCCGTCAAGGGCCAGCGGGAAGGCAATAAAAAGATACCCGATCTGGGATACCGTGGAATAGGCGATCAACAGCTTAAGGCGTTTCTGGCGCAGCGCCTGGATGCCTCCCCAAAGCACGGCTCCTGCTCCGAGCAGTCCTATCAGGTTGTATGCCGGGCCGGGCAGCGCCGGGGAAAAAATATCAAACCACAGGCGGAAAAGGAGAAAAAAAGAGCCCTTGATAGCCAATCCGGACAGGATTCCGCTGACCGGCGCCAAGGCGTTGGCATGTGCCGGCGGCAGCCAGAAATGCAGGGGAAAGACAGCGGTTTTGAGGAGCAGCCCCACGGTCATTACCGACAGGGCGGCGATCACACCCGGCTCGGGCGACGCCATTTTCTGCAGGAGACCGAGATCGAGAACGCCGTATGTTTTGTAGAGAAACACCACTCCCAGCAGATAGCTCATGGAACCGAAGAGAGAAACCAGCAGATAACGCAGGGAGGCGATCAGGGAAGCCGGTTTTCCCGAGAGGGAGGCAAGGGCTGCCGCTGAAATCCCAACCAGTTCCAGGGCCACATAGAGATTGAAGATATCGCCGGAAAGATACAGTGCGTTCAAGCCTGTCAGTTGAATCATCCAGAGCGGCCAGAAGAACCGCTCCTGTTTTTCCGGCCGGCCGACGCGCGCAGGGCGGGCTATCCGAAGGGAAAAATATCCCCAGCCGTACAGGGAAATTCCGACTCCGGCCAGGGCGGTTATGACCAGCATGATCAAAGCGGGTCCGTCTGTCCGCAGGCAGATGCCGAGAGGAGGGTCCCAGCCGCCCAGCGCATAAGCAGCGGGGCCGTAGGAAAGAAACCGGCTGATGAGAACTGCGGCAGCAAGAATATTTATTCCGGCGGCGGTCAGGGAGATGAGGAAGGAGCCGCGCCGCACCAGAAAAGATAACAGGGCCGCCGTCAGGGGTACAATAATAGGAACAATTATCCAGGATTCGGCGGATACCATTATTCTTCCGCTTCCTTGTCCCGGCCCCTTTTCTCCCGCCCCTTCAGAGAACGGTTCGATGACTGCTGGAGGCGGGTGGCCAGAACCAGGGCCACGGCCGTGATGCTTACGGAAACGACGATGCCGGTCAGCACCATGGCCTGCGGCACGGAATCAACAGCCGCAGTGTCGGTACGGTAGGAAGTAGCAACCAGAAAAAGAAATATGCCGGTGGACATGACATTGCCCCCCAGTATTTTCCGCAAAGGATGAGAACTGACGATTAACGCAAACAGACCGAAGACGAAAAGAATCAGGCCGGTAAAACTGTACAGCATGTTTGTCATGGTCTCTTCCTTCCCGCATCGTAGAGTTTCGCTTTGTGCGGCTCTTCCCGCAGGTCTGATGCAGGTCTTCCGCCGGCAAAAAAAGCGGCCAGCATCAGGCCGATGCTGATCCCGCAGGAAGCTTCCAGGAACAGCAGGAAAGCGCCTGCATGTTCAGAGGGATATTTGAGCAGGACACCTTCGGCAAATATTCCCAGCACGGCCAGGGCTGCAAAGACCATCGACCCAAGGGTCATTCCAAGACGCAGGGGCAGGGAATGCATATTGGGCAGCCACACGAAATCGGAGATCAGCAGCAGCACCAGGGCGGCCGACAGGACCGCGCCTCCCTGAAAAGCGCCTCCGGTCTGGTAGGCACCCTGCCAGATAAAATAACCGGCAATCAGGCAGATAAGAGGAATCAGCAGGCGGACGGTGGTCCTCTGCACAGGACTGGTATCCGGGAACCTGGGAGGAAAAGGGGCATGGGAAATCGACCAGATCGTCACCGCCCCCAGCAGGAGGACCAGGACTTCCAGCATGGTATCATATCCCCTGAAGTTGAGAAGAACCGCGGTGACCGGATTGTCCACGCCGCTTGCACCAAGATGATCGGCTGTTTCTCCGGCCAGGCCGGGCAGGGGCCGTGGAATCATCCGGACAGTCCAGAAGAGCAGACCTGCAAGGCAGATCGTGAGTCCCGTCAGGGTCCACAGGAGGGGGCTCATCCTTCTGCTCCGAGCCTTCCAGAGGTTCTCGGGAGCATTCCTTTTTTTCTCGGGATCGAGCCGCCGTTCTTTTTTGTTCCTCCGCTCCATTCTCATCAGGGCCGCAAGAAACAGCGGTCCGGTCAATCCGGCGCCGATGGCGGCTTCGGCAAGAGCCACATCGGGTGCATGCATCCTCACCCAGGCAATGGACATCAGCAGGCCGAAGCAGATAAAAAAAATAATCGCCTTGAAAATATCCGTGGAACGGAGCAGCTGCCAGGCCAGCCAGATCAGCGTAATCGAGAGCAGGAGATCAAAGCAGGCCAGAAGAATTGTCATTGCATGGTCCATGGCCGGATTCCTTTCTGCAGGGCCCGCCGGGCCACCAGGTGACAGGAGGCGGAGCTGGCAATAAGGACCAGAACCCAGACCAGCACCAGCTTGATGACGATGAACCAGCTGTCTGCCTGTAGACACAGGCCGAGGATTATGAATCCCAGCCCCACGTTGTCCGCCTTGGTCAGGGCGTGCAGCCGGGTAAAAATATCCGGAAAGCGGAGCATCCCCACCGTCCCCCCCAGAAAAAAGGGCATCCCGGCGGCAATGCAGACAAATCCGATGATTTCAGGAATTGTCATTCTGGTCCTCCTCGTACCATACCCGCCTGACAAAGGTCATTGAAACCAGGGTGGCCAGCAGCGAGAATGTCAGCGCTATATCGGTTAATTCGGGCATGTCCATTCCCCGGGCCAGCACAAGGAGAATGGCAAGACCGCTGGTGCCGAAAAGCTGTGCGGCCATCATCCGGTCCGCAACGGTCGGACCGGAGATGATGCGGATCATCCCCATGGCCACCGTCAACAGCAGAAACAACGCCACTCCGACATACATCATGTTTTTTCCCTCCCGCCTGACTGCTGCGGAAAAATACGGGCTATACGGAGTTCCAGGTTTCGTATATTCGACTGCAGCGGCATCTCCCTGTCCAGGACATGAATGAGTATCTCATCCCCCTTCAGATCGGCGCTGAGTGTGCCGGGCTGCAGACTGATAACATTGGTCAGCAGGATGCGGGCGCTGCCTTCCAGGCTTGTCCTGTAGGAGAAGATTCCCGGATTGATTCGCGGCACCAATGAAAAAGTACGGCGCATCACATCGATGCCGCTCAGGACCGACAGTATAATGAAGTGAGGCATGAACAGCAGGATGGATAGAGGTTTACAGGCAAAAGATGAGCCCGGGGAGAGAAAAATGGAGACGGCTACGGCCAGGAGAACCGCAGGTATGCCTATGATCCAGCTTGCGGGATCAGATCCGGCAAGCACAAACCATATCAGGGAGTAGACCAGCAAAAGCCTGAAGAGGCGGCGGCTGAAGCGTAATCCGCTCCGGAACGGAGAATCGGGATCCAGCAGCTTTGTCATTTCAGTTTTCCAGCCAGAGCTGTTTATTCATCATCACTTCCACAGAAGTTGCTGCATTCAGGGCATCCATAGCCACATTCAGCCGGCAGAAACTGTCACGCGTTTCCCTCCGCCAGCAGCAGAATACAGCCGGGATGATTTATCAGGTATATTATTATTTAATTGTAAACCTGATTAACCTGTGGAGGCAACAGGATTATTCGGCATCGTGTCGAACACGCCGGCGGGCCTTGGGTGGGAAACCGGTATGGCAGCGCAGACTTTCCTGAAGAATTCCTTGTTGCCGGACCCTGAAAAGTTGTAGTGCCTGCTGTTTTTCGGAGCCGGGGGAAACCGCGGTTTCCCGCATCCCGAAATATTTTCAACTTATCTCCATAACCTGAGACCGTTTCCCGGGAAGGAGATTTTTTTTTCGACTTTTTTCGGAATTCAAAAGCCCGGCACCAGCGGCGACGACACCGGTAAATCCTGCAACCCACAACCATGGCGAACTTCCGGTCATCTCAGGCAGGGTTTTTTCACCTATCTCACCCTTTTTAATTATCGGCTCGATATGAGGATACGCCTTTACATAGGCCAGAGCACCTCCCAGCATGCCGACGGCGCCGGCGGCGGCGGCCTTGTTTCCTTCGCCGATTGCGGCCAGGTTTGTGCCGGGACAATAACCCAGCAGCCCCATGCCGGCACCGAAAAGAGTTCCGCCCAGCAACACTCCCCCTGCATTGAGGGGCTTGATTTTTAAATCTACCAGTTCCATCTCTTTGAGCGCATACGTTCCCAGCGCCCCGACTGCGGAAGCGGTAGCCATTATCTTGACTACCGAGGCATCCTCAAAGCGCAGTTGACCGCTGATCGCTTCATATTTGGACACTCCGCCTTTCTGCAGCAGGAAGCCGAAAGCAGTGCCGGTGGCCAGGCCGAGCAAAATTTCGCCATATGACTTTCTTTTCATTTCCTCCTCCTCAGCAGGGTATTGGCAACCATCGCACCCGCCCCGAAAATAATCGAACTAAAAAGCCAGCTGGAGGCAGCGAACTGCATGGTGCCGCTGATGCCGTGTCCGCTGGTGCAGCCTTTTGCCATCCGGGCTCCGAACATCATCAGGGCACCGCCAGTCACGGCGGCCCCGTAACGGACCACGGGCGAGGGGCTCACCTGTTGGCGCCAAAGCCGAGGGATCGTCGGGGGCTGGGGTTCACTCGACATCCGGGAACTCAACAGGCTGCCGAGCACAACTCCGACGACCAGCGCCCATTCCCAGTCTATCTCCGGTCCCCCATTTTTTCCGGACTCTTCGGCTTCAGGGGATTCAGGGGGAATTTTTTCCGAAATCATAACGGCCGCTTCTTCAAAAGGCGTGGTGATCCCCAGGGGTCTTTTGGCGGTAAGCATTGCCAGAGTTTCCAGGCCGCCGATTGCGGCTCCGACAGCATAGGGCGACCATTTTTTACGGCGAAAAATGTTCATATTTTTCTCTCTCACGTTCTGTTTTTGGTTCCGGACTGCAAAAATTCAAACGCACAAGGAATTCCAGCGGCTTCAGGCGGATAAAATCAAGGATGTACGAACAGCCGCCGGATTCCAGCAGGCAAATCCATGAAACTTACAGATGCAAATGACATGCCAGGGATCATTCAGATAAATGTTTGAAATATCAATTTAATTGTTATATTTAATACATTCGCCCGGCCGCCCTTTGATTTCCGGGGGCCGCCGTCCGGGCACAGTCAATTACATCTGCATTCCTGGCATCAAGGTTGCTAAGAAAAAATGATCAACACAGACCGGAAAACCATTGCTGATAAGGAGAGAAAAAATGAAAACAGGGAATATTGAATATACTCAATTAGGCGGCAGCGGTATTTCCGTAAGCAAAATCTGTCTCGGAACATGGGCTATTGGCGGGTGGATGTGGGGAGGAACCGAAGAAGAAGAGTCGATCCGTACCATCCGGACCGCGCTGGACAAGGGAATTAACTTTATTGACACGGCGCCGGTCTACGGATTCGGCCGTTCAGAGGAAATTGTCGGCAAAGCCCTGCAGGGATACGTGCAGCGTGATCAGGTCGTGGTCGCCACCAAATCCGGTCTCGAATGGGACGACAGGGGGAAGGTATCCAGAAATTCGAGCCGCGGAAGGATTCTTAAGGAGATTGAAGACTCGCTGCGCAGGCTGCAGACGGACTACATAGATCTTTATCAGATCCATTGGCCGGATCCTCTTACTCCCATGGAAGAAACCGCGCAGGTCATGAACGAACTCCTGGAGGCGGGTAAAATTAAGGCGGTGGGCGTCAGCAATTATTCACCGGAGCAGATGGATGCCTTCCGGAAGACGGCTCCGCTGCATGCTGTTCAACCTCCCTACAATCTTTTCGAACGGCAGATTGAAAAAGATGTCCTGCCGTATGCCAGGAAAAACAGCATCGCGGTATTGGCCTACGGGGCCATCTGCCGGGGACTTCTCTCGGGCAGGATGAAACCGGAAACCGAGTTCAAGGGGGACGACCTGCGCCGGCATGACCCCAAGTTCAGGGAACCCCGGTATTCAAGGTATCTGAAAGCCGTATCCGAGATTGATGAGCTGGCAGGACAATGGCATGGCCGGAACGTCCTTGAACTGGCTGTCCGCTGGATCCTGGATCAGGGGGCGATCGCCCTCTGGGGTGCCCGGCATCCCGGGCAGTTGGACAATGTCGGCCGGGTTTTCGGCTGGTCTCTCAGTTCCGGGGAATTAGAGGAAATCGACGAAGTGATCAGCAGAAATATCCCCGACCCGGTCGGCCCTGAATTCATGGCGCCGCCTGCGGGCGATCCAGGTTCGCGTTAAGGAGATGCCCAGGTCGGATACTGGAACAGGAAAACCGGAAGAAGACAGTGCACGAGCTCAGGACCGGAGGGTTTTTCGGGGGTGATTCTCAGTTCTCCAGATTCCCTTCGAGCCTGCCGCGGCTCCGCAGGCGGAAGGCAAAAAACCAGCAGATCAAGGCCCACGAAGCGCCGGCGACCCAGCCGGCGAGCACGTCTGTGGGCCAGTGCACTCCGAGATAAACCCGGCTGACGCCGACCAGCAGGGTCATCAGGACCGATATGCTCAACGTATAGATTTTCAGGCGAAATTTTTTCATATATTGAGCCAGCAACCCGCCCAGGGTGAGAAATGTGACCGCCGAGAGCATTGAATGGCCGCTCGGAAAACTGGCGGTCATGACGAAGGAACCGTGCGGGACAAGGTCGGGGCGCGGACGATCGAAGCCGTATTTCAGAAGAAAGCTCAGCATCTGGCCGCCTGCGACAGACACTGCAACGAACATTGCTATCCCTTGTTTCTGCTGGATCAGGAGAAAGCCGATTACCGCCAGGCTGAGCATCGTCAGGATGGTGAATCCCCCCAGGGCGGTGAGATCCCGCATGATTTCCTCGAACCAGAGGGGACCGACAGGATCTGAGAGGTCGGTGCCATTACGCAGGAGCAGGAGGATTTTCTGATCCAGACTTTGCGTTTCCCCTTCGATGACTTCGTCGGCAAGTTCGACAAAGGCCCAGATTCCGCCCGCAATAAGCAGAAGGGTGGCGAGCACTTTTGCCTCAATGCCGGTGAACAGGGTGATAAATTTTTCCATTATGAGAAGCTGCCGGTATTTATTTCAGGGGTACTTCGGTTCATCTCGCAGAACCGCCTTTCAGCTTGGTCCCGTTAACTGATTATTCGGGGTTGCCGTGATGAATTGCAAATGACATGCCAGGTTCATTCAGGCTACCACCCGGCAATTCAGGGAAATCGATGCAGCTAAGGGGAATTTTACTGTTCGGGTAACTGCTGTTGGAGCGAGCGCAGGGCTGCGGCTATAATTTCGGCCTCCGGTGCTCTTAATCCGGTCCACTCTCCCTCTTCCATGAGGTATCTGATTTCAGCGTTCCAGGCAGGCAGGTTTTCGGAATCCCATTGGAGTATGTTTTTAGCCGCCCGGTCTGCTTCCCGGCTGCCGGCCTCGAAATAATCGATCATGGTCTGCAGCAGCTGCAATACGGAGGTCTTGTCCATACCGGAACTCCTGCGGGATCAAAGTGTCAGCATTTAAAGGACAGCGGTCCGCAGATCAGAAACTTGCTCTCCTGGCGGAAGAGTACCTCTATCTTGTCCGGCATTTCCGTTTCAATGACCAGGCCAATGCCGAAAGTGGGATGAACTATCAGATCGCCCTTCTTGAAAATTTCTGTCATGGAATAAGCCATGGCCTCGGATGGGTCCCGTCCCGCAATCATTTCATCGTAGTAGGCTTCTGCCCTTGCCTGCTTGATGCCGGTGGTGGACCGCGTTGCTTTCTTTTTGGCGGCCCCTTTTTTCTCAGGCTTGACAGGACGGTATTTATGCCGCCCTCCGCAGACATTGCATTGTACCTTGGCTACCTTGCCGTCGGCCATGGCGATAACGGTGTGATTGGTGACATCCTTGCACTTGAGGCAGCGTGAGTCAATTTCGCTGCCGGCTTCAATTTTTTTTACTGTTTTCAAGAGATTTCCTTGCGCGATTTATCTAACCCTATAAGAGATACCGGTTGAAAAGGGCACGTAATTGACTTCGCTGACAAAGCTTCAGTTCGAAACTTTGGAGAAGAGATCGTGAACGGATCCGGCAAACCCTATTGCATGTTGAGAAGGGAAGAGGACACTTAATATTATTCTATCACGACTTGATATAATATGCTACTTTTTAAGTTTCTCTCTTTCAGACTCTTCATCCCGGGAGAAAAGAAAACCTTCGGAGGCAGTTGACCGGGAAGTTCAAATCTAAGGGGGCTGGCTCCCTGCTCAGCGCGGGCTGCGCATGAAAGGGACCATAAGCATCCATTGAAACGTAAGCCATTTCGGATCCCGATAGTTGGCCAGGCCAAGAGTCATACCGATATGACCTGCCGCGGGCTGGGCCCGGTAAGTGTTGAAAAGCCTGTCCCACCAGGGAAAATTAAATCCGTAATTGCTGTTTGTCTCCCTGATGATCACTGAATGATGTATCCGGTGCATGTCCGGAGTAACCACCAGCAGCCTTAATATCCCGTCGGCCCGGGCGGGCATGAAAATATCGCTGTGATTAAACATGGATGTGCCGTTCAGGAGAATCTCAAAGACAATGACCGACCATGCGGGCGCGCCGAGAGCAAGGACTACTCCCATCTTGATTCCCATGGAAAGGAGGATCTCAACCGGATGGAATCTTGCTCCGGTAGTGACATCGATATCGAGATCCGTGTGGTGCATCCTGTGTAACCGCCAGAAAAGAGAAACCCGGTGAAAAAGTACGTGCTGCGAATAGATGGCAAGATCCAGGATGACAATTGCCGCAAGTCCTTCAGCCCATGCAGGCAGGGCGGTCATCTGCAGCAATCCCCAACCTCTGCTTTCCGCATATAACGCTGTCCCCACCGCTGCTGCCGGGAAAACCAGGGAAACGAGAAATGCATTAAACACGGTAAGCCCAAGATTATTCGTCCAGCGGGTAAGGCGGTTGTGCGTCAGGGCACGGCGGGGAGCCAGTTTTTCCCAGATCGCCATGCACAGAAAGATTCCCATGAAAAAACCGAGGCGGAGGAAGACCTCGTTATCTATGAGGAGCATATTCACAGGAAATTTTTCAGGATATCACGGCCACATGCTCATGTCATATATTTGCCTGATGGCGCATGGCAGGCACTCGTGAACTCCGGACTAGCCGGCCGGAGGTTGTACTGCACCGCCGAACAGGGCAAAAAAGAGCACAATGATTAGAGTCTGTATAATCCAACCGATCACGCAAACGCCGACTGCCCGCCAGGTGCTTTCATAATCAAGGGCCTGCCTGACAGCAATCACCATTGCCACGAGCATCCAGATTCCGGCTACCAGGAATACCACGGTTCCCAGCCCGGGAATAATGCCGAACAGACGGATCAGGCCGGGAGAACTCGAAAAGCCGATTGTACGCAGCAGTTCACCGTAATCGGCATGGGTTTGCGGCTCCGGGAGAAATTTTGTGCCGATATAGTAGGTAAGAAAGGCCCAGATAAACCACCCGCCAAGGGATGCGATAATCCCGAGCAGGATGCTGCCGGTACCGGCTCCTCCCATTCCGATGCTTCCTATGCCGGCGGCTACACTGGAGAGCACGACAACGCCCATGGCCTGAGGCATGGCACTTTTGTCCGCTTCAACCTCTTCGTACAGGTGAATATCTAATTTTGCCGCGCGCAGCATACGATCTACAAACTGGTTCATAAAATAATACCTCCTGATTGTGGGAACCTGTTATATTTAATGGTACCTGAATCCGTGTGCGTTCGAGAACGGTCCAGATGCAGATAGCGATAAAGCTTCATTTGTACCAGTAAACACAAACAATAAAGAACAATCAAAAAAAATCGGGAAAACCCTCCTATTGATTTTCCGGACAAACTGAATGGGACCTTTTGAAAACAGGTTGAACTGGCGGATAGGCTATGCGGCCTGCACCATTGTCTTTATGGCCGTGATGATGTATCTGAGCACCAGTAATTTCGACATGGTGCACAGGGAATACCGGCGGGCGGCTATGCGGCTGCAGCCGGCAAGGATAGAGGAGCTTGCGCATCAGGAACTTGTGGCCGAGTGCCGCAGGGAGGCAAAAGGCAGTGGTCTTTTCCTGCCCGATGACCCTTGCCTCTCACGGCCGGCGGCGGTACTCGAAGAGCGGCGGGAAGCAGTCCGGGAGCGCCTGGTGAAGGAAAAGAACCGGGTCGTCCGGAAGCTCGCAATGTTTTATATTACATTCGGGATTTTTTTTCTTGTCATGCCGCCCCTTATCCTTTACCTGGTGCTGTCCGTTTTCATCTGGATATTTAAAAGTATCAAATAACAGGTGGGTTCTTTTCGCCCTCATGTTCTCGCGGGCATAGGCTTTGATTCCGGAAGGGACCGAAGGGGACTGCCCGGAGACCTGCGAAACCCGGCCTTGTTTCCCCTGCGGCAATAAAGGATCAGTCTTTATTGAATAAATTTTTTATGTCCCGGGCATAAGAGAAGAGAACAATGATGATGATTACTGCCAGTATATAACGGATCACCTTGAGATGTTCTTCCAGAAAGTCAAAAAAGAAAGTCCAGGCAACAATGGCGGCCAGTGTCCCTGTAAAGGTTGCGGAAAAATTTTTGCTGATCCTGAATTTAAGCAGGGACCCGATAATTGAGCCCACAACCGGACCTGTCACCGGCAATGGCGTCATGACAAAGAAAAAAAGTCCGAGCCAGCCGTATTTCTCTATTTTATCCTTATATTTTCTCGCCTTGCGCTCAAGCCGTATGGAGTAGTATTTAACGGCCCTGAACTTAATATAATTGTTGATGGAAAGTATGGATATTGAATAGGTAAAGCAGACAATAAGAATCTCCAGGTAGAAATTATAGGCAATTGTCCAGATGTTATTAATATCATTGATTATGCACAGGCCGATTCCTGCTGCTCTGCCGCCGATGGTATGAACGGCAAAGACCAGGCTGAAAACCTGCACTTTTTCCGGATCGGATCCGTAAAGATACCATGCAGCTCCCACCAGGAGAATACTCAGAAAAACGCCCGCGCAAAAGATCCACCATTCAGTGGTATTATAAAATCTGGTATTTTTTCTTATCTGACTCATCTCAGATTATGTCCGTATCATCGGGTTGCTGAAATAATCAAGAAAAACACGGTCAGGATTGGCAATCAGGCAGTTCTTCCGGTTTCACAATTTCGAGATTGCATTTGCCTTCCGGATTTTACCGGGTTCAAGCGTTGGGGCATCTTTGGCTGCATCGAAATTCCCTTGATTAAGTACGATATTTTACATATGGTTTTCTTTGTGTAAAGCTTAATCGGAAATATATAAACGCAATTTTCCGAATTGAATTAACATTCTGTTATTCTTTATATTGTAACGCATGATCCACAACATTTCCTGTCTTATCGTGACGATCCCGGTGAATCATGCCCGGCTGAAAAAAGCAGACCTCATTTTTCCGCAGCCATGAATGACTCTCCCGTCATAATTCTTGATTTCGAGACCACCGGCCTTTCGCCTGAATATGGTGACAGGGCTATCGAAATCGGAGCAGTGTGCATAGAAAACAATATGCTCACGCACCGCTTTCAAAGCATCATGAATCCCGGATTTCCGATCAGTTCCTTTATTGAAGCATACACCGGTATCAGCAACGAGATGGTGGCGGCGGCGCCGCCCTGCGAAGAGGTAATGGAAGATTTTGCGGAATTTATCGGGGATTATCCCCTTGTCGCCCACAATGCATCTTTTGACAGAAGATTTCTTGATGCGGAATTTGAATGTATCGGCAGATCGAGGCGCAGCAGCATGGCCTGTTCCATGCTGGCCGCGCGCAGGGTTTATCCGCATGCGCCGAACCATAAGCTGGGGACCCTGGTCAGCTACTGCGGAATTTATACCGATGGAACATTTCACCGGGCCCTTGCCGATGCGGAAATGACCGGCCGGCTCTGGATTGCCATGATGGATGAAATCAGGGACGCTTTCGGCATCGACCGGGTGTCTTTCGACCTGATGCGGAAATTATCCACAATAACCAGGGCAAAGGCACCGGCATATCTTTTGAAAATTGCCGGTGAGCAGTGTTCTTGGACTGATTCATGAGCTATTCCGGACAAATAATCTCTATTACAATGCTTTATTTTTGCATCGCAAACAGGAAATAATCCGGATCGGCTGCAAGAGCAGCTGATAAGGAAAGATCTGTTTTTCTTTCTTTACTTCTTGTCAAAATCCAGGATTGAATCCTGGGAATCTTTCTTGGACCTCTTTGCCGCCTTTTTTTCTTTCGGGCTCATCGCGGGTTTCTTTTTTCCTTCCCTGTTGCTTTTTCGTTCTTTGGTCATGATTTTCTCCTGGTGAATTTCTCAGGTCAACTTCTGCCGTATTCGACCACCCGAATCAGGTGGATGGAACGGCTGCGTTTCAAATGCGCGGCAAGGGAGCGTTATCCGAGTTTTATTGCGTGGAAAATCTCTCTGTCCGGAAAAGGGGAAAGCCGAAGCCAGTGGAGGAAATGATTATCACTTCATTCTACTACAAAAATAAATAATAGCTTCACCTGATTTGTTACGACATCATCATGCTCCGCCGGCAATCTTTTTTATGACCAATGAACAATGTTTTTGTTATAGTTCCCGCTTCAGGAACAATCTGTCCAGTGGTCCGATACGGTGACAGACAAGAGGAAATCGGCGCTGTATTTTATTTTCTTCATTTCGGATAATAGTATCCCTTCATGCCTCTGCCTGCTGAACTCCCCATATTTTCGATAATTCCACAATTGCGCGACATGCTGCGGGAAAAACAGGCCGCTGTTTTATCCTCTCCCCCCGGGTCCGGCAAGACAACGGTTGTGCCGTTGGTCCTGCTGGAAGAACCATGGCTTGCCGGACGCTCCATACTCATGCTTGAGCCCCGGAGGCTGGCGGCAAAAATGGCGGCCCGGCGTATGGCGGCCCTTCTTGATGAACCGGTCGGCCGGACAGTGGGGTATCGGGTACGTTTTGACAGCAAAGTGACGTCTGCTACCCGCATAGAAGTCGTTACCGAGGGAATCCTGACCCGCCGGCTGCAGAATGACCCGGGACTTATGGATACAGGACTGGTCATCTTTGACGAATTCCATGAACGCAGTCTCCATGCCGACCTTGCCCTGGCTCTGGGCATCGATGTTATGAAGGGTCTGCGCGACGACCTGAAGATTCTCATCATGTCCGCCACCCTTGATGTTGAAAACATAACCGGACTGCTGGAAGATGCAGGCATCGTTCGCGGAGCGGGCCGGGAATATCCGGTCGATATCCGCTATGTACGGGAAACGGTAAAAAGGTCAGGATCCTTTGGCCTGCCGGAAAATACATTCTCTTTTCGCCAATGCATAGAGCAGACAAAAAAGGGTATTATTGAGGCGGCCGCCAGGGAGCACGGCGATATTCTCGCCTTTCTTCCCGGTGCCGGGGAAATACGAAAAACCGCGGAACAACTGGCGGCATGGGCTGCCGGAGAAGCAATGGTTGTGTATCCTCTGCACGGCAGCCTGCCGGGAAAAATGCAGGATAAAGCGGTATTGCCCGATCCGGCAGGCAGGCGGCGTCTTGTGCTGGCCACATCCATTGCCGAAACCAGTCTCACCCTTGAAGGTGTCCGCGTTGTTGTCGATTCCGGCTGGAGCAGGGTGCAGCGCTTTGATCCCAACAGCGGCCTTTCGCATTTGTCCACCGTACGCGTTTCCAGGGCTTCTGCCGAGCAGCGGTGCGGCCGCGCGGGGCGCATGGAGCCGGGAATATGCTACCGCCTGTGGGACGGAAGAATAGACCGGGAGCTTAAACCTTATTCCCGTCCCGAAATCATGGATGCGGACCTTTCCCGGCTGGTCCTGGAACTCGCTCATTGGGGAGTTGACGACCCGGGCCGGCTGCAATGGCTGGATCTGCCCCCAAGCGGGCATTATTCCCAGGCAGTCGAACTGCTGACACTCCTTGGCGCACTGGATTCGCAAGGGCGAATCACTTCCCTGGGAAAACAGATGGCGGCGCTGCCTGTGCATCCGCGTCTGGCCCGTATGCTTGTTGCCGCCGAGCAGAACGGCGGGACGGGAAAAGCATGCGATCTGGCCGCCCTGCTGGCGGAACGCGACATTTTTCGCTCCGGAGAAGGGAGCGGACCAGCCGATATTGAAGCGAGGCTGCAGGTTCTGGCAGATTTCCGCCGGGCAAAACAGAAAAATTTTACCCGCCCGCATGCGGATCCGGTTTCCGGTACGGCGGTGGAGAATGCCGCCCGGCAATTCCGGTGTTTGCTGCAAAAAGGGAAAACTGCGAATAAAGAGGTCTCGGCCGGAGCGCTGCTGGCCTGTGCATATCCCGACCGGATCGCCCAGCTGCGGCCCTCTTCCCATGACCGGTATGTGCTGGCCAACGGCCGCGGCGCCCGTCTTCCCGAGGGGGATCATCTTGTCAACACGCCCTACCTGGTTGCCGCCCATCTGGATGCGGGCCGTACGGAAGGCCGTATTTATCTGGCCGCAGCAATAACCCTGGATGAGATTTTCATTACATGCAAGGATTCCATACAAAAGGTTGAGGTCGTGAGCTGGGACAGCAGGCGTGAAGAAGTGGTCATGGCCGAACAGGTGCGTCTGCAGCAGCTTATCCTGACCAGCACTTCCCTGGCAGAAGTTGTCGAGGATGTTGTGCGGCAGGCCATGCTGGACGGAATACGGCAGATGGGGATAGATTCGCTGCCGTGGACCGGGGAAGCAAGAACCCTGCAGGCCAGAATATTGCTGCTGCGCGGGCAGCAGTCCGACCTCCCATGGCCGGATTGCAGCGACCAGGCACTTCTCGATAGTGCTGCCGACTGGTTCGGCCCTTATCTTTCCGGGATCACGCGGCGCCGGCATCTGTCGCGCCTGGACATGACGGCAATCCTGAAAAACCGGCTGACCTGGAAGCAGCAGCAGCAGCTTGACGAACTGGCCCCCACCCATATACGTGTTCCGAGCGGTTCCGGCAAAAGACTGCAGTACTCGGGTGACGGCCCTCCCGTGCTGGCTGTTCGGCTGCAGGAATTGTTCGGCCTTGAGGATACCCCGGGTATCTGCGGCGGCAGGATGAAAGTCATGCTCCACCTCTTGTCTCCGGCCGGGAGACCGATACAGATTACCCGGGACCTGCAGGGGTTCTGGAGTACTACCTATCCGGAAATAAAAAAAGAGCTGCAGGGACGCTATCCCAGGCACCACTGGCCCGATAATCCGCAGGCGGCCATTCCGACGGCGGGCGTAAAACCAAGGCGTAAAAAATAAATCAGCTTCCCGACATATAAATGAGGCGGTCTTTCAGCCTTCACGCAGGGAAAGAGATATCCGCTTCCTGGGCAGATCAATTTCAAGCACCCGGACCTCGACCTGCTGGCGGACCCTGACAATCTCGACCGGATCCTTGACAAAACGGTCGGCGAGCTGGCTGATATGGACAAGACCGTCCTGGTGGACGCCGATATCGACAAAAGCCCCGAATTTGGTGACATTGGTGACGATTCCCGGCAGCATCATGCCCGGCTGCAGGTCTTCAATGGAATTGATGCCCTCGGCAAAGGCAAAAACCCCGAATTCATCCCGCGGGTCCCTTCCCGGCTTGGCCAGTTCCGCCATAATGTCGTTCAGGGTCGGCATTCCGGCGGATTCCGAGACGTAGCGGCGCACATCCACCTGCTTCCTGAGGCTTTCCCTGTGCATCAGGTCGACAACAGTGCAGCCCGAATCCTCGGCCATCCGCTCGACAATGGAATACTGCTCGGGATGGACGCTGCTGAAATCCAGGGGGTTTTTTGCCCCCCGGATCCGTAGGAACCCGGCGCACTGTTCAAATGCCTTGGCTCCGAGTCGTGGGACATTCAGCAGTTCGCGCCTGGAGGCAAACGGCCCGTGCCCGTTCCTGTAAACAATGATGTTTTTTGCCAGAACCGGCCCCAGGCCGGAAACATAAGTCAGCAGTTCCATGCTCGCGGTGTTGAGCTCCACCCCGACATTGTTGACGCAGCTGATGACGGTATCTTCCAGGCTCTTTTTCAGGGCGGCCTGGTTGACGTCGTGCTGGTACTGGCCGACGCCGATGACTTTGGGATCGAGTTTCACCAGTTCGGCAAGCGGATCCTGCAGGCGGCGGCCTATGGAGACGGCGCCGCGCACCGTCAGGTCAAGATCCGGAAACTCGGTTCTGGCTGCTTCCGATGCGGAGTAGATGGAAGCACCGCTTTCGTCGACCATGGTGATTATTATTTTGGGAGCAAGATTAAGGCCTCGGACAAAGGCTTCGGTTTCACGTCCTGCCGTGCCGTTGCCGACGGCAATGGCCTCTATGTCGTATTGCCGGCACAGTTCCAGGACCGTCTTGCCAGCCTCTCTCATTTTCTGTTCGGAAAGGGTCGGGTAGATAGTGGTATTATAAAGGAGCTTGCCCTGGGCATCCAGGCAGACCAGTTTGGCGCCGGTGCGGAAGCCCGGATCCAGGGCCATGACCCGTTTCCGGCCCAGGGGCGGGGCGAGTAGGAGTTCCCGCAGGTTGTCGGCAAAAACCCTGATCGCTTCCCGGTCCGCCTCTGCCTTCAGGTTGGCGCGCAGTTCGTTTTCAAGGGCAGGAGCAAGCAGCCGTTTATACCCGTCTTCGACCGCCAGGGCGACCTGTTGTCCCGCCGGGTTGTTACTGCGGACATATTGTTTGCGCAAAAGGGCAAGGGCCTCTTCTTCCGGCGGCCGCAGGGAAAGTGTCAGGACCTTTTCATTTTCGCCCCGCAGCATGGCCAGCAGGCGGTGCCCCGGCACCCTTGCCGCCCGTTCCTGCCAATCGAAATAGTCGCGGAATTTGACCCCTGCCTCCAGATTTTTTTTGACCACGCGGGAGGATATAAGTGCCCTGTCCGCAAAGAAATTGCGCATCCTCCCCCTGACCGCCGGATCTTCGCTGATCCATTCCGCTATAATATCGCGGGCTCCGGCCAGGGCGTCCCCAACGTCATGGACGCCTTTTCCCGGATCAATGAATTTTTCCGGCTGCAGCTGATCGGCATCCTGCCGGAATATTTCCCGGGCCAGCGGTTCCAGACCTTTTTCCCGGGCAATAATGCTCTTGGTCCGCCGTTTGGGGCGGTGCGGCAGATAGAGGTCTTCGAGAACGGCGAGGTTAGGGGCGCCAAGGATGGACTGATGCAGTTCCCCGTCCAGCAGGCCGCGCTCGCGCAGGGAGGCAATAATCGCCTCCCGGCGTTTGTTGAGTTCGGCCAACCGGGCGAGCCGGTCCCGGATCGCGGTGATCCGGGTTTCATCCAGCAGGCCGGTCGCCTCTTTCCGGTAGCGGGCAATAAAAGGCACTGTGGCGCCATCGTTTAACAGGGCGGCAACCGCAGCCACCTGATCCGTCCTGATGCCGAGTTCCCGGGCAGTAATTTCCTGATGCTGCTGCATAGCTTTTGTATCCATGGTAATTTAATTTTCCGTGTTGTTATACGAGAACATGCGTTCTGAAAACCTTTTTCTGTTTTATTATGTTTATTCTTTGAATAAAATCTGGTCCTCTGGATCAGGTCAGTGATATAAGGCTCTGCCAATTATTTGATTTATTTGTTCATTTTTTGGTCTGCAGTAGCGGACATTTGAAAGCTCGTCCTGTCAAGAGTCTGCTGAAGAGCAGACAAAAAAAACGAACCAAAAAAACGACGCCCGT
>JAWSUG010000027.1:0-50846 GCA_033549385.1 Desulfobulbaceae bacterium | reverse complement strand
TAGCTCATATTTGTAAAGATGCTGATACTGCCAGGTCCGGAGCGGCAATCGAATGGAACCGCCTGAACAGGACAAATCACTACCTTTAGGTAAAAAAATGTATCATGCAAAATCATAAAGCACTTATAACAGGTGCAAGCAGCGGCATAGGCCGGGTTTTTGCAAAAGAACTTGCAAGGGAAGGCTATCGAGTCACTTGCATTGCCCGAAACCAGGACCGCCTGAACGAGCTGGTAAACGAACTGGGTGGTGAGAATCGTTGTATAAAAGCCGACCTGACGGATCCTGATGATCTGTCGAATGTAGTTCGGGATATTGAAAGAACAAAATATCAATTGCTCATAAATAATGCCGGATACGGCATATATGAAAAATTTGAAAATATTCCCCTCGAGAAGACTTTTAATCTCATTCAGTTAAATATTAACACGTTGGTCCAATTGTCTCATGTGTTTATAAAAAACGCATCTTCCGGTGACGCCCTCATGAATGTTTCATCCTTACTGTCTCTGATACCATACCCCGGGGGAGCCGTTTATAGCGGAACCAAAGCTTTTGTAACCAACTTTACGGAAGCGCTCTGGTATGAATGTAAAGACAAAGATATTTATGTAATGGCGCTTTTACCGGGTGCCACTGATACCAATTTTCTGAAAATCGCGACCGGGGAAAATTATAATAACCCGGGGGGAATGAGTTATCCCCCGGAGATTGTGGTGAAAGAGGCAATCGCAAGCCTCAGAACGCGAAGGAAACCGTCGGTAATAAGTGGACTGCGTTTCAGGTTTCTGGCAGCAATAACCACCAGGTTGTTAAGCAGGAAACAGGTGATAGAAATCATGGGAAAAAACAGCCCCGGTATGAAAAAATAAAGAGTGCTCATGGCAGAGGAGAATGGGGATAAGCTGTCTTTTTTCAGGCAACATGGTTTACCATTATCTGAAAAATGATAGAATAAAGCCTGTCTGGGTGGCATAGCAAAGGTAATCAATCCGGCAGGCAGCGCTCGGTCCAGGCAAAAAAAGAATATCTGCACGCCGATGACCGGATAACCTCCATCATTTACGGGCACACCCATATCCCCTGCTTTAATGAAATATTCATGCGCCATAATGACGAGCGGAGAAACCCCATGTGGGTTCACAATACGGGAGGATGGGTGGATATTGTGCCTGAAAAATTCCATATGCCGGCACCAATACTGGTTTACCGGGACGGCACTGTCGATGCGCTCCGTTTGCGGGATGTACCTGTTCTGGCGGCAACGCCTGAAAAGCATCCGGCGGGCTGAACGGGAGTGTAGGGTATGAAAAACTCTGATTGCATGCAAAACCACTGCAGTTGGCCCGGGATGAAACGATGAGTGGCTGCTGTGACAATGATTGTTCCCTGGAACGTCTGCACAGCCGGCAGCGCGGAACGCTGCGGGCTGTTCTCGGCATCAATGCAGTGATGTTTTTTGTCATTGCCGCTGCCGCGCTGTACGGCAAGTCAACCGCGCTTCTCGCCGACAGTCTCGACAACCTTGGCGATGCATTGACCTACGGCCTCAGCCTGTATGCGGTTTCGCGGGGTCCTGCAGTCAAGGCCAGGGTCGCTCTGTTCAAGGGGGTGCTTATTTTTCTTGCCGCTGCTGCGGTGGCCGCACAGATTGTCTACAGGATTATTTTCCCTAGTCTGCCCATCTTCGAGGTAATGGGTGCTTTCAGTCTTATCGGTCTTGCGGCCAATTCCCTCTGCCTTTTTCTGCTGTGGCGGCATCGCCGCGAAGATATTAACATGAGTTCGGTGTGGGAGTGCTCGCGAAACGATATCGCATCAAATCTTTCGGTTTTTGCGGCGGCCGGAGCAGTCTGGCTCATCGGGTCCGGCTGGCCCGACATTCTGGTGGCAGCAGGTCTCGTCCTGTTCCTGATGCGCTCCGCTGTCCGCGTCATTTCTTCGGCCATGCGGGAGCTGCGGGCAGCGACCCTGACGAAGCAATGAAAGGATAGTGCATGGACTGCTGCAAGGTTATCCATCGCGGGTCCCGGAATTCCGGGGTCACCGTCGCCGATTACGGCTGCCGGCGCCACCTCTATCTGGATGGCGACACCCTTCAAAGCAGCATGCTGCTGGCTGACCCCAATCAGCTTGATTTGGAGTACAGCCAGGCGATGATGTGCGCGCTGCTGTTTCAACCTGAACCCAGGAATGTACTGCTGATCGGGCTCGGCGGCGGCTCCCTGGTAAAATTTCTGCTGGAGTTCTGCCCCGAAGCAAGGATCGATGTCGCCGAGATCAACCCGGAAATCGTCGCGGTCGCCCGGCAGTACTTCCTGCTGCCGGAGGACGAACGGCTGCAGATCACGCCTGCCCCCGGGGAGGTGGTTGTTGCCGACCGGCTGGCGGCAGGCGGCCGCTATGATCTTCTGCTCCTGGATGCCTTTGATGACAGCGGCCCGGCCCGTGCCCTGCTCGATGAGCAGTTTCTCTGCCGCTGCCGGGCGCTGCTCACGCCGGGCGGCATCTTCGCCATGAACCTCTGGAACCGTCCGGGCGACAATTTTGCCGCCATCCACACCACCCTGGCAGCGTTGTTCGGCAATGGGACCCGGAAACTGCTCATGACTGAAGCCAACACCAATGCCGTGGTTTTCGGGTTGACTCAACCGGTGCCGGTCAGGAATCTGATGAAACTCAAACCGGCTGCCCGGGAACTTGGCCGGCGCACCGGGATTAATTTCGTTCGCCTGCTGCGGCAATTGTACTGGCAGAACAGCTGACACGAAATCCATCAGACTCCATTATCCTTCATCAGGACAGGCAATCGGGCGGAACACTCTCGCAGAGCAGGAGTTCGGACTCACGCAGCTTTTTTTCAACCTGTTGAGCCGCCGCGCGCACCGCGGTACGGAAACCTTCCTCGATAACTGGATGATAATACGGCAGGGTGAGCAGCTCAAAGACGGAAATCTGCCGGTGCAGGGCCAGCGCCAGGAGATGGCCGAGATGTTCGCCCGCAGGGGCCGCCATTTCCGCCCCCAGCAGAGTGCCTTTGCTTTTGTCGGCATAGAGACGCAGCAGACCATGGTTGCTGTTGCTCATACGTGCCCTGGACTGTTTGTTGAAGTCGTAGGAACCGATTACGGTGGTCTTCTGGTCCAGCTCGGCATACCTTTTTCCGACCAGGACAATGTTAGGCTCACAAAAAGTTATCGCCAGGGGGACACGCCGCCGGAAGCAGGCAACATCATCGCACACCGCATTATAACCGGCAATATGCCCCTCATCGATGGCTTCGTGGAGCAGAGGACGGAAATTGTTGGCATCTCCGGTGATAAAAACAGGCAGACCGGCGATCTGCAGGCTTTCAGGATTAAAGGGCGGCAAACCGTGTTCATCCAACTCGACGCCAAGGTTTTCCAGACCAAGATCAGTAATATTGGGCCGGCGGCCCATAGCCAGCAGCACCTTGTCCACATTCGTTTCCCCGCTGCCATGGATAATTTTCACCTTGTCCCCGGCAGCGCTTAACTCGGCCCGCGCTCCCAGGCGGAGGGTCATCTCCCCTGAAATTACTTTCACCGCGCTTTCATTGACTTCCGGATCGGAAAGGCCGCCGATGCGTTCCATCTCATCATATCCTGTAACCTGTATGCCGATTCGGTTGAGGGCCTGGGCCAACTCCAGTCCTGCCGCGCCAAGGCCGATGACTCCCATTGAATCGGGAAGATCATCCTGGTAGAAAAGATCCTCCGTGGTCAGGATCCGGTCGGCAAAGGCCTTCCAGGACTGCGGATAGACAGGGCTGGAGCCGGTGGCAATAATAATCCGGCGGGCGGTTATGACTTCGCCGTTGACCTCCAGCGTTTGCGGATCCCTGAACCTTGCGCGGCCGGCAATATTTCTCTCGCCCAGCTTGTCAGTCGCCTGTTTGGTGCCCTTGACGAACCCGTCGCGCATGGTCATGACCCGGGCCAGGATCTTTTTCCTGTTGATCCGCAGCTTGTCAACTCCTTCTACTCCCAGCTCAACAAGCAACTTCCGGCTATGACAGCAATTGGCGGCCTCGATCAGGACCTTGCTCGGCATGCAGGCAACCCGGGCACAACTGGTGCCGTAATGGCCCGCGTTGATAATTACATAGTCATCGGTTTTCTTTTGCACTTCGCTAAGCGCGGACAGACCCGAACTGCCGGCACCGATAATGGCAACATCAACTTTCCTGGCCATGTCTTCTCCTTCCTTATCAGTCTGATATCATTTCCATGCTCTTACATGAAACAATGCAGCAAAAAAAAATTATTGCAATAAACAAAAAGCAGAAGGCTCTGTTACGGCAAACGGGAGCTGATCTGGTTACCATTTTGATTTCACAGGAAAATATGATAAATTTTTAGCGTACCGTTTGAAACAACTTTTTCTATCCCTGTATCGAATTTACCCGGGAGCTGATATTGTGCCGGGAGCAAACAGATACTACATTCCCTTGATATGTAATGGCATATCACCCGAAAGAGGGAGGGGTTATGCGTCAAATCGAGAGATCAAGTCCCGTATTGGTCACAGGGGGCAGCGGCTATCTGGCTTCCTGGATAATTAAAATGTTACTGGAAGACGGAATTAATGTTCATGCTGCTGTCCGTGATCCTGCTGATTCAAAGAAGGTCGATCATCTCATTGCCCTGGCCAGGGAGTATGCAGGAGATCTGAAGCTGTTCAAAGCGGATCTTCTGGCTGCCGGCAGTTACGATGAACCGATGCGGGAGTGTGAACTGGTGATTCATACGGCATCCCCCTTCTTCATAAAGGCAATAAAAAACCCTGAGGAAGAACTGATCCGGCCGGCCTGGGAAGGAACACGGAATGTTCTTGAATCTGCAAAGAGGGGTCCGACTGTAAAACGTGTCGTGCTCACGAGCAGCGTTGTTGCGATGTATGGTGACAACGCGGACATCACCGCAACTCCGGGAGGTGTGTTTACTGAAAAGGAGTGGAACATGACGAGCAGCGCTGCCCACCAGCCTTATCCCTACTCCAAAACAATTGCCGAAAAAGAAGCGTGGGCCATTGCCGGGGAACAGGATAAATGGGATCTGCTGACAATCAATCCCGGATGGATTTTCGGCCCGTCCCTGTCGAAGAGAAGAGACCCGATGAGTATCGGCACCATGATTCAATTTGGCGACGGAACTTATAAAATGGGGGTTCCGGAATTGTGGAATGGAATTGTTGACGTGCGCGATGCGGCCGCAGCCCACCTCAGAGCAGGCTATACCCCGGAAGCGAGCGGGAGGCACATAATCGTCAGCAGTGAAGCAACGCTGCTGGACATTGCAAATATATTGCGGAAACATTTCGGGGATGATTATCCTTTTCCTCGAAGGGAGGTTCCGAAATTTCTCTTCCGGCTGATAGCTCCAATGCATGGCTTAACCCGGAAATACGTTAGCAGAAATGTCGGTATCCGGATCAAATTCGACAACTCATACAGCAAAAAAGACCTGAACATGTCATATATTCCTCTTGAGCAGACGATCAGGGAACATTTCCAGCAGCTCCTTGATGATGGCCTGCTGAGAAAACCCTGAACTGAAAAGAGGAAGAGCTGGCAATTGGCTAATACATAAAGGAGGCTGTGAATGGGAATTTTAACCTGGATCGTAATGGGGCTCATCGTAGGTATACTCGCAAAATTCATTATGCCGGGCAGAGATCCCGGCGGCATTATCGTTACCATCCTGATAGGCATTGCAGGTGCATTTGTCGGGGGGTTCATAGGGTCCCTGCTCGGTCTTGGCACAGTTACAGGGTTTAATGCCGGGAGCTTTTTACTGGCGACCGGCGGTGCTATCCTCCTGTTGATTTTGTACCGGGTCATAAAGAGATAATTCACCTCTAACAGGGACTGATTTGCCGTGCAGCCATCGATCGGAGCGGAAAATGAAAGAAGCCATAGCTCAACCCGGACGGCTGAGAGCATGGAAACAGACACGATTCTCTGGCGCCGCCTTGACGCAGCCGGCCACGATGCCTGTCGTCTTGTCCGGAAAGTTGATGCCTGGCGGCTGGAGGGCATGGCTGTCTTCCGGCATGGACGTGTTCCGGCATGTCTTGTCTACGAGATCGGCTGTGATGGCGGCTGGCGGACACTTGATGGTCTTGTGCACGGCTGGATGGGGGACCGCCCCGTCGATTACCGTGTCACCCGTAAGCCCAACGGCATATGGACGCTCAACGGTCAAATCATCCCGGGTTTGGACGGGTGCATCAACCTGGATCTCGGATTCACCCCGGCGACAAATTTGTTGCAGCTGCAGCATGCAGCGCTTCAGATCGGCCAGGCTGCAGATGTCCCTGTCGCCTGGCTCGATGTAGATCGCGGCACCCTCTCAACCCTGCACCAGCGTTACGAGCGGCGCACCGTCGAGGGGTACTGGTACGAGGCGCCGCGATTCGGCTACTTCGCCCTTCTCCAGGTCAACACAAACGGTTTTGTGGAAAAGTATCCGAACCTGTGGGAAGCCGAGCCGTGATAAACTGTTGATTCGCACCCGACAACCACTGGACGGACCGGTCCGGGACGCAAAGTTGCCGGGCTTTCAGCATTAAAAAAATACCATGGAGGAATGACATGAAAAGTAAAAGTATCTTTCCCGTTCTCCTGGCGTCAGGCCTTTTCTTCATTCTACCGGCGACAGCAGGGACCAGTGAGCTGCCGCCGCCCGACAGCAAATCCCTCTCGGCGATTCTTCAAGCGCTTGAAGCGCAGAAATCAGGAGTCATTACAGAGGCCGAGTTCGATGACGGTCTCCTGGAGGTAAAGGTCTGCGATGCGGGAGACTGCCGGAAGCTTTACATCGATCCGATATCCGGGGAGGAGAAACGCCGAAAAAAAACGGGATCTGAAGAAACTCCCCCGGCAAACGCCATACCGCTCTCAACCATCGTGGAATCCGTTGAATCGCGCGGGCTGGGAATCATAACCGAAGTCGAATTCGAGAAGGGGTTCTGGGAAATCGAGCTGCGCAACGGCCGAAAAATCGAGCTGAATATCGATCCCGTAACCGGGGAGGAAAAGCGCTGAACACCTCCCCTGCTTTTCCGATTTACCCACTGCTCCACGCCACGCATAATCTGGCGGAGTTGATGAATAAAGGTTTATCAGTTGTTCACCTGGAGCCGGATCAATATCCGAAAAACATGTCTACGTTATTGCACACAAATCCTGACCATTCAAGCAGCGGAGCCGCTTCAAGCGCCGTTGGTTGTTTACTAACAGGGAAGCAGGAAATTCCATGAAAAATACCATTCCGATCCTGGCCGTTATTGCTGTTCTTCTTTTCCTGCAGTCCGGCTGTGCCCGGGTCGGAATCAACCCGGAGTCAGGCAGCGCTTCTCCCGTGGTCAGGGAACTCGTTCAGACCACGCTAAGCTGGAACGGGGAGCTTTTGCCCGGCTATCCCCAGGGCCGACCCGAGGTAACGATTCTGCGGATCAGCATACCTGCGGGAACCAGACTCGAAACGCACAGTCATCCGGTGATAAACGCCGGCGTGCTGGTAAAAGGAGAACTCACTGTAGTGACTGCGGACGGGAAAACCCTGCATCTGAAAGAAGGAGATCCTGTCTGCGAAGTGGTGAACACCTGGCACTACGGCATTAATCAGGGAAAGATCCCGGCCGAAATTATCGTCTTTTATGCCGGTGCTGTCGGGATGCCGATAACCGTTGCCGAGCCGCATTGAGGAGTTTCGGGTGCAGCCCCGAACGATCCGCAGCGCCGGGCCGCAAGACACAATGAGATACACGACGGCGGCATTAATCATTTTTTTTGTTTTTCTTTCGGGCTGTTCCGGTCCGGACCGGCACCTGCAGCAACTGGCCCGGGATGTTTATGCGCAAAAAAGCTGGGAGCCTCCGCTGCCGCCAAACGAATTCAGGTCCGACGGCTGTTCCCTCTGGCCCGATTACGATTGGCTCAAGTGCTGTGTAGAACATGATGTTGTTTACTGGCTGGGAGGCACCCGGGAGGAAAGAAAGGAGGCGGATAGAACTCTTGAAAAATGTGTGGGTGAAAAGGGCCATCCCTTTATCGGCAAAATTATGTACTATGGTGTTCAGGCCGGGGGAGTTTACTGGCTGCCGACTCCGTTCCGGTGGGGTTTCGGCTGGAGCTACCCCCAGTCCGGACCGCCCGGCACGCAGTATTGAAAAGTACATATATGTCCCCATTCCGAAATTTTACTCATTGTCAATTACCCTTTATTCCAATATCCTATTGGAAACTGGTCATCTTGCGGGCACACGACCGGGAATAATCGTATGCATAAAATGATGCGGTTATCTCACGCATCAAAAAGAATCGGGGAAATCAGGACACCATAACCATGGAAAACACCTACAAATTAGCAGTTCTCATAGATGCGGACAATGCGCAGCCGAACATTATTGACAGCCTGCTGTCGGAGATAGCAAATTACGGGGTAGCCAGTGTCAAGAGAATCTACGGTGACTGGACAGCACCCGGCCTGAAAGGATGGAAAGAGGTCCTGCTCCAGTATTCCATTCAGCCCATGCAGCAATTTGCCTATACCAGGGGCAAAAATGCAACCGACAGCGCCATGATTATCGATGCTATGGACCTGTTATACACCGGCAATTTCAACGGGTTCTGCATCATTTCAAGTGACAGTGATTTTACCAAACTGGCTTCAAGAATCAGGGAATCCGGATTATTTGTCTACGGTTTCGGTGAACAGAAGACACCTGCCGCCTTTGTGTCGGCCTGCGACAAATTCATCTACACAGAGGTTCTTCGTGCTAAAACGGATGAAAGTAAAGCAATTGTCAAAAAATCGAGCAGCGATTTAAAGCAGGATACAAAGCTGGTCAGCCTGCTCCGTAACGCGGTAGAAGCATCTTCCGACGAAAGCGGATGGGCCCATCTTGCACCGGTCGGCAGCAATATTGCCAAACAATCCCCTGATTTTGATCCGCGTAACTACGGGTATATGAAACTGGGCGAACTGGTATCCGCAACAAAGCTTTTTGAAATGGAAGAAAGGCCCATAGCCGGCACCAACTCAAAGGCTCTCTATGTCCGTGATAAGCGAAAGAAATAGGAAACTTCGTACCGAGGTATAACAGGAACTCCTGGCAGAAATTTGCGGCAAGGACCTTGTTTTCCCTGCCTGTTGTCTTTATTTTCCGGCAGCCGGTTATTAAATTCATCTCAAGAGCAGATTGTTTTGAACCTGTACTATATCAGGAGGGATTATGAAAAAAGCGGCAACTCCACCGGGTTTTCAGGACATGCTGTCGTTCCCCCTCATGGAAGCTCTTCTGGGACGCCGGTCCCGGCGATTTTTTATGGGGGCGGAAATTCCGGACGGCGTCTTTGCGTACAAGTCGGGCAGCAAGCCGCTGCCCCTTACCGAATTTGAAAAAATGCTGCTGGTTTCGGCCTGCGGCGGCAATACCTCCTGGCATCACATGATTTACAGGGCAGCCCTTTATGCTCCCCACCTTTCCAATTACGCAGGCGCTGCGGGCGGAAGAGTATTTCCGTCAGCCGCCGGATTCCACACGAGCAAGACCTTCTTTACGGATGACGAAGGTGTATATGTGCTGGAGATGCGCGATGCACCGGCTTTCGATGACCGGGCCGATGACGGTTCATTGAACCCGGAAGCATTTGTCGACAATGTCCGGAAGCATGTGCGTAAAATCCACGACGGCCGTCTTAAGGTCCCTGCCGAGGTGCCCTACACGGAAGCGCATAACACCTGGGTATTCAACAAACCTTCCACCCTGGTTATAGTCCCGGTCGGCGATCTTTCACAGCATGTTCTGCTCAACCTGTGCTATATGCTGCAGAACGGTCTGGTGCTTCATGATGATATCAATAAACGCTCCATTCCGGGCATTGAGCAGTTTGCAGATATTGTGGATGTCTCCAGGGTCTGGCCCGTCACCTATGTGGAGCAATGGTCCCTGTCGGAAATTACCGTTGAACTTTCGGCAAGCTGCTATGCCGGCACCCTCATGCTCCAGGCCATGGGCCTGGGAGGATGGATGTTCAACGGCATTGACCCCTTTGCCACCCTGGGTGCCAGCGGAGACCCTGCAGTGCCCGGACTTGGCTTCCGCTACGATATGGACGAGCGCTGGCCATATCCCAACCCCACCGGACTGGAGGGAGTGATGGAAGGCTTCTGCCCTCCCCACTACGCCGATATGAGGGCTGCGGTGGAAGCGGTCTGCGAGCGCAAGTTCGGCTCCGGCGGACCTTTTAATCCCGATACTCCCGGCCCCTGGAAGGAAAGCCGCAAAGTGCGCTCGGCCGCCCAGATCCACAGCGAACGATTCAGGGAATGCGTTGCGTTCCAGGCCCAGTACCTCTTCGACACTTTCGGCAAATTTCCCGCTACAGTGCCCTCCATGTTCCTCATCATGTACCTGCAGGCGCATCACCTCGACCTGGATTTCTATGACAGGTTCAACAAGCCGGGTGCTTATCTGAAGACGCATGCAGCGCACATGGACAGGTGGCATCCGGACGAAGGTTGACCTGTGCGCCTGATTCTCATCATTTAACATAACAGCTGAACAACGATGAAATGCCTCGTGGTATGGGCTCACCCCCTGGAAAACAGCCTCTGCGGTCTGTTGACATCGCAGGTGGCGGATAAATTGGCAACAATGGGACATGAGGTTACGGTCGAAGACCTGTATGCCGAGAAATTTGAACCGGCACTGACTCCCATAGAACGGGAAACCTATTACAGCGCCTCCTACGATTCGTCGGATATTTCCGGGCAGGTGGACAGGCTCCGGGAAGCCGATGCCCTGGTCCTGCTTTTTCCAACCTGGTGGTTCGGTTTTCCCGCCATATTGAAAGGCTGGTTTGACCGGGTCTGGGGTCCGGGGATTGCCTATGATCACGCCGATGATTTCGGTCCCATTCAACCGCGCCTGGATAATTTGCGTAAATGTCTGGTGGTCACCACTCTGGGGTCTCCCTGGTGGGTGGACCGGCTTATCATGCGGCAGCCATTAAAAAGGGTGATCAGGTTTGCCCTGCTGGGTGCATGTGCCCGAAAATGTTCATTGAAATATTTTTCGCTCTATAAAAGTGAAAAACTTGCTGCCCTGGACATCAACAGGTTCATGATCAAAATTGAAAAAGAGCTGAATAAGTGGTGAAGGTTGCGTGACCCAGGCACGAATCAGTCAGATCTCTTCTGCCTGGCGCACCTTGCAAAAAAATAATAATAGTATAAGAAAAAAAGAATATCTGTATTATTCAGGTTTCATTGATAAAATGAGACATGAAAACGACACAAACCGTCTTGTCGCCTATCAGGGAAAAGCGTTGATCACCTCCTTAATCCTGAAAAAAATCAAGGCTGCGGTTACCGACCTGCTGCCTATCATCCTGGTAATCGCTTTTTTTCAGATTTTCGTCCTTCAGCAGACTCTGCCGCAGCTGGGAGAAATCCTGATCGGTGCCCTGCTCGTGGTGGCCGGTCTTACCCTCTTTATTCAGGGACTCGAAATGGGGCTGTTTCCCATTGGAGAGTCAATGGCCCACGCCCTTGCCAGAAAGGGAAGTCTTGCCTGGCTTCTCGTCTTTGCCTTTGCCCTTGGATTTTCCACCACCATCGCCGAACCCGCGCTCATTGCCGTAGCTGCCGAAGCTGCCGATATAGCTGGCCAAGGCGGACTTATTGATTCTGACCCCGATTCCCTGCACAAATATGCCTTCGGTCTGCGCATGTCTGTCGCCTTTTCTGTAGGGCTGGCTATTCTCATAGGGGTCTTGCGCATCATTCTGGGCTGGCCTATCCACTACCTGATCATCGGGGGATATGCTGTGGTCATGCTCATGACCATCATCGCCCCGGAAGAAATTATCGGCATTGCCTATGATGCCGGCGGCGTCACCACCTCCACCATCACTGTTCCCCTGGTCGCGGCTTTAGGTGTAGGCCTGGCATCCACCATCAAAGGACGAAGCCCGCTTGCGGACGGTTTCGGTCTTATTGCTTTTGCCTCCCTGCTGCCCATGATCTTTGTCATGGGGTACGGCCTGATCATTTTCGGATAACCAGGACGGTTTTTTGTGGAATACCTTCATGATTTCAGCATAACCCTGCTTTCCACCTGCCGGGATGTACTGCCGATCATCATCCTGATTACTGTATTCCAACTTCTGGTCCTGCGCCAGCCGATTCCCCATCTGCGCAGTGTCGTCATCGGCAGTATTTACGTCGTCATCGGCCTTGCCCTGTTTCTGGCAGGACTGGAAAAAGCGCTTTTTCCTCTCGGTAAAATCATGGCAACGCAGTTGTCTGATCCCGGCTTTATTTACGGTACAACAGATGCTATTAACCAGTTTGACTGGAAAGCCTATGGCTGGGTGTATTTATTTGCAGCCATGATCGGCTTTGCAACCACTATTGCCGAACCGTCACTGATCGCCGTCGCCTATAAGGCCCATGAGGTATCGGCCGGCACGATCAATCAATGGGGTCTGAGGATCACGGTCGCCCTCGGTGTCGCCTTCGGCATCAGTCTCGGCACATACCGCATAATTACCGGCACGCCGCTTTATATGTACATCCTTGTCGGCTATATGGTTGTTGTCATGCAGACTATGACGGCTCCCAAAAGCATCATCCCCCTGGCATATGATTCGGGCGGAGTGACCACTTCAACGGTAACCGTACCACTGGTGACGGCGCTTGGCCTGGGGCTGGCCGCCACCGTGCCCGGACGAAACCCTGCCCTGGACGGATTCGGCCTCATTGCATTTGCCAGCCTGTTTCCAATTATTGCTGTTTTGGGATATGCTCAGATTATGCACCGGCTGGCACTACGTAAACCAATAAGAAAAATGGAGAAGAGTAATGCGCTTTAAGCTTATTTTATCTTCGGTAAAGACAGACATCACGGACAACATTGTTGATGCGGCAAAAAAAGCGGGGGCCACAGGTGCGACAATAATACCGGCCAGGGGCACCGGCATTCGCGAAGCGAAAACCTTTTTCGGCCTGTCGCTTGAAGCCCAGACCGATATTATCATGTTTCTGGTCGAAGAACACCTGGTAGGCAAAATCCTGGACAAAATAAAGGAAAAGGGAGAATTCCATAAACCCGGAACCGGCATCGCCTTCGTATTGCCTGTTGAACAGGTAGTGGGACTGGAAAGCCAGATGGAACGGTTCAAGGAAGAGGTGCGCGACAGTTATTTTTAGGGGCAGCCTGAAATTATTTTTTGCAGGGGGATCATCATGACATCAGACAAAACACCGATAGTCCGGACAAGGGACGTGATGCACAAGGGAATCATTGCTATTGACGGCATGGCCACAGCCAGGGAGGCGGCCGCCAGGATGCGGGCCGCCGGGGTGAGGACGCTGCTGGTCAGCAAACGGCATCCCGATGACGCCTGGGGCATAATCTCGGTTCAGGATTTTATCAAAGGCGTGATAATACCGGGCCGCTCGCCGGCCGAGGTGAATGTCTATGAAATCATGACCAAGCCGATTATTACGGTGCCGGCCGACATGAACATCCGCTATGCGGCCCGTCTCATGTACCGGGCCGGTATCCGCAGAGCCCCGGTCGAGGACAAGTGCGAACTTGTCGGAGTGGTTTCCCTCTCCTCCCTTATTCTCGAAAACGAACTCTTCTGACTCATCGGACTGGTAAGGCCGATGTAATGCTTCTTCCCTGATACGATTGAGACAATGTGGCTCCGATGAAAAAAAGAGAACGACATGCCGAGATCTTTGTCGATATTGAGGAACATATTGAAACCGGCAGATTCATCCGGGACCATTCCCTGAACAGAACTGACATCCGTGATTTCACCTTCGCCGATGTCGATCTCAGCCGCTGCAAGGATGTCCTTGATCTGGGATGCTCCTACGGATTCTTCATTAAAGGTCTGGCAGGAAGACTTGATCCAGGGGCACTCATCAATGGGGTCGACCTGTGGGAGGAATGTGAAAAATACTATCTCGATGCCTGCCGAAAATCAGGATATCCGGGGAGGTTCTGCCTTTCGGACGAGGTATTCTGCAGCCGGTATCCCGATCAAAGCTTTGACCTGGTGCTCTGTTCCTATGCGCTCTACTTTTTCCCGGAAGCAATTCCCGATATAGCAAGGGTCCTGCGGCCGAACGGTCTCTTCATCACCATTACCCACGCCATGCCGCACATGCAGGAACTCATCAATATCGTAGGGGATCTGCTCAAAAAGCATACAGGCTGCCCGGCCGGACCTTTCCCCCTGGAAGAACTCATGGATTCCTTTTCCAGCGCCAACGGCTGCCGTCTGCTTTCCCCTTGGTTCAGGGAGATCTGCGAGAAAAAGTATGTAAATTCACTTCGCATTGATGCAGCATCCCTGCCCGGCCTGATCAGATATATATGCTTTAAAAAACCACTCTTTTTTCCCGACGGATGCATGGTCGACGACCGGTTCATTGAAACCGTTCTTGCCGCTTATTTCCGGGACCTGCTGGCCAAACACGAATTTTTAACGATTTCCAAGGATGATACGGTGTATATCTGCCGTTATCCGCACCGATAGCGGGCGGGAGCAATGAAAAAGAAAAAAAGAAAATACTGCCATTATTGCGGCGGCAGGGTCCTGCTGAAGACGGAAAGTGAAATTACCCGGGAATATTGCCCGGCCTGCGATGTTTCTTTTTATGAAAATCCACTGCCCGTGGTTTCGACGATCCTGGTCAGTGACCGCCGGGTGCTGCTGGTAAAAAGGGGCAACAACCCCTATAAGGGAAAGTGGTGTCTGCCCTCGGGTTTTGCGGAAAGCGGTGAAAGCATTGTCGGAGCCGCATTGCGGGAGCTTGAAGAGGAAACGGGAATACAGGGAAAAATAGTTCAACTCCAGGATGTGGATTCCTGTACCAATTATTTTTACGGCGACCTGCTGTTTCTCACCTTTGAAGTTGAACAGACAGGCGGCTCCTTAAGGGCCGGCGACGATGCCGATGAAGTCCGCTTCTTCCCGATAGAAAGTGTTCCCCGCCTCGCTTTCCCTTCGAACAGCAAGGCCCTGCAGACCTTTATCGCGGGGAAAAAGGACTACTGGGCGATTATCGATTCATTCACCCTAGCAGCCGGCCAGGGTGACGAAAGTCTTGTGGGCAGACGAAAAAATCTGCTTTCCGATAACCTGATCGAACTGATCGAAGAACATTCAGACTGTATTGCCGAATTATGGGTGGCAGACGTCAGGAAAAACAAGTCCACCCCTACCTATCATGTCTTTCACCAGCAGCTGCTCTTTCACCGCGTGTTTCTGGTAATTTCCCATTTCGGCCAGTGGCTGAGAGGTTCCTTTCACGGCCAGGACATTGTCACCTATTACATAAGCCTGGGCAGAAAAAGGAAAAAAGAAGGTTTCAGCCTGAGCGAGGAGATAAGCGCCCTGAGCCTGCTGAAAAAACATATCTGGGAGTTTGCCCTTTCCCACGGCATGTGGAGCAAGACCATTGACATCTATATGCTCCTGGAACTGGAAAGAAGAATTTCCCTGTTTTTCGACAAAGCGACCTATTACGTGGCAATAGGGTATGAAGATTGACGATCAATCAGCAACCCTGTTGAAAATATAATCCGAAGGAGCACCAATGATGAAAAAAATTACCATCTTGCTGTTCATTGTTTCCTTATCCTGGTTACCCGCTGCAACTGCAGCAGAACCGATCAAAGCCTGCCAGGTTGTCACCCGGACCGAGGCTGAAAAGGCTGCCGGAGTTCATGTGGCGGACGGGCGGCTCACTGAATTTGAAGAAAAAATCATGCAGGGAACAACCCTGTGTCATTTTGAATCGCTTGATGCTGAACATTACAAACGTTTTGTCAGCATTGAGCTTACAGTGGCGGCATCAGATGCGGAAGCAGCAGAAAAATTCAGCGATGCCCTTTCCCTGGTCAATGCTCCGGAGACCGTAAAGGGAATCGGAGAAGAGGCCGCATGGGGCGGTGCCATCTCCGGGCCGAAAGGAGGGCTGAATATCCGTCAGGGAAAGTATTATCTGCAAATCAAGGTGAGCCGGGGTGACGAGAAAAAGAACCTGCAGCAGGCTGAAATATTGGCGAAAAAAGCTCTGCCCAGGCTCCCCTGACCCCTGATTATTCGGCAGTCTGAAAAACCACCAGCTTGTCAACGCCTGATTCGCCGCCCCATATCTCTCCCGGCCGGCCGAGGATCTGCCGGATGTTTGCCGTCGGGCTGGGCAGCCCGAAGACCGTAAATTTCTCGGTTACCGGTGAAAAGCTGACCATGGCATTGCTGCCGAAATCGCTCAGCCAGACAATGTCGTTTTCATCCACGTACACAGCATACGCCTGCGGCTTTTCCCCCGGCAGTTTCCATTCCTTCCAACTCCCGCTCTTGGGATCATAAAGTGCCAGCTGACCGGCATACCATTCACTCACCCAGATCCTGCTGCCGGAATCGGCCCATACGCGCCGCGCCCCCTGTCCGGCGGTCGGGGGTTCAATGACCGTGGCCTCGCCCGACCGGGTGTCAATGCGGACGATGTGGCTGCCGGCCAGAGAGGCGTAATAGACCGATCCGTCCGGGGCGGTACAGATGCCGTACGGCCCTCGGCCGCGGGGTGCCGGAAAAACTTCCATTGTACCGGTATCGGGCTGCAGCCGCCCGTAGAATCCGCTCTGTCCGGTAAACCAGAGCTGGCCCTGGAGGTCGAAGGTCGCGGTATTGAGATTGGCCCACGGCGTCTCTTCCGGCAGGGGATACACGGTTATTTTCTCGTCGGTGGCATCGACGCGAACAATGGCATTTAAGCCGCTGTCCGTTACCCAGGGCGATCCGTCGGGACCGACAATTACCCCGTGAGGTGAGGAATTTTTGCCAAGGTCGATATGGCGGGTCCTGCCGGTGACGGGATCGAGATACCCCAGAGCAGCAGCCCCCTGCGCCGTATACCAGACACCGCCGTCAACTGCGGGAGCCACATCATGCGGCCGCGAACCTTCAGGAACCGGGTACTGCTTTATCTTCGGGCCGGACTCGGCCAATGCGGCAATGGCCTGAAAAAGAGCAAGGAGAAGAACAATAATTATTTTTTTTATAATCATACCAAACCTCACATGAAGAACGATCAAGCCGGGATACCAGGAGCCGGGATACCCGTACACTTGCTGTTATTCATTTTCATAAAAAACACTAATGATTCCGGCAGACCTGTCAATGCCTGCCCGGGCAGGTACCGGCCGCTCCTTCTGCGCCCGGCCGTTATTCGACAAAAACAGCGACTGAAAGCAGAAGGGATAAGGCAAGGGCAATATAAAAGAGATAGCCCCCGATATCCCCGTGATGAATGATGCGCCTGATTCTCTCGGCGGCTGCGGCAACTTTTCGGCTGCCGGGCAGCAGCAGAAGATCCAGGATCACATCCGGGGTGTGGGACCTGAAAACTGCCCTTGCCGGGAACAGGCCTGCCGGTTGCTCTCCGGTATAGCGGGTCTTAAGAGCCCAATTGTATAACCCCATGATCATTTCGGCAAAGGATGACGTTGAATACTGAGCCCGCGGCAATTTATCGGCATATCCACAGCCCCAGGTTGCAGCCTGCCGGATGGCGGCATGCCTTCGCACCCGGCCGGCCGCCAGGAAACACAGGAGCAATGCCAGGAGGAGCGCAGAAGCTAGGCTTATGTACCCGGCCGGTGCCAAGGCCGACAGGGTATAGACCCCGGCCGCCGGCGTACCGGTCCACAGGGAGACGGCTCCGGACAGGAACGGCTGAACCGTTGCCGGGGCGATGCCGATCCAGAGGCAGGCTGCCAGTAGAAGACCCATTGCCCAGAGCATGGACGCGGAAGCCTCCTGCGCCCCGTGCAGTCCGGAGCGTGGGCTGCCGAGGAAGGAAAGTCCGAAGACCTTGGCAAAGCAGAGCAGAGCCAGGCCCCCGATCATGGCCAGGGCGGGAACAACCAGCAGGACAGCCTGTAGGTGCCTTGGCGTATCGATTCCGCCGTGGAAAAGGGCAAGATAGATGAACCATTCGCTGACAAAACCGTTCAGGGGCGGCAGGCCGCAGATCGCGATGGCGCCGCCGAGAAAAAAAACACCGGTGTACGGCAGCATTTTCAGCAGGCCGCCGTAGGCAGACATCTGCCTTGATCCTACAGCATGAATCATGGATCCCGCACTGAGAAAAAGCAGCCCCTTGAACAGACCGTGATTGACAACATGCAGCAGCGCACCCGCCATGCCCAGGACGGCAACGGGCATCATGTTATAGGTCATACCGAGCATGGCAGCGCCGATCCCGATGAGAATGATGCCGATATTCTCGATGCTGTGATAGGCAAGCAGGCGCTTGATATCATGCTGGGCAATGGCAAACAGTACCCCGAGAATTCCCGAAGATATTCCCAGGCCAAGAAGCAGCCATCCCCACCAGGCCGGAATGGTCTGAAAAAAACCGATAACCCGCAGGATCCCGTAGATCCCGGTCTTAATCATCACTCCGGACATGAGAGCCGAAACATGGCTGGGAGCCGCGGCATGGGCTCCCGGCAGCCAGATGTGCAGGGGCATGATCCCTGCCTTGATGCCGAAACCGAACAATGTCAGGAGAAAGAGAGCGGTCCCCTTGCCTGCGGCAGTGCCGGTCAGGCTCCCGGCAGCCGGCAGAACCGCCAGGCAGGCTTCTTCACCCAGCAGGGCAAAGAGTGCAAACAGGGCCAGGGTGCCGGCATGGGTGGAAACAAGATAAACAAGCCCGGCTTTCCGGTTCTCCTCATCTTCACCGTCCGTCATCACGAGAAAATACCCGGCTATGGCCATGACTTCCCAGCTGATGAGAAAAACAACCCCGTTGTCGGAAGTCAGCACAAGAGCCAGTCCGGCGGCAAGCAGGGGGTAGAAAAAACGGATCCAGGCACTGCTGCCCGGTTTTTCAGCATGGGGCCAGTATCCGCTGCCATAGAGCATGCCTGCGCCTGAAATAAAAAACGCCGGGACAAGAAAAATGCTGCTCAGGGCATCAATTCGAAGGGAAAAGAAGCCGCCGATGCCGGGCCATGGAATTCTGAAAACACCCGGTTCCCCGAGGACAAGGCAGGCCAGTGAGGCGGCAAGACCAAGGATTGCGCCGGCAATGCCGGCAGCCAGAGAGAAGCGGTCCCAGAAACGGGAGCCTTTCCTGCTCAGGGGGGCAAGCAGCCCCGATAACAGCAGCAGCAAAACAGACGTCAGGAAGATGGTCACAACTCAGTTCCCCTGCGCATGATTTTTATTGTGTAAAAAATTCGATTCAAAAAACCCGGCTTTAATTGCTCTTCAAGGTGCGCAGTTAACATTCTTTCCCATTGGCACTTGGTGAGCACCGGAGAAGTTGCCGTCAAAGGATTTTGAACTGTTTGAGCGAAGCGAGTTTTCAAAATCCCGGCAGCTTCGAGGAGCGCAACGCAGTCCGAAGGACCAAGTGGCACGGGCGTCATTTTTTTGATTCGTTTTTTTGGACGAGCAAAAAAATGAATAATAAAATCAATTAATTGACAGATCAACATAACTCTGATCCGGCTCCATGAACCGAGTTTGATACATAGAACTAAAAGCATTTTTCGTCCTTTCTCCAGCGGCACATGTTCAACGCTTATCCAGCAGGCGCAGCAGCCCGTCCAGGATCGTATACGGATGCGGCGGACAGCCGGGGATGTACAGATCAACCGGCAGAATATCTTCCACGCCGTTTTGTACTTCATCACTGTTCATAAAAGGTCCGCCGGCAATGGAGCAGGCGCCGGCAGCAATAACCAGCTTCGGTTCGGGCACCGCTTCGTATGTCGCGAGCAGAGCCGAATGCATATTGCGGGTGACCGGACCGGTAACCAGGATGCCGTCGGCATGGCGGGGGGACGCCACAAACTGGATGCCGAACCTGCCGAGATCAAAGACCAGGGTCCCCAGCACGTTGACATCCGCCTCGCATCCGTTGCAGCCGCCGGCGGAAACCTGCCGAAGCTTAAGAGAACGCTTGAACATGGAGAGCATCTTTTTTTCCAGGGCGGCGGCAAGCTCCTGCCCGGTACCGTCAAAAACAAGGTCTTGCCGCCGGCGTCCCGCAAGACGGTAGTCATTGGAAAATGTCAAGGCACCGTGCGGGCAGACCGGGCAGTCGGCACAGAAGAGGCAGCGGCCGAGATCAACCTTGATTGAACCGCCCTGCATTATAACCGCCCCAAACGGACAGCGGTCGACACAATCAGTGCAGCCCGCGGAACATTTTTCCGGCCGCAGAACAGGCAGACCCCGGAAGCGGTCAGGAAGGACCGGTTCCTTTTTAGGAAAACCGCCGGTCCTGTACCCCTGCCGCAAACGTTCACCAATAATTCCCAGCATGACCCTACCTCATCTCCCGTCTACAGATCAAAGCCGCAGTAGGATAAGTTGAAGCTCTTGTTGCAGAGCGGAAAATCGGAAATCTGTTCATTGCGCATGGCCATTGCCAGGCCGCTCCAGTTGAAAAAAGAGGGATCGACCATCTTGTAGCGGCGGAACCGTCCATCCCGATCGGTTATGGCAGCATGGGTTACCGGACCGCGCCATCCTTCGACCATGCCGACGGCAAGACTTTCCGGGGCGAGGCTTCCGACCGCACTTTGAAGCGGGCCTCTCACCGGGCTTTCCAGGCAGCGGTTCACCAGATCCAGCGACTGTTCTATTTCCTGCTGGCGGACCCTGGCCCTGGCGTAGACGTCCCCCCCGGATTCGGTTGCCGTTGTGAAATTTTCCTGGAAACAGATTCCGGCCGTATGGTGACGGCGGATATCGGAATCGATGCCGCAAGCCTTGGCGGCGACACCGGCAAGGCCCAGAGCGGCGGCATCAGCGGGTGTCACTTTTCCCACTCCTTCGAGACGGGCAAGCACGGAAGACGCTTCGAAGAACAGCTCCAGGGCGCCGCGGGTGTGGCCTGCCGCCTCGGTCAATTTCTGCCGCAATTGTTCCGCCAGCACGGTGCTGACATCAAAAAGAACGCCGCCCGGCCGCACCATGCCTCTTCCGAACCTGCTGCCGCAAATTGCCGCGGTCATGTTAAGGTAGTCTCCCCGCAGCCTCCCGCAATAGGCGGCGGTGGGCAGAAAACCGACATCGCCCGCCAGGGCGCCGATGTCGCCGACATGGTTGGCGAGCCGTTCCAGTTCCAGGACCAGGAACCGCAGCACCTGTGTTCGATCATGGGGAGTGATCCCGGCAAGGGATTCCATGACCATGCTGTAGGCCGTCATATGACCTATGGTCGTGTCACCGGCAGCGGTTTCAATCTGATATGATGTCTGCGGCCAGGGACCGCCGGAAAGAAGCCGTTCGATGCCGCGATGCTGGTAGCCCAGGGAAATCTCCAGGTGCAGCACCTTTTCGCCATAGCATTGAAACCGGAAATGACCGGGTTCAATGACCCCGGCATGAACAGGGCCCACCCCGACTTCGTGAATCTCTTCACCTTCAACCCGAAAATACTCCATATCGCCGACCCGGGGATGCTCCCGGGGATTTCGCATCCAGGCATCCTTTTCCCCGGTCCATGGCGCGTGAAACCGGACCGGCTTGAACCGGGGATGACCTTCAAACACCACCCCGAACTGCTCGGCAATTTCCCGTTCAAAGAGTTGAAGCTGCGGAATCAGCCGCGTCTGGGACTCGATGACGGAACCGGCACCGGCACGCAGCACGGCAAGGCGGTGCGATGCATCATCCGCAACAATTCCGTATATCGACAGCGGCAGGCTTTCATTTTCCTGCAGATCAGCAAAACAGGCGGCAAGGCGGCCGTCCCCGGCCAGGAGGGATGCCAGGGTCCGCCCGAATTCCTGATAGGAAAGCGGCTTGAGTTCGGCAAGTAGAAGTCTCCCGCCATTGGAAATCCAGGAACAGGCATTCATTATGGAGCCTCCACGAGAAGGGCGGCATCATGGAAAAGATTGCGCAGCGGCTGCGGAAGATACAGGCCGAGGATCAGAACAATCGTCATCAGCAGGAATGGGCTGAGGACGGTCAGCACGGTCTCTTTGTCCATGTCCGGGGAAGGCTCGTCCTCCATGGCCGCTCCAAGGACGACCGTTATCACAGTGCTGCTCATGCCGATGAAAATAACGATCAGCAGACCGATGAACCCGATACCCAGGGAAAAATTGCCGGTCGCGAAAATCCCCCGAAGAATGGTAAATTCGCTCATGAAAGGGCCGAAGGGAGGGGATCCGGTGATGGCGAAAAATCCAGCCAGAAAAAGGGTGGCCGACCAGGGCAGAACATGTATGGCGCCCTGGGTTTCGCACATACGTTTGCTGCCGAAGCAGCGATGGATGTTGCCGGCGCTCATAAAAAGGGCGCCCTTGGTCAGGGCATTGTTCATGACATGGAACATTGCCCCGTATGCAGCCAGCCGTCCCATTGACAGGCCTATGGCCAGGATCCCCATGTGCTCCACACTGGAATAGGCAAGCATTCTTTTTATATCCCGCTGCCGGATAACGAATATCGCGGCAAAAACAAGAGAGAGCAGGCCGAGGGCCAGGAGAAAATGACGGGCCAATACCTGCTCGCCGGCAGCAGTCATGATCTGCATAGATCGGAAAACCGCCAGGAAAGCCACGGAAGTCAGACCGCCGGCCAGCAGGCCGCCCACCAGCCCCGGCGCTTCACCGTATGCATCCGGTTTCCAGGTATGCAGGGGCGCCAGCCCCATTTTGGTGCCGAAGCCGACCAGCAGAAAAACAAAACCTGCCCGCAGCCATGACTTGGAAAACCCGTCCGCGGCAAGCAGCATTTGATCAAACTGCAGGCCGTATTCGCCGCCGCTCCCGAGACCGGCGTAGGCAACGAAGAGAAGCCCCAGCATGGCCAGGGCAATGCCCACGGAACAAAGCAGCAGGTATTTCCAGGTGGCCTCGATGGAATACCGGTTGCGGTTATAGTAGATAAGCGGGGCGCTCGCCACGGTTGTCGCCTCCACCGCCACCCACAGCAGCCCCAGGTGCCGGGACGCGGCAGCCAGGCTCATGGCGCCGAGAAAGATCAGCAGACAGACGATGAAGGTCCTGTTGCCCCAGGTCGGATGTGTTCGAAAATACCCGACCGCATACAGCGAGGAAGCGGCAAAGAGAAGGCTGACAACCAGGAGGATCAGCCGGCCGAAGGAATCAAGCCCAAGCATCCCGGTGAACTGATGCGTTTCCGGCCAGAATACCTCCATGAACACGAGGATGAGGTGGAACATGGCCGCTGCCGGGATAAGCAGAGGACGATAGCGGTCGGAAGGGAGGACGGCCGCGGCAAGAGCTGCGATAAAAGGCAGCAGGATTATGCTGTAGAGATTCATCCGGGTTATTCTTTGAGGAGGCTGAGATGTTCGGTGTTGATTGAGGAATATTCCCGGTTGATATGATTCATCACGATTCCCATGACAAAAATGGCGACCAGCATATCAAGGAGCACCCCGGTTTCGACCATCAGCGGCATGGCTTCCGCCAGCAGGATGCCGAATATGAAAATCCCGTTTTCAAAAATCAGGTAGCCGAGAACCTGGGTTATGGCCTTGCGCCGGGTTATGAGCAGCAGAAAACCCACCCCCAGTGTCGACAGGGAGGCGGGAATGAACAGGGAGTGGAGATGTTCGGGCAGCAGGGGCAGGCGGTCGGCAAAAATAAAGGCCCCGGCGGTAATCAGGGCTCCGAACATGAGGCTTGAGATGTATCCGATCCGCGGCTCAACCTCCCGGCGAATACGCACCTGCCGGATAGCGCGGAAAAGCAGCCATGGGATTATGAATCCCTTGATAACCATGGCCCCGATCATCAGCACGACGGAATGAACGTTGATGCCGTAAATCAGAAGCGGCAGCGGCGCCAGCAGAATTCCCTGAGTAGCTACGGTGCGGATGCAGGTGGCGAGACGGCTCGTCCCGAGAATGAAAAAGTTGAGCAGGATAACGGTCAGCAGAATTCCATTTATCACGTTGGACATGACCATCACCTCACGACCAGAACAAGGGCGAACAGTGACAGCAATGTCGTGCCCACGAGAAGCTGCGGCACCCTGATCATGCGAAGCCGCGCCATGGCGGATTCAACCAGTCCTATGCCGAATGCGAGAACAAGCAGGCCGCAGACAAACGCCATGATGTCCGTTGTCACCCTTCCCGTGGACGGCAGGAGAATATCCAGCACCAGGGCAGCTGAAATCATCAGCTTCATGGCGGAACCATAGAGTATCATCCCGAAATCAGGGCCGCTGTGGTCAAGGACCATAACCTCATGGATCATGGTAAGTTCCAGATGGGTGTTGGGGTCGTCAAAGGGAATGCGGCAGTTTTCCACCAGCAGGACGATAAAAAGGCAGAACGAGATCAGGATGACCGGCATGGAGCCGGGACCATGGAACATCTCCTCCCCGGCCCTCAGCATGGTGTTCAGGGTAAGGGTTTCCGAGGTGCGGGCCAGGACTATAAAGGCTACCAGAATCGTTGGTTCCACCAGCACCGAAAAGGTCGCTTCCCGGGCCGCCCCCATTCCTTCAAAGCTCGAGCCGGTATCAAGCGCGGCCAGGATGGTAAAAAAACGGGCCAGACCCAGCAGGTAGACAAAGAGGATGAGATCACCCGTAAATGTCAGGGGCGCTTCCATGGCCCCGAACGGAATCAGCAGCCCGGCGAGAACCGGGACAACAAAACCGACCAGGGGACCGGCCCTGAATACCCAGGTTGTGGTTCTGCTGATCACCATGCCCTTGCGCAGGAGTTTCCATATGTCATAATAGAGCTGCAGCAGCGGCGGCCCCTTGCGGCCGGCAACCAGAGCCTTGGTCCTGGCAATGATGCCCGGCAGCAGGGGCGATATGCCGAAGAGCAGAAGGAGATGGAACAGAAGGGAGCCGAACATGGATGTCATCGCCATTTATGCTGACTCAGCAGGCAAATCCGGATGAGCGAGAGGACCGTGCTGTATTTCCGGCCGCAGAGAGCGGCAATGCCGCGGCCGGGTAAACAATGATCAAGCCGATAAAAAAAGACATGGTGTTCTAACTGTTCAGGCTAATGGTTGATTTCTGGAAACGTTAAATCCGGCCGGAATCGTCCGTCGAATCGCAGCCTTCTTCCCTTTTGAATTGACAGCGGGCAAACAGCCTCTCTTCCGTCCTGCCGATCAACTCCAGCAGTTCCTTCCGGGGCGGTTCCTGCATCATTTCGGCCACAAATCCCGGTTCCATCAGCAGCCGCTGCAGCCTGGTCATCAGGATGGCGAGCTCCTGGCTGTTGGCCGGGAGAATCAGGAAGATGATCCTGGCCGGCAGGCCATCCAGGGCCTTGAAATCCGTCGGCTGTTCGAGAAAGGCAAGGATGATCAGCGACCGCTCCATGAAAACCGGGTGGTCCGAACTCGGCGCCATGCAGGCAACTCCAGCCAGAGAGGAGGGCACCAGTGCTTCTCGTTCGAGGATGGAAAACTTGCAGTCCCGGGGATTGAATGAACCTGTCCGCGGCAGGGTGAACAGCAGTTCGTCCAGCGCCTCATCCCTGTTGGTGCCGTGAATCCTGTATAGAACCGAACCGGTCAGCAGGGCTTCTGAAACCTTGATATTGTAATGAATTTTTTCCCCGGACTGCCCGGACCCCGCCTGGCCGGAAATCCACCTGTCAAGGCTGTCACCCCGAAAGCGCCATTGTCCCCCGATCTTCACCGCAAATGGAAACTGGTTGTCGTTGAGCATCCGGTAAATGGTCTTTTCCGAAACACCCATGTTGGCGGCCATTTCCTTGACCCCGATAAAAATACTGTCCATTAATGTCCTTTATTGTCTAAATCTGTCCAAGACAGGGCTTTTTACATCCGGAATTGAATTCCGTCAAGGAAAAGTAAATATCCGGGTCCAGAGGGCCCGGCATTGGTCGCCCCTTGAAGGGGCAAGTTTATTGTATTCCCATTGGCATTTGTTGAGCACCGGAAAAGATGCCGATAATGGAATTTTCACTGTTTGAGCGAAGCGAGTTTGAAAATTCCCGGCAGCTTTGAGGAGCGCAAAGAAGTCCGCAGGACCAAATGCCACGGGCGTCGTTTTTTTGGTTCGTTTTTTTGGACGAGCAAAAAAATGAACAAATAAATCAGATAATTGGCGGAGCCTTATATCTCTGACCTGGCCCGAAGGACCAGGTTTTAAAGAGTTGAATAAAAAACAAAATGAAACGCTGTGGATGCGGTTTGAAAATAACAGGTACTGTTTACATAACTTAGTGAATTTGAGACTTTCCGGTATATGTTGCGGGTCGAAAGGTGGAATGGTTATTGGTGGAGGAAGAGATTACCGGTCCCGGCAGGAGAACTATTCTGCCGGCGGCAAAAGGCTAGCCGGCATCATGCCATTCCTTACCCTGGGACTCAGCCACCCGGCGGTTGACAATGCGGCCGTTGTACACATTCAGGCCCTCTTTGAGCGGTGGATTGTCCTGCAGGGCCAGGGTCAGTCCCTTGCCGGCGATTTCCAGGGCGTACGGCAGGGTGGCATTGGTCAGGGCAAAGGTGGAGGTCCTGGGAACTGCCCCCGGCATATTTGCCACGCAGTAGTGAATCACCCCGTCCACCGTGTACGTCGGCTCGGAATGGGTCGTCACCCTGGCGGTTTCCACGCAGCCGCCCTGGTCGATCGCCACATCCACTATGATCGACCCCGGACGCATGGCGGATACCATGTCCCTGGTCACGAGCTTGGGCGCCGTGCTGCCGGGGATGAGCACCGCACCGATCACCAGATCCGATGCTATGACCGTCCGTCTGATGTTGTATTCATTGGACATCAGGGTTTTCACTTTTCCGGCATACATTTCATCAAGGTGCCTGAGACGCTCCATATTAATGCCGAGGACAGACACTTCGGCGCCAAGGCCGACACCAATCCGGGCGGCATTCCCGCCCACGACGCCGGCGCCGATAATCGCCACCCTGCCACGCTCGACACCGGGCACGCCCCCGAGCAGCACCCCTGCCCCGCCGTATGTCTTTTCCAGGTAGTGCGCGCCTACCTGAACGGCCAGCTTGCCGGCAATCATGCTCATCGGCTCCAGGAGAGGCAATGAACCGTCCGCGAGCCTGACTGTCTCATAGCCGATGGCGGAAACTTTCCGGCGGCAGAGGAAATCGGTCAATTCCGGTTTGGGCGCCAGATGAAGATAGGTATAAAGTATCTGTTCCTCCCGGAAATACTCGAGTTCCGGATCCAGGGGCTCCTTGACCTTGATGATCATCTCAGCCCGGGCAAAAACCTCCCGGGGATGGTCCGCGATTTTCGCCCCTACCGCCTCGTAATCCGCATCCGTGAAGCCGCTCCCGGTGCCGGCCCCTTTTTCCACGACCACTTCGTGTCCGGCCCTGACCAGGGCATTCGCCCCTGCCGGCACCAGCCCGACCCGATTTTCCCTGTCCATTATTTCCCTGGGAATCCCGATTATCATTTTTTCTCCCAACGTGAGCCGAACTCTTTGTCAACGAAGCAGCCGCCGATTCTCTTGATTCTTATTATATCCTGTTTTTTTTTTCACGGGAGGTCATTGGTTTTTTTTGCACTGTTTCACAGCCTCTTCTGTTTTTGCCAATGGCGTGTGAAAGCCTTCCGCCGGAGCGGTTTGTTCGGTTCAGGTCATTCATCTTTTCATATTCTTTTTTGCTGTCTTCATGAAGCGCCCGAATGCCCTGTCCTTTTTACGTTTGTCCAGGTACGACATCTCATAGTGTTCTGACTCTTTCCTGAGTTTCAATTAACTGGAATAGCGTTCTTCACTCAACTCGCCGTTTGTAATTGCCGCAATAACCGCGCAGCCTGATTCCCGAGTATGGCTGCAGTCGGCATAGCGGCAAGCCATGGAAAGCTCAATAATATCTTCAAACCCTTTGTTCACCCCTTCACCGGCGCCCAGTAGGCCTAATTCTCTCATTCCGGGTGTGTCTATGAACATAACGCCCGTATCCAGAACAATGAGTTGCCGGCGGGTTGTTGTGTGCGTGCCTTCCCCTGTTCCACTGACAGCCTTGGTAGCAAGCGTACCCCGTCCAATCAGATGATTGATCAGTGTTGTCTTGCCGACTCCGGATGACCCAAGCAGGCAATATGTTCGACCCGGCATTAATACCTGGTGAAATTCGTCAAATCCGGAGCCGGTGATGTTACTGAGTGCAATAACCCTGTTCGTGATTCCGGCCTGTCTGATAGCATCAAGCTTTTGTTGCAGCTCATCGCGGGAGATCAAGTCCGTTTTGGCAAGAATGACAATCGGCTCAACATGTCCGTCTGCTGCCATTACCAAATATCGGTTCAGTCTGGGCAGATTAAAGTCAAAGTGACATGACTGGACAATGAAGGCGATATCAATGTTGGCTGCAATCATCTGGTAGTCCACTTCCATGCCGGCACGCTTTCGGCGTAAAAACGTCTTTCGTGGAAAGACCCCGTGGATGATTGCCGAGGTGTCATCATTGTAATACTGCACGGTGACCCAATCGCCGACACATGGCAGCTCGACCGATGACTCAACATTGAAATAAAACTTTCCCGCAGGTTCAGCGGGAATCTCACTGAGTTCATTCCTGATGATGAAGGAATTGCGATCAACTGCCGACACGCGTGCTATACCTTGATCCTCGTGGCGGATGTCATCGACATGTGCTTCAAACCAGTGGTCAAAACCCAGATCACTCAATTTCATCATAACCTGTCACCGTACGCTCAGCATGCTGCGCCGTCCGCTGCATGCTGTTGTTTGCCGCGGTCTTGATTCTCTTGCTTACTTCCCATCATATGCCCTTTGCAGCGCAGCGAGGTCAAATTTCTTCATCTTAAGAAATGCCTGGGTAACCCGGGCCAATCTCTCAGAGTCATGGTCCTGCATCATTTTGTCCAGGGCAGCGGGTACGACCTGCCATGAGAGACCATACCTGTCCTTAAGCCAGCCGCACTGTTCGGCCTCCGGAACTGCCGAAAGCTTTTCCCAGTAATAGTCTATTTCTTCTTGTGTATCGCAATACACCATGAAGGAAATGGACTCATTGAATTTGAATAAAGGCCCGGCGCTGATGGCCATAAACGGCTGGCCGAAAAGCGTGAAAGAGACAATATCGCAGTCGCCCGACGGCGTGTCGTGCAGTGTTGAGATGTTCGTAATTTTTGAATCGGGGAAGACGGAGCAGTAGAAGTTTGCCGCTTCTTTCGCTTCTTTATCAAACCACAGGTGGGGAACGATCTTTTGTTTTATTTCGGCCATCGTGTTTCTCCTTATGAGTTGACTGTCCTTCGTAAACTGCAGAAGAATTTTATGCTTATGACATCTTTGGGTGAGATGCCGGACACTGCCTCTTTTTCTTTCTATTGACCCCTGCCGGCACCAGCCCGACCCGATTTTCCCTGGCCATTAATTCCCTTGCAGCCCGATTATTATCCTTTCTCCCTTACGTCTTATTGCGGGTTGCCGATCTCCTTACTACTATTATATCTTTTTTCTTTTTTGCACGGGAATGTTCATTTGTTTTTGTGATACCACTAAAACTCAGCAAGAATCCTTCAGTTCGCGTGAAAACCAAGCTATTTCTCTCCCTCTCCCCCGTTTCGGGGGAGAGGGGGGGTGAGGGGGTAAATACGTTATACCGTGAAGTTAACCCTCCCCTAATCCTATGGAGAATTGTAAAAAAATCTAAGTGGTAATCACATTTGTTTTTGCGGGGATCCGCAACATGGAAAGGCCTTTTAATGGATGAGGCTGAGGCAGGCAGTCAAGCGCAGCCATCTGTCCTGTCGGAATTGATTCTGATCCTGAATGCTTTCAGGTCCAATGTCCCCTCCCACTGGGGCAACCGCGCGGCAGGGCCTTCGATCCTCACGAGGGGCGGCACCCGGCCCGCCAGGGCATTGATCTTTGCCCAAAGCGTTATGTCCCCCCAATACTGAGGGGCCGTGTCAGCTTGTGCCACGGCGGAAAAGATTTCGCCCGGGGTCCCGCAGCCGCTCCGGACGGCATCCAGGGCGAGCTGTTCGAGCCTTCCCAATCCGGTCTTCGCGTCCGGCTGTTCAAGAAGCCATCGAGCCGCGGCAGCCGGAAGCAATGGCAGGGAAGCGTCTGTGCGGTTCGCCAGTTCAGCCAGCAGCAACAGATCCTGTTCGGCAAAAGCTTTGTCCACGACCTCGGCAAACCGGAACTGGGCATCCGTTACCCTCCTTCGTTGATCATACAGGGAAGCCAGTTGGGATGGGTTAAGCTGACCAAGGCCGTTGAAAGGTTCGATGCCCGGATACGCATCCACACAGAGAAGCTCCATGTTCCGGATGCCCTGGCGGCGCAAACACGCAAGAATGTGGACGAGCATTGACTGGTCGAACAGGCAGGCGTCAAACCATAGAACGATGCGGTCATAGCTCCCGGCACCGATGAGTTTCCGGTACTGGTTCCTTAACGTATTCAGAACAAGTTCTCTGGACAGCCCTCCGCCGGTTGCCTGTTCAAGAAAGAGGGCCCGGGCAGCAAGGGTGTCATCATCAGGCCAGCCGGGATTGCGGGGGCCGTCGTACAGGATGTCGTGCCAGACGAATACCTCGCCGGGCACGCCGGATTTGACCAGGCTGTCCCCCGCGATGTCACCGCTGGTAATATGAAGTACGCTGTTCACCACGCACCCACCGCTTCCTGAAAATTTTTGATTTTCAGCTTCATTCCTGCTCATTATCGAACCATCCCCTGTAGTCCTTTGGGTCAATTTCTTCTATCCGGACAGGCCGCACCGGGGAATACGATACCCACTGCCGTTCATCGGCTTTTTCGAACGAATTAGAGGGCAAGGTGTACAGGTAGCCGATTTTGTCCCAGCGAACGTCTGTATTCCTGAGCCTGAAACGCGGCGGTTTTGTTTCCGTGTCCACGGAGAATACCGCTTCTTTTGCAGTGGGCACAAAGGTAATGGCAAAGGGTATCGCCAGTTCTCTCGCTGCGACCGCATAGACTGCATTCCGACAGTCCGGCTCCCCGCCTGCCCCGACCGCCTGCCTCGGTTCCAGGACTTCCTGACGATTTCGGTCTCCATGGTACAGGTACTCAGGTTTATCCACGCCTTCTCCTGCTTCAAATGTCTCTCATACGAGATTGCTCCGGTCCGATCATTTTATTAGGCAAGTACTGCTTAGTACCGAGAAAAAATGTCCGGGAAAGCTGATTCCCGCTTCCCGCTCAGCATTGCCGGCGCACAAATTAAAAAGCCGGAGCGGATCATCGCTCCGGCTTTTCCGGTAGGTGCATCGCCGGACTACGGTTCCTCACCGTCTCTCTTCGCCTTTATCGAGGAAGCATGCGAGACTCCGAATTCCGAGGAATGCGGCGTAAATAGGCGTACATACGGTAAGCCGCAGTGACGAAGAATGCAGCGCATCTCCGACGCAGCAGTTGGGGAATTTTTGCGACGCCATACTTATTCGTCAGTCAGCGTATTGAGAAAGGCGACGACATCATCAACCTGCTGCTCGGTCAGCCCGAGGCTCCCCACGTCCGGGCTCAGGTTCTCTTCAACCTCCGGTTCAAAACCGCTCCGATCATTCATGAAGGATACCATTTCCCTCAGGGTGACGAAATAGCCATTGTGGGAATAGGGAGCGGTCAGGGCGATGTTGCGCAGGGTGGGCACCTTGAATTTACCGTCCTGTGCCGGATCGCCCAGGAACCCGCCAAGGCCGAGATCGGGATATTCATAGGCGCAATTGGGATCCGCCGCCAGGTCCGGGTTCACCGGCACGCCGGCATTGACATATTTATAGTTGGTAAAGAGCGGGTGTCCGCCCCCGCGCCGCGCCATGGCATGGCAGGATGTGCAGTTCTTCATGAACAACCGTTCGCCCCGCAATTCCTGGTCGGTTAAGGTTCCGAGGTCAAAACGGGAACTGAAGCGGCTCACCTCGCTGGACCGCTCATAGGCCGCTATGGCCCGGGCTAGATTGTCATAGGCGAGATCCGGATCGGCAAAGGCTTCCTCGCCGTAAACCCCTGTGAATTGCTGGGAAATCTGCGGATCGGCGGCCAGCCGGTCTATGATCGTCAAAACGTCGGGCATGTTCATCTCCACCGGATTCAGGGGCGGTCCCTGGGCCTGTTCGGCGAGAGGATCATGCAGCCGCTGGCCGGTCGCCCGGCCGTCCCAGAACATGCCGCCGACATATTCTCCGTTTTTATCCTGATGCAGCGTCGGGCTGAGGCCGCAGTAGGCCGAAGTCGGGGCGTTTCTTCCCCCGGTTGAGATCCCGTCATCGCCAAGGGACACCGCGCTGTTCTCCAGATCGGCGAAACCGGTCGCCTCGTTGTGGCAGGTGGCGCACGATTGCGCTTCATACAGGGACAGGAGCGTGCTCTCGTACAGGAGTTTACCCAGCCGTTCGACATCCGTCAGCGCCGCGGCGGAAAGGGTTCCTGCTCCGAGAATAAGGGAAAAGACCGCAGCGGTTGTTATTCTTTTTTTCATAGTTCCTCCATTCATTAAAATTTATGAAATAATGATCATGAATCCGACCGGACATGATCATCGCCGAAGTCCCGTCCACACCGGCACCGGCAGATTGCACCTGCCGGTTCAGTGCTTCTGCCGGCCGAAAAAAGTCGCCGCATTGTCCAACGACGACAAGCCGGGATGTGCTGTTGGTGCACTCCGGTCGTTTCAAGGTTTTTTCTTTCCCGGCCCGACGGAAAAAACCCTACATTTTAATAAACTCGGGAAATGGAAAAAGGTTTCATGCGGCCGCGAAAAACCCGGCACGGGAGAAAGTTCAGCTGCTTTCGGAATAATTAATGAAAATTCATCCACCCGTATGATTGATACGGCTATATCAGCCTACGGTGAATTTGCGTTTGCGATAGCAAATTATTCTTCAGATACAAAAGCCATGGATTATTGCTTGCCTGCACAATACCCATTTGTCAAGCCTGACCCCTTTTTTAGAAAAAAGAAGTGGCGACAGCTGATGTTGGCTGATGTTGGGTAATTAGCTGAAATGGTAAAGACTAAAAATTTGATTCTGTTGATTCTGGTTACAGTGCCCGGTTGTCCCGGCTCAGGCAATGTCGGCAAGGAGACGACGGGCCAGTTCCGCCCCCCGGTGATAACAGCCCAGCCGGTCGTGCCGGATGACCTGGTCAAAAAAAGAACAGGTCCATTTCCGGAGATGACCGAGGAGATAAGCAAAATCCTTTTCTGCTTCCGGGGCCTCCCCGACCTTTCCGTACAGCCAGGCCAGGAATTCGCTTTCCACGGCTATGTGATCAGCCAGCTCCTGGTGCGCCATGCCGTATTTGCGATAGATACCGCCCACCTTCACGGTTGATTCCCCCATGACCGTCCCTTCCAGGTACACGGAACCATAGGGGGCGCAGGGCACCTCCGGCATGGCATTGACAAAAAGCCGGATATATTCGTTTTCCAGGCGGAGGGGATCGATGCCCTTCATCTCGGCGATCAGCGCCCGAGCCTCGGTTCCCGCTTCCTCCGGCAGGCAGGCCGGGACCTCCCTGCCATCAGGATAACTGAACAACTGCGAGACGGACCACAAACCGGGATGCAGCATGACGGCAGCCATATCAGTTCCTCTCCCCGGCCAGAATCGGCAGCCTGGATATGGCTAGCAGGACCAGGAATACCGCGTACGCCATAATGCCGAGCAGGATCACCACTTCGACCAGCGAAGGGCTGTAGCTGTACTGTTCGAGAAAGGTGCTCATCCCGGGAGTAAAGCGTCCCGAGGCAATCGGCAGTGACCAGTGGGTATTGGGCAGACCCAGCGGCGTTATGGTCATGGGAACACTGTTATAGGCGGCGGGCATGAGCAGGAAGCGGTGGGCAAAGACCCCGGCTATGAGCAGTGCCGAACTCAGGGCCAGCCGCGGCAGCGACCGCCGGACCGAGGGCAGCAGCAGGAGCCCGGCGCCGATGAGCGGCGCCGCAACCTCAAAGATGTGCAGCCAGGCAAAATTGCCCCAGGCGACCGCCATGATCGTGTGGGTTTCCGCATTGCCATACCAGGCATGGATGACCAGGTCGTTCATCATCAGGAAGAGGTGCACACAGGTGGCGATGAAGATGATCAGGCCGAGGGTCCGGTAGGCTTCTTCGTATTTTTTACCGGTTCCATAGGCCAGCGCCCCGGCCAGCAGAACGACCGTTGTGCCCACCGCGATGGCGACCGAGACAAAATCCGGGGCCATGACCGGGGTAAACCACCAGTCGCGGGCGCCCTGGGTGGAGAAGATCCAGGCCGTGACCACATGGATGCCGATGGCGAAAAGAAGGGCTACGGGCGCGATGCGCCGCGCCCATTTTTCGGAGAAATCATGGGGATTGTCCACCTTGACGGCCAGCCAGGCGAGCCTGCCGGTCAGCTCGGGCAGCATCAGGATGTAGAGATAGAGCGCCGAGGCCAGGGCGTACAGATTAAGGACCAGCACATCCCACACCAGCGGGGACATGAAGTTGGGATGGAGAAGTAAATTATAAAGCCGCAGCGGCCGGCCGATATCCGGCAGGACGATGAGCATGGCCGCGGTGACGTTGGCAAAGGCGGTGAGCGCCCCGAGCTTGGCCAGGGGTTTGAGCTGCTTGACGCCGAAAAGGTAGATCGAGGATGTCAACACCAGGCCGCCGGCGGCGTTGCCGACAAAAAAAGCCAGACCCGAGATATAGAGCCCCCAACTGTAGGAGTTGACCATATTGGTCAGGATCAGACCCTCCCGGAGCTGATACAGCCAGACTGCAATCGCGACAAGAAAGAGGGCGCCGCTGACCCACAGGCCGGATTTCATTTTGACGGACATGATCACACCTCCTTCTGCTTGGGCGGAAGATAAAAGACAGTCGGTTTTGTTCCCTTTTCCGGCAGCAGGGTAAAGCCGTCCCGCGCCTTGATCAGCCTGTTGACCTCGCTGTCCGGATCGTCAAGGTCACCGATTGTGCGGGCCTTGCCCGGACAGCCGCGGACGCAGGCCGGCAGTTCGCCTTTATCGCGGTATTGCGCGCAGAAGGTGCATTTTTCAACAACACCCTTGGGCCGCAGCGGGGTGTAGACCAGCCGGCCGTCATGGCGATGGTCCTCTGGGTAGCCGTAGTGATATTTTTCCTGGTACTCGGAGCGTTTGTGCGCCTTATCCGGGTCTTCCCAGTTGAACTGCCGGACCCCGTAAGGACAGGCCGACATGCAGTACCGGCAGCCGATGCAGCGCTCAAAATCGATGAGTACCGCCCCGTCCTCGGCATGGAAAGTAGCCCCGACCGGGCAGACCTTTTCGCAGGGGGCGTTCTCGCAATGCTGGCAGTGGACCGGCAGGAAATATTCGACACCCCTGGCCGGAGGCGTCAGGTGGCGGTGGCTGCCGGGGGTGAACACCCGGTTCCACCACGTTTCCGGCGGCTGGGAGTTATGCTGCTTGCAGGCCACCATGCAGGAGCGGCAGCCGATGCATTTTTCCAGGTCTATGACCATACCCATTTTCATGCGTCCATCCTCCTTACATCCACGAGACATTCATTCCAAACTGTTGTCGGCGACCACATGCCGGGCACGAAATAGATCTCGTGCAGCGGCTTGATCCAGGGATAGGTCAGCGAGTTATACGATTCACCGCCCAGATAGCGGGACCACCAGCCCTCTTCAAAGATGGCCGTTCCCGTGCTGCAGCCGGGATCGAGGACCGCATGGGCCCTGGTTTTGCCGCGATCGTTGTATATCTGCACCAGGTCCCCGTCCGTTATCCCTCTTTCCCCGGCATCGCCCGGATTGAGAAAGACCTTGGCCCTATTGTCCTGCAGCTCGAGAAGAATGGTGTTGTTGGAATGGGTGGAGTGGACCCGGTAGAGCGAGTTCTTGGTCACGTACCGCAGCCGGTATTTCTCCCGGGCCGCCGGGTTGACCTTGTACTCGGTCTCAACGAATGTTTCCTTGTGGACGGGCAGCTGCTCCCCTTCCTGAAGGAAAAGATCCTCGTCCTTGTAGAATTCGATCCTGCCGCTGCGGAGGAACTGGGCCGTAGCCTTGATCGGCGCCGGATAACTGGGCGGCGGGAAGGGGATTCGATGCTGGACCTGTTCATAGAAAGGAATCTGCCGGTCCTCCGGTGCCGGCGAATGGAGGCGGACAGGTCCCTTCTTCAGCATCTCCAGCGTGATGCCTTCCGTTTCAAACCCGCCTGTCTCCAGGAGGAGTTCGATGACCTTGAGGGCCGCCTCGTTTTCGTCAAGTCCGGGGAAGTAATGTTTCTCAAATTCAGGGTTGAGCCTTTTGGCCAGTTCCCGGAATATCCACAACTCGGACCTGCTCTCGAACAGCGACTTGATGGCCGGCTGCTGCAGCTGCAGGTAGGGATGGAGGATGGTGGCGGTCAGGTCATATTTCTCATACCAGGTGGGGGCCGGCAGGACTACGTCCGACCACATGCAGCTGGTGGACATCTGGAAGTCGGTGGTCAGGATGAATTCCAGCTCGCCGGAGGTCGCCCGATCCTTGAGGCGGTTGCTCATATTGTGCTGGTCAAAGGGGTTGCCCCAGCCGCCGACCATCGCCTTGATGCCGTGCTTTGGGTAGCGGGGGCCTTTGCCCTGCAGGAAGTGGAGATAGGGGACCCAGTTGATCTTCGACCCTTCCGGAAACCACCAGCTTTTGACATTGAAACGGATCCGATACTGGCCGGCATAGGTGGAGATGCCGCTGCCGCTTTTGCCGATGCTGCCGGTCAGCACGGGCAGCAGGGAAAGCGCCCGCCCCTTCAGGTCACCGTTGTACCACTGATAGTTGCTGGCCCCGTAAATGATGTGCATGGGCCCGTTCTTCGCCGCATCCACGGTGACCCGTTCGATCTGGGCCGGGTCGCAGCCGGTTATGGCCGCCACCTTGTCCAGGGTGTAGTCGGCCAGGGTCTTTTGCAGGGCCGTGAAGACCGTTTCCACCGTCACCGTGCTGCCGTCGGCGAGCGTCACTTCGTACTCGCCCTCAAGCTCAGCCCCGGTCGGGTCGAGCCTCTCCGGATCGAGGATACGAAAATCGTTGCCGCTGCGGATAACAAAGAGGCTCCGGTAGTCGGGGATTGTCCTTGCCCGGGCATCCGCCGCCAGGGCCGGCACCTCCCCGGCCAGCAGCCGCTTGCCCGTGTCCTGGCGGACCAGGATGGGGAAATCGGTGAAATCCTGGAGAAAGGCAGCGTCGTACAGTTTGCGGTCAATGATGATTTTGGCCATGCCGAGTCCCAGGGCCGCATCGGTATCGGCCTTGATCGGCATCCATTCGTCGGCCTTGGCGGCGGTGCTGCAGAAGTCGGGATCAACAACAACCACCCTGCCCCTTCGTTTGGCTTCGAGGAGATGATGGGCGTCGGGGAGCCGGGTCTGAATGACGTTGGAACCGAAAATAAGGGTGGTGCGGGCATTGATCCATTCGAGGGATTCCAGCTCTTCGCTCTGCACGCCGAAAGTCATCGGCCAGAACATGGGCAGGTCGCCGTTCTGGTCGTAGCCGTGATGCATGGTCCAGCGGGCCAGCCCGGCAAGAGCCACCAGCGCCCCTTTCTGGACATATCCCGTACCGGGAACCTGAACCGTGGTGGCAATTGCTTCCGGGCCGTATTTGTCGCTGATTTCCTTGAGCCTGCCGGCGGCGTAGTCAAGGGCCTCGTCCCAGGTTGCCCGGCGGAACTCGCCGCTGCCCCGGGGACCGGTACGGATGAGTGGATACTTCAGGCGGTCCTTGCCGTAAATGAGGTCCATCATCGACAGCCCGCGCAGACAGCCGCGGGGGTTGTATGAATCCTCGGGATAATCGGCAGCCTGGATCAAGGTGCTGATCCGGCCGTTGGTGATCCGGGCCATGTAACCGCAGGCCCCGGTACAGTTGGGCGAACAGGTGGAGCGAACCAACTGTTCTACTTCCGCCGCGTAAGCGACAGGATCATCGGAGAAGTGAAAGAATCGCAGCCCAAAGGCCAAAGCACAGCCGGCCCCGGCTGCCCCCCGTAAAAATTCCCGTCTGTCAATGCGCATGGCGTTTCCCCTCCTTCGTAATTAGTACAGACCGGTGAACGATATTTTTTCTTCGAACGAACATCGTCAGGCGCATCAGCATCGCCTCAATCTTCGTTCTCATTTGATAATCTCTCAATAATTCGTGAAAAGAATTGACCTAGGTCAACTCCATGCATTTTTTCCAGCCGCAAGAAGAACCTGGGGGGTCAGCCTTGATAAATGGGCATTATCCTATCGACTCTTTGTGCATATTCATCCTTTTTTGCCTGCCAGGACAAAATCCCGATATAATTCTCTCGTATGTCGCTCTTCCCTGGCAAACTGTGACAAAATCCAGTCAGTTGTCAACCAGGGGACTGATACTTTGCATACCGGGAGAACTCTTGTCATCATCTAGAATCTGACGTTTCCAGCGCTCGGCATATTGGGATGAATACCGAGATTGCGGGTGGCTTTCCCCGCCTGATACCCTTGCTCAGTTACAAGCTTTACCGCTTCTTCCTTGAATTCCCGGGTACTTTCGTCTTTTTCCCTTTGTCATAAACACCTCCTGACGTAATATAAAATCTAACGTAGGAAAGTGTTCACATTTACGCGACCACCTCAACTCATTCACCTGAAGGAGAGGGTTTCAATTTTGTTAAACAACAAGTACTTCCCTGTGAAGAAGGCATGAAGCCGTCACGGATTCAGGATCATGAAAAAAGAGATTTCCAATCCCTTTGCAGGCAGCGATTGCTTCTTTTGCGGACGCGATAACCCCTCAGGCCTCAAGCTTCGATTCTATTGGGATGAAGAACGCGGGGAAACGTCAACGGAATATGTGCCCCCGCACCACTTTTCCGGGCAGGGAACCATCCTGCACGGCGCGATCCAGATGGGTCTGCTGGACGAGATAATGGGCTGGACAAGTTTTATTCAGACCAGGGAAAACGCTGTCACCACTGATTTCAAGGTCAAATTCCTGAGACCCGTGCATATCAACGGCAGACCGGTACGGGTAACCTGTCGGCTGACAGGCCGGGAAGGGCCGAAAGTATACCTGGAGGCGACCCTCGCCAACAGCGAGGGTGCAGCCTGCACAATCGCGACAGGGACCTACCATATCCTCTCACCCGAGAAGTACGCCTCGTTGATCCATGAGTAACACCGGGCAACCGGCGCTTTGCTTGAATCCCGCAACCCCGCTGAGCTAATCCGCCGTTTTACCGCTTTTCCCGTCCGCAGGCTTTTCATAGGATGTCGGGCCGTTGGGCCATTCGGATTGCGGATACCATTCCTCGGGATACCCGACCTCCCGGGCCATCTTTTCCGGGGCATTGACATAGCCGTCATCATACCTGGCGACAAGTTCCCAGGCCAGCTGCCACCATTCACGAACCACCCTGTTGCCCAGATTTTCACAGAATTCGGTCAGCAGGGGGGCCACCTTGGCCGGATCCTCCTTATACAGGGCAAGAGCGCGGTCATCCATTTCTTTAACCGCCTCCAGTTCCGCCAGTTCTATTTCATCCTGTTTCTGCTGGATATCCTTTATCATATAGCTGTATTTCAAACCAGCCCAGTTGGCGACGAAATTAAAGGCCCACCAGGCGCTGTCCTGGCTGAATTTCGTGGTGTCCACCGTATAATATGGTTCGGCAATACTGGTGACGCCGACATAAAACGGGACATACACGGTACTCATCGGCTCATCCGGCCCGAACCAGAGCAGGCCGCCGATGGGATCGGGCAGCCAGTCACGTGCCTGGCAGATATAACTGAAGCCGCAGCGGAAAATGGAAACAGGCCGTTCCCATCCCCCCTTCAGCCTGGCGTTCGGATCACCGGTGTCACTGCCGCCGGCATCCTTTGGCCCGGGGTAACGATAAGGACTGCCGAAAGGTCCTGCCGTGACCCCTTTGGAGAGATCAAATTCCGTGCCCTGGTAATAATCACGGTACAGATTCATGGCATCCCGCACCCCAAGCTTGACGTCCGGGGGTATGGAAAAGGGATACTGCCGGGTAAAGCCGTCCTCCACCCAGGGTGATTTTGCCCGGGTCGGCGCGATCTTCGCCTGCAGGCGCCAGACTCTCCGCAGGGAATAATACGGGTGGCTGTACTCCCCGAGACTGACGGTGCGCAGCCAGTCCAGCTTTCCGTCCTCCGGTTTCCACCAGCCATGTTTTTGGGCAATAGCATGAAGGTCTTTACCGAAGAGCATGTCCGGATCATCCGGATCAACTTCCCGGATCCGCAGTTGATTGGCTGCGACAAAGATCTCACCGTCCGGAACCTTTTTGGCTACCCACAGTCCACCGGTGCCTTCCGGACTGGGCGCCATTTCAATGATCCATCCTTCTTCGGTGTCCCCGATGGGCAGGGTTTCGCCTGTACCGTAATAGCCATAGGTTTCGATAAGGCTGCCGATTAATTCCACGGCCTGGCGGGCTGTGGTGCAGCGTTCTGCGGCAATGCGGCTTAACTCGGCACTATAGAAAATAAGTTTTCCGGGCACCGGATCGGGCTGGATTTTAGTACCGTCCGTGCATTCCCCGAACATCACCTGATGTTCGTTCATAATGGCATACGATCCTTCAAAATAGGCATATGTATGTTCAACCTGCGGGATAAAGCCGAGCGGAATGCTTTGCGGCAGGTTGGGATCATTATAGACAGGCCCCCTTTCCGTCCCCACATAGCGCCTGAGTGCATAGGCATGATATTCCGGTTTATCGCCAAGAGAGGAGGCATCGTAATAAACGGGGCGGAGCGAGCCCGGGGGATGGTCAGCAGCCGGAACATAGGCCAGCCGCTGATCAAATAATTCACTGTCATCGGAATGGCCGACCATGACAGACCCATCTTCTGATGCCCCCTTGGTAATAAGCAGAGTGGTGCAGGCAAATGCCGATCCAAGCGGGAATATGCTCAGAATACCAGCCAAAACGACAACCTTTCTCATGATACTTTCTCCTTGAGCGAATTAAGCGGATAACCGGACCTCAAAAGAAAGTATATCAAATGAAAATATTAGTACCAGGGCAGGGACATCTTTTTGGGTACGGATGCGGCAAAACGTTGAAACTGAACTGTTTACGATAGCAGAATAACAAAACCTCCGGGTCAGTCCTCCCTCTCTTCTCCGGTCCAGTGAATTGTATACAGATCCGAGCGGCGGCTTTCCAGGTTCCGCACGCTGCCGTGTTTGCGTATCTCCTTGAGCAGATCAAGATCGAGATCCGCCAGCAGGGTCATTTCAGTGTTCGGCGTCGCCTCGGCGGCGACCGCGTCATGGGGAAAGGCAAAATCGGACGGGGTGAAGATCGCCGACTGCGAGTACTGAATATCCATGTTTTCCACTTTCGGCAGGTTGCCGACACTGCCGGTGATCGCCACGTAACATTCATTTTCAATCGCCCGGGCCTGGGCGCAACGCCTTACCCGCAGATAGGCGTTTTTCGTGTCGGTCCAATAGGGCACCAGCAGAATCTTGATCCCCATGTCGGTCAATGTGCGGGCGAGTTCCGGAAACTCCACATCATAACAGATGAGGATGCCGATTTTACCGATATCGGTGTCAAAGACCTTCAGTTTCCGCCCTCCCTGCAGGCCCCAGTACTGCCTCTCGTCCGGGGTGATATGCAGCTTGTACTGCATGTCCCAGGTGCCGTCGCGGCGGCAGAGATAGGCGGCATTGTACAGTTTTTCATCTTCACAGACCGGCAGACTGCCGGCAACGATATTGGTGTTATACTTCATTGCCATTTCCAGCATGGCCTCCCGCAGCCGGTCCGTCAGTTCCGCCAGGGAGCGCATGGCCATGGAAGGGTTCTGCTGATCATAATCCGCCAGGAGCGGAGCATTAAACATCTCGGGGAACAGCAGCAGATCGACTTTGTAGCCGGAAACCGCATCAACAAAGAATTCAACCTGCTGCAGCAGATCATCCATGCCGTTAAAGGGACGCATCTGCCACTGGACCGTGCCCAGCCGCACGTTGGATTTCCGCCCCCAGATCATTCTCTTTCTGCCCTGGTAAAAAATATTGTTCCATTCCAGGAGCACGGCATAGCTTTTCGAACGGCTGTCCTCCGGGATGTAATCGCGCAGGGCTCTTTTGGGATGAAAATCATTGGAGAGCTGAAAGGTCAACACCTGATCAACCAGCTCCCCCTTCCGCACTTTCTCGATGTATTGATCCGGTGTCAGCTCCCCGGCATATTTGGCATAACCCGGAATCCGCCCTCCGACGACAATGCCTTTCAGGTTCAGTTTCCCGCAGAGTTCCTTGCGGGCGTCGTAGAGTCTCCTGCCGAGCCGCATACCCCGATAATCCTGATGAACAAAGACATCGATGCCGTACAGGTAGTCGCCCTCCAGGTCATTTTTACTGAACCTGCCGTCGTCCACGATATCCTCGTATGCATGATCTTCATCAATCGTCGAATAGTCGACCATGAGGGTCAGCGCGGCCGCAACCACACGCCCCTTATCTTCGATGCAGATCTGGCCGTCGGGAAATATTGTCAGCAGCCGGGAAATTTCTTTCCTGGTCCACCCGCCGCCCATCCGTGAATAGGCCTGCTGCATAATGGCATCAATATCTTCAAAATCAGACATTTTCAGATTTCTGATTATCAGCTTGTGATCAATGGTTTCCATGCTCAAAGGACCTCTCATATTAAAAAAAATCGAACGCCAGCAACGAATTCATTTATTTGTTTATTACAGCTCGTTAAGATGTGACACCTTTTTCCACACGTAAATATCCGAACCCAAAGGGCCCGGCTTTGAAAGCCCCTTGAAGGGGCTGGATTATTGGGTTTCCTATTGGCATTTGTCTGCTCTGCAGCAGACGATTGACAGTGAGCACCGCAGAAGCTGCCGAAAAGGAAAATTTCACTGTCTGAGCACCCTTTTGGGGCATAAACTTCGCGAGTTTGAAATTTTCCGGCAGCTTTGAGGAGTACCCTTAAGGGTATAAACACCCTGAAGAGTATAAACGCAAGAAGTCCAAAGGACCAGCAGTGTTATTCACACGGCGAATGCCACGGGCGTCGTTTTTTGGTTCGTTTTTTGTACCCTGAAGGGCATAAAGACGAGCAAAGTAAGACATCGCCTTAAAATATGCAATTCGGCTGCATGAGCAATACGTTTATGAACAAAGTTAACACTCAACTGTCTGCGAAAAGCAGACAAAAAATGAACAAATAAATCAACTAATTGGCAGAGCCTGTTAACTCTGACCTGGCCCGAAGGACCAGGTTTTATTCAAAGAATAAACATGATATCCATTTGTCAAGCCTGACCCCTTCACTCATTGCGAGCCAGCCTTGTTCCCGATCAATCCGGTGACGTGCCGCTCGGGGGCCGGGGAGTGCGCCGCCTGAACATGTAGATGGCCCAATTAAGCGTGTCGCGCCCCCAACGCAGGTATGTTGCTTTATCCTTCTCCACTCGCTCAACCAACGCCGCCAGGTCCGGATCATCCGGATGGGTGCGGGCGTACTCGGACGTCGCGTACCATTGGAGTCCTTCATACCTGTCCCAGTCGTCTTTGCTGCTCACAATGGCGTGGACGAGATCCAATCCTCGCCGCTCTCCGGCTTCTGCATTGGAGAAGTGGCTCCCGAAGTCCCCTCTCGCGACCCCGGATGCCTCCAGGTAGTCCTCGGATGGCTCCTGCCGCCAGTATGGCTCTCCCACGATCACCCAGCCGCCGGGTTTCACCATGCGGATCAGGGCTTCAAGGGTATCAGCGTGCCCTCCGAAAACCCAGCTGGCACCGATACATGATGCCAGATCGAGGTTTTGCGGCTCGTCTGGCCTGAAATCCGCACCATTCATCTGAGTGAAAGTGATGCCCGCGCCCGATACCCGCGTTTCAAGCCTTCTCTGTGCATCGGCGATATAGAAAGGAGAAATGTCGATCCCTACGCCACGAACGCCATAGGCTTCGGCCAGGCGAATCAGGAACTCGCCCTTTCCACACGCAATGTCAACCACCTGTGCGTCGGTCGGGAGGCGCAGGAGCTCCACGAGACGCGTCAGTTTCTCCTCGCTCGTAGGGTTGCACACCACGTGTTCGCGGTGTGTGATGTCGTAGAATTTCCACATGTCCATGATTCAGTCCTTCAACAACAAAACCAGAGGGTCAGGCTTGACAAACGGGCAATCGCCTGACCACAAGAAAAATATTTCTTTTCAAATCAAGCAATTACTTGAAATGTCAAAGATAAAGATTTGACACCTTTCTCGGCGGTGATATTCAAAGTTGAAATATTGGACATATCTGCGGCCCAAGGACTGCATCATTTGACTTATGCCACCCTCTTGATTGGGAGTACAAAGCAAATGAACATGGTTGGTCATCATTACCCAAGCATGGATATCTACTCTGTACTTCCTGGAATAATCTTTAAGCCAACCCGCATATGCGCCATGATCCTCGTCCGATACGAAGCAAGCTTGCCGATTATTTCCGCGCTGGATGACATGAACAGGTATACCGACTGGAGTTATTCTTTGGAGTCGCGCCATACTTTTTTCAGTTTGATTTGGATGAAGCCATCAATCATTCGTATATTACACAAGCAATTAATATAATATTTAATTTAACTCTGACCCTAATTATTTGACCCTAATTATTTGGCGCCGTACCCAACAACAAACAGGCAAAAAAAGCCCCTGCCGAATGGCAGGGGATCATCTGTTCCAATGTTCCGGTTGTTTTTTTGCCTTCCAGAGTTTGCCCAGTTCAGTCCGGAACCAATCTGCCTGATATTGCCGGATATTTTTTAACCTTGACCACTTTATTTGGTTAATTTTCTATATAGAGAGGTAATTTGATAAAGGGCCGAATAGCATGCTTTACTTTTTCCCATTGTCTGGGGATTACTGTCTGCTATTTCTTGATAAACAGCAGATGCTGATTTAATCAACTCACCTTCATCAAATGATTTTGGGGGAATGATACGCCAACCTGATGGTGTATGAACTGCAAAAGCGGCCAATGAGGCAATAATTGGAAAAATAATGCCATCAGGTACTTCTTCAATCTTTCTCTTTGTTTCATCTCTCTTTATTGCTTTTAACCTTGTTCCAATAAAACCTTGGTGCGACTTCCACTTATCGTATATTTCTAATGCTTGAGGCGCAATATCAATATAAAAATGATATAAGTTTTTGTATTGCTCATGCCCTTTTTTTGCATTTTCATATACTTCCTGAAATTCTTTTAAACATTTAGTTTTTTGGCTATAAGTATATACTTTATTAAATTCAGTAGATTTAACAGTCCATAATTCATCAGGAATTAAAGCAGAAATTACTTGAATAAGTTTTTCTGTTTTAACGTAATCATCTGAGAGTTTAGTCTCAGATTTTTTTAACTTTATATAGGGATCTTCTTCTTGAATTTTTTTCTCTAATTCGTCAAGATAACCTAAACGTCCAATTATAGATATGGTCATTACGTCATTCTGAAAATTTCTTGCAATAGAAATATCTGCAATTAGACCTTCATCATTTGTTACAACAATTTCAAATTTTATATGATATGGAAATTCATTTATATTTTCATTTTTTTCAAAAAAATCCTTAACTACTCCCTGCGTTTGCGAACCATTAATTATGCTCGGATTGTCAAGTATTACAGTTTTTTTGTTATCATCAATTTGGCAATTTCTGGCAACAATAACGACCCCACTATTTAAAATGGAAAAGTTATCAGGATTATTATTAAGGGTTTCAAATATTGCCCGATGCACTTGGGTTGGAACCCGTCTTTTCTTTCCCTCTGCTTCAACGAGGTAATCCCTGACATTTTCATTGGTAGGCAAGCTAATTATTGAAGATAATGGAGCTTGGCCAACATAGATTTTTCGATCGTTTTTTTCGTCTTCTGGACTGGTGATGTTTCGGATGCTGTGAAAAGTGAAGGGGAACTTGCTGCGGACGGGACGGAGTTGTGCGTTTTTCATAATATTTCTCCTATGTTCCATTATGGCCATCCGTGTAAAGCCGCCAACAACCCGTTGGGGCAAGATGTACCTTTATATAAAAATATATCAAAAACTTGACTTAAATGCAAATTATAATATCAAGTCCAGCACCGATCTTACCAAAACTTCAAGAAGATAACGTTCAGCCTGTACCAGGCGTGATTTAAAATTTTCCACTGCGGTGGTATTCAAAGTTGATATTGGACATACCTGCGGCTCAAGGACTGATAAATTAGGGTCAGAGGACTGATAAATTAGGGTCAGAGTATAATCAAATATCAAATTAAATATCTTTTTTTCGCAATCCTGCACGGCGTCCCCTCTTTTTGGATTTGAGACGCCTTCCGGTTAACATTTCCAACTCATCCTTAAATCGATCATTACCAACAGCCATTCCTTTGAACGTATATCCCTTATCTCCTCCAACAATTCACCAGCGCCGCCGACGTTCCCGCAGTCAGGTTGAGCCGATTGTTAACCGATTAAAATTATTTGCCTTTTTCTATTATTTTAATTACCCGATCTAGCAAATCTTTTAATACATTCGAGTCGAATGTACCTTTTTTGGACGTTTCAATTCTTGAAGGAAGCGGATTTTCAAAGATTTGCTTGATTGTTTCAATCACAAACTGACGATGCTCACCATTTGAATCGTCAGGTTCCTCTTTTAATTTTTTGACAAGATCAAGGTAGGGAGAGAGAGAAAACGAGAGAGATGACTTGAAACCATAAAGTTCTTCATACTCACGTTCTCTAGCATATTGATGGATGGAGTAACCTATAAAAAAAAGTATAGGAATACTGACCGTGACACGGAGTAGAAAACCTGGAGTTTTGTAAAAGGGGACATCGGTAGCAAGAGATTGCACATGATTTGCAATCCAGATTATCACAACTATTTGGGCCACAATTGCTGCTGTTGTGAAACCTGCCCAAACCCATTTTGAAATTTCAATTTTCTTTTTCCGTTTTTCAAAAGCGCTAAATAAAGAAGCGCCGACAGCTTTTAGTAGATGTTCCTTCGTTTCAGCTTGTAATTTTAAGTTTTTCTCGATTATTCTTTTCGTTTCATCTGTATTTGTTTTTACTGTTGTTTCTGCAAGTTTTTTCGACTCAGTGATTGCTTTTTGGTTTGCCTCAACTTCAGTAAAAAATTCTCTTATTTTTGCCTCAATTGCACCAATGTCATCACGGAATTTTTGGGATGCGTCCCTGTCAGCTTGTGACTGATTCTTGAAATTGGTTATTTCTGTAGATTTCTGAGAACCTTCTTCTGATATTTTTTTTAATTCATCGAGTAATTTTTCCGATTCAGATTTTACTGTCTGTAATGTGCTCAGAAAGTTATTAGCATTTTTTTCGTGTTGCTCTGCCGACTTACTACTTTTTTGTGCTTCCTCGCTTGCATGTACCGCCTTTTCCGCTTCTTTAATCAAGGCCGAAAGACGAAGAGACTGTTGTTCTATTTCTTGGTCAGACAGTCCTGTAGAACGCGGAAACGTTTCTGAGATTAATAAAAATAATTTTTCTACCGCTTCATCACTACCATTTTGAACTGTCACATTTACATGGCCCAACGAAAGGTTGACTCCAACTGTAACTGTTAAGTTGTTGGTATTTGGATAAACTGCCTTGAAATTTGCCGATGTGAACCGCTTGTCTGTGATTTGTTCAAATTCACTGCGAACTTGGCTTAATTCACCTGTCAACTGTATTGGAAGTGCCCCACCAGAAAATGTAATTGAAGGATTTTGTATCGGGCCAAAATCTGAAATAGTTTGCATTTGATCTGCAAAATCCAAGAACCTTTCAGCCGTGAGTATCTTTTCGGATGATAACCATGAAAGCTGACGTTGGTTTACTGGTTTTTGCATTTCACATTACTCCTAATTTATAGCATAACGTAGAGTTGAGCGGCGAGCTTCAGCGAGTCCGTCTCTAACGTCTGGTTAGGTATTTTTTTAAAATTTTGGAGGATCAAAAACATCTAAATGTTGAATCATTGTTACCTTTTTTCCTGTAGATATACACCCTTCAAATAATTTAAATTCTTTGCAACTATTAAATATATTTGATCTGTTGTTGAATATGCTTTTTGTAATCGGATCTTTATATTTAGGCTTGTAAGCCATGAGTTTTTTTAAATCGTTACTTACCAGAAAGTAGCAAATCCATGAAATTAGGTATTTATTTCTTTCTTCTTCAATTGATAGCTTTTCCAGATAAGATTCTAAATACTCAACAATTGTAGCTTGATGGATTATTCCGAACGGTGATTGAATAATCTTTTCCAAGATTGCTACTATCTTAGGAAATGCTTTAACCCTCAAGACACCAAGCATCAACAACATACTTATTACCTTTTGGAGATTGAAGAGTTGAACATTTACCTTTAATGTGCCATTTTTATTGATTATATCGGCCAGAAATCTATCAATAACACCAGTGCCAGGGCACTCACGATCAATTTGAATAACCGATAGATAAATTTCACGAAATTCTTTCCATTTATATCTTCTTTTCATTTTTGGATTTACCAAGTGGTATTTAGATACCCACTCCCTAAACAAACCATCAGGCAAAGAAAATATTTTTGTTTTACTGTCACTTAACTCAAGGTTGTATTCAATAAGAGCTTGCTGTAAGCATTTTATTGTTCTTTTAGCATCATTTTCAGATTTTACTAAAATTCGGTAGTCATCTTTGAATCTTATTGCCTCGCAATCGATACCTGATTTTTGGATTAATTGCGTAAATACAGTATCCACGCCAGCAGCAACTATTTCAGCTATTATATCGGAAACTACAGGGCCAATTGGAACTCCATTGGTACAGCCATCATTCGCATTTTGAAATAGTTTGTCTATTCGATTTCCAACCAACCTGTAGTTGAATTTATTTTTTGATTTTCTAATAAATCTTTTCCCATGAATTGCCCAAGGAATGCTGTGAGTATAGATCGAAGGATAAAAGTTTTTGATGTCAGCTTTTACAAGATGTGTAAATTTATAGGCAATAGATGCAATGTCATCGTCTACCATTCCAATGAATTCATATATCATTCTACCGCTACGCAAAAAACTGAGACGACCAGGTTTTTTGGAGTCTACTGGCAAAGGGAAAGAATATGATGCAACTTTGCTTTTTGATGGAAATAGGGCTTTTACTATAGTTTTCCAATTAGTTGCAAGATGGTAGGCAATATCATTGTGTATTTCAGGATGAATAATGCCAAAATTTCGATCAGTAAAATCAGTTTTTGGAAAATGTACTGTCACGCACTCAGTTATCGGAGGCCTATATTTTCCCTTTTTCGACTTGTTGAATATTTTTGCCTTTGGAGGATATTTTGACACTCTAAAACAAGGTGGAAGCACATAGTTTTCAGGATAATAACCATGCTCGATAATCCAACGATATACGTCCATTTTATTCAGAGACTCTGCTAATTGCACAGTAGCGTCTCTATGTTCTTTCAATGGGTTCCCAATACCGAGCATTTTTTCTCTTTTAACTAACTATATTATTATCTTGCGCATTATTTTTCCTGACTGTTCGGCTTCTGTTATTAAATTTTCGTATATTTATGTATCATTTTTTAACTCTAAGTCTAACTGCTGAAAGATATTGATAAATATTTACTCTTATCTCGCGCTATATAATAATAAGCTTTTATTATCCAGACCTTCCGTTTAATTCAGTTTTCCAAACAAAGAAATCCCCGCCCCTCTTTTCACATAATCCTCTGGTAATAAATCTGCCACAATTTTTTCCTTAAATCACAATAACTCCATATTAATGTAACATTTGGTCTTCCGGTCCTGAAATTCATCTTCCGGAAGATGCACGGCTCACACAATCCGATTATTCATGAAAGATCCTTCAAAAAAGGAAACATGCCTGTTACTATCCTAAATCCGTGAGCGTTCGAGAAGGGTGCATATGCAAGGCGGCAACGATGTTGATAATACTGATGGGTATATCAACGAGTTGCCAACAGGTAAGCGTAGACTCCGCCGCAGATGCGCCCTTATCGGGCGCCCCCTGGGCGGCGGGGTGAACCCCGGACGACAACGGTTGATTCAGGTTATTTTGTTAAGCAACAAGTACTTACCTGTGAAAAAGGCATGAAGCCGTCACGGATTCAGGACGATGTTCTGCATCATCCGGCTCAGCGGAATTATGTGAGCAGCAGCAAAAGAGGAATTCCGGGAAAATGGAAATCATAAATGAAGAAGATGCACGTGCAATGATTGCTCGGTGGAAACAACTTCCCGTGGGAGCGCAGAAAAGAGAAATCGGGCTGGCAGTGCAGAAACTGGAATTAGGCGCGATGTACTATGAGCAGAAGGGAAACGATAAGGGAGTTCGCCGCTCCGAGCGCTGCATCCTCATCCTCAGGAAGCAGCTCGATGCCCTGGAACGTTGATTTCAGGCTTAATGCACCGAGCAGGAGATGCATGGATCATAGGCGCGGACCAGCATGGCGGCAAGCTGTTCTATCTCCCTGTCCTCCATGCCCGATGCTACCGCCTCTGCCGCCAGGGCCTCGATGTCGTGCTGAATGTTGGCGTGATTCTGGGCCGTGGGAATGACGCAGTCGGCCCTGATGATCCGCCCTTCATAGTCAAACTCGTACATGTGATAGAGGATGCCGCGCGGCACCTCCACCGCCCCGACTCCCATGCCGGCCCGCGGGATAACCTTCTGTCTCGCCTCATTCATTCCCTCGGCCAGGAGCCTGTCGATCAGGACAATGGAGTCTTCCACGACATGCATGCACTCGACAAG
>JAWSUG010000026.1:0-52383 GCA_033549385.1 Desulfobulbaceae bacterium | reverse complement strand
AAACGCCAATGGGAAATACAATAAACTTGCCCCTTCAAGGGGCGACCAAGGCCGGGCCCTCTGGACCCGGATATTTATTTTTTACCAGCCCCAAGGACCTGGGCAGAGTTGTCTTGATATTTCAACTAGTTGATTTATTGTTCATTTTTTGGCCTGCCGTAGCGGACATCTGAAAGATCGTCCTGTCAATCGTCTTAAACCCGCCATTGCAGGGACAATCAAGCCGGATATTTACTTTTCATTGAGTTATTGAACTCTTTTCATCAGGGCTTTTTTTGCTATTCTCCGGCCTGCATCGGTGAGAAAAGATTTATTCAGAACCTTTTCCAGCTGTTCGCCTGTCGGGGCGCTTTCCTGGTATTTTTCATCGAGGTTGACGATGAGATCGGCATCGTACAACACCTTGAAGTTCAGAGATTCCTCCTGCCGCGGGGTGTGGTGGTGGCCGATAATGTCGCAGACTTCGTCAATAAGACCCTGTTCAGCCTGCAGTTCAACAAGCAGTTGCCGGGCAACCGGCGGTCCTTCCGAATGTTGATATCTGGGAGCAGGGGAATTGAACTTCCGCTCAGCTTCCTTAATGCCTATGTCATGCAGAAATCCGGCCGCCAGAATGACAGCCATGTTGGCCTTTTCGGATTTTCCTATTTCCTCGGCATAGGCGGCGACATCTTCGGCATGTTTTATCCGCCTGAGGTCTGAACCGAAGTATCTCCGCATGGCGATCGCCAGCTTGTCCTTGAACAGGTCATCTCTTTTTGCCATCAGTTCAGGGGGCAGAGAGCCGAGACACTGGTCGGCATAGGGGCAGTAGGATGCGCAGCCGAAATCAATCTTCGGATTGAGCAGGCGATGGCCGCACTTTCTGCATTTCCGCTGGCTGTCGTCCTTGAAAAATTCAACAATATGGCCGCATTTGGGACAGTCGGTTTCAAAAACATCCTCGCCGCTCCAGTAGCGGCTATCCTGGCCGGGACACTGCATAACAAACCTCTATTTACCTGTCAGGTACTGCATTTAAGCTCCAAACAGACTCTTTTTTAATTGCTCGATGCCGAAGTGCTCCATAAACCTGGCGCTGCGCGTCCTGACTTTTGCGTTTTCACCATAAAAGTTAAGACATTTTTCCACCAGCGCCACCGCTTCTTCATTATTAAGATTTTCCGCAACCACGTCGCCTATCCTGGGCTTCCCGGCCGCGTTGCCCCCAAAGATAAAACGCCACCCTTTTTTCTGGGCAATCAGGCCGACGTCCCGCACCCATGATTCACAGCAGCATATCGGGCAGCCGGAAACACCGACCTTGATTTTGCCGGGGAGCGGACCTGCGAGCACCAGGTTTTCTATCGCTTTTCCTACCTTCAGAGAATCTCCGGTTCCATATTTACACCATCTGCTTCCCGGGCATGCCTGCACATAGTGCACCCGGCGGCGGTGATGCGGAGGCTGGTCCGGAATACGCAATTCTTTTTTTAATTCAGCCAGCAACCCGGGAGGAGTGCCAAGAAAAGCCAGGCGCTGCGCATTGGTGATTTTGGCCGCCGGCACATCAAATCTGCGGCAGACGCTGACTATTTTTTCCAGGTCGCCGAGTTCCATGACTCCCATGTTCATTCCCGGCATCACGGTATATGTCTTGTTGTCTGGTTGGTTCATCCTGCGATTCTTCCCGCGGTTCCGGCGGCCGGTTGCAGAAGACCGGCCACCGTTGTGCTTATTTCATTATTTTCAGACCGTTGCCGTATATTCTTCCTTATTGCTCCCGCCGGGTGAAGAGCCGAGAATAGCTTCCAGGTCTTCCTCCGGAGTCGCCGCCACCGGTTTGATATCGAAATTATCGACCAGAACCTGCAGCACGGCCGGGGTGATAAATGCCGGCAGGGAAGGTCCGAGGCGGATGTCTTTTATTCCCAGATGGAGCAGAGTCAGCAGAATGGCAACTGCTTTCTGCTCGTACCAGGAGAGGATCATGGACAGCGGCAGTTCGTTGACGCTGCAGTCAAAGGCATCGGCCAGGGCGGCGGCTATTTTGATGGCGGAGTAGGCATCGTTGCACTGACCCACATCCAGAAGCCGCGGGATGCCGCCGATATTCCCCAGATCCTTGTCAAAAAACCGGAACTTGCCGCAGGCAAGGGTCAGCACCATGCAGTCCTCGGGAACCTGCTCGACAAATCTGGTGTAGTAGTTACGACCAGGCCGTGCCCCGTCACATCCGCCGACCAGGAAGAAATGGCGGATTGCTCCGGTTTTAACGGCATCAATTACCTTGTCGGCAACTCCGAGGACGGTATTTCTGCCAAAACCGACCATGACCGAGCCCTTGTCTGTATCCTCCGTAAAACCTTCCATGGCAAGGGCCTTTTCGATCACCGGGGTATAATCCTTGTTGGCGATATGCCGGCATCCGGGCCAGCCGACCAGGCCGTCGGTAAAGACACGGTCCGCATATGAAGCCTGCGGCTTCTGGATGCAGTTGGTGGTAAAGACGACCGGGCCGGGAAAAAGGGGGAATTCCTTCTGCTGGTTCTGCCAGGCGGTTCCGTAGTGTCCGTAAAAATGCTCGTATTTTTTCAATTCCGGATAGGCATGGGCCGGCAGCATCTCCCCATGGGTATAGATGTTGATGCCTTTGCCTTTGGTTTGCTCAAGCAGCAGTTCCAGATCTTTCAGGTCATGGCCGCTGATAAGAATGCATTTTCCCTTTGCCGCTCCCAGCGGGACCGTGGTCGGCTGGGGATGGCCGTAGGTTCCGGTATTGCCGGCATCAAGCAGCTCCATGGTCCGCAGGTTTATCTCTCCGGCCTTGAGCGCAAAATTAACGCACTCGTCCACACTCAATCCCCTGGCCATCAGGGCGGTCATTGCTTCATAGACAAAGCCGGCAATTGCGTCATCCTTCTGGCCGAGAATCCAGGCATGGTCCGCGTAGGCGGCAATTCCCTTCAGCCCGTAGAGCAGGGTCTGTTTCAGCGAGCGGATATTCTCATCCTCATCAAGAGAGGGGATAAAGTTCAGTTCGGCTCCCTGATTGTCCAGTGCTTCAATACTCTCCGCCGGAGTGAAAGTTGCCGCAGCCTCGGTGAAATCCGTCCTGCCGCCGGCTGCTGCTACTTTATTCTTCATGCCTTCCCGGAGGGTAACCGCCCGGTTGATCAGCTCCTGAAAGCGGTTCGGATCAAAATCCACATTGGTCAAAGTGGAAAATATGGCCTCCATGGTGAAAAGGTCGGTCTCCGGGTCGACAATTCCCTTGTTTCTGCCTTCTTTGGCAAAGAGCGCCAGTCCCTGGACGGCATGGAGGAGCAGATCCTGCAGGTTCGATACCGTGTCGTTCTTGCCGCACACTCCTAATTTGGTGCAGCTTCCACCCTTGGCTGTCTGTTCACATTGATTACAAAACATTTTCTTCTCCTGTGCTGAAATGAATAACAATACTGTTGCTGTTTATAATTATTCCGTATTATGGTTTGATATTACCCGATCTCACATCCTTTCCATTGACCTAGGTCAATATTGATTTTTTTTTGAAAAAATGGAAATAAAAAAAAGCATTGCCGCCAGTGTCCTTTTTTCCGGTCTTTCCGAGGAAGAACTCGACAAGATTGCCAGGATCGCCGTCGTAAAAAAAATTGCCCGGGGTGAAATGATTTTCTTTGAGCATGATGAGGCGACCGGATTCTACATGGTCCTTGAGGGCCGGGTGAAAATCTACAAAATGTCGCTGGAAGGAAAAGAGCAGATCCTCCATATTTTCGGCCCGGGAGAGCCCATCGGTGAAGTTCCTGTCTTTCACGGTCAGCCGTTTCCGGCCAACGCCATGGCGCTGGTCAATGCAATACTGCTTTTTTTTCCGCGCCGGGAATTTGTCAACCTGGTAACGGCATATCCTTCCCTTGCCTTGAACATGCTCGCCATGCTGTCCCTGCGTCTGCGGCGTTTTGCCGCCCAGATTGAGAGTCTGTCCCTTAAGGAGGTTCCGGGACGTCTTGCCTCCTACCTGATATATTTATCGGAAGAGCAGGGGTCGGCCACCCAGGTAACCCTTGATATTCCGAAAGGACAGCTTGCGAGTCTGCTTGGCACAATCCCTGAAACCCTGTCCAGGATATTTGCCAGGATGACGGAAGAAGGGTTGATCCGGGTGGAAGGACGGATAATCCATATCGATGATCCTGAAGGTCTGAGGGCGAAAGAATAATCAGCCGGTCACTGCTGCTGCGGTGATACTGCCAGGAGCGGCGATTCGTCTATAACATAACGGCCCTGATCCGTGCTGATTGAGGGTACCCGGCGGTTCTGTTCAAATTCCCCGAAGCCCTGCTGCAGGTTTTTCCAGAATTCGATCCAGGGAGAAAAACGGAATCTGGAGAGGTTGTCGTCTGTCACCGGAAAGGGGAAGATGTGCACATCAAATGCCTGCTGGCCGTTGAGAAAGGCGAAGTATGCCAGGATGTAAATTTCTTCCATGCGATGGTTGCTCATGGCAAAGCATCCCTTAGACGAACAGCCCCCATGGACCATGATGTCGCCGCCGTCCCGCTGCAGCGATGCATCGTAATCATTCGGATAGCCGATGTTGAAAGAGAGATGGTAGCTGCTGCGGGGATTCATCCGGTCCGGTGTGACCCGGTAGAATCCTTCCGGGCTCTGCCAGTCTCCTTCCCTAAGTTTTGGTCCCAGGTACCCTGAATAACTGCAGATCGGATAGGTCTTAAACAGGCGGTACCGGTCATTTTGCTGCAGCCACACCTCCAGTTTTTTCTGCAGTTTAAAGATCCGGATGAAAACAGGGGATCCGAGTCCGAGATCTTTTGCGGCCAGCTCCCGCCTGAGATCAGGGGTAACTTTCTCCAGAACTTCCGCGAGTCTGTCATCAGCGGACGGCGTCTCCTGGCCGCTGCTTTCCGAAGCTGCATTCAGCATGAAGAAGAGCAGCAGGAAAGAATATTTCAGGAAGCGCTGACAATGGTACATATAATATTCCGCCTCGAACGCGGGCCGTCAAATTCACAGAAAAAAATATTCTGCCACCGGGAGAGACCGAGTTGCTTTCCGATAATGGGAATTGTCTCGGAAGGACCGATAAGTCCTGCCTTGAGGTGAGCATCGCCGTTTCCGTCCTGCCTGTCGTGTTTCCACACTCCCCGGGGTATAATCTGTCGCAGGAGTTGGACGGCGTCTTCCTGGACGGATTCATCCCAGTTTTCCTGGATCATGATTGCACCGGTTGCGCCCTGGGCATAGATTGAGACGATGCCGGTTCCTATTCCGCTTGCAGCAACAATATCCCGCACCTCCTGCGTAATATCGACCAGCTCCTCCCGGTGATCTGTACTTATGGCGATAGAGCGTTGCATCCCGGTTTTCAGGCCGCTATGATTTTAGCATAGGTGGAGGCGGCGCACTCGTTTTTGCCGATATCGAGAATGTTCTGTTCTTCCTCGTTGACCTCCTCCAAGTTGGCATTGACCAGCCTTATACGCGCATATTCTTCGGGCTGGGGGCGCATGTTGCTTTCAATGAACGCGATAAAATCAGCCTCAGTTTGAAGATCGTAGATTGCCCGGTTGCGTGCAATGGCATCACCCAGGGTACATTTAAAGACAAGGCCGGAATCGGCCTCGTCCCAGTCTATGAAATGGCCCGGCAGCACTATGAGGCCCTTATCCAGTTTTTTAATCCGGTTCATCGTGGCATAGAGCATTTTAGCCCACTCAACAGCCTTGCCGCCGAGATCGGGCCGGCCCACGGATTGGATAAAAACCGTGTCCCCGCTCACCATGTACTTGTCATCAATGAAAAAGCTCGTGCTGCCCGGAGTATGCCCCGGAGTAAACATTGCCCTTACCTGCGGTCCGCTTTTGGAGAAGGAGTATGTGCCGCCGTTTTCCAGTTTAGTATAGTTGATTCTGGCACCACTGAAGTCAGCTTCATTGGCCAGGAACCGGGCGCCGGTTTTTTCGGAGAGAACCCGGCTGCCGGCTATGTAATCGGCCTGCAGATGCGTTTCAAAGCTTTTGATGATGGTGCAGTTTTTCCGGGCGGCAAAGTCGAGGTAGAAATCAATATTGCGGGAAGGGTCAAACAACATGATTTCGCCTCCCGCCAGCAGGCCATAGCTGCAGGATGCCTTGCCCGGCCTGATGAACTGGTAGATTTCATACCCGTTTCCAGCTTCGGCAAGGCGAGGTACCAGGAGGTTTCCCCAGGTATTGATCCCGCCGCGCAGATATCCGACATCGTCAAAGCCGTTTTTATAAATGATATCGGCAACATATTTCGCCGAAGCCTCCTTGGCGCATACGACCCTGATCCTGCTGCCGCGGGGAAGCCTGGCCATGGACTCCTCCTCAAATTCCATGAAATCAAAATAAGGAATATTGAACATCTTGAAAGGAAAGGGCCCTTCAACCCTGAATTTGGCATATTCCTTTTTGTTTCGCACATCCACCACCACGATATCTTCTCCGGTGGTCAGCCAATCGTATAACACCGATGCATCATAGTCAAAAACAGCCATTTTTATTCTCTCTTGTTCAGCTTATATATTTTTATAGTGTTTGATGAATAGTGCAGAATACACGAACAGATTACAAATGAGCACAAAGAGACCGAGAAAAATCTGGATATTTCTGGTCAGCTCTTCGGGATAGATGATGGGCAGCAGGTAGTGCTCGATAAAACCGGAACTATAGCCTCCTGTCCCGCTCCCTGACATGCGCAGCCTGTTCTCAAGGGGGGTGAGCGGGCAAATCCAGCCGGAAAATTCGATGCCGGCACCCCAGATCGCGGCAGGAATATGCATCCAGGCCCATTTGATGTTGAAAAAACAGAGTATGCCGCCGAAAAGGACAAAGAGAATAAAAAGGAAATGAATGATGACTATCAGGTCGGCAAGGATGCTATGAATCACTATCTGGTGTCGGTAAGAAGTTTTCCATTTTGAAATTTACCTTTGTGCCGGGTACCGTCAGGCATAATGAGCATTCCCATGCCGCTTATCTGTCCGGCGGCAAATTGGCCGATATATTTTTTCCCGTCCGGATATGTCAGGATTCCTTCCCCGTCCCGCAGACCGTCTTTCCATGTACCTGTATATGTGGAGCCGTCCGGGTAGACCATCTCTCCCTGGCCGTTTCTTTGCGCATCTGTAAACTCGCCGGTATATTGCTTGCCGTCCGGATGGATTTCCATACCCTGGCCGTTTAACCGACCGTTATTCCATAGTCCGGACAGTTGTACGCCATTGCCGCAATAGTAGGTGCCCTGGCCGTTTTTCAGGCCGTCCCGGAATTCGCCGATGTATTGTTCTTCATTGGCATATGTTTCCGTCCCCTGGCCATTTTTGAGGCCGTTGGCAAATTCACCGGTATATTCTGAATTGTCAGGAGAAGTCAGGGTCCCCTGGCCATGGGGAAGACCGTTCTTGAAGGCACCGATATATTCTGCCCCGTCCGGGGAAATTAATGTTCCTTGCCCCTCCTGTTTTCCGTTTATATACTCACCGGCGTACTCTTTTCCATCAAAGGTAATTTCCGTGCCATATCCATGTTTCAGGTCATCGACAAAGTCTCCTTCGTATACCGTGCCGTTGGTTGAGGTAAAAATTCCTCTGCCGTGTCTTCTGGTGCCGCTGAACTCACCTTCGTATTTTCCTCCGCCCGGATATATTTTTACTCCCTCCCCGTTGATGCAGTTACCTTCAATACATTTACCTGTAGCGTTAAACGGGAAAAAGCAGAGCATTGCCAACAGCAATAAAGCATATTTGAATAATTTCATAAAGTTCTCCGTTTCGTTCCAAGAAGGCGAAGATGTATTTTTTATTATAAATTCAATTCCTTGGATGTAAAGAGTTAGAACTCAACAACTCAGCATTTTGCGCCATGGATTTGAATAACAACAAGAAAGAGCCAGCCGACAAATATCGGGGCATTCCCGTTTAAAATGAAAAATACCCTGATTATTTACCCGGGCGAAGTGCAATGGTGACCCTGCGGTTGAGCGCGCGTCCTTCCTCTGTAGCATTGGAAGCCACCGGGTTGGCAAAGCCGTACCAATAGGAAAGCATACGGTCGTTGTCGATCTTGAACTGCCTGCTCAGGTAATTGCGAACGCTTTCAGCCCTTCTTTTGGAGAGTTTGTCGTTATATTCCTCGGACCCGATGGAATCGCAAAAACCCGAGAGCACGACATAGGTGTTTGGCTGGTCAAGAAGGTACCGGCCCAGTGTATCCAGAGTGGATTTAAACTCCGGCTTGATGTCATGTTTATCAAAATCGAACAGTATGTTGCTGAAGCCGACCTGTTCGGGGTCCATAAACAACTTGCCGAACAGGTGTTCAGGTTTTTCAAAAACTGTGTCAAAATCAATGACCTGGGAGCAGTTGTTTACCGATGCGATGTCATTGAGCATCTTTATTTCTTCCGCCGTGACCGCGGAAGAAATAATGTTGAAGCAGACATCATATTTTTCCGCGAGCATTCTGGCCTGCTCCACCGGTTCCGGTTCCAGTTCCTCGGCGGTAGAGTGTTTGCCGTCAGAGAAGATAAAAACCTCGGTCCGGCCGGGAAGGGCAAGCAGGTGCTCTATTTTCATCAGGCCTCTCTGGATCATGGGAGGGCCGGTAGGTTTGACCGGCAGCTGCTCAATGGCCCGGGCATAATCGGCCTGATCATAGCGTTTCAACTCATAATAGGGCTTGAAGGCCATGGGAGAGCCGTGCAGCCAGAGGCCGCCTTTCCAATGGGGATACAGGCCTGTCTGCCAGCCCAGGTCGGGCAGGGTGGCATTGGATTTCCGGATGATCAGCTTTTCCGCTTCCAGCCGGGTGAGACCGGTATCCTTGTAGGGGACGTCCATGCTGTCCGAAGGATCGTAGATAATGAAAAAGTTGTTGGCCATCTGCAGGTAGCGTCCGTCGTCACCGGGTTTGGCAATTTTGTTTGCCATGCCCGGATCCGCCGCATATGCATGTCCTGCAGTAAAAAGGAGGACGAGAAGAAACAGGGGGAAAAATAAACGCATTTTCATAATGGCTCCAAGCTACCAGATTTCCAACTGAATGCCATGGCGGCAAAAATATCCAAAATATCTATCGGAGTCAGCTTCACACACTTTATACAAGGGAGGCAGGCGGACCGTTTTGCTCGATGGTCCATCTTATTTGAGTATACCTATTGGGGGGACACTGTCAAGTATCTGATAAAATCGTGTCGGACAATTTATTCGTAAACCGGAAAGTCGTCTTGCCTGTCATTTCCAGTTGTTATATTTGCAGTATTGATATTTATCGGCTAACTGTTCGGGCTAATCCTGCACGAGGACATGGCATGATATTAAAATGAGAGAGCTACTCTGCGGGTAGATGAGAAAAAGCACAAAAGAAAAGGGGTGCCAGCGATACCGCTGAAACCCCTGTTATTTCCTGGTGCCCGGGGCGAGAATCGAACTCGCACGAAGTAAACTTCGAGGGATTTTAAGTCCCTTGCGTCTACCAGTTCCGCCACCCGGGCGGTTAACGGCAATGTACACGCAGGTCTTTTTTTTGTCAATTGACAAGCATACACATTCAATGCTGTTCGGGATGGTTCACAGAGCCGATTTCCGTTGCAATATGCCTTGGTTACTGCATGTTAATCTTTAACTATCCCGGCAGGGGAACTGTGGTGGGATATGCATGACCGCTGCTCATTATGGGGCATAATCATGCCTTTCCGGATTCCCGACAATGCCAAATTCGTGATCAATGTCACGGACAAGCGGGTTTCAGCAGGGCCAGCATTTCTCGAACCGCCTGGTCAAGGCCGACAAAGACTGCCCGGGTGATAACCGCATGGCCGATGCTCAGCTCCTCTATTGCGGCAATCCCGGCGATCCGGGACGTGGTCTGATAATCAAGGCCATGGCCGGCGTTCACCCGGAGCCCTGCCTCCCGAGCAATCTCGGCCGATTCTTCTATCATGTTGAATTCGAGGTTTCTTGACTCTGCGGATTCGGCATCACAGTATCTGCCGGTATGGAGTTCGACAAAGGTGGCCCCGACCTCTTTGGCAGCCTTGATCTGTCTTTTATCAGGGTCTATGAACAGGCTGACCGGAATGCCTGCTTTATCCAGGGCAGCAATGGCCTGGGCCAGTTTTTTTATGTTGGCCCTGACGTTTAACCCTCCTTCAGTGGTTAATTCTTTCCGTTTTTCCGGAACCAGGGTAACCATATTGGGTTTGACATCAAGGGCGATATCAATAATTTCTTTTGCCGCTGCCATTTCCAGATTTAATTTGGTTTTCACCGTCTGGCGGAGAAGGCGGACATCCCTGTCGTTAATGTGGCGCCTGTCCTCACGAAGATGGACAACGATTCCCGATGCTCCCGCCAGTTCGCAGATTCCCGCCGCCAGAACGGGATCCGGCTCGGATATTCCGCGTGCCTGTCTGATGGTGGCCACATGATCGACATTAATAGCGAGCTGTACCATGCCTGTACTCCTGAAACCTTTGCTGAAATGGAAGAGATCTTTTTCTTTCTGCCACATCTGAAGGGCATCGTCATCGGATTTTTCGTGGTCATATCCCAGCAGATGCAGCAGACCATGGATCATAAGTTCGGTCAGTCTGTCGTTGAGCGATTTTGGCGTATCCCGTATTTCCCGTTCCGCGGTTTCGGCGGAAATAAGGATGTCGCCGAGCTCCCTGCCCGAAGAAACAGCAGCCAGCTCGTCCGGATAGCCTTCGGCGGGAAAAGAAAGAACGTTGGTGGGTCCATTCCGCCGGCGGTACCTGCTGTTGTAGGATGCGATATTTTCGTCATTCATGAAGATCATGCTGACGTGACAATCCTGCAGATGGAGAAACTCCATTAACCTTGCGGCCCGTAATCGGAGGAGTTCCTCATTCAGGGAGTCAGGACCGGCATCCGGTGGAAAGAGCAGGTTAAGAGCCATTGCGGTATTTGGTCAATCCGGCCGTTTTTTGGGATTTGCCGGCCGCCTGCCTTTTGCAGGCTGCAGTTCATAGGCCTTGATTATTTCCTGCACAAGGGGGTGACGCACTACATCTGATTTGGAAAAATAGCTGAAATTGATGCCGATAATGTTGTTGAGGATATGCTGCGCCTCAATCAGCCCGGACCCTTTTGTTCCCGGCAGGTCGATCTGGGTTATGTCGCCGGTGATTACCGCCCGGGAATCAAAACCTATCCTGGTGAGAAACATCTTCATCTGCTCTCTGGTCGTGTTCTGCGCCTCATCCAGGATAATGAAGGCATTATTCAGGGTACGGCCCCGCATGAACGCCAGCGGTGCAATTTCTATGATGCCGCGTTCTATAAGCTCCTGGATCCTGTCCTGCCCCAGCATATCGTTAAGAGCATCGGTCAGCGGGCGGAGGAAGGGATCGACCTTTTGGGCCATATCGCCGGGAAGAAAACCGAGTTTTTCCCCTGCCTCGACTGCCGGCCGGGTGAGAATAATCTTTCTGACCCTTTCGCCGGCCAAAGCGGATACAGCCATAGCGACGGCCAGAAACGTCTTCCCGGTTCCGGCCGGACCTATTCCGAAAACAATATCATTTTTACGGATCGCATCGATATAATGCTTCTGATTGATGCTCTTGGGGGAAATGACAATATTCCGGGAGGTTATATAAACCTTGTCGAGAAAGATGTGCTCAAGTTCGGCTTTTGGCGATGATTCGAGGATCTTGAGACCGAAGACTATATCCTGGGTGTAGATAGGATATCCCTTCATGATAAGCTGATACAGCTGCCCGAACAGGGAGGCTGTCAACTCAACAGCGTGTTTTTCTCCGCTTATCTGGAGCAGGTGGCCGCGGGTATTTATAGTGACCCCGGCCGCCTGTTCAACAGTCAGGAGATTTCTGTTCAAATCGCCGAACAGAATCTGAGCTGCAGCATTATCCGGAAAATCCAGTTCCCGGATAACAGGGTTATCCGGGAGGGATGAGGATTTCACGTCAGGTTGTTGTCTATTTTGATTTGGCTGCTTCCTCATTTATCATCTGCTGCAGGGCGGCAAAATTTCTGTCAGTCACCCTCCTGCCATTGATAAAGAGGGTAGGAGTGCCGTTGACCTGTGCCGCCTTTGCATCAGCCATGTCTTTGGCAAGTCTGCTTTTGACTTCTTCGCTGGTGCGGTCGATATTGAATTTCTGCATATCGAGGCCGATTGCCTCGGCGGCTTCATTCAGCTTCTCCATTGTGATTTGCGCCTGCATGGCAAAAATCGCATCATGCATCTGCCAGAATTTTCCCTGGTTATAGGCTGCCAGGGCAGCCAGGGCGGCGGGTTCCGCCATCGCATGAATATTGGTGAGCGGCAGGTTTTTAAAGACTATTTTTAAGGTTTCCGGATTTTTATCGAGCAACTGCTCGATCAGCGGCATAATCTGGCCGCAATAGGGTCACTGAAAATCCGAAAAGACAGCCAGGGCAACAGGGGCCTCAGCTTTCCCCAGAAAAGGGGAACCGGTAATGTCAATAGGGGTGACAAAACTTACGTTCAGGCTGGTGAAAGAGTTTTCCTGCTCATCGATCAGGTAGAGCATTTCTCCGCGAGGGGCAATATCGATAGCTGTCACGCCCTTGTCCACGGGGATGGTCCCGAGTTTGTTTCCCTGAGCTGCAAAGACATGGACCTTATGGTCGTCTCCCAGAATATACACCTTCTGGTTATCGAGTGTGTGCGCTATATCAAGCGGCTTGGCATCAATCTTCCAGGTGGATTTTACTTCCCAGTCGATACTCTCGGCCGAAGCCGGCTGTGTTGGCTGGGCGGCTGCAAATTGCACCGGCAGCAGAAAGAGGAGGCAGAGGAGAAAATTTTTTTTCATTATCAGATCCTAATTTGATGAAATAAATTAATTCGTCGGTTGGACGAATCCTGAAAAATAATATTTAACTCTACTACTTTATTTAATTTTTTCAAGCGATGATGAAGGGTAAAATATAATTGGAAAGGGCTGCGAACGTGGGAAGGGTATCGGTACCTTCATGCACCGGCCCTCTTTTTTTCGGTTATTTTGAGAATTTCAGGAAGCGCCTCCTGTACTGTTTCCATGTCCGGAAAAAGCAGGGACAGGGAAACATTGTCCTCTTCAAACGACAATGAATGCTCCAGGTGCATATGATCAGGCAGCCGCAGGGCAGCTACCGATTTTCTGAATGCATCTTCGGCTTCCGTCGTCCGCGGATAACATTTTTCATGGAGCCACAGGAGCAGGGCGGCCGCCCTTTGCGGAATGTTTTCATTTCCTCCCGCAGCATGGCCTGCACTAAAATCCTGCAGCAGTTCTCGGAGCGGTTCTCCGGTCCGCAGGCTTAATTCCGCACTGTAATCGATCAGCTTATTCTGTTTTGAGCCGCCCAGGTTAAGGGATGTGATGAGCTGAACGAGCACCTCCTGGTCTTCCGGGGGCAGTTTTCGTATATTGCGGGCCGCTTTGAGCTGAATCACTCCCCTGTGCACCGCGGCAAGAACAGCTGGATGAAGGGAAAGGAGTGAGACGATTCCTTCAAGCATATAGACCTGCGGTTTGTGACCGAGTTTTGCAAGCAGCGGCAGGACATCATTAACCGGACTCGATGCAAGTAAATCGGCAAAAAGCCTGGCCTGTTCGGCAAGGCTCAGGTTTCCGCCGCACAAGGTGTCTTCAACAAGCAAATGATAGACATACTGATCCGCTGCTCCTTCCGGAATCAGCAGACACATGATTTTTTCTCCCGGGCGGACCTGCCCGGCCGCCATTATTCTTTTTCTGCCGGCGGCAACGATAAAGGAATTATACTTCTGTTTGATGATGGGCGGGTGCAGGACACCGAATTGCCTGATACTTTCAAAAAGGGCATTATCAGGGCTGATCGGCTCGAAGGGGCTGAGATGATATGTCCGGTCGGCAAGGTCAATGGAGTCAATGGCAATGAACTGAAAACAGGCTTGAGGATACACTGGCGCGGGACCGGTATTTGTTCGGGGAGAATGGAATATTTCCGGAAAGAAAAGCAAGGCGCCGCATCAATTGCCGCGGCGCCTGTTCCTGCGAAAAAATATTTCAGGACCCGTTTATTCTATCACGCAGGATGCCGGAAGGCTTAAAGGTTACAACCCGTCTTGCATCAAGTGTCAATTCGTCTCCGGTCTGCGGATTCCTGCCGCGTCTTGCCTTCTTGTCCTTGACATTGAATTTGCCGAACCCGCTCAGCAGCAGATCATCCCCTTTGGTCAAAGCCTCCTTGGAAATTGCCAGGAATGCTTCAACCGAGTGAGTCGCTTGGGCCTTGGTCAGTGATGGGTGGGTTTTGTAGACCTGCTGCACAAGGTCGGCTTTTGTCAGGGTCATGATTCGGGCCTCCAGTTAACTTACTGAATTACTTTCTTTTTATGAAAGTCCTATCCATATAATAGGAATTTTGTAAAACTTGTCAATATTTATACATATTTAAGATAGTTAGCCAAAAAATACGGCTCCGCAGTCTTTTCTGAGGACGGAAAAACGCCGGCGGAAACCTTGATGGCGTCGCAAAAACTCCCCAACTGCTGCGCCGGAGTCTGCGCTTACCTGTACTGCATTCTTCGTCACTGCGGCGTACCATATGTACGCCTCTCCTCAGAATTCGGAGTCTCTTACCTGCGCTCCTTGCATTGGGCTTTTCGAAGTCTCGCTTTGCCCGCTTATCTGCTTAGCCACATCTCTCTTGATGACTTTTTGCGAACTTATCAGCCTTGAAAATCATTTAACCCCTAAAAAAGAAAATGCCCCTACCCCCGCATACTCTGCGGCAGTGCCGAGTTCTTCCTCTATTCGCAGCAGCTGATTGTACTTTGCCACCCGATCCGTCCTTGAAGGCGCCCCGGTCTTTATCTGTCCCGTATTCAAGGCAACTGCAAGATCGGCGATGGTCACGTCTTCGGTTTCCCCTGAACGGTGTGAAATGACAGCCGTGTAGCCGGATCTCTGTGCCAGGTTTACGGCATCAATGGTTTCGGTTACCGTTCCGATCTGGTTCAATTTGATGAGTATTGAATTTGCTATTCCCTGGGAGATGCCTTTTTTCAGAATCGAGGTATTGGTGACAAAAATATCATCACCCACAAGCTGAATTTTCGTTCCCAGCGCCCGGGTCAGTTTTATCCATCCTTTCCAGTCGGATTCATCCAGGCCGTCCTCAATGGATATCAGCGGATATTTTTTAACCCAGGCTGAATAAAAATCTATCATCTCGTCCACTGATTTTTTTGGTTTCTGCTCTGCATTGAGAATGTATTTTTTTTCTTTTGCCGAGTAGAATTCACTGGCGGCGGCATCAATGCCGATAAAAATTTCCTTGCCCGGCTTGAATCCGGCCTTGGTTATTCCTTCCAGAATAGATTCCATGGCCTCTTCGTTGGACCGGAGGTTGGGGGCAAAACCGCCTTCATCGCCTACAGCTGTCTGCAGCCCTTTTTTCTTGAGAACACCTTTTAAGGCATGAAAAGTTTCCACTCCCATGCGCAGCGCTTCCGCAAAAGAACCTGCACCGGCCGGAAGAATCATGAATTCCTGAATGTCGACATTATTGTCGGCATGCGCGCCGCCATTGATGATGTTCATCATCGGCACAGGCAGCACCTTGGCGTTCACTCCCCCAAGATAATTGTGCAGCGGCATTTCCATTTCCATGGCGGAAGCCTTGGCCACTGCCATGGACACGCCGAGAATCGCATTGGCACCCAGTCTCTTCTTATTTTCGGTATTATCAGCCTGGAGCATGGCTTTGTCTATGAGAACCTGCTGGGATGATTCAAGACCCAGCAGCCTGGGTGCGATTATTTCGTTTACGTTCTTAACCGCCTGCAGCACTCCTTTACCGCCATATCTTTTCCTTCTTGTATCACGAAGCTCAAGCGCTTCCCGCGTGCCGGTGGATGCGCCCGAGGGAACGGCCGCCCGCCCGGCAGCTCCGGATTCAAGATACACTTCAACTTCCACGGTAGGATTACCCCGGGAATCAATAATTTCCCGGGCGGTAATATCAAGTATTTCACCCATGATGAATAGACCTTTTCTGAATAGAATTTATGGTAGTTAACCGACAACCGATGCGATTTTGAAAATAGGCAGATACATGGCAACAACCAGTCCGCCGATCATGCCGCCGAGAAAGACCATCATGAAAGGTTCAATCATGGCGGTGAGGTTCTCGACCGCCTGGTCCACCTCTTCATCGTAAAAATCGGCAATTTTTTCGAGCATCGCATCCAGGGCACCGACCGATTCGCCGACATTGATCATCTGGACAACCATGTTGGGGAAGACCCCGGTTTCCTCCAGGGGTTCCACGATAGCCCGGCCCTCGGCAACAGCATCGGAGACCCTGAAAACGGCCCGCTCAATAACCTTGTTGCCCGAGGTCCTGGCCACAACCTGGAGGGAATCGAGAATGGGAACACCGCTCTGCAGCATGGTACTCAGGGTGCGGGTGAACTTGGCAACCGACACCTTGCGGATCAAATCGCCGACAACAGGGGCCTTGAGAAACATGGCGTCCATTCTATACCGCCCCTTTTCGGTTGAATAGATTTTTTTGAAGATAAAGATCAGCACGGCAAGACCGATGATCATGTAGATAAAATTATTCTTGACCGCGTCGCTCAAGTCGACAACTATCTGGGTTGGGGCGGGAAGTGCCGAGCCGAAATCTTCGAACATGGATTTGAAGACCGGGACAACGAAAACCAGAATGACCACCAGGATAACCAGGGAGATGCCCAGGCAGATGGCGGGATATGTCATGGCGCCCTTGATTTTTTTCTGCAGGGCCATGGCCTTTTCCTTGAATGCAGCCAGACGGGAAAGGATGGTGTCAAGAATACCGCCGACTTCGCCCGCTTCAATCATGTTTGAATAGAGGTTGTCAAATACCTTGGGGTGTTTTCGCATGGAATCGGCAAGGGTATTCCCGCTTTCAACATCATTCTGTACCTGGGCGAGCACTTTTTTAAAGGTCGGATTCGCCTGCTGCTTGCTGAGAATCTGCAGACACTGGACAAGGGGAAGCCCGGCATCGATCATGGTTGACATCTGCCTGGTGAAAATTACCATATCCTTGCCGGTAACTTTGGGCTTGAATATTTCTATATTCTCAAAAAGATCTTTCGGTGCTTCCTTAATGGAGGTGACATCAATGCGCATTCTTTTGAGTTGACCCCTGGCGGTCGTCTCGTCCGATGCTTCCAATTTTCCTTTACGCTTTTCACCGTAGGAATTAATACCTTTCCAGTTGTATATCGGCATTGATTCTTCTCCTAGTAAGGTTGCAGTTCTCCGGCCCGAATTGTCAACATCCCGATGTTATAATGTTGACAGTTTACGAAAATGCTTATATAAAAGTTTTTCTTGTGTAAGCATTGCGAGAACACGTTACGCTATTGTAGGGGAGTTTTTTCCCCGATTCAAGTTAAAAGTGATATTTTTCAGGAGGTTGGCAGAATGCAAGCCAATGAAGCAGTGAAATATAAAGAGGGGTCATTTCAGCCGGTTATCGACGAGTGCAACGGCTGTGAACGTATTGTCGAGGTTGAAAGCGAAAAGTACTGCAAAATATATCTTTATCCCGCCGCCAAATGGCACCTGGGAATATGTAATTTTGCAACGCATGCCAAGCCGGAAATAAACCTGGTGAAAGTGCGTGTCAACCCTTTGAAGGCTTCCAAAAGAGCATCCCGCAGGAAAAAATAACCTAACGGGTTTTCCGGGCCCCGGAAAACCCGTTGCCGGTCGCTCTCCTTATTTCCTCCCCACACCGCTGTATGCAAACCCGAGTGCTTTCAGCTGTCCCGGGTCATAGACGTTGCGCAGATCGATAAAAACCGGTTTTTTCAAACAGTCCCGGATTCTCTCCAGGTCAAGAGCCCGATACTGGTTCCATTCCGTCATCAGGATGACCGCGTCGGCATCCTGACAGGCTTCATAAGCATTGCCTGCATATTCGACCTCTTTTGGCAGGAGGTTTTTCGCTTCATTCATACCCTGCGGGTCATGCGCTTTAATGAATGCTCCTTTTTCCAGGAGGGCAGGGAGAATGGTTAAAGAAGGTGCTTCCCGCATATCATCGGTCTCGGGCTTGAATGTAAGGCCGAGAACAGCAAGTTTTTTTCCTGCTTCCGAACCTCCCAGCATATCCCTTATTTTCTTGACCATTCTGGCTTTCTGTGCCGCATTGACTTCCACAGCGGCCTCCACAATCCGCAGAGAAACCCCGTGTTCCTGAACAATTCGCAGTAAGGCGAGGGTATCCTTGGGAAAACAGGATCCGCCGTAGCCGGGGCCGGGGTGAAGGAATTTTTTGCCGATCCTGCCGTCCATCCCGATAGCCTGCGCCAGGTCAGAAACGTCTGCTCCTATGGCTTCGCATACATTGGCTATCTCATTGATAAAGCTTATCTTGACTGCGAGGAATGCATTGGCGGCATATTTGGTAAGTTCCGCGGTTTCTATGGTTGTGCTGACAATCGGGGTATGGAGCAGATAGAGCGGTTTATATATTTCATGGAGAACCTGTTCTGCCTTTTCTGAATCGATGCCGATTACTACCCGGTCAGGCCGCATAAAATCATTGAGAGCTGCACCTTCCCTCAGAAATTCCGGATTGGAGGCAACATCGAAATCAGCTGCAGGATTTTCCTGGCGGATTATGCGCTCTACCTGCCTGGCTGTTCCTATCGGCACCGTACTTTTATCGACAATCACGGTATAACCCTGCAGTGCGGAGGCTATTTCCCGGGCGGCGGCATAAATGTAGGTGAGGTCGGCATAGCCGTCACCTCTTCTGCTGGAAGGGGTTCCGACAGCGATAAAAACCGCTGCGGCCTCCGGGACCGCTTCCGCGAGATTTGTGGTGAAGCTGAGCCTTCCTTCGCTGATGTTTTTGTTTACCAGCTCTTCCAGGCCCGGTTCATAAATTGGAATTTTCCCTTGCTGCAGCCGCTGAATTTTGTCTTCTATTTTATCAACACAAACAACATGATGCCCGAATTCGGCAAGACATGTCCCGGTGACCAGGCCTACATAACCCGTCCCGATCATTGTTATCTTCATGACATAATCTCCGTTTAATATCCTTTATATTAAATATATTAAATATATTAAATATTTTTTCCGTTAAGTTCTGCTGCCGAAAATTGCAGTTCCAACCCGTACCAGAGTAGATCCCTCTTCAACGGCAACTTCAAAATCGCCGGACATGCCCATCGATAGAACCGCCGGGGCGTTATCCGCAAACAATCCCTCTTCCTGAAATCGATCCGCCATATTCTTCAGGGTCCTGAAATAAGGCCTTGTCTCTTCCGGGTCTTCGGTAAAAGGGGGCATAGCCATGAGGCCGCGTACTCTCAGGTGCTCCAGGCCGCCCAGGTCTTTCAGGAACTGCCCGGCATCCAGGGGATAAACTCCTGATTTCTGACTTTCGCGGCCGATATTGATCTGCACGAGTATTTCAAGGGTTTTGTCTATTTCGCGGGCGTGTGTATTCAGAATCCGGGCTATTTTTAAATTGTCGACCGTTTCTATCATCTGAAATATCCGGGCCGCAAGTTTTGCCTTGTTGCTTTGCAAATGTCCTATGAAATGCCAGGAAATCGCCTTGTCAAGCTGTTCGATCTTTTCCCGGGCTTCCTGGGCATAATTCTCCCCAAAAAGCAGTTGCCCGTTCGCATATGCTTCCTTGATTTCTGGAATATCAATGTGCTTGGAAACCGCCAGCAGCTTGATTTCCGAGGGATCCCTGCCGCTTCGCCCGGCAGCATCCGCGATCATTTTCTTTATTTTCAGGAGATTTTCGCCGATCAATGGAAAGTCTTTGTTGCGGTTAAGTGGAAGAGTGCTTCGGCATTTTTGGTGGTCTGCCGGGCAACTTCTTGTAATGAAGTTTTTTTCAGCTCGGCAATCTTACCGGCAGTATAGACGAGATATCCGGGCCTGTTGATTTTGCCGCGGTAAGGAACCGGGGCCAGAAAGGGGCCGTCGGATTCCAGGATGATATGTGCGAGGGGAGTTTCCCGCACCACCCGCTGCATGGTTTCACTCTTTGCAAAGGTCACTATGCCGGGTATGGAAATATAAAAACCGAAATCTATGACCTTCCTGGCCATTTCGCTGTCTCCGGAAAAGCAATGCATTACGCCGCCTGCCGGATAGGGTTTGTTTTTTTTCAGAGTGTCAAGGATATCCTCATGGGCATCCCGGTCATGAATGATGACCGGCAGGCCGAGTTCGCCGGCCAGGCGCAGCTGCTGACGAAACACCCGCAGTTGCATGTCTCTGGGAGCATATTTTTTGGCGTAATCCAACCCGATTTCACCATAGGCGACAATTTTGGCTTTATTGGTGCCGAGAAGGGCGGCAAGGGTTTGATACATTTCACCGCCTGCTGCTGCCGCAGCGTGGGGATGAATGCCGATGGCGGCAAAGACATTCGGAAACAGGGCTGCAATCTCTACTGCCTTGCGGGAGCTGGCAACATCAATTCCGACAGAGATCACCCGTCTTACCCCGGCACGAACCGATGACTCAAGCACGTCTTGGAGATTTTCATATCCCGGCATGTCAAGGTGACAATGGGTGTCGATCAGGTCATATCCCGAAGAAATTTCAAGGGGATTTCTTTCCGGTTTTTTCATGTATTAACCTCCGCATTTTCATACCAGAATACAAGTGCGGCCGCAACAGCAAATGCCCAAATGTTCGGATTATCGGAGAATCCGTGTTGACAAAAAAAGGTTATTTTCTTACAACATGAGGTACTATATTTACAATGAATTATTTGCAATGAGCCAGCCAATACAGGATGCAATCAGAAAACGGCGCAGTATCAGGGAATTTACCGATCAGCCGGTTTCCTGGGAACTCCTGCGTACCATTGTTGCCGCCGGAATATGGGCTCCCTCCGGCTTAAACAATCAACCGTGGCGTTTCGTTCTGGTCCGGGACAGGGCAATCAGGGAAAAACTGGCGGCCCAGACCACCTGTTCACATATAATTCTCGCCGCACCATGCCTGATCGTTGTCCTGCTTGACACGACTGCCATGTACGATGAGGTGAAAGATCATCAGTCGGCAGGGGCCTGTATTCAGAACATGCTGCTGACGACCGAAGAACTCGGGCTCGGCGGTGTCTGGCTGGGCCAGATTTTAAAGAACAGGAAACAGGTGAAGGCAATTCTTCATCTGGACGAAACCTATGATCTTATGGCAGTTCTCGCCATAGGGTATCCCCTGCATAGGCGGCAGAAATCACAGCGGAAACCAATCGCTGACTTTATTCTTCAAGAAATCGGAGGTGATCAGGCATGAAAGCATTTCGGAAAAAACTCTGTATAATCATTCTCTTACTGGCAGCCGCCATTATCCCGTTGACCGGCTGCACCACCAAATCGAACGTGCCTCCTCTGGAAGAAGGTATGTCGTCGGTTTCGACACTAGCGGGAGACATTAAGGATATTGAAGTGCCGCCCGATCTTAAATGGGACCGGGACAAATCCATGACCATCAAGACCGAATCATTCAATGGCGGGATATGGCAGTATTCAGGCAGGGTGGATGTTCTTTCCCTGAAAGATTATCTGATCAGCTCCATGCATAATAACGGGTGGAAGCACGTTGGCGAATCTACGGCCCGCGATATTCTCCTCGCTTTTGTCAAACCCGATAAAACCTGCATGATGGTGCTTTCCGAGAGCAGGGTCTTGCGAGGCAGTACCACGTTGACACTCTATGTGACCGTCGACAGAACAGCTGCTGCCAGCCTCAATCCTTTCGGGGAAGTTGTCAGGTAAAGGCGTTCCGGGAGGGATCGGTAGGTCCGGCGAGTCCTGATTTGATTTCGAACCCCGGGCCTGGGGATAATTCCGGCGGCAAGGGCATGAATGGATAGTTTGCAGGGAAAAAATATACTTTTCGGGGTGACCGGCAGTATTGCCGCCTTCAAGGCAGCCGGATGGGTTCATGCCCTTGTCAAGGAGGAAGCCCGTGTTTCGGTTGTCATGACCAGGGCCGCCACCCGTTTTGTTTCCGAGCTGACGTTTGCGGCTTTGTCGGGAAATGCAGTCTATTCGGATATGTTTGCCGAGGATCCGAAGAGCGCCATGGCGCATATTACCCTGGCGCAGGTGGCGGATGCTCTCATCATCGCTCCCGCAACAGCCCATACCATAGCACGGCTGGCCCATGGCCTGGCTGACGATCTGCTGGCAACATCCGTGCTGGCAGCATCAGGAAAACCCGTGGTTGTCTGCCCGGCCATGAATTCCGGGATGTACACGCATAAGGCGACCCGGGACAATCTCAGGCGGCTGGAAGAGCTGGGTTACAGCATTGTGGCGCCTGAATCAGGACGTCTTGCCTGCGGAGATGAGGGCCCGGGCCGGCTGCCGGAATGGACCAGGGCAAGAGAAGCTCTGCTGACAAGTCTGAGCAGGCATGATCTTGCCGGGCAAAATATTCTGATTACTGCCGGGCCGACCAGGGAGCCGCTTGATCCGGCCCGCTATCTCAGTAATCGTTCTTCAGGGAAAATGGGCTATGCCCTTGCGCGTACTGCAAAAAGAAGGGGAGCGCAGGTAACGCTGGTCAGCGGTCCGGTCTCTCTCGATCCTCCAGACGGGGTGGAAGTCCTCGGGGTGAATACGGCCGCGGAGATGCATGAACAGGTGATGCGGCTGCGCGACCGGGCATCGATTATCGTCAAGGCGGCTGCAGTCGCGGACTTTCGACCCGCAGAATATACATCCCACAAGATCAAGAAACACACTGCATCACCGGTCATTGATCTGGAATCCACCAAGGACATCCTGGCCGAACTGGGAAAAACGCGTAAAGCGGGCCAACTCCTGGTCGGTTTTGCCGCCGAGAGCAGGAATCACGAGGAAGAGGGCAGGAGAAAACTGCTGCAGAAAAACCTTGATCTGGTCGTGGTCAACGATATCACCTCGGCTGACCGGGGCTTTGACGCAGACACCAACCAGGTCATTCTTGTCGACCGGGACGGCAGTTCATCCCTTCCCCTGATGTCCAAGGAGAAAACCGCGGACCATATCTGGGATCGTGTACTTTCTCTGCAGCAACGCCAATCCTGATGGCGTCGCAAAACTCCCCAACTGCTGCGTTGGAGTCTACGCTAACCTGCGCTGGATTCTACGTCACTGCGGCGTCCCGTATGTACGCCGCATTCCTCACAATTCGGAGTCTCTTCCCTGCGCTTTGCATTTGGGGCTTTTCTTATCTGCTTCCCCATCACTCTGATGATTTTTTGCTGATTCATCAATCCTGATGTGGCGCGACGGAAATCCCCAGGCGGAGATATCCGGTTAGCCCTGCATCGCGTATTCGTATATCCCGATAATATTCTCCCGCGACGGTTGGCGCGGATTATTTTCAATCGGCCTGGCTACGGTGAGGGCAATATCAGCCATTTCAGGGATTTTTTCCTTGGGAATATTTAATTCGGCCAGGCTGGCAGGAATCTCCAGGTCGAAATTCAGCTGGAATAATCCTTCGACTGTCAGCCCAGCGGCATCTCTGAGAGGCATGCCGGCGGTGTCATATCCAAGGTATTGGGCCAGATTGGCGTGCTTCTGCACATTGCCGATCAGGTTATATTCCGTGACATAGGGGAGGAGAACCGCATTTGCCAGGCCATGGGGAATGCCGAACATGCCGCCAAGGGGATAGGCCATGGCATGAACCAGGCCGACGCCGGCCATGGCCAGGGCTTTTCCTCCCAGCAGGCTCGCCAGCAGCATGTTGGAACGGGCCTCGAGATTGCGGCCGTCGGCAAAGGCGCTCCTGATATTCGTACAGATAAGATCTATCGCTTCCAGGGAGTACATTTCAGAAACCGGATGTGCCTGGATCGACGTGTAGGCCTCCAGGGCATGGGTCAGGGCATCAAGACCGGTAGTTGCCGTCACGTTCGGCGGGAGACTGATCGTGAGTTCCGGATCCAGAATAGCGGCATCAGGATAAAGCGGGTCCCCGTTCATCCCCCCCTTTGATCCGGTTTCCTCGTTGATGAAAACGGCGGTAAAGGTCACTTCCGCTCCGGTTCCCGCCGAGGTGGGAACCATGATTTTGGGGACCCCGGGTTTCTGGATTTTGCCGAGTCCCAGGTAATCCTCCGCCTTGCCGCCGTTGGTCAGCAGGATGGCCGCAGCCTTGGCAACATCCATGGCCGAACCGCCGCCGACCCCGACCACGCAATCGCAGTCATTGGTGCGGGCCGTTGCCGCAGCCTTGTCCGCGAGGCGGAGTCCAGGTTCAGGATCCACTTCGCTGAATACGGTATAGGCAAGGCCGGATTCATGCAGGGGGGCGGTAATTTTTTTATCCAGTCCTGCTTTCTGCAGACCCGGATCGATAACGACCAGTGGTCTGCTGCCGCCAAGTTGCTGAATAACCCGGGGCAGGTTCAATATTGATTGGATGCCGAAATGGATCTGTGTCGGCTGGGTAATGCAAAAAGGGTTTATTCCATTCATGAGATCAGTTCCCGTTAAAAAAGGTTGCCATTTGGAAAGATTTCGAGCAACTAATAAGTCAGCTCAATATTGCACTGCTACTATAGCACTCTTTTTCAGCTATGAAAACGGCAATGCAGGTACTGTTTGTCAAAGGCGAGAAAATTAATGGACCTTCCGGTCAGCAGATCCGAACAGAAGCGGAGAATCAAACAGCTTGAAAAGCTGGTACAGGAATTGTGTCAACTGCCACCCGCCATAATCGGCTCCCTCCCCTGCAGCGCCGAAATATCAACTCTCCTGAGGCAGGCTTCTTCCCTGAAAGGAGGGGCCAGGAAAAGAGAGCTGAAATATCTCACCAAATTGCTGAAAAATGATCCCGATGAAGTTGACTGCCTGTATCGATACATGACCGGAAAACAGGGAGCATCTTTACAGGAGAAAAAAGAATTCCACGAGCTTGAGTATATCCGCGATTCCCTGCTCAACGAAGCCATAGAGGAGCGCAAGCATGCCAGGGAAAACCAGGAGGAGCCCGGAGAAGATTGGCCAAGCAGGATATTGGAGGAGGTAAGCCTGGAGTATCCGGATCTTGACCGTTCCCAGCTGGGGCGTTTGGCCATGACCTTCGCCCGGACCAGGAATCCCAGGCACAGCCGGGAAATTTTTCGCCTTCTCCGGGCCGCGCAGGAGAAAAAACGGTTTGACCAGGCGCAGCAGATAAATGAATAATCAGGATAAAACATGCAATATCAGGCCGGAACCGGAGGGCGAATTTTTTATGCCCGCCTTGACGACGGAGAGGACCTGCACGCAGCAATAGTGGAAATCGCGGGCAGGGAGAAGATCAAATGCGCCTGGTTTCAGATTTTCGGAGGTTTGAAAAGTGCAGGCGTGGTGACCGGGCCGAAAAAACCGGTAATGCCGCCCGATCCCGTCTGGGCAGCAGTCAGGGGTGCCCGGGAAATACTGGGAACCGGTACTGTTTTATGGGACCGGGACAAACCGCTGATACATCTGCATGCCGCCCTGGGCCACCATGGTGAAACCATGACTGGGTGCGTGCGCAAGGACAGTACGGTGTATCTGGTTACCGAGCTGATTATTCAGGAGATTCTGGGAATTGACGTGACCCGGCCCTGGTATGAGGAGGGGGGATTCAACCGGCCTGCATTCGGTTCTGGCAAGAACAGCGAAGAGGCCGGTTAATACCTGGTCCTTTTGGCCATGTAATTCAGGAAAGCCTATTCCGTCACTTCAATCTTGAGAATTTTATCTCCGGGCTGCAGGGCCTGGCCGATTTTGGCGGAAACAGCGGAAACCTTCCCGGCAACCTCACTGTTGACCGGCGTCTGCATTTTCATGGCTTCCAGAATGGCTACCCGGTCACCCTTGGCGACTTCCTGTCCGACTTTGACGCTCACTTCGCAGACATTTCCGCTGAAAGGCGCCCGTATATCACCGGCCAGAGCCAGTTCGGCGATCTCCTCCTTGCTCAGCCGCGTGACTGCAACTTTCCCCTGCTGCAGTTCGGGCTCAAAGACAAAGGTGCGCTGATGATGATCAACATTGAGCTGGATATTGGCCTCACCTTCTTTATCGGTCTGGGAGGGGCCGATCTCAACGATATGCTCCTTGCCGTTATGGTCGCTGAAAACAAGTATTTCGCCGAGTGAGAATCCGCCCTGCCTGAGAAAAATTGAAGGAGGAAGGACATATGATTTGCCGTACTTTTCTTCAAATTTAAAAAAATCCACCGCATCATTAGGATGCTGCAGATAGGTAACCAGCTGCTGTTCCGTAGGTTCGTGTCCCAGGCGTTCCCTCAGGTTCGCCCGCTCCTGTTCAATATCAATATCCTCAATTTTCTCTACTCCGCCTTCTTTCTCCAGTATCTCCTGCCATTCCGGCCCGAAGACCTTTTCATAGATCCAGTCTGCCGGCCGATAAAAAGGAAACGGGCCGTACTTGCCCAGCAGGAGATTTTTCAGGTCGCCTGACGGATTGCCGTACCTTTCTCCGTCCACAACGTTGCTGACGGCGGTTGTCCACAGTATCTGCGAACCCGGCGTCACGCTCCACCAGTTTCCCAGCTCGATCTGGACTTTCGGCAGTTCTTTATGCAGGATATCCGGCATCTGTTTGATAAATCCGCCCTTGTCGGCCTGTTCCAGGCTGCTGCCCATTGCTCCGCCGGGCAGCTTGTGGATCTGAACGGTCGGCATGAATCCCTTGATCTGCGACTCGAATTGCGCATAAAAGGGCCGCTGATCGTGTATGACGTCCGAGGAGGCGATGACAGCCTCCTCGTTGATGCCGATTGCGGTTTTGCCCAGTTCTTTCAGGGTCTGAATCACGGTGAGGACCGGCGGCGGCCCGTAAAAGCCCGTAAAGGCGTGATCCGAGGCATCTACAATCGTGGCGCCGTTCAGGACGGCTGCCGTAATTCTGCTGACATCATTGCCGTCGGTATTGTGGCCGTGATAATGAATAACCAGATCGGGATAGGCCTGTTTGACGGCATTGACAAGTTCACCGATTCTTTTCGGGGTTCCGAGGCCGCCATGGTTTTTAATGCAGAGGATTATTTCCTCCCCCGTGACATCAATGATCTCTCTTACCTTGGATACATAAAATGCGTCGGTATGTTCAGGCCCCGTGGAAAAGCAGATGCAGGGTTCATTTATCTTTCCGGCCTTGGCAACCTCCTCAAACACCGCCTGCATATTGGGAACATAATTCATGAAATCAAAGGTTCGCCAGACATCGACGTATTTGGCAAATTCACGGACCGTGAGGCGGATGACATTCTGCGGATAGGGACGGTAGCCGAACAGGTTCACTCCCCGGCAGAGCGTCTGGAACATGGTATGGGGCATCTTGTCCCTGAGCAGATCAAGTTTCAGGAAAGGATCAACCTGCTTGCGGAGGATGTCCACATGAATGGATGCTCCGCCGGTAATTTCCAGGGAGAAGTATCCGGCTTCTTCTCTGGCCGGCGCAGCCAGGAGGTCCGTGTGCAGAAGAATCCTGTTTTTATAGTCGGACTGGGACATGTCCCTCGCCGTATTGGTAATATAATAACCATCCGCCTGGCGCAGGGTGTCAAGCACCTCTGCAGGGCTCATAGAAGCGGTAATTCTTGTCATATCATATCCTCAGGTTTTTCCGTCGGGCGGAAACAAATTTCAAATGATTGTTCCGGCTTTTATCTCAAAAGTAAGCATAACCGATTAAGCCGCATAAATATTTTTGCCCTTATGGTGGATTTCGGCGATCAGCCGTGCCAGTTTATCCACTTCACTGGTATATTCCGTGTAATCAAAAAGGTGGGCATGAGTTTCCAGATAAGAAGTATCAAAATCTCCTTTCTGAAAATCGGGATCATTCACCAGGTTGAGGTAAAAGGGGATCGTGGTTTTCGGGCCGGTAATGACGAAGTTTGTGAGGCATCTCCGCAGCCGGTCAACGGTTTCGTTCCAGGTCCAGCCGAATACCGTCAGTTTTACCAGCAGGGAGTCGTATACCTCAGGGATGGTCAGTCCCTGGTAGCAGAAACCGTCAAGCCGGACTCCGTATCCGCCGGGTGACTGGTACACCCTGATCGTTTTACCGCCTTCCGGCATGAAATTGTTTTTAGGGTCCTCGGCATTGATTCTCATTTCTATGGCATGGCCGCGCATGGAGATGTCTTCCTGGTTGAACAGCAGCTCTTTTCCCATGGCAACTTTTATCTGGGTGCGGACAATATCAATACCGGCAATCATTTCTGTTACCGTATGCTCGACCTGGAGCCGGGTATTGATTTCCATGAAGTAGTAGTTGTTGTTGCTGTCCAGCAGGAATTCGACTGTTCCGGCATTGGTATAGCCGGCCGCTTTTGCCGCCTTGATTGCTGCCCGGCAGATTTCGTCCGCCAGTTCCGGGGACAGGTGAAAGGCCGGGGCAATTTCCACGAGTTTCTGGTTACGGCGCTGAATTGAGCAGTCGCGGGTTCCCAGGTGGACGGTCTTTCCATTATTGTCGGCAATAATCTGCACCTCGACATGCTTGGGCCTGACCACGACTTTTTCCAGGTACACGGAATCATCGTTGAAGGCAGCTAAAGCTTCGGATCGTGCCATGGAATACTGTTTCTTGAGTTCGGCATCGTTTTCAATCCGGCGAATACCTCTGCCGCCGCCTCCGGCAGTGGCTTTGAGCATCAGGGGATATCCGTATTCTCTTGCAAAAACGAGAGCTTCCTCGAGGCCGGCATCACCGTGCGACAGGTTTTTCGTACCCGGAACCATCGGAATCCCCGCCTCAGCCATAATCTGCCGGGCAATGACCTTGTTGCCGAGTTTCTGGATGACATCGGAAGAAGGTCCGATGAAGATTATCCCGGAGTCCTCGCAGGCTTTTGCCAATTGCGGATTTTCGGCGAGAAAGCCGTAGCCGGGATGTATGGCGATAGCACCGGAGCGTTTGGCAGCTTTAATGATTTTTTCAATATTCAGGTAATCGGAGCGCGGACCATCCCCGATCCAGACGGCTTCATTGGCAATGCGAATATGCCTTGATTCATGATCTGGAGATTCGTAAACAGCGACCGCTTCGTAACTCAGTTCCTGTATGGCCCGCATTATCCGGATAGCAATCTCGCCTCGATTGGCAACCAAAATTTTACTCTTCAATGGCCCACCTTTTTTCAAAATATTTTAATTTAATATAAATTGTTTGTGATTATTTTGCTCTGCACCTGTGATACAGGTTTGCCGGGGTAGATAAGCAGAGAAGGCTGTCCTTGGGATTTCAGGACATTAAGATAAATTAATTACCATGTTTGCTTTTTTTTGACAAGAGCCCGGATTGCAATTTGGGCTTGATTTGGGCTGAGGCTTGCAGAAATCGGAATTCAGTTCAATACTTGCAAATCCGAATAACCAGGAGCTGCAGTGAAAAAAAATCTTTTTTTTTGCTTCGGCATCTCTGCCTGGGAGAAAAAAAATGCAGACTCGATCTGAACGGGTTTTCAGCTCTTTTCGGGGTGTTGTTTTCCCGCAATCCGCCGCAGGTAATTGAGCCATTCGCTGAAACCTTCTCCGGTTGTCGAGGAAAGTTCCATTATCTTCAGTTTCGGATTGAGTTTGCGGGCCTCGGCCGCGGCTTCGTCAATGGAGAAATCGAAATAGGGCAGAAGGTCTGTTTTTGTGATCAGAAAACAATTGGAACTGGTGAATGCCTTGGGATATTTGGCCGGTTTATCCGAGCCTTCGGGTACGGATATCAACACGATGCGGGTATGTTCCCCGAGGTCAAAAGTTGCCGGACAGACAAGATTACCGACGTTCTCGATAAAAATTATATCATATTGTTCCGCTGCATTTTCGTGCTGCAGCCGGTGCAGCCCCTTGTGCACAAGGCGGGCATCTAGATGGCATGCCCCGCCCGTGGTTATCTGGACCGCCGGCGCTCCCTGTTTCCGGATTCTGTCCGCATCACGCTCCGTTTCGATATCCCCTTCGATAACCGCTATGCTCAATTCGTTGCGAAGGTTCTTGATGGTATGTTCCAGCAGCGTGGTCTTTCCGGATCCGGGACCGCTGATCAGGTTTATGGCCACAGCACCCATGGATTCGAAATGCTGCCGGTTTTCCAATGCCTGTCTGGTATTGGCTGCCAGCAGGCTTTCATGGACATCGACTGTTCTGCTGTTATTTGGCTCATCGGCAGTATGACAGCCGCATGAATCGCACATGGTTACTCCATTTCCACCTGGGTCAGGATTAAATCGTCTCCCCCGGTCAGGATAAAATCGGACGAGCCGCATTGCGGACACAGTTTTGTCTCCGCATTTTCCGCAGGATAAATATACCCGCAGTCAGGACAGGTTCGCTTTGCTTCGGTTTGGGTGATATCAAGAATCGCACCACGGGTCAATTCATTTTCCTGCGTCAGTATTTCAAAACCGAAGGAAAAAGAATCGGCAACAACACCGGAAAGCCTTCCTATTTCGACTCGGACTTTGACAATCCTTGCCGCCCGGTGGGTATCGGCAAGCTGCAGGAGTTGAGTATAGAGGCCCTGGGCCAGAGAGAATTCATGCACCGGCAAAACTTTCCTTCAGAGAAAGGAATTCGTTGTGGGCGGCAAGTGATTTGAGCAGGATTTCAAGAACCTCTGCCAGTTTCGGCTCCAGGCTTGGAGAAAGTCCGATTTTGAGGCTCAAATCCTCCGGCACCACGGTAATCATTTCCGTTGCCGGAACTTTGCCCCTCATTTTGCATATTGCAAGAATATCAAGCAGGCCAATCTGATGGGGTGACATCCTGAATTGCAGGTTGCCTGTCTGGACATCCCTATCGGTAAAGCAATGGATCGATCCGGGCTCCGCCTGCAGGGATACGGTATCAATAACGAACAGCAGATCAACACCTTCCATGAAGGGAGCAAGCATTATCCCGGCTGTCCCTCCGTCGAGAACGCTAAAATGGTCAGGGATGTCATACCGTTCGGTGAGATAGTTGATAAAATGAACGCCGAATCCTTCGTCACTGAGGAGCAGATTGCCAAGACCGAGAATGCCGATAGTTTTGGGTTTATTCATAAATACTTATAAGAAGGGGGAGCAGGTTTGCGGGCCTGCTCCCCGGAAATGGATTAAGGTTTTCTGGGAGGTATGAATTTTGTTCCGGTAAAGATTGAGGAAATAAGACCTTCCTTGGTGATGATGTCGTTCCAGATCACGATATAAACATGGACAAAGGAGAAAATGATAAAATACCACATGAACAGGTAGTGCATAAAGCGTCCCTGCTGCTGTGGTCCAAAGATGAAATAAGCCCATTTCTGGATGAAAGCACTTTCCGGGTAGAGCATGTAGAATCCGCTGAACATCTGCAGCAGGGCCAGTATGAAAGTAATGAAATAAAATATACCCGCCAGAGCATTATGCCCTTTTCGCGGAGTATGATCGTCTGAAAAATAGAGGTAGAATTTTATGGTATGAGACAAGTTGGAAGTGTTTTTCCTGTTGACTGGAATACTGTCCCAGATACGTTCCTGCCTGTTGCCGAAAAACATCAGGTAGAACCTGGCAAGCAGTGCCCCGGTAAAAACAAATCCGGCGATAAAATGGATGTACCGCATTGTTGCGACCGGAAAGGTCGTAGCCGCCTCCAGGTTCGTGTTTGTCCACGGAAAGTGGATGTAGAAGCCGGTGACGACCAGGGTCACAATTGACAGCGCAAAGGCCCAGTGAAAAAGCCGCAGCAGTACACTCCAGGTATAATGTATTTCGTAGTAGCGCATAAATGTCCTCCTTAATAAAGTTAATGGAGGGGCTCTATAGAGCCTTTATCTTGACCAGTTCTTTGCCTTCCGGATCCAGCATGTGGACCGCACAGGCAATGCAGGGGTCAAAGGAGTGTATTGTCCGCAGCACTTCCAACGGCTTTTCCGGATCGGCAATGGGATTGCCCACCAGGGATGCTTCGTACGGACCGGGTTTATCCTTGTCATCCCGCGGACCGGCATTCCAGGTTGAGGGAACCACGCACTGATAGTTTTTGATCACCCCGTCCTGAATGACAATCCAGTGGGAAAGAGTGCCCCGGGGTGCCTCATGCACTCCGAATCCCTGGATTTCCCCCTTGGGAAAAGTAGGTTTATTGAAAATTTCCAGGTCGCCGCGATCGATATTGTCGATCAGCAGCTGCCAGTGCTTCAGGGCCAGGTCGCACATCATTGCCGCCCTGATCGCTCTGCCTGCATGCCGGCCAAGGGTCGAATGCAGCACTTCCGGTCCGACCTGGACGCCCGCCAGTTTCGAGATCTCCGACAGGACATGGTCCGCATATTTTTTTGTCAGTTCATGTCCCTGGGCATACCCGACGAGCACCTGGGCCAGCGGGCCGACCTGCATGGGTTCCCCCTGAAAGCGCGGTGCTTTCATCCAGGTGTATTTGCCGTCATCCTGGAAATCTGTGTATTTGGGCACGGTTTCCTCTTCATAGGGATGACGGGTCCAGTCGCCCTCGTACCAGGCACGGGAAATATTTTCCACCACGTTGTCCTTGAAATACGGGTCATTGTAACTGGTAAAAGGTTTGACCGTGCTGATGTCGCCGCCCATGATGGTTCCTCCGGGCATGTCAAAGGCGGTTGACTTGGTATCAAGCACCATGTCGGGAACGGCCAGGTAATTGGTCACCCCGGCGCCGTACGGGAGCCAGTCCTTATACAATGCCGCGACAGCAACAACATCCGGCACGTAGACCTGATGGATAAAACCCCGCACCTCTTCAACCAACTGCTTGACCCAGTACAGCCGTTCAGCGTTGAGGGTTGCCTCGTTATCAGGATTGATGGCCGCCGCCACGCCGCCCACCAGGAGATTCTGAATGTGCGGAGTCTTGCCGGAAATGATGGCCAGGGCTTCATTGGCTTTCCGCTGGTAATCAAGGGCTTCCAGATAGTGAGAGACCGCCATCAGGTTCGCTTCCGGCGGCAGTTTCATGGCTGGATGACCCCAGTAGGCATTGGCAAAGGGTCCGAGTTGACCGCTGTCAACAAGGGCCTGTACCTTTCCCTTGACCACCTTGAACCGATTGGCGCTGTTGCCCGGCCAGTTGGAAAGGCTTTCCGCCAGTTTAACGGTCTGATTGATGTCCGCAGACAGTGCAGAAACAACATCCACCCAGTCCAGAGCCGACAGAACATAAAAATGGACGATATGATCATGCAGGGTATGGATTGACTGCACCAGGTTTCTTATGTACTGGGCGTTCATCGGAATTTCCAGGCCCAGAGCATTTTCAACGCTCCTGACCGAAGCAAGGGCATGGACCGTGGTGCAGACGCCGCATATGCGCTGGGTAAAAAGCCAGGCATCCCGCGGATCGCGTCCCTGGAGTATGATCTCGATACCCCGGAACATCTGGCCCGACGACCAGGCCTTGGAAATCTGTCCGTTATCAATTTCCGCATCTATTCTCAGGTGGCCTTCGATCCTGGTAACAGGATCAACCACTATTCGCTGTGCCATGAATATCCTCCCTCAGTTATTCCTGTTCTTCAGTTGAATTTTTTCTGCCGCCGATTATTTTCTTGCCGATACCCACTGCAGCATGAATACCTACTGCAGCGGCGGTTACGCCAAGTATTTTCTTGCCGGCTGATCCTGCGTCCGTAACCCCGCCGGGTAAGCTGACACCGGGCAGGCGCTCATAAAAGGGGGTCATGGTGTCCCAGAACTCGGGTTCGGAACACCCGATGCATCCGTGACCGACACCGACCGGCCAGGTCCCGACGTTATTCCAGCGCACGGCAGGACAGTTGTTGTACGTTTCCGGTCCCTTGCAGCCGACTTTGTACAGGCAGTATCCGCGTTTGTGTCCTTCGTCGCCGAACTCTTCGGCAAAACGGCCTTCATCGAAATGCGCCCGCCGCTCGCAGTGATCGTGGATTTTTCGGCCGTAGGCAAAGAGCGGACGGCTCAGGTTGTCGGTTCTCGGCAGCCGGTTGAAAGTCAGATAATGGAGAATGGTGCCCAGGAAACTGATAGGGTTCGGAGGGCAGCCGGGGACATTAATAACCGGGGTTCCTTTGACCAGGACATCGGTTCCGACCGCTCCGGTGGGATTGGGCTTGGCAGCCTGTATATTGCCGAAGGTGGCGCAATTGCCGATGGCGATGATCGCCGCCGCTTTGGGCGCAACATCCGCCAGGATGTCCACTGCCGTCCGGCCGGCTATCTGGCAGTAGATGCCGCCGTCTTTGGTGGGGATGCTTCCCTCCACCACGCAGAGGAACTTGCCGTTATATTTGTTGATCGTTTCCTGCAGCAATTCCTCGGCCTGATGGCCGGCTGCCGCCATGACGGTTTCATGATAATCCAGGGAGATGATGTCTAAAATCAGCTTTGCGACATCAGGATGTGAACCCCGCAGCAGAGTTTCCGTACAGCCTGTGCACTCCTGGAAATGAAGCCAGACAACGGGGGGCCGCTGAGACGATGTTGCTGCCTCGACCATTCTGGGCACCACGGTTTCGGACAGCCCCATGGCTGCCGCCACCATGGAACACGCTTTTATAAAGGTCCGGCGATTGACCTTTACGTCAACTTCTTTACCAAAATCATAACGTGACATTGCTTCCCTCCTTTAACCTGCAAAAGATTCGGGTTATCTGTCAATACCCTGCAGGATCTGCAGTGCTTTATTAGCTGCCGTTGCATCACAGGATAAATACCGACGTAAAATCATTATTATGGATAGATGTGGCTTGCCGTTCATCTGCCGCATCGTTCCCGGGCTGGAATGATACGGTATAAATCAGCGGCCTGGAGGAATGGTTCTCCTTCTTCCATTCCTTTTTTTTATCGTAGATTTACGGCAGGTAAAAGTCAATTTTTTTTTGTGAATGGGTTCTTTTTTTTATAAATAGTACAAGAAGATACGACATTGTGGTACTGTCGTGGTCGAAGAACTGCCGGAAACGTCAGCAGATTCTGGGCAGGGGTTCGCCGCTGAGGGGTCCGATAATCCTTGCGCCGCCGATCCTGGTTTTTAAAACGACCCTGCCGCCCCGGCCGGGAGGCGGTGAAGCGACATGGCCGATAATCGCCGCATGTCTGCCCTCGGTTGTCCGGTGCATGGTGGCAAGCAGCAGGTCTGCCATGCCATTGTCGGCTATGACGATGCATTTGCCCTCATTGGCAAGGTAGAGTGGATCCAGGCCGAGCATTTCACAGGCAGTGGCAACACCGGGTCTGACAGGCAGCATGTCTTCGCTTATTTCTATCTGGACATTTGATTTTTCAGCAATTTCCGAAAGCACCGTCGCCACTCCGCCCCGGGTAGGATCCCGGAGGCAGCGGACGGAGCCGGGAGCTTTTTTCAGGAGTTCGGCAACCATCCTGTGCAGAGGTGCCGTGTCGCTTTCAATGGAGCTCTGCATGGCCAGTCCTGCCCTTGCCGCCATGATAGTTACTCCATGATCCCCCATGTAGCCGGAAAGAAGGACGACATCTCCGGCTTTTGCCCGGCCGGAGCCGAGGGTCAGCGAGTCGGGGATCAGACCGATACCGGAGGTGGTGATGAAAATTTTATCCGCCTTGCCTCTCGGAACGACCTTGGTGTCGCCGGTGACGATCGGGATGCCGCTTTCCCGGGAAGCGGCGGCAATTGATCCGGCCACTCGTTCCAGATCCGCCAGGGCAAAACCTTCTTCCAGGATAAGTGAAAGGCTGAGACAGAGGGGCATGGCCCCCTGCATGGCGAGATCGTTAATCGTCCCGTGCACTGCGAGTTTTCCTATATCTCCCCCGGGAAAAAAGATCGGATCGACCACATAACCGTCAGTGGTGAACGCCAGGCGTTTTGAGCCGACTTCGATAACGGCGCTGTCTTCAAATTGCGCCAGGATTGGATTGTTCAGTCCGGGAAGAAAAATCTCTTCTATGAGTTGACGGCTGGCGATTCCGCCGCTGCCGTGATCAAGAAGAATTTTCAGGTCGTTCATAGGTCACCGTACCTGCTGTAGGCGGCACAGGTGCCCTCACTGGAAACCATGCAGGGACCGACTGGAGCGGTCGGAGTACAGCGGGTGTTAAACAGGGGGCATTCCGGCGGCTTTACCCTGCCGGTAAGTATTTCTCCGCAGCGGCAGCCCCTGGGTTCGGGGACAAATTCATGGCTCAGGCCGAAATAAAGGGCTGCATCGTGATTGATGAATTCCTGCTTGAGCTTCAGGCCGCTTCCCGGGATGTTGCCAAGGCCCCGCCATGTGGCGTCACAGGACTCAAAGGTCATGTTTATCATTTCCCTGGCTCGCAGATTGCCTTCCCGGCTGACGACCCTGCCGTAACAGTTTTCAACTCCGGCCCTGCCCTGGCGGATCTGGCTGGCCAGCATGTAGATGGAACTCAGGATATCCAGGGGTTCAAAGCCGGCTATGACGCAGGGAATCCGGTATTTTTCGGCAAAAGGTTCGTATGCACGGCTGCCGATTATGGTGCTGACGTGCCCCGGACAGAGGAGACCGTCCAGCGCCAGCTCCGGGTCGCCCAGCAGCACATCCAGGGCGGGGGGGACGACCTTGTGCGAAACCAGGAGCATGAAGTTGTTGATACTTCTCTGCTTTGCTTCAAAGACGGTGGCAGCAATGACCGGGATGGTGGTCTCAAAGCCGATAGCCGGAAAAATGACCGGTTTGTCTGTTGACTGCGCGATTTTGAGGGCATCGGTGGGAGAATAGACAATTTCCACCTGAGCCCCTTCCGCCCTGGCCGCGGCCAGATTTATTCCTTTGCTGCCCGGCACCCTGAGGAGATCGCCGAAGGTGGCGATAATAATGCCCGGAACTCCCGCCAGTTCGATGATCTGATCTATTTCGCCGGCGCTGGTCACGCAGACCGGGCAGCCCGGTCCAGATATCAGTTCGATATCCGCAGGAAGCAGGGAGCGGATGCCGTGCCTGAATATGGCCATGGTATGCGTTCCGCATACCTCCATAATCCGCATGGGACGATTGACTGTTTCATGGATGCGCCGGGTAAGTTTTTCTGCAAGCTCGATGCTGCGGAATTCATCAGATATCATCTCGGATAACATGCTCGGCCATCTCTCTCATCAGATTGAGGTTTGTTTCCGCCTCGGCGGCATCAAGGGTATGAATGGCATAACCGGCATGGACAATAAGGTAATCGCCGACCTCCGGCCAGCGGTCGACAACATCCAGCCTGACCTCTTTTCTCAGCCCTGCCTCCTCCACCACCGCGACGGGAAAGGAAAGGGGATTATTTTCTTCTCCCCGCACTTCATGAACGCGCATGGGAATCGCTAGACACATTGGATACCTCCGGTTACCGCCTGACCAAGGGCAAGACCCCCGTCGTTGGCAGGTACTTGTTCATTGGTGAAAATTTCAAGATCCGTCCGGGCAAAAAAATCAAGGAATCCCTGCACAAGGATCCGGTTCTGGGCGCTGCCGCCGCTTAATACCACGGTTTTGATTCCAGTCCGGCCGCTCAGGTACAGTATCATATTCCCGAAGGCGGATACAAGAAATACATGGAAAAAGAGGGCCAGGAGATCGACCGGCTGATTGTCTTTTTCCATTTTGTTGATAATGGAGCGGATGCACAGATCGGTTGACACTTCCAGCAGGATTCCCTCCTGTTGAAAAAGCTGCATTTTTGCAAGGTCGGCGAAAAAACCGGTATTGATTATTGAGCCGCCGCCCAGAATGGCCGCAGCCCTTGATTCCAGAATCATGGCCGCCTGGCCCTCGAAAGTGTTGACGTGGCATATACCCAGCAGGGAGGAAACAGCATCAAACAGTCGTCCGCAGCTGGAGGTAGGGGGAGAGTTGATTTCCCCGGCCAGCATATCCAGGATAAAATTCCGGTCGGCTGCCGGAATCCGCTCCAAGTGACGGGATGAGCGGGAATCGTTGATGCCGGCGGAATGCAGGGCGGCCAGAGCCATCCGCCAGGGCTGCCGGGCTGCCATATCGCCGCCGGGCAGGCGCAGGGGTGACAGCCTTCCCAGCCGCTGATAGTCTGCAAATGTACAGTGCAGCACTTCGCCCCCCCAGATTGTTCTGTCGGGTCCATAGCCGGTGCCATCAAGAATGATGGCCAGTGCTTCGGGGAGCCCGTGCTCCGCCATCACCGAGGCGGCATGGGCCCAGTGATGCTGGATCCTGATCACCGGCAGGCCGAGTTCCAGGGCAAACCTGGTGCTCAGGTAATCCGGGTGCAGATCTGCCGCCACGTACCGGGGTTCAATCTCCAGCAGCGCCTTGAGCCGGTTGCAGGTTTCCTCGAAAAACTCCAGGGTCGCGAGATCGTTGAGGTCGCCTATGTGCTGGCTCAGGAAGGCATCACGGCGACGGGTCAGGCAGAAGCAGTTTTTCAGTTCGGCCCCCACCGCCAGCAGCGGCGGCAGATCGACCTCCAGCCGAACCGGGGCGGGGGCATATCCCCTGGAGCGGCGGAGAAAACGGGGTTTATCGCCGATAATCCTGATCACCGAGTCATCCACCCTGGTGTGGATATCCCTGTCATGCATCAGAAAACCGTCGCAGAAGGAGGACAGCCGCCTCACCGCTTCTTCATTGTCCCTGCACAGGGGCTCTCCGGCGGCATTGCCGCTGGTCATCACCAGGCAGGCGGGCGTTGCTTCATGGGCAAAGAGCAGTTGATGGAGAGGAGTGTAGGGCAGCATGACTCCCAGTTCGTCGATGCCGGGAGCAAGGTTGTCGGCCAGCCTGGAGGCGGGCCTTTTGGTCAGCAGCGTAATCGGAAGGGTGAATGCGGTGAGCTGCTGTTCTTCCCGGGGGGAGATGAGACATATCCTGTGTGCGGCGGCAAGATCCCCGGCCATGACCGCCAGGGGTTTGCAGGGCCTGTTTTTTCGATTTCTCAGCTCCGCAACCGCCTCCCGGGAAAAGGCGTCGACAGCCAGATGGAACCCGCCCAGTCCTTTGATCCCGACAATAAGGCCTTTCTGCAGCGCATCCGCTGCCGCAGCCAGGGGATGGTCGAGTGCTGTCAGGCTGCCGTTTCCGTCGTACCAGTGCAGCCGGGGACCGCACCTGCCGCAGGCATTCGGCTGGGCGTGAAAGCGCCTGTTTGCCGGATCCCGGTATTCGGCAAGACACTCAGGACACATGGTGAAGCCGTGCATGGTGGTTGCGGGCCGGTCATAGGGCAGGGTACGGATAATGGTATAGCGCGGACCGCAGTTGGTGCAGTTGGTGAAAGGATAGCCGTAGCGCCGGTCGGCGGGATCAAGGATTTCTCTGCGGCATTCCTCGCAGGTCGCCATGTCCGGGGACACATGGGTGCTGATCTCGGGACCTGTTTCGCTTGCCAGAATGGTAAAGCCGGCAGTATCAACCGGCAGTGCCGTTTCGCTCCGGACCAGGGAAATGATGCGGGCCAGTGGAGGCGCCTCCTCCCGGAGGGAGCGGATGAGTGATTCAATCCTGCCTTCATCGCCGGCAATCCTGATCACCACCCCGCTGCTGTTGTTGGTAATAAAACCGACCAGACCATGTTGTGTTGCCAGCCGGTAGACGAATGGACGGAATCCCACTCCCTGCACAATTCCGTTGACTCTGATTTCCGTTGCCTGCCTGTTCATCAGGGAGAGTGAATGCAGTGCTTCGTAAAGAGAATTATGCAGGTTCTCAGGGGGAGTCCTGTTTTTTCAGTTTTCTGGCCAGGGCGGCGGCCTCCATCCCGGCAACGCAGCCTTCGCCCACTGCCTTGGCCATCTGGTAGGGAGGACCGACAATGTCACCTGCAGCATAGACCCCGGCAATATTTGTTTCCTGTTTACGGTTGGTCTTGATGTATTTGAACTGCTCGGTATCCAGTTCCACCCCGAGCTGGGTTGCCAGCTCAAGAGCACCTTTGGAACCGAGCTCAATGAAAACACCGTCAACAGCAATTTCTTTATCGTTTTCAAGAGTGATGCCGGTGACGTTTTTTTCCCCGTCAATGGATCTGACCCAGGTTTTTCCCAGAACCTCGACATTGCTTTTTTCAAGTCTGGCCAGCAGTTCCTCCGATACATTCAGTTCCTTCGCCACCAGGTATACTTTGTCGGCATACCCCAGAAGAGTCAGGGCGCCGTCGACGGCCGCACTTCTGTCGCCCACCACCGCCACGGTAGCCCCCCGGTAAAAGTTGGCGTCACAGTCCACGCAGTAACTGACGCCGCGGCCGGCAAGCTCTTTTTCTCCCGGTACGGAAAGTTTTTTCTTGGAAACACCCATGGCAAAAATGAGAGTGGCTGCTTCAATATGCGATCCCGATTCGAGTTCCAGGTGAAAGGAATCCTCCTCCCGGGATATTTTCAACACGTCTTCCCCTGTTTTCCGGGCTCCGAATTTTTCCATCTGCCGGTGCCCGACATCGAGCATGTCCTTACCTTCCCGGACACCTTCAACAAAGGCATAATTTTCAACGTGAGCCCAGTAGAGAGCGCTGTTTTCAGGTCTGCCGAGCACAAGTACATCGGTTTTTTTTCTGGCCGCGTGGATGGCGGCCTGGATTCCTGCCGGTCCGGCACCAATGATGACAACATCGTAAGTTCTGGGGGACATTTTTTTTCTCTCCTGCTGCCCTTGAAAAAGTATGCAATCTATTGAGAGCATGTATTATAAAAAATCATTCCCGGTTTTCTTCAACTTTTGTACACTATCTTCATTAGGAGGTCGACAGAATTATCATTTTCAGTTATCATGACGACCTTTATGTGCAAGTGGAAAAAATGCGGCAAACCGCCTGTGATCTACAATTCTTTTCATGAAGCGCCGTTGGAAAGGGTGCCTGCCGACTATTCCAGAATTCTGAAAAAATTAATTTAATTTCCGATTATAGAGGAATCCCTGCTGTGAATATCTCTCTTTTACAAATGATGCTGCATGCCGGCCTGATGGTCAAGGCGGTGATGATTATCCTGCTGATTTTCTCCATCGTTTCGTGGAGTATTATTATCATGAAACATTTTGCCTTCAAGAAACTGAGACGGACTTCCGAAGATTTCCTCGATCATTTCTGGGAGAGCAAAACTTTAAATGAAGCATACAGCTCGGCCCAGGACTATGTCTTCAGTCCTGAAGCATCTGTTTTTGTTTCCGGCTTCCATGAATTGAAAAAGATCAGCGCTGCCCGGGAACACAGGGAAACCGAAAATGAGACCCTGGAAACGCAGCTCGCCACCCTTGACAATATGAAGCGGGCAATGCGCAAAGCACAGGCAATGGAAGTGCAGCGGCTGGCCAGATATCTTCCTTTCCTGGCGACTACCGGCAGCGCCACCCCGTTTATCGGGCTGTTTGGAACTGTATGGGGTATCATGACTTCGTTTCATGATATCGGCATGCGGGGCTCCGCCTCACTGGCAGTTGTGGCGCCGGGAATTTCGGAGGCTCTTGTTGCCACCGCAGCCGGTTTGGCAGTTGCCATTCCCGCGGTAATCTTTTATAATTTTTACGCAAGCAAACTTGCCGACATGGAATCTGAGGTCGAACATTTTTCAACGGATTTTCTCAATCTGATTGAACGTGATTTTCTGACCCGGGCATAAAATTTTCAGGAGAGCATTCCAAGATGGCATTCGGATCGATGAATGGAGGCGGCAGGCGTGGACTGGTAGCGGAAATTAATGTAACGCCGCTGGTTGATGTCATGCTGGTCCTGCTTATCATTTTTATGGTAACGGCCCCGATGATGACCCAGGGCATAGAGGTCGATCTGCCGGAAACGACAAGCAAGGCCCTCCAGCAGAAAGAAGAGCCGCTGATGGTCACCCTCGACAAGGAGGGGAAAATTTACCTCGATAAAGTTGAGTTCAATCCTGCCCTGTTGAAACAGCAGTTGGGATTGATGTCGGAAGAGGAGAAGAAACGACCGATTTATCTTCGGGCAGACGAAAATGTTGCTTATGGCCTTGTTGTCACTATTATGTCTGATATCAAGGAGGCCGGTTTTGAAAAGATGGGCATGATAACCAGCCCCCTTGACAAAAAGATGTAGGAGGTGCTGGTCCTGAACGGGATGAGTTTCAGCGATACGGATTTTTATCTGCAGCAGAAGGAATTTGATCGGTTCTGGCACAAGCCGGTGGCCCTGGCCCTGGCTTTCCATTTCCTCATTTTTGCTCTTTCTTATTATCTACCTGAAATGCTGGACCGAAAGCCGATTCTCGATGAAATTGTAACCGTCAATCTAGTCTCGATGCCGGACATTCAGGCGCCGGCACCGGTCCAGGAAACGCCGCCGCCGCGCGCTCCGGAAGAAAAACCGCCCGAGATCCCGAAGCCTGAACCGGCAAAAGCCGAGGTGCAGATTGCCGAGATCCCGGTGACAGTTCCTGAAAAGGCCGAGCCGGTCAAACCGGTTTCCTTGCAGCCTCTGAAAAGGAAAGTACAAAAGACGGATCCGGAAAAGATTGCCCGGGAAGAGGCACGGAAACAGAGAGAACGGGAAAGGCAGCAGGCCCTGGCGAGAGCCAGGCAGGAAGAGGAACAGGCCCGCCTTGCCGCCGAAGAGGCCCGGGCCGCACTTGCCGCAATGATCCGCCAGAAGGATGTGCAGCCGCAAAGCACACGGACCGGAAGATCTTCCGGCGGCAGGGAAGTCAATTCAATTGTCATCAAAAATTATCTTGCCGCGCTTCATGGTCAGGTGCAGCGATACTGGGTGCTGCCTGATATGAAGCAGTGGGATTCAAAACTGGAGACAGTGGTTATCCTGTATATACGGCGGGACGGATCGGTTAATACCGTGATTGAAAAGAAATCAAAAGATCCGCTTTATGATCAGTTTGTCATGAAGACGATTGACAATGCCCGGCCCCTGCCGCAATTGCCCAAGATGATAACCCAAGAACCCCTGGAAGTCGGCCTGGTCTTCAGGCCTGGTGAACTGTTAATGTAGTCGCAACATCCCGGATGAGGTCCGGTTTATTTCCATGATGAAACTACCCGCAATACCGCTTAAATCCTTTTTTTTCGTCTGTACCTTTCTGGCTGTTATCGGCACTCTGACAACTGTCAGGGCGGAAAGGTTTTATCTCGATATTACTGCCCAGGATGTTCGCAAGGTAGTTGTCGCCGTCCCCTGGTTTGTAAATCCCACGGCAGGGAACGCACAGGCATCCGAGGGAAGGGCAATGGCCGAACTTCTTGCCAGGGCGCTGGCTTTTCATGGCTTTATCGAGATTCTCGATCCCCAGAGTTACGGCGGCAGGAGTGATGCAAACTGGCAGGCCCTGGGTGCTGATTATGTTGTTTTCGGAAAGTATGAAGGCGCTGCCTCAGGGTTGATGATCGAAGGGCGCCTGCTTGATGTGGGCGAAGACAGAATGATTACCGGCCGCCGCTACAGCGGGTCAGCCGGGCAGAGGGACGACATGGTGCTCAGGATGTGCGATGCCCTTATCGACGAGTTTACAGGAACTCCGGGCATCAGCCGTTCAAAAATCGCCTTTGTTTCAGATCTTACCGGCAGAAAGGAATTATACCTGGCAGACGTCATGGGGCTTGATATCCGGCAGGTGACCAAACATAAACATCTTGTCGTTTCCCCGCGTTTTTCGCCGGACGGTAATTATATTGCATATTCATCCTATCATGGCGGAAATCAAAACCTGTATATTACGGACTTGCGTCAGAGTGAAGTTACCAGGGCAATTTCAAGACGAAAAGGAATGAATCTGGCTCCGGCATGGTCGCCGGATGGAAAAACCATGGTGGTGACGCTCAGTCAGGACGGCAGTCCGGACCTTTATCTGATCAATCGAGACGGCGAAATGCTGAAGCGGTTGACTTCGAGGGCCGGGATCAATGTTTCCCCTTCCTGGTCTCCGGATGGAAAAACACTGGCATTTGTTTCCGATAGAAGCGGGACGCCGCAAATATATCTTATGGACATGAAAACCCTTGGGGTCCGGCGGTTGACGTTCGAGGGCAGGGAAAATACCGAACCGGACTGGTCACCGGACGGCAGGATGCTGGCCTTCACAAGTCTCCGGGGCGGAACCTACCATATCTTTACCATGGATCCGGAGGATGCCTCGTCGGAAAGGCAGATTACTTCGGGTTGGGGGGAATTCGAATCGCCCACATGGTCGCCGGACGGCAGACAGATAGCATTTTCCCGGCGGAGAAACAGCAAGCAGGAGATCTGCGTCGTCATGAAGGATGGCAGGAACACGAGGGTGCTGTTTGAACAGAACAGGGGCAACAAGTCCTATCCTCAGTGGACGGTTGTTCCGGAATAGAGATGGCGTGAGGATACTTTTCAGAGATGCAGGAATAAGATATTTTAAAATATCCGGTAATGAAATGAACGAACAGCAAGGGGAATGAGAATGAAACGTCTACGAAATTTGGCGGTTGCAGGTTGTACGGTTTTTCTACTTTGTCAGTGCGCCACCCAGGATGATGTCCGGGATCTGAGCTATCAGATCCGGGCGGTGAACAAGAAGGTTGAAGATGTTCAGAATTCAACCGTCGGCCAGATCCAGAAACGTCAGGCGAGTTCAGTCAACCGGATTGATACCGTACAGAATGATTTCATGAAATTACAGGCCATGGTGGAAGAAAGCGAGCATCAGCAAAGCCAGGCGGAAGAAAAAATCAAGAAGGATATTGCCGCCCTCAGGACAATGATCGATCAGGCGATAGCGGAAAAAGACCAATCCATTCAGCTCCTTGAACAAAGGATAACCAAACTGGAAGGCAATATTGAAAATATGGCCCAGACACGGATTCGCGAGGCGGAAAAGCGGGCCCGCGAAGCGGCAGCGCGTGCCGAAGAGGCAAGGCAGAGGACGGTTGTCGCTGCCGAGTCGGGCAGCGGCACTCCCAAGGTGGAACCGGAGGTTCAGAAAAAGAAAGTTGATTCGGACAGTAAAATAGAGGTAGCGGCACTCCCGCCGGCTGTTGAAACTCCGGTCAGCAAGCCGGAGGCTCCTGCAAGGGAAGAACCGGGAGACGGCCTGTTTGATCAGGGCATGGCCCGGTTCAACGATAAGCAGTATTCGGAGGCCTATAAATTATTCGAACAGTATCTGGCCCAGAATCCTTCCGGGGGTACAGTGGCTGATACACTCTATTATATGGGAGAAAGTCTTTATGCCGAGGGAGAATATGACCTCGCAATACTGGATTATCAAAAAGTGATTTCCAATCATGCCAATCATCAACGGACACCCACGGCACTCCTGAAACAGGGGATGTCCTTCGGGAAATTGACAGATCATGAAACGGCAAAGATTATTTTTAAGAAGCTGATTTCCGAGTATCCAGACAGTGCGGAAGCGGCTACAGCCGGACAACTGCTGAGCCAGATGCAGTGAGCTGAAGAATAGTGTTCTACTGTTGTGGCCAGTAAAAGGCTTGACGCCCTTGTTATTGAACATGGAATCGCCGACCATATTGATATTGCCCGCGCATTAATCGGTGCGGGTCGAATCCTGGTCAATGGCCAGCCGGGAACAAAGGCCGGAAATCTGTATCATACCGATTCCGTAATTGATCTGAAAGACAAACAGACGTATGTGAGCCGCGCCGGCGCTAAACTCGCTGCCGGCCTGGAACAGTTCGGCATAAATCCGCGGGGAATGATTTGTGCCGATATCGGTTGTTCAACCGGGGGGTTTACCGATTGCCTGCTGCGGCATGGCGCAGCCCGAGTGTACAGTGTGGATGTCGGCTACGGCATCCTTGACTGGAAGCTGAGAAATGACGAAAGGGTTGTTGTTCTTGAAAGGACGAATGCCAGGTATTTGACAAACGAGCAGATTCCCGAGCCGCTTGACCTTGTTGTGATTGACGCCTCTTTTATCTCGCTGCGCCTGCTTCTGAAACCGGTCTGCAGGTTGTTTGCCGGTGACAAAAGGCTGATTATTGCTTTGGTGAAACCCCAGTTTGAATTGGCACGGGAAAAAGTGCCCCGGGGGGGAGTCGTGCGGGAGGAAAGCCTGCATGACGAGGCACTGGAAATGGTTCGCGGCTATGCCGCGGAGGCCGGGCTGTCATGCGGCGGCGTGGCACGGTCGCCGGTTGCAGGGGCACGGGGAAATGTGGAATTTTTAATGCACCTTGCAGCAAAGACCAATGGGAAAAGACAGGAAAAATAAATTGAGCGAGCAATACTAAGGAGAACATAATGAAACAATTTCGGTTCAAGAAGGTATTGGCAGGCATGCTGATAGTCCCGGCATTTTCTTTGATGACAGCAGCCACCGGGGTTGCAGCAGATTACGTCAGTGTCCTGAATGATAATGTTAACCTGCGTTCCGGCCCGGATACCAAACACGGCATTTTATATGAACTGCCCTCAGGTTTTCCTCTCAAGGTACTTTCCAGAGAAGGGCAATGGATCAAAGTCAGTGATTTTGAAAATGATCAGGGATGGATCTATGCCCCCCTTGTTTCCGATGCCCAGTATTGCATTGTTACGGTCAATGAAGGGAATCTCAGGGCAGGCCCGGGAGTCAACCACGACAAAGTGGGCACTGTTGTCCGGGAGGTCATCCTGAGAAAAATTAAAACCGAAGGGGACTGGATCCAGGTGGAACACCCGAGACTCAAGGGATGGATCCACAAAAAGCTGGTCTGGCCATAATTTCCGGTTATCGGCTGTCAGTCCGAATAGCCTGTACCCGTTTCTGAAAGTTGACAGGCAGCCGAACAACCATTCCTCCCTTGTTTCTGAAGAGAAGATGGCTCTGCTGCAGGCCGTAGAGAAAAAGGTCCTTGGTAATTTTTACGTCCCGGCAGCAGTATTTGTCGATCAGATCAAGACGGCCTTCTTTGAACCATTGAAGGGCAAGAAGTCCGCTGCCGTTCTTCCTGATGCCGAGGGTATGCTCGGCTAGGCGTTCGAGGCTGAGGCGGTAGCCCAACTGGGTATAAATTTCTTCCAGGATGTCCAGGGCCGGCAGATCGGCGAGGCGCTGTGTCGTATAGGCGGCAAGAACGCGGTTGTCAAAGCGCTTGTTGTTGAAACCGATTACCAGGTCCAGACTGAACAGGTGATCGATCAACCGGTCGATTTCATCCTCCCTGAAGCTGAGAAATGCATCGGTGCAGGCGTCATAAAGTACTGCAATGCTGACGCCCATCCGGTCAGCCCGGTGCCAGCCCCCGACTTCCTCGGCGGAAAGCCTGGTTTCAATATCAAACACTCCATATTTCTCCGGCAGAATGAACGTTCCGTTTTCCTGCCGTCTCTTGCCGGGGACAGGATCATCCTGGCGCCGGATAATGACAGGCGACGCATTTCCCGAGCGTACCCCATCCCCCAGGAGTCCGGCAAGGAGATGGATGCAGGCCTGTTTGTCGATGGGGCGGTTGCCGGAGCCGCACTTGGGAGAGTGAACACAGGACGGACAGCCGATTTCACAGGGGCAGTCCCGGACAGCAGCCAGGGTTTGCCGCAGAAGCTGCCCGATATGGGAAAATCCTTTTTCAGAGAGCCCCACACCGCCGCTGTAGCCGTCATAAATAAAAACGGCAGGCTGCTCCAGCTGTTGATGCCAGGGATGGGATATGCCCCCGATATCGTTCCGATCACAGAGGACAAGCAGGGGCATAAGGGCGATCATGGCATGCTCCATCGCATGAATGCCGCCCATGAAGTGAAGTTGTTTCTTTTCCGTTTCCCGCTGCAGTGCCCGCGGCAGCACCACCCAGAATCCTTCGGTTTCGAATTCCTGCGGAGGAAGATCCAGGGGGGTAAAGCCGATGATTTTCTGGCTGCCGATCAGAAATTTCCGGAAGCCGGTAATTGTTTCCGTTACCCGGAGAGTGCCGAAATGAATTTCGGCAGCCCCGATCCTGCAGGTCGCGGCGGTCTCAATGATTTCCGTTGTTTTGTGCGACACCGGCCTGGTGAAGTAGTGCGGCCTGGCGGGTTCGGCAAGGACTTCATGACCTTCCAGGTCGAGTTTTCTGACCAGCCAGGTCTGCGCCCTATGCAGATACACGGCCCCCTTGTGGCACTCTTTCAGGGTTCTGTAGCCGTCAATTTCACCGATGATTTCCCGATTTTCCAGGTTCCTGATCAGGTACCTGGTACCGCCGCCGCGCAGGTCGATATCCCGCTGCGGGTATTTTCTGGCGGCAAACCACGTCCTGCCGTCTGCCGCACAGAGCAGTCTTCCTTCCAGGGTGAGCCCGGTCAGCAGCCTGCGGTATGGTTCTGAGGCACAAAGCGGGTCATCCATCGTAAGAGGGGCTTCCGCCGCGGCACAGGTCAGGTGGAGCCGGGCGATATTTTTGTTGTCCGGGTTGAGAACCACGGATTCCACCTCCCTGGAAAAGAAATCCTCCGGGTGCCGCATGAAATACTGGTCCAGCGCATCTTCATGCCCGACCAGGACAACCAGGGATTCCTGCAGGCAGCGTCCCACCCTGCCGGCCCGCTGCCATGTTGCCATCATGGAGCCCGGATACCCTACGAGGATACAGATGTCCAGGTTGCCGATATCAATTCCCAGTTCCAGGGCGGAAGTGGAAATAACCCCGAGCAGCGAGCCGCCTCCCAGGCGCTGTTCGATATTGCGCCGGTCTTCGGGCAGAAATCCGGCCCGGTAGGATGCGATTTTGTCTTTGAGTTCCGGGATGCGGCTGCCGGTCCACATCGTAATCAGTTCGGTCATTTTTCTGGACTGGGTGTAGACAATGGTCCGCAGGCCTCTTCTGACCGCCGCCTCAAGCAGCATGGTGGCTGCATAGGGAGCGGAGTCGAGCGGATTGAGCAGGGCAACGTTGCGCGGCGGCCGGGGGGTTCCGGAAAGAGTAACGGCGGTAACCGGGGCGCTGATTATTCCGGTTCCGAGTTCCTCCGGATTGCCGACTGTGGCGGACGAGAGAATGAAAACCGGGTCCGAGCCGTACAGCCGGCAGATCCTGGTCAGCCTCCTGATTACCCAGGACATGTGGGAGCCGAACACGCCCCGGTAGGTATGAACTTCATCGATGATCACATGGCTCAGATTGCTGAACAGGCCGCTCCACAGATCATGATAAGGGAGCAGCGCCATATGCAGCATGTCCGGATTGGTCACCAGGATTCCCGGCAGGTTGTCCCTTATTTTTTTCCGCCAATACGATGAGGTATCACCGTCGTATATGGCGGCGGCAGTCCTTCCCCTTCTCTCAAAATATTCGGGAAGAAGCGCAGCCAGCGCTTCCATGTTTTTCACCTGGTCCTGGGCCAGTGCCTTGAGGGGAAACAGATAGAGCGCCCTGGCATGCTCATTTTTCATCAGGCGGTCAAATACCGGAAGATTGTAAATCAGGGATTTGCCGCTTGCCGTCGGCGTCGCCACCAGGATGTTTTTCCCGCGGAGAACGAGATTGAGGGCTTCTTCCTGATGGGAGTACAACCTGGGTATCCCGATTTCCTTAAGCGCTGCCAGGAGCACCGGGTGGATGGCCGGCTCAGTTGCGGCAAATCCCGGTTCTACAGGCGGAAAAGTATGCTGTGCCACCACCTGCGGACCATAGCGTTCGGATTTGAGCAGAGAGCTGAGGTACTCGGGTACGGAGCCGCTTGCATAATTCATATTGCGGTCTCATGTACTTTAAGGTTTATCATTGGGGTTATTTATTTTATCATACCGGGATCAATGGTTTAAAATACCACATCTGCAACGAATTATTCAGAAATAACGGAAACCTGAGACAATGATTACCCTTGCAACTCTCGGACCGGTCAATTCGCATTCATGGCAGGCCGCGGTCCAGTACGCGCCCAAGGCCAGGATAAAGACATATCCCCATACCAGTGCGCTGATCAATGCCTTTTCGAGCGGAGAAGTGGAACTGGCTATCGTCCCCATTTATAACACCAGGGAAGGGGAGAATAAAGAGTATTTCAGGCTTTTTGACAAAATTAAATCCGGGTACTGGATCGATAATATTGTCCTGCCTTCGTACCTGTCCCTCGGGGTGCCTGATTCCGGTGTTCAGCGGCGTGACCTGCGCATGCTGGTGGGCAAAGGCTCGGTATTCCGGCAATGCGAGGATTATATCAGCGAAACGTTCGCCGAGCTGTCCCTCCTGAATGTGCAGGATATCGACCGTGCCATTACTGAAATCAAAGAGGGAGGCCATAAGGACCGCGGGGTAATCGACACCGAGGAGATGCTCAAAGCGCACGGTCTTTATATCCTGGAGCGGGAAGTGGCGCCTCATAACCGTACCAGGTATGCGGTACTCGGTCCTGAACTGGCGGTTGAAACCGGATATGACGCCACAGCCCTTATCACCAAACCTCTTGACGACCGGCTGGGTATCCTGGTGGACATGCTGAGTGAATTCTCCAGGCGGGGCATCAATATCCTGGACATGCGCTCCGAGAGCGACATCAAAACGCAGAAGCTGCAGATCTATATCGAGGCCGAAGGGCATATCCAGGATGAGACCATGAGCCGTGCCATCGCGCATATCGAAAACAGGGTTGTCGGCCAACAGCACTCGGTCAAGCTGCTGGGCAGTTTCCCCCGGGTGGATATGCGGACCAAGTATATCAAATCCATCGGATTCATCGGCACGGGAGACATGAGCCGCTGGTTTGCCGACCGCCTGGAAAATGAGGGATACAGAATCATGCTGACCGGCCGGACTACTGAAATGCGTCCGCAAGAGATGATCAGCCAGGTCGATGTAGTGGTCATCTGTGTTCCGATCAGCGCCACAGGAGAGACCATTGAGAAATATGGCCCCCTGATCGAAGCCGGCAAGGCCCTTGTTCTGCTTGCCGGGGAATCGGAGATGACGCTCAATAAAGCGCTTGCAATGACACATGAGGATGTGGAGGTGATGCTGGTCCACAATCTCTGGGGGCCGCAGGCGGCAACCATGAAGGACAAAAACGCCATCATTGTCCGGACCCAGCGAAGCGGGCGGCTGTGCACGGAATTCGAGACCTTCCTCTACAAGCATGGGGCCGAAATTTACCAGGATTCTCCTGTCCGTCATGATCTGCTCATGGGCATCGGCCAGAAGCTGCCCACGGTCATCTCAGTTGCCCTGGCAATGACTCTGGATGAGCATGATATCTCGAGTGAAGATATTGACAGCCACTGCACCCTGACGTCCTTGTATCCCATTCTTGCCATGGCAAGGGTCCATTCGCAGAATCCCAGGACCTATGCGGAAATACTTTCCACCCGGGGTGACAGCCGTCGCATTGTGCATGACTTTGCCAAGAATCTGCAGTATGTAATGAGCATGTCCGATGAGTCTCGCATTCACGATCTCTGTGCCTTGATTACCAAAAACAGCCGGCACCTTGCCGAGGATTTCCTCAGGGCAAGGATGCTGCAGGCCAAGGCAGTCGATGAAGTCCTCGGCAAAATTCTGAATCCGTGACGGCTTTAATGAATGTTTCGGGCAATTTATTAATTTTTCGGCTTTTATGGCAATATGATAAGTATATTGCGTGATTCACTACGCCGCTCACGGATTCAGGAAATGATATGATCCGGACGTTGACCGTCAGTCGCTGAGTGGTTATTATGGTCAGTAAATAATTACATTAAACCCTCTGAACGGAGTTTTGATTCCATGTCTGATGTTTTTGATCTTCTGGAAGTAGAATATATTTGTCCCCATTGCGAAGAGAAGCTGACCCTGTGCCATGCGCCGCCCATTCATGTAGGCGACGGCCTGGGCTGGGGGTCGGAATACCTTTTCATCTGCCTGAATGATGAATGCTCCCTTTTTACCGGCGGGTGGAATCATGTTGAGAACCAGTATGGCCATGTCGGATCCTACAGGTTCATGCGGTTGCCGGACAGCAATGAGAACTTCAATATGATGGTTGCCAGCCCGCAGGCTTTTACCGGAAGTATTGTCAACCTCGAGGAAATAAAGCGGCAGAATAAAAGATACAGCCAGGAAAAAGAAGCGGTCGCAAAACTGGATACGTGCATCAATGAAAACAATCTAAAACCGATTCTTTATCTTCTCCTGGATGACCATGCGGACAGGAAGAACAGAAAGCGGGCTGTTGAACTGCTGACGGCCATGAATGATGTGGCCTGTATTGAGCCCCTGCGCAGCCATAATTTCCGGGATACGCATCTTGAGCAGGATGTCAATATGGCGATTTCCTCAATTCTTGCCGCTAACTATCTCAAGGAATGTCCCTATTGCGCTGAGTTGGTCAAGGCCCGGGCAAAAGTGTGCAAGCATTGTCAGAAGGAGCTTGTCTGAGCCCGACTTTCTGCTTGCGAAATAGCCTCCTTGCGAGTATAAAAGTGACGCGCGTGTGGTGGGAGTAGCTCAGCTGGTGGTAGCACCTGGTTGTGGCCCAGGAGGTCGTGGGTTCAAGTCCCATCTCTCACCCCAA
>JAWSUG010000025.1:0-54689 GCA_033549385.1 Desulfobulbaceae bacterium | reverse complement strand
ATATGCGACTCAGCAGGGTGCCGGCATTCACTTCTGCTGTGGTCAGCAAATGGTCACTGCAACACCTCCAGCCCGGCAGCATTGTCGTCTCCGATGGGTTCTGCTGTTTTGCCGGTATCGGTCAAGCCGGTTTTCTGCATGAAGCAATTGTTACCGGTAGAGGTTATGCCAGCATGCAGATCAAGGTGTTCACCTGGGTCAATACCATGCTTGGCAACGTAAAAAAAGCCATCCATGGCACCTATCATTCTGTCAGCAGGAAGCATTTGCCTCGGTATCTTGCCGAGTTTTGTTTTCGTTTCAATCAGCGGTTTAACCTCGGTTCTATGGTCGGAACCCTGGTCAGGAACGCTGTTAAATCCAAACCCATTCCACAGCGTATTCTAAAACTAGCTGAGAAATGGTGGTAATCAGATATAAAAATGAACAATCATGCAGGTCCTGTCCTTCCTTGATGCGAGAAGGAGCAATGGATATGAACAAGCCGCTCATAGGAATCAGCACGTGTCTCCTGGGAGAAAATGTCCGATATGACGGCGGGCATCGGCTGGACCGCTTTCTCAAGGATATTCTCGGCCAATATGTTGATTATGTGCCGGTTTGTCCGGAAGTTGAATGCGGGCTCGGCATACCTCGGGAAGCGGTGCGGCTTATGGAGACTGACGGCAGGATTCGCCTTGTGACCCAAAAAACAGGCATCGATATGACCGAGAGAATGGAAAAGTGGATGGCCGGCCGACTTCAGGAGTTGGGCCGTATGCACCTGTGCGGATTTATATTTAAAGCCGGGTCACCAAGTTCCGGGCTCAAAAGGATAAAGGTGTACACGGGGAAGGGTGTCCGGCATGACGGCACCGGCATCTTTGCCGGCGGATTTACCCGGATGTTTCCCCATATACCGGTTGAAGAGGACGGCAGACTGCATGATGCAACGCTGCGGGAAAATTTTATCGAACGGATTTTCGTTATGCAGCGCTGGCATGCATTAATCGCCGACGAAAAATCCCTTGGACGGCTGATGAATTTTCATGAACACCACAAATACCTGCTCATGGCCCACTGCCCGAAAACACTGAAAACCCTCGGTGCCCTGATAGCTGCCGGGAAAAAGCAGTCCATGACCGACCTGTACGGAACATACCTGGATCAGTTCCTGACTGCGATACAGAAAATTGCTACGCCCAGGAAAAACACCAATGTCCTGCAGCATATTATGGGATATTTCAAGAAAGATCTTGCTCCTGACGAAAAAGCCGAACTGCTGGAAAATATTGAAAGATACCACGCCGGATACATGCCGCTTATCGTACCCGTAACCCTGCTCAATCATTATGTGCGAAAATACCGGCCGAGATACCTGCAGGATCAGGTTTATCTCAATCCGCACCCGATGGAGCTCATGCTCAGGAACCATGTCTGACAGGAGCGGCAGGCCGGCATAATCGGCAGCAGCGTTTATCTGTATAAACAGAATTTTCATGCTGCCATGAAAGTTTGTCAGGACCTTTCCGGATACGGAATAATGATACCATCCATGCCGGGAAACTGCCTTTCGGGAAGCACAGAGCTGCCCATGGAACTAAGGGTTTCCGCCACAAAAAGTAATATCCGGGTCCAGAGGGCCCGGCCTTGGTCGCCCCTTGAAGGGGCAAGTTTATTGTATTTCCCTTTGGCATTTGTTGAGCACCGGAAAAGATGCCGATAATGGAATTTTCACTGTTTGAGCGAAGCGAGTTTGAAAATTCCCGGCAGCTTTGAGGAGCGCAAAGAAGTCCGCAGGACCAAATGCCACGGGCGTCGTTTTTTTGGTTCGTTTTTTTGGACGAGCAAAAAAATGAACAATTAAATCAAATAATTGGCTGAGCCTTATATCTCTGACCTGGCCCGAAGGACCAGGTTTTAAAGAGTTGAATAAAAAAAACAAGGGAGGGAATTGTGAAAAATTTGATCTTCTTTTTCTGCCTGCTGGGCGTGTTGCTGCTGCCATTGCAATCACCGGCTGAACCGGGAGAATGCATCGAAGGGGATTGCCTGAACGGCCCGGGAACTTTTGCCTGGCCGGACGGAAAGAAATATGCCGGGGAATGGAAAAACGGCTTCAGGACCGGTCAGGGAACAAGTACCTGGCCTGACGGTGCCGGCTATGCCGGCGGCTATCAGGAGAATAAAAAACATGGTCAGGGAACCTTCAACTGGCCGGATGGAGCCCGGTACGAAGGAGGCTTCATGAATGACAAAAAACATGGTCAGGGAACCTTTATAACGCCGGACGGCAGGAAATATGAAGGGGAATGGAAAGACGGCATGAAAAACGGAGAGGGAACATCCGTCTGGCCCGACGGCAGTACATATTCCGGAACCTGGCAGGATGATTTTCCCAGCGGCCGGGGGACTTTTTCCACACCCGGGGGAGAATACACGGGCGAATTTACCCTGGGCAAACCGGACGGAAAGGGAACGTTCATCTGGCCGGACGGCAGAAAATATGCTGGTGAGTACAGACAGGGAGATATGCACGGCTTTGGGGTGGAAACCTTCCCGGATGGAAAAACGAGAGAAGGCTACTGGGAAAATGGGGAGTATGTCGGGACGGAAAAACCAGGGAAATAACCGCGGTGAAAAATACATGGGGAAGCCGCAGGGCTTCCCCATGATATTCATCAGATTTTTCAATGAATCTTTCTACCGATGATTACTCTTCGTGCATATCTACATCATCATTGCCGTAGTCATCATCTTCTTTTTGATGTTTACGATCTTTAGTGCCGACCTCTTCATCAACCGCGCAACCGTTTGAGGTAATGGCACTGATATTCTCCAAGGGACCTTCGACGTTCCTGATCATGGCTTTCCATTTGCCGCCTTTCACCTCAATTCCCTCTGCCAGGGTTTCACCGGTATCCGCATTGATTATGGCGATGGTGGTGCCGACAGTGGCCCGTCCCTGAACTTTCAGCTTCCCATTGCGGGAGTTGAATTTTACCTTCTTGATGACCAGAAGGGTTCCATCCGGACAGGTCAGCACGACATCATCGCTGTTACCGTTGCAGTTCTCGTCGATGCCATTGCCGGGTATTTCCATGGCACCGGGGTTTATGGCTGCATCATTATCATTGCAGTCGGTTCCGCCGCAGGCAGCATCCTGGTATCCGTCATTGTCGGCATCCGGGCATGTAACGTCGCACCCTTCATCAATCAAGCCGTCGCAATCGTTATCCAGGCCGTCGCCGCATATTTCTTCGGCACCAGGATTTGTGGCGGCATCGTTATCGTCGCAATCAACCGGACCGCATTCGCCGCCATCGACTGCAAAGGAGTCGCCATCGTTGTCGATACATGTCTGCGGACAATCGACGGCATTGGGATCCTGGGTATCAATAAGCCCGTTACAGTCATTGTCTATGCCGTCCGTACAGATCTCGACAGCGCCCGGATAAATATCTCCGTCCGTATCATCGCAGTCCCCTTCGGCCGGTGTAAAACCGTCGCCGTCGTTATCCAGAATCGACGTATCAACACTATCGGCGCCATCGCAATTTTCATCTATACCGTTGTTCGGAATATCGGCAGCGCCCGGATTGATCCCGGCATCACTGTCATCGCAGTCAACCGGGCCGCAGTTTCCGCCTTCAACAGCGTAGCCGTCCAAATCGCTGTCGGTACAGACCTCACAGCCTACAGCTGCAGGATCCTGGTCGTCAATCAGTCCGTTGCAGTTATTGTCGAAACCGTCATTGCAATTTTCCACGGCACCGGGATTGATTGCGGCATCAGTGTCGTCACAGTCAACCGGGCCGCAGTCGCCGCCTTCAATTGCGTACGTGTCGCCGTCATTGTCGGTACAGCCCGGTTCATCCGGACAGAACACGGCATAATCTCCGCTCTCAGCAGCAGCAAAATTGTCCGCATTGGCATGACAGAGATTACAGTCCCCGGTATATGGTTGTATACCGGTCGGCTCACAGTACGTATTTACGGCATTGCCGATACTGTTAAAGGCATGACCCGGACCTGCCGCCATAAATAACATGGTAAACAAGAAAAACACTGCCGCCGGTATGACGGCAGCTTTGGCATTCATTTTTTGCTTCATTGAAGAATATCCTCCTCAATTAAATTAGTTGAATTGACTTCCTGATTTTTCGATCGCGATCTCTTTTCTTTTTCGCCGCACAGTTTTCCTGCCTTTGTGCGAATAAGAGATTGATAAGAGAGTTCGGAACAGCAAATTCCTTCACAGGAAAGAATTACTCCGTACCGCCCGCTGCATTCGGTATGTTTTGCAAAACATGAACAACTGGAATATGAGCAAGGAAGATGCCAGTCTGGAGCAAAACAAATTAACTATTTGGTTTTCCTGTAAAAAAGAGAAAAGGAGGGAAAATCATTTCTTTGATCTCCAGGTATTATGAATGATAATTACTACAATCAATCATGCAGCATACCCGTGAATCATAAGTATTCTAATGTATACCAAGATCTTACCAGGGATGAAGGAAAAACATACATATTGAAAAATATTATACTCACCAACTCCCCTCAGAAAAAATTGTTTGAAAAATGTACTCACAGATAAAATATCCTTTGAGGGGAAGAAAAAAAGCGGTCATTTTTTTCAAAATGACCGCTTTTCATCAATGCAACGATACTGCAGATGCTATTTACTGTAAATTACACCAATGGCGTAATTGTATCCTCCGGCATCCGTGCTGCCGTCAAAGCCTATAGCGATGCCTCTGCCTGCTTTCATGGCCGCGAGGACGGTTTTCAGCATCTGATCCTGTCCTGCCGGACTCAGGGTCATCCAGCCATTCTTCGTACCGGAAGGTTCAATATTGCAATTATTGACCCTGATGCGGACTACGTCGCCAAGGGGGCCGACCTGTTTCGGGGTGCACGCCGCCCAATTTATAGTATTTCCTTGATTCTGGGTAACCGTGTCAGCGCCGTCACAGTTCTCATCTATACCATTGTCAGCAATATCAACTGCGCCGGGATTGATAGCCCAGGCATTATCGTCACAGTCAACCGGACCGCAGTCACCGCCTTCAATCGCATAGCCATCTCCATCACTGTCAGTACAGGTAAAACAACCGACGGCTGCAGGATCCTGATCGTCTATCAGACTGTTGCAGTTGTTATCAATACCGTCCGTGCAATTTTCGACTGCTCCGGGATATATCGCCGCCGCGTTATCGTTGCAGTCAACCGGTCCGCAGTCGCCGCCTTCTATTGCATACCCGTCACCGTCCCCATCGGTACATGTCGGGGCAGGATCTGACGGACAGAAAAAATCAGTCAGGGTGGTTCCGCCGGCAGAAGCGGCATCCTTTTCCGGGGTGGATGCGGAGCGGTCAGCTAAATGGCACAAAGCACAGTCACCGGAGGTATAAACGACTTCCGGTGCACAGGCTGTATTGACATCATCACCAATACTCCCAAATGAAAAACCGTTTGTTGCTGAAATGAGCAATGCTCCGGTCATGGCAATAAGGCAACCAAGAATCTTGATTTTCATTAAAAATCTCCTGCATGTTAAATTGTTTAACTGGGTTTGTCCTGCCCTAAAGCACCTGTTGCATCGAATACAACGCGTGTAATGATAGTCTCATGTACAAGGGGCGGGCAGGGTTTTGACTTGCAGCCATTTAATACAAGGAAGATGCCAGTTTTAATAAGTGCAGATAAACCTTTGTTTTTAAAAGATAAAAAAAAGAAGAGAAATGGAAATATGGCCTTGCCGGGGAACTACTGTGAATAATTATTAATACAAATAATGACCGGGATGGGTACAGATTTAATTTATATTTCGTGATATTAGGATGTTAGGGGAAATGTATGATTTTCGATACACCTTGAAAAAAATTGTACTGTTCGATTTTTCACGATACATTCGCTACATACTTCATTCATCAAGGGTACTGGCATATGTCCCTTGCTATCAGGCTGTGCGAAAAATCGATTCCTGTTTCGCTTCCGGAAAGAACAGTGTTCGGAGGAAGGGTGATGTTTGTTCTACAAGAAAAAAAAGCGGTCATTTCTTTCAAAATGACCGCTTTTCATTAATGTAACGATTGCTGCAGATGCTATTTACTGTAAATAACACCAATGGCAAAATTATATCCTTGAGTATCTGTGGTGCCGTCAGTAGCAATGGCAATGGCCGCATTGGCGTTCATGGCTGCAAGAACGGTTTCCAGCATCGCAGCCTGCCCGGTGGGACTCAGGGTCAACCAGCCATTCCTATTGTTGGAGGGATCAATATTGCAATTGATGAGCCGGATGCGGACAATGTCACCAAAAGGGCCGACCTGTTGCGGGGTGCATGCGGACCAGGTTATCGCAGGGGGCGGGGTTACCGTGGGGCAGAAAGTATCAGTCAGGGTGGTTCCGCCGGCAAGGTAGGCAGTTTTTTCTGGAGTGGCTGCAGGGAAGTCACCAGATACGTGACACAAAGTACAGTCACCGGTATAAACGACTTCCGGGGTACATTCTGTATTCACGTTATCACCGAAAGTCCCGAAAGAAAAACCGTTGGTTGCTGAAAGGAGCAATGCTCCGGTCATGGCAATAAGGCAACTCAAAATTTTGATCTTCATGAAAATAATCTCCTTATTTGTTTGATTGAAAAATGGATACTGATTGATCCCCGAAGGACCAATTATCATCTGCCCATGGTCACCACCGGATTCGGCAGAGCTCGATCCGGCGCACAAAATTAACAAAATATAAGCAATCAAACGCCTCAATTTTGTTAGCGGCTGTAAGAGTCAAATTCAGTTTATTCAAAAAATATTGTCCTCCTTTGTCTTGAATTAATTCATACGGTTTTCCGCCCTGAAAATTACTCTGTGGCAACAAATAATTATCCCCCTGTAATAACAGCCTTATGTGCAATAGGGTGACCAGGGACTTGACTCGCAACTCATAAATGCAAGGAAAATGCCAATTTTCTTACAGATCCCTGAAGGACCAATTTCATCTGTCAATGGTCACCACCGGATTCGGTATAGCTCGATCCGGTGCACACAGAATTACAAAATGGTGAGTAATACAGCTCCTCAATTTGCTCAGGCCCGGAAAATTACTCTGTTGCAACAGATAATTATCCCCCTGTAATAACAGCCTCATGTGCAATAGGGTGGCCAGGGTCGTGACTCGCAACAATTTAAAGCAAAATAAAGCAAAAAAGGTGCCGGTTTAAATAAATTTAGATAACTTACTGTTTTTAAAGATAAAAAAAAGCAAGTAAAATACAAATGGCTTGGCCGGGATCTTAATGCGAATAATTATTAATACAATAATAAACTGAATGGATGCAGATTTGATTTTTTATTAAGTGATATTAAAGTGTTAGTGGAAATGTATGGTTTCCAATACACCATGAAAAAAATTGTACCGTGCGCTCATATCGTTGCACAAAATATGTCGGGATTCGTGGAGGATAGCAGCATGTGGCTATTGTTAACCAAGCGGCTCCAGAGAGATAAAAAAGAGCACGGGAAAGAGACACTGCAGGAGATGTTTGTCTGAAAAAACCGGACAAGTCTCCGATTAATTCAGGGGAAAAGAAATAGTAGATGCTCCTTCATACAGTGCCGTCGTTTGTAATCTTTATTTTATCGGTCCAGGATTGACAGGTGTCACATTCATACAGGCCTAACCAGCATTTTGCCTCTGTCAAATCTCTTCCGCATTCCTTACAGGATACTCTAATCTCTGGATAAAGCGGAATGCCAAGCACATAGCAGGTCGATTGAGAATCGACGCACATAACCTTGCAGTCCACGTGTGTAAATTTATTACACATTATTAATCCCTCCCTTTAATTATTAAACGCAGCTCAACACGATCCACTTCCTGCATGTTCCGCAGCCGGGAACCGTACAGTTTGTTAGGGTCTCTGCGCCGGTTCTTTTTCGAGGGCTCTCATTTTACATTCAAGTACCGGGGAATCCCGTTTTTTACCCTTAAACAACCTTTAGAATCATGCTTGATAAGTTCAGAATTAAGCATAACTGGATCCGGCAGCCAAAATGAGTATTGTCAATAAGAAAATTAGCACTGCAAAAAAACTTACGACGACAGCGTGTATATTTTCCTTCATTGAAGAAACACCTCCAATTTCTTATTTTCCGGCCAAAATTTCACTCGCTCTTCCGGCAGCGAATTGCTCTAAAAAAAAGTAAATATCCGGGTCCAGAGGGCCCGGCCTTGGTCGCCCCTTGAAGGGGCAAGTTTATTGTATTTCCCATTGGCGTTTGTTGAGCACCGGAAAAGATGCCGATAATGGAATTTTCACTGTTTGAGCGAAGCGAGTTTGAAAATTCCCGGCAGCTTTGAGGAGCGCAAAAAAGTCCGCAGGACCAAATGCCACGGGCGTCGTTTTTTTGGTTCGTTTTTTTGCACCCTAAAGGGCATAAAGACGAGCTTTTAAATGTCCGCTACTGCAGACCAAAAAATGAACAAATAAATCAAATAATTGGCGGAGCCTTATATCTCTGACCTAGCCCGAAGGACCAGGTTTTAAAGAGTTGAATCAATAAATATTAAATATCCTCCTGCCGGCGAATTCACAAAGCTGCTGAACACAATATTTTAGCCGTCAAAACAAAAGAGTGCTTCCACACCAGGCTCTGTTTTGAGTTACATAATTCTGGACAAAAAAGGGTTGCTATTAATTTAGCAAGGACAATGCCAGTAATAAAAGAATCGGATAAATGAATGTTTTATTTGGGAAAAATCAATCAAACAGAGAAAGCGGACTTTTTGCATCCAGGATATATGCATGGAATTTCATACATAAAAATCAGTTCATGTTGCGGGATCATAAATTATGTTCAATTATATTCAATACTTACAATGAGTGTATTCAAAATGATACATATTAAAAAATATTACACATTTTTAAAGTTCAAGTAAAAAAAATGTAAAGGCAGCCGGATTCTAATACTGTCGGTTGAACGAGCTAACCGGATGGAGCATTGAATCAGTTTTTGTAGTCCTGGGGGGAGATGTCATATTTTTTCATGAGATTATACAGATCAGCACGATATTTTCCGGCAAGTTCCGCCGCTTTGCTGACATTCCCACCGGTTATCTTGAGGATATTCTGCAGATATTTTTTCTCAAATCTGGCCCGTGCCTCCTGCAGGGAAAGCATTTCATCATGCTCGGTTTTTGTCTGCAGAATAAGATCGTCGGTCAATATATCGGAGCCGGTCATGGCGACGGCAAATTCAACAGTATTCTCAAGTTCCCGCACATTGCCGGGCCAGTCATGAAGCATGAGTTTCTGCATCGCCGCGGGAGTAATTGACTTTACCTTCTTTTCCATCAGCTCACCGTGCTTTTTGATAAAATGCTCAACCAGCGGCGGTATATCTTCTTTTCTGTCCTTCAGCAGGGGCAATTCAACGGGAATAACATGAATCCGGTAAAAGAGATCCTCACGGAAATTCCCTTTTTTCACTTCTTCCTTCAGGTCTTTATTGGTTGCGACAATGATGCGGACATCAACGGAAACAGGTTCATCACTTCCCAGAGGAACGAATGACCTCTCCTGAAGAACCCGCAGTAATTTGGCCTGAATGGGAAGAGGCATATCTCCTATTTCATCAAGAAAAATAGTTCCTTTATCTGCCCTGGTGAAAAGACCTTTGCTGTTTTTGACCGCACCCGTAAATGCCCCTTTCTCATAACCGAAGAGCTCGCTCTCCAGCAGTGATTCCGGGATAGCGGCGCAGTTAATAGCCAGAAAGGGGTAATCCTTTCTCTGGCTGGAAGTGTGAATTGCCTTGGCGATCAATTCCTTACCTGTACCGCTTGCTCCGTATACGGCGACATTTGAGTCTGTTCCGGCAATTCGGCCAACCTGGTCGAGAACGTGCCGCATCGGTTCACTCCTGGCAATAATATTAGCAAAATGAAATCGCTCCTCCAGGAGTTCTTTCAGCCTGGTGATCTCCCCGGTCAGCTGCCTTCTTTCCCGTGCCCGCTCGATCTGCAGGATCAGCTCCCGCGAATCAAAAGGTTTCGTCAGATAGGTGAACGCCCCCCGTTTCATCGCCTCGACCGCACTTTCTATGCTGCCATGGGCGGTGAGGATTATTGCCGGCATATCGGGATGAATAAGATGCAGCTCCTCCATTAATGAGATGCCGTCCTGTTCAACCAGCTGCAGGTCTATAACTGCAATATCAAAGGTCTGGCGCTCTGCCACCTTCTTTGCCTCATTCTCATGCCCGACCGCCACCACCTCATATCCTGAAGCATCCAGCCGCATGTGAATAATTTCCAATAGATTTCTATCGTCATCAACGACCAGTATTTTTCCTTTCGCCATCTTGAAGAATTATCTTTGTCAGTGGGTTAATTTTTTTTTCTGCTGCTCAATCTCTATGTCGATCTGCTGCATTTTTTCTATGGTTTCGAAAAGACCGAGCCATATCCGGGCCTCTTCCGCAAGCTCACTGTCCGGAAACTGCTTGGCAAGTACATGAAAGTATATCTGCGATTTTTTGTAATCCTTTGCAGGGTTGTCTGTATGGGCATATATGAGACCGAGATTATACAGCACTTCATCAGCCGGTTTTTTATTGCCGATTTCTGTCAGGATCTGCTGGTTGCGATTCGCAGCCTCTTCAAAATTTTTGTCTTCGACCCTTTTCGGAGGCAGAATGACGGTGTGGGGTTGCTCCCCGGGGAAAGCTGCCGTTGTTTTTGCCTCTACTTCCGGACAGGCTGCAGCCGCCGCCTTTTCTTTGGCATCAATTATTTCAAACAGGCTTATAAAGGTTTCGGCTTCCGAACTCAAGCGGGATTCGGGAAAATTTTCAATCAGCTTCTCAAAATAATGCCGGGACAGGGCATAATCTCTGCCGGCATAGTCATGGTTCGCATATGCTTTCCCCAATGCATAAAAGGCAAGTTCGGCGGCGGGTTCTGTTTCGTTTTCCGCAACCGTTTCCCTGGCATGCCCGATAACCTCTGCAAAAGAGCCGGCTGCCAGATCTTCCCTGTACTGCTCCAGCTGCCGCTCCGCCCGCCCCTCGGCGATTCTGTTCTGGACCGGAGCGCAGGCGACAGTGTTGGCCGCTATTATGCAGCTAACGGCAATGTAATATAAAATGTACTTCCAAGACCTACCTGACTTGTTGCCCACACCTTTCCTCCATGTGCAAGGATTATCTGTTGAACTGCAGCCAATCCTAAACCTGTTCCCTTTATTTTTTTTCCTTTGGCAGGAATAATCTGTTGAAATTTATAAAATATTCTCTCCAGATCTTCTTCGGGTATGCCGACGCCCGTATCATGCACCGCAACTTCGACAAATTCTTTTCTCACCCGGGCTTCCAGTTTTATCCTGCCTTGTTCAGGGGTAAACTTGATGGCATTGCCGATGATATTACGTAAAACCTGCAGCACCCTCTCCCGGTCTACATGCACCGGCGGCAGGTCAGCAACCTTATTCTCTATGGTGATGCTCTTTCCTTCGGCCAGAGGAGCGAGGGCATCGAGAGATTGACTGACCAGAAGGGGAAGATCCGTGTGCATAAATTGATACGTCATCATTCCGGCTTCCATCTTGGACAGATCAAGGAGAGAATTGACAAGACCTATCATACGATTACTTTCCTGAACAATTATCCGCAGAATACGCTGCTGTTTTTCGGATATATCGCCGCCAAGTCCCTCGAGAAGCATTGTGGTCCCTTCCCTGATAGATGCCAGAGGTGTTCGCAGCTCATGGGACATGTGTGAAAAAAAATCAGATTTGATATCCTCGACCTCCTGCAGCTTATAACACATGGTATTAATAGCTGCAGCCAGTTCGGCAATGACCGGCGGTGAATTGACGTCAAGATCACCCCGGAAGTTTCCGTGGGAAATTTCTATTGTTTTTGCCCGCATCACATCCAGGGGCTTCTTGATACTCCTGGTGATGATGAAGGCGACTATCAGACCGCTTGACAGGGCGAATGCAGAAATCATGATGGAAAAATTTCTAGCCTTATCGCCGCGTTCGCTTAGATTCACGATCTTGGAAAAGACATTTTTTTCACTGGTCTGCCTGATTTTCTTGAGCTGCTCAATAATGCTGTCGGCAACTTTTTTCTTTTCATCCCCATACCAGTCCGATGAATAGGATTTCGCAATTCTGATCTGCTCCCGCTCCAGATCGACCAGCCTGCTGAATCTTTCATGCTGAACACTGATTGCATAAAAGAGATGCTTGATCTCCTGGGTATTCGTTGTCATGAGGGCGTTATTCAGGAGCTGATTGAATTCATTTCTGGCGGTCAGATAGTTATCATAAAGTTCCTCATTTTTCAGCACTACGTATTTACGCTCGGAGCGAGCCTCGGACAGCAGGGCATCGGTCAGCTGATTCGAATATTCCACAACTGACGTATCATTCAGGATAATGGAGCGGGTTACCTGATTGAATTGACCGAGATGGTAAATAAAATAGAGACTGACTCCGGCAAGCATGCCGAACAGCACCAGATAACCGATTATAAGCCTGGCAAAAATAGACAACCGCATATTCTACGTTGCAACATTTTAAAAACCCGATGTTCCGGAGATAATCATACTATGACCGCTATGGGCATCATGACTGTCTGCCCGGACCGGGCTTTTGATTCTCCGGGGTAATGAATGATAATAGTATACACATGAATTGCCTGTTGCGCCAGAACCCTGAGGCGTCATAAGCAACCCGCAAAAAAGGAAACCATCTGCTCCTCGTTCCTTACCTTTGAAGAGTCTCCGTTACCCGGTCCTCCCGGCATAAAACCCGGCTGTATATCCGCGCGGATAATTTTTCGCTGTTGTTGTGTTTTTTAATATGCAATATAGACAAGATGACTGGAAACCACCTGCCAGGTAGAAAGAATCACAAAAATTGACATACAGGCCATGGACAGGATTATCCAGGATCTCTCGATTCCGGCCAGGGCCTCCTTCAGGGAGACAATATTTTTCAGGGGCTGAAACACTCCCGGCAGGAGGCCGTAAAATATGCCGCAGAATAAAGTTATATAGAGGGGATACCCTATATACCCATACCCTTTCTGCAGAATATCAAACGGACAATGATGCGTCGGCAGTTCATAAATATAGATGGAAATAAAGGAGACCATCCCGGCCAATGCCACCAACAGCATTGTCCCGGCAGCCAGGGAATGGAAGTACCTGAAAAAAGCTTTGCTTGAGAAAAGGCAGATAATTGAGGCCAGCAGCAGAAGGACGTATCCGGCGTAAAATGCCGCCATTGCCGGTTTTACCGGCAGCCCCGAAAGCGTTGCAGCCACGCCGCCGCCCGACTGGCTGAACAGGGAGCCGCAGCAGGAGGTGATGATATCGGGATCCAGATCCAGGAAATAGAGAAGCTGCAGCGCAGAGTCAAGAATAATGAAGGGCAGCAGAACAACCAGCAGGATGTATTTCAACCTGACGAGCGGATAGTCCTCCATCTTCTGATCGAGATAATTCAGCACAAGCCAGAAACCGGCGAGAAAACAAACAGCAATTTTTGACATCAGGGCCTGCCAGCCCACAGGATTCGCATTCAACGATCCGGTGGCGCACATGGCTCCGACAAAGAGCTTGTGGATATCATCAACCGTATAAATGAATAACAGTGCGGAAATGATCTGCAGCCCGAGCACATAGTTCATGATCGTTGAGACCAGATAGGTTCTGCGCTCCAGGGCAAGCTGGACGGGGGAGCTGCTCTGAAAATTCCACCTCAGGGCCGTTATGGAACCGACCGCCGCAGCATAAAACATCATCAGGGTGATAAAAAAAGAACCGCTGACCAGGGCAAGGATACCGGGATGAAAAATCACCTTACCGCGCCCCTTCAATCCGCCCGTCCCTCATTGAAATTATCCTGTCCACCAGAGGATGTTCATAAACAAAGGGATCATGCGTGGCAATGACAATGGTTTTACCCGTACCGGCCTGCCCGGCGAGGATGTCCATGAATTCCCCGGCGAGCTGCATGTCAAGGTGCGCCGTCGGTTCATCGGCGATTATAACCTCGGGATTATTGATGAGAGCCCGGGCAATGGCCACCCGCTGCTGCTCTCCGCCGGAGAGATTTTTCACTTTCAGGTTCTTTTTACCGGCAATACCGAACCGGTGCATGAGTGCCATTGCTCTCTCCTTCATTGCCGCGGGCATCAGATTCAACGGATAGAGCGGGAGAAGGATATTTTCCAGGACCGTCACATTGCGGATCAGGTAGAAATGCTGAAAAATAAAACCGAATTTTTTTCGCCGCATGTCGGTCAGAAATCTCTCCGGAAGCTTGACCACGTCCTTGCCGTCGACAATGACCCTGCCGGCAGTCGGCCGGGACATGCAGCCAAGGGCGCTGAGCAATGAGGTTTTTCCCGAACCGCTCGGCCCCTGCAGAACAGTCACCTTCCCCTTGTCTATTTCCAGGGAGACGTCATGCAGTGCCGTCATCTCGTCAGGCCTGCCCGGATTATAGACTTTTTTCACCTCCTCGGTCCTGATGTACGCCGAACTTTCCACATCAACCCCGCATAATGGTTTCCGGATCCGTTATTGCCGCTTTCCAGGCGGGAATGACAGTGCTTGCCACATAAGGTGTTATGGTCAGAAACCCCACCGTAAAAACCATATACGGATCAAGTTGCGGCGTCAGGTTGAACTCCGGAAACAGCACCGACCATCCTTTGATGACCGGAGCGAGAAAAACCGCACCGAAGAAATAAATGTGCAGGTAACCGGCAATAATTCCAATGCAGTATGATGTAAGGGCGATAATCAATCCCTCCCAGAACTTCAAAGCCAGTACCTCCGAGGTATCCCAGCCGATTGCTTTCAGGATGCCGATCTCCTGCTTTTCATCGGCACTGATGCCGGTGGCCTTGTCCCAGGCAAGAATGCAGAAGGCTATGAGCGCGGAACTGAAAACCGTGAGCATCATGCCGCTCCGCCAGTTGAAGACCATATCGTATGTTCTCACCAGTTCGCTTTTTGTGATCGGCCTGGTATCGGGAAAAAGACGCTTGATTTTTGCCGCTGCGGTCTGCAGTTCCTTTTTGTTGTACACGGTAACCGCAAGATCGGTTGCGCGGTCCGGCGGGTAACCGAAAAAATCGATGACTGCCTCATTGGTAAACACCACCAGGTCATTGGTCAGGATGCCCGAGTCAGCCTCAAAAATACCGACCACCTCGAATATTACCCCCATATTGGTGCTGTCGATCAGAATGAGTTCTCCGCCCGGTTCGGTTTTTCTCAGGGCGGCCACACCCGCCCCCACCGCGCATTCATGGTTGTTTTCAGGCATTCTGCCGGCAAGCAGCTGCATGGTGTCTGGTTCACCGTCCGTTCCCATTACCGTAAAATTGGCGTCCGTGAACGCATCATAGTAATATCCCCAGTAACGGGGTCTGACCGCCCCTATTCCCGGAATTGTTCCTATTTTTTCGGCGTATTCCGTGGGCAGAAAATCGTGGCGGCCGCCGATCGTCCTCTGCACAATGAGGTCCGGTGCGCTTTTCAGCAGGTAGGATGCCTCAAGCTTCAGGGATTTTGTGAACAGGAGAACAGAGACCAGGGCCGTGACCACAAGGGTAAAGGCGAGGATAATCGCCAGGCTCTTGTATCTTCTTCGCCATATTGTAGAGAGGGCATAATCGATTATCTTGAAATGCTTTATCACCTCTCCGGTCTCCTTATGCCTATTGGCGGAGCAATGACGGAACCTGCGGGAAAATGTTCAAGCGCTGAAGGAAATTCCTGGAAAGGCGAAAAAAAATCGGTTTGCGACGGATGCCTGGTATACCGTGCCTCTGTCCAGATTGCAAAATCGGTCAGGGCAAGATGCTGTACCAGGCTTTTTTTATCTTCCAGGCTGATGTACAGTTTCGCCTGCCGAAGGGGATAGGAGGAGAAACAGAGGACAGCCAGCAGGACAATTTCCGCCAGGGTAAAAGCTATGAATATCCTGCTTTTTATCAATATTTTTTCCCCCGGCCCGGGCTTTTCGGGCCCCCCTGCCGGTATCAGTGGATGACCCAGTCGCTTTTTTGCACGAGTTCCGGATCACTGCCTTTGGTGAGCTGCACAATGTAACACCCTTTTGAGGCATACCGCTGCCCGTTGCCGAATGTCAGACGCGGATAGACGGGGATGGCATAATCCTGATCGATCATCATATCAAAACCTTCCAGAAAGTACTCGCGGAAGAATTCGCTGCGCATATATTTGACGGCTCCCGGCAGCATCCAGCCAAAAAAATATATCTTGGCCTGCATGGTAAGATCTGCGAGGGGAATATTTCTTGCCTGCAGCCAGTTTTTTACTGCCAGTTCACCTCTTTCCTCAGTGCCGGGCAGGCTGTACGGGTATGTCAGATATACGGAATCCCGCAATTCGTCGGGGATACCCCCAAAAGTATATTCAAGCAGCTCCGAGGAGAGAATAACCATGTCCGGCAGCCTGTTGCCAAGGGCAAGATTTTCAATTTTTCCCAGGTCCCCGGTCCCCAGCCAGAGGATCAGGACCTTTGGCTGCTTTGTCTGCATGAGATTCCGCCAGAACTCCTCGGTCGCTTTTTCCTCCGGACCCATGAGCAGGTGTTCGGGTTCCTGCCGGCCGGAAGTTTTCCAGGTTTCCGCAAATCCCTGCCTTAACGCTTTTCCCTGCAGATCATCCCGGGATACAATGACAATTCCGGCATCCGGTTCGATATTTTCTATTCTATGCAGATACCTGGCAGCGGTCTCGCCTTCCTGATAAAACCCCTTGGAGTAATAGAGGGTATACCAGTCCGATTCGGAGACAACCGGAAAATCGGTGAGCGGGAAAATGGCGGGGATTTTATGCTGTTCACAGAATTCATGGACCGGCCGCCAGCTTCCCGACGCCATGCCTCCAAGAAGCGCAAAGACCGGCTGTTTTTCATAATATTCCTGGAGTTGAGCCGGCCATGTTTCCGCCGGACCGGTCAATTCCCATATATCAAGCTGCATCCGGCGGTATGCCTGATGCATCTGGGTTTTGAAAAAGGGGCCGGAAGCGGCCCGGCGTTCCTGGTGCCGGCTCTGGGAATTATGGACATCAATATGGGCCTGCAGGGTTGCAAGCATTGTCCGGCGGTCTTCGGCGGGAACATCGTCCGCTACCACGGTGGCAAACCGGATTGTCGTCTCATCGACTCCCGGCGCCAGATCAACGGAGAGGTTCTTGAGATAATGAACCAGAATTCCCATATCCCGGTCATCGAGGAGATAAAGCGGCATTATCGGATCAAGTTTCCGGCCGGCCGGATCGATGCCGGTCCGCAGCGCCCGGGCCAGGCTCTCGTCCGTATACGCCGGCCTGACAGGCTCTATCTGCTTCCAGTATTCGGGCAGTTCTTTCTTCCGGACATCCTGCCTTTGCGCCTCTGTTTCCGGCGGATGCCATGCGCCTGTGCTCCTCCTGGGCTTATACAATTCCCTGCCGTTTGTCGGCCAGGTGATGACAGTCCCTTCCACGGAACCCAGGCCGCTTCGCTGATGGCAGTCATCGCAGGTAAACATCCTGCCGTCAACCGGGATGTCTCCCATGACAATCGCCTGCATGGGTTCGCCGGATGGAAGGATTCCATCACGGTACATGCTTTCGCCAAGCTGCAGGGCCTCTTCTTCGGACATGTCTGCAGGCGGTATGCTGTCTTCAGCCCGGGCGGCTGCCCCTGCTGCAAGGATGCATAATACTGCAGTCAGCAGAAATCTCATTCTCACGGCAGACCCCCCGCTTCTTATTTTTTTAACAGTAAATCGTATTCCCGCATGAGATCGGAGGTGCCGAGCAGCTCGCTGATGCGTATCCAGTCCTTGTCTCCAGGCGCCCGGAGAATTGTCAGGGGATAATGGTTCATCTTGTTGACCACATAGGCGTCAAAAGCCTTCATGACCTGGATGATGTCCTCCCGTTTTCCGGTCAGGAAATCCCAGCCTTCCCCGGCATTATATCTCGCCAGATATTCCTTCATCACCTCCGGTGTATCGTTGTCCGGATCGATGGTGATGGAAACCAGCCGGACTTTTTCGGCATCTGCACCCAGCTTCTGCTGGAAATGGGAAAAGCCGATAGACAACACCGGGCATATGGTTGTGCAGGTTCCATATATGAAATCAAGAATAACCGGTTTGTCTCCGTCCAGGAATGTCTTCAGGTCGATATGCTTTCCGTCCTGGTTCACCAGCGTGACTTCCGGAACCCGGTATTTTTTAACCGACCGCTTATATTTGGCGGCAGCCTCGGCCTGACCGGCAATCAGGAAAACAAACAGCACCGCAAGGACAGGAAAAGAAAACAGCCGATGTGTCTGGATGATCATAGTATTCATGTTAAAAAGGAAGAATTGGTTAACAGTTCTTCATCTTGACTGCTCACATCAGATTTGTCCAGCACAATCTGGTCCCTGGATACAGGAGCATGCAAAAAAGACTGTGATTTTATTTATTCATGCGGCTTTTGTTATTAATTCCTGCAGCTTTTGTTTCTGCTGCAGTCCGGATCGTCACAGTCGGTGAGCCCATCCCCGTCATTGTCGATCCCGTCTTCGCAGGTTTTCCCCTTGCCTTCGACACCGGTTGGATCATCCCCGGGATCTACCGGGTCGGCAGCAACGGGACACGGTTTGCCTTTAGACCTGTCAGTTCCATCACAATCCTGATCAATGCCGTCGCCCTTGATGTCGCAGGCACCCGGATTGATCGAGCGGTCATCATCATTGCAGTCCTTCGGACCGCAGCTGTCTCCCCCGGCAAAGTATCCGTCGCCGTCGCTATCCTGACACAAGGGAGTGGCGGATGCAAGCATCTCGTAGGCTGCCAAGGTATCGAGCAGGCCGTAACCGTAAACATTATCCGGTCCTGTTTCGCCGAGATCAAGAGCGGAATCCTGCAGGGCCGTTTCAATAGCGGCCGCGGATGCGTCGGGAAAAGATCCCCTCAGCAGGGCCACGGCACCAGAGATATGCGGCGCCGAAAAAGAGGTGCCGGCGACGCTGACATAGGAATCGGGATAGGTCCCTGAATAGGTGAGATCCGCGGTCCTGATATTTGTGCCCGGCGCCACAACTTCGGGGTAAACAGTACCGTCGCAGGCCGAAGGGCCGCTGCTGCTGAAATTTGCCACTGTAAAATCTTCATCAACAGCACCCGCGGCAAAGGCGCCGGGATTATTGGCCGGGCTCACGCTGCTGTACAGGCTCGGCCCCGTGTTGCCGCCGGAAAATACGACGGCTATATCCATTGCCCTCAGGGCTTCGATATCCGGTTCGAACTCTGTGATGCATTCGCCGGCATTATAGTCAAATCCCCAGGAATTGTTGACCACATCCGGGGCATCATCCGTCGCCGGAGAACCGTCGGGATCGATGAGCCACTGAAACCCCTGGTGGATTACGCTTAACGTCGTCCGGTCCTGGTTGTCATAGATCTTCACTGCTATCCATTGGGCGTCAGGCGCCATACCGATGGCAGTGCCGCCGTAATCGCCGCCGACCATGATCCCCATGGTCCGGGTGCCGTGGCCGTTTGAATCATGGGGCGCATCATACTGGCCGTGCGGATCAAACCAGCTGTTCGAGCCGCCGCGCCATTTGCCGGCAATATCCTGATGGTCCGGGTCAACCCCCGTATCCATATTGGCCACGACTATTCCCTGTCCCGAATAACCGAGGTCCCAGAGTTCCGGAGCCCGGACAGCGCTTATGTTCCATTCGGGAATTGAGGCGGCCGCCGGTAAAGGTTCCGGGGCGGTGAGTGTGGCATCGAGCCGGACACTTTCAAGTCCCGGAAAATCTGCAAGTTCACGAACAAGATCCGCCGGCGCCTGGAATGACAACCCGTTGAATATCCAGAATCTTTTGATATTGCTGACATTTTTGTTCATTATCGCGACCAGGAGAGGTGGCTGACTGGCATCCGCCTTGTTCACCAGGGCTTTGATGATCCCTGCCCTGCTCCTCCCCTCCACCCCTTTGATCAGGGCCTTCAGGTCAACGCTGTCCGCAAGGGTTACGATTACCGGAATTTCGTCATCGGGAGCGACAGTATTCAGGACCTCTTCGAGTTCCGGTGATATGACGCCGGCCGCCGCAAAACCGTGAATCAGGAAGAACGACAGAAAACCGAAAACAAGATATGAAATGTATTTTCTCATGGAATTTTCCTTTTTGTTACTGCACAACAATGTCTTCGGCCTTAAAATCACCTATGACAACGGTGACCTGGCTGCCGGGCTTTACCATGCCGCCCGGATTGCCGAAAAGGACAAAATAAACCCTGTCTTCCTTGGGCTTGCCGCTGCGCACGGTCTGTCTCATGGGACCGACCTTGGCCGTATTGGGCACCGCCAGGACCTTGCCGCTCGCCTGATCTATCAGATAGGGCTTGTTCCTGCGGTCGACCAGATAGGTCGCCTTGTCGGGATCCTTGACCCGGTAGCGGAAATCAAGGAGATGGCCGTTCGCGGAGGACCTGAGGCTTTCAACCTGAATGCCCCACTGGTCCGCCAGGCTAGGCTTTTTCTGTTCAATGCCGGCACCTGTTTTCTCTGACTGCTGCGCATAGCCGGGTGACAGAAAAAAGACAACACCCAGAATGACTGCCGGCAGCAGCCCGGATCCGGGGCGGAAAGTCTTCCGGAGACAACATGTAATAATTTTTCTCATTTTCAACATGGCTTAGCTGTTCCCCCTCCTTGCTGTGTCAATCGGCGGGCATCCTGTCCAGGCTGCCCGCCGGGTCGAAATTACCGTTTATCTGACGACATTGATGCTTACGGTTGCCGGGCTTGAAGCCAAGCCGTCGTGATCACCCGGTATGCCGTTGGGATCGTCTTCGACTGTGTACTGGAACGTATCCGTACCGCGCCAGCCCGGATTCGGGGTGGTATAGGTCACGGTGCCGTCAAAATTGTTGACAACCGTACCGCCGCGCTGGGTGATTTCGCCGGTGGTGATGATGACCGAGGTCGGGTCTATGGAATGACCGTCGGGGTCAACGTCATTGCCAACAATATTGAAAGAGGTCGTGGATCCGCGCGGCACCTCCACCGTATCCGCGTTGGCGGTCGGCGGCTGGTTTACGGCGGTACCGCTGACTTCAACGGTTACGGCAGCCGTATCGCAGAGCGCATTTGTCCCCAGGCCGTCATCACCCGTGTCACAGACCTGGTAGGCAAAGCTGTCTGAACCCGAATAGCCGCTGTTCGGCACATAGGTCACGGTGCCGTCTCCATCGGGGACAGCCGAGCCGTTCGCGGCCGGGGTCGTGACAGTAACACTTGCCGGATCAAGATTGCCGTCCGCATCCATATCGTTGGATACCACATTGATATTCACTGCGGTATCGATCGATGTCGCCGCCGAGTCGTCCACCGCCGCGGGCGGATCATTGACCGGGGTTACCGTAATTGTCACGGTAGCCGTATTGCTGTTTGGTCCGCCTGCCCCGTCATTGGCCGTATACGTGAATATGTCGCTGCCGTTGAAATCAGGATTGGGGGTATAGGTAAAAGACCCGTTGACGGCAAGCCCGCCGACCAGCGTACCGGCCGCAGGACCTGTCACCAGCACCGCTTCTATTGCACCTCCGGTATCATTGTCGAGCACTCCGGCCGGTGTTCCTCCTGCCGTCGCGATCAAAGAGCCTTCTTCGGCAATTGTATATGCCCCGGGGATGCCCGGATCATCAACCGCAATCGGCGCCCCTGCTGCCGCTCCAGCCTGAATCGCGACAATCATGCCGCCGTTCGCCAGGTGGAGCGAACGATCATACAGCGGATAGGTGTCTGCCGTCCCGATGTTGATGACCGTGTCTACGGTTTTGCCCGGAGGCAGTTCAATTCCGTACTGCCTGAGCGGGTAGGGATAGAGATTGCCGTCCTCGGCAATTACATCCATGTACAGGCCGCCGCCCAGAGTCGGCGCAAAGGTATCAAGGCCGGCATTGACAAAGCGCAGCAGCACATCGCTGCTGACGTCGACTGTCAGGTCCGCCGCTTCCGGATATGACGCGCCGTTGATCAAGAAGTACCGGGGATTCCAGGTGCTGACCCGGGCGCCGCCGAATCCTGCCGGATCAGCGTTGAGGGCCGGGTCGATTTCACTGTAAATCAGCACCTCTTCCCCGGCAACCGCCGGGTAGGCTGAGCCGGATACCACCACAGCCCCGTACATGCCCATGGGCACCTGGGTTCTGATATCGGTGCCGCTGTGATACAGGTATGTTCCTTCCTTTGCGGTCCAGCTGTAACTGCCTGATCCGCCTGGTGCAACCGTGCGATCCAGGGAAGTCAGGCGTTCACGCCCTTGTCCGTCCGCAACTGTCTGCGGCTGAAGGGGATCTCCGGCTGTCTTTGCCATTCCCGGGATAAAGACCGAAACCGGGACGCTCAGCGCATTGGAAAGATTGACAGTCAGGGTCTCGCCGGCCGCAGCTTCAAGCTGGAGTCCGGACAGGGTTGCCAGTCCGGGCCCGCAGGGTCCGCCGCCGGTGTCAACATAGCTCCAGACGGGGACGACCGCCCCGTCAGGCATAGTGACTGTGCCGTCCGAAGCGCAGACATCGTACGTTACAGCCGCGGAGGGACCTGCCGCCAGGGTGACGGCAAAAAGCACCAGGAAAGCGCTTTTCAATTGTTTTTCCATATTCTTGCAATTCATATTCTTCCCTCCTTGTTAGTCGATCACCGTACCCGGGGGTTCAACAACCATCATGGTCATCATGCCGCCGGGAAAGATATCCCAGTTGGTGAGTTCCTTCTCGGTATGGGAATGCCACATGAAGAAGAAGCCGTTATTGGGATTCAGGCCGCCTTCGCCGGGAGGCAGCGGTTCACCGCCGCCCATAAAGGGACTGCCGGACCACCAGCCGCCAAAGGCCAGATCCTGGTTTTCAGGCAGCACCACGGGAAAGGGCTTGCCGTGATCGTCGCAGTATTCATGATCATATGTCGAACCGGCTTCCTCATCACCATAGCCGTCGCCGTCATTATCAATACATTCATGATCCGGCATGCCGTCGGCCGGCGTCCCATAGATGTCCCATCCCAGTTTTTCCCCGGTCCAGGTAAAGATCGCGTCAACGGTCTGCCCGGGCACGGACAGAGTGGTAAACCTTCCGCGCTGCAGGTCCGGCGTACTCCCGTTCGAACTCAGCAGCCTCCCGTAGCGGGCGATCTCGTAGTAATGATTGCCATGCAGGTGCAGGGGGTGCTGGTCCTGGTCGGCACCGATGATCCGCACCAGCATCCTGTCGCCCGGAGTCATCCGAGGGGTGCAGTCATACGGCTGATGGGGCAGGTAGGCGACAAACGGTCCGACCAGATCGTCCGGTGCGGTCCGCCCGTTAATGAACCAGTAGACCGGCCAGCGCAGGGTCAGGTCGATTTCATTGAACCGGTTCTGCTCGGCAAGGGCATGGATATTCGGATCCAGGGAAGTGAGCAGAAACAGCGTCTCGTAGTCAAATGAGGTGTCCGCATGGTTATAGGCATAATTCGCCCCCATGGCCGGCCGGACAATGATGGCGCCCACCAGGCCCATCTCCACCTGGAGATCCGGCTCCGTGCCCGAGTAATACATATAGGTGCCGGGCTCGGTGGCGGTGAACTGATAGGTCACGGTATCCCCGGGGCCGCACGACTCATTGGTCAGGATCCCTTCACTGCCGCCGCTCGCCGTCACCCGGTGGCCGGGGAAGACGATCGACGTACATTTCCCGAACGGCAGCTGGCTTGTCAGGGTGATGCTCACCATGTCGTTCTGGTTCAGAATCAGGGTGGGGCCGGGGTACTGCGGCAGGCCGACTCCCTCGTAACCGTCGAGATCCTCATAACCCCAGAAATGAACGGAGCCGCCGTCCGCTATACTCAGCTCACCGGCCTTGGCGGTAAAATTGAAACTGGTCTGGCCGCTGATGCCGTTGATACCGGCCAGGGCTCCACCGGAGCAGAACAGCACAACCGCGGCAGTAACCGCTATCGTGAATGCCCCGGAAATTTTTGCTTTATATGAAACTCTCATGACATTCTCCTCCATCCCTTATGGATTGACCACGATCTTGGTCATCATTCCGCCGGTAGGCGCATTCTCATCGTAATTCGCCAGAAACTGCAGATTGGCAGCATACAGGTAGTACTCTCCAGCCGGAATTCCGGCGGTATCAAGTATCACATCAGCCGACATGCCGCCGCCCATGGTCACCGAGTTGGTGGTATAATGCAGGTTTTCACCCAGCAGGGGACCGTCGCCGTCTGGATCGACCGCGCGCAGCTGCTTGGCATCGATGCCGACTACCTGCATAGGAATACTTGGGCTGGTGAGGGTATGAATGCTGGTGATATTGAGATTGGACAGCCGCAGCAGGACTCTCTGGCCTGAAGTTGCCGTGATCAGTGACGATTCCGGCTGTGACTGGATACCGCCGTTCTCAGCCGGGGCCGGCAGCGGATTCTGGTTAACCGTATCCGGGTAGCCCCGTCCGTTTATCATGGGGTAACGGTCCCACATCAGGGCAAAAGGAAGGGGCTGCACGTTCCAACTGGCATCATGAAAGTCCGGATCAAAGCTGCCGAGCTGCAGCGCATACTCCACATCGTACCCGGTGGAGCCGTCACTGTCATTATAGGCAAACTGATTGTACGTTCTGCCCGAACCTGACGGGTACTCGATGGGGCCCTGCTGCGCCGCCCGTACATAGAGATTGCCGAGCATCCCCATCTGCATGTGCTCGGTCGCCTCCACGTGGCAGTGATACATGAACGTGCCTGGTTCAGCCAGGTGATAGAAGTAGGTCAGGGTTGCACCCATGCCGATGGCAATGCCGGATTCCGGCAGCCCGTCGAACACGGTCGAGGATTGCGGAAATCCGTGAAAATGCACGGTATGCGGGTCAAAGAGATCCGGCCGGATAACCATGCCGACGTTGGTCAGGCTCAGGTAGAAATCCCTGCCCTCGTCTACCGTGATCGCCGGCGCCGGGAAGGCGGCAGCCAGCATGCCCCGGGTCATGACCTCCGACTCCGGGACCCCGGTGACATCGGCAAAGCCGAACATATACTGGGGATAGCCGTCCGCCATGGTGACAAAGCCGTCGCCGCCGGTCAGGTGCATGCACTGTACATCGAGATCAATGGCCAGTTGAGGCTCGTCGTATCTTTCGGAAGGCGGACCCGTGGTTACCGAATCCAGACAATCCCCGTCCCCGTTCATGTCGCACGGGCATTGAACATCGACGACTGCCTCGGCCTGCAGAGCCGGACCAAACAGCAGAAAGGCCATCAGTACCGGTATGGAATATATTTTTTTCATGTTCATATTGTTCTCCTTCTTCCTCTTGCCCCGCCGGGTGGTTTACCGGCGGGGCTTCAGGTTTTACTGGGCCTCGTCTGCCCCGATGTCAACCGAAGTATTCTGGAACGGCCGTGCCTCATCATCATAATCTTCTGCAAGATCACTGTATATTCCGGTCAGGTCCGTTCCGGCATTGTGTGCCGGCGAACCGTTCAGGATGTGGTAGTCGCCGAACAGAATGCCGGGATCCCCATTATTCCAGGTGGAATCATTGTACAGTGACAGCGGTCCGAAACGCGGCCGGATAAAGTTGCCGCCCTCGTCAAACGCCGCCGGCGTCTGGATGGCGGACGTTATCTCGGGCTGGGCCACGGATGACTGGTTGCCGTTAAAGTACTCGGCAATGAACAGGGTGCTCGGAATCATCGGAAGTCCCCAGCCGGGGGGCGTCACCAGGTTGCTTATCCCTGTCAGGGATCCGCCCGTGCCGATTACCGCCAGATCATCATAAACCACTGTATTGCCGCCGGGACAAGCCAGTGCTCCGCTGACGTCCGGGCATACGCCAAAGGTTGACGTACAGCCCGGGTCACCCGGTGTGCACGCCGAAGTTTCATCCACCCAGAAGAAAAACTGCCGGTTCTGCCAGATGATGTTGTCGGCAAACTCACTCGGATTGGAGAATGTTCCCACACTGCCCGATGCAGCCGCCAGCTGGGTGCTGTGCGCCCGGCTGACTATGCCCGCCCCGGGTTGGGGAGAGGATTCGTTCGGGCTGCCCGGCGCGAACGCCTCGCCTGCCGTGGCCAGGCTGTCGTTGTTGGCGATCGTGTTATGAACGATGCGCACCTTGACCGCATCCTGCAGCGCGATGCCGCCGCCGGCCAGTCCGGCCACATTGTTGACGATCATGTTGTTGAACAGATCCACCACATACCACTGGGGCGGGGCGTTGTTATTATTCGGGGGGGTATCGCTCGGGTTATCGGCGACTTCCTGGCCATTGATTCCGGCCAGGCTGACACCGCCGCCGTCGCCGGCGCCCGCCGAGTTGCCCTGGAACAGGTTGGATATAACATCAACATTGCCGGCTCCGGGGGTAAGCCCGCCCGCTGTCAGCGGGGGAGCACCCGTGATCAGGATGCCGCCGCCGGACACCGATGTAAGCTGCTGAAAGCTCTCGTTATAAATAATGGTGTTATCCGCGATCGTCGGTACCGGGCCTTCAGGCTGACTGCCCTGGCCCTTTACTTTGTCGCTTAAGCCGATGTGGCCGATACCGCCGCCGCCGTCTGTCGAGAAGTTCCCGCATATCCAGTTTTCGGTGATGGCGTAGGAATCCGAACCGGTGCACATGGAGATGCCGCCGCCCGCTCCTCCCAGGCCGCCGTTAAAGACCACCTGGTTGTGGTGGATCGATACGTAGTCGTTGTCAGCATCGATGTAGAACAGGTTGTCCGGGTCGGTGAGCAGAGGATGGCCGACACGGATGCCGCCGCCGTAGAAACCGCTGTTGTTGGCGATGCGGTTATTGGAAATCTGCAGATAATCGGTATACCCGTTGGCTATAATGCCGCCGCCGGTGTCGGCGCTCTTGATGGTAAAGCCGTCAATGCGCGCTCCCCTGTTATTTTTAGCGTTGGGACCGCCGCCGCCCAGGTAGTCAAACGCCTGATCGCCGGTTGCCTTGGCCAGGACCAGGATCCCTGCCCCTTCTTCTGTAAAGAGCTGGGTTGGTTCCGGGGTGGCGAGACCAACATTCTGGCCGGGCAGCAGGTCGATAAAACCCCCGGCAATGAGGCCGTCAACCAGGAGCCGCCATTCCTGCAGCTTTTCTGTCGGCGCCTTGACCGCGTTAATGATGGTGGAACCCTCGCCAAATCCCTGGAGCTGCACCGGCTTCCACATGACCACCAATTCATTGTAGACACTGGGCCGCACCAGGATCAGATCGTTGGCGCCGGCAGCATCAATGGCGTTCTGGATGGTATGGTCGAGAGCCGGCAGTGCCGTCGGCGTTTCCGGACCGATCACGACAACATTACCGCCCTGGCGCAGGCCGACCTGGACAGTCACTCCTGCCTTTGTCGGCTGGCCGTTGGCGCGGGTCACCGTCAACTGGCGGCCGCCTGTCGAACCTAACGGTCCGACCAGGAGGTTATCAGGAAGTGTGCACTCAATGACGGAGTCGCTCCAGGTGCCGCAGGAAAGCGCATTGATACCGTCAAGCGTCACTGTTCCCGGTGTGTCACCAAAACCGTAATCACGGGTGATAAATTTATTTATCGTGTCCGCACCGCCGGGACAGGCTCCTGCCGCCGGGTTGCAGTATTCCGGGTTCTGGACCGTAATGTGGCCCAGGGAAGTAATGGTTATGGTCTGAGCACCGTTGGTGAATACACCTCTGGCGGCCGGCGGGCCGCTGGTTACCTCATTGGTCGGAATATACGGACCGCCGCCGACGCCGTTCGTTTCGACATCCACCGAGTAGATCCTCGGGGTGCCGTCCGGATACTCGCAGTCCAGCGGGAACTGGTCCGGTCCGGCAAAAGCCGCTACCGGCACTACCGGGGTATCCAGATAGGTTGTCACACCCGGCATATACTGGAAGGTGTAGCAGAACGTACTGTACAGCTGATTCCAGTTCGGATCCGGGTTGTTGGGATCATCTCCCGGGTCGTTCATACAGGTTGTCAGCATGTTGGGCGACATACCGCTCGGCTGCGGCAGGTTTGCCGTAATCGTGGATGGCGCCAGGAAGTTGTAGAGCCCGTACTGGTCAGAGAGCGTCCTGCCTATGATCCGGCCGGTGAAGTCCCGGACGGTGATCGGCACGAACGGGGGAGCGTATTTCTCTCCGAAGTTCGGTGAATTGGGATCAAACTCGTTCTGGGTGTCATCGAGGATGAAGCCGAGAGCGTGGGCAGCCACGGGCACCTGTGTGAACAGGAAGAAGTCGGCTGCCGCATTGGCGCCTGCCGACAGCGTGACAAGTTTCTTGTCGCAGAGTTCCCGCTCGGTGTTGGCAAAAGGTGCCGGGATTAATTCATCCGGAAACAGGGTCAGATAATCCGGAACAAGATGCGGATCGCCGACACAGGGAGGCGGCAGCAGTTCGGGTACAGGCATGTACTCATCACCGAAATCCACGTTCTTGTCCTCGGGTTTGAGAATTTCGTAACCCGGAGGAGCAATTACCTCAACGATATAATCGCCGACCGGCATGGGGCTCTGGAAGCCCGCATCACAGCCGCCCTCCGCATTGAGGCCTTCGGCGCAGACTGCATCAAAGGCGTAGCCGCCGTCAAATACCGCCGGCCGCGCCTGGTTGAACATGCGCAGGCCGTCCCAGCAGTCCTGGGGATATGGCCCGGCCGGACCTGTGCCGTCCGGATCGAACATGAACGGACCGCTGTTGCCATTGCCGTACTTGCAGCCGGTGGGGATCGAAGCATCCCAGCTGTCGGTTACCGTGCTGTTCAGGAGCACATCGTCTGCGGTATTCGGCAGTCCGTCCGTTCCCGGGCCGTACAGGTTGACCGTCACTCCGGGAATCCCCGGCTCCCACACCTCTGCTACTGCCTGTTCCGGGTCATTCTCGGCCCGGGTTACGGCATAGAATACCATGCCGGAGACGCCTCCGTTTTCACCGTCCGGATAATGGCGTTTGCCCCAGAGGAAGGCATTGGTCTGGCCGATAAATCCCTGGAATCCCTGGGTCAGCACCGGTCCGTGCTCGACGCGGGCGTCGCTGAACTCCTCGCACACTGACGGATCCGCGTCACAAACCGGATCGGTCGGATTGGTCTGATCCTGGGGTGCGATGGTGCGGCCGAATGTAAAATCATTGCCGTCCAGAGGCGGCTCCTCGCCGCCGGTGCCGGGGATCGCCCCCCCGTTGTCAACAACCACGGTAAGGCCGGTTGCCTGCAGGCGGACGAAATCCACTTCTGCCACCAGCCAGGAGAAGAACGGAAAGACCTGATCAAAAGCATATGCACCTCCAGGATCCGAAACATTGCCCTGGTAGATGGTGCCGTCCCTCCAGCGCAGGTTGAATCCGGTTTCCAGGGGGCCCGGCCCTTCATTCGGATCCCAGATTCCATTACCGTTGTCGTCATTGAAGACGCGATGCTCCTGGCGATGGAACCACTGAAAGACAGGCACCTCGCCGAGAGTGCAGGAACCGCTGGGGGTGCTGCATACACCGCCGGTGATAGTGACACCGTAAAAGGCAAAGATGAGGTCCAGGTTCGAATCCCAGACCACCAGCTGGTAGTTGCCGTCCGGTACATTGGGAATGGAGAAATTGCAGTCCGCGTCGGTTGCCGCGGCATACACGCCGGTGCCCCTGCCCACTGCCATGTCGTTCAGGCCGACCCACGGGGTGGTGTGGCCGAAACAGGCACCGTTATAAAACGCATAGTCAGGCGGCCGCGACATATGCTGGTTGACCACCGTCCCCTGGATGGTGGTTCCGCCTTCGCCGGCCGAGATAGAATTGAACGGTTTGATAAAGCCGATAAAGACATGGTAACCGGGAGGACCGAATTCGGCAAAGAAAGGCGGCTCGCCGGCCTTGACCCACGCATCGATAACCTTTGTGCCTTCAATGGTCGCTGTCTGCTGCCATCCCTGCCCGGCAGGAGGAATTGCCTGGATGCCGTACTTGCCCGGCGCCAGGTTCTTGATGGTCAACCGGCCGTCCGGGCCGGTCACCAGCGGTTGATAACCGATGGGATTGCCGTCGGCATCATAGGTCGTGCCCAGGGGATTGCCGAAGGCATCCTGGGATTGAGCGCCGGCTGAAGCTCCGTAGCGGCCGCCCGCGTCCTCGACAAGAATCGTGAAGCCGCTCATGTCTGTCTGTCCCGGGCCTGTTCCCGGCTCCTCGGTCGGCAGATCCGGTGCGTTGTTGATCGGCGCTTTGTCGTTAAAGATCAGGATGGTGATCTGCGCGGTCTCGATCGGATGCTGGTTGACGTAGACCGTGACGCTCCCGTCGTTGTCCGAAAATGATGCGCCGCCGATGGTATATCCGGAGCGCGGCACCACGGACACGTAGTAATGGTTTACGACCGCCGGATCAGGATCCTCAAAGCCGAGTTCGCTGCAGGCTGCAGCCTCCTGCCATGCAGAATCGCTGCCTGCACAGCCCGTGGCCAGCACCGGCATGTAGCTCTGATGGAAGCCGACCGCCAGGGTCTCGCCGCCCGGGAGCCCGTCGTTGCCCTGATCCCAGGCGGGATCGAAGGTGGTGGGCAATGCTGTCCCGCTGCCGTCGGTCTGGACATGATAGGTCTTGTCCTCTTCTAACAGCCAGCGGTAGTCCGAGCCGGTAAGGTCTGTTTCAGTGCCGTCCGGCGCGACGCCGATGACGGTCAGACCCGGCAGATTCGCCCCCTGGGACCAGCCGGCGAAGGCCATCAACAACAGAATGGCCAGCAGTCCGGTCCTGAAAGGTTTCCCTCGTTTTGTAATACAGTTCTCTTTCATGCTTTCTCCCTCCAAAACATTTAGAAATCGGAGATGATCCATTTAAAAAGTCCGGCACGACAACAACTACCTCGCTGGCAGATTCGTGCCGTTTGTCCGGACAAGTCAGGGTAAATATATAAAAAACCGGTATGATTCCGGCTGTTTGCTACAATCTGCATCACATCATCCCCGTGTCCGTTATGGATCCGGTCCGGGAACGTGTCCTGTTTTTCAGGCAAATTGAATTTCTGCATTTGCGGTATGCGGCAGAACTTTGATAATTGATACATACAATTTTCATAATGGGATTATAAACTTTGCATTCATTGTTTAGTATGAGGGTAAATGCGTATTCCTCATGTAAAAAAACTGTAAATTTGAATGCCGTCATCTCCGCTCCGGATTAGGGGTCAGGGACTTTATCTCCGGTCCCGCACATTCTATTTCCCTGCTGCACAAAGCAGCCATGCGTTATGGCCGCCTGAAGAAGGCCGCGGAGCTGGAAAAAGATGTTGCCGACCTGCCGGCTTTGGCTGAAGAGGCTGGTATGAACAAAGACGCTCTGTACGGGAAAGGCAATCGGGGTGATCAATTGCCCCGGGAATGACGTTTCATGTCTGCAGAAGATTCAGGCAGCGAAGCGCGTGCCCTGGAAGAGGAGATGGAAGTTGAGGCTGAGGCCAAAAAAAGCTGAATATAAGGCGAAGAAAAAAGCTTACGACAAGAAGACCGGTCGAAAAGGCCGCCCTTCTAAACCCCATTCTCCACTTTTTTATCCGGGAATTGACTATTGATGATTCGGCTCTTTGATAATCGGGATAAACAATTCCCACGGGAAAGAATAAAAACCGGCCGTCACATTCTTCACCCGGTCCACGGCAATCTCACAGACCTTTTCCTGCCCGGTACAATCGCCGGTCCAGCCGGTAAAGCTACTGCCTGAAGCTGGAACAGCAGTCAGGGTCACAACCGTTCCGGCAATTAACTCTTTTTCGCAATCGCCCGGACAATATATTCCCGGTGGATTACTGCTGACACTCCCCTTCCCGGTAACATTGATCGTGAGGGAGTGAAAATCGAACAGATTATAAACAGCTGCCGCCACATCGAGCATGCCATAACCGTAGGTGTTATCCGGTCCGGGATTGCCCGGATCTGCAGCAGAATCCTTGATCAACCCTTCCAGTACATCCACGGAAAGCTCCGGGTCCGCCTGGAGCAGCAGGGCCATGGCCCCGGAAACATGGGGCGCGGCAAAGGATGTCCCCGAGAAGTCACGATAGGAGTTAAGAACCGTGCCATAAGTCAGGTCGGCAGACCTCACATTTACCCCGGGAGCAACGATTTCCGGGAAAATACTGTCATCACAGGCAGATGGCCCGCGGGCGCTGAAGTCGGCGGCAATCAGATACTCGTCCACCGCACCGACGGCAAGGCTTTCCGGGTAGTTGGCCGGGGGTATACTTTTTGGATCAGAATCTTCAATACCCCCTGTATTGCCGCCGGAAAAAACCACTGCCACTCCCGCTGTTTTCAAAGCCTGGATGTCAAACTGAAAAGGCTCATCGTCATCGAAACACTCATTGAGCTTATCGGGAAGACCCCAGGAATTGTTGACCACATCCGGCAGATCGTCCGTGTCCGGATCTCCGTCCGGATCAAGGAGCCACTGAAATCCTTCATGTATTTCGCTGTAGGGAGCCTCTCCTGAATCATTAAATATCTTCACCGCAATCCACTGGGCGTCGGGTGCGACTCCGATGGCTGTACCGCCGGCGTCTCCGCCGACTATGATCCCCATGACCCCCGTACCGTGCCCCGAATATTCACCCGCATTGTCAACAGGAGTGTCAGGATGCTCCTCGAAAGGATCAAACCAGCTGTTGCTGCCGCCGCGCCACTTGGGTTTGATATCAGGATGGAGATAATCCACCCCGGTATCCATGCTGGCGATGACAATCCCCTTGCCTGTGTAGCCGAGTTCCCAGAGAGCAGGGGCATTAATTGCGTTGAGATTCCATTCAGGTGTGCCGGTTTGGGAAGGAGAAGGCTCGGGCAGGGTCAGGACGCCGTCAAGACGGACGCTCTGCACATCGGGCCGCCTGGCCAGTTCGTCCACCTGGTCGGCCCGGAGGGTCACGGCCATTCCGTTGAAGATCCAGAACGGTTTGAATTTCCGGACATTCGTGTTGTGCAGAAATTTTTTGAGGGGGCCCTGCGTCTTTTCCGCCCTGGCACGCAGCGCCCTGTTGATGCCTGCCCTGCGGACCTTCCTGTCCCTGTCCTTGAATTGGCGCAGATCCACCTGGTCGGTCAGGGTGACGATGACCGAAACCTCATCTTCAGGAAGCAGGTTTTGCAGTCTTGCCCCGAGATCAGGGTGAATTATACCTGCCTGGGACGCGGTTGCTGCGACTCCGGCAATAACGAGCAGTCCTGCACTGATTATCCAGCTTTTTTCCATCATCCCTTATTATCATGTTTTCATCGCCGGTGGAGAAATTACTGGACAACCATACAATACCGGGAAAAAGTTTATTTGACCGTTGCCGGCAGGAACATCGGCCAGTAAAAACCCTCCTCGCCCTGCAGGCAGAAGGCAAGGTCATGCCGGGGGCTGAAATCAGGCAGTACGGCGGCATTTGACCAGGTGGGCGGGACCGGTGGCGGGTCGACGTATCCCTCACCCGGATTCATGACCTGGGCGGGAAAACGATTGGTGGTGTCGGCGGTAAAACGGCCGTACTGACCGAATGTGAAAAAGTCCATCCGGGGGTAGAAGACCAGCCAGTAGGTGCCTGAATTCAGCTGGACCGGCTCCACAAGCTCAAGAATGACATTGCCCTGGGTGCCCAGCGTATCATTTTCAATGATGATCCGGCTGTCAGCGGGAGAGACGGCCAGGGACCAGACCGGCGGATTGCCGCCGCCTCTGGGATCACCGTCCGGCTTGCCGCCGCTGTCGCGGTAAATCTCAAAATGCAGGCTCTCGGCGTTGGCCAGGGTGGTTCCTCCATTCCAGAGGCCGCCCGGCACATAGACGGTGTCGATCAGCCACGGCCTGGGGCTGATGAAATCGTCGGCAAGAAAAATATCGTACGGATCAACTTCCGTTTCAAAATCCTGGCTGGGAAAGGCTATGTTAACACTGCCCTGGGGCTGGTTCCACAGGTTGCAGGTCAGCGTATCAAACTGCTGCGGACTGATCATCGGTGCCGCCTGCCCCGCAGCTCCTGCCGGACTCCTCAAGGTCGGAGTTTCGTCCTGAGCCCATGCCGGCGAAGCAGACAGCATGAGAAGCATTGCCAACAACAGGAAACCATAATTTTGTTGTACTCCTAACGCCATTCTCTTCATAACTTATATCCTTAGATAAAGATTAATCTTACAAGGAAGGTTACCTTCGATAGTTGTGTACGTCAAGTTCTGCAATTTCAATTTTTATGGCATATGGTTATAGCTCAGCCTGTTATTGCACCACCAGGTTTTCCACCCGGAAATCACCTATGACCACGGTAACCTCGCTGCCGGATTTGACCAGCCCGGGCACGGTACCGAAAAACATCCAGTAGATGCGGTCCTGCTGGGGCGGGTCTGATGTGCGCAACGGGCCGACCTTGGCCGACCTGGGGACCGACATTACCTGCTGAGTGGCCTGGTCGATGAGGTATGGTTTGTCTTCCCGCTTGAACAGGCCCGCCGCCTTTTCCGGATCCAGCACCCTGAAGCGGAAATCAACCATATGACCGGCCGCCGATATATTAAGGGAGGTGATTTCAATCCCCCACTTTTCCTTGAGGGCAGGGTCCGTATTCAGTCCCGACCGTCCATCCGGCTCTGCTTCTCCCCCCGTTACCTCCGGAGCTACAATCGCGGTGGTCGGGGAGCATGCCGGAAGCGACATCAGGCACAACAAAATGCCCAGCAAGAGAGCTGTCGCCGGCCAGGCATTCAACATGCCTGTTATTTTCTGCATCCTGCCCACCACAATATCCCCGGATGCGACATGAAGCTGATTGGGCCGCGGTGTCATCAGTTCAGGACTTTGCCGCCGGTTATGGCGGGTACAAACATCATCCATGGAAATTTTACATTCAGGTGCACGAGCATTCCGCCGCCGGCCTCTCCGTTGCTGGACAACGCCAGGGCGCGGTCATGCAGTGCGTACTTGCCGGGCATATCCGGCGTCCATACGACATCCTTGGTTTTCCCCGCCGCCAGCAGAAGGGAATACTGCTCCCTGGGATAGGGGTACGGATTGCCGTCTTCGGCGACCACCCTCATATACGGTCCCGGCAGGACGGGAGCGTGCGACATGAGTCCGGCATTGACAAAACGGATCAGCAGGGTGTCCCCGGAGTTTCCTGCCGGGATGTCGGGGACCGGCTGTCCGGGGGCAAAAGACTTGCCGTTGATGAGAAAGTATCTGGGTTTGTAGGTCATCGGCGTGGCCGGGTCAGCAGCAATATGCAGCGCCGGATCTATCTCGCTGTACAGGAGAAGGATTTCCTTGTTCGTACCGGGATACTCCCCGACCGTGAGGGCACCGTACAGTCCCATCTGGACCTGCTTGGCCGGATGGGAACCGCTCTGATAAAGATAGGTGCCTGCCTTGAGATTGTTCCACGTATAGGAGGCTGTGCCCCCGGGACCGGCTTCATGGGTGAAGGCCGTTACCCGGGTTCGGCCCTGATCGTCTACTATAACCTGTGGCGTCAGTGTCGCGGACTGCCCCGGGATAACCAGGGAAACCGGCTCGCTGAGGCAGTTGCGCAGGGTAATGGTAAGGTTTTCACCGGGGGATCCGATCTGGAGCGGGCCGACATCCCAGGCAACCGGACCGGAAGGACATGATCCGGGGTCCGGAATGAACCCCCACATGGTAATCGCCGTTGGGGAATCGGGTGGGGTCCACTGTGCCGGAACTGCCGCCAGGTTCACCGCGAATGAGGATACAGGCAGCAGCAGCCATGCCAATAACAGAAGGACCGGCGCTTTTTTCTTGATTGATGGAATCGCACGTTTCATACTGTTTCCCTTCCTCCGTTAAGGTATATCCACGCCGTGGGGTTCAATGATCAGCATGGTCATCATGCCGCCGGGAAAAATATCATTTGTGGTCAGTTCCTTTTCCGTATGCGAATGCCACATGAAGCTGAAACCGCCATTGGGGTTCAGCCCTCCCTCGCCGGGCGGCAGCGATCCGAGCGTCCCGAGATACGGGCTGCCGCTGTACCAGGCGCCGAACACCAGGTCCGCCTGGTTCGGCAGGATCACCGGAATGGTTTTGGTATATCCGTTTTTACATCTCTCGCCGGTTTCGTCATCACGTTGGTCGAAATCAGCGTCGGTGCACGGAGCATAGTGATCGGGGCAGTACTCGCTGGTCGTGTCATCGAAATCATCGCCGTCACCGTCCACACAGTTATGAAAATACTGGGTTCCGGCATCGGGGGTTCCGTAGACGTCCCAGTTCAGCCCTTTCCCACTCCAGGTAAATATTCCGTCAAAGGTCGATCCCGGCGTGGATTGGATAGTGAACGTCTGGAAGCTCAGGTCGGGCCCGGCCCCCGGGGCACTCTCAAGCATCCTGCCGTCCCGGGCGATTACCATGGCGTGGTTGCCGTGATGATGAAAGGGATGCGAGTCCCGGCTGGCGCCGACCACCCGCATCAATAGTTTTTCCCCGGGATGCATCCGCGGAAAACTGTTGTAGGGCTGGTGCGGGAGCAGGGGAATACCCGGCTCCATCATGTTATCCGGCATTGAGCGGCCGTTGAGAAACCAGAGAACCGGGAAATAGTCGGCAAGATAATTGGTTGCCGCCAGTCCCGCCGGCCCCTGCATTTCAACCACCTGATGAATCCTGGGGTCCATCTCGCTGAGCAGGAACAGGTACTCGCGGTCAAACCGGGTATCCGGATGGTTATAGGCATAACCGGCCCCGGCCTCGGGCCTGACAATAAGCGCCCCGAGCAGTCCCATCTCCACCTGCAGGGCGGTATCGGTGCCGCTGTAATAGCTGTAGGTCCCGGGGTGGGTGGCAGTGAATTCATAGGTAACGGTGCCGCCCGGTATCGCTTCATTGGTGATTGCTCCCTTCACGCCCGGGTCGGCAGGGTCTGCAAAAACCCGGTGCCCGGGGAACACCATGGAAACATTGGGGGCCGGCCCGCCGCCGGCCACGGTCAGGTTATTGGTCAGGGTGATCCTGACCGTATCGCCCTGGTTGACAATCAGGGTCGGGCCGGGATACTGGGCGAGTCCGCCGTCGTTGGCGTATCCCCAGAGCAGAAAACTGCCGCCGTCCGGGGTGCTTAGTGTGCCGGTGGAAACGCTCAGATGAAACGTGGGGCCGGATACGCCGTCAATTGCCGCCCCTGCCCCTGCAGCCGTCAGAACGAGAAACAGGGCGGCGGGTATGGCCAGCCGCAGAAATGCTTGTGCAATGTGTTTGTTCATGACAGTCCCTTTGCTAATTAATCCTGATTTCGGTCATCATGCCGCCGAACTGTTCCATGTTGTTGCTCAGGTAGTTCAGGTTGGTGGAATACAGGAAGTACCTTGTTCCAGGTGCGGTGGTCGGAGGTATTTCCAGAATTACATCATAGGATTCCCCGCCGCCGAGGGTGACGGAATTTGTCCTGTAGTACAGGTCCTTCCCGTCGGGCCCGCGCAGCAGCTTGGCGTCCTTGCCGACAACCAGCATCGGCACCCCCATGGTCCCGAGGGTATAGAACCGGGTGACGTTCAGGTTGGAAATACGGAGCAGCACCCGATCTCCGGGCGCAGCGGTTATGAGCGAACTCTCCAACTGGGACGGCTTGCCGCCGTTTTCTTCCGGCGCCGGCAGCGGGTCGGGATCCAACGTATCCGGGTATCCCCGGCCGTTGAGCACCGGGTAGTCGTCCTGCATCAGGGCAAACGGCAGGGGCTGGACCGATACGCTGGCGTTGTGGAAGGCAGAGTCCAGGGAGCCGATCTGGATCGGGTAATCCACATCGTACCCGGTTGAACCGTCCCCGTCGTTGTAGGCGAATTTCGAGTAGTTCCTGCCGCCGTAATTAATAACGGTCCCGTCCTGCCTGGGCCGGACATAGAGGTTGCCGAGCATGCCCATCTGCATGTGTTCCGTCGCCTCGGCATGGCAGTGGTACATGAAGGTGCCCGGGTCGTTTACCTTGAAATAATAGGTGAGGCTTGACCCCATATTGATGGCAATCGCCGATTCCGGCAGCCCGTCAAAAATCGAGGCCGCCTCGGGGAAGCCATGATAATGGACGGTGTGCGGGTCAAACAGGTCGGGCCGCATCAACATGCCGACATTGGTCAGGGTGAGATAAAATTCGTCTCCCTCGTCAAGGACAATGGGTGGTGCTGGAAAAGCGGCGGCCAATAACCCTTCCTCCAGGACTTCGCTGGCGCGGTCTTCGCCCTCAGGCCCGAGTGACGGGGTGCCGGTCAAGTCAGAAAAACCGAAGATATACTGCAAGGTTCCGTCCGCCATGGTAATGAACCCGTCCCCGCCGCTCAGGTGCATGCACTTGGTATTGTCCGGCTGCTCTTCCCCCGGACTGTTCCAGGCCGCGTCACCGTCAATGTCTCCCGGGCACTGCACCAGGACCCCGGCGCCGGCGGCCTGGGCGGCCAGGATGGTGCCGCTCAGCCACAGCGCCAAAAATGCATATCGAAGTCCGCTGTTCATATATCACCCCTTTTCCGTTGCGTTGTCTTTTTCCTTAATTTCGGCTGCAGAACAACAAAGAAGAACAGGCCTCCCAGCACAAGGACGATCAGGGAAGCAAACGGCATGGCGCTGACAAGTGTCCGGCGCTCCCGGTCTGCTGTTCCCTCGGTCCCGGACTGATCGGCATTTCCCGCTTCCGGTGCGGCCGCGGTCATCGCCAAAGTCTCTTCCGTCCCGATCCGGCCGCTCGCTTCTGGCCTGCTGCCGGTCCCGGTCCGGCCGGGCATATTCTCCTGCAGTTCGATGAGTTCTTCGCCGCCGGGAAGTTGCGTTGCCGCCGGTTGCAGACCGTACAGGCTGGACACCGTCGGAGGCGTATCCATTGGCTGGACTGCATCCGTGCCGGTGACGAACGAATCGTCATCGTCGGGGGAATACCCGCCTCCGGACCTTGCCCCCGAGTTTGACAGTGACGGTGCCTGCGCCTGGTCCGCAGGAACCACGCTGCCTGCCAAAGTTTCCGGGCCGCCGTCCGTGGTTATCGGTGAAGATGCCAGCGGTTCGACCGATGTGAACTCCCGGCTTGCCGGAGTTGTCGACCCCGCTGTTCCAGGTTGTTCCGCCGCCAACTGCTGATCAGGAGTCCAACTGGACGGGGATGCCGACTGTATTATTGCCCCCGGAATCACTGCCGGGGCTGCCGGCGGTACGGTGCCGTCATTTTCATCAGCGCCGATATCGGGGGAACCGTCGGTCCGTGTCCCCGGGCCGTCAAAATCATCGGTTACGCCCAGATCAATTCCGGCATCCACGGCGTCTGATCCGGCATAGATATGATAGTCGCCGTACGGCTCGCCGGTAGCGAGCATGGTGTCCGGGTCAAGCATGGTCTCGGTCAGCGGACCGAAGCGCAGGCGGATGAAATTGCCCCCCTCGTCAAAGGCCACGGTCGGCGTGATGGACGTAGTCGTCTCCGGGATGGTAATGGTGGATTCCCGGTTGCCGTTGAAATACTCAGCGTAAAACAGGGGGTCACCGGTGATATTGCTGCCGTCATATCCGGAGGTATCGGTCAGCAGCGAGTTGAGAGGGTTCAGTGTTCCGGATCCCGCCGGCAGCACCGCCAGGTCGCTGAAAACCGGCGCCGTGCCATTGGTGCAGCCGAGACCGATATCGTCATTGATATCGGGACACAGGCCGTACAGGACGTTAGTCGGATCGGTGTCGTTCACCATGAAATAAAACTGCCTGTTCTGCCAGATAATGTTGTTCACCAGATCCGGGTCGGAAAACTGGGCTTCGGCCGGCAGGAGTTGGAGGAACGAGGAAAGTTCCGAGGTGTGCACCCGGGAAGCGATGCCCGCTCCCGGCTGGGGATTGGACTGCGAGGACGAGCCGGGGGTAAAGGCTTCGCCGGCTGTGGCAGCACTGTCGTTATGGGCGATGGTATTGTGCCAGATGTTCACCCGCAGTGCGTCCTGGATGGAAATGCCGCCGCCGGCAAGGCTGGCGACATTGTTGACGATCATGTTGTTGATGACGTCAATGGAGTACCATTGCCCGGGATCTACTGGTTGAACGTCCTCGCCGACTACTTCGACGATATCCTGGCCGTTGATCCGGTTCAGCCTGATGCCGGCGCCGTCACCTGAGCCGGATGAATTGCCCTGGATGCGGTTGCGCGATATCGTAACCGACCCGGATCCGGGCGAAAGGGCCTCGATGGGATTCGTCAGGCAGGCCGGATCTGGCTCGCCTGTCACCGGATCGACCGGGCAGCCGAACGGCGCATGTCCTGAAATGGAAATACCGCCGCCGTTGACGGTAAACAGCTGGTTGAAGTTCTCATTGAAGAGGATGGTATTGTCCTGGATCAGGCCGTTGTCACTCATGCCCAGATGGGCGACGCCGGCGCCGTTCCCCAGGGTGAAATTGCCGCAGACAAAGTTGCCGGTCACCTGGTAATCGTCCGAGCCGGTATAGAGAGAGACGCCGCCGCCTGCCCCGTCAAACCCGCCGTTCTGGGTAATCTGGTTGCGGCTGATGGTGATGAAGTCATTTTCCGAATCGGTGTGAATGAAATCACCCTCCCCGTTGTCGGTGGTCAGGAACGGATGGCCGACCCGGATGCCGCCGTTGTAGAAGCCGTTGTTATTTATGATCCGGTTGTTGGAAATCTCCAGGTAATCGGCATAACCGTTGACCACGATGCCGCCGCCGGTGTCGGCTCCCCTGATGGTAAAGCCGTCAATGCGGGCCCCAGGGTTTAAGGTGAAACTGCCTGGATCGGTGGAGTCCGCTTTCGCCACCACCAGCACGCCCGTCCCCTCTTCCGAGGAGAAGGGCTCTGCCAGGACTCCCGGGATGAAACCATTATCCTGACCGGGAACAAAATCAAAATCTCCGGCTGTCAAGCGGGCGTCCAAGAGCTCGCGCCAGGCAACCACCTTCTCGGGCGGCGACTTGACCGCGTTGATCAGCGTCCCCTCGCCTGAGCCCTGCAGCCGCACCGGTTTCCACATGATGACCATTTCGCTGTACGTTCCCGGGGCGACCAGGATGAGGTCGTTCGGGTCCGCCAGGTCTATCGCCGCCTGGATTGAGCCCCCGGGCAAGACGGTCCGCAGGGTTCCAGCGTCGCCGACCTGTAGAGTAACCGCCGTCACCGATGATCTGCCGTTGTCCCGGGTCACGACCAGCTGGCCGGTCGGGGTGCCGGCCGGAACGGTGGCAGTGATCACCGTATTGCCCCAATTTACATCGGTCAACTGAACGTCGCCGATATACACCGTCCCCTCCACGTCGCCGAAGCCGAAATCCCGCGGGATCGTCCGGGGCTGGGTGCCGCCCACCCCGTCATAGGCGGGGTTCGGCACCTGGACTGCCGTGCCGAGGGCGGTGATGGTAATCGTACCGTTGACGTCTCCGGCAAGATACGGGCCCTGCTCTTCGGAAGTGACAACGGAAAGTATCCGCGGGCTGCCGTCCGGGAACTCGCAGTCAAGCGGGAACTGGTCCGGGCCGGCAAAGGCCGCCACCGGCACCACCGGGGTGTCCAGGTAGGTTGTGGTGCCCGGCATGTACTGGAAGGTATAGCAGAAGGTTGAGTACTGCGGGTTGAAAAATCCGCCCACCGTATCCGCCTCGGGATCGTTCATGCACGCCGTCAGCATGTTCGGCGACATGCCGCTGGGCTGCGGCAGGCTGTTGGTATAGGACGAGGGAATCAGGACATTATAGGTCCCGTATTCATCGGAATAGGTGGAGCCGATCATCCTGCCCGTCCAGTCCCGGATGGCGACCGGCAGCCAGGGCGGCGCGAATTTCTCGCCGAACTGGGGTGAGGCCGGGTCAAATTCGTTGGCCGTATCATCCAGGATGAACCCCTTGATGTGCCCGGCAATAGGTGTCTGGGTAAAGAGAAAAAAATCAGCCGCGGCGTTGGCGCCGTCGCCGAGCACAACCAGCTTCCGGTCGCAGGTGTTCAGCTCCTCCCCGTCCAGGTTCGCCGGAACCCCCGGAAAGAGGGTCAGTTCAGCCGGCACGGTGTAGAGGTCGCCCACGCACTGCGGCGGCAGAAGCTGGGGACTGGGAATATAGGTGTCGCCGAAATCCACGTTTTTGTCCTGGGACCTGACGATCTCGTAGCCCGGGGGAGGAATGACCTCGACCACATAGTTTCCGGCGGGAATCGGGCTTATTTCCTGCTGTGTTGCCGGATCGATGATCGCGTCAAAGGCGTAGCCGCCGTCAAAAACAGCCGGCCGGACCTGGTTCCAGTTGCGCATGCCGTCATAGCAGTCCAAAGCTTTGCCGCGAAAGACATAAGGATCATCGTCCGGGCTGCCGGCATTGCTGCCCGGCGGGCAGCCGGTCGGCAGAGAGTCGTCCCAGCTGTCGGTGGTGGTCGTGTTCAGCAGGGTTGTTCCGGTGGCGTCATAGAGGTTGACGGTGACCCGGGGAATGCCCGGCTCCCATGGTTCGGGAAAGCCCAGTTCCGGATCGTCCTCGGCCCGGGTGACCGCGTAGAAAACCATGCCGGAAATGCCGCCGTTTTCGCCGGGGCCGTAGTCTTTCTTGCCCCATTGAATCACGCTGGTCTGGCCGAGGAAGCCCTGGAAACCCTGGGTCAGGACCGGGCCGCGCTCGGTCCTGTACTTTCTGGTGGTGGTAGTCAGCGAGCTGTTCAGGGTCGGCCCGCCAACCTGGTCCTGTGGATTCAAATGCCCATCCCAGGTCCAGGGGTCGGCAGGATCGATGGGGCCGCCGTCATCGACCGTGACCGTCATGCCGGTAGCCTTGAAGCGGGCAAAATCCACCTCGGCGACCAGCCAGGAGAAAAAGGGAAAGACCTCGTCAAACGGCACAAATCCCTCGCCGTCGGTCGGCATGGACTGGTACATCGAGCCGTCCCGCCAGCGAAGATTGACGGCCTGCTCGGCAATGCCGGGCTCGCCGGCGTCACGGAAGCCGTTCTCGTTCTGATCGTAGAACACCCAGTTTTCCAGGCGCGTAAACCATTGGAAAACAGGAACTTCGCCGAGGGCGATATTGGACGTTCCCACAGCAAGGTCATGAAAGGCGAAAATAAGGTCCAGGTTGTCGTCCCAGACCACCAGCTGGTAATTGCCGGGCGCCACATTGGGAATGGAAAATGTCCCGTCTTCATTGGCACGGGCCGCGTACACGCCCCGGCCCTGGCCGGCAACCCCTTCATTGAGGCCGACCCAGGCGGTGGTATGGGGAAAGGGCGCACCGCTGTGAAACGCAGTCTGGGGCGGCCGGGAAAGGTGCTGGTTGACAATCTGACCGGAAATGGTGATACCGCCGCCGGTAAGTGCTGAGTAGGGGGTATTCGGACCCGCCGGCACAAAGCCGAACGAGGTATGGGGGCCGGCCGGGCCGAACTCCGCAAAGAACGGCGGCTCATTGGCCTTGACCCAGGCATCGATCAGGACGGTGCCCTCGATGGTGGAAGTCTGCACCCAGTCGTCGCTGACCCAGTTCCCCGAACCCGGTGGATTTTGCACGGCATTGGGCGGCACGACAATAATACCGTATTTTCCGGGCGCCAGGTTCTTGATGGTCAGTGACCCGTCGGGCCCGGTCAGCAAAAGGCCGGAATTATCGGGATCGACAACAGGGCTGCCGTCCGCTTCAAGGCAGCCATAGGTCCCTTCGCCTGGAGGAACGGTGGGCTGTCCGTACGGGTCGCAGTTTCGCAGATAGGCGGTCCCGAGGGGATTGCCGAAGGCATCCTGGGACTGTTCGCCCGCCGACATGCCGTAGCGGCCGCCGGCATCCTCCAGGATGATCCTGAATCCCGGCAGGCCCGCCTCACCCTCGTCCCAGACATTATTGATGGGGTTCAGGTCCTCATGGACGAAAACCGTGATCTGGGCGGTCGGCAGGGGGAGCTGGTTGAGATAGACCGTAACTGTTGTGTCGCTGCCCTTGAATCCGGCGCCGCCGATGCTGTAGGTGCCGGGTTCTTTCGGAATAACAGAGACATAATAATATTTATCAGGATCGAGGATGATGTCTGCCAAGGCGTTTATGTCGTCACCCTGGGCCACGACCGGCATATAGCTTTTATGAAAATCGACCGCCAGGATGTCCGCGGTCTGGAGGCCGGGCTCGATCCGGAAGGTGACATCCTCCTCCAGCACCCAGCGGTAGCCTCCGGCCAAGGGAGCCGGCGCGGGGGGCGGGGCGGGGGGAACGGTCTTGTTAACGCCGAGCACGCTCAAGCTGGTTACCGCAGCAATGCCGGCCGTGGCCCCAAGGAAAGCAAAGGTCACTACGGCAGCCATCAGGACAAATAGAATAATTCCCCTTGCCCCGTCTTGTTTAATCGTCAGTTTCCCGGTCATAAATCTCTCCTCCTTGCATCGCCAGCGATCAAGATGATACGTGCATCCGAACAGACGGCCCTGAGAGGAGAATTGCCTTGGGCAAAACCTCCTTCCCGCCATCTGAAGATATTTAAATCAAAAATTTTCGAGTTGAAAAACAGACAAACATTTGTATTCAGTTACTTTGAGCTCATCCCCGGGTTCTCTTCATCTCTGGCCGGACAATCTGCTGCTTTCATCCCACATTGACAGAAAACAGCATATTCATGAGCTCTGCAGAAATCAGTACACTCTTTTAAAGAAGACGGTGCAACTGTTGTGAATGATTCACATTCATATTCTACAAAAAAATACCTAATTGTAAAGTGATTTAAGAAAACCTTATCTTGTATGCACAAAAGAATGAATGGGGGAAAGACTGTATTTACCCAGAGAATTGACTGTACATGACAAAACAGCCACACCGGGACATCAATGCAAATGTCGCCGGTCAGGGAAATGGGACAGGTATTCCCTCTCGCGCACCAGTCCCGTCCCGTCCTTTCTCCTCCTTTCGGGAAGGCTGTTCATTTCTTCCGGATCTCCGGCCCTCCCGGTTTCTCCCTCCTCTTTCGCTGCTAATATTGTTTTCATCAGGGCAAGAATCTCCCTGCCGGTCCAAAGCTCCTTGGATATGATATGGTTGGCCCCGCTGAGAAATGCCTTTTTCCGGTATTCTTCGGTATCATAATCGACAAAGAGAACGATGGCCGCAGCCGGGTACTTTTCCCTTAATTTCCGTATAATCCCGATTTCAAGGCCCTCATATTCCGTTAAGCCGAGGATCAGGACATCCGGATTGAAATCTCCGGCAGAACTCCGGGCTTCTTCATAACTGGAGACCTCCTCTATGCAGAGCAAGGGAAACCGGCTGTGCAGGATCTCCCGCAAGGCCTCCCTGATAAAGGTATTTTTCTCGATAAGGAGTATTCTATTCAAAGTGCGGCGCTCCATCATCAGACATTATATGTTCATGCATATTCGTCCTCGTCCGGCTTTAACCTCTGTCCTTGACAGACCCCGTAAATAGCTGATAATTACTTGTACAATTAGCCTGGCCGGGAATAAAATGGAGAAATACCCCTATTTATCATCAAATTATAATGTATTTACCTGCTTGAGTTTTCGTCCGCCGCGTTATAAAATACTGAAGGGAGAAAATAACCGTGGGGGATACTGTCGGATCCGAACAGAAAGTGATTATGGCGGATAAAATAAAGATTCTCATAGCGGAGGACCACACGATCCTGAGAGCCGGGTTATGCGCCCTGCTCTCGGCCCGGAAGGAACTTGAAGTGGTGGGAGAAGCCGGAGACGGGCGGGAGGCGGTTCGTCTGGTTGAAAAACTTGTCCCGGATCTTCTGCTGATTGATCTTTCCATGCCGAAGCTGAACGGCATGGAGGCGATAAGGGAAATTAAAATTCATCAGCCCTGGGTTAAGATAATCGTCCTCACGGTGCACAAGAATGACGAATATATCCTCGCCTCTTTGCAGGCCGGGGCCGACGGGTATATGTTGAAGGATGCCGGCCAGAGCGAACTGCTGCTGGCCATTGAATACGTCATGAAGGGTAAAATGTTTCTCAGTCCCGGCATCTCGGATAAAGTGGTGGATGCCTACCTGAACAGCAGTAAGGAAAATAAAACCACGTCCGTTCTGGATAATCTCACCGCCAGGGAAAGAGAAATACTCAAACTGATTGCCGAAGGCAATACCAATAAAAATATAGCGGCACACCTGTGCATCAGTTTAAAAACGGTTGAGAAACACCGATCCAACCTGATGCATAAACTGAATCTCAAAAATACCGCCGCCCTGACGGCGTATGCCATCGAGAAAGGGCTGATAGTCCTGGAATAAACCGGATTCGTCGGAGGCGGTGCAGAATCCGACACTAATGCTACTGTCGGGTGTGATTGATCAGTTTTTCCTGGTCTTCAGGGTTCATTGCCGCCAGGGCCAGAGGATATGTATCCTGGTTCCATTTCCCGGAGCGGACAGGATGGTAAAGGTGCCGCCCGAAAGATGCGCACGCTCCCTCATGCCGGCAAGCCCCATTCCCTTTTCACTGCCCTCCTTCACTGCAACCTCTTCAACATCAAAACCGATGCCCCTGTCTTCAATCAATAATTCCAGGTTTTCTCCTGTTCCGGCCAGCCTGAGGAAAATTTTATCCGTCTTGCTGTGTTTGGCCGCATTGTTCAGCGCCTCCTGGATAATCCTGTAAATGACCGTTTTCAGGGAAACGGGGATATCTTTTTCCTCGACCGGAATATCTTTTTCAATCCGGATATTGGTAAAAATAGATTCGAATTCCCTGCAGAACCAGGAGATGGTGGCAACCAGGCCCAGATCGTCCAGCATCGAAGGCCGCAAATCCATTATGATCCTTCTGACTTCATCGATGGAGTGCTGGGTGAGGGGAACAATTTTCTGAAGCGACCTCTCTGCTGTATCAAAAGATCTATCAGCGATTGACAGAAGTGAGCTTTCAACACAGAATTTAATGGCGGAAAGAGCCTGGCCGATGCTGTCGTGAATATCCCGGGCGATGCGTTTTCGGCCAATCTCTTCCGCAGAAATGAGTTTCGCCGAGAGGTCGCGCAATTCCTCCTCTGTTTTCAACCGAATCTTCTCCACCTCTTTTCTTCTGGTAATGTCGGCAATATTACCTAAAATTGCCCGCCTTCCGTTAAACTCGACAGCCGTATTCCTCCCCAGCAGATACATCACATCGCCGTTTTTTCTGATTCCCCTTATTTCATACCCGCCTTCAATGGTCTCTCCCGAGGGTGTAATGCCACATATCAAGCCGTTTTCCAGGTCTTCCGGATGGAAGAGATCACTGAAATTCATGCCCAACAACTCATCCTTTCGGTAACCGAACATTTCCACGAACTGCCTGTTGACGAAAATGACTTTTCCGTCCTCACACATATAGACGCCTGTCAGCAGGGCTTCGACCAGGGATGAGTATTTTACCTCCGACTCCTTCAACTTCTCGGAGCTGGCCACATATCGTTTTTCCAGTTTCTCATGCGCTTCAAGCAGCTCCTGCTGCGCTTTTTTCAACTCGGTAATATTACGGCTGACGGAAAGAATATGCGGTTCATTTTTATAGGAAAGCAGCTTGGCGGAGATAATGGCGCTGAGAATTCTGCCGTCCTTGCGTCTGAATTCCGAATCAAACTCATTGACTTGCCATTTTTCCAGAAGTTGGGCGTAAAACTGCTCCCGCCGTTTCGGATCTCTCCAAATATTGAGTTGCCCGGCGTTCCTGCCGATCACCTCGTGTCTCTTAAATCCGGTCAGTTCAAGAAATTTCTGGTTTACCAATATAAAATTGCCGTCCTTCAGCCTGGTTATATTAATGGGGTCCGGACTTGTGTCAAAAATACTGCGGAACAGGTTTTCGCTTTCCAGCAGTGACTTCTCCATCCGTTTTCTTTCGGTAATATCCTCGAACAGGGCAATTATCTCCCCGGTGGAAAGCCTGTATACATAATTTGTCCGCCATCCCTTTATTTCCTCCCCGTCATAGATGACAACAGGATGATATTCGGATTTTCCCGTTTTCCAGACCCGCTTGAAAACCTCGTACAACCCATATTCCTTGCTGGCCGGAAAAATTTCCAGCAGTCTTTTTCCAACCAGGCTGTGCTCAGGTTCGGGCAGGTCCTGCTGTTCGGGCGACCGGTGATATTCCAGGACAACAAAATCCTTTCCGTCATCGACAGCCCTGTAAACTCCCCTCCCGCCCTTCATAAGCTTGAATATTTCCCGCAGCCGCCTCTCGGAGGTCCTGGCATCCTCTTCCATTTTCTTGCGCTGGGAAATATCACGAACTATACCCGTGAAAAAAACTCCGCTATCCGCATCCCAATTTGATATCGAAAGTTCGACCGGCACTGTGTCGCCGTCTTTTTTCAGCCCTTCAACCTCCACCTGGCGTCCGGCGAGCTTTGGAATTCCCGTCCGGGCAAGGCTGGCGAAACCTTTCAGGTGTGCTTCCACATATTTTTCAGGGACAATATCTGTTAACGGCCTGCCGATGATTTCACCGGCGCTGTAGCCGAAGCATTTTTCAGCGGCCCGGTTCCAGAAACATATGATCCCCTCCTGATCGACGGTGATGATGGCATCGTTTGCCGTCTGCATGAGCGCACTGAAATGCCGGACATTTTTTTCCAGGTTCTTCCGGGTCCTGTTTTTCATCAGCCCTACTGCGGCCAGCTCGGTAAATGCCTTGACCACAAGGACATCATCATCGCTGAAACCCCCGGGTTTGTTGGCAAAGCCAAACAACCCCACAACCTTGTCATCAATGACCAGGGGCGCGAAAAGGACATTGTCAAGACGGGCATGCCCATCCGGCAGATAGCACTGCCAATCGCTTTGCGGAAAATCATTTTCATAGACGGGCTTGCCCGTGGAATATGCCATGGCCCGTAGACCGCGGATCGGCATGGGCATATCCGGGTCAAGGCCGCAGGGAAGATTGCCCATATCCAGAAAAAGAAGTTCGTTCCGGGTTTCATCGGCTGACAGGAGGGCAACGTATCCGGCCCCGGCATTGATCAGTTTCTTGCATGTTTCATAGACCATGGATGCCGGCTTTTCGAAATCACGGGATTTCAAAAAAGCCTGGGCGCAATCATTCAGGGACTGAAGCACAACCTGGTCGCGATGGAGGTCTTTCGCATTCATTATTCAACAGGGACCGAGTTTACAGACGGGCAGAATAGCAGCAGGATCATTCTCCCGGCCGATGGGCTGAAAGTACACATTCTCCGAAGTTCAACTTTCATGAATTCGCAAAAAATCGTCAATAGTGATGGGTAAGCACCCATATTCATATGAATATGAGTATAAACAAAAAGCCCCAAATGCAAGACACGCCGGTAAACGCAGACTCCGACGCAGCAGTTGGGGAGTTTTGCGACGCCATCAACTTTATATGAACATTATGCATGGGGGTTTGTCAAAAATAATGATGCCGCCGCAACATGAGGAGCGGCAGGTGAACCATGCCCGCCATTCCGGCATGTACCGGAGTTCTGTTCCCAAATCCTCCCCCTGTTGTTCAACGTTTCCCGAAATTTCCGACTCCACCTGCATAGAACGGTGTATCGTTACTTTCCCTGCAATTTCAAAAAAAAACCGCCGCTCTGTTCACGATTGCTAAAAATAATACCTGGTACCGGATATCCGACAGGTTAAAACAATGTATCCGGAATCATCCTTAACAACAGTCTCTTCCGCTTCACTTTTCCCTGTCATGGAAAAGTAAAACTTCCAGCTCGAATGTTTTTTTCACCAACTTGAAATGGAGAACTACATTGTGATATAAAAATAATGTGTGTGATTTTTATTTTCTTCTCACCTCCTGCCTTTCAGCGGATTCTGGGAACGTAAATTATTATCACCATTAGAAAAATACTGGTAAGGACAGGGTTGGGCCGTGACGGAATTGAGGCGGTAGGTCTCTGTGTTCAGGTTCACCCTGAAAAGCGCAATTTGATGCAGTATCACCTGGGAGGATCGAATGAAACGCCACGTACTGTTCTTTGTGTGTCTTGCGGTTTGTCTCTTGTGGGGAGGAAGTGCCGGTGCCTGGGTTCCACTGCTTGTGGATGATGATCCCCTTGTCCGGATGCCGGGCACCCAGCCTGATTCAGCCCAGCAGGACATTGCCAGCCCCTCGGCCGAGGTGGTGGGCGATGTAACTCCGGATGAAGCCTGCACCAATTGCCACAAGGGCGATCCCGCGGCCGCCTCGGACCAGGGCATGCCCTTTATTCAGTGGCAGGGCTCGATGATGGGCCAGGCCGCCAGGGACCCGATTTTCTGGGCGACCATGACGGTCGCGGCCCAGGATTCGATCTGGGCCGTGGGGCGGCCGAACGCCACCGATATCTGTCTGCGCTGTCACTTCCCGGAAGGATGGATGGGGGGGCGCTCCTCCGAAGGGTCTGATACGCCGGGTGCGGCAAATGCGTTAAATGCGTCCGCCATGACCGGCAGCGATTTCGACGGCGTCCATTGCGCGGTCTGCCACCGGATGTACGATCCCTTCTTCAACACTGCCCAAACCCGTGAGGGCGTTCTTGCCCCCAACCTGGCGGCGTACTGGGACGAGGCCTTCGGTTACGATTTCTCAATTCTGGTCGGCGTAACCAAATCGGCCGATGCCGCCCTGGCCGGGAGCCTGACCTACATGAACGGGGCCCCGCTTTACGCAGTTGATGATCCGGTTGAGGCGGGATATACCGAAAACGGCGGCGGCCAGATGTTTATTGACCTGGTTTCCCCTCCGTGGTCGAATATGCGCGGCCCCTTCGCCGATTCGGCGCCAAATCACGCCGGCCCCAACCTCTACAGCCGCTACCACAAGTCGAAATTCTTCTGCTCCACCTGCCATGACGTTTCCAACCCGGTCCTCGCAAACCTGGACGATGACCCTGCTGACGGCCTGTTGACCGAGCAGCAGTCGGCGCACACCTATGCGCACGTGGAGCGCACCTTCTCCGAATTCAAGTCATCATTATACGCCCGGTTCATCAACGTCCCGACCAACCAGGAATTCCAGGACCTGGGAGGTCCAGCCACGGCTTCCAGGTGCCAGGACTGCCATATGCCCCCTGTTCCCGGCAACGTAGGCGCGGCAGCCAATGCCGAGGGGGTTCTCCGCCCAGTTGATTCTCTTGCCCATCCCAACTCGGGTGTGCCGGCGCACGACCTTCAGGGCGGCAATATGTGGATGACCCGCATCCTCGCCAGCCTCGATTCAAGCGAGGGCGAGGTGTACGACCAAACCAATGCGGACCTGCTGAACCAGGGGCCAGGTGTTTTGACCCTCGACCTGACCCAGGGCCACGGCGTTGGGGCCGACAGCTATGGCAAGGCTTTGCTGGCATCGTCGGAACGTGCAAGGAACCAGCTTCTGCGGGCTGCCACCATCAAAAACCTGAGCTACGATTCCCTGGCCGGCGCCCTTTCCTTCCGGGTGCAGAACAACACCGGGCATAAACTGCTGTCCGGCTATCCCGAGGGGCGGCGGGTCTTTGTCAATGTCCAGGCGTTCTCCAACGAAAACATGGTGTACGAGATCAACCCCTACGACCCTGCCGCCGGCACGTTCAAGGGCGGATTAAGCTTCTGGGACTACGACGGCACTCTCGCCGGCGCCCCATACGTTGTCCCCGCTCCGGCCGCCCTGGGTCCGAACGAGGATCACAATGATGCTCTTATCTACGAAGCGATAACCCGGAGCGATTTGACCGGTGAGGACCACACCTTCCATTTTGCCCTGGCGACCGACCGCTACAAGGATAACCGCATCCCGCCCAAGGGCTTCGATCTTGCCGAAGCGCAAATTCGGCTGTCCGAGCCGGTGGCTGACGGCGGGATCAAGGACGATCCCGCAACCGAGGGAACAAACCTCTACAGTCCGGCGGAATATGCCGGCGGCTATGATGGAGTCTCCCTGACGATCCCCGGCGCTGTTGAAAAAAATATAACCCATGTCAAGGTAACCCTCTACTACCAGGGCACATCGCGTGAATATATCGAATTCCTCCGTGACGAAATCAACGGAACAGGCACCAACCGCGCCCTGACCGTACCTGATGGCTATGTAATACAATCAGACCCTTTCTTTACCGGACTGAAGGCCTGGGGCGATACCATCTGGAAACTGTGGGCCCACAATCACGGCCTGGACGGTTCGACAACATCCGTTGCCGGTATCGTTCCCTTTGAAATGGCTTCCGGCTTTGCTCCCGCCCAGGGGGTTGCCCTGTACACCCTTCAACTTACAGGCGAGGGCAAAGGATATATCCAGGATATTCCAACAGGAAATATTCTGTGCGACAAAACATCTTCAGCGGTTAAAACATGCGTCCTGCCGTACACGACTGGTACGGCAATCAGCTACAGGGCCGTTCCGCGTTTAGGTTCGAAATTTGGCGGATTCAGCGGAAATGCACAATTTAGCGGCACCTTGCTTTCTGATACAGTCAATGAAAACGAGACAATTCAGGCCGCCTTCAATCCGGGAATGAATATTACCCTGATGACGGCAATATCGATAGCGGCAAAAAAGGGATCGGGCGAATAGAAGCACTGAAGATTGATGAACTCGCAAAAAGTTCATCAAGAGTGATTCCCGATCAAGATACAATGCAATAACATAAAGATCCATCATCCGACTGTGCAAAAAGGGGAGCTGTATAAGCTCCCCTTTTTAATATGGAATCGAACAACGCATGCGCGGTTATGGTATTCTCAGGCCCCGTTCAGGTCTGGAAAAACCATGACACCAGGAACAATCGTACCCTTTATCATTCACATGCCTGTCATGCAATGACGTAAAAGGTTTCTGTTCCTTGAGGCCGTGGCACTGGGTGCAGACAGTTCTCGTGTCGCCCTTCAGGTCGTATCCCAGTTCGCCCTGCAGATCGATCCGCTCCGTGCTGCCGTGGCAACTGGAACATTGCAGAGCCTGTGCTGACGGATTGACCCCGTGATTCAGCAGCTGATAGGTATCCGTTTCCACCCATTCATATGGCTCTGCCGCGGAATAGCCCATGTTTTCCAGTCCCTTTTCAACAGCCGCGGCCGCATCGCCGGAGCCTTTCATGTATTCAAAGGTATCCAGGGCGATCAGCCGGTCATCGGCAATCGTTTTGGGCTGAGTTGCTGTTTTATATTTGAACGGATACAGCTTGCCCTCCTCGACATCTCCCAGGGGCCGCGAGGTCGGGTAGGTATTCCTGGCCGCATCATAGGTAAGGGATGCATCGTCGCCGAGCAGGTAGTTGTCGCTCAGCCGGTTCCAGAACCTGTACTCCGGAATCAGGTTGCTGTCTTTAACGCTATAGGGATGTCCCGGCCCTGAAACACCGTCCGCCGGGCTGCCGTCACTGTGCAGGCGCCAGTCGCGGTGGGTTTCCGTGGCTACCTTGGCATAGGTCGGGATATGGCAGGTCTGACAGGCCACCCGTTCCGTATGCTTTCCGATGTCGGAATCGGCATGTCCTTCCTGGGAGTCTTTTCCGGCATGGCAGGTAATGCACTCGATTTCCGCTCCTCGTACGAGATCGTCGGTCGGCCTGAGATCCGAACCCTTGCCGAGCACCCGGTGCGCCTCGAACACATGGCACTGCTGACAGGACAGATCGCTGCCCGAGGTATTCATGTGCACATCAAAGGAAGCATCGCTGTTGTCAATAGTCTGCAGCGAGAGATCGCCCCTTTTCACCGCGTCCCCCCCGCCGGCTTTGGCATGGCACATGAGGCAGTTCAGCCGTGTCGGCTTCTGCACATTCTGCACCATGAAATCGGTGGGATTATCCACGCCGAGGGACCCGTCTGGCAGCCTTTTTCTGGCAGCGGCGTATTCCTCACTGTGGCAGGCAAGGCAGTCAATGTTTTCCAGGCCGGCACTCGGATCGTCAGGGCGTTTGCCGCGGCCGGTATGGCACGAACCGCAGACAGGCCAGTTCTCTTCGATGTTGATGCAGTAGCTGTTGACGGCGTTGAACAGTTTGCCCTGCGGAACTTCCGGACTGTTGACCATATCCGGAGCTTCCCCGGTCCACTGATAATGTACGGAGCCGTACATGTCGTTTGCTTCCGCATCATGGCAGCCCAGGCAGTTCTGCGGGTAACTGTCGAAGGTCAAACCGGCATGCGGCCCTTCCCCTGTACAGGGCAGATCTGCACCGTCACAGTTCTGATCGATGTTGTCGCCGCAAATTTCCACTGCTCCCGGGTAGGCGGAATCGTCGGCGTCGTTGCAGTCAACAGGGCCGCAGTCGCCGCCTTCAACAGCAAATCCGTCGCCGTCATTGTCGGTGCAGACCGTCTCGCATTGCGCATCAAATCCGTCGCAGTCCTGGTCTATCCCGTCGCCGCAAATCTCTTCGGCCCCGGGATAAACAGCCGGATCATTGTCATTGCAGTCACGATTGGAGTTGTAACCGTCGTTGTCATAATCAACAACTTTCTTCGGGGGCTTGCCTCCTCCCGCGTGATCCGGCCTGGCACCTTGCGCCGTAATGCCTGTGGCAAGGATAAACAACAACAACGTGAAACTGATAAAAACCTTCTTTTTTACCATTCTTTCATTCTCCCTTATGGATAAGGATTAAGTAATATCCGAGCCCAAAGGGCCCGGCCTTGGTCGCCCCTTAAAGGGGCGAATTTATTGTATTTCCCATTGGCATTTGTTGAGCACCGGAAAAGATGCCGATAATGGAATTTTCACTGTTTGAGCACCC
>JAWSUG010000024.1:0-58077 GCA_033549385.1 Desulfobulbaceae bacterium | reverse complement strand
CCGCAGTGACGAAGAATGCGGTGCAGGTAAGCGTAGACTCCGACGCAGCAGTTGGGGAGTTTTTGCGACGCCATCAATCTTCCCAGACAGGAAAAAAAAGGAGTACCCGGTTCTTCGGAACAGCCGGATGAAACGATTATGTCTGGAGCAGGCAGGAATGCAAGATGAAAACCGCTGACCGGAAGACAGCCGAGGGAATTCTTTTTACCGACCAGTACCAGTTGACCATGGCGCAGCTCTATTTTCGCATGGGAATTCATGAGCAGCCGGCGCAGTTTGACCATTTTTTCCGCAAGTATCCGGATTACGGAATCCATCAGGCCGGCTACTGCGTCAATGCGGGGATGGAATGGCTGCTTGACTGGCTTGCCGCGGCCCGTTTCCGGGAGGAGGATCTCGCTTATATGCGCGGTATGCGAGGGAAGAGCGGTGACGCCCTCTTTTCCGGGGACTTTCTTTCCTGGCTGGCGAAAAACGGGCATTTCGGTTCAATCAGCATGAGAGCCATCCCGGAAGGAAGGGTGGTGCATGCCAATGCCCCCCTCACCGTGGTTACCGGACCGTTGGCCATGGCGCAGATTCTCGAGAGCCCGCTGCTCAATCATCTGAATTACCCGACCCTGATCGCGACCAAGGCGGCCAGGATCCATGCCGCTGCCTGCGGCGGTCCGGTCCTTGAATTCGGCATGCGCCGGGCCCAGGAGCGCGGCGCCAATGCGGGGGTGCGGGGCGCTCTCATCGGCGGCGCCGATTTCTCGTCCAATGCCGGAATTTCCCATGTTCTGGGAATGTCACCCAGGGGGACCCATGCGCACAGCATGGTGCAGGCTTTTATGGCCCTTGGCGGCAGCGAAATTGATGCCTTCCGGGCGTACGGCGAGGTTTATCCCGATGACTGCCTGCTCCTGGTGGATACGGTGAATACGCTTGCAAGCGGCGTCCCCAATGCCATCCGGGTTTTTGAGGAACTCCGCCGCAAAGGACATCAGCCGGTGGGCATCCGGCTGGATTCCGGGGATCTGGCCTATCTTGCCATCCAGTCGGCCAAGATGCTCGATGATGCGGGTTTCCCGGATGCGAAAATAGTTCTCTCCAATGAGTTGGACGAACTGGTGATCTGGCAGATTATCAGTCAGATCAATGACGAAAGCCGCAGGGCGGGTGTGGATCCCGACAGATTGAGAAAGCGCCTGATTTATGGCGTCGGGACCCGTCTCATTACTTCAAGGGGCGCTTCGGCCCTGGACGGGGTCTATAAACTGGCGGCATTGCGGCGGGGTGGGAAGTGGCTGCCGGCGATCAAGATTTCCGAATCGCCGGCAAAGACGCTGAACCCGGGAAACAAGCAGGTCTGGCGGCTCTACGACCGGCGAGGCAAAGCCAATGCCGATCTCCTCTGCCTGGATGATGAAGATCCGCGCAGGGAAGATTTCCTTACCCTGCATCATCCCACCGATCATGCCAAGTTCCGCACCCTTGCAGTCGCCGATATTGCTGAACTGGAACCGCTGCTGATCGATATTGTCAGAGACGGCAGGCCGGTACATGAACCGCAGTCCATAGAGGATCTCCGCAGGCGGCGGCAGAGGGATGAGGAATTTTTTGATTCCGGGGTCAGGCGGCTGATCAACCCCCATGTTTATCATGTTTCGTTGAGCGGGAAATTATGGGATCTCAAGCAGAAGCTGATAGACGAGGCCCGGAAACTGCGGAAGAGTGACTGAAAACAAGGAGACCGAATATGAAAACCAGCCTGCAGGAACTGCAGCAGGGGGACGGATTGCTGATCATCGATGTGCAGAATTGTTTTTCTGCCGGCGGCAGTCTTGCGATCGAAGATGCGGATGCAATCATTCCGGGCGTAAATGCCATAATCGAGGCAGCCCTCCGGGAAGGTATTCCTGTTTATGCCTCGCGGGACTGGCACCCCAAGGGGCATATCAGTTTTCGCGAACAGGGCGGGGAATGGCCGCCGCACTGCATTGCAGACAGCAACGACGCTCATTTTCATCCTGATCTTAATCTGCCGGAGGATGTTGTGATCATTACCAAAGGCGTTCGTTTTGATCAGGATCAGAACTCGGTTTTCGACGGCACAGGTTTTGCCGAGCGGCTGCGGCGGGACGGGATAAAACGGTTGTGGGTTGCCGGCCTTGCCCTGGATGTCTGCGTTTTTGCTTCCGTCATGGATGCCCTGAAAGAAGGATTTGCCGTTAAATTGCTGCTGCAGGCAACCAGGCCGGTGAACCCGGCAGCAGGTGATGAGGCCCTCAGAAAAATGGAAGAGGCCGGGGCAAAGATCATCGGCAACTGAAAAGGACGGCCCCCCGCCGGCACCGGAAGGTCCGCATACGCCGGATCCGGGCGCATGCGGACAAGATATGCTTCTGCATAAAAACTTCAGGCAGCGGATTCGCTACGGCTTTGCCGTGAAGACCCAGTCCTGGTCCTGCTTTGCCCGATGGCAGTTGATGCAGGGCCTGACCTTTCCTTCCGCATCCACCGTGCCGTCCGCCTGGTAGCGCAGCCAGTACCAGTCGCCGCCATCCGGGTTGTATCCCTCCACTTTGTACATGACCGTCAGGGCCGTCAGCTTCCTGTCCCCGGTATAATTTTCCTTGGCAATGATGGCGCCCTGAGGAAATACATCTTTTCCTTCCCGCAGTGCGTCCAGGGCAATATCATTTACATAGGTGGTGAGCAGAACGCCGTGCGGCTCTGTCCCCTTGTACATTTTTTCCGTACCCGGCCATAATTCCCATTCGGTATAGGGATTCTCCCTGGAAATGTAGTTCTGCAGATCCTTGGCATCTTCAACGGGAAGGTTGCCGGATTCTGCCGGAGCAATGGACGGCGCCAGCAGCAGTGCCGCGGTCATGACCATGATTCCCGACAATCGGGCATTTTTGAAATTTTTCATTTGATTCCTCCGTGTGTAATGTTTTTGCTGTCATGTCCAGAAAACCCTGTATGCGGCAAACAGCAGTACCGCACTCAGGCAGTAGATGATTATTATAAAAAATGTACGGGTAAGTAGGGTTTTCCGCATACCATGCCTCCAACATCAGTTGACAAAGGAGAATATTTCGGTCCGGATTCTTTTTTGTCCGATATCAAGAGCGGCCAGAATTTTCAGTATTGCCGCTACCAGTCCGGGAGGGCCGCAGACATAAAAAGTTTTTCCCTGCAGATCGGCCCCGCAGTATTTTTTGATCATGTCGCCGTTCAGGCGGCCTTTTTCCCCCTGCCAGTCTCTGTCCGGCTTCTCGAGGATATGGACCAGAGAAAGATTGGCCGATTTCGAAACGGCTATTGTTTCAAGTTCTTTTTTGAACACGATGGAGCTTTCATCCCTGTTGGCATAAAAGAGCGTTACCGGCCGGAGGTCTCCTGTGTCACGCATGAACCGGAGCATGCTCATCAGAGGAGTGATGCCGATGCCGCCGGCAATAAATACCAGGTCCCGGTCATCCGGATGCAGGGTATGGGAGAAGCGGCCGAATGGTCCGTGTACTGTCGCCGTGTCCCCTTTCCTGGTCCGGGCGATGGTGGCAGTGAAGTCACCCAGTGTTTTAATGGTTGAACTGAGATATTCCTTTTGCGAGGGTGAAGAGGAAAGAGTGAAATGATGTTCCTCGACCGGCAGGCCCGGTCCCCGGTGCAGGGTAAGAAAATGAAACTGGCCGGGCAGGTAGGGAAAAATTTTCTGTCCCGGAGCAGGGACAAGGGTAACGGTATGCACGTCAGGAGCTTCCGTGACAATCCCGGTCACCGTATATCTCCTGCGGCCGAGCAGCCGGGGCCTGAGAAGCCGGTGATAACAGAAAACCCCAAGGGCGGCGGCAAAATACACATACCACAGGTATTGCATCCGCCGTGCCTGGAGATCGATGCCGGTAAAATAGCTGTGGACGAAGATCAGAATCAGCAGGAGGGGATTGAGGATATCGTGCAGAAGGCGCCAGCGTTCAAAGGGAAGGCGGTTGGTGACCATGGTGAGGCTGAACAGCATACTGAGCAGCAGCACCAGCAGTGCACTTCTGCCGAACCAGACGGGCCAGTACACATCGGCGGAGTAGAGGATGGAAGTGCCGTGATATCCGGTGGAGATGCCGAGGGGATGCAGAATGATCACTGCCGTGACAAACATGGCCATATATTTGTGAAAGCGCAGCATAATATCCAGTCCGTAGGGACGTTCGATCCATTTAAAGCGGCCGGCGAGGACCGGCTGCAGCATGAGAATCGCAAATATCATCAGTGCCAGTGCCTTGGCGGCTTCAAAAGTGAAGACCTTGTCATAGGAAGGCATGACCACGGCGGCAGTAAACAGGGGCAGCACGATCAGCAGGCCGTATAGAATGATGGGAAAAATACCGGTTTTCATGTCCCTTTATTCCCGAATTTCCTGGAAGAAAACAGCCCGTCGGGTGGCAGCCGGTTCCGAAAACATTTCCTGTTTCCACAGAATACAAATTTCATGCCGGAGAGGATCGCGGGAGTTGGCCCTGATTTTGCTTTGCATATCCATTACCGAGTAACTATCTGCCGGAGGGCGGATGGCATATCCGGATAAGTGAAGGAGAAGCCCTGTTCCAGGAGGACTCCGGGGACGACTTTCTGGCTGTTGAGAACCATTTGCGAACTTTCACCCAGAACGGTTTTAAGGACAAAGGCGGGCACGGCCGGAAGAAAAGCAGGCCGGTGCAGAGCATCGGCCAGCGCGCTGGTCATCCCCTTTTGGGTGACCGGGCTGGGCGCAGTGCAGTTTATAGCCCCGCTTGCTTTTTCAGTATTGAGGAGGTAGGAAAGAATGGTAACCAGGTCATGAATATGTATCCAGGAAACCCATTGATCCCCCGGCCCGAGGGGAGTGCCGAGCCCCAGTTTGAATACCGGCATCATTTTTTCGAGGGCGCCTCCGTCCGCCCCCAGTACGATTCCGAAGCGGCAGCGGACCACCCGGACACCGGCAGCGGAGCATTTTTCCGCCTGCTCTTCCCATTCGACGGCGAGGCGGGCAAGAAAATCGCTGCCGGGCGGTGCCTTTTCATCAAGTTCCGTATTGCCCCGGTCACCGTAGTAGCCGACAGCGGACGCACTGATCAGAACAGAGGCCCGGGCTTCCTTCCGGGACAAGGCCTCGGAGATATTGGCGGTAGTCAGGATGCGGCTGTCCCGGATCATACGCTTGTTTTTTTCCGTCCAGGGACGGAACAGGGAGGCGCCGGCCAGATTGATCACCGCATCATGGCCGGCAGCGATCGCCTGCCATTCTCCCGGCTTCGCCGGATCATCTTTAAGATAGTCAAGCCCGGGCCGGGAAGATGTCCCGCCGGAGCGGGAAAGAATGGTAAGCTGATGATCAGCCTGCAGCAGGGTCTGCACCAGGTGACTGCCGACGAATCCCGTGCCGCCGGTAATGAAAATGCGCATTTGCTCGACCTCTGTGATGACGGTATGCGTTTTTTTTCGGACTCCGTATTACCAAGCAATCTCTGTACCATGTCCGGATGATGCGCAGACATGGCAGGGAAAAAAGGAAATATATCGGGGAAGCATAAGTAAAACGGGAACGAAAAATGAGGAGGACTTTCCAGATGAAAAAAGAAGCCATGCTTTTCGAAAAGCTAAAGGACGAGTCTGTTCACTGTTTTCTCTGTGCGCATCACTGCCGGATCAAAAACAATGATTTCGGCTTCTGCGGGGTGCGGCAGAATATCGATCAGACCCTGTACACCCATGCCTACGGGGTTTCCATAGCCCGTCATGTCGATCCGGTTGAAAAGAAGCCGCTGTATCATTTTCTGCCCGGCACTTCGGCCTATTCAATCGGCACGGCAGGGTGTAATTTTCACTGCGGTTTCTGTCAGAACTGGCAGATTTCCCAGGCTGCGGAGCGGATACGGTCAGGGGAAGACTACGGGGAACCCCTTATGCCGGAAGAGGTGGTGGAGCAGGCGCTGGCTAACGGATGCCGGAGCATTGCCTATACCTACACCGAACCCACCATTTTTTTTGAATACGCCTATGATACGTCACGGCTGGCACGGGACAGGGGGCTGCGCAATATTTTTGTAACCAACGGTTTTATGACCGAAAAGGCCCTGGTCACTATTGCCCCCTGGCTGGACGCAGCCAATGTGGACCTTAAGGCCTGGCAGGAAAAATATTACCGCGATGTCTGCAGGGGCAGGCTGAAGCCGGTGCTCGAAACTATTCGCCGCATGAAGGAGTTAAACATATGGGTGGAGGTAACCACCCTGTTGATCCCCGGGGAAAACGACTCCCCCGGGGACCTGCAGGGTATAGCCGCCTTTATAGCCGATCTTGATGCCGATATCCCCTGGCACATAAGTGCCTTTCATCCGACCTACCGGTTCATGGACCGGCCGGCCACAGGGATCGAAAGCCTGAAGCAGGCCCGTGAAATCGGCCGCGAGGCAGGTCTGCGATACATATACCTGGGCAATGTTCCGGTGGAAAACCATACTTTCTGCCCCCGGTGCGGCGAAGCGCTGATAGAAAGGAAAGGAAGGATGGTGGAACGGGCAGGTCTGCGGAAGGGGAGATGTGCGGCCTGCGGCGGTCATATCCCGGGGGTCTGGAAATAATTCAGCATTGTTTCAGCCGTCCGTCAAATTGCGGGTAATTCATTGCCCGCCTTAAGGCGGGGGCCGGCAGGAATAAATGGGGGGGTAATCCTGCCGGCTGTTTCAGGGGAAGGAAGTGGGGAGCCCGCCTGAAGTCTCAGGTGCGGGGATTTTGTTAAACTCGTTCATAAAGACCGATGAGTTCCGTCTGGGCGATGATATGTCCGCTCATCTCGCGCTCAACCTGCTGTTTGCTCTGGCCCGGGCTTAATTTCAGGTCCCGGTCCAGGGCATAGATTTTGAAAAAGTAGCGATGGGTTCCGGAAGGCGGGCAGGGACCGCCGTATGATGTTTTCCTGAAATTGTTGGTTCCCAGGGTGCCGGGATCGGTATTTTCATGGATCACTTTCACATCCGGCGGGATATCATAGACCACCCAATGGACAAAAGTCCCCCCCGGAGCATCGGGGTCATCCACCAGCAGCACCAGGCTGCGGGCTTCCGACGGTACTCCGCTGATAGCGAGGGGGGGACTGATATTCGATCCGTCGCAGGTATATTTCGAAGGGATAGTCCCCTGGTGATCGAAAGCCGGGCTGGATAACTGCATGTGTCCTCCACTATGCCTGCTGCAGTACTGTTGCGGGTTTATCCCGGCAGGAATACGTCCGGCCTTTTTTCCCGGCCGTCTTGTAATCCGCTGTCTGTTCCGCTGTTTCCTTTTATTCTTCCAAAACAGTACGGAAGATGTATTTACCGATCTGATGAATCATTCCTTTCAATTTTCGTGCCGGATAAAATCAAAAAAAGCAGGATCAGGGCCGGGAGATCGTTTTTTCCTATTGCACGGGACCTGTGCGAGCCTGTGGATTATGTGGCATATGAGTTGCAGATAGTAAAAAACCGGACAGGCTTCCGGAAGGAATTAATTTTTTTTGGAGAATAGTTATGAACGCAGACATCTTGAAAGGAAAATGGCAGCAGTTGAAAGGCAGCGTCAAAGAACAGTGGGGCAAACTGACGGATGACGATTTGCAGGCCGTTGACGGCAGGGAAGACCAATTGGTCGGCAAACTGCAGGAAAGATACGGATATTCAAAGGAGGAGGCGCAAAAGGAATATGATCGCTTCATGTCCGAGCGGGAAACACCATAAAAGAATCAAGATTCTTTTTATGTACATGTCCTGAGAGGGCGGCATATCTGCCATTGACATTTGCATCTGTGCTGCCGGCGTGCCGGTTGCACCGGAAAGATGCCGGAAGGGATACAGGAAAGCGAACCGGTCCTCAGGTTCCGGTATTTATTCAGCTTTTTTGAGAATTATTCTGCCGTCGGCAACGATGCATTTTTTTGCGGAACAGATCAGGGGATTGATATCCGCGGATTCGATCTGGTCCCGGTATTTCATCACCAGTTCGGAAAAATGCAGCACCGTAGTGGTTAGTTCCGCTATATTGACCGGGTCCTGCCGCCGGAAACCCTCCAGCAGCTTGTGTCCCTCCAGGGATGCCGCCATGGCCGGCACATCCTCCCGGGTCAGCGGCGCCATGCGGATGGCGACATCCCCGTATATTTCCACTCCGGTGCCGCCGATGCCGAGAAGAACAACAGGGCCGAACTGCCCGTCGATCTTGGCCCCCAGGATCAGTTCCGTTCCGGCAATCATCCGGGCGACAAGCATGCCGGCAAAGCCCTCCATGCGGCTGAAGCGGTCAAAATGTTCGGCCAGTTCCTGTTCAGAAGTGATCCCTGTTGCCACCCCGCCGACATCCGACTTATGCATGATGGCCGGAGAGACCACCTTCGCCACCAGGGGAAAGCCGGTGGCGCGGGCAAATTTCACGGCCTCTTCGATGCTTAAAGCCCTGCAGTGCTCGACCACATCGAGTCCTCCCTGCCTGAGGATCTGCAGGGTGTCCGGCTCCAGGATCCAGCCCTGCTCCCGCCATTTTGCAAGATTTTCCGGCTGCCTGCTGGCATTCATATGCTCCTCCGTAAGGCTTTTGCCATGAGAACCGCGCCTTCGATGGAGGAGGAAGCCGGGACATGGTTGATTTCCAATCCTTCAAAGAGCATGCGGTATTTTTCCACGTGCGGGACATAGGCTATCAGGGGCTTGCCTGTTTTTTTGCGGATAAGGCTCAGCCGGGCTCCGAGATCAGGGGATATTCCCGGCAGGTAGGGGAGCAGCAGCAGGAGTATGCAGTCAATGGAGGAAAAGGCGGCGAGGGCCAGGGTAGCGGCAAAAAAATCATCTTCCCGGGCGCTGCCGGTCAGGTCGACGGGATTCCCGACTGCCGCGATGGAACGGATTCCTTCGGACATCTTCTCCCGCAGAACTGCCTGTTCGCCTTCGCTGAAATCAGGAACCTTGAGCCCATGGGCGAGGCAGGAGTCAACGGCCATGGCGCCGTGGCCGCCGCTGCTGCTGACGATGCCGATGCGGGAAGCGCTAGTCTGCGGATAATAGCTGAGGGATTCACAGAAAGAGAGCAGTTCCAGTTCATTTTTAGCCTCCCTGATGCCGTGCTGTGCGGCCACATCGGAAAATACCCGGTGGTCGCCGGCCAGGGAAGCGGTATGGCTGGAAACCGCCCTGCTGCCGCCTGTCGTCTTTCCCGCTTTCATCACGACCACGGGCTTGGGACATTTTTCCGCCGCCTTGACGAAGCGCCGCCCTTCATCACGAGCAAAACCTTCGATATACAGAGCGATCACCCCGGTCTGCGGATCGCCGGCAAAATAATCGAGCAGATGCTCTTCGCGCACATAGGCCTTATTGCCGATGCTTACCGCGGAGGATAATCCGATTCCCTCTGCGTGGAATTTTATGAGCAGATCGACCAGGATGCCGCCGCTCTGACTGATCACAGCTACATTGCCTTTTCCCGGGTGGACCATCCTTTCACTGGGGAGAAAAAATGTATCCATTTTTCCGGGAACAAATAGGCCCAGGCAGTTGGGTCCTATGATGGGGAAATCGGCCGCCGCCGCAGTCCTGGTGAGGGCTTCCTGGAGGTCATGCCGGCCGGTTTCCGCAAAACCGCCTGATATAACGATTGCGCCGCCGACTCCCATGTCGATGCATTCCTGCAGGACTCCCTGAACCAGTCCGGCCCGCACCGCAATGACGGCAACATCCACCCGTGATTTAATATTGCCGAGTGCAGAAAATACCTTTTCGCCCTGCAATTCGCCTCCCTGCGGATTCACGGGAAAAACCCTGAGAGGATAGCGCAGGAGATTCTTGTTGTAAATCACATTGGCCGGATGATTTTCATTGGCGTGCGAGATGCCGATGACGGCCAGGCTTTCCGCCGTGAAAAACGGATGCAGATTCATTTAATTGCTCAGTTTGAAAACGGTTCTGTTCCCTGGATCATGCAAAGATTCGAGCAAATCACGTGCCATGCCGGAGGTCGCATTCCGGTTTTCGCGTAGAATTGCCGCCGGAACCGAGGAAGCCAAGGGACAAACCGGATATTAAAAGGACCGGGCCGGGCTGGAAAGACGGAAATTTATTCCGGATCGGCAGGAAACAATTCCTGTATGACAGGATTGTTTCATCTATTAGGATTCAGGATAAAAGAGGGCAGGAGTCAGCGGTCCGAAGATAAATTTTCCAGTTCCTCTATCAATTCCCGGCAATCGTAGACCGGGCCCGGGCTTTTTGCCCGGAGGGCCAGGGCAAGGGCCTTCGGGATGTTGAGGGCTCGATCGCTGCGTAATTTATCATTATAAACCTTCCGGTAGCCGGGATCAATGCGCAGGGACCAGTTGCTCCTGCAGACGGTGCCGGGTCTGTTGTAGGGCTGCTTGCTGCCGAGAAGATCGGTGAAGAAAACCATGATGTTCTGCGCGGGCCCGAGAAACAGATCGGCGAATTTGGCCTGCACCAGCGCCCCGGCATCAGCCCCTAACCTTTCGGTCCATCCGGTCCTCTCGTTTTCCGGAATGCGCAGCCGGTCGGCCAGATATCCGGCCTGCTGCCGCGAAACTCCTGTTTCCAGCCAGTTGTCGGCCTTCTGCCAGACGGTAGGCGTGTCATGGTTGCCCAGCATCAGCCAGTCCTCCGGCCTGCCGTTTTCACTGCGATACACATCCCCGGGATTATCAAGATCCGCCTTCTGCGTAACCCTGAACCGGCCCAGGCCATAGAGTTCCATGACCCGTTTGACAGGATAGGGCTGGGTGCTGAGAATTTCGCAGGCTATTTCACAGGCGCCGCGGCAATTTTTACGGGCCGACTCCATGATCACATCAAAGAGCAGGGCGTAGCGGCGGACCTGTTCCGGATCAAGGCCGGTGACCCAGTTGTCGTCGTAGCGCTTTGCCTGCGGATTGATCTGGTCCGGCCGGGGAATGGCAAATTCAGCGAGCCCGGGATGGTCGGCTAGCGCCGGCGAGGCAAAAAGACGGGCTCCTGCCTGTACGGCCTTGACCGGGTCTTCCGTGCCGGATCGGTAAACCCAAGGACAGATCAGGCCGTGAGGATGATCAAGGCGCAGGCCGTCAAATTCGGTAAACATTTTGTCCGCCAGTTCCTGCAGAAAGCGGACCACGGGTCCGGGAACCAGGAGGCCGCGGGCATCCTTTTGATAATACTGCCGGGGATCCAGCACAGGATAGTCCCAGGGCTGACCATCCGGATTTGTGCGGCTCGGCGGGGCTCCCATGACATAATCCCGGAGCAGAAAGGATTGCGCGTACCAGGCGTCGCGGCCGGAAAGGCCGATCTGGAGGTCGCCGAAGATGTTCAGCCCGAGACCGCGGCAGCGGTTCCGGAAATCACCGTGCTGCCGGGCGAGCAGGTACTGGGTGAAACAATAGTCATCAATGGTTTCCCGGTGGAGGGAAAACAGTTTCCGTATCCTCGCCCCAGCCGCTGCCCTGAGTTCGGGCGGGGGATTAAAGAGATGCCTGTCGAGACGGGCCTGGTCTCCATCTCTCCACTGTCTCCAGTTTTTACCGCCATATTCCTGCCGGAGTATGTCGTAGATGGCATCACGTTCAAGCCATCCGGAGTTATTCCGGCGGAATGCGGTGAATGATTGTTCGATTGAAGCGAGGCCGGCTGTTTTATTCCTTTTTTTCCGACGATAACTGCGGCAGGCCTCGGCTGCGATCCGATGTGCGGCCGTCCGCGCAAAGTCCTCGTGAACATGGGAGTCTCCCGGGGGCCGCCTGCCGACAAGAACGGCAAGCCGATCCGGGTCGAGCAGGCTCCATTGGGGTCCGGTTAATGGATGCGGGGCCAGGGTAACGGGATTTCTGGAAAAGAAGGTGCCGCCATAGGGAGAGGGATTGGCGGCAGTGGTTATTCCCTGTGGCCCGAGCTGAATGCCGTTAAATCCGAGAGACCGGGAAAACCTGAAAAATTCTGCGGCGCCGTCGGAATAAGGGGTGCCGCGTCCCAGGTCCTCTTCCGGAAAACCGGGGAATGCCGCATCGTGAATGCCGAGAAAGAAATTGCGGATGCCGAGGATTGCCAGCGCGGTATCAACTTTGGATTTCTTCAATTTGAACCTGCATAGCGGCCTGTCTGAATAACGTGCTTCCGGGGGAGCTGACAAAGGCTGACCCGTTTCAACGGGAAATCCGCCGTCTGAATACAATAACTCCGTTAACTGTCTGTAAACTGCAGTTAAGCAGGATTGCCGCCCGCTTGTCAAGCCATTGATACGGGCAAAACCGGGAACAACCGGGCGGCAGGGAGTGACAATGTCCCCGTAATCAGGTATAAAAATTGTATAGGCAGACTTTTGCTGTATCTGGCAGGCGACTTGCACATCCTGCATGAGGTTTCAGCCACTCAGGAAAAGGAGGAATTCCATGAAAGTTGGGATTGTCGGTGCCGGTCTGGTAGGCAGTACGGCAGCTTATGCCATGACTCTGAACGGGGTTGCCAGCGACATTATTCTTATTGATATCAACGAAAAACTGGCCGCAGCCCATGCCGAGGACATTCTGCATGCAACGCCATATGCCCATGCGGTGAAGGTTGCCGCCGGAGCATATGAGGATCTGCAGGGTGCCCGTGCCGTGATTCTCGCCTGCGGCGTTGCCCAGCGGCCGGGAGAAACCCGGCTGGAGCTGCTGGGGCGCAATGCCAGGGTTTTCGAGGAGGTTATTCCTTCGGTAATGCGGGCTGCGCCTGAAGCCCTCCTGATAGTGGCTTCCAATCCCGTGGATATTATTACCCACATGGTCACGAGAATTTCAGGACTTGCCCCGGAACGGGTCATCGGATCCGGTACAATTCTTGATACGGCCCGGTTCCGCTCCCTGCTGGGAGAGCACCTGGGGGTCGCCCCCAGCTCGGTGCATGCCTATGTGCTTGGCGAACATGGAGATTCGGAAGTTCTCGTCTGGTCGAGCGCCCATGTCGGCGGAGTGCCGTTGCTTGATTTTGCCCGTCAGACAGGAAAGCCGATCTCGGAAAAAGTCAAGGCGGAGATCGATAATGGGGTGCGCCGCGCCGCATATCGGATTATTGAGGGTAAAGGCGCCACCTACCACGGCATCGGTGCCGGGCTGTCGCGCATAGTAAGGGCCATCAGGGATGACGAGGACGCGGTGCTCACAATCGCCAGTCTCAGTACGCGCATCGAAGGCATTTCCGGGGTCAGTCTGTCGGTATCAAGGATACTGGGAGCCCGCGGAATTACGGCGGAGCTGTGGCCGTCCCTTGCCGATGGAGAATACCTGGCCCTGAAGCACAGCAGCAAAATTCTGCAGGATGCCGCCAGGGAATTAGGGTACTAGTATTTCCGGTAGCATGCGCAAAGGGCAGAGCGCAGATGCAGAAATAAACCGTTAAATATACAAACAATGCTGCTGATACATTCATTTCAACTTCTGGTAGATTCATGACCATTGCCAATACTCCGGATCTGAACGTGAGGAGACTCGGTGAATGCAGGTTTGCATCACCGGTAAACGGCATCGATTTTGTTGCCGATGACGAACGCATTTTGTACGAATCCGATCCCCGGGAGATCATGGCTGCAGCGCAGGGCGCGGAGCTTTGTTCCTTTGAAGCGGCCGGCCCCAGGAAAAGGGTCTATTTCAATGCTCCGGAGCTCTGCTGCGGCATTGTGACGTGCGGTGGTCTCAGCCCCGGCATCAATGACGTCATCCGGGCCATTGTCATGAGCCTCAATTACCATTACGGCGTCAAAACCCTTTTGGGCTTTCGCTACGGTTTTGCCGGCCTCAACCCGCAAACCGCACTCGAGCCCATGGCCCTGTCCCCGGAAAAGGTCGACGACATCCATCTGAAAGGCGGCACCATTCTCGGCACTTCCAGGGGGCCGCAGGACATCGGGGTCATGGTGAATACCCTGGAGGAGAAAAATATCGGCATTCTCTTTGCCATCGGCGGCGACGGAACCATGCGCGGCGCCCATGCCATCTCCGAAGAGATCGAGCGCCGCGGCCTAAAGACAGCGGTTGTCGGCATTCCGAAAACCATTGACAACGACCTTGCCTTTGTACAGCAGTCTTTCGGTTTCGAAACCGCGGTCACGGAGACCAGAAAGGCGATTTACGCGGCCCACATGGAAGCGCACGGGGCGCGCAACGGCATCGGTCTGGTCAAACTCATGGGCCGCTACTCCGGATTCATCGCCGCCTATGCGACACTGGCCAGCAGTGATGTCAACTTCTGCCTGGTTCCGGAAATCAAGTTTTCCATGGACGGCTTTCTGGAGGCCCTTCGGGAAAGACTGATCAGGAAGGATCATGCCGTAATCGTGACGGCTGAGGGGGCCGGTCAGGAGCTGATGCAGGCCACCGGTGAACACGATGCGTCAGGAAATATCCGGCTCGGCGATATCGGCGCGTTTCTCCGGCAGGCGATCAAGGAGCATTTCAGCAAAAACGGGATGGAATATACCCTGAAGTACATCGACCCGAGCTACATGATCAGGAGCGTGCCGTCAAATGCCCACGATTCGGTATACTGCCTCCTGCTCGGTCATAATGCCGTGCATGCGGCAATGTCCGGCCGGACCGATATGCTGGTAGGGAACTGGAAGGACCGGTTTACCCATCTGCCGCTCTCTGTCGCTGTCTCCACCCGCAAAAAAATAGAGCCCGGGAGCAGACTCTGGAACAATGTCCTGGAAGCCACTGGGCAGCCGTCGAAGATGTAGGAGTCCTTCCGGTTTAAGGGAAATAGGACTGCAGCCGGAAAACCACCAGGGCCAGCGGCGGCAGGGTGATATTTAAGGATTGGTTCTCACCGTGAACCGACAGGGGCGTCGCTTCCCGGCCGCCGAAATTTCCCTGGCCGCTGCCGCCGTACAGCGGCGCGTCGCTGTTCAGCACTTCTTCCCAGTATCCCATTTCCGGGACTCCCAACCGGTAATTATGCCGGGGCACCGGCGTGAAGTTGGCGATGCAGACGACAGTGCTGTCCGGATTTTTACCCCTGCGGATATAGCTCAACACGCTCTGTTGGCTGTCGTTGCAGTCGATCCAGGAAAAACCGGCGGGATCGGAATCAAGCTCATAGAGCGCCGGCTCTCCGCGCAGGAAGGTATTGAGATCCCGCACCCAGCGCTGCAGGCCCTGGTGGAACGGATACTGCAGCAATGACCATTCAATCCCGGCGTCATGATTCCATTCCGACCATTGCCCGATTTCATTGCCCATGAACAGCAGCTTTTTGCCGGGATGCGTGTACATGTAGCCGTATAGCAGCCGCAAATTGGCAAATTTTCGCCAATCATCCCCCGGCATTTTGCCGATCATCGAGCCCTTGCCGTGCACGACTTCGTCATGGGAGAAGGGCAGAATGAAATTTTCATGATAGGCATAGAGCAGGCTGAAGGTGAGCCGGTGATGGTGGTAGGTGCGGAAAAGAGGATCCTTGCTCATGTATGCCAGGGTATCGTGCATCCAGCCCATGTTCCATTTGAAGCCGAAGCCGAGCCCTCCCAGCCAGGTGGGCTGGGAAACCATGGGATAGGCAGTGGACTCCTCGGCAAAGGTCATTACATCGGGATGCTCCTCATAGACCAGGATATTGAGTTTTTTAAGGAAATCGATGGCCTCCAGGTTTTCGCGGCCGCCGTAGCGGTTGGGTATCCATTCTCCTTCCTTGCGGGAATAATCAAGGTAGAGCATGGAAGCGACGGCATCGACCCGCAGACCGTCTATATGATAGACCTCAAGCCAGAAGAGGGCATTGGACAGCAGAAATTCGGCCACTTCCAGCCGTCCGAAGTTAAAGATCAGGGTGCCCCAGTCCATGTGTGCGCCCTGCCGCGGATCGGCGTGTTCATAAAGACAGGTGCCGTCGAAAAATCCCAGGCCGTGCGCATCCCGTGGAAAATGGGCCGGAACCCAGTCGAGAATGACACCGATGCCGTGCTGGTGCAGGGTATCCACAAGGTACATGAAATCCTGGGGAGTGCCGAAGCGGCTGGTGGGAGCAAAATACCCGATGGTCTGATATCCCCAGGAACCGTCAAAGGGATGCTCATTGACCGGCAGCAGCTCCACATGCGTAAAGCCCATATGGCCGACATATGCGGCGAGCTCAGCGGCGATTTCCCTGTAGTTCAGCCAGCCGCCGTCCTCCGCTCGCCGCATCCATGACCCGAGGTGCACTTCATAGACGGCGATGGCCGCTTCATGGCTGTGCCTGCCGGCCCTGGATGCCATCCAGTCTTCATCCTGCCACCGGTATCCTTCGAGATCCCAGACGACCGAGGCGGAGGCCGGCCGGATTTCACAGTGAAATGCATAGGGGTCGGTTTTCTGCATCCGGTAGCTGTTCACCTTGGAGGTAATGTCGAATTTATAGAGGGATCCTTTGCCGACCCCGGGCACAAATCCCTGCCAGTAGCCGGAATGACTGATTTCTCGCAGGGGGTTGGTCTCCGGATTCCAGTCATTGAAATCTCCGATAACGGAAACTTCCCGGGCATTTGGAGCCCAGAGGGCAAAAAACACACCCTCTTTCCCGTCCGCCGCAATGATGTGCGCGCCGAGTTTTTCCCAGGATCTGTAGTGGGACCCTTCGGAGAGAAGATGGATGTCGTATTCGGTTATGAAATTGTTCTCTGTTTTCATTTTTTTCGTCTGTCCGTCGTCTTTTTACCGATGATGTAGAGGATGCCTGCCAGCGGAATATGAACCCAGCCGGGCCGGTTGTTGAGTTCGTATTTCAGTTCGTAAAACACTTTTTCCAGCAGAAAGACTTCCAGGACGGATTCGGTATCGGTTTTCGGCAGAAACGGAGCGTCGGCCGCCGTGTCAAAGTAGGCCTTGAGAAAAACCGCACTGATCCATTCATGCCAGGCCCGGCTCCAGGATTCCAGCCGGGCCGGTTCGGTGCCGCTTTCATCTTCCGGTAATGAGGTGCTGGCGGCATAATGGAAGGAACGGATCATTCCTGCCACGTCCTTTAAGGGTGAGCCCTTGCGGCGTCTTTCCGGGAGGGGACGGAGAGGTTCGCCTTCAAAATCGAGAAGGATGAAATCATTGTCCATGGTCCGCAGAATCTGTCCCAGGTGGAAGTCGCCATGGTGTCTGATCAGAGAGCCCAGGTTTTCCCCGATTTCAGCGGCCGCACTGATCCTGGTCAGGAGATCGGGTCCTTCGATCAGCACCCGGTCGGCCGTTTTGCGGACAGAAGGTGAAAATTCCGCTTGCCTGGCGCTCAGGAGGGCAAGAGTTTCCTGAACCTCCTGAAAGATGGTCTCGGCAAGCTGACGGGTGTAGCCCGCGGTGGCCCTTTCCGGTTTGAAGTGGATATCTTTTTTCTCCTGCGACAAGGCGAGATGAAACCGGGCGGTCCGTTCACCGAGTACCGTTGCCGCCTGGAGATAGCCGGCGGTCATGGCGGCAAAAAAGGCCGGCGGATCCTGCCGGTATTCCCGGGTCAGCGCCCCGGTCAGCAACGGCGCCTGTTCGCTGTCCGGCGGGAGTTCAGCCGCTTTCCGGTAATATTCCTTCAAAGCGGCGAGGGTAAAGGACCATCCATCCCCCTGGTTGGGAATGAATTCCTGCAGCATGCCTATGGTTGACTCCTGGCCGCCCGGACCAATGTACTGAATTGTTCCGGCAACCCTGGCAATTCCGGTAAAACGGCTTTTCCCGGTGAGAAAAAGGCTCATTTCCACGTCCGGGTTGATGCCTTCTTCGAGTTTCCGATAAAGCTTGAGGATAAAGGTATCCCGGAGAACAATCGAGGTATTGCTCTGTTCGACGCCGAGTTTTCTCACCTCGCTGCAGGGATTGCCCGAGCCGAGCAGGTCGTCGCAGGCGCTGGTCGGCATAGCCCTGATGTTTCCTTTCCCGGCGGTGCCGTAGCGGCGGCCGTCGCTGATGGCGGCAAAGAGAATATAGCAGGATGCCCGGTCCATAAGGGCGTCATAGAGAATTCCTTCCCCCCGCCAGTTTTTCACAGTGGCGACTATACTTTCCGGAATTTCTTCCGCCAGGGTCCTTGCCGGCGAACCCTGGACGATTTTCAGGGGCATGACATAAATTTCCTTCTCACCGGTTGCGTACTGCGCCTGCAGAAAGGTCATATAGAAGGATGCGCCCAGTTTGCACCAGTCGACCAGGGTGCAGGAAGCGATATCCTTGGTTTTGCTGCGGAACCAGCGCTGCCCGGCCAGAAACTGGGGCATGATGTCGTTGCCCAGGGCAAAGAGATATTCCGGCTGCAGCAGAGTGTCCCATAAATCTTCCAGGATCAGCTGCGGAACCTGCTGCAGTACTTCCGTTCCGGCATGGCCGGCCTTTATCGGTTCTGCCTGGGGTTCGAGCCTGAACCAGTAAAAACTGTGGGGGCCCAGGGTGATGAAATAGGGCAGTTCGCCGATGGGCGGGAATTCGGTTCTGCCGATCATTTCCACGGGAATACGGCCGGTAAATTCGGAGAGATCCAGTTCCGCGGGCTGCACGAAGCGGGAGAGATTGGCGACCACGAGGATGATTTCACCAAGATAGCGGCGGATATAGGCGAGAATGGCCCTGTTGACCGGTCTGATAAAGTCAATGCTGCCCCGGCCCAGGGCCTTGTGCTGCCTCCGCAGGGCGATCATCCGGCGCATGAACTGCAGCATGGAGGACGGGTCCCGCTCCTGCGCCTCAACGTTGACGGCCTGGTAGCCGTAAACCGGATCCATGATCACCGGCAGATAAAGGCGGGCCGGGTCCGCCCTGGAAAACCCGGCGTTCCTGTCCATATTCCACTGCATGGGAGTGCGGACGCCGTCCCGGTCGCCGAGAAAGATATTGTCGCCCATGCCGAGTTCGTCGCCGTAATAGATGACCGGTGAACCGGGCATGGAAAAAAGCAGTGAATTCAGCAGTTCCATGCGGCGGCGGCTATTGTCCAGCAGGGGGGCGAGCCGCCTACGGATGCCGAGATTCAGTTTCATCCTGCTATCCCTGGCATATTCCCGGTACATATAATCCCGCTCCGCATCGGTTACCATTTCCAGGGTCAGCTCGTCATGATTGCGCAGGAACAGCGCCCATTGGCAGCTTTCCGGGATGGGCGGGGTCCGCTCGAGAATGTCGGTAATCGGATGCCGGTCCTCCTGGCGCAGGGCCATGAACATCCTGGGCATTAGGGGAAAATGGAAGGCCATGTGGCATTCATCGCCATCGCCGAAGTAGGGAAGGACATCCTCCGGCCATTGATTTGCTTCGGCAAGGAACAAGCGCCCGGTGTAGTTCTGGTCGAGGTGCTTGCGGAACTGTTTAAGCACATTGTGGGTTTCCGGCAGATTCTCGTTATTGGTTCCTTCCCGTACGCAGAGATAGGGCACCGCATCGAGCCGCAGTCCGTCGACGCCCATATCGAGCCAGTACCGCATGGTCTTGAGAACAGCCTTGACAACCTTCGGATTGTTGTGATTCAGGTCCGGCTGATGGGAAAAGAAACGGTGCCAGTAGAAGGCCTTGGCTACGGGATCCCAGGACCAGTTGGAAGGTTCGGTGTCGGTGAAGATAATCCGGGTTTCGGGAAATTTGGTGTTGGTGTCGCTCCAGACATAAAAATTCCGCCGGGCGGAACGGGCTTTTGCCCTTCGCGCCGCCTGGAACCAGGGATGCTGATCCGAGGTATGATTGATCACCAGTTCGGTGATCACCCGGATTTTCCGGTAATGCGCGGCGCGGACAAAGGCCCTGAAATCCCGCAGCCTGCCGAAGGCCGGATGGATACCCCGGTAATCGGAAATATCGTAGCCGTCATCTCTGAACGGCGACGGATAAAAAGGCAGCAGCCACACGGTGTTGACGCCGAGCTGCTGGATATAATCGAGCTTTTCAATCAGACCGCGAAAATCTCCTGTGCCGTCGTCATTGCTGTCCTTGAATGCCTTGACGTGCAGTTCATAAATAATGGCGTCCTTGTACCAGAGGGGGTCTGTTTTTATAGGCATTATGATAATCCTTCACCCTACATGAAATAATCGAAATCGCGTTCGGTCCGCATCCGCCGCCGCAGAAGAAAAATCTGCGCCGGACTGGCGGCAGGATCGAGACGGACGTAATTCCTGCGGCCCTGCCAGAGATAGCGGCTGTCAAAGAGAAGTTCATGCACCTGGAAGACTTCCTTTTCCGAGATGGCGAATTCCTCCAGAGGCACCTCCAGCAGACCTTCCTGGACATGATGGGGATCCAGGTTGACCGCAACCAGGATGATATTGGCCAGATCCTCAGTGCTTTTGCCGTAAAAAATGATCTGTTCGTTGTCTGTCGGATAGAAAGAGAGCCTCCGGTTGGATTCGAGGGCAACATTGTTCCGGCGGATTGTGTTGATCCTGGTGATAAAGGCGCGAATATTGCCGGGTTTGTTCCAGTCGCGGGGTTTGATTTCAAATTTTTCCGAATTGAGATATTCCTCGGTTCCCGGAACCGCTTCGTTTTCAGTCAATTCATAGCCGCTGTAAATGCCGTAGCTGGCCGAGAGGGTTGCCGCCAGCACGAGACGGGTAATAAAGGCGGGCCGGCCTCCGAATTGAAGATATTCCGGCAGGATATCAGGGGTGTTGGCAAAAAAATTCGGCCGGAAATATTCCCTGACTTCGGTTTCCACCAGTTCGCGCACATAGGCGGTCAGTTCATATTTTGTATTGCGCCAGGTGAAGTAGGTGTAGGATTGGCTGAACCCGGCTTTTGCCAGGGCGTACATGACCCTGGGCCGGGTGAACGCCTCGGAGAGAAAGACGACATCCCGGTATTGGCCACGCACTTCCTCGATGAGCCATTCCCAGAAATGCAGCGGTTTGGTATGCGGATTATCCACCCGGAAAATGCGCACTCCCCGTTCAATCCAGAAAACGACCACGCTCTTCAACTCATGCCAGAGTGACTGCCATGCCTCGCAGTCAAAAGAAAGCGGATAAATATCCTCATACTTTTTTGGCGGGTTTTCGGCAAATTTAATAGTTCCGTCGGGACGGTGGCGGAACCATTCCGGATGGGCCCGTACATAGGGGTGGTCGGGAGAGCACTGAAAGGCTATATCAAGGGCGATTTCGAGACCATGGCTGCGGGCGAATGCGACCAGATGCTCAAAATCCTCAAGCGTGCCGAGATCCGGATGGACCGATTTGTGGCCGCCATCCGGGGATCCGATGGCCCAGGGGCTGCCCGGATCTTCGCTGGTGCCGGTCAGGCTGTTGTTGCGGCCTTTGCGGTTGGTCCGGCCGATGGGATGAATGGGGGGAAAATAGAGCACATCAAATCCCATGCGGGCGATCTGCGGGATGGTCGTTTCAATATCTTTGAAGGTTCCGCTTTTTTCAGGCTGCATGGTGACTGAGCGGGGAAAAATTTCGTACCAGGCGCTGAAGCCTGCTATTTTCGGCTCCACTGTGACGGCGAGTTCCGGAGCGGAAACCGCTTCCCTGGAACGGTCGGGATAACGGTTCATCATCGCGCCTATATCTTCCGCCGTTGCCCTGACAACCAAGCTCTCCTGCTGCTCATGGCTCCGCAGCATTGCCGCTACCGAATGCAGCCATTCCCTGTCCGGCGATTGCGCCCTGGCGGCCGCGGCCGTGATCATTGCCGCCCCTTCCAGAAGTTCGCTGGAGACCTCCTGGCCGGCAGCGAATTTTATTTTCAGGTCTCTCTGCCAGGTGGAAAAAAAATCGATCCAGGCCTTCACCCTGTAGTTGTAGGTGCCAAGCAAGGCAACTGCAAATTCCGCGGTCCATAAATCATCCACAAAATAGGACATAGGGTATTCCGTCCATTCCCCTTCCGTGTGCCGGACATCCAGAACCGCCTGCAGCAGATCATGTCCGTCGGCAAAAATATAGGCTGAGACCCCGACCTTTTCCCCTTCAATTCGTTTGATCGGAAAACGGCCACAGTCAATCCGCGGTTCAATGCTCTCGATCCACACCCTGGAAGACTTCTCTTCAGGAAACGGCTGCAGCGTTTGTTCGTCTTGCATGGCACCTCTCTGTACATACTTTTATTATGGGATATCAGGCTAATTGGAAAAGAGTACGCAATATTAATGCCAGAGGGATCAAAACGGCAAAAATATGAGGTCTATTTCCGGCCGGGATACAGTAATTTGTCCTGTTTTTCCGGACAACTTCATGGATTTATGTATAATTTCACCCGTTACATACGATGATCCCGCAAGCCGGAGAGGTACCATGCCGGACCATGGATGAAGCAACTCCTTGCGGGCCCGGAAGGATGGCAGGATACCTGCAACAGAAGAGAATGAAGGAGGTTGCACCATGAAGCAGGCTGCGGTTCATATCGGTACCTCGGGCTGGCATTACAAGCACTGGGCCGGTAATTTTTATCCGGAAGATATGTCTTCATCCGGATTTCTCGCCTTTTATGCCCGGAGTTTCAAAACAGCCGAAATAAACAATTCCTTTTACCGGCTGCCGTCGGAAAGGGCTCTGGCTTCCTGGCGGGAGGCAACCCCGGACGACTTTGTTTTTACCATGAAGGCGAGCCGTTATCTGACGCACATGAAAAAACTGAAAGACCCGGAGGAACCGCTGGCTGTATTTCTCGCGAGGGCTGCCGTTCTCGGGAAAAAACTGGGAGTCATACTCTTTCAACTGCCGCCGAAATGGCATTGCAATATTGACCGGTTGCGGTCGTTTCTCGATATCCTTCCCGATGGATACCGCTATGCCTTTGAATTCCGCGATCAAAGCTGGTTCAGTGCGGCGGTATATGGGGCTCTAAAGGAAAAAAATGCGGCGTTCTGCATGTATCATCTGGAAGGATTCATGTCGCCCAGGGAAGTTACCGCCGATTTTGTGTATGTCAGGCTGCATGGTCCCGGAAATGCGTATAAGGGCAGATACGGAATTGAAAGCCTGACCGGCTGGGCCGGGGCTTTTACCGCCTGGCAGAGGCAGGGCAGGGAAATATTCTGCTATTTTGATAATGATGAAAAAGGGTATGCTGCGGTCAATGCCCTGGAACTCCTGGGAATGCTTGCCTGAGATGAGGCTGCTGCCGGGAAGAGACATGGACCGGGGGACCGTCCCCCCTTGGAAAGGATCTGCAAAAATATGTCACTGCACATTGGAGCCGGATGCAGGTCCGGTACGGCTGCTATCGAACCGTGTCCAGGACCGTGTTGATAAAGACCTTCTCCGTGGTGGAGTAACTGTTTTTCAGGTGAACCATTTTTTTCCTGATTTCTTCATCCTGCATGCGCCATTCTTCGGGACACTGAGACCGCAGAGTGCTGATTCTGTCATCCAGTTCAGCCATCAGGATAAGCATGCCGTTGACATTTTCGTATATTCTTTCCTTGCTGCCGGCGGGGACCTGATCCATTTTGCTTATCACATCATAAAGTTTGACCTTCCATCTGATAAGTTCTGCATCCATTTTTCTGCAATAATCTCTCACTTCCATGAAATTTTTCCTCAAATGTAATTCCCGCCGATCTCTTCGGCAGTTCTGCTTAATTTTTCGGTCCTTCCGGATTCGAATCCGGATCACGGGGAAAACAGCTCGTGGTTTTTCGCATGATGCCTTGTTCTCTTTTGCATTTTTAGCCATTTACAACATATCTTCTGTATTCGCATTCAATAGACATGCCATTTAATCTAACCAGCACGAATTATTGACAGATACTGATTTAGTATCAGCATATCCGCTCCGGCTCTCCTTACCCGGTCCGGAGCTATTCAAAAAGAATCCGGAGAACGCTGTCGATCCGTAGCAGAGATTCCCGGATCCTGCTCCACTGCTTTTTGCCCAGCCCCTTCCCGGGCCGGATAAGCGCCAGTTTTTCAAGGCGATGGCGCAGGGAAACACAGGCCTGGCCGACGTTGAGGTCATTGTTCATCGCGCTTTCAAAGTCACTCGCCATGCCCCTGATATGTTTTTCGGCCTGGGGATTATCTGCACCGACTGTGGATAAGGGTCCGGTGAATTGTCGCGCCAGGGCCTGCAGGGCACGGCATTGTTCTTCCTTTTCCCGCATGATGCTTTCGGTGAGGTTGAGTTTCCGGCGATAATGGATCGAGATAAGCAGAAAGCGAATACCTGCGGCGCTCATATTTTTTGCCAGAAGGTCGTCGGGATAGACGATATTGCCCTTGCTTTTTGACATTTTTTTCCCGTCGAGCAGAACATGTTCTCCATGGAGCCAGAAAGATGAGAATTCCCTGCCGGAAACAGCTTCAATTACCGCGATATTGTAGTCGTGATGACGGAATAGATTGTCTACGCCGCCGCAGGCGATATCGATTTGAAATCCCAAGTGCTTGGTTATAATTGCGGGGTCCTGGATATTCCACGAGGGCCGGCCCCTGCCGAGTTCCGTCTCCCAGTAGACGTCACCGTCCCTCCGGCTGTTATAGCCGTGCCAGAGAATAAAATCACCGCGGTTCCAGCGATTGCCGGGATAGGTGTCTCGGCGGAAACGGATTTTTTTTTCCGGCCACCTGCTCATGTCCAGGCCATAGAGCCTGCCGAACCCTTCGAATTTCAGCGGATCATAAAAAAAATCACTGCCCAGCCGGTAGGCAAAACCCTTGTTTACCAGCTCTTTTATAAGTTTCACTGCCTGATCGACGGAGGTGGAGGAGCGGGGAATAAAATCGGGTATCCTGATATGCAAAAGACCGGTATTCCGATAAAATTTTTCAGCCGCTTCCATGGTGACGTCCCGCAGCTGTTGCCTGTTTTTTCCCGCCTTCTCTATCGCCTTGTCCTCGATATCGGTAAAATTGATCAGCCGATCAACCCTGCAGCCCCGGTATTCAAGGTATCGCTGCAGAATGTCTTCAAAGAGAAATGTACGGTAATTGCCGAGATGGGGGGCCCCGTAGATAGAAGGGCCGCAGGTGAACATTTTTACGGTTCCAGCAGCCAGGGGAACAAACGCCTGTCTGGTGCCGGTCATTGTATTAACGAGATGCAAAGAATTCTCTGCAGGCGTTGAAAGCATAACGCACTCCTTTTGACACAAAGACATATTTATTTTGAGTAAAAATTTGTTTCCTTCTGTCGGTGTCTGCAAAATATCTGCCAGATAAAGGAACCGACAGTTCCTGATTTCCCTGCCGTTTATCCGGTTCAAATGAAAAGAGAAAGATTTTTTTTCAGGCCCTCTTATGATCAGGTACGGTTTTTGATTCAAAATACCGGCAGAGAGGTGCTGAAATCGAAAAAAGATTCGATTTCATCTTTGTTATAATTGCACCGGGTACTTTTTTCAGAAATCTTTCCCGGCTGTCAATTCGAGGAAACTCCCATGCCGGAATTACCTGATGTCCAGATATTCAAGGAATACTTAGATACCTCCTTTCTGGACAGGAAAATAGTCGGAGCAGGCAAAGCCGACACGCAGCTTTTGCAAGGAATATCACCGGAAGAACTCAACCGGTTCCTGACCGGGAAATCCTTTATCAGCACACGGCGTTATGGGAAATACCTCTTTGCCCGAGTTGCAGAGGATGAATTTCTGGTGCTGCATTTCGGCATGACAGGGTTCCTGCGCTCTCTCCGGAAAGGAGAAAAGATAGGCAGCCATGTCGGACTGCTCCTGCAATTCGAGGACGGCTCTCACCTGGTTTATGAAAGCAGGCGCAAACTGGGTCGCATCAGCGTGACCGATACGGTGGAACGCTTTGTCAGTGGCAGGGGACTCGGACCCGATGCCCTGGAGCTGTGCGTTGACGGCGCCGCTTTCGCCGAGCGGCTTCGCGGGCATCGCGGATCGATAAAAGCGCTGCTTATGAATCAGAAGGCACTGGCCGGCATCGGCAATGTCTATTCTGACGAGATCCTTTTCCTTATGGGCGTGCATCCGAAAAAGGGGGCGGATGAACTCAATAACAAAGAGCGCCGCACACTTGCCGCCAAAACATGCCATGTCCTGAAAACGGCTATTGGAAAACACGCCGGGGCGGACGGTTGGCCGCAGAAATGGCTGCTGCCGAGACGGAAAGCAGGCAGTGCCTGCCCCCACTGCTCGGGAAAAATCAGCCGCATCACGGTTTCAGGAAGAGGGACCTATTTTTGTTCCGGGCATCAAAGCTGAAAACAGCTGGTTATGTCTTCAGAGTTTCCCAGGCAGAGAATCCTGTTCCGCCTGTAAAAGCACTTCCCGCTCGGTTTCCAGGAATGTTTCCAGAAAGGGACCGCCAAGACGCACCGCATGTCGGGAAGCTGCAAGCGCCTCTTTGAAATTTCCCCTTGCCGCGAGCACCTGAGCCAGGTTGTTATAGGCGATTCCGGAATCCGGACGAATCCGGACGGCCGTTTCAAAGGCTGTAACAGCACCTTGCAGATCATGCAGGGCATACCGGCTGTTTCCCAAGCCGATCCAGGCATTATAGTTGTGCGGCCACTGCCCGGCGGCCTTGCTGAAGGCGGTTTCGGCGGCTCGCCACTCATTTGCCAGTTCCAGGCCCGCAGCCGCCTCAAGCCATGTCGCGGCATCGACCTTGACCGGCATTTCCGAAGGAGGCAGCACCAGAAGCCCCCAGAAGCCGCTGCGGCTCCAGATATTGTTGAATACTCGAAAAGAAAGTTCTTCACCTTCCCGGGTTCCGGAATGAAGAAAAAAGAGTTCCGCCTCTCTGTCGTAGCCGTATACGACTGCATAATGCCATCGGGGAAACCAGGAAAAAGACAGATTCAGCAGGACAAGGGCCGGCCTGCCGGCATTGAGCTCGGCAAAAAGCATGTCCATGCCGGTTATCGGGTAGGCAATCCTGCCGTGGCGCCTTGCACTTGCAATCAACGCACTTTGCAGACCGCCCTCCCTGCCAGGGGTGTATACTTCCGGGACCAGCTTTTCGGGGCTGATGTGCAAGCCGCTCCAGTTCAGTACCATGGCCAGACTGGCAGGGCCGCACTGGAATTTTTCCTGGGGATAAAAAGGGACCCCTTCGATTATGGCCCGGTCGGCTTCACCTGCGGCTCCGGTAAGGAGAGCGGGATGAGATGCCGGGCTGCAGGCCGACAGCAGAGTAATGCCTGCGATAAGGATCGGCAGCAGGATATTCAGCCTGCTGCCGGACTGCTGTTGCGGGTGCATGCCGGGAAGACTACCTCACAAAACTGAAGACGTGGGTCAGCCCCAGAAGATCGGTTATCAGCAGGACAATGAAAATAAAAAGCGCGGCGCCGATTACCGCCCCCAGAGCATCACCGCCGGCAGGGAGAGTGTCGATGTGGTTGGCCATGGCCATAATCTCCGCATCGGACATCACCTGGACCCTTTCTTTCGCTTCGAAAATATCCACACCCTGCTGAACCATTATCTGCTGTACATCCTGCCGATTCAGAAAAGCGGTGACCTTTGCCAAAGCATCTTCCGTGTGTGCACGGGAGACCACCTCCGCCGTGGGAATCATTCCTGCCTGCACAGGCCGCAGGGTCAGGCTCAGGAACATACAGGGAAGGATGAGTAAAATAATGAGTTGTCTGGAATAGGGGTTCTTCATCGATTTCCTCCTTGGCATTAAATGAATGAAAGCAAGCAGAGTCCCGGACATTTCCGGATACTCTTCAATAGGATCTCTCCATTATTATTTTAAAGATAAGCAGGTGCCGGTTGTCAATGATATACACAGCCCTGCACAAAAAAATGTTTCCGTTTCAATATTTGTGCAGGGCTGGAAATAAAGTTGGATGAAATTAACGGCTGATGTTCTAAATATTTAACTGCCGCTGTTCTATCATGTTGTAACCGGAAGTTCCGGTCCGGCCGGCAGCCGGAGCAACAATCCGATCATCGGCGGCAGGCGGACGACAGGGATCCGGAATGCCTCTGCCGCCGGTAAAATTGCTGCTATTCGGCAGCATCCTGGATGGATTCACCGGCGCGCTCAACATCCTGTCCAGCACCCCTCATGGTATTGCAGCCCTGGATCTGAAAAAGCATCACCAGGGTCAAAACCCATGCAACCGTTGTTAAGCTCTTTTTTATGCTCTTTTTCATGCTCATGATATGACTCCTTGGTCATTGTTGTTGAAAGGGGTATTCCCACCCTGCCTAAGATGGAAAATCCCGTTCCAGGGATTACTTTATGTCGATAATCAGGCGCTTGGAATACGATTTTCTTTTTGGGAGCATACCGGCAATGAATGCAATAAACGTGAGAGTAAGCATGATGTAAAAAAATATTTTAGCAGCCGAGGCAAAGGCAACTGCTATTCCCGTAAAACCGAATAACCCGGCAATGATCGCCATGATAAAAAAAATTAGTGCCCATTCATACATGATCCTCTCCTCCAGACTGAAGTTGTTTCCCAAAAAAAATCATACACATAGAGCAAGCAAAAAATATGCCAGAGATTTTCGACTCCTGCTGCGGACAGCACCGAAAAAAAGCGGAGAATATCCTCTTTTCAGTGTTTACTCGGAGGGGAAAAATCAGCAGGGCTGAAAAAGAAAATAATGTTAGAGGGTTTGATTCCGGAGGTTGTGGCATGTTTCATGCTACACATTTAAAAAGAAACAGGAGAAGGAGGACTGATTATGTATTTGCAGCTGGAGCCTGTTCTCTCAATCATTGCCGGAATTGTTATTCTTATCTTACCAAAAATGCTCAATTACATAATCGGCATCTACCTGCTGATGGTCGGCGTGCTTGGTTTATTGCGGTAATGAGTACCTTGTCCCCAGGGGCTGAATCTTTCCGACTCCACGGGATTTGTCCTGTCAAAACGGAAACGGCAAAGCGGCCGGACCTGTGGGATCTGTCTGGAAAAAATCCCGGCTGTCTAAGCCATTACGTCTCATCCGGAAGTTCTCCACGCCTTATCAAGGGCAGAGCGTACCTCCTCATCACTGAGCTGGGAAAAATCACTGTACCAGCGCCCGATGGCAATGAAAGGTTCGGGCGTATAGATGGCGATGACTTCATCCGCCAGATGCTTGAGCTCTTCCACGGTATCAACGGGTGCTACCGGTACGGCGACAACTATGCGGGCGGGCTCCTGCTGGCGCAAAGCCTTTATGGCGGCTTTCATTGTTGCCCCGGTGGCTATGCCGTCATCCACCAGAATGACAATACGGTTTTCTATGACCGGCAGCGGACGGTCACCCCGATACGTCTTCTGGCGGCGTTCAAGTTCTATATATTCCCTTTCGGAGGTCTTCCTGACAGCTTCTTCGTTTACATGCAGCGCGGCGACAATTTCCCGGTTCAGGACCTGCACCCCGCCGGTGGCGAGTGCTCCCATGGCCAATTCTTCCTGCCCGGGTGCACCCAGTTTACGAACCAGCATTAAATCCAGAGGAGCACCCAGGAGAGTGGAAATTTCCAGTGCCACCGGGACGCCTCCGCGGGGCAGGGCAAGGATGAGAATGTCTTCTCTTCCGGCATAAACCTGAAGCGCCTGTGCCAGGATGCGTCCGGCCGTTTCTCTGTCAGCAATGGGGAGCTTCATTATCAATCACTTATGATACAAACAAAATTAACCTTGTCCGGTTCCTGCACAATGAAAAGCAGATCAACCGGTCTTTAAGCAGTCTCTTCACGTGTACAGGCAAATACGATGCCAATTTTCTGTTTCCGCAGTCTCGAAGCTCCGCGGATAAACCCGGAGCATGAAAAAGCATATTTTTTTACGCAGTGGCATGAATCTTGATGTATGATTTTATCGACCGAAACAGCTGGGACAAAAGGAAAATCTTTTTCCGATTGCGGGTACCGCACAAAAAAAGGTGCGTTCTTCCCGGCAGGATAATAATGGCTACCGGATTTTAGCGGTCGAATGGATACAGAGTTATTCAATCAGCTTTGGGCAGTGAAATGCAAAGATAAAAACATGCAGATAAAGGAGGATTTCAATGAGTTCAGTTGCAAAAATTATTGAATTGAGTGCGGATTCCGAGAAAAGCTTTGACGATGCACTTGAAGTCGGCATCAAACGCGCCTGCGACACCTTGCGAAACGTCCGCAGCGTCTGGATCAAGGACAAGGAAGTGCTGCTCGAAAACGGTTCCGTCAAGCTATATCGTCTTCACCTGAAAGTAACCTTCATACTCGACTAGCCACCGGAAATGTTGGCCGTTCCGACGGAGCGGCAGGTATCGTTGCGATTTTTTCCCGATACTGAGTCGGAGCGGCCAACTTTTTTCTGCAACCCGGAACCTGAGAAAACGGGGTTCTTTTGTCTCCGCTTTCTTAACCGATAACCGCCGGCATATACCAACCAAACCGGGGAGGTGCAAGGCAAAATGTTTCTTGAAAAAATACATTCCGAAGGGCTGGCTCATCTGTCATATATTTTGGGCGACGGACTGCAGGCAGCAGTGATCGATCCGCGTTACGACTGTTCAGTCTACCTTGGTATCGCCCATTGTGAGCAGGTTCGGATTACGCATATATTTGAAACCCACCGCAACGAGGATTATGTCATCGGTTCGCAGGAACTGGCGGCAAGAACCGGTGCGGCCATCTACCATGGCGCGGAAGTTTCTTTCAAATATGGAGAAACGGCTCGGGAGGGGGATACATTCACCTTCGGCAGCCTGGAACTGCGGGTCATCTCCACTCCGGGCCATACTTTTGAAAGCCTTTCCTTTGTTCTCGCGGATCATGAATTCAGCAAGGACCCTGTGGCGGTCTTTACCGGGGACGCCCTGTTTGTCGGCGATGTGGGGCGGACGGATTTTTTCCCGGACCGGAAAGAGGAGGTGGCGGGTCTGCTGTATGATTCCATCTTCGGGAAAATTCTCCCCCTCGGTGATCATGTTCTCCTCTATCCCGCGCATGGAGCCGGATCGGTATGCGGTTCGGGAATGGCATCCCGGGAATTTTCCACGCTGGGATATGAAAGGAAGCATAATCCCGCCCTCCAGGTAAAGGACAGGGAGGAGTTTATCCACAGAAAAGTGGGGGAGAAACACGTGTATCCTCCCTATTTCAAAGAGATGGAGAAATTGAACCTGGAAGGGCCGCCCCTCATGGGCCATCTGCCCCGGCCGGTCCCCTCTGCGACGAAAACTTTTACCGCGGCTGTTGATGAGGGCATGCTGGTTCTGGATGTGCGCGAGCCTGAAGCCGTTGCCGGTGCCCATATCCCGGGTAGCCTGGCCATCCCCCTTGATATGCTGCCCGGGTATGCCGGATGGTTTTTGCCCTACGACCGGGATATCGGACTTGTCCTTACCGGACCGGAGGATCGGGATGCGGCGGTTCGGCAACTCATTCGCCTGGGTTATCGACGTTCATCCTGCTATCTCGAGGGCGGTCTGCATGGATGGGAGATCAGCGGCCGTCCATTCGCCGATATCCCTGCGGTATATGCCGGGACAATAAAGAAACGCATTGCGGCGAATAACGACTTTATTCTCCTTGATGTCCGGAAACCTGATGAATTCGAGAAGGGCGTTATCAGGAACGCGACCACTCTTTTTCTGGGAGAACTGCCGCAAAGACTGGATGAGCTGCCGCGAGACCGCCTGATTACCACATTCTGCGGGAGCGGTAGACGCGCCGTTATCGCCGCTTCTATCCTTAAGCAGAACGGTTTTGAACGTGTTGAAGTCTGTTTCGGTTCCATGGCAGCATGCCGGCAGCTGGGATGTGACATTGTCAAGCCGTCCGGGTCCGGGTCATAGCAGGAAAGAGAAGCGTCAGGCTTCGATAATCTGCCGGGCCCAGTCGATTACCGGATGCAGTCTGTCCCCGGTAATATTTTTCAGGTCCGCGGATGTCAGCCAGCGGAATTCATGGTGTTCCGGACGGCCGATTTCAGGGTTTACTGAAAATCGCACATTGGCTTCGGTTGTTTCGGCCAGGTAATACCTGGCCTTTTTTTTTCCACCGCGGTACGGTTCGGTCTCCTTGTAAATCCGGCCCCAGGGGAAGGAAAGATTTTTCAAGCCGGTTTCTTCTTCTGTTTCCCTGAGCGCCGCTTCAAAAGGGGTTTCGCCCGCCTTTATTTCCCCCTTGGGAAAATCCCAGTAATTGTAGGCCCGGAGAATCAGATAGAGTTTCTGTTCCCCGGCCCGCCGCATGATAATTATTCCTGCCGCCAGCTGCATGAAGAATAAGGAGCGAGTATGATCTAAAAAAAGTTATTTTTTTGCCTTATCCTCAACAGGACGAGGGAGCGGGGACCCATTTCATATTTCTTTTTCACCAGTCTGCCTTCCTGCATTATTTCATCTTTTTGCGTATCGAAAACCAGCTCCCATTTGTTGTCGGACCGGGCATCGTCGGGCAGGACAAAGGGAACCCCCTCATGTCCTGAATTGAGCAGGATCAGCAGGGTATCGTCGAGGATCCTGTTGCCTTCCTCATCCACTTCCTCGATGGCATCGCCGGCCAGTCGGAATCCGAAGCAGCACAGGTCGGGACGGTTCCAGTCCTCTTCGCTCATCTCGCCGCCGCCGGGAACAAACCAGGTCAGGTCCTTGACTTCTGAGCCGCTGATTTTTCTTCCCATAAAAAATCTGCGGCGCTGCAGAACAGGATGTTTTCTGATCAGGGAGGCAATGAAACGGGTGAATTCCAGCAGCCTGCGGTCTTCATCCGAAAGATCCCAGCTGTTCCATGAAAGCTCGTTATCCTGGCAATAGGTGTTGTTGTTGCCCTCTTTGGTGTAACCCATCTCATCGCCGCCCAGCAGCATCGGCACTCCCTGGGACAGGAAAAGAGTGGCAATGAAATTCCTTTTCTGCTGCTCCCGCAGCTTCCTGATCGCCGGATCATTGGTGGGCCCTTCGGCACCGCAGTTCCAGCTCATGTTGTCGTCCGTCCCGTCCTGATTATTTTCGCCGTTGGCCTCATTGTGCTTTTCATTGTATGAGACCAGATCATTCAAGGTGAATCCGTCATGGCAGGTGATGAAGTTGATGCTGGCATAGGGACGCCGGCCGCTGAGTTCGTACAGGTCGCTGCTGCCGGTCATGCGGAAGGCAAGTTCTCCCACCTGACCCTGATCCCCCTTCCAGTAGCGCCGCACCGTGTCCCGGTATTTGCCGTTCCATTCGGCCCAGAGAATGGGAAAGTTCCCCACCTGGTAGCCTCCCTCTCCCAGGTCCCAGGGCTCGGCAATAAGTTTGATCTGGGATAGTACCGGATCCTGATGAATAATGTCGAAAAAGGCTCCCAGCCTGTCCACATCGTGCATTTCCCGAGCCAGGGTTGCGGCCAGGTCGAACCGGAACCCATCCACATGCATTTCAAGAACCCAGTACCTGAGGCTGTCCATGATCAGCTGCAGGACCCTGGGATGCATCATGTTCAGGGTATTGCCGGTCCCGGTATAATCCATGTAATAGCGAAGATTGTCGCCGACAAGGCGGTAGTAGGCCGGATTATCGACCCCGCGGAAGGAGAGGGTGGGGCCGAGATGATTGCCTTCGGCGGTATGATTGTACACCACATCGAGAATCACCTCCATGCCCTCCTGGTGGAGCGCCTTTACCATGTTTTTAAATTCCTTGACCTGCTCTCCCCGGGCACTGCAGCGGCAATGTTCGGAGTGGGGAGCAAAAAACCCGATGGAATTATATCCCCAGTAATTGGCGAGTCCTTTATCGATTAAATGGCGGTCGGATATAAAGTGGTGGACCGGCATCAATTCAACCGCGGTGACGCCGAGGGATTTCAAATGGCCGAGTACGGCAGGATGGGCCAGTCCGGCATAGGTTCCGCGCAATTCAGGCTCCACCTCCGGATGGAGTGCCGTGAAACCCTTGACATGCAGTTCATAGATGAAAGTCTTGTACCATGGGATGCGAAGGGGCCGGTCTCCCTCCCAGTCAAAAGCAGGGTCAACGACCACGCATTTGGGAGCGAAAGGGGCGCTGTCCCGGTCATCCCTGGAAAGGTCTTCCGCCTCGTCGCCGAGAATATAGCCGAACATGGCGTCATCCCATTCCACTGCCCCGTTTATTGCCTTGGCATAGGGATCCAGCAGCAATTTTGCCGGATTAAACCGCAACCCGGCATCGGGTTCATACGGCCCGTGGACTCGGTAGCCGTAAAGCTGGCCCGGCTCAATACCCGGCAGATACACGTGCCATACCTGATCGGTATGCTCCATCATCGGGATGCACATTGATTCCTGACTGCTTTCGGCATCATCATTGAAGAGACAGAGTTCCACTTTATCCGCCCGCTCGGCGAACAGCGCGAAATTGCATCCCCGGCCGTCCCAGGTCGCCCCCAGGGGATAGGCGCCGCCCGGCAGGATCTTCATCCCTTTCACTTCTGCTGCCGTTCTCATGTGCTTTCCCTTCGCCGTATCGATAACCGCTTGTTCATAGAGGTTCTCTTTCGGCTGCGACAGGCTCTTTTTTGAAGGCCTGAAAGCGTTTTTCCAATTTTTCAGATTCATTATGTTTCCGCAATATTCTATTTATCTTATCATTCTGTAAATCCTGCACCATCAGTAAAAGTAACAATTTTCATGCCAGGATGCAAAAGCAGAGAGGCACAGACCGGAATCATGAAAACTGCCACTGCTGATGCCGAAATTTCAAAAATTACAGGCTCGCACCGGAATCGGGGTCGAAAAGGTGCAGTTTCTCGAGACGTATTCCCAGGATCAGCCTGTCTCCCGCCTTGATTTTTTTTGCCGGGTCGAGTCGGGCGGTCATGGGGATGCGGCCGTCCCTGGTCATCCTCCGTTCCAGTTCTTCAGGCAGGATCAGCATATCAGCATGTTCACCGGGCTCCAATTCAAAATGAACAAAGGCATCGGCACCCAGCCATTCGATCATTCCGGCCCGGGCTGCAAAAATATGCAGGGTTCCACCATCATCGCCATCAACGCAGAAAATATCTTCCGGCCGCAATCCGGCAATGATCCGGGCCGGCAATTTTCCGGCTTGCGGCAGATCTGAGAGAGAAATCTCCAGCATGGGAAGCCGGAGACGGTTCTCCCGGATTACCCCGGGAAGAAAGTTCATTGCCGGTGAACCGATGAACCCGGCCGCGAACAGATTGCGGGGAGCAGTATACAGATCGCGCGGTGTGCCGAGCTGCAGCAGTCTGCCTTTGCGGAGCAGGGCCAGGCGGCTGCCGAGAGTCATGGCTTCGGTCTGGTCGTGGGTGACATACACCATGGTTGTGCCCAGCTTCTGCTGCAGACTGCCGATTTCGGCCCGCATCTGAACCCGCAGCTTGGCGTCCAGGTTGGACAGGGGTTCATCGAGAAGAAAAGCTCTGGGTTCCCGGACAATAGCCCGGCCCATTGCGACGCGCTGCCGCTGCCCCCCGGAGAGGGCCCGGGGCATGCGGTCGAGCAGTTCTTCCAGTTCCAGAATGGCGGCGGCCAGCTGCACCCTCCGTTCTCTTTCCTTTGCCGCCATCCCGGCAAGCTTCAGGGGGAATGCCATATTCTGCCGGACGCTCATGTGCGGATAGAGGGCATAGCTCTGGAAAACCATGGCCATGTTCCGGTCTTTCGGGTCCATGTGGTTGACGATTTGGCCGTCCACCCTGATGGTTCCCCGGGAAACTGTTTCCAGGCCGACGATCATGTTGAGAATGGTCGATTTGCCGCAGCCCGAGGGGCCGAGCAGGATGAAAAACTCGCCGTCCTTGATGGTGAAAGAGACATCGTCAACGGCCGGGGTATGATCATCAAATGATTTACTGACGTTTTCGAGCTGTATTTCAGCCATAATTTAATTCATCTCCCGTACGGAACCCGTTGCAGCGGGTCAGGTTGGAATTTGGACAGTAAAAAAGATCGAACATAAAACGTTAAATATTCAGCCTTTGACCGCCCCGGCAGTCAGCCCTGCCACGATGCGCTTCTGGAAGAACAGCACCAGCATGATCATCGGAAAGGTTACAACGACGGAGGCGGCGGCAATGGAGCCTGTGGGCTGCTGAAATTGCGAACTGCCGGTAAAAAAGGCGATGGCAGCAGGTACGGTCCTAGCATTATTTGTCGAGGTCAACGAGATCGCGAAGAGGAAATCATTCCAGGCAAAGATAAAAACCAGGATGGCGGCAGTGAAAACACCGGGCGCGGCGAGCGGCAGGATTACCTGCCGGAAGGCCTGAAACTGCGTGGCGCCGTCCACCCGCGCCGCTTTTTCCAGGTCCCAGGGAATTTCGCGGAAAAATGCCGCCAGTGTCCATATGGCCAGGGGCAGGGTCAGGGTCATGTACGGCAGAATGAGTCCCGGCCAGGTATCGAACAGACCTGCAACCCGCCACAGGTTGAACAGGGGGCCGATGATTGAAATCGGCGGGAACATGGCAATGGCAAGGGCAGAAGCAAGGACGAGGTTTTTTCCCGGAAAACGGAGCCGGACAATGGCGTAGGCGGCAAAAGTTGCCAGGATGACCGCCAGCAGCGTGGAAATCAGGGCGATGCCAATGGAGTTCCCGAGGGCGGCGGGAAACTGAATGTCCTGGAATATGGCAATATAATTTTCCAGACTGATGCGCCGGGGAAAAAAACGGTTGTCGGTGAGGTCGACGTTTCTCTTGAGGGAAAGGGAGATTATCCAGACAACGGGAAGAAGCGCATAGACAACGGCGACAAAACTGCCCGCACCCCAGAAAATCTTCTCCGGCAGACTGCGGCTGCCTTTCATCTTCCGCCTCCTCCGCCCATGGCACGGGTCATGTTAAAGCCCCTGAGATAAAGAGCGGCGATAACCAGGACGCAGAGAAAAATAAGAACGGAAACCGCCGATCCCAGGCCCAGGTTCAATCGGACGATGAGGGCATTATACCCGACCATGGAGACCGATTCGGTATTCTGGGCGCCGCGGGTCTGGACGAATACGGTATCGAAAATGCGGAAGGCATCGAGTGTCCTGAACAGCAGGGCGACGCCTATTGTCTGTTTCATGAGGGGCAGGATGATCAGGGAGAAACGCTGCCACCCGTTGGCGCCGTCCACCCGGGCCGCCTTGAGCAGATCTTCCGGCACCAGGGTAAGCCCGGCAAGCAGCAGCAGCGACATGAATGGCGTGGTTTTCCAGATTTCGGTGAAAATAATCACAAAAAAAGCCGACCACCGTTCGGTGAACCAGGACTGGCTGCCGGGAAGGAACGTGTTGACAAAGCCGGTGGCCGGTTCAAAGGCGAATTTCCAGGACAGTGCTGCAATGACCGTAATGATGCCGTAGGGAATAAGGGTCGCGGTCCGCACCAGACGGCGGCCGAAAACAGCCCGGTGCATCAGCAGGGCAAGCAGCATGCCGAGAACAAGTTCAACGGATACGGAGGAGACGGTGATGATCAGGGTGTTTCCCAGGGCCTTCCACCAGACATCGGAAGTCAGCACGACCGCGTAGTTGGCCAGGCCGACGAACTCATTACGTTCCGGAAACCGGAGGTCATACCTGAAAAGAGAAAGCCACACGGCATAGGCGATGGGATAGGCAGTTACCAGAAGCATCGCGGCCATGGCCGGCGAGCAGAGAAGCCAGCCCAGGCGCCATTCTGACCATTGGCGCCCGGTCATAACAGTCCCTCCGAACGCAGGGCCCGCTGCACGGCCCGGCGCAGATTTTCGAAATCCTTTTCCGGATCTATCGCCTTCATCGGATGGAGCGTTCTGCTGATGGCCAGAGAAATATCGTTGTAGAGCGGAGTCTGCGGCCGCTGCACAGCATCCTGCAGGGCTGCCAGCAGGGTGTCGGCAAAGGGAAAGGTTCCGCGCACCTCCGGATCATCATAGAGACTGACCATTGTCGGCGGCAGCCCGCCGAGACGGGCGGCATTTCGCTGGTTTTCCCCGGAGGCCAGGCATTCGGCCGCCTGGAAGGCGAGTTTCGGATAGCGGGTATAGGCGCCGATTCCGAGATTAATACCGCCGATGGTTGCCCGGCCCGGCCGCTCGGGGTCCACTACCGGCCACCTGGTCCAGCCCATATTGGCGGCCACTTCCGGCGCATTCCGGTGGGCACTTGGCCAGACAAAGGTGTAATTGACCATGAAACTTGAGTTTCCCGATTCAAAGGCAAGCCGGGCCTGGTCCTCACGGCTGGTGGCCAGCGAAGGGTCGGCGGCCGGTGAGGAGGCGAGCATCTGCATGATCCGCAGGGCTTTTGTTGTCGGTTCCCGCGCCAGGGAGATCTGCCTTCCGTCCCGGCTGAGAACTTCACCACCGGCCGAAGCCAGCAGGGAGATGAAGAAGACCGTCAGTCCCTCATAGCGTTCACCCTGCGCCTGGATGGTTCCTTTTTCTCCGATCTCCGCAGCCATGCGGATCATTTCCTCCCACGTGGCCGGCGGCCGTTCCACCCGATCGGTACGGTACCAGAGAAGCTGGGTATTAGCGGTAAAGGGGACTGCATGCAGCCGCTGTTCATAGGTAGCGCTCCTGACTGCTGATTCCAGCCTGCCGGAGGCTGCCCCGGCTTCCGCTTCCCCGGACCAGGGGAGAATCCATCCTGCTTCGGCGAATTCGGCCGTCCAGATGACATCCATGCCGATAATGTCGATACTGCTGTCCTGCGCGGCAAGCCGCCGTACCAGTTGTTCCCGCTGCTGATCCGCATCTGTCGGCAGCAGTGCTATTTTAATGACATAGGCACCGGAGGAGTCTTCCGTGCACTTTTCAGCCGCCCGGCTGAAGGCCCCGGAAGGTTCGTCGAAAACGTACCAGGTGAGGATCGGGGTCGCGGGACCCTGTTCTTCAGTACAGCCGTGGATTAAGAAAACGATCAGGGCAAGAAATAGCGTGAACGCAGCATATCGAACGGTGAACATTGAATTCTGAATGAATTGTGATGTACTCGCAAAAAGTCGCGTATACTTCATAAGCATTGCAATCAGTGACATAACACACTGAATCATTGGGAACAGAGGAGTGAATCTCAAACATCCGGATGTTTTGTTGATTCTGCCTGTTCGAGAGAGCCGATAAAATTCGAAGTTCGATGTTCGGTTTATCAGAAATCGGCACAGCCGACTCTTTGACCCCGGATCTTTACTGCGCGGTGTAGCCTCCGTCTATTACCAGTTCGCTGCCGGTAATGAATTTGGCTTCGTCAGAAGCGAGATAAAGCACCCCGTAGGCAACATCATCCGGTTCTCCAGCATGACCAATAGGATGGCGGCTGTCAAGCTGTTTCCTGAAGGCCTCAACTCCCTCCGGAGACCTTTTGGCAAGCTCCTCGACAAGCGGAGTCCAGATAAAACCCGGATGTATGGAATTGACCCTGATATTGTCCCTGGCATAAATGAGGGCGTCATTTTTGGTCATCAGCCGAACGGCTCCCTTTGACGCGTGGTAAGGCGGCAGATCCGCCGCCCCTACAATGCCGTAGATGGAAGACATGTTTATAATGCTCCCGCCGCCGGCTTTCCGCATATAGGGGATTGCATGTTTGGTGCAGAAGAATACGCCGCTGACATTGATGCTGAACACCCTTTCCCATTCCGCCGCCGTTATTTCATGGGTAGGCCTGTCCACCCCGGAAATACCGGCATTGTTGACCAGCACGTCAATGGAGCCGAATGCACCGGCAATATCCCGGAAAACGCTGTTCACAGCGTCTTCACTGGCAGTATCAAGGTGCCAGTATTTGGCGGTTCCTCCCATTGCCGTGATTTCTTCGGCTACCTTCCCCCCTTCTTCATCCTTTATATCCGTTACCGCCACTTTCGCTCCATGTCCGGCCAGCAGAAGAGAGGACTCCTTTCCTATTCCCAGTGCGCCTCCTGTTATGATGACGACCTTGCCTTGCACTCTGTTATTCATGATGTCTCCTGTCAGAAATTATAATACATGAGCGGATGAACTTGATGATCCGGGAAAGCGGTATCAGCCTTTCATTTCCAGTGTTATGGTCTCTCCGGGCTGCAGTTCCCTGGCGGTTTCCAGCAGCCCGACCTTAATGGGGCCGGGAGGATTGCCGCGGCTGCGAATTTTCAGGCTGTCCTGGCGGATGGTCACCTGCAGCCAGTGATGGCGGTAGAGAATATTAAAATCCAGTTCCTTGATTTCTTCCGGGAGGGCGGGGTTGAACCACAGGGCGTTCTCCCTGGTTTCCAGGCCGCTGTAGCAGCGCTGGATAAGATCAACAGTCCCGGCCATGGCGCCGAGGTGGATGCCTTCGTGAGTGGTTCCGCCCTGGATGTCGTTGACATCGCTTTTCAGGGCATCGCAGAACAGATGCCATGACTGTCTGCGTTTGGACCTGGCCAGGACCCAGGCATGGACCACCCGGCTCAGGGTCGATCCATGGGAGGTGCGTTTGAGGTAGTACTCGATATTTTTGGGAATGGTTTCATATGCAAAAGGATATCCCAGCCGCTCGAAAAGCTGGCTCAGTTCGTCGGCGGAAAAGAGGTAGAAGAGCATGAGTACATCCGCCTGTTTGGAGAGCTTGTAGCGGTCCGCACTGTCCCCCTCCTTTTCCAGGATACGGTCCAGGCGGTGGATGTCGCCGTATTTTTTATTATAGTGTTCCCAGTCAAACTCCTGGAGCCGGTCATATCCTTCGAACTGGCTGATGATGCCGTCTTCGTGAAAGACAATGCGCATCTTGCGGCTGATTTCATCCCAGCGCTGCAGTTCTTCCTCTTTCAGGGCAAGATTCTCCCACAGCGGCTGCCTTCGTTCCTCAGGCACCAGCTTCAGGATATCCAGAGTCCGGCAGAGAACCCATACCGCCATGATGTTGGTATAGGCATTGTTATCCAGGCCGGGCTCGGAGGCATCCGGGTAGCGGGTATGGAACTCATCCGGTCCGACAACGCCCCTGATCTCGTACCGGTCCAGGGATTCATTGTAAACGGCCATGCTGGCGCAGAATCTGGCTATCTCGATACTCATTTCGGCGCCGTAGAAGGAAAGAAAGTCGATATCGCCGCTCACCTGATAATATTCCCAGATGTTATAGGCAACCGCCAGATTGATATGGCGCTGGAGCCTTGTATTGTCGGGGACCCAGCGGCCCGACTGCGGGTTGAGGTGCAGGGTCTGGGCTTCCTCTCGGCCGTTGCTGCCGCTTTGCCAGGGAAACATGGCCCCTTGATAGCCGGCTTCCTTTGCCGCCCATTGCGCCCGGGGAAGACGCCGGTAGCGGTAGAGCAGAAGGGCCCGGGTAAGATCGGGAATGCGGAGATTGAGAAACGGGAAAATGAAGAGTTCGTCCCACATGATCAATCCCCGGTATGCCTCTCCATGCAGGCCTCTCGGGGGAACCCCGACATCGAGATCGATGGAATGTAGGGAGACTGTCTGCAGCAGGTGAAAAATGTGCAGGTTGAGTATCCGGGAGATAAGGCCGTTTGTCGCCTGTATTTTAATCCTGCATCGTTTCCAGAGGTGCTGCCAGGTGCGCCGGTGATCCGCGAGCAGGGTACTGAAATCAGGGGCCAGGGCGGCATCCCGGCGGGCCTCATCCATGCTTTCGGTTATGGCCCGGTCTCTCGAGGTATAGACGGCAGCGATCTTTTCGATGCGCAGGGATTGTCCGGAGCTGATTTTCAGCGCCGCCTCCTGCCCGATATAACCCTTTTCCCGCGCCGGGAGGCGGGGCGGCTCGACAGGGGTGCCGGCGAGAAAGAATCGCGTCCTGCAGGCCGTGGCGATGCGGATATGCGACTGGTTGGTTTCGGCCTGCAGCCAGAGGATTTCCCCGTCATCGCTGCCCTCCGTCAACATATCCAGATGATTATTGTCCAGCTCGCGGTAGCGGGCAACCAGTGAATTGGCCACCCGGCCGTCCAGCGCGGAGCAGACATGGATTGTCCCGGCCCAGTTTTTGACGGTGATTTCGGTTTCCAGGCCGGCGAGGTGCGGGTCGTTCATACTGATAAAGCGGCGCTGGACAAAATGTATTTCCCTCTGCTGTTCATCAATGAACCGCACGGTCCTGGTGAGGATGCCGGCAGCCAGATCCAGCTCCTGGCTATAATCCAGAGGAGTATGTTGCCGGAGATCGAACCAGTCTCCATCTTCCAGTCTGAAGCTGAGAGGCAGCCAGTTGGGAATGTTGACCAGGCTTTCGTTTTCAATGATCCGGCCCGCGATGGTGCTTTTCCGCCGGTTATAGCAGCCGGAGATATAGGAGCCGGGATAATGCACCGGGCCGGCCTTTGATTCCGGTGCGGCGCCGCGGCTGGCGAAATAGCCGTTGCCGAGGGTGCAGAGCGCCTCCCGCAGTTTTTCCTGTTCCTCTTCGAAATCATGATAGGTCATGGACCAGATGCCGTCGGCATTTATCCGGTCGGCCATCCCGGCCAGTCTTTCCAGAAATATCGTAACCTCGGAGGGATCGCGCAGGACATAGCGGGCGGCTGTGCGCGGCGGACGATCGCTGACCAGGATGGAGATGCCGTTATCTGCAATGCTCCGGAAAGCATCCTCGTCGGTGGTGTCGTCCCCGATATAGAGCGGCGTGACCCTGGAGCAGTCGGTAAAGAATTGGGCAAGCATCGACTGCAGTGCCTTTCCCTTGTCCCAGTCCACGTCCGGGCGCAGTTCAAAAATCTTTTTGCCGGTTGTTTTTTTGAGTTCCGCGAATCGCCGGGCTATCCCGTCGACCTTTTCCCGCAGGGCCGGCACTGTGTCCTCGGCTGCCTGCCGGTAATGAACGGCAATGGCAAAGGGCTTGCGCTCAATGGTCACGCCTGCCAGGTCCGCGGCAAAGGGGTTGAGTTCCTGTTCCGCCTTTTCCAGGGCGGCGAGATATGTATTCTTCTCAGCCTCCTCCTCGAAATAACCTTTGCTCCCGCTGACCTCAAAGCCGTGACTGCCGGCATATACCAGATTCTCAAGGCCCACCGAATTCCGGACATCCGCGAGCCCCCTGCCGCTGATCACGGCAACAAAAAGATGCTCCGCCAGCTTCTGCAGAGCCTGCCGGGTCCTGTGGTCAAGCCTTGCCTCTGAAGGATCCCTGACTATGGGGGTCAGGGTGCCGTCATAATCAAGAAAAACTGCCAGGGTACCCTGCCGCAGCAGCTTGAATATGGCATCTTCTTCGTCCAGGGCCGAGGGCAGCCGCAGTTCTTTATCGTCTGTCCGGGAGGCGGCAAAGAAAACTTCGGCCAGATCACCGACCACCAGGTCGGCGCCGGCACGTTTCAGCCTGTCGTCCCGATGCTTCCTTTCTATCCCTATTACCATGGCAAAATCGCCGGTTTTTCCCGCCTGGACGCCTGCCTGCGAATCTTCGACCACCACGGACCGGTCCGGATCGACACCAAGCTTTTCCGCCGCCGCCAGAAAAATATCCGGGGCCGGCTTGCCGGCAAGACCCATTTCTTCTGCGGTCCTGCCGTCGATGACGACCTCGAAAAGATTTTCCAGCTTTGCCGCCTTCAGCACCTTGCGGGCATTGCGGCTGGCCGAGATCAGTGCGCAACGGATGCCTGCATCCAGCCCTTTTTTGATAAAATCCACTGTTGAGGGATAGGGAGATACTTCCTCTTTTTCCAGGATTTCGAGAAAATAGCTGTTCTTCCGGTTTCCCAGGCCGCAAACCGTCTCTCTGTCGGGGGGATCTGCGGGATCTCCGAAAGGCAGATGAATGCCCCGGGAGGAAAGAAAGCTTTTCACACCGTCATAACGAGGTTTGCCGTCCACATAATCCAGGTAGTCCTTATCCGGGTCAAAAGACTGCGGACTGCCGCCCTCCTGCTCCGTCCTGTGTGCCAGGAATTCGTCGAACATCCGCTTCCAGGCCAGGGCGTGCAGGCCGGCCGTATCGGTGACCACGCCGTCCATATCCAGAATAAAGGCCGCAATATTGTCAATATTCAGGTCCATTATGGCAAAAGGAAACAATAATCGTGCCATCTGAGAGAGCTTCACCTGGAAAGAAATCATTCTCGATTCCTGCAGGACAGAGCATCCGTGGTTTACCGGCTGTGTCTTTTCACATCTTTTTAAGGAAATCGGTTATTTGTCCTTTACGGTCGGACTTTGTCCTGTAAGGCAGGACAAATATCCGGCAGCGGCTGAGGTGTCATGCATGCAATGGGTTGTGACCCGGCTGCCGCCTTCCCGCCTCCCCAGGTTTTTTGGAATCCCGGTAATGCAGTGCTGGCATTTATTTTGTATCTGCATCAGGGAGAAATTGGAACCGCCGGCAGTCATGACCCGCGGGAGTTCCGATATATCTGATTCCACCTGGCGGACAACGCTGCCGACACCGCAAAATTCATGAGTAAATGAATGGATAATGGATATGATGAAGGTGCGTGCCCATAAAACAAAAATCATCTGCACGATCGGGCCTGCTTCCCGATCACCCGGAATACTGGAAAAAATGATTATGGAGGGTATGGATATCGCCCGCATAAATTTTTCCCACGGTGATCCGGAAGGGCACCGGGAAATTATCGCCAATGTGCGTGCCGCGGCAGAACGTACCGGCCGGCAGGTGGCCATAATGGGTGATCTTCCCGGACCCAAAATACGCATCGGGCGGCTGGAGAAGGAGCCGATGGAACTCGACGCGGAAGATATGTTTATCCTGACCGTCGGCGAGTCGGCAGACGGCATTGGCCGGATCCGGGTGAATTTCGACCCGCTGCCGCAGGTGGTGAAGAAAGGGGACATCCTCTTTCTTGATGACGGCCTGATCCAGGTCGAAGTTGTGACCGTTACGGCCCTGGATGTGGGGTGCCGGGTAATGGTAGGGGGTGAACTCCGGAGCCACAAGGGACTCAATCTTCCTGGAATTTCCCTGGGTATAAAGGCCTTTACCCGGGAGGACAGGGAGTGGCTGCAATTTGCCAGAGAGCAGAAACTCGATGCAATAAGCCAATCCTTTGTCGAATCGGCAGAAGATATTGAAGAGGTCCGGGAGGCGGCAGGATCAATGGACTATGACCCCTTCATCATTGCAAAGATCGAGCGCGCCCAGGCATTAAGTAATATTGATGCTGTTCTCCGGACAGCCGACGGAATCATGATAGCCCGGGGCGACCTGGGAGTGGAGGTGCCCATTGAGCAGATTGCGGGTATTCAGAAGGATTTGATCCACAGGGCCAACCAGACCGGCAAGCCGGTGATTACCGCAACCCAGATGCTTGAATCCATGACCGGCAACCGCCGCCCGACCCGGGCCGAGGTAACCGATGTCGCCAATGCGATCCTCGACGGCACCGATTGCGTCATGCTGTCCGGCGAATCGGCGATCGGCAGATATCCGGTTGATGCCGTCCGCATGCTGGCCAGGATCGCTGTCGTAGTTGAACCTAAGCTCTCCCGAACCGCTGCCCGCATGGAAATCGTGGAAGATAAACATGACCTGTGCTTAAGGGATTTTGTTGCCTGGAATGCGGGAGTGACGCTGCAGCATCTGTCACCGGCGCTTGTCATTGTTCCCACAAGGAGCGGTGCTACGGCCCGCAGTATCGTACGTTTTCGCTCTCCCGTCTGGATTCTGGCCGTCAGTTCAAGGATGTCGACCTGCCGCAACCTGCTGTTTTCCTACGGGGTTCATCCGAAGCATGAGCCCGGCCACCCTGAAAACTGGAAGGAATATGCCCGGCAGCAGCTTGAGGAGCAGGGTTTTGAAGCAGATATTGTCCTCCTGACCGAGGGGCCTTCGAAGAAGCATCCCGATGCCAATCACCGGATGGAGATGATCGATCTGCGCCTTCCGCCGGGCGCCGTATAAATTTCGTGCGTATGCATGCCGGGTTCAGTTCCCTCAAAAAAAAAAGATGCTCATATGGTCGCAGCGGGGGAGTTGGGTGCGGATTTTTTCTTTTCCTGTGCTCGGACTGCTGCTCTGAAAGGTTCTGCCGGGGTGGTTGAAGGGCGTGAAAACAGGGTCATGGTGTGGAAATTGCAACAATGCACCGAATGGTTTTCATCCAATTCCATGACTTTCAAATCATATGTTACTGCAAGGGAGGAACAACTATGCATGCCCGTTTATTCATTGGTCTGATACTGGTCTGTTCATTGTTTATGCCGATACTGTCTTGCACCACAGTTCCCATTACAGGCCGCAGCCAGCTCAGTCTGGTTTCGGATGATGCTCTGCTCGATGCAAGCAGACAGCAATACAGTGAATTCATGGGTTCCCAGAAAATCATAACCACCGGTTCCCAGAGTTCCACCGTGGAAAAAGTGGGCCGGCGGATAGCCGCTGCCGCCGACAGATATCTCAGGGATAACGGCCGCAGCGGCGAAGCGGATGCCTTTGAATGGGAATTTAATCTGGTGGCAAATGATGAGATTAACGCCTGGGCTATGCCCGGGGGCAAAGTGGCCGTCTACAGCGGGATTCTGCCGGTCACCAGGGATGAAACCGGCCTGGCGGTCGTTATGGGCCACGAAATTGCGCATGTGGTGGCCAAACACGGCAGTGAACGCATGAGCCAGCAGCTGATTGCCCAGATGGGCGGCCAGGCTCTCTCCGCTGTGCTTGCATCCAGCCCCGAAGCAACCCAGTCCCTGTGGATGCGGGTTTACGGGGCGGGCGCCACTCTGGGTGTCATGCTGCCGTACAGCAGGCTGCAGGAAAGCGAGTCCGATCGTCTGGGCATGATCTTTATGGCTATGGCCGGTTATGATCCCCGTGCCGCTGTTGATCTCTGGCAGAGCATGGCCGAGTTGAAAGGGGGGCGGGGAGCGCCGGAGATTCTCAGCACTCACCCGACGGATCAGACCCGCATCAGGGATATCCGGGAGTTTATGCCTACGGCTCTGCAATATTACGAAGGGGGGAGAAGATAAAAAAAAGCATTCATCATGGAAAGGGCTGAGGAGCGATGAACCCCTTCCATGATGAATGCGGGAATAATTAAGCAGTTAACAGTTTTTTTTCAAATAATCAGTAAATTATCGAGCCGCGCCCGATCTGGTCCTTCCTTCTTTCATATTCTTCCTTGTCGATGCGGCCGGCATTATAATCATCCTCCAGCTTATCCATCTGTCTCTTTGCCTGATATTCATAGGCTGCACCGGTCCCGAGTGCTCCTGCAGCGGCGCCGCCGAGCCCTTCCTTGCTGCATCCGGCCGAGAGGGAGCCTGCTATGAACAGGGCAAGAAGGGAATATATAAATTTTTTTTCCATGGTTTATCTCCTTATACAACACTTGGGGCATTGCATTACTTCTGCATGTTGACCGTTACCCCTTCCCTGCCAAGGAAGGAATCCGGAAAAGCTACTTTATGTTGAGGAGGTTGTTGACCCCCCTGACTCCGCTGACCGATCTGGCGATCTCGGTGGCTTTTTCCTTCTGTTCCGGCGTATCGACGGCACCGGTAAGGGTGACCTCTCCCTCAAAGGTCTTTACCGAAATGGCAAACCCGCTTAATTCGGTGGAATCAAAAAGTTTAGCCTTGACCTTGGTGGAAATCGTTGAATCATCGATTACCTCCCCGGCGCTTCTGCCGGCCGGGGTAGCACATCCGGAAATGAGCGGGAGCACAAAAGCAACCAGCAGTATCATCAGAAAAACAAAATGCTTTCTTTCCTTCATGGGTTCTCCTTTTTCTGATTTTTTTTATTATGTGCACTTCTGTTGACGGTCGGCGACCGTATCAGTTGAAACTGTTTAATGGTATTCAAAAAATGTGCCATCTCCCGGATCATTGTATAATCACTGCCATATCTGTTCAATATTGAAGAATAGGGATAGTATCCGGGAATATACAACATTCCGGCGGGAAGGTTTTTGTCCTGCCGGAATGGATTTTTCCCTGTTGATTTACATTTTGCAGGGGAAAAAGTCCTGATGATGATTACGGGAAAAGAGTCTGGCGGCCCGATACCGGCAGCAGGAGGAATGGATGGCACAAATATTGAAAGCAATGCAGAAAATGAAAAGCATCTGTAACGCCAATTAATAATGAACTCGCAAAAGTCATCAAGAGTTTGATCAACTAAAGGAGATGAACATGAAAACGGTTAAAAAAATTATTGTTTTGCTTTGCGGTCTCGGACTTCTTGCATTCTTTTCGGCCTGTGAAAGCGAAGGCCCGGCGGAAAGAGTCGGCGAAGATATTGATCAAGGGGTTGAGCAGTTAGGGGAAAGAATGGATGACGCCGGCGAGGAAATACGGGAAGGGGTTGACGAAGCCGGTGATCGAATGGAAGAGGCGGGAGAGGAAATGCAGAGGTGAGAAGAAGGTTCATGGTCTGCAAAACAATATCTTTATTCCCGCTGGTGCTGCTCTTTTTGCTGCTGCACGGGACCCCGTTGTCTGCCGGTGATAATCCGGAGGGCGGATCGGATATCTGGCTGGAAGCACAACTGGTGACAAGCTATACCCTGAACGAGCATCTCAATCCCTTCAAAATCAGTGTCGATGTCAAGGACGGAATTGCAAATATCACCGGCAGCGTCGACAGTGAAATTGAACGCGACCTGGCGGTGGAAATAGCCCGGAGCATTGACGGCATCAGGGAAGTAAAGGAAGATCTGAAGATCGGGCCTGCAGAAGATGCCCGGGAAAAGAAAAGCGAATTTGCCAGGCGGGTTGAGGACGCAACCGTAACGGCAAAAGTCAAGTACCGGCTGATCCTCAATAAGCACATAGCTTCTTATGATATAAACGTTGATACGGAAAACAGTGTCGTAACCTTGACCGGCCGGGTCGATTCCGGTGAAAAGCGTGATCTGATCGTCAAGCTGGCGGAAAATACGTCCGGCGTCGCACAGGTGAAGGATAATTTGATTGTGACCGATCCCGGGAACATGCGGCAGGAAGGTCAAGAAGAAATGCCGGGGGAGAAACCCGGCAGTACCATGCAGAAAAGGATGGATGAACTGTCGCAGGATATGAAGGATACCTGGATAACGACCAAGGCAAGAAGTCTTCTCCTGGTAAGCAATGAAGCCGAAGGGGCGCGATACGACATCACAACAAAGGATGGCAGGATTACCGTAACAGGCACCGTGAAATCCGAGCAGCAGGCCGGGGCGATCCGGACGATCCTGGAAGATATGCAGGGAGTCCGGGAAGTGGAAACTCAACTGGCGGTTCACGGAGAAGACAGATCCGGATAGAAGATCCGGGACCATTATTCATGTCCGATTAAAAAGGAGAACTACCATGCTGTACTGGGCAGTTGTTTTTTTCATCGTAGCCATTGTTGCCGCTGTTTTCGGTTTCGGCGGTATTGCAGGAACCGCGGCGGGCATCGCCAAAATACTGTTTTTCGTTTTTCTCGTTTTCTTTGTCCTCGCACTTATTTTCGGGCGGAAGGGGCCTGTCTGATCCCGGGCCGGCATTCATTCGTGCCCGGGTGAACAGTCCGGGAAGAGTTTCAGGCGGGGCCGCCTAAATTTTTATAAAGACGGCGCAGGTAATATTGCAGCGCCAGCCCGATGAGAATGAGACAGGCTCCCAGGAGGAGGATAAGCGGATCCATCCTGATCACTCCTTTGCCAAGGACGATAAGGGGGATGCTTAATCCGAACTGCGCCGCCCAGCCGATCAGCAGATAAGGCGCCAGGGGAATTTCCGTGAGGGCGAACAAATAATTTTTTGCCGCATAAGGCACGCCCGGCAGGATCATAAAAACAAACCCCAGGCGCTTTTTCCCCCTCTTGGGCAGTTTGGGAATTTTCATATGAAACCTCTGCAGCAGGCGGACAAGCAGAGGGCGGACAAGGGAATGGACCAGATAATAGGTCGCTATCATATGGAAAAGCATTATCCCCCCGGTCAGAACAATGCCGCCGGTTATGCCGTACATCATTCCCACCAGGACCAGAAAGATGCTGATCGGAAAGCCGGCCAGGGGCAGTACTGCCATCAGCGCGGCAAATACCAGGGAATTGGTATCGCTGTTCAGTTGCGTGAAAAGCAGACCGGGAGGATTGTAGGCAACAAAGAGAGAGATCACAAGGGCGATCACGGCAACCAGGAAGCCCCAGAAAAAGACGGACTTCAGGGTGATTGCCGGTTTATCCGGCCGGTTGTTTTTTTTTATCGATACAGATGACATGTGATATCGGCTGCCTTGAAAATACCTGAGCTGCTTACGTCAGAGTTTTCATCATTGCCGAAGCTTTCTCCTGCAATAATTCCCATTCCACTTTCACTTTTTTCCGGAGGGTATCAAGAACATCCGGTTGATAATCCGGCCGGGTGTTTTTTCTGATCGTTTCTTCATAAATTGCCAGAAGCCTTTCGGCACAGTTGCGCCGGGAAAACCGGCGGGCGGTTTCCGGCGCCGCCCGCCGCCATTGCTCGATTTCATCTCCTTTGAAAGCTTCGGCAATGGCATCTGCAAAAGCTTTTTCCGAACAGTTAGCCCGCAGAATCCGGCCGTTTTTCCGGTCCTCCACCACATCACTGACCCCGGAAGCACGAAGCGCGATTACCGGCACGCCCGCCGCCATTGCCTCCATGAGTACAAGTCCCTGGGTTTCCGATTTTGAGGCAAATACGAAAAGGTCCATAGCCTTGTAACAGTCGGCAAGGTCCCGGCCCTTTAAAATTCCCGGCATGATAAGATAATGGGAGAGATTTTCCGCGGCAAAGATCTTCTTGATTTCTTTTTCCGCATCTCCCACCCCGGCAACAACGAAGAAAAATTTATTGTTCTTCTTCAGGAAGCGCTTCACTGCCGAGGCCAGATAAGGAAGATTCTTTTCCCGGGCCAGACGGCCGGTATGACCGATAATACTATAATCTGCAGGGATATTGTATCTTTTTCTGAAGATACGGGCCTTGCCCTGTCTGAAAAATTCCAGGTCAATGCCGGTCGGCAGCACCACCACCGGGCGGACGACCCCGCGCTTCTCCAGCAGGCGCTTGATACTGTTGCTCGGCGCGATGATGCAGTTGCAGAGGTTGGCGTATTCCGTTGCCAGGTTGATGACAAAACGTTTCATGGCATCGGAGGCGAACGGAACATAATGGGTGTATTGCTCGTAGAGGGTATGATGGGTGAAGACTATGGGCAGGTCAAATCGCTGAGCCGTACGCAGGGCTGCATCTCCCAGCAGAAACGGATGGTGGCTGTGGATGATGTCCGGCTGGAAACGGATTATGTTTTTTTCGATAACACCGGGCAGGGGAATGCGCACTGAAAAATCACTGCCGTTAAAATTCTGAATAGCCGCCACCCGGAGGACATGCTTTTCATCCTCGGTATCCGGCTTTCCCCCGAAGGTCGGCGCCACAACCATGACGTTCTGCCTCAATGCCCGCAGGGCGGCGGCGAAAGTAGATACCGACCGGGCTACTCCTCCGACATGCGGCAGATATGTGTTGGTGAACATGCTGATATTCATTGTCAGTGCCTCAATAAAATGCCCGGCCTCAGGCCGGTTCAAGCCGGCATAGGTATTCCGGAGGAGAAATTTTGTCGGGCTTGAATCCCGGTATCCGGACAATGATCTCCGGCACCTCATCCCGGTACCAGTCTGCGGTCAGCCTGACCTGGACGCCGTTGTCTTTGATAACCGAGACGGTGATGCGTCCGTACGGCGTCAAGGTGGGGCCGAATGAAATTTCCGTCCCCGGGCGCAGCCATTCCTGCCTGATGCCCCTGCCGATGATTAAGCGTTCTTTTTCTTCGAAGACAAAAATATTTCTAATCAGCATTACCCATTCTGCCGCAGCCCAGCCATGCTGGCCGTCACCCATACAGCCGCCGGAGGTAATCGGGTGGATGGCCTCGGGCCATTGTCCGGTCGGTGAGGCGAATCCGGCTGCCCCTGCAAGCAGATCATAATAGCGCGGATCTTCGGCACGTAGATAGACCTGGGCCAGCATCAGGGTCATGTAGATATTGATGCCGGAATGGATCATATCCTGGAAAAAACAGCCGCGATGCAGACATTTTTCCATCAGGTAATCTGCAGTGGCCATGATGCGTTCATCTGCTGGCGGAAACAGCTGCAGGGGGTAATCCGCCGCCAGGGAACCGATTGCACCGGAGTCCATGCGCCTGTTCGGCGAGACGGGTATGGAGCGGAGCTGTTTTTCATTCATAACCTCTTTGATGCTCCTCAGGACGCTTCCTTTCATATCCAGGGCCGTCAGGCCCACTTTGGCGGCTTCATCGGATAAACCGCAGGCTTCCAGCATCTCGGCAGTACCGTACAGGCCGGCAACGGCCCAGAAATCATCCCAGTAATAATAATCATTGGGGCCGAAATGTTCCGCACTGAAACCGGGCGGCAGCAGGCCGTTATATTGATTCTGCTTTTTTGATAATACCCTTTTTTCGGCTATCCATCGGGCGCCCCGGCGCATTGCCTTGATCCAGCCGGGACCGTAGTCGCCGCCGCTCAACAGGCGATAGCGGTTGTATACCCAGAGAACCTGGCCGTTTGAATCCCATTCCCCCTCCTGGGAATGAAAGTATCCGTCTCTTTTCTGCAGCAGTTCGAATCGATCGAGCTGCCGGCGGCAGAGATCCCGCAGGCCGATGGCCAGCATGGGATGCAGCATCATGCAGGCATCCCTGAACCAGAAGCGGTTATAGGTATAGGGACCCGGAACGATGTCGTCGGCTGCAAGATGGACCAGGGTGCGGACCGCGGCATCGTAGAGGAATTTAATCTTTTCGTCCGGCAGCTTCAGAACCGCAGCCGGAGCCAGGGCTTCGATCCAGTCCCGGGAGGACGGTATGCTGCGGGCGGGTTTTTCCAGCGGTATCCTGACGGTGATTTTTCTTGTGCCATCCTTGTCCGCTACCTTGAAAAAGGCTGCGGAGGTGACCATGCCGATGCGGCAGCGGGAGGAATGCGCTGTCTGTTCTTCATCCAGCAGGCTGCTGACATCGGCAAGCTTATAATTGGCATAGAGGATCTTGTCCGGCTTCGCGCTGAACAGCACCTCGGTTTCTTCGTTGACCAGCCACCCGGGACCGTTTTCAAGAGTTTCCGCCGTTTCAATGAATTGAATTCCTTCCGGATTGAAGGGCCGCAGTGCTACTATCAGCCAGCCTCCGGCACCGGTTTTGACCCGGGCCTCTATGGTTACCACGGGGTTTTCCTCCCCGGCATCCATCCAGACAGTAGTCTGCAGGCGGGCGGCAGGAAGGCTGCTCTCGGTAACGACTCTGCGGTTGTCATCATCAATGAGATGTTGATCCACATGATCCTGGGTGGAAGGAAACAGGGATTCGCCGTTGCGGCCGTAAAACCAGCAGTCAACCGACCACCCGTCGTGCAGGGGGGTGACAAGGCCGTGCGGATCCACGATCGGATAGAGGGCCAGGTCGGGAAGACCGACGGCAGTCCAGTTGCGGTGCGTGAGATTGACATGGGAAAAGGAAAACGCCCGCGGAATAAAAGAGGGGTCTGACGGATTGAACTGCCGTACAATCCAGTAGGGCCAGACCCAGTCCAGGTTATGTTGGATGGCCTTGGTATTCAACAGGCCGCGGGCATGAAAAACCATCCCGGCCCGCAGGAGTTCTATGGGTTCCTGGACCTCAGAAGGCTGGGCAAAACTCCTGAGCCGCGCCAGGTAACTGATCGGATCAACAAAATCATAGCGGCGGGCCGCCAGTTTCAGGAAATATTTCCAGGGGAATATTCGCAGCAGCATGACTTTAATTCTCGGTTACGGAATAGAGTACATGCTACTTAATTTTCCTGAACATTACATTATGTTTATGCATCGGCGGCCCGTTCTCTTAAATCCGGTTCATTCCTATGTCTGCCTTTTCAGTGTGATTTTGTCTCCTTCGACACTCAGACGGAATTGATCCCCTGCTCTAAATCCGTACCCGGACAGCATTTCCGGATCGATGCGGATGCCTTTGTCCGTGTACCGGGGATTGATGGAAGAGGAGCCGACAAGACCGGGAATCCGGATATCCTCTTTTTTCTCACGCATCATTTTTTCCCAGGCGGTTTCCAGGGCGGCCATGTCATTTATATTCAGCTCCTGCATGATTTCCTGAGCCGATTTTCCCGATCTGGCAAGGCGGTAAAGATGTTCGATGTTGACCTGCTGCTGCTTTTCCATATTCCGTTCTCCGGTCTGCGATGCTTTTGTTACGTTGCGGGAGTATTGATAAAGATTATGTATGGAGAATCAAATTGCATGCCAAAACACGAAGATTTAACTTGAAGGCGGTAAAAAGAGATCTATTCCGGCTCACGGGAAGTCGCGGTGATCGGGGATGTCGGCAGGCGGGAGGCGCTGCCCGGATCTGAAAACAATACGGCTTGCCGGAAGTGTCCTGTTTTGCTGTCTTGCAGAATCGGATTATTCCTGCCGGTCAGGACTGCATTCTTCACGAGGCTGTTGCCATTTCCGGTCCGGGCGGCGTGATGGATGGATGCTGATATTTCAGCCCAGCACAGCAATGGCATCCAATGTGCAATATCGTGGCTAGTCTTATTGGTCAGAGATTAGGAAACATTTGATGTGGAGGCAGCATGCCGGGAAGTGTGTTGATAACAGGAAGCAATCGTGGAATTGGGCTGGAATTTGTCCGGCAGTTTGCGGATGAGGACTGGCGGGTTTACGCCACCTGCAGAAGACCGGCGGAAGCGGAAGAACTGAGGAAGATAGCCGGAAAAAAGGAAAGGGTCACTCTCCACCGGCTGGACGTCACCAGCAGGGAGGACATCAAGGCAATGAGCTGGGAGCTGGGCAATAAGCCCCTGGATATTCTTCTCAATAATGCCGGGATTTACCTGGAAAAGGATGACGTACAGGTTGGCGGTATGCGCTATGACGACTGGATGCGGACCTTTGAGGTTAACACCCTTGGAGCGGTGCGCGTTACCGAGGGGCTGATAAAAAACATTGCCGCCGGCCGGAGGAGACTGGTCGTCGTCCTCAGCAGCCATATGGGCAGCATTGCCGATATAGAGTCACCGGGAAGCTATTACTACCGGTCGAGCAAGGCGGCGTTGAATGCGGCCATGGAAGGCATTGCCGTTGCCCTCCGGCAGAGGGATATCGGGGTGCAGATTCTTCATCCCGGCGGCGTGGCCACCCGGATGGGACCGCAGGACGGGATAAGCGCAGAAGAAAGTGTCCGCGGCATGCGGCGGATCATTGACGGATTCAGCATGGAGCAGAGCGGTTCGTTTCGAAGGTATGACGGATCAGAAATGCCGTGGTGAATGGGAAGGCTGGGGGTTGAAGGTTGAGGGAGGAGAAGAACGGCGAACATTGAATTTGGAGAGAATTCGGTAAACTGTTCGTGCGTGTTCGACGTTCCATTCAATTTTCACAGTGTTTCTCCATCTTCCAGGTGGTGCGTGGGCAGGGAATCCTCCAGTGTCCAGGGCGAGATTATGCAGTTGCGGCCGACGATCATGCCGGCCGGCAGTTTTGCTTCCCTGCCCACCAGGGTGATGCCGCTGTTGAGATGGTCGGGATACATCCGGTTGGCAATATCCCTGCCGCCGCCTTCACCTACAACGGCGCCGCTTCCTATTGCCACTTCCTTGTCGAGAATGGCGAGATCCACCACGGCGTTCCTTTCAATGGTGCAGTCATGAAAAATAATGGAATCCCGGACCACTGCGCCGGGTTTGACGACTACACCCGGCGAGAGAACCGACCTGATCACCGTGCCCTCGATTGTGCATCCGGCCGAGATAAGTGAAGAGCACACTTCGGCGGCATTGCTGAAGGCGGCGGCCGTGTAATCTGCTTCCATGCCGTCGGTCTCGATGTTGGGTCTCGCTCCCCAGCTTTCCAGGCAGGGGATGTCGGAATTTTCATCGAGAAGATCCATATGTGCCTGCCAGTATACCTGTACGGTGCCGACATCCCGCCAGTAGGATGCAAAAGGATAGGCAAAGATATTGTCCCTGGCAATGGCCTTGGGGATGAGATCGATTGCGAAATCAACATCCTTGCGGTTTTCAGCGAGCAGGGAGAGCAGATAGTCCGTATTGAAAACATAAATTCCCATGGATGCCAGGTTGGTCCGCGGCTTCTCCGGCTTTTCATCCCATTCGACAATGCGGCCGCTGCTGTCGGTAATGCCGGTGCCGAACTGATGAATTTCCTCTATCGGTACTTTCATCATGGAAACAGTTACATCGGCTTTGTGCCGGCGGTGGAAGTCGAGCATCTCCACCAGGTTCATCTGGTAGATATGGTCGCCGGAAAGAATGATTACCTCTTCCGAGGGGTTGGACTTGATGAAACTGATATTCTGCCGGACCGCATCAGCCGTACCTCCGTACCAGTCGGAATCCCGGAAGCCCGTGCTGGGCGGCAGAATTTTTACCACCCGGCTGCGGCCGATGAAATCCCAGGCTCCTCCGGTCCCCAGGTGATTCATAAGGGAGAGCGGTTTATACTGGGTAAGGACGCCGACCCGGTTGAGTCCGGAATTCATGACCGTGCTGAGGGCAAAATCGATGATGCGATAGATGCCGGCAAAGGGCACCGCAGGTTTTGCCCGCGGCTTGACGAGTATATTCAATCGGCTGCCTACGCCGCCGGCCAGAATCAGCACAAGTGGCTCCCTGGATTTTTTCATCGCAAAATCGTCTCGGCTGAAACTGTCTGCGGGATCTGACCCGGCGACAGTTTCGGGTAAAGGGTACAGCCGGGCTTGATTACCGTTCCGTCGGGAACCGAATTCTCCAGGCCGATAACCGTAATTCTGCCGTCTGCCGCAGCGCCTTCCGCATCAAGCAGGCAGTCCCGTCCGAAAGAATTGTTCGCATCGCTGATTACCTTGTTGAAACGGCAGCCGCAGTCAAGCCTGTTATTGAAGAAGAGAATTGAATTGCAGACGGTTACGCCTTTACCGACATGCACCCGGGGAAAAAGGATGGAATTTTCCACGCGGCCCTCGATGGTGCAGCCGTTATAGATAAGGCTGTTTTTGACGACCGCCCCGGACCCCATTTTGAGCGGCGGGCAATCCCTTATGTCGCGGTGCTCGAGATTGGTGCGCAAACCGCATTCCTTGAGATTGAATACGGGATCACTCCCCAGGAGGTCCATGTTCGTCTGCCAGAATTCCTCAACCGTCTTGGTGTAGCCCCAGTATCCCCTGAACTTGAATCCGTAGACCCGGCGTTTTTCCTGCAGCAGGCGGGGCAGAATATCTCCGCCGAATTCATGGGATGCGTCTTCGGCCGCATTGGCTTCCAGGACCTGGAACAGGGTCTGCGGCCGGAAACAGTAAATAGTCAGAGAAGCCCAGTCTCCGGCCGGTGAAGCGGGTTTTTCTTCATAACCGAGAACCCGCCCGCCCGTGGGGCCGCCCTCATTGTCGATTTCAGCCACCCCGAAACGGTTGGCCGACAACTGGCGCGGCACTTTGAGAAAAGCGGCGGTCAGATCGGCGTTCCTGGCATCATGAAAGGCGAGGATCTCCCGGTAATCCATATTGTAGACATGGTCCCCGGAGAGAATGAGAATCGTTTTTGGATCATGGTAGCGGATAAAATCAAGATTCTGGTAGATTGCATCTGCGGAGCCCCGGTACCAGCGGGATTCTTCCGACCCCTGAAAGGGAGGCAGGATGGAGATGCCCCGGTAGCGGCCGATCATATCCCAGCCCGCCCCGATGCCGATATGATTGATCAGGGAATAGCTCCGGTACTGACTGAGTATTCCAACCTTGTGCAGCCCCGAATGCATGAGGTTGCTCAGGGAGAAGTCGATGATCCTGGCAAAGCCCCCGAAAGGCAGGGTTGATTTCGGCCGGTAATAGGTGAGGGCGCCCAGTGCGTCGACCCGGCCTCCTGCCAGAACCATGGCCAGGGTTTGTGGTTTCAGCTGCATATTTTTGCTCAGGTCATCAATACTGCTGCATATTCCTGTTGAGTGTCAGGATAAGGAAATCTGCAAAGTATGTGCCATTGGTCGAGCCCTGCCGGAAATTGCAGCCGGGTAATGGCATGGGGTTTGCTTGTCGCTGGTTATGGATCGCAAAGGGAGCCAGCCTGCCGCCTTCTTGTTCTTGCTCCGGCATTTGCAGCGGCTTCCTTTCGATCCCTGTTTTTTGTAGACTTCATAAAAAAAGAAAAATGATGCGAGGAGGTTTTCATGGCCAGGGAATTTTATATTGATGATGAAGAGTGCATTGCCTGTGGCAGTTGTTCGGAAATCTGTCCCGACTGTTTCCGCTACGAGGAGGGCATGGATGTTGCACAGGTGATCGATTTTAACTGTGAAACGGCCCTGATCCAGGAGGCCATGGATACCTGCCCGGTACAATGCATCCA
>JAWSUG010000023.1:0-58397 GCA_033549385.1 Desulfobulbaceae bacterium | reverse complement strand
AGGTTGGGGAGAAGCTCACCCGGCCCTATGTGATGGTAGCTAACCACCACAACTGTTAAGATACAAGGTTGGGGTGATCCTGAGAACCCCAACAATTGCCGATGGATTCTGTTGGGCTTCGCGAACTCAGCCCAACCTAAGTCTGCCCTATAGCCCTAAATTCCCAAACACCTCAAACAACCTCCCGGCGCAAGCCGGAAACCTTCAGCCTAACAGCCTTCAGCCTCTTCTGTCTTCTATCCTCTACTCTGGCCCCCTCACCCTAACCCTCTCCCCCAAAGGGGGCGAGGGAATTGGATGGCAGTGATAAAGCAGCCTCAACCCCTAACAGCTTTCAGCCTAATTCCCCTATAATCCTAAAACCCTAAAAACCTAAACCCCTAAATCTTGACTTCCCACGTTGTTCCTTCCGGTCCGTCCTGGAGTTCAATGCCGTATTCAAGAAGCCGGTCGCGAATTTTATCGCCGGCGGCCCAGTCCTTTTTCTGCCGGGCTTCGGCCCGCTCCGTGATCATCTGTTCGATGTCGGCAACGGATATATCGAGCCTGTCCAGGAGCTTCCGCTTTTTCGATTCGATATAGACCACCGGGTCCTGCTGCAGGAGTCCCATAATGCCGGCAAGTTCCCGCACGGTCTCCCCGCCTTTTTGCAGCAGGTCCAGGTCTTCTGCCGACGGCTTTGCCTGTACTGTCTGCACAACCTTGTTCATCACCTTGACCGCATCAAACAGCAGGCCGAGTCCCTGGGCCGTATTGAAGTCATTGTCCATGGCGTATTCAAACCGCTGCTGCAGGGACTCGATCTTTTCGCGGTCTTTGACGGACACGGCCGATTTCTTCCTGCCCTCGTCCCGGCAGCCGGCAATCCTGGCCAGGCAGTCATAGAGCCGGTCCAGGCCGATTTCGGCATCCTGCAGGGCCGCCTCGGAAAAATCAAGCGGATTGCGGTAATGGGTGGAAAAAATAAACAGCCGGATCACTTCGGGCTGATACTGTTCCAGTATTTCGCGGATGGTGAGAAAATTGTTCAGGGACTTGGACATTTTTTCATCGCGGATGGTCACAAAGCCGTGATGAATCCAGATATTGGCAAAAGGCTTGCCCGTGGTCCCGGTACTCTGGGCAATTTCATTTTCATGGTGCGGAAAAACCAGGTCCTGGCCGCCGCCATGGATGTCAAAGGTTTCCCCGAGATATTTCCTGCTCATCGCGGAGCACTCGATATGCCAGCCCGGCCGCCCCTCTCCCCAGGGGCTGTCCCATTTCGGCTCCCCCGGCTTGCTCCCCTTCCACAGGACAAAATCCATGGGGTGCTGCTTCTTCTCGTTGACCTCGATCCTGGCGCCAGCCTGCATATCCTCCAGGTTACGGCCGGAAAGCTTTCCATAGCCGGGAAAATCGGCAACCCTGAAATACACGTCACTGCCGGACTGGTAGGCCAGGTCCTTGTCTATAAGCTCCTGGATCAGTTCGATCATCTCCGGAATATGTTCCGTTGCCCTGGGTTCGAGATCGGGGCGCAGAATGCCGAGCCGGTCCGTATCAAGGTAAAATTCCTTAATAAAACGGTTTGCCAGGTCTTCGGAACTCACCTTCTGCTCATTGGCCCTGTTGATGATCTTGTCGTCAATGTCCGTAAAATTGCGGATAAAAGTGACCCTGTATCCGCGATAGCGCAGATAGCGGACAATCATGTCAAACACCAGGAACGACCTGGCATGCCCGATATGGCAGTAGTCATAAGAAGTAATGCCGCAGACATAGAGCTTGACATGCCCCTCCTCAATCGGCTTGAGCAACTCTTTCTTCCTGGTTAATGTATTGTAAATCTGAATCATTTTAGGGGCTTAGGGGTTTAGGTGTTTAGGTTATAGGGTTTTAGGGTTATAGGGTTTTAGGGTTATAAGGGAAAGCTTTTTAGGCTGAAGGCTGAAGGCTGGCTTATAGTGTGCGGCTTTGCCGTTTGGGATTTGAGCGTGGAACACCGAACGTCCAGCATCGAACTCTGAATTGAATTTTCTCTTCGAGTCTCCAAACTATAATCCTGAATTCCTAAATCCCACACATTTGAATGAAATAGCCTTCAGCCTCAAATCTTCCGTCCTGTAAATCTCTGGCCCCCTCACCCTAACCCTCCCGGAGTCTCCGCTTCGCTGCGCTTACCTCCCCAAAAGGGGAGAGGGGATTTTAAATGGCAGGGGCGAAGAGAAATGAATTCGTCAATTGCCAACTCCCAGCGCAGCCGGGAAACCTTCAGCCTAACAGCCCTCAGCCTTCAGCCTAATTCCCCTCAGCCTTCCTTTCTCTATCTTTTGTCTTCCGATATGCCAACTCCCGGCGCAGCCGGGAAACCTTCAGCCTAAACCCCTTCAGCCTTCTTATCCGGCTTCACCCATTTTAACAACACAAGTCCGGGTACTGCAACTATCGTACACAGAATAAAAAAGGAAATCCACCCCAATGATTCGGCCATAAATCCTGTCGGCGCGGAAGCCAGCACCCGGGGCACCCCCATGAGGCTTGACAGCAGGGCATACTGGGTGGCGGTGAATTTCTTGTTGGTCAGGCTTGCCATGTAGGCGACATACGCTGCCGTGCCCATGCCACCGCTCAGGTTCTCAAAGGCAATCACCGCGGCCAGCAGCTTCACATTGCTGCCCACCATGGCCAGCACCGAAAATCCGGCTGTCGAAACCGCCTGCAGGATGCCGAATCCCCACAAGGCATTGCGGATGCCCATTTTCATAATGAGAATGCCGCCCAGCAGCCCGCCGACAATCGTGGCCCAGAAACCGAACAGCTTGGCCACCGCCCCGATCTGGGTCTTGGTGAACCCGATATCCAGGTAAAAGGGGATGGTCATGGTGGAGGCCATCTGATCGCCGATCTTGTACAGCAGGATAAAAGTCAGGATCATCAGGGCCTGGTCCCGCCGGAAATACTCAAGGAATGGTTCCACGACCGCCTCGCGGAAGGTCCTGGGCGTGCCTTCGGCCACTTCGGGCTCCCGGCACAACAATGTCGTAACAATGCCGACCAGGAGGCTGCCGGCCAGCATCAGGTACACCTGGGAGAAGGAAAAATGATCCGCCAGGATGAGGCCGCCGCTGCCGGCAAGCAGCATGCCGACCCGGTAGCCGTTGACATACAGGGAGGAGCCCAGTCCCAGTTCAATGTCGCGCAAGTCCTCGCGCCGGTAGGCATCGACCACAATATCCTGGGAGGCGGAAAAAAAAGTCACCAGAAAGGCGGCAAAAGCCACCAGCCAGGGGCTTTCCCTGGGACTGGTCAGGCCGAGCCCGGCAATGGCAACAACCAGGGATATCTGGAAAACCAGGAGCCAGCCGCGCCGCCGGCCCAGAAAAGGCAGAGTGAACCGGTCCAGGACCGGAGACCAGACAAACTTGAGGGTATAGGGCAGGCCCACCAGGGCAAAAAGCCCGATAACGCTTAAGTCAACGCCCTCCTCCTTCATCCATGCCTGCAGCACCGATAAGGTCAGCAGCAGCGGCACACCGCTGGAAAACCCCATGAGAAAGGAGACCAGCATGCGGGGCGTGAAAATAGAACGGAGCATCAGCGGCGTTCCCCGGGCCCGGCTTCCGCGCTCTGCAGTTTTTCAACCAGCCGGCGGTGACCGGCGGGAAACGGATACTGGTCCAGCTCCTGCCGCGTAACCCACCGGTACTGCAGGGCGGCGGTGAGTTTCGGCTCAATATTTGTGCCGCGGCGTATCCCGGTAACAAATGAATGCAGCGTAACCCGGTAGCGGGTATAGAAATGGGTGACCGTATGAAACGGCTCCGGCTTTTCCGCCTGGAACCCGGTTTCCTCGTGCAGTTCACGGACTGCCGCTGCAGCCGGGGACTCCCCGTCTTTCAACCTGCCCCCGGGAAATTCCCACAACCCGCCCCATACATCGTCATATCGCCGCTGCTGGATAAATATTTTATTCTCCACGTTGATAATCGTGCAGGCCATGTCGATATCGATTTTCCCCTGCCTGCTGCCCGGCACCGGCCGATCGGCAACCGTGCCGGCCCGGAAAGCCAGGCAATGGATCTGAATCGGGCAATGAGGGCAATCGGGATTCTTCGGGGTGCAGACCAGCGCCCCCAGCTCCATCAGCGCCTGGTTCATATCCCGGGGCGCGGCACCGGCCAGGAGTACGGCGGCGAGTTTTTGCATCCTTTGCCGCACGTCCCTGTCCTTGACCGGTCGATCAATATCCTCCAGCCGGGCAAAAAGACGCTCGACATTGGCGTCCACCACCGGGTAGGGCCGATTAAAGGCAATAGACATCACTGCCGCCGCAGTATACGGCCCGATGCCCGGCAGGGAAAGCAGGTTATCGTAATCCCGCGGAATCCTGCCGCCCTGCTCTGCAACTATTTTCCCAGCAGCCTTGAGAAGGTTGCGGGCCCTGGAATAATAGCCAAGCCCTTCCCAGGCCTTGAGAACTTCCTGCTCGGAGGCGGAACAGAGCGCTTCCACATCCGGGAACTTCTCCATCCAGCGGTTGAAATATTCAACTCCCCGCTCCATCTGGGTCTGCTGCAGCATGATCTCGGATATCCATACATGGTACGGATCATACGTCCGCCGCCACGGCAGATCCCGCTGATTCCCGGCAAACCACGCAAGCAGCCCGTCCCTGAGAAGCGAATATTCTGTCTCCTGTATCATGGCGTGCCATTATACAGACTCCACATATTTTTCCAACCAGACAAAATTATCTCTCCCTGAATTCCAAATTAATCCCGTCAGCCTTCCTCTGTCCTCCGTCTTCCGATCCCGGCGTAGCCGGGAAACCTTCAGCCTAACAGCCTTCAGCCTTCAGCCTAATCCCCTAATCTCCTAAAATCCTAAATCCCTGATGAAATAGCCTTCAACCTCTTCTGTTTTCCTCTAAATCACTGGCCCCCTCACCCTAACCCTCCCGAAGTCTCCGCTTTGCTCCGCTTATCTCCCCAAAGGGGCGAGGGGATTTTGGATGGTAGGAGTAAAAAAAAATAATTCGCCAATTACCAACTCCCGGCGCAACCGGGTAACTTCAGCCTCCCTTCCTCTCTGTCCGCTGTCCTCCGTCTTCCAGATATACCAACCGCCCGGCGCAGCCGGCAAACTTTCAGCCTAACAGCCTTCAGCCTTCAGCCTTCAGCCTACACCCATTTGCCATTTCCCCTCCAGGTTGTTACATTAAAGATATAAGTTCTGGTTTAAAGGAGCAAAAAATCATGAAAACTAAACAACTGATTAAAAGCGCGATCCTGATTTTTATCGTCCTGTTCGGAATGGACTGTCTTGCTCCGTACACAAGTTATGCAAGAAAGTTGATCATGCCCGGTTTTGAAACCGAAGAATTCCGAAGAGAGAAAGCCCGGGAAAGTGCGGACTACAACAGGTATCTGAATGAACGAAGATGGAGAGAAGAACTAAAATACAGCGAAGGCTGGAACAACTTCAACTACCGGAAAAACAGAAGAAGCCTGGATATTCAGGAGAGAAAGCTCAATCTCGGAAAACCCAAAAGTGACCACAGGAAAAGGGACTACAAATCAAAAAAATTTAAGTAAAAATGAAGTTTGGAGTTGCTGTCTTCAGACTTTAGCCTCAGCCTTTCCTTTGCGAAGCATGACTGTTTGGGTTCGCAAACTCACCCCAGCCAAACTAGCCTTCAGTCTCACCCCTTCAGTCTTCCGTCCTCTGTCCTCTGTCTTCTGCCGGCGCAGCCGGATAATTCAGCCTTTGGCCCTAAAATTACCTTGCAGATTGTTAATTGTATTATCAGATTGCAAGGTATTATTTGGTAAAATATATAGTGATTACCCACTAAAACTCAGCCAAGAGATTTTTTTACAATTACCCCCTCACCCCGCCCCTCTCCCCTCGAAACGGGGAGAGGAAGAGAAATAACTTGGATTTCATCATGCAAATATTCGAGGCTGAACGTTCAATGAATCTCTGTCTTCAACCTAAATCCCTAAAATACCTAAGTACCTAAACACCTTATGAAATCAACCTAATCCCCTACCTCTTAATTTCCCCGTGACTTTACCAAAAAAATATGTTTTTATAAATTATGGGACTTGAACTCCCAAAATTCGTGTTTTTCGTTATGAAATACAAACATAGAATAATAGAAAAAAAGCTTATCGAGTTATTTCAGTACTTTCCGGTTGTCGCGGTACTTGGCGCCCGGCAGGTGGGTAAATCCACTCTGGTGGAACATTTATTCAAAGATAAACTTAACACCATTGTTTTCGACCCTGTTGTTGATATTGGCAATGCCAGGCAGGATCCTGATTTTTTCCTTCAAAATACAACTATTCCGGTCTTTTTCGATGAGATTCAATATGCGCCCGAACTTCTGGCTTCTATCAAGCGCCGCGTCGACATTGAACAAAAAAACAGTCTTTTCATTCTGAGCGGTTCTCAAAATTTATCTGTACTTCGTGATATATCAGAATCATTAGCAGGCCGTGTTGCCCTGGTACACCTTTGGCCAATGTGCCAGAGAGAAATAATAGAGGATAAAAAGCCCGGTTTCTTGAAACAATGGATCACGGATGACGAAATTTCCTTCCCTGCCGGGAATAATTGGAAAATCGAGCCGGTTTATCCGCTGATCTGGCGGGGTGGTTACCCTAAAATCATGACACTTCCCGATCATCTGATTCCACAATACTGGCAATCATACATGCAGACATATATCGAGAGGGATGTTCGCACTGTCGCCAATATTGGGTCTTTACAAACCTTCGGGAAGTTTATAGGGCTGCTTGCCGCCCTCACCGCCCAGGAGATAAATTATAACCAGATAGGTAGAGAGTTGGGAGTAGATCGAAAAACTGCTTTGGCCTGGACTGAAATAGCTGAGGCAACATATCAATGGATTAGTATCCCTGCGTTTTCCAGAAATCCAGTCAAAAAAATTGCCGGGAAGAGTAAGGGCTTTTTTACTGATACCGGTTTTGCATGTTTCCTGCAGAAAATTTCAGAACCGGGAGTAATCGGCAGCCATCCCATGCAAGGACGTTTATTTGAAACATTTGTCTGCATGGAAATAATCAAAAGTCTACAGCAGCTTCCTCTGGAGCCCAATATTTACCATTTCCGTTCCTATTCCGGAGTCGAAGTAGATCTCATTCTGGAGATAAACGGCACACTTTTTCCCATTGAGATTAAAGCTAAATCCCATCCCAACAGAAAAGACATCCAAGGATTTAAAGCATTGCGGGATTGTTTTCCAAGAGAGAAAATACATGACGGCCTGCTGATTTGTTCTATTGAAGAACCCCGCAAACTTTCCGACAATGTTCTTGCAATCCCCTGGTCTCTTTTATAATGATTCTTCATGTGCAACGAATCTCTTTTTTCAGCCTAAAGCCGTTCCTTTGCGAAGCATGACTGTTTGGGTTCGCAAACTCACCCCAGCCAAACAAGCCTTCAGTCTCAACCCCATTCAGTCTTCCGTCTTCCGTCCTCTGTCCTCTGTCCTCTGTCCTCTGTCTTCTGTCTTCTGTCCTCTGTCTTCTGTCCTCTGTCTTCTGATATGTTGACATATCCTATCGATCATATTATAGTATTACAAAATATGATCGATGGAGGACATGACATGCAAACCGTAACCGTATCACCTAAATTCCAGGTCGTTATACCTAAATCCGTCAGAGAAACTCTCCGCCTCCGTCCTGGCCAGAAAATGCAGGTTGTGGAGTATGAAGGCCGGATAGAATTAATTCCGGAAAGGGACATTAAAGAACTCCGCGGATTCCTGAAAGGTATCAATACAAAATTCGAGCGGGAGGAAGACAGAATATGAATATTGTCGATTCTTCCGGCTGGCTCGCATATTTTGCCGACGAACCACAGGCAAAGCATTTTCATAAACCCCTGAACGATCCGTCTGCACTGATCGTCCCGACAGTAACCATCTATGAAGTATTCAAGGTAGTGGCGCGAGAAACTTCTGAAAATGAAGCGCTGCAGGCCGTCGCCGCAATGCAGAAAGGCAAGATCGCCGACCTCACACCTTCCCTGGCCATTTCTGCTGCAAAACTCAGCCTGGAAAAAAACCTGCCAATGGCTGACAGCATTATCCTGGCAACAGCCAAAAAACATGAAGCCTTCATATGGACCCTGGATTCAGATTTCAAAAATATCAAGGGCGTTAATTATTTTCCCAAAAAATAACCGTTTTCAATACACCCTGGCAAACCCTCTAATTCGGACGAAATCTGTGAATGACGAAATCCTATAACCCCAAACTCCTAAAATCCTAAAAACCTAAGCCCCTGACGAAACAGCTTTCAGTTCACAACCCATCTGGATCCATTTGCAGGTTGCAATTGTGAATAAAAATGAATAACATTCCTTCAAACTGAATAGCCTTGCCAAGGAGGTGGCTTATGGCAAAAACAATTACCCTGCGGCTAGCTGATGAAACATATGAAAAACTTTTGGCGGCTGCCAAAGCTGAAAAGAGATCTCTTTCAAACATGATCGAAGTTCTGGCCATGAAGAAGCTCGATGAGGAAATATTTGTCGATCAGATTGAAATGGATGAAATCCTGGCCAATAACGAACTTATCAGGAGACTTGAGCGCGGCACTAAAGAGGCAAAAGCCGGGAAAGGCTCTTTTGTTGAATGAATTATCGCGTTTTCGAAACAGAAGGTTTCCATGACGACCTGCAGCTGGATTTTGGCGGCAGAAGAAAGAAAATTCTCGAAAAACTGAGAAATTTTGTCTATCCGCAACTCAGATCACAGCCCCACCTTGGTCCGAATATTCGGAAGCTGAAAGACTATTCTCCGGAAACCTGGCGTTATCGAATCGGGGAATACCGTTTTTTTTATCAAATTGAGGAGGACGATAAAATTATCTTCATGATCGCAGCCGAAAGTCGCTTCGCTCCAGGCTGAAGCGGTTAAGGCTGAAGGTAATTAGGCTAAAGCATGCGGCCGCCGACCGGTAGTCAAACTGCCGACCGCCAACCGTCAAATCCCGGCGCAGACGATACTTCAGCCTTCAGCCTCAACCCCCTTCAGTCTTCCGTCCTCTGTCTTCTGTCTTCTGGTATGCGCAGCCGGGTACTTCAGCCTGACAGCCTTCAGCCTTCAGTCTATTCACCCTAGCCCCCTCACCTAAACCCTTCCCCCCAAAGGGGGAGAGGGACTACAGCGACGAAAGGATGCAGGATGGGCAAGGGAAACTCTCCAATTAACTCCTTCTCCCCTCGAGGGGAGAAGGCGGGGATGAGGGGTGCTCCGTTTTTCGCACTCTGAGCTCCCTGGCCCCCTATGTATTCGTCAATTGCTCGCCCTCGGAGCAGCCTGGTACTTCAGCCTCAACTCTTTTCAGCCATACCATTACGGCTTGAAATCCTTGCTTTTAATCATTTGGTATGATTAAAATATTTTTGACTGCAGGGACCTTCGCCGGTTTATTTATTTTAAGAATTCGAGTCAAGCCATGGCTGTAAAAAACCTGAATGACATAATAGTCTCTCTAAAGGAAAAAAAACCATTTTTCCGGGATCAATTCGGCGTTGTCCGTATTGGTGTATTCGGCAGTTTTGTTGATGGGCGACAGACCTCGACATCAGACATAGACATTGTCATTGAAATGACAAAAGAAAAGAAGAATCTGCACAATTATCTGAAGCTGAAAAGACTGCTGGAAAGTGAATTCAAAAGACCGGTGGACCTGGGCTTTGAGCATACGCTGAAACCTGCGGTGCTTGAAAAATTAAAAGGAAAAATAGTATATGTCTGATAGAGATTATCAACTCTATTTATCCGATATTCTTGACTCAGGTAAAGCAATCCAGGAATATGTCCAAGGGTATTCATTCAAAGATTTTAGCAGTGACAGAAAAACATATTCTGCAGTCATCCGCGAATTTGAGATTATAGGTGAGGCGGTAGGCAAACTACCCGAAGAAATCAAGGAAAAGCGACCAGATGTTCAATGGCAGGATATCAAAGACTTCCGCAATCTGCTTGTTCACGAATACTTTGGTGTGGATCTGGAAATTATCTGGCAGGTCATAAATGATGATCTTCCGGCCTTATTGGATGCCGCCGAACAAATCTCTAAAAAATAAAACCTGCCTACTATCAACTGCCAACCTAGCCAGCCAGCCTTCAGCCTCAACCCCTTCAGCCTACAACAGCTCCTGGCGCAGCCGGTTACTTCAGTTTAACAATTATCAGCCTGCATCTTCTTCCGAATGCCAAGCGGTCGTTCCGTCCTCTGTCCTCTGCAGGCACAGCCAGCTTCCTTCAGCCTTCTTAAAACTGCAAACTGCAAACTGCCGACAGCCAACTCCCGGCGCAGCCGGTAAACCTTCAGCCTTCAGTCTAAACAGCTTCAGCCTTAAATTTTTCCTTTGACAGGAAAAATTTACCCCATATAATGTTCTTAAAAATAGAACAAGATAGCGAAACACATGAATTCCATATTTTCCGGCCTCATAACCTCAAAAACCCGCATCAAAATTCTGATGCGCCTATTCCTCAATCCCGAGCGACAGGCATACCTGCGTGAACTTTCCGATGAATTCAATGCCTCACCCAGCCAGGTCCGGGAAGAACTGCGCCAGTTAAATGATGCCGGCTTCCTGGAAAGCCATAAAAAAGGCCGCCAGATCCTCTATCAGGCGAACAAAAAGCATGCCCTGTTTAAAGAACTGCAGTCCATGGTTCAGAAAGCATTGGGCATGGACCGTATTCTTGATTCCATTTTGGATCGACTGGGCAACCTCGAAGAAGCCTATCTTATTGACGATTATGCCGAAGGAAAAGATACCGGCATTATTGATCTTGTACTTGTCGGTGACATTGATCAAACCAACCTTCAGGACCTGACCAGAAAAACTGAAAAATATATTGATCGGAAAATCCGAACATTGGTGCTCTCGTCAGATGAATTCAAATCTATGGGAAAAAAATTAAAAAAGCGCCCGCAATTTCTGCTTTGGGTGCAAGCGAAATAATAATTCTGAAACTTAAACCATGAACCTTAAACCGTTATCATCTTCCAACATGTACAAAACTATTTTTTGTTGCCTACAAAGTATGATTTGCCCCTGTAAGCTGCATTATCATTCGCGCATTCCCAGGAAAAAGCAGGCTTATTTCATGTTAACTATCGGCTGGATTTCCGTGGAGGCTAAATGAGAGCCGATAAACCTATTTATGTAACTCAACCATTTCTTCCACCGTTGGAAGAATTCATACCCTATCTTGAAGAAATATGGGAAAGTAAGTGGTTGACCAATGCGGGTCCATTTCATCAGAAATTTGAAGAAAAGCTATGTGAATACCTTGGCGTTGAACATATGGCTTTATTCGCCAATGGTACTTTGGCATTGGTCACTGCCCTCCAAACGTTACGCATTACCGGTGAAGTCATAACAACCCCATTTTCATTTGTTGCAACTGCACACTCCTTGCTCTGGAACAAAATCAAACCAGTATTTGTTGATATTGATCCAGTTACACTAAATTTGGATCCAGAAAAGATTGAAGCGGCCATTACTCCACATACAACTGCTATAATGCCAGTTCATGTTTATGGTACTCCTTGTGATATTGTCAAAATTCAAAAAATTGCCGATATGTACGACCTGAAAATTATTTATGATGCTGCGCATGCATTCGGTGTCAAATATAAAGGAGAAAGCATTCTTAAATATGGGGATCTTGCAATATTGAGCTTCCACGCAACAAAAGTATTTAATACTTTTGAGGGTGGAGCAATCGTTTGTCCAGATTTGAAGACCAAGAACAGAATCAATGATCTGAAAAATTTTGGTTTCCATGATGAAGTAACTGTCGTTGCACCTGGCATAAATGGCAAAATGAATGAAGTACAAGCTGCCTTTGGCCTGCTACAACTGAAGTATTGCAGCGAAACAATCCAAAGGCGTCGTGAAATTGATGCCATATATAGAGAGGAGCTGGCTAATACACGTGGTATTCGATTTCTGGCTCCCCACCCAGATGCAACTTTCAATGGATCATATTTTCCCATTTTTGTTGAAAAAAATTACCCCTTGAAAAGAGATGATCTCTATGAATTATTGAAAAGCAAAAACATCTTTGCGCGCCGTTATTTTTACCCACTCATCAGCTCTTTCCCAATGTATAGAGGTTTTACCAGTGCATTACCCGAGCGATTACCAATTGCAACTATGGCATCCGAGCAAGTGCTCTGCCTACCGATTTACCCTGCACTTTCAGATATTGAACAACAACTTGTAATACGCACAATTCGTGGAGGTTAAAATGGCATTTCTCAATAATGAACAATTAAAAGAGCTGGGGCTGGCAAGTTTTGGGGAAAATGTTCTTATATCTGATAAAGCTACAATTTATAACCCCAAACAGATTAGCATTGGCAGTAATGTGCGAATCGATGACTTTTGTGTACTTTCCGCAGGCGACGGGGGGATCGAGATTGGCGATTACATCCATATTGCTGTATTTTGCACTTTAATTGGCTCCGGGAAAATCACCCTAGAGGATTTCGCTAATTTATCTTCCAGGGTATCAATTTATTCAAGTAATGATGATTATTCAGGTGAGTACATGACAAATCCTATGGTTCCTAAGGCTTATACTGGGGTAGTGCATGCCGGAGTACACTTGGGAAGACATGTGATAGTAGGGAGCGGTAGTATTATTTTGCCAGGGGTTTCTCTTGAAGATGGTGTAGCAGTCGGGGCACTCAGTTTGATCAACAAGAACTGTGAGGCATTTGGCATATATTTCGGCAATCCTGCACAGCGCGTTAAAGGGCGTAAGCGAAACCTTTTGAGATTAGAACAACAATTTCTCGGGAGCAAACTTCAGTAACCATTATTTTAGGTTCGATAACCTCTTCGTTGGTTTGCTACTTTACGATGATTCATGACCTATAAGAGATAAAAAGTTTTGATATTACACATTGTGCCAGATGAAAAATTTATTGATGCTGCATATCGGATATTTGAAGAAGTAAATCCTGATAATAATCTATTTGTTCTTGTTTCTGACGGTAATGAATTTCTTCAATACATAAAAAATACACCTATAACAAGAGTAACCAAACAAGAATTTCTCAGTACCGATTTTATAAAAACCCTCAGACTGTATGATATGGTCGTTTTGCACTATCTGGATAATCTTAAAATACAATTACTTGCACGTTCTCATAATAGCGTAAATTTCGTTTGGCTGGGTTGGGGTGCCGATTATTACGATTTAATAACAGGTGACACTCGAAAATTATTAAAGCCGTTGACTTATGAATTATTTAAAAAGCAATATGTTCGAAAATCAATCAGAGTGATTAAACGGATCATCAAAAAACTCTTTTTAGAACACGTTTCAAAATCTCAAGTCATTAATAAAATTAGGTTTTTTGCGCCAGTTCTGTTTGAAGATTATCTACTGGTAAAAAAAACAATACCTCATTTTAGACCCAAATATATTTCATGGAATTATGGAACATTAGAAGATGACATGATAAGAGGATTTGAAGATTACTCTGTATCTGATGATAATATACTTATCGGAAATAGCGCTACATATCCAAATAACCATCTTGATACCTTCGAATTACTCAAGAATCTACAGTTATCCGGTAGAAAAATATTTTGTCCATTGAGTTACGGGGATTCTGTCCTCAAAAAAAATATCATCAAAATCGGCCATAAAATATATGGAGAGAATTTTTTTCCGATTAAAAATTTCTTGCCCAGTGAAGAATATATAAATCTAATATCTTCATGTTCAGTAGTCATAATGAATCATCTTCGACAGCAAGCCTTGGGAAATATCGTTATAATGATATACCTTGGCGCAAAGGTATTCCTTGATGAACAAAATCCTGTTTATTGCTTTTTTAAAAAACAAGGCACTTTTGTTTTCAGCATGGATGACTTGTCATCTGAATATACAACTCGACTTGATATAAAATCAATCAAGCATAACAGGAATATCTTAAGTAAACATTGGAGTAGAGAAGTTATTTTATCAAAGACTCATAAACTTATTGAAACTATAAAAGATGATAAGTAAATATCATTCAAATCGCCATTCTTACAATTGGCTTGCTTATAATTGCGGTGATAAGTTTTTGCAGAAATATGCTGAAACCGGAGTATTCCAAGGGCTACTTTATGACTTTGGGTCAGGTGAGTCCCCATACAAGGGATTCTTCGAGCAGTATGCGCAAAAATATATCGCCGTAGATTGGGCGGCTAGCTTGCACGACACCAGGGCTGATATCGTTTCTGATCTGAATAAGCCCTTGCCAATTGAATCTGATGTAGCCGATACAGTTGTATCCCTCTCAGTCATGGAACATCTTTGCGAACCGCAAATTATGCTTAACGAGGCCTTCCGCATCCTGAAACCAGGGGGTGGTATCGTGCTCCAGGTTCCCTGGCAATGGTGGATACATGAAGCTCCTTATGATTTTTTCCGCTATACCCCTTACGGGCTCAAATACCTGTTCGAAAAGGCGGGCTTTGTGAACACTCAGATAGAGGCACAGGCGGGCTATTTTACCACAGCGGCCTTGAAGTGGAATTATTTCACCCTTCGGTTTGTGCGCGGGCAAAGGCCAATACGCGCTGCCATCACGGCAGGGTTGCTCCCTTTTTGGTATCTCAACCAGACAATTGCGCCCTTGCTGGACAAATTGGACCGGAATTGGATGCTGGAAACTCCTGGCTATTTTGTAACGGCGAAGAAACCTTGAGCTTAAAAAGCAGCGCTTTGAGCGGTATTAAATGGACGACGTTATCGACCGTTGCCCAAACCGGGATCCAACTCGCACAGCTTGCTATCTTGGCGAGGCTGCTGGAACCTAGTGACTTCGGTTTGATGGCTATCATGATGATCGTAATCGGATTTTCCCAAGCATTTATGGATATGGGAATCAGTAATGCGATCATACACAGGCAAAACATCACCCATGATCAGCTATCAAGCCTTTACTGGTTGAATCTTTCTTCCGGGCTGGTCCTTTTTGCAGTTGTAGCTGCCATTTCTCCGCTAGTGGGGCTCTTTTACAGAGAACCGAGAATAACAGAGCCGATGTTATTGCTTTCTTTTGTCTTTGTGATTGTGGCGCTTGGCAATCAGTATCGCATTCTATGCCAGAAGGAATTGCAATTCAATAAAATGGCCAAGATCGATATAACGGCCAGTGTTTCGTCTTTTATTGTTGCTGTTGTATTGGCAGTATACGGGTATGGGGTTTATGCGCTTGTTGTAGCCAGGCTTACCGAATCGAGTATGTCTAGCATCTTGTTTCTTGCCGTGGGCTTAAAAGAACATCATCGCCCCAAACTAATTTACAGACATGCGGATCTCAAGGGATTTTACCAGTTTGGCCTGTACCAGATGGCAGAGCGCTCGATCAACTATATCAGTGCCAATTTTGATAAGCTGATAATTGGTAAGATGTTGGGAATTCAAGCTGTTGGCTTCTACAACATGGCCTGGCAACTCATTATTTTCCCTCTTGCTAAAATTAACCCGATATTGAATAGAGTAACCTTTCCGGTGTACGCAAAAGTCCAGAATGATTCAGTGGCACTTAACCGCTACTACTCCTTCAGTGTTAAAACCCTCAGCTTGGTGACCGTACCGTTGTTGGCCTTCTTAAGTTTTTTTGCAGCCGATGTCGTCCTTTTCGTTTTCGGGGAGGGCTGGGAAACAAGCGCTACCCTGGTAACAGTACTGGCTTTTGTTGGTATCCTGAAGGCTCTGGGGAACCCTGGTGGGGCAATTATCCTCGCAAAAGGCCGGGCCGATGTGGGTTTTTGGTGGAATATGATCTGGGCAGTTTTGGTTGTTGGAGTTATTTATGGGGTGCTCACTTTAGTCCCACAGGTAGAGGTAGTGCCTTATGTATTGTTGGCCTTGTCGCTGACCATTGGGATGATTTGGCATTGGATTGTCGCCAGAATTGCAAGCATAGCGTACGGGCCAATCGTGATCCACTTTGCAAAAATAATAATCATCTCCTTCATTATCACGGGTGTCAGTTTTGTGCTGATAACTTCTCTAAATCTGGAGAGGGTTTTATCACGCCTTGCTGTGGGTGGAACACTTTGCGCCGCTATCTATTTGCCATATCTTTTTTTCTTTGAGCGGGAAATTCTAAAACATTTGCAACGAGAAAAGTGATGCCTGGTATTTACGGCTATGTGAAAAAAACATCATCAGGTCAATCTGAACTGATTAATATGACTAAAGCAATGCACCTTTATGACCATTTCGTACTTGATACGGCTTTCGAAGATATTTGGATCAGTGGATCCAGAGTGCACCTGGGACATATCGGTGAAAAGGATTCACCCTATGTCAGGAACGAGGTCTATATTTGGATTGAGGGTGAGGCATACAATCATTTAGAAGTAGCACGTGATCTGGGCCTGAAAGAGAGCGGGTTTGCGCAAACCCTGGCAGAAGCTTATACGGTAGGAAAATTGGATTGTTATCTGAATAAACTGGATGGCTATTTCTGTGCCGCTATTTACGATAGCACCAGGAAAAAAGTTCATCTGATAACAGATCGCTATGGAATGCGTTTATTGTACTGGTATTGCCAAGAGGGCTTGTTCGCCTGGTCCAGTGAAGTTAAAGGTATTTTGGCCCTGAAGGACGTTAATAAGGAACTGGATCAGAGTTCGTACCCCTGTTTCATGAATCTGGGCTACTTGATGGGTGAGCATACATGGTTTGAGCATATCAGGCTGATAAAGCCGGCCATAGTTCTGGAATATGATATAGAAAGCAAGAAAATTGCCCAGCACCACTATTGGAAGTGGTCGGAGATCAAGCCGTCAACCATGGGATTTGATGAGGCGATTTATGAGCTGGGTCAACGTTTTTTGGCAGCCGTTGAAAAACGTTTCAACCCCAATGAAAAAATAGGCGTTTCACTCAGCGGCGGTTTGGATTCTCGGGCAATCTTCGCCGCTGTTAATCATCTCTATCCTGGCTATAAAGGTTATGCCTACACTTTCGGCATTCCCGGTTGCGACGATATAAAAATTGCGGAACAGGTGGTTGCCAAATCAAAATGGCGCCATGTCAAATTTTACTTTGACAGTGCGAACTGGTTTGAGCCTCGCATTGAAAAAATATGGGACACCGATGGCATGTTGGACATGATGCACATGCACGGAAGCGAGTTTCTGGGAGAAATTTCGGAGAATATTGAAATCAACTTGAACGGGTATTGTGGTGACGCTATTTTAGGTGGGGGATTTCTCTCAAAAATCCCGCATAATGTGCGAATAAATGCAAAAAACTCGAGATCATTTTATAGGCATTTTTTTTCCATGGCTGATATTGAAAACGAATTTTATGACATCGATCATGTTGAGCCTAATATATATGTGAACAGAGTCAGAAGATTCACCAACATAGGAACTGTTAATTTGCTTACCTCAATCAGCCAAAGAAAACCCTTCTTTGATAATAATATCGTTGCCTTCGTTTTTTCCTTGCCAGATGAATATAGGGTAAATAACAAAATATACTCAGCTATGTTGCAAAGGTTTTTCTCCCAATTTTTTAAGAGTATTCCCTGGCAGAAAACTGGAGAACCAGCGGGTGTAATCAATAATTCATCAATTACTTACCGTGCACTGAATAAAGGCGAACAAGCTATTATACGGCTGCTGAGTCTAAAAACATCCAAAGATTACACTGAATATCCAGAGTGGATTCGCAATCCAGAAGTGTCCCAAGCATTGGCTGATATATTAACACCTAAGAATGCCGAGTATGTACGTTTGACTGGCGAGAACTTAAAAAATAAATACCTGCAAACGCACCTTTCTTGGCCATATATAAACAAAAGTAACGAAATATTAAGAGCCGCAACAATTGAATTGTACCTAAGTCAAGTTTTCAGAAAACATAATAAAAAAGTGCCATCAAAGAAAAAAGAAGCACCTTCATAACAGAAAACCTTTATAAACTAAATAATGTACACTTCAAATCATTATTCACCCGCTGTCTCAGTAATTATGCCGGCTTATAATAGTGCAGGTACACTGAAGGAAGCAATTGATTCGGTTCTAAATCAAAGTTTCAAAGATTTCGAATTAATAATTTGTAACGATGCTTCGACCGATGAAACAAAGAACATTTTAAACAACATCCAAGACGACCGTATTAGAGTAATACATAATTCATCCAATTTAGGACAGGGTCCGTCACGCGACCGTGCATTTGAAATTTCCAGGGGCATATGGGGTGCCGTAATTGACTCTGATGACGCTTGGGTACCGAATCGTTTGGAAGTATTGATGGAAACTGCAAACCAGGTTGGTGAAGGTTTCATTTTTGATAATATTTTAGAATGCCATGATGATGCTTTAGGAAAAATACATCCTTGGCGGGCAATAAGAGGAAAACATGCTTTTGGAGGAGATGGTTCTAATATTGTGAATGTTTCTATAGAAAATTTAATTTGTTCAGATAGATCACTCCTAAAGCCCATTTTCCCATTACACTATATTAGAGAGCATGCAATTACACACGGTACGAGCAGATATGGCCAAGATTATGCTTTCTTTTTACGCATTCTGGCAAACGGTAAACTACCGATCTGGTACATACCCAAACCTTTATATCTTTACCGGATTACACCAGGTTCAGCATGCGCCAACAAAAATCGTTATAAATTATTGAAGGAAATTCTTGAACAAGAAATTAGCCTTTTTCCAGAAGCGAATATCCAGAATGCTTTTCGAAAAAAAATTGCAACGATTGACCGTGATGAAAAATACATAAAGTTTATATGGTCAATAAAGGATAAACAATTTGGTGACGCATTAAAGATGCTGTTGAGGAATCCTTGGTTTGTTATTGAATTCCTTTTACGTGCCGAAAATACCCTTGCGTATCATGCACATAGAATTTGGCACGGTGGCCTCACACGTGGAACGTATTAATCTAACTACTTAATTTCTTACATATTTTGTAATTTTATATGAAAATAATTTGTCGTCTATATAATAATTTAACTCAACCGGCACCTTTAGATGAGTTTGATGATTATGAAAAGTATTGGCAGAAACGAGGGGAATATAATGATTTACCATCTTTCATGCCTCGATATCAAATTATTGCCGCTAAAATACCGGATGGATCAAGTGTTCTCGATATAGGCTGTGGAAATGGTGCTTTCTTACGATACCTTCATTCGGTAAAACCTAACTGCAGATCTGTAGGGGCTGATATATCGGCAACCGCAATTAATCACCTGGTAGAACAAGGTTTTGAAGGCAAAACAATCAGACAGGATCTTCCTTTAGATGAACAATTCGACCAACAATTTGATTACGTGGTAATGATGGAAGTAATAGAGCATGTCTATGATGCTGAAAGTTTTACTAAACAGGCCGCCAGATTAACTCGTAAAAAACTCTATATAACCTTACCTAATGTAGGTTTTATAATCCATCGCCTGCGACTTGCTCTTTGCGGACGATTTCCGATAACTAATATACGTTGTCACATGAAAGAACATATCCGGTTCTGGACAGTAAAGGACTTCAGAGAATGGGCAAGGTCCTTGGACCTGGCATTACAGAAAGTAATACCGCAAGTTGGCCGAAATGAACCTTTTTTGATAAGATTTTTAGCTAATACCTGTCCAGGAATGTTTTCAAAATCTGTAATTTACGAAATAGTACCTAAACAATAGTAGATGTGAATGATTAAAATCATTACCTTCGGCACCTTTGATGTTTTCCATGTCGGGCATCTCCGCATTTTGCAGCGAGCCAGGGAACTGGGTGACTATCTCATTGTCGGGGTTTCAACCGACGAATTGAATTTCTCCAAAAAAAACAAGTATCCTGTTTATTCCCAGGAAGAGCGGCGGGAGATCATAGAAAATATCCGTTTTGTTGATAAGGTTTTTTATGAGCATTCCCTGGAGGAAAAAAGAAAATACCTTGTTGAGCACAAGGCTGACGTCCTGGTGATGGGTGATGACTGGAAGGGCAAATTTGATGAATTCTCGGATATCTGCCGGGTGGTTTACCTGCCGAGAACCCCTTCCATTTCCACCACGGAAGTCATTGAAAAAATAAGAAAATAACAGGGTTTCCCGGCCGGATGGCAAAATCAAAAGATATCTTCAATGCAACCGGTCAGATCCTTATTTCTCTTCTTGCATCCTTTGTATTTATTCCCCTCTCTATGATTATTCCCAAAAAGAAGGGCAGGATCGTTGTCATCGGCAGGCAGAACGACCTGTTCATGGATAATGCCAAGCATTTTTTTCTCTTCCTCTCTTCTTCGGCAACCCCGAAACCCGACGCCGCGTTCCTGGTCTTCAGCAAGGAAACCCGTGACCTGCTTGCACAATCGGTACTGCGGGCTTTTATCTATCCCGGTTGGAAATCAATTTTGTATCTGCTGACCGCAAACCTGGTTATTGTCGACAGCGCAGAATGGATTGTTCACGGCAAATTCCAGCTTGCTTTCGGCAGCAAAGTAATACAACTCTGGCATGGAGCACCGCTGAAACAAATTGAACTGCCGCTTTATCACCAGAGAATGGCAAAATATCCAGCCCTGATTCGCTCCCTCTTTGATATGTATAAATTTGTGACCGGCAGACATGCTGCCGTGGAACTGGTTGTGTCAACTTCTTCTTTCTTCACTGAAAAGGCATTCAGGCCCGCCTTTCGTGCCAAACGTTTTGTTGATACGGGATATCCCCGGAATGATGCGCTCTTTGCAGATACAGAAATTGAGAGTTTGCATTTACCCATTTTTTTGAATACGGACCGGGAAACCATATTGGAGATCATGTCGCGGAAAAAATCGGGCGCAAAGGTGATATTATACGCCCCGACGTTCAGGAAGGGACTTGATGATCCTTTTTCCACCGGGATATTTGATCTAAGCAGGCTTGATGCTTTCTCGCGCAGGAACAATCTGTTTGTCGTTCTCAAACTCCATCCCGTCATGGCCGAGCAGATGCCGGAAGGACAATATTCGAATATCGCCGTATACAATGCAACATCCGACATTTACCCGGTCCTGAACCTTTTTGACGCGCTCGTTACCGACTATTCTTCCATTTATTTTGATTACTTGTTGTTCGACCGCCCTATCATTTTCTATCCATACGATTATGATGCGTATATCAGCAATGACCGTTCACTTTTGTTTGATTATGAACAGATGGCTCCGGGTCATATCTGCATGAATCAGGATGAGATGGAAACAGCTCTCCGGGAGCTTGCGGATGACCCCCATACACAAAAGCGGAGTGAGGTTCTTGACCTTGTTTTCACCCACAAGGACAACATGGCGTCTGCCAGGCTGTGGCAGATTCTGAAGAAAAACTTTATTGATTGATTTTCCTACATGAAGGATATGAAAATTCTCAGCCCCATGGCAACCGGAAATGGTGCCTATATAGTTCATCGATCCCTGGCTGAAAGGATTGATGGCTACACACTGACCGGCTATAATCCCTATTGGTCATTGTGTCCGCCCACACTTCCTTCACTCTTTCGAGACCAGAAGGCTGATATTATCCATACTGTTCCTGAATATGGTTATTTCCTTAAAAGAAATCATATCCCCCTCGTAGTAACTTTCCATAGTTTTGTTGTTGATCGCGAAACAGCACAATTCAGCACTTTTTTGCAGAAAATACACCACAGGACAAACTTGCATTTCTTTATCCGCAAGGCTTTGTCTGTTGCCGACAAGGTAACGAGCGTCAGTCATTTTACTGCGGGTATGATTAGAAGGGAATTCGGTTATCAGGGGGAAATTCCGGTTATTTATAATGGAGTGGATACTGAAAAGTTCAGGCCGGCAAAAAAATCTGCATCCCATAAGATCACAGTTTTGTTCAGTGGGAACCTGACAAAGCGTAAAGGAGCCCATTTGCTCCCAAAAATTGCTTCATTGCTCAATGAAAAAATCGAGATCCTCTATACCAGTGGACTTAGAGACAAAAATCCTCTGCCCGATCTGCCTAACATGCGTAATATCGGCCACATACCTTTTTCACAAATGCCGGCAGTTTACCAACAGGCCGATATTCTTCTTTTTCCGTCTGTACGGGAGGGTTTCGGTCTTGCAGCAGCGGAAGCCATGGCTTGCGGCCTGCCGGTTGTAGCTACGAACTGCTCCTCATTGCCGGAACTGGTTGTAGACGGCCAGGGCGGGTATCTGTGCGAACTCGGCAATACAGAAGAGTTTGCCGGCAGAATAAACGAACTTGCCGAATCCCCATTAATGCGCAGGGACATGGGCGATTTTAACCGTATAAGGGTGGAAAAGAATTTTACCTTAGCGCAAATGGTAGCAGGATATCTGAATCTCTTCCGAGAAGTTCATAAATCCTGAAAGAAAGCTTATTCATTTTTTTTGTGCTGCTGCCAGCAAAAGGTCGGCATATTTATCGGCAACCATTTGCCATTCAAATAATTTCATACATTTTTCCCGGCCTTTTTTCCTGATAATCGAAACTTGTTCCTCATTTTGTAGCGCATAAATAATCTTGTCTGCCAATTCGTCGCTGTTTTTTTCTCTAACCATCAGGCCGGTCTCGTTATCGGTAATAATGTCTGTTATGCCGCCAACAGCGGTTCCTATCAGCAGGCATCCTGACATTGCAGCTTCCACAAAGGTCAAGCCGAATCCCTCTACACCTTCTTTCTCTGTGTGGATGGATGCTCCAATAAATATATCCGCTGTAGCATAGTATGCTGGAAGATCTTTATTTGTTAATGGGCCATTAAAAAAAATCCTGTTTTTAAGACCTAATCTTTTTACCTGGTCGTCAAGCTCTTGGGCTAATTCCCCTTGTCCTATGATTAAAAGTGAGGCACTCGGGATAACCGACAAAACTTTAGGCATTGCATCGATAAGATAAGTAACACCCTTAACTTTTGATAATCTGCCAACGAAGAGCAAAAACGGCCCCTCACCATTAAATCGTTGCAGGATTTCAGGATCTCGTGCGTCGGGGTTAAAAACTTTTGAAGAAACCCCCATAGGCAATATATGAATTCTATCCAAAGGCAGCCCACAGAGATTTTGTATTTTTCTTGCTAAAGCTCTGCTAACGGCGGTTAATAATGTAGCTCTCATTATTACACAACATTTCAGCCAGCTAAAAAGTTTTCCCTGTAAAGAAAAAATGTCTGTTCCATGAGCCGTTACCATAAAAGGGATTTTGAATACCAGTTGTGCGATTGTTGCCAGGATTCCTTGCGGAAGAACCCAGTGGGCATGAATAACGTGAGGTTTCAAACGCAAAACTAAGAGAAAAAAAGAAAATAACTGGGCTAGAAGAAAAAAAGGTAAAATGAGCAGATAAAATTTATTCTGACGAATTGTAGGGATTATGCCGGTCTTTCCGGCGAGTTTTTCAAAAGGTTCAAAAAAATATCGAAAACGAACAATCTGCATTTCATCCATAACATCTCGGACTTTTGCTTTTGAATAATGCGGAGCATGGATTGTTACCTCAAAAGAAGAGGTCAACCTTTTTGATAATTCATAAACAAAAGGAGGATCAGAATCATTCTTCCAGCGGGGAAATGTTGTAGTCAAAACAAGGAGTTTAGGCTTCATTTACCCCGATTGGATCGAATATCATATCTATTCGGTTCTGTCATACCGCATCTGCGAAATCTGTTCCGAGACGAGTCCCATCATAAAAATCATGATGGATGTGGTGAAAAGGAGGGCCGACATATTGGTAAAACGATGCATTGTGATGTACGTATACAGGTAATAAAAGATGCCGGTGAGAAAAAGAGCTGCACTGACCGGCAGGAAGACGCGCAATGGTGAGTACAGTGTAGCGATTTTGGCTATGATCAGGAGAAAACGGGAACCGTCCTCCACCAGTTTTATCTTGCTCTTTCCTTTCCTTGTCTCTGTCTGAATGGGCACATACTTTACGCTGTGACCGCTCCTTAAATATGCCATTGTCAAAGTTGTCGGATATGAAAACGTATTCGGTAGCAGGTAGATGTATTTACAGGCAATTTCCTTGCGTACAAGCCTGAAACCGGAAGTCAGGTCCTTGATGTCAAATTTGGTTACATACGAAGCCAGTTTGTTGTAGAACCAGTTGGCGCAAAATCGGTGCATGGAGCATTTGGATCCTTTTGAACGAGCGCCGACAACCATTTCATATTTGTCCTTATACTCAAGGAGTCGGGCGATATCCTCAGGACGGTGCTGGCCGTCCGCATCCATCATGACTATCCAATTCCCTGCTGCGCACCGCAGTCCTGTTTTGATTGCAGCACCGTTTCCGATATTATAGGAATGCGGCCATACATGTGCTCCGGCATCCATGGCTACCTGTACGGTTGCATCGGTTGAACCGTCGTCAATCACAAGGATTTCAAAATCCGGATACAGTTTTCTGATAGCCCGGATTGTTTCACCAATGATTACTTCCTCATTAAAAGCAGGTAAAATAATTGTAACCAGCGGAGAGGAATTTGTTTCCATTATCAACTTTTATCTTATTGGAATCTACAACATTCTTGCGTTGGGGAATAGATTAATGCTAGCATATAACGTATTGATTGGAAAGCGGTAAGTTTGCCTGGACACAATGTGTGCAGTTGCTTCTTGTTGCTTACAATGAGTTCTATCCCAACCTTTCCTGGAAATTATAGTTTGAGTTTCAAATGTTTTGGAAAAATATCAGCGATAAAACAATTTATTACCTGACCGCCCTTTCTTTTCTTCTTATCGGAATCTTTGTTTATTCCAATTCGCTCAATGTCCCTTTTTATTTCGATGATTTTAATACTATCCAGGACTCTTCCTTAAGGATGGATAATTTTTCACTGGATACAATAACAAATGCTGTGTCCAAAGGAAAATTAAAGGAGCGACCTGTAGCCAACCTGAGCTTTGCTTTAAATTATTTCCTCCATGGTTACATGGTCCAAGGGTATCATATTGTCAACATTACAATTCATATATTTAATTCCATTATACTTTATTATTTTATTCTACTAACACTCAAATTACCGGCTAATAAAGATAAATTTAGGAATCCTCTGCTGATAGCCTATGTGACTTCTTTGATCTGGCTGGTCCATCCACTTGGCACTCAATCAGTTACCTATCTTGTCCAAAGGATGAACAGCCTCGCCTTCATGTTTTATCTGCTTTCAATGATCTGCTACGTGCGGGCGCGCTCGCAGCAAATCCAGTTTTCAAAATCTAATTTGTCTGGTCCTGTGTACGGGAACTTTTGTCTTACTATTTTTTTCGGAGTATTAGCAATAGGTTCGAAAGAAATTTCCGCTTCATTACCAATCATGATCCTTATTTATGAATTATATTTCTTTCAGGATTTTTCTTTCAAACCTACAAAGGTGAAGATTTTATGGCTCGGATTAATAGCGGCATCTCTCATTGGTTTGATGTATTTATATCTGGGACAGAATCCGTGGCGAATTTTTACAAGTACCTGCTCAGGCCGTGAGTTTACAGCTTACGAAAGGCTCTTAACCCAGTTCAGAGTACTCATACATTACATTACCCTCACAGTATTTCCACATCCCGACAGATTAATATTCGATTATAATTTTCCTTTTTCAAGATCGTTTCTCACCCCAATAACAACACTTTATTCATTTCTGGCTCTTTTCGTTGTATTTTTAACATCATTAATCATAGCAAGAAAAGAACGCATTCTCTCCTTCTGTATTATCGGGTTTTTTATCACTCTTGTTATTGAATCCTCAATTATATGCCTTGAATTGGTTTATGAGCATCGGACATATTTACCCTCAATTTTTCTCATTCTGTTTTTTGTGACAGGGATATATAGAATAACCAATGCATCTAGGATTGTTCTTGGATGCCTGCTCATCATTGTTATTCCTTTTTCTGTCTGGACATATGAGCGAAATCAAATATGGCAGGACCCGCTCGTTTTCTGGAAGGACACAGTGAATAAAGCCCCGGATAAACCCAGATCACTGAATAACCTGGGTAATGCTTTTTATTACAGGGACAATTATGACGAAGCGATTTCTTCTTACAAAAAAGCTTTATATACTCAACCCGATTTTCTTCCTACTTTAAAAAATATATCCATAGCTTATATGGCGATTGATGAATACGATGCCGCAGAAGAATATTGCCGAATAGCCCTTCAGTACGCGCCAAATTTTGTTGACGTTCATAATAACCTGGCTGCTATCCTGTTTAAAAAATACAAAATACAGAATGCTGAAAAACATTACCTCAGAGCATTGGAACTTTCTCCGGATCATGCACTGGCAAACAAGAATTTTGGCGGAATGCTGCTTCGCACTGGCAGATCGGGCGAAGCTCTGCCATTTCTGCAAAAGGCAGCCCAGTTCAAAAAAAATGACCCGGAGTTGTTGTTAAACCTTGGAGAAAGTTATCTTCTCACGGGAAAATACACAGAAGCATTGGCAACCTATAATCGCGTCCTGGAAATTGACGATGACTCTGCACCTGCTCACTATAATTTTGCACTTATACTGGCAGGGACTGGCAGTGAGCTTGAAGCATTAAAGCATTACAAAAAAGCCGTCGATCTCAATCCTTTTTATATTCCGGCCTTATATAATTATGGCAACCTGCTCTTTCGAACAGGTGAAATTGAGAATGCTTTTGAACAGTATCAGAAAATAATCGAAATGCGGCCTGAAATGGCTAATGCCTATAATAATCTTGGATTAATAATGCTGCAAAAGAAGAAATATGATGATGCCCTGAAGTTATTCCAGGAGGCTTTACAGATAATGCCTGACCATGAGGTGGCTCGTAAAAATATTGAATTGCTTAAGAGTGAATAAAGGCACTGGAGGCAAAATCACAGAAAAATTTATTTGCCCTGCTGTACGAGCTTTGATGTTGTATTAACTCTGCCGTCTTTAGTGAGGTAGAAATTACCGCCATAAGGATCGTCCGGAATTTTTTCAATTATTTTGCGATCCTTAAGATCTGTAAGTTTTTCGGGCTGTTGATCAATTTTTTGCACATATTCACGAACCTTGCTCTCCAGAAAGTAAATTATTTCGAGTGCATCCAATCGCTTTTGCAAAAAAACCCTTGTCTTCGGGTCATTTGTTTCCTGTATCATTTCCCGGAGAAACACAATACCGCTTAAAACATTCCCGGATTCCAGGCTCATGCGGGCGGCCAGCGTTTTATAATATTTTGGAGAACCGTGAACTTGAGCAGCCTTCTGCAAATACATCCCGGCAGTTTCAAAATCATGTAAAAAATAGTAGTAATTAAACCAGAGAAAAAAATATGGCCGGTAATCATCCGGCAATGCAGAAGCTGCCTTGAGCAGGAGCAGGTTCGTTTCTTCGACCATCCCGGCATCCCAGGGCAAGGAAGTTTCAGCCATGATATAGGGATCTATGAATCGCGGGTCTAGCTCTGTGATGAGATTCAGCGCCAGATAAGTCGTCTGCCACTCACTTGGCTTCACATCAACTTTCTCCATGATTTTCTCACCGTGCCAGATCATGGAGTTGAGCATCAGGTAGTCCGACACAACCCCTTGAAACTCCAAAACAAGTGCTTTTACAAGCGAGCCGGGATAATAAATCAGACGACTGATCTCTGCTTTCCCACCACTCGTGTGCATGTCATAAATTCGATTGCCACTGAAAATACTTAAGGAACAAACAAAAACGAAAGTCAAAAAAAGATGCCATGCTTTCATGGTAAATCGCGTTTTTTAAAGTATAAAACAGCAATTATTAAAATTGCGGTCGTATAAGTACATCCATAGATTGTGACAAAAAAAACTTCCTGAAGACTGATAGCAAGACCGTGTGCGGCCTGCTGTTTAAAATCAAACGCGGCAAGGTTGGGAAAAACATACAAAGTGACGTGAATAACTTTTTTAACTACCGGGGATATTTCCACTCCCGGTGTCTGTACTGAGACAAAATGTACTAGATCTTCAACAGTCTGTCCCACCACATATGTGGAGAGTGTAAGCAGGGTTGCCAGAAAAGAACTTGTAGTAATACAGCACCAGAGAACAACAGTGCTGTTTAAGGTCAGAATGCCGAGCAGGGCCATAAACGATGACACAAGGATAGAGCTTACCGACAGGCCGGTAAAAAAATGATCTGGATATATTTGTGTCGAGCCCCATACCGCGAGCAGCGTAGTTACGGTTAAAATAGAGATAATGGATGCAGCCACTAAACCAAGACCGATGAATTTGCCAACAATATAGTTTGCCCTGGAAACCGGTCGTGCCAATATCGTATAAATTGTACGCTGCTCAATATCACCGGAAAGAAGAGTGATAGTAAGAAAGAAGGGAACCAGGAGACCCCCAATACTCACCATGGACAAACAGAGATCAAGGGTAATCTTCAATATGTCCCGCATGAAAAAACCGCTTATCAAGACGGCAAACGCATTGAACAGAAAGGCAAAAATAACTACACCAAATAATACTCTGTGGCGCAATCCTTCCTTGAAACTGATTAATGCTATGGGCCAGATTGTTTTCAATTGCTGCTTGAAGATAGAGTGTTAAGAAAAAATGATTCCAGGCGGGATGCTCCTGTATGTTTCCCTAGGTCCATATGCAGTAATTCTTCTGGGGTGGTAACCGCCGCCATTTCCCCCTTATTCATGACACCTATCCGTGTGCAGATATGCTCGACATCAGCAAGGATATGCGAACTGAATAAAATTGTCGTGCTGGCCTCTTTATACTGTCGAATAATTTCCACCACCAGGTTTCTTCCCAACGGATCGAGTCCGGACATCGGCTCATCCAGGATAAGAATCTCCGGCTTGAGAAACAGCGCGTAGGCCAAGGCAGCTCTCTGGGTCATCCCTTTGGAGAAAGTTTTTATTGGAGGTTTTGCCGCATGAGCCAGGTTAACGTTTTGCAATATTTCGTCAATACGTTTCCTGGTTTCCCTTCCCGACATCCCTGCCGTACGGGCGGCAAAAATCAGGTGATCGGTAACCGACAGATGTCGATATAATGAGGGGTTTTCCGGCAAATAGCCGATTTGACGGCGAATATTCAGATCCCCTGCCCTGTTGCCGGCTATTGTGGCCGCACCGGCATCAGGACGGACAAATCCCATGAGAATCTTGAGAATTGTTGATTTCCCAGCCCCATTCGGGCCGACGATCCCGAAAACCTCTCCCTTTGCCACTTTTAAATTAAAATCGGCAAGAGCCTTCTGGGTTCTGGTGCCGGTAAACCCGGTCTGATAGGCCTTGGAAACATCCCTACAGATAATTATTTCCATACTTAAATAAAAAAACTCCTCATCAAAGATGAGGAGTTTAAACGATTACAAGATTAGAAACAAGCTGCTTATATCTACTGCATCGGATTATAAGTAGTTTGAGTTACTTCGAACTCTGCTGAGGATGCTGTTGTAACTCCTGTAAGCACTGAACCTTCTGCCGCAACACTTACCCAGTATACCTTTGTTGTATCACTGGCCATCCCAAATGCTTGACCACCTACAGTTCCCAAGGCTGCACCATGAACACCATTCGTGGAAAAACCATTGACATTGGAATATACAGACATCTTTACCTGGGGTGAGGGTTTAAATTCAAGATTATCTGCGCCGGTAAGAGCAGGGTCAATAACAATCACTTCACCCGGATCAGTGACTGCTACTGTTATTTGAGCATTGGCATTGGCCAGCATGAGCAGGGAAATTGTCATCGCCATTATGAAAATCGTTGTGCGTTTCATATTTTTTCTCCTATGTAACATTCTTAACTCACTGATTAATAAGGGTATACCTGATAGTCTGCAGCAAAGGCATGCAAATCAGTCACCATGTTCCTGACGTCAGACTGGGCGGCCTTGTTCTGGGCCTTGACCCGGAATTTGGCGAACTGCGGGATGGCGATGGCCGCCAGGATACCGATGATGGCGACAACAATCATCAGCTCGATCAGGGTAAAACCTTTCTGGCCGTTTCTCCTTCTGAGTTGGGCGTTAATGCGGGTAAGCATAAGATCCTCCTTTCCTTCTTTATTTGATTGAATAACTACTGAACTTGCTGTTCAATGTTTTGCAAATACAGTACCAGTTTGAATAATTGCAAAAATAATCTGTTTTTTTATCACAAAAACAATAAATTAAAGTTTTAAAGAAAAATTTTGAGTGTTAATTAACTGAGAAAATGAACCATTTCCGTGACAATATTTGTCACTCAGGTGCCATGATGACAATATTTGTCAATATTTCATCAGGTGTTTAGGTTTTTAGTGGTGTAGGGGATTGGGAATAGCATTATAGGCTGCAGGCGGTTTGGAAAGCCGAACATCGAACATCGAACGTCCAACATCGAATGATGAATTTAACATAGGAAAGGCTGAAGGCGGTTTGGCTGAGGGCTGAGCGCTGTCCTCATAATAAAGATACTTTGGAAGTTATTTATTATGCTGTATGAATAGATTAATGACTTACATTTTACATACGAGCATTTCTCAATCTAAAAAAAGTTGATCCGTTTCATGCGGGGATTAAAAATCAACATTACCGTGACTTTTCTGCTGCTGACCGTGATCGGCATGCTGTTGATTAATCTCATCATAACGGCATTCTGGCAGCGCTCCCTGGTGCACAACCAGATAGAGAACGGCAAAGTTGTGTTGAGGGTGATTTCAGCTGATTATGAATCAAACACGGATGCGCTAAACAAGAAGCTGCAATTTCTGGCAGAGGAAACCGAAGGGCTGTGCGCCGCCGTGTTGATAGACGATCAGTTCCGGACATTTCCCTCATCAGGCTGTCCGCAGGCTGCGGAGCTGTACCAGATCATGCGTCAATGCAGCGACACCCGGCAGGATATGACCACCTGCAGCGGGAAAACATGGGGGGTGTTTTTCACCCAGCAGAAATTTCTTTATATTGCGGCCCCGATAGAAAACGACAGCACCATTGGCGTCACCATCGGCACAGTCTATTCCCTGCAGCCTGCCTGGCAGGCGATCCGGCAGGACCAGAAAATTATCCTCGTCTACATTCTGGTGAACACCCTCATCCTGACGGTTTTCGGCTTTTTCCGCTTTGCAGCCCTGGTCATCCGGCCCATGGACAGGCTGGTGCAGGAAGCAGCCAATTACAGCGGCAAAGACAGCCTGGGATTTGTTTCCGACATGGAAGGCAGCGAATTCCGCCAGTTGTCTCTGGCCATCAACAGGATGGTGGAGCGCATTGAAGCCGACAGGATCGACCTCAAGGATATGGTGGCATCCCTGGAGGAGGCCAATGAAAAAATCAGGACCGCCCAGCAGGAGATGGTGCGGGCGGAAAAACTTGCCTCGGTGGGCAGGCTCTCCGCCAGCCTGGCCCATGAGATCGGCAATCCGCTCGGGGTGGTGCTCGGCTACCTGGGGCTTATGCGGCAGAGGAAACTTTCGGATGAGGACAGGGGTGAATACATAAAGCGTTCCGAGCAGGAACTCAACCGGATCAACCTGCTGGTGCGCCAGCTTCTCGATTTTTCCCGGCCCCTTCCTGCCGCTGCCGCGCCTGTCCATATCCACGACCTGCTTGGCGATATCCTTTCGATGCTGCAGGTTCAGAAAAAGAACCGGGAGATAAAATTTGTCAAAGAGTTCAATGCTGCAAACGATTCCGTGCACTGCAATGAAGAAGCCCTGCGCCAGGCCTTCATGAATTTTTACCTGAATTCCCTGGACGCGATCCGGGAAACCGGGCACCCGGAACAGGGGAAGATCGTCACGGCAAGCGAAAACGGGCTGGACGACAAAGGAAATAATACCCTGCTGATAACGATCACGGACAATGGAACCGGTATTGCCCCGGAGCACATGGCAAATATATTCGACCCCTTCTTTACCACCAAGGACCCGGGCAAAGGGACAGGGCTAGGGCTCTCGGTTTCCTATACCATTATTGAGAACGCGGGCGGCACGGTGCGGGTGGAAAGCGGGGAAGGGACGACAATAGCAATTGAGTTGCCATTGTCATGAGTTTAGGTGATTAGGATTATAGGAGTTTAGGGTTATAGGTTTTTAGGAGTTTAGGGACGTGAGGGGACAGATTTTTTTTCACGTTGCGTGAAAAATTAATCTGTCTCCCGGATTTCATGACTGAGACTGAGGGCTCAGGGCTGCCTGGCTAGTTGACACTTTTAAGGGCAGCGAATAAAATATGAGTAAGTTGTAATACTATTCTTACTCTTACTTTGGAGTTGGCCATGAAAATAACATCAAAAGGTCAGGTTACTATCCCCCTGGAAATAAGAAAAAAAATGGGGCTTTTGCCGCATACTGAAGTAACGTTTCAAATACGGGGCAATGCGGTGCAAATTGTAAAAGTTGACCAGCCGGAAGCATCTCGCGGCAGAAGGCTCGCGGAAATGATGCGGGGAAAGGCAACAATTAGAATGACCACGGATGAGATCATGGCGCTCACGCGCGGAGAAAAGTAGCATGACCCGCATTCTGGTCGACAGCAACATTCTGCTCGATGTCGTAACCGAAGATAAAAACTGGTTTTCCTGGTCTTCAGAGCAATTGGCGAAATATGCCGAACAGGGTGAATTGTGTATTAATCCCATAATATATGCCGAGATATCAATTGGTTTTGGCAGGATCGAAGATATGGAAGAGGTGCTGCCCCGGGAATATTTTTCATACCTGGCTCTGCCATATGAGGCAGCTTTCCTGGCAGGAAAATGTTTCCTGAAATATCGCCGGGCAGGCGGGAAGAAGGTAAATCCGCTGCCTGATTTTTTTATCGGCGCTCATGCTGCTGTAGAAGGGATGACTTTGCTCAGTCGCGATAAAAACAGATATACGACTTATTTTCCAAAGTTGGAGGTAGTGGGATTTGAGGCTGAAGACTGTTAGGCTGAAGGCTGAAGGGGATTAGGCTGAAGGCGGGAAGAAGTTTTGAGTTGGAATTTGGAGTTGAGAGTTTGGAGTTTGGAGTTGAGAGTTTAGAATTTGGAGTTGAGAAGAACACTCCTGCTCGGTGATGAGAGGTGGGCTCGGATGACGAGCCCCTAAAAGCCTTCAGCCTTCAGCCTTCAGCCTAAACTGTAGCGAGGAAAAAAGAGAAAATGTTATGGTTTTTGTAAATCAATCATTAATTATAGCTGGACAATGACTGAACCGGAACGGCTCCTGATTATTGATGATGAAGAAAACATGCGCCACATGTTGAGTGCGCTGCTGGGGCAGGAGGGGTACCGGATCGATACGGCGGCGGACGGGGTGGAGGGATTATCCAGTATCAAAAAAAATATATATGACTATATCCTCTGTGACGTCAAAATGCCGAATATGGACGGCCTGGCTTTTCTCAAAAAAGCCGCTGCCCGCCTGGACCACTCCACCGTTATCATGATGTCTGCCTACGGCAGCATAGATACAGCCCTGCTGGCCTTGAAAGCCGGGGCGTATGATTTCATCACCAAGCCGTTCAAGCCGGACGAGGTACTGCTTGCCCTTAAAAAAGCCCGGGAGCGCGAGCAGCTCCGCCGGGAAAACCAGATGCTGCGCGAACAGGTCGGCCGGATTGACCGGCAGGCTGGTTTCGGCAACCTGGTTACCGGCAGCGACGCAATGAAATCCCTGATTATGCTGGCCGAAAAAGTGGCCCATTATGCCACCAGCGTGCTCATTACCGGCGAGTCGGGCACGGGCAAGGAACTGGTGGCGCGGGGCATCCATGACAAAAGCAGCCGGGCCGGCAGGCCGTTTGTCGGGGTGAATTGCGGCGGGGTGCCGGAAAACCTGCTGGAGAGTGAATTTTTCGGCTACATGAAAGGATCGTTCACCGGCGCGGACCGTGACAAAAAAGGGCTCTTTGCCGAAGCGGACGGCGGCACCCTGTTTCTTGACGAAATCGGCGAACTGCCCATGTCCCTGCAGGTAAAACTGCTGCGCGTACTCCAGGAAAGCGAGATCAGGCCCATCGGCGCGGGCAGGACGCAGAAAATAGATGTCCGCATGATTGCGGCCACGGCCAGAAACCTGGAGGAGGAAATCCAACACGGCCTGTTCCGGGACGATCTCTATTTCCGCCTCAATGTCGTCCACCTGGATATCCCGCCCCTGCGCCGGCGCAAGGACGACATCCCGCTGCTGGCCAATTACTTTCTCAAGAAACTCTCCCGCAAGATGCACCACTCCATCAACAACATATCCCCTGCCGCCATGTCCCTGCTCATGCAGCACAACTGGCCCGGCAATGTGCGGGAACTGGAAAACGTAATGGAGCACGCTATCATTCTGGCCAATAAAAACATTATTCTTCCCGAAAACCTGCCGGAACATATTGGCGGCAGATCAGGCACCAGGCGACTGGATGATTATTTCGGCGGCTTTTCCCTGAAATCGGCGCAGAAAATCATGGAAAAAGGGCTCATCGGCCGGGCCCTGGAGGCAACCCACGGCAACAAGAGCAGCGCGGCCAGACTCCTGGAGATCAGCTACCCTTCCCTGCTTCATAAGATTAAGGAGTATGGGATTAATTCGAAGGCTGAAGGCTGAAGGCTGTTAGGCTGTTAGGCTGGAGTTACCCGGCTTCGCCGGGGTTTGGGTGTTTAGGGTTATAGGGTTATAGGGTTATAGGGGCTGAAGGCTATGTAGTTGTTTGCAGGATTGCTTAAAGAGGAAATTCTTCCAGATACAGTTCTGTTGCTTCCTGAAGGTTTTGCACTGCTTCTTCGATAGTTGTGCCTTGGCTGGCAGTTCCTACTTCCGGGCACTCCGCTACATAAAGATCATTTTCCTTATGAACTATGGCGGTAAACGTGTTCATCGAATCACCTCATCATCTGATAAATCACCTTTTTAATTTATCAGGTAGCTCCCAGTAATACAATTAGATCCGCACGTCTCACTCCTTTCTTTTTTTTTCTTTCTTTCTTTATAATTTCATTTTTTTGTTGATTTTTAGGCGATAAATTGTCTTATTGTCTATTTATAGTTTATAATTTTAAATTATTTTTTATTTTATGTAGTTTGTTGAGTTTATTTTATCCATTGAAAATTGATGATGGCTTCATAAAAAGTCAAAAAACGCCATTTCATGTCATTCCCGCGCAGGGGGTTTTTAGATATCAACTTAGCAGTGTAAGCTGATAATCCAGTAATTTGAGAAGGTTGGCGCAGCTCTGGATCCCCGTTTTCACGGGGATGACGGGTTTTTACGAGTTTCATTGAGTGAAAAGAAACTTTCAAGGAAAACATTTATGTTCCATCTCCACCTGAATAAAGGGCAGCGGCAGGCAGGCTTTACATTGCCGGAAGTTCTTATTGCTATCGCGGTTATCAGCATCCTGGCTGCCATTGCCATGCCGAATTTTCTTGAGTGGCTGCCGAACATTCGCCTGAAAGCTGCCGCGCGTGAATTGTATGGAAACATGCAGGAAGCAAAACTGCAGGCAGTGAAACAGAATAAGGATTGGGCCGTCGTGTTCGACACGGTCAACAACAGATATTATGTCTGCTCCGATAAAGGCGCTGACAATAGCTGGTCCGGAGCAGATGACGCTATCGGCAAAGGCGACAACACAATCGTCAAAACAGTTTCTTTAAGGAATTACAAAAGCGGAGTGGGTTATGGATCCGGCAGTATTATCCCGGAAACAACAATAACCTTTACCAACAATGTCGCTACTTTCAATCCCCAGGGCACCTGCAAAAGCGGCTATGTTTACTTGGATCACGAGAAGAACATAGACACCTTGAGAGTCGGGACCCTTTCAAGCGGAAACATTAAGATTACCAGGTGGAATGGAACAGACTGGAAATAATCATAATCCTTATTTACCTGCTTCGATTCCTCGCGGTTCCGTCCCAAGTGGCTATAAAAAGATATTACAAAAAGCCAATAAACTATTAATTTTTTTTATAGTTTTAGACTTGCAACTACCTGTCACTTTAAAAAATATTTTTAACTATATGATTTAATTGATAAATAAAATGACAAACTATTCACTTGGCCCTGGTACAAAAATTGCTACTCCTCTAATATCCATTTTCTTTTTTTCAAAAAATACATTAGAGGGGAAACCCTGCAATGAGCCTGATTCAAAAAAGTTCCTCACTGTTCCGCAAATCTCAGTCCGAAAAACTCCCCCGTGCAGGGTTCACCCTGCCCGAAGTTCTTATTGTAATAGCCATCATCGGCATCCTGGCAGCCATTGCCATACCGAGCATCCTTCACTGGCTGCCAGGCATCCGCATGAAAGCCGCGGCAAGGGAACTGTATGCTAATATGCAGCAGGCAAAAATACAGGCCATCAAAACAAATCGCGATGTCACGTTTAGCTTCACCACTTCTGCTGACTGTTCAGCCGACACCCGCTACTCATTTACGGATGAGGATGGGAAGACTGTTGCAGGCGCAACTTTTGCAGAGGGCGGCGCATGTATTAGGGAATCAGAATTTACCAACAATACAAGCGGTTTCAATCCCCAAGGGCTTCCAACAGAAGCCATCGAGAAAACCGTGACATTAACTCATGCAAAAATCCCATCGCGGGTCATTACAATAACCCAGTCAATATCAGGAAATATCAGTATTCAATAAGAAGAGAAAGCAATGGATACAAGAAAAAATATTGCATACTGCAGGAAGGGTTTCACCCTGGTCGAACTCATGATTGCCATGCTGATATCCGCCATTATCGTGGCGGCAGTACTGACCACGTATAAATACAACCGGGATGTGTATGAAGCCCAGGACCAGGTTACCGAAATTCAGCAGACACTGCGTGCCGCCACCAATCAACTGGTCCGGGAAATTCGCATGGCAGGTTTCAATCCGCAGGAAACACAGGACGAAGACCAGAGGCCAAAGATAAAAGAAGCAAAAAAGGATCTTTTATATTTTACCATTGATTTAAATGAAGACGGTGACGTGAATGTAGGCAATGATGATACCGGCGAACATATCGTTTACGACCTGTACATTTCACCAACTGGAACATCCACCCTGGGCAGAACAATCGCGGATAACGATATTAATCTTGCCGATCCCCTGGCGCATCAACCTGTCGCAGACCATATCCAAGCCATTGAATTCTGCTACAGACTCAAAGACATGGACGATACCGACCCCTGCGTACTTCCTGCGGCTTCGCTTAGTTCGGCGGATATAGACGCGGTCCGGTCCATCCAGATATCAATCCTTGCCAGAACCCGCTATGAAGACCGCAATTATACTGATGGATCGATCTACTGCCCTGCGTCCAATCCTTATAATCCGGCTACGCAACAATGTACCGATCCGGACCCTGCCAAATCATGGGGACCGTACAACGATCATTTTCGGCGGCGGCTGCTCACCACGAACGTCACCTGCCGAAACCTGGGGTTATAAATATTATGAAAAAAAGCTGCAGTAACCAGGAAGGATTTACCTTGATAGAAGCGCTGATTGCAATGGTGGTTCTGACGATCGGCATCCTGACTCTTATCACCATGCAGACGACCTCCATCAAGGGCAATGCCAAGGCGCGGAACCTGACCACAGCCTCCGCCTGGGGCCAGGATAGGATCGAAAGACTGTTTGCCATGGATTATGATGATGTTGCCGACGGCACTGCCACATCGCCGGACGGCCATTACACCATTTCCTGGACAGTGGCCGATGATATTCTGGCAAGTGTACCGGATCAACCCCTCAAGCAGATAACGGTTTCCATTGTAAGGAATGATTTCGGGGCGCAGAGAACGGTGGATTTCAACTATTATCGACAAAAAATATATTGATGGAACAGCATATGCCTTCACCAATCGAGATCAAAAAAAACGAACAGGGATTTGTCCTGGTTACCGCCCTGCTCATCATGCTTGTGCTGACCGTCATCGGCATTGCCGGAAGCATCAATACCTCTACCGAACTGCTTATTGCCGGCAACGACAGGACCTTTAAGGAAACTTTTTTTAATGCGGACGGCGGCGCGGAAGTCGGCCAGGAATTGCTGGAGCAGAACCTTGCATGTATTACAGGCTTTCCGGAAAAAAATAATTTTGCACAAGCGGCTTTGAACGGAGGGTCATTAATTGAGAATTTTATTTATGTCAAATCGCCTGACTTTTGGAGAAATTTTTCCCCGACAGATATACCAAGTGATTTTAATGATGATGATACCTACGGTATTCAGAACCGCGATATCTTCTTCCCTCTTGATTCATATAACAAGACAGATCCCCATACCAACCTGAACATAGCCGGCTCAACCAAACTGACTACCGGTTCCGCCATCCAGATGGCTGCCGGCTATGAAGGGAAAGGCTACGCCCTTGGTGCGGGTGGTGCATACCTGATCTATGATATCCTTTCGCAACACCTTGGAAAAAACAATAGCGAGTCCATCATCCATGTATTTTACCGGCATATAATAGGAAACGAAGGAAGCTGTTATTATTGAATCCTTGCTGACACGATTCTAGCTTGAAAAAAAATGTCCAGCCGTTCTTCTTCGGAGATTAAATGATGAAAAATATAATTTTATTACAGAGAATTTCTCTGCAAGTTCCTGTCTTTGCCGCGATTTTCTGGCTACTGTCCGCAACGGCCGGCAGCGCCGCCGGCGATGTCTGCTCCGACGGGGCCGGGATTCCGCCCTTCCTTTCGCCGGGCGGTGTTCCGAACATGCTGATCATCCTTGACAACTCCGGCAGTATGCTGGACATGGCCTACCAGGACAAAATCAATAACAGCTACTGTTTTGACGATACCTATCTTGCCGATGAGATTGTTACCGGGAATATCACCATCGATAAAGAATATACAGGCAATTTTAAGAGCGATAAATGGTATGTGTGGACCGATGTCGCTCCAACCGGCTCCGTCAGTGCCTGGACAAGCGGCGAATGTTATGCACATGACCAGGTCGTTCTCGACAACTCCAGGCTCTGGAAAGCGTTCTGTTCCGTTCAGAATTGCGACAGCAACGATGACGGAGCGAATGACGGCTGCCTCGCGACAGGCAGCACCGTACTTGAGGACAATGATAACGGCGGCCTGGTCTGGGCCGATTATTTTGACTGGCCGGTATGGAAAGCCGGCAATTACGCGGCAGGAGATATTGTAAAATTTCAGAACCAGCTCTATTATTGCACGTCTCCCGTCACATTGAACGTTGATGCCCCGCCAACGGAAAACACTGATCAATGGGAAGCCATTGATCATACTTGGCGGGCCAATAACGCATATGCCACCGGGGATATCGTCACCTACAAAGGCATGATTTTTGAGGCCAAAAGTTCCTTTACTTCGAGTTCCACGGGTCTGTTTGACGACATGGCAAATCCTGAGGACCCTGCCAGTGCGTATTGGAACAGGATCGATGAAGGCTACTTTGCCGAATATACGGGGATCAATCCGACTCCCTGTACCGATCCATCCTACACATACGAACCCTTTGACAGCGTTACCGGCATAAGCAGGGTTGACGCTGTCATCACCATGCTGGACAGCAACGGCAGCAAAATCACTGATGTAAAAACCCAGAGCCCGGCCAAAGTGAGCTGTTTTGCCGGCAGGGGAAATTTCCTCAATTGGGCGTCAGCCTCCAAGTTCGATATTCAGAAAAGGATCCTCACGGGCGGAAAATACAGCGCCGGGTTTGAAACCAAAAAACTAGATGATGATGGGAACTGGGTTCCTGACAACAGTGCCTCCCCTCAGACAGACACCGATGACGACCGGCTTATCGGGGAAAATCGGGGCTGCACCGGAAAAGGCTTTACCAAGCAAGTGACCCTTGTTCCCAACGAGGACCCGACCAAGGCCATTAAGCTTACGATGCGGGTCAGGGGCTCAACCGATGACGACTGGATCGACACCACAGATGATACCACGAGAATTGAAATTCTGGCCGTTTCCGAGGGCGGGTTTGACAACGCTGCCTGCCAGGCGGTAGTCGATGCCATAGAAGCAGGGCAAAATTTCCAATCGATCAGCGGCCTGATCAACACCTGCCTGGCAGAAGGGGATAATGCTGAACGGGCAGCGCTCAACCACGGCCTTCAATATTGCGAAGCGTACCGGAGCGGCAAAAGTCGTGACCTGAACACCATAATCGGGGACTGCGAAAGCCTGTACACTGATCCTACGGCCCCGGTTTCACCGGTTACAATTGACCCGGGAAACGGTGCTTATGCCTGCTACGGCATCTTTACCGCGGACACCCTACACTCAGACCGCGAGGGATATATGGGCCGTTGCTGGGGAATAACCTCCTCGGGGGAGTGTGTTCAGAAACCGTGCCCCAACCCGGACCCGACCCCCAATTATTATTTAAATGGCGGCACCTGGTACACTTGCGCGGGTGACGGTTTTGTCTATTCCTGCAGCGGCAATTTCAACGAAAATCAGCAAACATGTAACAAACCGTGGTTACCCGAATTCTGGACCACTGCCTTACCACACGAGGAATGTATCCCCGACAGTTTCATCATGGGATGGTCTGATGATGTTGACGGCATACCGACCAACCTGACTGCTGTGCCACCTGAACTAGCTGACGGAATAATCAGCGGCGACTGCCATGACGGAACATTTGCGGAGGGAGTTGACTGCGGCTGTATCGGCAAGGCCATGGAAGACTATTGCAAGGATTTAGCCGTCCCCGAGGTCATCGACCCCTCTGATCTGGCATCAAGCACCCTTGAATACCTGGGTCTGCCAGGTAATCTGGTTGATTCCGGACTTACATCTCAATTAGGGGCAAAACCCCTTGCCGTGTTCAAGGGATATGTTAAATACACCCTGCCCGACGGAAGCGACCCCGACGTGGATGACCAGCAAACTGACCGTGAAGAAAGGCCGGACGGACCCAGAGGCGTTTTTTATGATATAGCAACTTCACTGCGCGTCGGCGCAATGGCTTTCAATGCCAATGGCTCCTCTTACGAGTGCGGTGTCCTGCAGGAAACCTGCACCAGGAACGTAAACGGCGTTCAGTTTGATGCCTGCCTTTCCGGCGGCAGCTATGATGGAACTCTTCTCAGCGATATCACTTCCGACTGTTATTACTGCAGTATCAGGGAACCCATTATCAAGTTCTGTCCGGATGACAATCGCGACTCGGCAAGAGTCATTGCCGACATCAAGCCGATCATGGAAATAGATGACAATCTTATTCTCAATGATCCATCCGATGACCTCGAGGTCTGGGACCACTACAGTGATCTTGTTGCCGCAGTGAACGATACCCGGGCGACTTCCTGGACTCCCTTGGCCGAGGCCATGTACAATGCATTCGGCTATTACGGCCAGAGGTCTGACCGATGTCTCACCACAGATGCCGGCAACTGTCTGGATTTTACAATCGACCCTTCCGTTGATCCCGTGCAGAACTGGTGCCAGGACAACCATATCCTGATTATTACCGAAGGAGCCTCCACGGCCGACATTAATGATGTGGTTGCAGCTTTTGCCACTGCACACGGTGACGAGGACGACGAGTATGCCGATGGCGTCTGCAGCAGCGGCCTGGACGGCTCAACCTATCTGGACGATATGACCTACTTCGGCCAAAACGCTTCTGCCTCCGAGCTCTTTGCGACCCCTCAGATCAACAACGAGGATAAGGGATACATTACCACGCATATTATCACCACCGGTTCCCTGACATCCGGTGCGGATGAATGCAGTCCAGAAACACTTATGGAAAATGCAGCGGAAAATGGCGGCACATCCCTTTATGCAGGTGAGGATCCGGATTCCCTGCAGACAAATCTCGAATCTGTCCTGACAGATGTCCTGAACCGCGTTTCATCCGGTTCGGCCGCATCGGTTATTTCCAGTTCCCGGAGCGGCAGCGGCGCCGTCTACCAGGCTATTTTCTGGCCCGAGCTGATTGACAATGATACCGGTAAAAAAGTGGAATGGGCCGGCGAAGTGCACTCCCTGTTTATTGACAGCAGCGGCCTCCTTTATGAAGACACAAATCAGAACGGCAGGCTGGAACCTTCCGCTGATGAAGGTGTCGACGGCTTGGACAGGCGTTTAATTTTCTTTTACAATGAAGATGCCAGGCGGACGATGGCATGTCTTAAAATTGAAGATTATTTTGCCAACAGCCTCGAATGTCCTGGTGTGCCGACCAATAAGGGTCAATCTTGTGACGGCACCAACTGTCTGGAATTGATTGATATCAAATTTGTCTGGTCTGCGGCCGACTGGCTGGCAAAAGCAAACGATGCGAATATAACATCAAACAGGACCCCCTACTTGTCGGCTGACGGAAAGCGTTATATCTATACCTGGCAGGACCTCAATAACGACGGCATTGTCGACCAGAATGAGTTTCTGCCTTTTACCACCAGTGCCCTCTTTCCGGAATTCCCGGAAGGACCACTGGATGTCACGCCCAAGACAGGCTTTCCTGCCCGAGGCTCGGTAGCTGATGATTTTGTTACCAGCGCGGATGTTACAACTTTTGTTGGAGGTGCGGCGCCGACCAAGGAAAACGCAGCCAAAGCGGTGGTTGACTGGATCCGCGGTCGTGATCAGTTCGATGATGAATTAACAGATGTGAATGGAAACGGACGGGTGGACAAGAAACTGCGTTTTCGGCAATTTCCAATTGAAGGAGTAGAACGGACCTGGCGGCTGGGGGATGTTATCCACTCCACTCCGACTGTGGTGGGGCGACCGGCGGAAGCCTATCATTTTATCTACAAGGATCCTACGTATGCCTTATTTGCCAAAAAGTGGACCAACAGGCGCCAGATGATCTATTATGGCGCCAATGACGGCATGCTCCATGCAACCAATGGCGGCTTCTATCACGAAGGTACCCAGGCATTTTGCCGTGAGTTGAACACAAGTTTTAATTTTCGTACGGATCCGCCCGCCGATGCATGCATCGGCTCCGGTCCTGAACTTGGCGCCGAGATGTGGGCATATGTCCCTTACAACCTGATTCCGCATCTCAAGTGTTTGCCTGATATCTCGTATGACCATAAATACTATGTCGACCAGCGGCCCAGGATCTTTGATGTGCAAATTTTTCAGGACGACTGCGATTATACCGAAGGCTTTGCCAATTGTGTCAACGCGGTCCATCCCGGCGGCTGGGGCACCATCCTGGTCGGTTCCATGCGGTTCGGGGGAGCCCCGGTTGAAGCTGCAGAAGTTAACGGCATCCCGGAAGACAACCGCAGGTTTACCTCCGCCTTCTTTATCCTTGACATTACCGATCCGGAGAATCCCCCTGAACTGCTCGGCGAGATGACTATGACCACGGACACGGATAACATACCCTCATTCAACGGTTCCCCGGTGATCACGACGACACTCCAGGCCGATATGGGATATACGACATCCTCGCCGACCATGGTGGTAATGCGCGAAAATACCGGAGAAACCAATTGGTACCTGATTATGGGCAGCGGCCCCAATACCATCAAGGGGGAAAATACCGATCCGGGTCAGCGCGGCAAGATTGCCATCCTGCCTCTTTCCTGGCTCAAAGGAGAAGCCACTGACTGGAGCGCGGCTTCAGGAAGTCTCATGTCCCCGAAAGGAATTGATCCGTTGGGCAAAAAGGCCTTTCGCATCCCCAACCGTCAACCCGGCACCAGTGGGCATCAGAGTGGATCGGAAGGCGGGGCGTACTGGGTGCCGGATGCGAACAGTAGTTTTATCTCCGATCTCATCACCGTGGACTTTGATGTGGAAACTTTGGGCCAGGCCGGGCTTGGCGGACTCTACCGGTCGGATGCCGTTTATTTCGGAACCATTGACGGCGAAGAATTTTACGGGCCTGAGGGTTCCACCTACTGGGACGGAGGAGGCAGGCTTTTCCGCATGGTGACTAAAACGCTCAACATCAACGGCGAGGAAATAGCATCTGAACCAAACCAGTGGAATGATCCAGAATCCAGCGGCGACCAATATAATGACGGCAGTGACATTGCCAACTGGTTGAGTCCGCACAACCTGCTCATTGACGCCAAAAGCCCGGTAACCGCCGCTCCCACTGTCGGCTGGGACGGCAAAACTTTCTGGGTCTATTTCGGCACCGGCCGCTTCTATGATAAAAAGGACAAACCCGATAGCAAGCAAAACCGTTTCTTCGGAATCCGGGAAATGTTCGATATTTCCGGGGATCTTACCTGCAATGATCATCGGTTGTCATGGGAAACCGTCGATTGGTGGGATAATTTAAACAATATGCCTCGCGACCTGAACGCTCTTAATCATAATGGCATCCAGGGATTACGCGGCCTGTTAAAAGTTGACGATATCATAGTAGCTGAGTGGGTTAACTCCGTCCATGACATTCCCTATCTGGAATGTGCACACTGTGTAGATGAGGATATAAATGTTGACGGGGACGGTTACGACTGCCAACCATTAACTGCGGATCAATGTTTCCCAAGCGACTTGTCGGCGGTTTCGGTTGATGATCCAAATGACACAAACAACCCCCCGGCCAAGATCGATGTTTACCTGTATGAAGACGTGCGTAAATACATTGCCGGGACCAGTTGTCAGACCGGCCTGGACGGCTGGTACCGGGATTTCCATGAAAACAGGGAGCGAAATATCGGCCAGGCGGCCCTGCTCGGCGGCCTGCTGACATATACCGGGTATCAGCCCCATGACGATGTATGCCAGGCCGAGGGACTGAGCTACCTCTACGGCGTGCATTACCAGACCGGCACGGCATGGTACGAGAATGTTTTCGGGACCTTCAGTCATGGAGGCGAGCGCTTTGTGAAAGACAAACTCTCCCTGGGACGCGGTCTGGCAACAAAAGCGAGCATGCATGTCGGCAGCGGCCCGAACGCGGCCACCGCTTTTATCCAGACCAGCACCGGTGAAATTATTGAGATCGGTCAGGAAAACCTGCCTCTTTCCAATACCAAAACCGGACGCACCGGCTGGAGCGACGATACGGAATAGAATATCATTCTCAACTCCAGCTGTTACGGATTACAAAATGGCCGGCAGTTTTGCTGCCGGCCATTTTTTTTATTATTCATATACGGCTGCCGCATCATTTACTTTCCGCCACGCCTTTATTTTTTCCGAAAACTGAATATTGTTCCCAATAAACCGAGTCTATCGATACTGTTTACTGGTATCAGCATAAAATTATCTTCTTCTTTTCCAAGTCTGACATGCAGAAACAATTTCAAATAAAAGGCATGCACTGCGCCGCCTGCTCCAGCCGGATCGAAATGGTTGTCTCCGGCATGGATGGAGTGCAGTCGATTGCGGTGAACCTGGCCACCGAAACCATGGATCTTGCCTGGAACCCGGAGAAGACTCGGCCGGAGGATATCGCCGCCCGGGTCAGGGACCTGGGTTTTGAAATGGTGGTCGAGGAGGAGTCCCGCACCGAGAGCGCCGAAATGGCCCTCAAGGGCATGCACTGCGCATCCTGCTCCAGCAGGATTGAAAAGGTGGTCGGCGCCATGGAGGGTGTTCACCGGGCCGAGGTCAACCTGGCCGCGGAAACCGGAATCTTTTCGTTTGATCCGGCCAAAACAAGCCGCCGGGCCATCCGGGAAGCCATTGCCCGGCTCGGCTTTGAGGCCGTCTTCTCCACCCCCGGCGAAAGCCGCTTTACCAGGCAGCAGGAGGAAACGAACAGGCGGCTGGCTGCCATGAAAAAACGGCTGATTGCCATGCTGATCCTGGTTGTTCCCCTGCTGCTCATTTCCATGGGCGACATGGTCGGCCTGAAAATGCCCGGCATAATCGATCCCCACCATTCGCCCCTTGCCTATGCATTGACGCAGTTTCTGCTGGTGGTGCCCATCATGTGGCTGGGAAGAAGCTTTTATGTTATCGGCATCCCCGCCCTGCTGCGCCGGGTGCCGAACATGGATTCCCTCATCGCCGTGGGCACCGGGGCCGCCTTTATCTATTCGACCTGGAACCTGGTTGAGATCTTCCTGGGAATCGACCCCATGGCCAAGGCCATGGACCTCTACTTTGAAACGGCCGGCGTGCTGATTGCCCTGGTGTCGCTGGGCAAGTACCTTGAAACCCGCTCCAAGTCCCATACCTCCAATGCCATCCGCCAGCTCATGCAGCTAACTCCCGACCAGGCCACTCTGCTGGTTGACGGGGAGCAGAAAATGATTCCTGTTGATGAACTGGAAGTCGGGGATCTGCTGCTGGTCAAACCCGGGGAACGGGTTCCCATTGACGGCATCATTGTCAACGGCCGGTCAAATATTGACGAATCCATGCTTACCGGCGAAAGCCTGCCGGTTGCCAAGGAAATAGACGATAAGGTGACCGGCGGCACCCTGAACAAAAACGGGGCCCTGATGATTCGGGCCGAACGCGTGGGCCGGGACACCATGCTGTCGCGCATCATCAGGATGGTGCAGCAGGCCCAGGGTTCAAAGGCGCCGATCGCCGGCATGGCGGACCGCGTCAGCCTGTATTTCGTGCCTTCGGTCATGGCTTTTGCCCTGGCCACCGGCCTTGCCTGGTACTTTGTCGGCGGCCTCCCTTTCACCGATTCCCTCAGGTTTCTTATTGCCGTCATGGTTATTGCCTGTCCCTGCTCCCTGGGCCTGGCTACCCCGACCGCCATTATGGTCGGCACCGGGCGCGGCGCCCAGCTTGGGGTCCTGATCAAAAGCGGCACTGCCCTGGAAATGGCCGAAAAGCTCGATACCGTTGTTTTCGACAAAACCGGCACCCTCACCCATGGCCGCCCGGAATTGACCGACCTGGTCCAGCTTGACAACCGCTTTTCGGAAGATGAGCTGCTGCGCCTGGTAGCCTCGGCGGAAAGCGGTTCCGAACATCCCCTGGCTGAAGCCATTGTCGGCAAAGCCCGGGCCAGGAAGCTCTCCCTTCACAACCCAGCGTCTTTCGAGGCAATTCCGGGACGCGGGATTATCGCCCGGGTTGGGGAGCATTCGGTTGTCCTGGGAAATCAGGATTTTGCCGAAGAGCAGGCGGGAAAAAGCCTTGCTGCCGGCCTGGATGACAAGATCGACTCTCTTTCCGAAGCCGGGAAAACCGTCCTCTTCCTGGCAATTGACGAATCAGTGGCCGCGCTTCTCGGGGTTGCCGACCGGATCAAGGATGAAACCCCGGCAACGGTCAGACACCTGACCGGCATGGGGCTGGATGTCATCATGCTGACCGGCGACAACGAAAAAACCGCCCGGGCCATTGCCGCGGAAGCGGGAATCGAAAAAATCATCGCCCAGGTGATGCCCGCGGAAAAATCCTCCCGCATCAAGGAACTGCAGGAGCGGAAGCTGCGGGTGGGAATGGTCGGCGACGGCATCAATGACGCCCCTGCCCTGGCCCAGGCTGATGTCGGCATTGCCATGGGCACCGGCATCGACGTGGCCATCGAGTCGGGCGATATCGTCATCATGAAGGGCAACCTCGACGCGGTTGCCACTGCCATATCGCTAAGCAGGGCTACCATGAAAAATATCCGCCAGAATCTTTTCTGGGCCTTTGCCTACAACGTGACAGGTCTCCCGGTGGCAGCCGGACTGCTCTTTATTTTCGGCGGCCCCACTCTGAACCCGATGATAGCGGGAGCGGCGATGGCACTCTCCTCCGTATCGGTTGTCACAAATGCTTTGCGTCTGCGTTTTTTTACCCCCTCGATGTAAAAGAATAAGCCCTTTGCAAACCTTTTTTTACTTGACATATCCGGCTACAGATCTATATATATCATTGTTTATCCCTGAATAGCGATTCAGTTGAAAATGTCCATGAAATCGTTTGTGGAGCGCCGCTCTGACATCGATTTGGTAATACAGTCGGTCAGTATTAAATGGTAATTTAAAAAGAGAGGAACGTTATGTTTACAAAACTGGTGCCGCCGCATGGTGGAAGAGGACTTGTATGTGCCCTGTTAGCCGGATCCGAGCTCGAAGCGGAAAAAGCAAAGGCAAAAACCCTGAAGCAGTTTGAAGTATCTGCCCGCGCCAAGGGCGACCTGATCATGATGGGTATCGGCGGATTTTCTCCGCTGGACGGCTTTATGACCAGGGCCGACTGGAAAGGCGTTTGCGAAAACTTCCAGATGGCTGACGGTACCTTCTGGCCCGTCCCCATCACCCTTGACATTTCCGCTGACGATGCCGCCGGCATCAAGGAAGGGGATGAAATCGCCCTGACCAACAAGGGTGAAATCTACGCCACCATGAAGGTTGCGGAAAAATACCAGATGACCGAGGAAGACAAGAAGTGGGAATGCGAGAAGGTCTTCAAAGGCATGGGCGATGATTCCGCCGACGACAAATTCTGGAAAGTTGCCATGGATGATCATCCCGGCGTCCAGATGGTTATGGCCCAGAAAGAATTTAACATCGCCGGCCGGGTCAGGGTTATTTCCGAGGGTGAATATCCGAAAGAGTACTCAGGCGTTTACCTGCGCCCCGCCCAGACCCGCCGCATCTTTGACGACCACGGTTGGGCCAATGTTGCCGCCCTGCAGCTCCGCAATCCCATGCACCGCTCCCACGAATACCTGTGCAAAATTGCGGTCGAGGTATGCGACGGCGTGTTGATCCATTCCCTGATCGGCAACCTGAAACCCGGTGACATTCCTGCTCCTGTGCGGATTAAAGCCATCGATGCCCTGGTTGAAAAATACTTTGTCAAAGATAACGTTGTCCAGGCCGGATACCCGCTCGACATGCGTTATGCCGGCCCCCGTGAAGGCCTGCTGCATGCGACCTTCCGCCAGAACTACGGCGTCAACAACATGCTGATCGGCCGTGACCATGCCGGCGTCGGCGATTTCTACGGCCTGTTCGAAGCCCAGGATATTTTTGACCGTATCCCGGTAACCGGCGATTCAGCCAAGGACCTGCTCTGCAAGCCGATGAAAATCGACTGGACCTTCTACTGCTTCGAGTGCGACGGTATGGCCTCTCTGCGTACCTGCCCGCACCAGAAGGAAAGCCGGGTCATCCTGTCCGGTACCAAGCTGCGCAAGGCACTGTCCGAGGGCGCCGAGGTTCCGGATCATTTCGGCCGCGAGGAAGTTCTGGAAATCCTGCGCGAGTACTATCAAGGTCTCACCGAGAAAGTTGAGATCAAGATGCAGGGTGCCGCTTCCGGCGAGTCCATGTAATTGTTCTCAGCACTGCTGAGTTGACCTACCATAAGGGGATGTACCGCGAAAGCGGCGCATCCCCTTTTTTAATTAAATTACAAAACCAGCTTTCCGTGCATAAATGAAAATTACAATTATTTGTTGGTTTCGTTAAAACTTGCTCCGCCTGCGGTTCAGTTTTAGCAACTGTTTGTTTGGCATAGTGCTCATTGAGCCTTGTTTTTTCAACAACCTGTTAACTTCTTGATTTAACTGTTCATTTTTTGCTCGTCCAAAAAACGAACCAAAAAAGTACGCCCGTGCCATTTGACCCTCCGGGCATACTCCGCTCCTCGGAGTTGCCGAAAATCTGCAATTTTAAGAGCAGATTTTTTTATCGGCAACTCCTGCGGTGCTCGTCAAATGGCAATGGGAATAGCAATAAATTCGCCCTTAAAAAGGGCACCCAATGATGATCCTTAGGACTTGGGTTTGTTCCCTCTCTTTTTAGGGCATCGTTATTGATTTGCTTATGATCTGATTTTTTTGTAATTATCCGTTTATTTTCTTGAAACAGGTAAAAAATGACAGCAGAAAGCAGAGAAAAAGTGGTCCGGGTGGGACTTGGCGAGAGAAGCTATCCGATCTTCATTGCGCAAGGGTTGCTCAACAGTTTCGGCCGGGACCTGAAAGATCGAAAAACCGCCAAAAGATACGCGGTAATCAGCGATGAACACGTTGCCGGCCTCTACGGCCGGCAGGTGATGCAGGCCCTGGCGGAAAATCAACTCCCCGCCGAACTGATCACCTTCCCCCGGGGAGAGCAGAACAAAAATCTGGCCACGATCGGCATGCTGGCAAGCGAGCTGGCCCGCAGAGGTTTTGACCGCAAGGACGGCCTCCTTGCCCTGGGGGGTGGAGTAACAGGCGATATTACCGGCTTTCTCGCTTCTATATACATGCGCGGCATTCCTTTTGTCCAGGTGCCGACCACCCTGCTGGCCCAGGTGGACAGTTCGGTGGGCGGGAAAACAGGAGTGGACATCCCGGAAGGAAAAAATCTGATCGGCACCTTTTATCAGCCCAAGGCCGTTTACATCGATACCGGCGTGCTGCAGACCCTGCCGGAAACCGAACTTCTGGGAGGGCTGGCCGAGGTCATCAAGTACGGCATCATTGCCGATGCCGTTTTTTTCCGGTTTCTGCAGAGCAGCCGCCGGCAGATCCTTGCCCTGGAGAAAGATGTTGTCATTGAGATGATTGCCCGCTGCTGCGAGATTAAAGCCCACGTAGTCGAACAGGACGAGCGGGAAGGCGGTCTCAGGAGAATCCTCAACTACGGCCACACCATCGGTCATGCCATCGAGGCTGCTTCCGGATATGCCCTCATTCACGGCCTGGCAATCGCCATGGGCATGGCTGCCGCGGCAAGGCTTGCCGTCCGGACAGGCCGCCTGCCCCAGGCTGAAGCGGATAAATTAATACAACTGATCCGGGAATTCGGCATGGAAACCTCCATCCCCGCCGATATGAACCGGCAGCAGATCAAGAACTATTTTAAAGCCGACAAAAAAACCATCGGAGGCAGGGTCTTTTATGTGCTGCCCACGGAAATCGGCAAAGTTGTTGTTACCGACGAGGTTGGGGACGAGGATGTTCAAGCAGTGCTTGAATAAGGCTGAAGCTGTTTAGGCTAAAGGCTGAAGCTATATTAGGCTGGAGCTCTTTAGGCTGGATGCTGAGGCTGTTTTGACTTGATAAAATGAGAGATCATACAAAACTTAGAGCATTTGAACTGGCTGACAAGGTAGTCATCCTCATCTATCAGGTGACCAAAGAGTTTCCTCCGCAGGAAATGTACGGATTGACTTCCCAGATGAGAAGAGCAGCTATTTCCGTTCCATCAAACATTGTGGAAGGATGTGCCCGTGAAGTCAGAGCGAATATTTCCGTTTCTTGGAAATTGCTTTCGGCTCCTTAAGAGAATTACATTACCAGTTTGACCTGGCTAAGCGATTAGGGTATTTTGAAGGAGTTGATAACCTGGAATGCGAATCAAAAATGATCGAAACAGAAAAGGTGCTCAATGCCCTGCTCAAATCAATGCGTAAAACTACTTGCTAACTTTACAAACTTTATAAACTTCATGACTGTCGAACATCGAACGTCCAACAGCGGACGCCAAATTTTAAATATTTGCTTCGAGACTTGCAGCTCGCAAATCTACAACCCTAAGCTGCCGAATGCCGACCGCCTGCTGCAAACCCGGCAAAGCCGGGTAGCCTTCAGCCTAACAGCCTTCAGCCTTCAGCCTAAATAAAAAAAATGCCCATCTACGAATTCTACTGTCCTGACTGCAATACTATTTTTAATTTTTATTCCCGCCGGGTCGCACCCGGCAAACAGCCGGACTGTCCGCAATGCGGCAGAAAAAAGATCCGGAAAATGATGTCCTCTTTCGCCACCATCGGGAAGGCACGCTGGGAAACCAATCCGCTTGCAGGCATGGATGAAGCGAAGGTGGGAAATGCCTTTGAGGGATTGCTCCGGGAGGCTGAAAATGTCAACGAAAACGATCCCAGGCAGATGGCCCGTCTGATGCGGAAATTCTCGGACAAGACCGGCATTTCCCTGGGAGAACGGATGCAGGAAGCCATGTCCCGCCTGGAAGACGGCGAGAATCCGGATCAGGTCGAGCGGGAAATAGACGACCTGTTGCAGGAGAATGATATATCTTTTGAACAGATGAAAAAACAGGTTCACGCCGGCCGCAAACAGCCAAAGCGGGATGATAAGCTCTATGAACTGGAATAGATAGGTGTTTAGGAATTTAGGTTAGTAGGTTTTTAGGGGTCTTGGAATTCAGGTTTCCAAAAGCTTCAGCCTTCAGCCTCAAACCCCTAAACTACTAAACTCCTTAAAACCTAAAAACCTATTAACCTAAACCCCTACCTCACTGCATTTTCCTTGTATTCTGCTCGTCAACCCGATGCAGGATGCCGTGCTTCTCCTCTTTGCGGGCAATCACTTCCGCCGCTTCTTCTTCGGAAATTCCCAGTTGTTCAGCCACTTCGGCAATCGAATAGACAGGATCGCCGCTCTCGGTAAAGGACTTCGGCTTCAGGTCGGGAAACTCGACACCAATGGCATGGCTTGAGGCCTGTTTCAGTATTTCCTGTATTTCAGGCGGCCCGTACAAAAGCAGCCATTCCACTGCTTCGGCCCATATTCTGCTGTCAACGGTCGGGTGCCCGAGGATTTCCATCGCACTCTCAACAGTCCATTCCTGTTTGAATTCACTCATCGTATCTTCCTGAAGTTCAATCTTTCTCCTTGGTGATCTCTTACCATCTGTACTATACTTATTCTTGATTACCACAAAGTTCAGCTCTTAGTCCGGAAAAAGTGCCAACATGTTGATAATCCTAAAAAGTCACGCCCCAGGTCATTCCCGCGCAGGCGGGAATCCAGAGGAGTTTGCGTAATGCTGGATTCACCTTCCCGCCTGCGCGGGAATGACAATTAAACAAGATTTTTTCAGGACAAACAATTATGAATTTCTACGGTAATCAGGTACTTATGTAACTTTTCCCTTCAACTTTTCTTCATAGACGACAGGTAAAAAATCATGGGAGCGGATAATATCATTTTTCTGGAAATGATCGAATGGTTTGACGAATCGGGTCAGGAACTTCTGCACCGTCTCCCGGAACATGGATCAGGAGAAATAAAGTTCGGGGCGCAGCTCACGGTCAGGGAAAGCCAGGCCGCCGTGCTGTTTTACAAAGGACGCGCCTGTGACGGTTTCGGACCAGGACGACATACCCTGAAAACAGGAAATGTTCCGATTCTCACCAAAATTCTGGCAGTCCCGTGGGCAATGAAAAGTCCGCTGCGGGCCGAAGTCTATTTTGCCAATCTCAAGGTATTCACCAACCTGAAATGGGGAACCAGGGATCCCGTCGCATTCCGGGACACGGAACTTGGTCTGATCCGTTTGCGGGCGCACGGGGTGTTTAATATCCGCATCATTCAGCCGGTACTCTTCATCAACTCCATGGCGGGAACCATGGGAAAATTCACAACCAGGGAGGTCGAGGAGTACCTGCGCCGGGTGATTGTCTCTCGTCTCAATGATTACCTGGGTGAAGAACTGGATACCATTTTGAACCTTCCGGGGCGATTCGATGATCTGGCTGCCGGGGTGAAAAAAAGACTGACGCAGGACTTCTCCAGATTCGGACTTTTTCTCGATGAACTCTATATTACCTCCATCACCCCTCCACCGGATGTCCAGACTGCCATCGACGACCGCAGCCGGCTGAGCGTCATAAAGGACATGGACAACTTTGTCCGCATGAAGGCGGCCATGGCCATGGAAAAGGCCTCGGAAGCTGGCGGCGAAGCCGGTGCCGGGCTGGGGATGGGGATGGGCATGATGATGCCGGCCTTGTTCGGCAACCTGCATGCCGCCTCAGCAAACAAGACTTCAGGTACGCCGGAAGCAGCAACCGCCACTTGCCCGGAATGCCGGAAAACAATTCCCGTTGATGCCGGATTCTGTCCATATTGCGGGCATCAGCAGGTGGTTTTGTCCCAGTGCACAAACTGCGGCAAGAATCTGACACCGGGAGCAAGATTCTGCTCCCGCTGCGGCCACCCGACCACGGAAAAACCGGAATCTCCGGTATGCCCGGAATGCAAAACAGAAAATCTGCCAGGCGCCACCTTCTGCAACCAGTGCGGCAGCAGGATAAAAATTGAAGGCTGAAGCGGTTTAGGCTGAAGACTATCAGGCTAATTTATGCGGCATTCGGCCGGACGAAAATAAAGCTGCCAACTGATGACTGCATACTGCCAACTCACGGCAAAGCCGTATAAGCGAAGCGACAAACCCCTATAATCCTAAACGCCGAAACACCTAAACCCCTATAAACCCATGGACCTCCAGATAGAACAGGGCTGTCCCCAATGCGGTGCTCCGGTCACCCTGTTTGAAAACGACAGGCTTCTTACCTGCCCCTATTGCGGTGTAAAAAATTTTCTCCAGTCAAACGGTACATTTCGCTATGTCCTGCCGGACAAAGTGGCGGAACCGGACCGGGACCATCTACTGTATGCACCCTACATCCGCCTCAAGAGCAATCTTTTTCAGGTAACGGAAAACCGCATTGCCCACCAGGTAATAGACACAACCCAGCTGGGATATATTATGCCCGGACTCCCGCCGACTCTCGGCTTCAGGCCGCAGGCCATGAAAATGGGCAGGCTGGTTCCGGAAAGCAAAGGCCGGTTCCTGCGTTTGTCCGTCAAGGCAAAGGTGATACTCGACAAGGCTGTTCAGCTCAGCCGGATCAACGGGAACCGGGGACAGGCGCCTCTGCACCGTGCTTTTCTGGGAGATACGATAAGCATTATCTATCTGCCCCTCAGACGCGGCGAATCCCATCTGCTTGACTGTGTCACGGACCACCCGCTTGTCAGGCTGGACCGTATAGCCTCCTTCCCTCTCACTGGAACCTCCTTTAATCACCGCTGGCAGGTGCGCTTTCTGCCCGCCCTCTGCCCCCGCTGCGGTTGGAATCTTGACGGTGCAGGCGATTGCCTGGTCCCGATCTGCAGCAATTGCGAGACAGCCTGGGAAATCAGCGACCGGGGGCTGCAGCGGCTTAATTGGCGCATCCAACCCGGTGACGGTCACACCGGTATGTATCTTCCATTCTGGACAATCCGGGCCCATGCCCCGGAACTGAAAATTTTCAGTTTCGCCGATTTTATCAGGCGCACCAACCAGCCGATGCTGCCAAAAGCAGAATGGGAGGAACGGGTTATGCGTTTTTTGATCCCGGCTTTCAAACTGCAGCCGAAAATCTTTCTCCGCGCCGCCAGGCGCCTGACAATAAGCCAATGGCGGCTGCAGTTGGACTCCGGCCAGGTGCTGCCCAATCTCTATCCGGCCAATCTGCCCCGGACCGAGGCCCGCCAGGCAATCAAGGTGACCCTGGCGGCCTGCGCCGCAAGCCGCAAAAATATCCTGCCCTATCTGCCACAAACCCGTTTAAAAAATATCACGGGATCACTCGTCTACCTCCCCTTTATTGATAAAGGTCACGACTGGGTCCAGCCCCAGACCGGAACCGTGATAGCCAAAAGCGTCCTTCGTTTCGGCCGCGGACTCTGAGCCCGGGACTGTTTTGACAGTCCCGAGCGGTCGTGGTATGTATTTGGGGTTAGGGGTATAGGGGTATAGGGGTATAGGGGTTTAGGCTGAAGGCTGAAGGCTGAAGGAGTTTAGGAGCTTAGGCTTTTAGGATTTTAGGGTTTTAGGAGTTTAGGAGTTTAGGGTTATAGGGACGAGATGCAGGATTTATCCATGAAGGACCATCAACATTTCATGCGTCTTGCCCTTGCCGATGCGGAAAAGGCACTTGGGGAAGGGGAATTTCCCGTTGCCTGCGTATTTGTCAGCGGCGGCAAGGTCGTTGCCCGTGCCGGCAGAAAAAACAGCAGCGGCGACCACCCCAACGAAATAGACCATGCCGAAGTATGTGCCCTGCGTCACCTGCTGCGCGCCGCCCCGGAGACCGACTGCAGCAGGATTACCGTCTATTCGACCATGGAACCGTGTCTCATGTGCTATGCGACCATGCTTCTTTCCGGCATCCGCAGCTTTGTCTGGGCATATGAGGATGTGATGGGCGGGGGCACGAACCTGCCCCTGGGAAAGCTTAACAAGCTGTATGCCGAAATGCGGGTGGAGATAGTTCCCCGTGTTCTCCGCCGGGAAAGCCTGGCCCTGTTCCAGGAATTTTTCCGCTGTCACTCCTACCTGCATAACACCCTCCTGGCTGAGTACACTCTTGCCCAGACCCCGGAGAAAGACTCATGACCACCGGCCATCCGGTTCCCAGGACAGTTGATTTCAAGCCCGGGGAGCGCAATGTTTTTTTTCATCTGCTAACCGCCTGCAATCTCTCATGCCGGCACTGCTACATCAATCCTGCGCAGCACGGCAGGGAAACGCTTTCCAAACAAACCGCCCTCGAATGGCTGCGTCTTTTTGCCAGGCCGGACCGCGAATCAAACCTCATCCTGCTGGGCGGCGAGCCGACGCTTCACCCCGATCTGCCGGAGATTATCCGCGCCGCCAAATCAATGCGCTTTGCCGTCACTGTCGATACCAACGGCTACCTGTTCCACGACTTCCTCGACAGGGTGACCCCGGAAGAGCTTGACTTCCTGAGTTTCAGCCTGGACGGCCCTGATCCCTCGGTCAATGATCCGATACGCGGAAAAGGCGTCTTTGCGGTCTGCACCGGTAACCTGAAAAAAGCAATCGCCCGGGGATTCAAAACCAGCGTTATCTATACGGTTTCCCGGCTCAATATCGACCATCTTCATAAAATGCCCGGCCTGCTCCATGAACTGGGAGTGAAAAGATTCTTCATCCAGGTTATCGGTTTGCGGGGAAAACCGGCCGCAGGACAGACCAAGGAAGAAATATCCTGGCAGGTCGATCCTGAACAGTGGCTGCGCATTGTTCCCCAGGTTGCCGCCCAGGCCGCCGAACTCGGTATCCACGTCATATTTCCGAAAGTTTTTCTCGAACCGGAAGAAACCTTTGCGTGCGCCGGACAGGTAGCGGAAAATTATTTCATTTTCCCCAACGGCAGGGTTTATCTCTGCCCCCTGTGCGAAGATTTCCCCATTCATGCCTACCGGATTGAAAACAACAGGCTCGTAAAGCGGGAGGGGATAAACGAAGATCGCTTCTTCCCCCTGTCAATACCCGAAGGCTGCGTCATGAACAAACTGCTGCAGCCGGATAATATCGAATACCTGGCGGACGGAACACCCCGCCATCGTATTTCATGCTGCCTGCTTAAACAGGAAATCATCCCTCAAACATAGAAAAAGAAATGAGCAAATTACCCGAACCTGTCGAGATAAACGAAGTTTATGCAAAAGCCCTGGAAATGCACCGGCAGGGCCGTCCGAAAGATGCCATCAGCCTGTATTCGGTGGTAGCCGGCCATGTTCCTGACGCTGCTGAAGTGCATTACAATCTCGGCCTGGCCTACTTTGAAGCAAAACAATTCGATCATGCCGTCAATGCATATTCCAGGGCCGCCGAATTGTGCCCCGGGGACGAAGATATTTTCTATAATCTCGGCCTGGCTTACAAAAAGAACAACCGGTTCGCCCAGGCGGAAGAGGCCTATCTGAAAGCCCTTGCCCTGGCGCCCGCAGACACCGATATCCACTACAATCTCGGCTGCTGCTACCGGGATGCGGGAGAGATCGAGCACGCCTGCAGGGTTTTCAGCAGCCTTGCCGAGGCTGTTCCGGACCACCTGCCTTCCCTGAATAATCTCGCCTACCTCCTGCACCTGGAAGGGGAATACGAGCAGGCCCGTAATGTGTACAGCCGGATCGTGGAACTCGATCCCGATCATGCCTCTGCCAGGTACATGCATTCAGTTCTTATCGGGTCACCCGTGGATGTGCCGCCGCAGGAATACATCCGTTCCCTTTTTGACCATTACAGTGAAACCTTTGAAGAGAATCTGACCAAAGACCTCGAATACAAACTGTATCTGGACCTTCGAGCACAATTTGATTCCATCCGGAACAGGAAAAGGATTTTCAGCCATGGCCTGGATCTCGGCTGCGGAACCGGGCTGGCCGGAGAAGCATTCCGGACCGCCTGCGTGAAACTCTCAGGAGTCGATCTCTCCGCCAAAATGCTGGAACAGGCGAAGGCAAAACAAATCTACAACGCCCTTCATCTGGATGATATCGCCGGATTTCTCAACAAGGCAGAGACAGTATATGATCTTTTTATCGCAGCCGATGTCCTGATCTACCGGGGTGAACTGCACTCTTTTTTTGCAGCCGCTGCCGGGCGGTCCACGCCGGATGCGCTATTCTGCCTCTCTACGGAAAAAAGCGAAAATGACGACTGGAAACTCAGGACCACCGGGCGCTATGCCCATCATCCCGAATACGTCGAAAAAACAGCCGCCGAAAACGGCTGGACAAAGCTGCTCGCAGTAAACATCAATTCCCGCTGGGAAAGGGATTCATGGATAAAGGGGAATCTTTTTATTTTCAGCAGAAAAGGATGATCCGAGCGTCGAATTTTAATTTTGAATGATTGTTAAATACCCTATGCACGAGACAAGGAGGCAGGTCCGTCTCTGCTAGTGCCATGAAGATGTTGGGGTTCGCACGCTTACCCCAACCTTGTATCTTAACAGTTGTGGTGGTTAGCTACCATCACATAGGGCCGGGTGAGCTTCTCCCCAACCTGG
>JAWSUG010000022.1:0-59199 GCA_033549385.1 Desulfobulbaceae bacterium | reverse complement strand
TGAGGTATTTTGGACCGGTGTGTTGCACTTCAAATGTGAATCCACCTTCCCGCCTGCGCGGGAATGACAATTAAACAGGATTTTTCAGGATAAACAATTATATACACCGATTAATGCTAGCTGAGTTTCGATGGTAATCAGAAAATTTAATAATTGCAGCACAATTGGAATGGCAGGTTCAGTGCATAAAACAGCAGCAGTCGTATCAATACTCCTTTTCCTGGTTGCCGGCATTGGTATTTTCCTGCTAACCGGACGGGCAGCGCCCACGGTGGTCACGACCAACCTTGAAAATATTCCCATGAACATCCAGGGATATTCCGCGGTTGAAGATTTTTTTCCCGCGGCGGTATATGAGGAACTGAACGCCGACAAGCATGTGTATCGGCATTACCTCCATCCTGGAAAAAATGGAATTGATCTTTATATCGGGTATTACGGTACGGCCAAGGGCGGCCGTACGCCGCATAATCCCTATGCCTGCCTGCCGAGCCAGGGCTGGTTGATTGTCGATGCGGGCAAGGTTTTTATAAAATCAGAGCTTTTCCCGGACGGCACCCATGTAAACTACATGGTTTCGAAACAGGAAGAGCTCTATATGTATATTCTCCATTGGTACCAGTCGGCGGGAACCAAGGTATTGGATACGGGTATTAAACAGAATATTCACAGGTTTGTGAATAAAACCTTATATAACCGGAATGACGGAGCATATATCCAACTTTCCCAGACAATCGAGCAGGCACATTTAGAGAGCGCAAAAAATTCGCTCTCATCCTTTGCGGCCGTCATATTGGATTCTCTGCCTGAATACTGGCCTGTTGAACAATGACAGCACTTATTTGATGATGACATATTTATTCTGGATAACTTTTGGCGGAATTGCATATGCATATGGCGGCTATACCCTGCTGCTATGGATTTTTGCCGGATTTGTCAAAGAAAACCGGCCCGGTCCGCAGACGTATAAGCTGCCCACGGTTTCCCTCATCATTTCAGCATATAATGAAGAAGATGTTATAGAAGAAAAAATTCTGAACACGCTCAGTCTTGATTATCCTGATGATTTGCTGGAAATCAATATTGTTTCCGACGGGTCCACCGACGGAACAAATGAAATCTCGGCGAGATATCGGCACAAGGGATTAAAATTGCTGGTTTACGAAGGGCGAATCGGTAAAACAGCCTGCCTGAACAAAGCTGTACCCCTGTGCAGCGGGGAAATTATCATCTTTTCGGATGCAAATTCGATGTATGATGGAAACGCCGTCAAAGAACTGGTCAGAAATTTCCAGTATCCTGCAATCGGCCTGGTTACAGGATGGACCAAATACCTTTCCGGGAAAAATACCGGGACGGAATCAACCGGCCTTTATACAAAAATTGAAATACTTACGAAAAAACTGGAAACCAGGCTGGGTTCCTGTATAGGCGCGGACGGAGCCATATTTGCTATTCGCCGGAATTTATACCAGCCATTATCCGATCATGACATTAATGATTTCGTCATTCCTTTGAACGTCCTGAAAAAAGACTTTCGAGTTGTTCTTGAGCCAAACGCTTTCTGCTATGAACAGACTGCAGATGATTCCAAAGGTGAATTTGCGCGGCAGGTCAGAATAACCAACAGGACGCTCCGGGCTCTGTTTAACTATAAAGAACTGCTTAATCCCCTGCGCTATCCGGTTATCTCTTTTAAAATTATTTCCCATAAATATTTCAAATTCCTGACTCCCTGTTTTCTCATCATCCTGCTTGCAGCCAACGTTCTGCTTCTTTCGCACGGTTTTCCCTACCAGATCCTCCTTGTCGGTCAACTTCTGCTTTACTGCATTTCGTTGTCCTATTATTTTTTCAATGAAAATTTCCAAAACAGGATATTGGCCCTGGGTTATTCTTTTGTTCTCGTGAATATTGCATATCTTATGGGCTGGATTAAGTACCTGACCGGTGAATCATACTCGACCTGGCAGCCGGAAAGAAAAGCAAGATGAAGTGGTAAACCGCAGGAATGAAACAAGTGGCGGGAGTGGCAGGATTGTCTTTGAGGAAAGCAGCCTCAAATCAGCATTCAAGTCCCGAGGGAACAAACCATCTGTTTCTGCTGTTCTGCTGCCGGTAAGAAAAGCAGGTGATTATCACGTTTACCTGGCTCCTTTCTGGAACAACACCGTTTTTATCGTCTGAAAAATAACCCAGAAGTCCATTTGCAGGGACATATTTTTTATATAGTAGAGGTCATATTCCAGTTTACGCAGGGCGTCTTCTTCAGAAGCACCGTACGGATAACAAATCTGGGCCCATCCGGTGATACCGGGTTTGACATTATGCCTGACCGAATAATAGGGAATCCGCTGCGCAAGCTGCTCAACAAAAACCGGCCGTTCCGGCCGCGGTCCGACAAAGCTCATGTCTCCCAGGAGCACATTTAACATCTGCGGTATTTCGTCTATCCGGGTTTTCCGCATAAAACGGCCAAAGCGGGTGACACGGGTGTCATTTTTCATGGCCCAGACAGGGCCGTCTTTTTCGGCGTCACTCTGCATGGATCGAAATTTAATCAACCTGAACGGTTTTTCATGCAACCCTGTTCTTTCCTGAAGATAAAAAACAGGGCCCGGAGATTCCAGCCGTATGATCAAGGCACTGGCGACGGTTACCGGGAGAGTCAGGATTAAGCCGACAAGGGCAAGAAAAATATCGATGATCTGTTTGCTGAAGGTCAGCAACCGGCCTTTTTTAAAACCGCTGGAATAAATAATCCAATCAGGATTTACTCGTTCAACAAGTATTTTCCCGGCAAGTCTTTCATAAAATTTGATCCCGTACTCTATGGGGTATCCCATGAACTTGCATTCCATGAGCTGCTGGATCGGAGTTTTCCCCCGCCTGTCATCCATGGCGACAACTATCCGCTCAACATTATATTTCCGGCAAAGCTGCGGCAGCTGTTCTATGTCGGTAGTTACAGGAATGGATTTTGGGAGTGGAAAAGAAGTGTTTTCTTCTCCTATCATGTGCACTATCTCGTACCCTGAATCCCGTTTTCGTTCCATCTCCCGTATTATATCGTTGGCTACTTTTCCGGTTCCCAGAATTATAACGCTTTGCGCGAACATTTTTTTGTTAAGGACATAATTGTAAAGGTATCTCCAGAGAAAAACAGCGGTGCAGACAGCTAAAAATCCGGGCCAGAAAATACGGTTCGGGATTATATAAATCGGGAATATATAATAAAAAAAAGCCAGAAATATACAGCCTACTCCGAAAGACTGGAGAATTCGGGCGGCAGCATCGTGAAAGGAAAGGAACCCTCCCAGGTCGTACAGGTCAAAAAAATAGAAGGAGGACTGAAAGATTATGGTGACCACCAGGGCACGGACTCCATAAAGGGTGATGATTTCCATAAAGTTTTCAGTACCCCGGAAAGCCATATAGACCAGGGTTATCGAGAGAAATATAAGCAGGCTTTCTCCCAGAACAAAGAAGACATTCCTGGGAGGGTAATATTTCTTAAGGATATAAGGCATTTATTCAATAAGCCCCGGAATAGTAATTATTGTATCCAACCCCCTGGAATTTGCGATCGAGAATATTTGCTTCAAAAGCGTTAAATACGGCACCGATAATTTTTTTTCGGCCGACCTGGTCCAGCATCCTTTTAATGTTTTCTCTGTCCGGTCTCCCCCATCTGACTACCAGAACTACTTTGTCAACAAGCTGGGCCAGCACGAGAGTCTCGGCAGCTGAATGGAAAGGCGGGGCGTCAAGCAGGAGCAGAGGGCCATCATCCCTGCTGGAAAGCTCTTCTATCATGGCGGACATTTTTTCAGAGGAGATAAGTTCGGAAGGATTGTCCGGAGGCGGTCCGGCCGGCAGTACTGATAATTTGGGAAGTCCTGTCGGAACAATCAGGTCCCCTAACTCTTCCTCGCTGCACAAATAGTTTGCCAGACCTTTCTGATGACCGAGTCCAAAAAGAGACTGAAGCGTGGGACGGCGTAAGTCACAGTCAATCAGCAGGGCTTCATGTTCAACACTGTTGGCTAAACTTATTCCAAGATTTGCGCAGACAAAGCTTTTTCCTTCTCCGGCGTCACTGCTGAGCACCATAAGGCTTCTTGGCGGTTTGCCGGATTCGGGATACAGAATCATGGTTCGCAGCTTTTTGAAACTCTCGGCTATCCCGGAGAAATTTTCACTTGCATAAACAAGCCGTTCGTTCCAGTTCCCATTCAATTCATCCGGTATGGACGAAAATGGGGCAGCTCTCAGTTCTATTTTCTCCCTTGCATTTTCAGCAGGGACCTTGTCAGCGGAATACTGTGATCCGTCAATAGCAACGGATTCGTCAACAGCAGCAGAAGCATGGTCAGGTTCGGCGGCGGCAGAAGCGGGGGAATATTCATATTCATTTTTTGATTCCACCTTGTTGAGAGCTTTGGAAACTTTTCCCACGTTATCTTCTCCTATATAATGATAATTCCCTGTTTCCAGAGATATATTGCAACGCTTATGAGAACTGCTGCGGCAAACAACAAAAATAGATTCAAGGCAATATTTTTTGCTTTTTTTCTTACGACTTCATTTTTGGTATAAATGGCCGGTACTGCACACACAACCGGTACTTCCAGAAAATCTTCAAGTTCAACCGGGTCTTTAAAGGATGTGCCCAGAAAGTCGATGCCGATTGCCAGGATGGCTCCAGTTCCAAGCCCAAGGCCGAGGGCCGCAAGCATTATTATTTTGAAATCCGGAAAAGTGGGTTTTTCCGGGAAATGAGCCGATTCTATGATTTTAAACTGGCTTCCTTCCAGTTGGTTTTCCAGGCTCCGGGCTGATTCGGCTTCAAGGCTCTTGGTAACCAGTTGCTGGTAACGTTCGTGGAGCTGTTGATAATCCCTGGTCAGGCCGGACCACTCAGCTTCTCTTACCGGGGTAGCCGCAATCCATTTCTCATATTTTTGAATCTGTTCGGCAAGGTTTTCACGTTCTTCCTGCAAACGGGAAATATTCATTTCCAGATCCTTCAGCTGCTGGCCAAGTTCCTGCAGCTGTTGATCAAATTTATAATTGGCGTTCCTTGAACCGGAATTGTCCTGGCTTTCATAATCATGAATAATTTTTTTCAGTCTTCTGATCTCAGGATGCTTTTCCGTATAACGATTTTCCAGGCTCTGCAGTTTCATGCGGACTTGATAGATGTCTCCCGGTCCTCCGCCGGATGAAGCATTCCCAAGATCCTGGGCTGTTTCAGCCTGGGCAAGAAGATCCCGGCGCGAAGCCATCTGTTCCTGGACCAGGAGCCGGGTTCGCTCAAGCTCATGATTGCTTGTCTGATTATTCTGGTATTGTATCTGCAGCGAACTGAGACGGTTCATATTGTTCATCAGCTGCTCCGGCATTTCATTATAATATTGCAGCTTGTAATCTCGCATTAACAACTCTTTCTCGTCCAGGGCCTCCTTGGCCATTTTCAGTTCGTCCTTTACGTAAGTCGATGTCAGGGAAGCGCGTTCCTGGCGGTAGCGTAAATTTTCTTCAATAAATTTTGCAGCCAATTCATTGGTGACCCGCATCACCTTGTTTTGATCGTTTCCCTGAAAGGAAACCTGAAAAATATCGCCGCCGGTTTGCAGAAATTGGGTGTGTATGTGATCGGTGCGCATGACATTCACAATGTCTTCCATGGACATTGTTTCCCGCATGCCGCTATACAGATCAAATTCTTTTATGATGGATTCCAGGCTTGATCTTGTCAGAATCTGCTGCCCGACCGTATCAACTATTTCCCTGGTCGCTGTACGCAGGTCGTCGGGAGACATTCGCGTTGGGTTAATCTGCTGGCGCTGATATTTGAGAAGGGCCGAACTTGTATATACCTTGGACGTATTGACATAAAACCCGAGACCTAAAGCAGTTCCCAGGAGAAGGAAGAAAATGATTAATTTTTTCCTGCGGAGAAGAATGTCGAGATATTTTTTTATAATACGGCGTTGTTGGATATCCATATTTAAATACTATCCATTTAATGGTTGAAAATGGGTATAAATAAATTTAACATTATATATTACAGAGATTTATCTAGTTCTGCAGGGCAGTGGAACTCAGGGGATGATGGTTGCTGTTTTTGTGGCCCGCAACAGTAATAAATTCCTCATCGGGCAGTACCAGGCATGTCAGGTTCCCGCCATAGACAGCTCCGGTATCTATGCCGATTTTTTCCGGCCGTACATAAGGTTCCTTGAAAACTGTATGGCCGAAGACCACGCGTTTGCCGAAATTACAGGACGAATAGATAAATTCGTCCCGCGCCCAGATGCACCAGTCGGTTTGTAAACTAAGATGCAGACCCGGCTTCAAGCCTGCATGAACATAGATATTTTTTTCGTCTTCCCAGTGCAGCAACAGACCCGCAAAGAAGGCCAGGTGTTCCTCCGGAACAAATGAGCTGGGCTCATAATCGGACAAAGGATCAATACCGTAGCTTTCCAGTGTTTCCTGTCCTCCATTGAGCATGAAAAATTCCTGGTCCCGGCCGTTGAGAAAACGGAGAAACATTGATTCATGGTTGCCAAGAAGTGTAATGACGCGGGGCAGATCTTTTTTAAGCTGTACGAGAAGATCCACCACTTTTTTAGACTCCGGGCCCCGGTCTATGTAATCACCGAGAAAAATAAGCGTATCTTCGGTGTTGCCGATCAATTGGAGCATGTTCACCAGAGGCTCATAGCAGCCGTGAATATCTCCAATTACATACGTTTTCTTCATTATCTGTTTTAGATTACGAAGATGCCTGCCAGGTCTGCAAAAGTTCTTCAGCTTCAAGACGCTCGGGAAAATTCGTTTCCTGTTCCAGGCATCGGATAAGCTCATCCAGTGCCTCTTCTTCGGCACCCTGTGCCTTGAGGGCAAGAGCCAGGTGATAGCGGACAGTAGGAACGTGCGGAAGCGAAGCCACCGCATCCCTGAGCTGTTCAGCCGCTAAACCATACTCCTGCCGCTTGTAGAAAACATAACCCAGGGTGTCGCTGATATTAGGATTATCGGGCAGCTTCTTTTTGGCAATCATGGCAAGCCGCAAAGCTTCTCCTATATCTGGATTCTCTTCCTGGGAAATGAGCCAGGCAAGATTATTGGCAGCCGGGGCAAATTCTTTATCCAGCTTGAGCACCTTGAGATAGAGAGTTTTGGCCTCTTCCGGGTTGCCGGATATCTCTAGCAGGGTACCGAGTTCCATCATAGCCTGAACTGAATCGGGGTGTTTTTCAAGGAGCTTCCGGTATTCGATTATTGCCTGGTCGGTATTCCCTTTTTTCTGCTGGATACTGGCAAGCATTATATATGGCCTGGGATCTTCCGGAACCAGGGATTGAAGCTGGGTAAAAATTGCCGCCGCTTCTTCAAGGGAAGGCTTTTTATACAGCAGATCGCCCAGCAGGAACATATGTGACGGGACAGGCGCTTTTTCGATCTGGGTGCGAATTCTTGCAAGGGCTTTTTCCGGCTTATTTTCGGAAAAATAAACGACTGCAAGCAGTGCCAGGGCAGGCGAGTTGTCGGGTTCAAGGGTGAGAATGTTCTCAAGCAGATCAATTGCTTCATAATATTCATTGCGTGCAATGTCAGTCTGGGCAAGATAATAGAGCACCTGAGTATTTTCGGGAAGGAGTTCGCGCATTTGAGTAAAAACTGCAAAAGCTTTTTCCGTTTCCCGGGTCTGAAGAAAGGTTTGCCCCAGAATTACAGCTGCCTGAACGTTGCGGGAATCAAGGCGAAGAGCAGTGACGGCTTCCTGTTCTGCCCTGGCAAATTCTCTCTTCCGGAGCAGGTGATGGGCAAGGAACGCCCGTGCCCTTGAGTTTTCCGGATCATACTGCACCGCCGCGGCTGCCGCTTTCTGGGAAAGCTCCTGCTTGCCGTTATTCAAGAGGGCAAGGCTCAGATGAAAATGGGCCTCACCCCATTGGGGATTCTCTTTCACAAGCTGATCCAAAATTTCTGCGGCAGCGGCACTGTCACCTTTCCTGATGGCAAGCTTCGCCTGAACCAGGTTCGCTAACGGCGGCACTGACGTGTATTCGGCAAGAACATCTGCAATGAGCTGTTCCGCCTCTGGATACCGCTGTTGCTCGAAAAGCAGATCAGCCAGCATCGATTTAACATCCCCGGGGTTGTCGGTTTTTTCCAGTATACGGTTGAGAATCTCTTCAGCCTCGGCAAATTTTCTTAAGTCTTTATAAAAATCGGCAAGATAAAAAAGGAGATTCTCATTTTCGGAATCAAGAGAGATTGCCCGTAAATACGCCTGCTCTGCCTTATCATTTTCATTATTACTTTTATAAAAGGAAGCCAGCGCCAGCAGCGGACGGGGTGAGGATGAAAATGCATCCGCAGTTTTGAGGAGGAGTTCTCTCGCTTTTTCATCTTCCTGCCGGCTCCGGTAGAAGGTGGCAAGAAGTTCATAGGGAGACATGTCTTCCGGGTTCAGCTCAATTGCCTTCAGTAGGGACTGCTCTGCTTCCTGATATTTCAGTTGCTTCATGAACACCATGGCCTGAAGCACATAAAGATAATCTTCTTGCGCGGTCGACAGGGCTTTATGAACAATCCGTTCCGCCTCATCAGTATTTCCGTGAACAAGCTCAATCTTCCCGAGGATGTTCAGGGCTTTTGCATTATCAGGCCGTTCAGCAAGAATCTTGTCAATATATGTTCTGCTTTCTTCCGGTTTCCCCGCCAGAAAAAAGAGTTCAGCGGTTCTCTGCAAAGCATCGGTATTTGAGGGATCAAGTTCGGCTGTCTTCTTCAATTCCTGCAGTGCTTTCGGGAGTTCGCCTGTTTCCAGATAAGCAAGCCCAAGCCGATAGCGGGCTCTGGCAAACTCAGGATCCAGTTGTATTGCATTACGGTATTCAAGTATGGCTTCTTTAAATTGACCTTGCTGCTCATATTCCACCCCCTTGTCAAAATGACCCTGTTTCCTCATCTCCGGGCCTGAACAAGCGGTCAAGAAAATGGACAGGAGGAATATAATCGTCAGGCAGGAGAAATGTTGCCGTATCATGGAATAAATATAACTCATTGTGTCGATTAAATCAGGTCAATATTGGCAAAAAAAAACCAGGAAGACCTGGTTTTTAGGAGAATTTAATGGGTGGTAATTTCAAACAGCAGGTCCTTTCCTGCTTTTCCGGCCGATAACTGCGAGTCCTGCCAAGCCGGCGCCCAGCAACAGCATAGTGGCAGGTTCCGGAACTGGAGCCCCACCACCACCTGTCACGACATCATGGGAGAAAGGTGCAAAAATTAATGATCTGACATCAATTATGTCTCCATTCGACAGGCTGTTTCTATCGATGGTTCTATAGCCGTAGAGATCGAAATGAAGAGCTAATTCATCAGAGAGGCCTGCAATATTAACTGAAGTTCCCAGTTGAAGTATCTGGCCGGGAGAAGAATCATCATCTCCGGGCTGAACATTATACGCATCAATTAACATGGCTGAAGAAAAATCAACTGCAAATTCCTGATACCAGGTATCGTATATGCCATGTCCGGGTAAATCATTATTATTGGTGAATATCTCTACCGCGGGGGGGGTGCCGAACAACAGATCCGTATCGACATTTATCGTTTGTCCGTTGAAGATAAATGAACCATAATCCATACCATCAGTCAGATCAGGCGACGGGATAAGGGCAGCAGATATAAAAAAATTATAATCTGCATAGTTTTCAAGATTACCGAAATCAAGCAGTGCATAGAGAGTGAAATCATCACTGTATGCTACGGTGGATTGTTCATCTCCCCCTACATATACTCCGGGATCACTGTCAAGTTGTAAAACCGGGATCGCGTAAGCACCAGTTGCACTGCTCATAAATAAAGTTAACGCCGTAATTACTATTTTCCTCATCTCCCTGCCTCCTTCCTTTTATTGCACCAAAATCTAAAATTATTGTGTACTATAGGTTATGCAATATAAGTGCCTGAATGATACTTGGCATGAAGATTCTTGTGGTTCCCAAAGAGCCCGTCAATTCGAAGGTTGGCAAGGTTCAATTTCCTGATTTCAAGTAAAATCTGCGGACCAATATTTATTGCCGGGAACGAGCATTGGTCCCGGATTGGGATGGCGGAACCGGAATTGTACCAGGAAGCGGTATGGATAGAATATTGTCGCTAGAACTTTCCGGAAATACAAGACAAACGGTTATCTGGAAACCTGAATCCATCTCAATATAATCTTTTTCCATTTCTTTCGGACAAAAATTCCAGTGAAACAGGATTATTCCTGCGCAAAAATATAGAATCAGCAAGATCAAGGCGTTACTTCAATTTCGACACGGCGGTTTGCCATCCTTCCTGCCGGAGTGTCATTTGTGGCGACAGGATTTTCCGAACCTAATCCCGATATTGTAATCCGTGATGCTTCCAGCCCTTTACCCATCAGATAACTTTTTACCGAGTTGGCCCTGAACTCTGACAGATTCCGGTTGTATCCTTCATTTCCCATGGAGTCGGAAAAACCGGTAATTTTAATTTTTTGCTCGGGTTGCTTTGTCAGGTAATCAACCAACCTGTTTATTTCATCCAGGGACTTGACCGGAGGAAAGTTGGAATTGGAAGGAAAGGAGATGACCAGTTTTTCAGGCACCTCCTGCGTCTCGCCGGGGAGTTGTATGATTTGCTCCGCCGCTTTCGCCGGCTTCGCTGCGGATTGGATTTTATCGGCTGCGGCATTTCTTGCTTCAATCAAACCCTTTTTCAGCAGGAGGCTGTCCATGGTCAGGCGAATTGCTTTTCCCTGCTCATCGAAACCTATCTGTCTGGCGGTTTCTTCCGCCTGTTCATAGAACAGCAGGGCTTCTTCGATATTTCCGGAATTCTCCAGTGTTTCAGCCTCGCCCATCAGGTGTTCAATGATATCGATTTCCGGGTAGATCCGGTCCAGGGTTGATGATGCCTCATTCATTGCCTGTTTTGCTTTTGTATATTCCTTTGCCATGAGAAACTGTTCCGCCTGCCTGAAATGCGAATGGGCCAGTTTTTTGTTGTTCGAGTCCCTGGTTGCAACCAGAGGATCCGCAAAGATAATGACGGACAGGATGATACCTATGCCCAGGATTTTATAAAAAAGGGTTAAAATTGATTCCGGTTTTCTTCTTTTCTTGTTCCCTGGGCTTTGATCCGGATCCTCCTCTGTATATTTTGTATACCTTGCAAGATGCCTTGTGTGTCTTGCCGAAGGTTTGCCCACTGAAACGGTCACGCCGGGCTTTGCCCTGCCCAGACGTTTGGCATGTGAAACATTTGAAACAGCCGCAGGTTGCGCCGCTTCCTTCCTCGGGGTGTATCCGTAGGTTCTTGATGGCGGTATCGTCAGTTCCTGTACGCACTCTTTGACATGCGCATGGGTAATTGTTCCGGACTCTTCCACAAATCCCGTCAGCAATGATCGGTCACAGGTAATGTTAATCAGGCGCGGATAACCCCTGGAAAAAGAAAATATCTCATCAATGGCTTTTTCCTCAAATATTTCCGCCTCGGAACCGGCAATTTTCAATCTGTGCCGTATATACTCTTCCGTCTCTTTCCTGGTCAGGGTGGGGATATGGTAATTAACCGTTATTCTCTGTCGAATAGCTCTGTTCTCATGCCTGAGCAGAATGTCGTTAAATTCAATCTGGCCGATAAAAAATATATTCAACAGCTTGCGATCTTCTTTCTCGATATTGGAGAAGAGACGAACTTCTTCCAGCATTTCCTGGTTGATTCTCTGCGCTTCGTCGATAATCAGCAGAACATTTTTACCGGCCCTGTTTGCCTGATGAAGGAAACGCTCGAAGTGAATAAAAAAGGAACCCTTGCTGGTATAGCTCCCTTCCATGCCGAAGGCATGAGCCGTGTAATTGTAGAAATCAAGGGGATCAAGAGCAGGATCGCGGATAGAAGCAACAAGTGTATTTTTCTCCAGGCTTTTCAGCAGGGAATTGATCAGGGTGGTTTTTCCTGTGCCAACGTCTCCGGTGAGCAGCAGGAACCCTTTATTGTCCAGGATGCCGTACCTGAGGGTCGCCAGTGCCTCTTCGTGTTTTTCACCGAGCCAGAGAAATCTGGGATCCGTGGTTATTTGAAAAGGTTTTTCTTTGAGGTGATAGAAGGCAAGATACATGAATTCCCTGGGACCATAATGATTGAAGTCTCTTAGCGATAACGATTTATTTTTTGGTTTCAACTGATACCTCATTCAAAGAGCGTACCGGTTTATGAATTATCAGACGATTCGTGAGCGGAGATACCGTGGGGATAAGGAATTATTGAGAAAAATGGGACAGGCAGGTGCTTTTTTTCAACATAAAGTGCGCAAAAATACTTTTCAAGGAGGGAGTGCTCTGAACGAATTGGCCGGTCCCGATGTTCGTGATCGAAAACGGTTTTTTTCTTCCATACCCGTACCGGGACGCTGCAATGAAAGAAGTTGCCTGCAATACTCCGGATTATCTTTTCTGCCCGGTTTCCCTGGTCGAATAACCGCCCATCTTTTCCACCGCCTCTTTGAAAGAGGGAGCATTGATGATGGCAAGAAGCCGTGTAATGGAAGGCAGGGAAAGATATATTTCCGGGATAATCAGGTCATAACGTTCTTCCGTAACCGGAATAAAATCGAGCCGCAGGGCCCGGGCGGCAGCCATTATCCCCAGGCCTGCATCCGCCTTGCCGGAGAGAACGGCTACGGCTACGGACATATGGGTAAACTCCTCAGTGGAGTATCCCCGCACCTGCTGCCCGTCAAGGCCGGCCTTTTCCAGCTCGTAATCAAGAAGAACGCGTGTTCCGGATCCGGCCTGGCGGTTGATGAATGTCACCTCGTCCCGGACAAGATCAGACACCCCTGTGATGTTTTTCGGATTGCCTCGGGGCACTATAAAGCCCTGCTGCCGGTGCGCCAGGGTAATCAGGGCGATGTCCGTATCCGGCAGATACTGCTTGAGATAACTGACATTGTAATCACCGGTTTCAGGATCCAGCAGATGCGATCCGGCGATATGGGTCATGCCCGCCTTTATCGCCATAATCCCGCCCAATGATCCCACGTGTGTTGATGCCAGCGAATATGCCGGATTGCTCTTCTTGAGGAAATCCTGGAGAATATCCAGGGTAAGATCGTGGCTGCCGGTGCACAGGATTGTGCGTTCAATCTCCGCCGGGGCCCGAAGCAGTTCAAGTTCGAACGTACCGCCCTGGGAGGCGCCCTCTGAGGAGGCTGGAATGCGGAGCATGGAATTGGCGCGGGTAATCGTGGTTATCGCGCCGGCTCCTTTTTTGAGCGGCACGCAGACGTTTTTTCCGCCGATTTTTCCTGTGATCATCCGGCGGAATTCTTCAATGCCGCCGCGGGAGGGTATGTTTTTGGCGAGAACAGCCTGAATTTTCTGCGGTTCGGGCATATCCATGCCCTGCATGCGGCTGAGCAGGGGCATGACAAACTGTTCAAAGGAGATGAGTGCGGATACCGGATAACCGGGATTGCCGACCACCGGTTTTCCTTCTATCTCTCCCAGAATCGTGGGTTTCCCGGGCATAATGGTTACCCCGTGCACCAGGACCGTACCAAGTTCTTCAATAATCCTGACGGTGTAATCGGCACTCCCTGCGGAAGAACCGGCATTGATGACAACCATGTCCGCATCTGATCTGACTGCAGCAAGGAGGTGTTCTTTTATTGTTTCATAATTGTCCTTGATAATCGGCCTTATTTCTGCAGCAGCGCCTGCCTGTCGTGCCAGGGCGGCGAGCACGGCACTGTTTGATTCAACCGTTTTGCCCGGCGGCGGGATATCCCGGACCTCCTCCAGGGTGACCAGTTCCGTGCCGGTCGGAAGGATAAGGACCTTGGGTTTTTTTCTTACCCGGACACCGGGGCAGCCGGCAGTGATCAAAGCCCCGAGATCGGCCGGCTTCAGTTGATGATGGGATGGAAAAAGAAGTTCTGTGGCAACAATATCCTCACCTACCTTGCGGACATTCTGCCAGGGATAGATCGGCGCCCGAATGGTGAAGCCCTGTTCTTTTTTGGCGGGCATAATATTTTCGATCATGATGACCGCATCCTTTCCCTCGGGCATGGGATGACCGGTATTGACGGGCACGGCCCGGCCGTCATCCAGGGTGAGAGTGACGGGGGAGTCATCGGCCGCGCCGTAGGAGTCTTCAGCTCTGACCGCTATGCCGTCCATGGCTGCGGCATGAAATGCGGGGGATGAGAACCTGGCGACGACCGGCCGGGAGGTCACCCGGTTATCGGCTTCCCTGCTGCGGATTTCTTCTTCATCCGTCAGATAATGGCTGAAATGCGAGAGGAAGAGATGCCGGGCCTCTTCCAGGGATTTCATTTTAAGAAATATTTTTCGCTTCATATAAAGAGGATCACCTCCGCTGTTTCGCCCTGATCAAGTCCTTCCGTATCACGGTCGACCATAAGCAGACCCTGTGCCCTGATCAGCGGGTTAAGAAGTCCGGATTTGCCGTATATCGGCATTGCAGTAGGAGGTGTACCGGATTCATCCCATTTTAGAGAAACCCTTATATAATCCTCCCGGCCGATAACCGAGGGAATCTGTTCCCCGGTTACCGTCTGTATCCGCTGTAAGCCTGAAGTTATTCCGCAGCCTGATAATTTTCGCAGGAGCGGCCGCACGAACAGGTGAAAAACAACAATTGCCGATCCTACATGCCCGGGCAGTCCGAACAGGGCGACGTTGTCCCGTCTGGCCAGGATGGTCGGCTTGCCGGGCCGGATGGAAACGCCGTGCGCCAGGAGTTCCGTCCCTGCTATCCCCTCAAGAACTTTGAGCGTGAAATCTCTTCTCCCCACGGAACTGCCGCCGGAAAGGAGCACCATGTCAGCAGGAATTTCAAGGGCTTTGGTGCAGGCGGCAAACATCCGGTCAAATTCATCACCGACAATGCCGAGCGGCACCGGGATGCCGCCGCTCTCCTGCACCAGTGCGGCAAGGGTCGTGGAGTTAATATCCCTGATTTTTCCTGGCAGAAGCGGTTTGTCCGGTTCGACAAGTTCGTCGCCGGTGCTGATGATTGCTACGACCGGCTGCCGGTAAACGGGTATCCGGGATATGCCGAGTCCCGATAAAACGCCCAGGTCCTGCGGGCGAAGCTGATGGCCCCTGGTTAGGACGACGGCATCCCGGGCAAAATCTTCGCCGCATTGGATGACATTTTCCCCTGGAGCTACCGGCCGGAAAATTTCCACGATCCTGTCGTCCAGGCGGCTGGAGTATTCGATCATGACCACTGCATCGCTGTTTTGCGGCAGTTCGCCGCCGGTAGAAATTGCTGCAGCCTGGCCGTTTTTCAGGGAAAGTTCCCGTCCGGGTTTGCCCATGGAAATTTCTCCGGCAATTTCAATGAGCGCGGGTTCCGATTCGCTGCAGCCGAATGTATTCTGCGCCCGGACCGCATAGCCGTCCATGGTGGAGCGGCTGAAGGGAGGAAGCGGTTCCGGGGCGGTGATGTCCCGGGCGAGAATCCTGCCGAGCCCGTTATTCATTGAGATCCTTTCCTCCTGCAGGGCATGAAATTGCGCAAACAGGGCTCGGAATTCGGATGAGCTGAGGAGCTGGAAGAATCCTTTCATGGTTGTTTATCGGAAAGTTGAGATTTGGTCCGGCCGATCAGTGGAGAGGAGGCTGCTGTTCCTGGATGCCAAGAACTTTGGCCAGGATTTTATTCCGGGTATCCTGATCCGGTTCAGGAGAAATCCAGCTGATGAACTGTTCAGTTACCCGCCGGTAATCACCATTGTCTTTCTTGCATATATCACAAATCGATTCCGCATGGTCACGATACATGATTACCTTGCTGGCAGGCTCCCCGTCCTTGTCGACTGCAGCCATTTTCCTGCAGCCGCAGTCAAGGCGTATTACAGCAACTCCTATGGCATCGGGGCTGCCCTCTATTATTCCTTCTATCATCGCCTGCTCTCCCTTTTCAGGGATCCATCTCTTTTTCGTGGTCATTTTCTTTTGGTCGTTGTCAGGTGTTAATAATCTTGTGCAGTCTATTCATTTCCAGGGAGAATGGTCAATATTATTTTTCAATCCAAGCGGTATGAAGGATGGTGGATATTTTTTTTATAATATTCTTAGTTGCTTATCTTTTAAACGAACGGATTTCAAGGTAAAATTTTTTATCTTGACAAACATTTCCCCCTCCGATAAGAGAGAAGTCGATTCCTTTACTCAGCGCATGTTGCAATAAATGCAGCATACGGTCTTATACCTATTGTAACCCATAGTAGTTTTAATTTATTCAGGAGGTATTAATCATGTGGGAAATCGAAATCGATAAAGATAAGTGTGCAGGGGATGAAGAATGTGTAAATGCCTGTCCTGCACAGGTTTATGAGATGGTTGACGGCAAGGCCGAACCTGTTGAGCCCGATGAGTGCCTGGGATGCGAGACATGTGTGGAGGTTTGTCCCGAAGGTGCCATAACTGTGACCGAGGTCTGATGGCGTTGCAAAAACTCTCCAACTGCTGCGTCGGAGTCTGCGCTTACTTGCGCGCCTTGCATTTGAGGCTTTTCGAAGTCTCGCTTATCTGCTTACCCATCACACTTGATGACTTTTTGCGAATTCATCAAGTCTGATTCGTTTTCAAATTTTATAAACTGCTGTATGGCCGTAAGCCCATCCCCGAGCGGGGATGGGCTTATGTCGTTTATAGGGAAAAGGTGAACCTGAGAAAACAGCAATTGCAGAGGTTCAAACCCGGGGTCAACAGAGCCGTTCATCTGTTTGCCGCACCTCTCCTCTGGTCCGTTGTCGGCACCATGCTGATTACGAGAGGCCTTGGCTGGATGGGGTATGCCGAAGGCGGATGGATTATAGTGCTCGCCCTGGTCATTGGGACGGCAAAGTCTATCCTGATCCTGGACAAAACAGCGCAACGGGTGGTTCAGCGGATTGTCAGACTGCGGGATGGAACCTGCCTGGGGGCTGTCTACTCATGGAAAACCTGGGCGCTGGTTGCCCTGATGGCTGTCAGCGGGAATATTCTTCGTATTTTTTTTGAACCGGGAATGGGAATCGGTGCAGTATATGTTGCAGTAGGCTGGGCATTGATTTTGTCCAGCAGGTATGGTTGGCTGGAATGGTCAAGGTGGATAACAAGGAAAGAGTGAGAGGGATGGGTTTTGTCCAGGTCGCTTAACAGGGTGGAAATCAGCAGGAAGGCCCTGCGGCATAATTTCAGAGTGTGCCGGGAAAAGGCCGGCCAGTCGGCAATCATGCCCATGGTCAAGGCGGACGCTTATGGGCACGGCATGCTTGAATGCGCCGGGGTCTTTGCCGAGGAAGGTGCTGCAGCTTTCGGAGTTGCCGAGGCTTCGGAAGGAGCCCTCCTCAGGGAAGCCGGATTCAACCATCCGGTGTATGTCCTGGTCGGTGTCCTGCCGGAAACTGTTGGCGATATTCTGAAATATGCACTCACTCCTGTCATTGCGGACAGTGACGTGCTGCCGGAATTGTCGCGGCAGGCGGTGGAAAGAAATATCGACGTCGGCCTTCACCTCAAGGTGGATGCGGGGATGGGGCGGCAGGGAATCCTGCCTGAAGATGTTTCCGCAGTTGTGCATCGTATCAAAGGCTTGCCCGGTTTATATCTTGCCGGCCTGATGGCTCACTTTCCCATGGCCGATGACCGTGCTTCTGCAAATACCCTTGAAGTTTTCGAACGATTCAAAGGAGTGACCAGGGTCATAGAGCACGGCCCTGGGGAAATTCTTTTCCACATAGCGAATTCCGGCGGACTTTTTCATTTTGCCGGGACCCGGATGAACATGGTCAGGCCGGGAATATCCCTGTACGGCTGCCATGCCGAGGGTGAACCGCAGCAGGTGCCCGGGAAGATCGGGCTGCTCGAACCGGTCATGAAATTTACCACCAGGGTCATCCAGGTCCGTACCGTTCCCGCCGGCACCGGCCTGGGATACGGTCATACATATTTTACCGGCAGGAGAACGCGGCTCGCCGTCCTCTCGGTCGGCTATGAGGACGGCTACCTCCGCTGCCTTTCAAATAAGGCCGAGGTCCTGATTCATGGGAGGCGTGTCCCTGTAGTCGGCCGCGTCTCGATGAACCTTACTCTTGCCGATATTACCGATATCGGGGATGAGGTCCGGCAGGGGGATGAAGCCGTCCTTCTCGGCAGGCAGGGATCCGAGATCATCTCTGCCGATGAGCTGGCCTCATGGATGGATACGATCAGTTATGAAGTTCTCTGCCTGTTTGGCAACCTGAACTGTCGCTATTATATTGACTAAATGGTCAGGGCGTCGTAATAACTCCCCAGCCGGATCCTTTTTTTCTGCCGCTCTCTGTGACGGGGAAAGAGAGTTTTCCGGTCCTCCTTCGGCCCGACCTGTACCCCCTGAAAAAGCGGGAGCCGGGTCGAAAAGTGTAAACTCCCTGCCCGACAGCTTTGCAATGCCCGGCAAGTGCCTGCTCGATAATGCATAATTGCCCCGGAAAGGACGTCAAGCCGGGCAGTCGGTTCGGACCCAATATAAATAATATGATGTAAAATGATTAAATCACAGCTGAAAAAACGCGTTGATACCTGCTTTCAACTTGGAATCCGGGAGGGTTTCTGGTCGGAGGCAGCGGCCGAGAGGTATACGGTTGAAGTACCAAAGCACGAGGAACAGGGGGATTTCTCCACCAATCTTGCCATGGTAGTAGCCGGCATGGACAAAAAAAATCCCCGGGAGGTTGCCTCCCGGCTTGTCGACATGCTTGCCTCGGACAAGGATTTTATTGATCGGCTCGAGATAGCGGGTCCCGGGTTTGTTAATTTTTTTCTCAAGGATGAAGTATGGAGAACAGTGCTGGATCCAGTCCTCGAGAACGAAGCACAATTCGGATTGGCGGATATCGGGGCCGGAAAAAGGGTGATGGTGGAATTTGTCAGCGCCAATCCCACAGGTCCCCTGAGCATCGGACACGGCCGCAATGCCATCCTTGGAGACTCCATTGCCAGGCTGCTTGAAGCAGTCGGCTATGATGTGACCCGCGAATATTATTTCAATGATGCCGGCCGCCAGATGCGGGTTCTCGGAGCATCGACCAGGGCCCGCTACCTGGAGCTCCTCGGGAAGGAGAGTGAATTCCCCGAAGACGGCTACCAGGGAGATTATATCTACGACATCGCCAGGGCAATGATTGCCGAATCCGGAGAAAGCCTGAAAGATGCGGACGTTATGGTTTTCAAGGACTATGCCAAGGCCGCAATCTTCAGGGATATCGATAATACCCTGAAAAAAATCGGCATCACTTTTGATACCTACTACAATGAGCACTCTCTTTATGAGGAGGGACTGGTTGACGAGGTGGTCAGGGATCTCCGCAGCAAGGACCTTGTTTATGAAAAAGAGGGGGCCACCTGGTTCAAAACCACGGTACTGGGCCAGGAACAGGACAGGGTTATAATCAAAAGCTCGGGCGAGCCCACGTACCGCCTGCCGGATATTGCCTATCACCGGGAAAAATTCCGCCGCGGCTACGAATGGATGATCGATATTTTCGGGGCTGATCATATTGCCACGGTTCCGGATGTCCTTGCAGGAGTGAGGGCCCTGGGACTTGACGAGACAAAAATTGATGTAATTCTCCACCAGTTCGTCACCCTGCTGCGGGATGGAAAACAGGTCAAGATGTCGACCCGCAAGGCAACGTTCATCACGGTGGACGAACTTCTGGATGAAGTCGGCCCGGATGTGCTGCGTTTTTTCTTCCTTATGCGGAAGGCGGACAGCCAGCTCGAATTCGATCTCGATCTGGCCACCAGGCAGAGCCAGGAAAATCCGGTCTATTATGTTCAATATGCCCATGCCAGGCTGTGTTCCATCGAAAGGCAGGCGGCCGAAAAAAATATTGCGCCGAAACCGCCCGGGAAAGCATCATTGGAATATCTTGTTGAACCGGAGGAATACCGCCTCCTGAAAACCGTGGCCGGGTATCCCGCCCTGGTTGCCGGTGCGGCGCAGGATCTTGCGCCGCACAGAATTATCTTCTACCTGATGGACCTTGCCGGTCAGTTCCACAGCTACTACAACAAGCACAAGGTTCTTTCCGATGACGAGAACATGACGGCGGCCCGCTATTGCCTGTGCAGGGCTATAAAAATAGTCTTTCGCAACGGCCTGAATCTGGTTGGTCTGCGTGCCCCGGAAAGCATGTGATAAAAAGGGCGGAAGTTTCATGGCGCAGAAGAGAAAAAAACGGAAATCCGGCAAAACATTTCGTTTCCAGCTCACCCTGGGCGGTATTATAGGGATCGGTGTGGTTTTTTTCTGCCTGTTTATGTGGATGTTCCTCCTGGGAATCTGGGCCGGCCAGACAATTTTACTGCCCTCGGCGCCGCCCGATATATCGATGAACTCCGGTTCTTCCACGGCAAAAAAGAAATCCCCGGTTCACATACTCGGTCCGGAAGGTAAGAAAAAACTGGCCCGGCAAGTTGACCCGCAGGCATTGGCTGATTAGATTACTAAATTTAAATGAGATCAAAGCAATATATACAGGAATGTATCCGGCCCGCCCGCATCGGCGACGTCAAGGCAATCCATGCCCTGCTGCAGTATTATGCGCGCGAGGGCCTGCTTCTCGGCCGATCCATCAGTTCCCTCTACGATCAGTTGAGGGACTTCGTTGTCTATGATGAGAACGGTATTTTCGGGGTCTGCTCTCTCCATATCTGCTGGGAGGATCTGGCGGAAATCCGCTCCCTGGCGGTAATGAAGGAAAAACAGGGTAGAGGGGTCGGCGAAGCACTGGTCAAGTCCTGCCTGCTGGAGGCACAGCGGCTGGGTATCAGCAAGGTTTTTACCCTGACCTACCAGGGGCCTTTTTTTCAGAAGCTGCATTTTAAAGAGATTGATAAGCGGGATCTGCCCCATAAAATATGGAGTGACTGCCTTCATTGTCCGCAATTCCCCGATTGCGACGAAGAGGCATTTATCTGGTCGGCCGACTCGCAATGAGCGATAAAATCAGTTGTCAGTGTTACGGACTGATGCGCAAAGGATAGAAATTAAAAATGATTGGAAAAACCCTCACCAAAATTTTCGGTAGCAAAAATGACCGGATAATCAAAGAAATGCGCCAGATCGTCAGCCGCATCAACGCAGTGGAGCCGGAAATTGAAAAACTCGACGATGCGCAGCTGGCTGCCAAAACCGTGGAGTATAAGGAGCGCTTGGCAAAGGGCGCAACCGTCGATGATCTGCTGGTCGAAGCTTTCGCGGTGGTGCGGGAAGCGGCCCGCCGGGTGCTTGGGGAGCGGCACTATGATGTGCAGCTTGTCGGCGGTATTACCCTTCACCGCGGTATGATTGCCGAGATGAAAACAGGTGAGGGCAAGACCCTGACTTCCACCTTGGCGGTTTATCTGAATGCCCTCCCTGGCAAAGGCGTTCATGTGGTCACTGTTAACGATTACCTGGCCAAGCGCGACGTGGAGTGGATGGGTCAGATTTACCGCTTTCTCGGTTTGACAACCGGCAAAATAGTGCATGGAATGAATGATGTCGAACGCCGGGAAGCCTACGCTGCGGATGTCACCTACGGCACCAATAACGAATTCGGCTTTGATTATCTGCGCGACAACATGAAATTCGACATTGCCGATTTCTGCCAGCGGGACTTTAACTATGCCATTGTCGATGAAGTTGACTCGATCCTCATTGATGAGGCACGAACTCCTCTCATTATTTCCGGGCCGGCGGATATGTCCACCGATCTGTACCTCAAGGTTAACAAGATAATCAAGCAGTTCAAACAGGACGAACATTTCACCGTTGATGAAAAGTCCAACCTGGTCATGCTGAATGATGAAGGGGTGGCTTTCGGCGAGAAGCTGCTCGAGATCGAAAACCTGTATGATCCGAGGAATATTGATAAGCTGCACCATATCAACCAGGCCCTCAAGGCGCATAATCTTTTTCAACGGGATGTCGACTACATCGTCAAAAACGGCCAGGTGGTCATCGTTGATGAATTTACCGGCAGGACCATGGAAGGCCGCCGTTACAGCGACGGCCTGCACCAGGCGCTCGAAGCCAAGGAAGGGGTGAAGATCGAAAAGGAAAATCAGACCCTGGCCTCGATCACCTTCCAGAATTACTTCCGGATGTACGATAAGCTTGCCGGCATGACCGGTACGGCCGATACCGAGGCGGCAGAATTCCGGAAAATATACAATCTGGGAATAGTCGTTATTCCGACCCACCAGGAGATGATCCGGAAGGATTTCCCCGATGTCATCTACAAAAACAAGGCTGCCAAAGAACGGGCGATTATCCGGGAGATCCGGGAACTGAACGATAAGGGGCAGCCTATTCTCGTCGGCACCATTTCCATTGACATGTCGGAAAGAATATCCAAGCTGCTCCAGAAAGAAGGGATCAAGCACGATGTGCTCAATGCCAAACAGCATGAACGGGAAGCTGAAATCATCGCCGGTGCCGGACAAAAGGGCAGAGTGACTATCGCCACCAATATGGCCGGCCGGGGAACAGACATCAAGCTCGGTGAAGGTGTCCGGGAACTGGGCGGCCTGCATATCCTCGGAACCAGCAGGCATGAGAGCCGCCGGATAGACAACCAGCTGCGCGGCCGGTCGGGACGTCAGGGGGATCCGGGCTCTTCCCGCTTCTTTCTCTCCCTGGAAGACGATCTGCTGCGCATATTCGGGTCAGACAGAATTACAGGCATAATGGAAAAGCTCGGCATGGAGGAGGATGAGCCCATTGAGCACAACATGATCAGCAAGGCCATTGAAAACGCGCAGCGCAAAGTCGAGGGACATCATTTCGATATCCGCAAGCACCTCCTGGAATATGATGATGTTATGAACAAGCAGCGGGAGGTGATATACCGGCAGCGGCGGGAGGTTCTGTCCGGTGGAAATCTGCGGGCCATTGTCGAGGATATGATTCTGGATCTGCTTGACCGGCTGGCGGATGAGTTTGTCGATGAGAAGAAACCCTCGGAGGAGTGGGACTGGCAGGGCCTGCAGGAAAGGATGGCGGAGTTTTTCAACTACCGGTTTGCATGGGACGAAGAACAGAGAAAGGGGCTTAAGCGCGAGAGTCTGCTGGAAAAATCACAGGCGGAGGTTGACAGTGTTTACCAGGGACGGGAGGAAAAAAACGGACCTGAACAGATGCGGCAGCTCGAACGTTATGTTCTCCTGCAGGTAGTTGACACGCACTGGAAAGAGCACCTGCTCAATATGGACCATCTGAAAGAGGGCATCGGGCTGCGCGGATACGGACAGAAGAATCCTCTGAATGAATATAAAAAAGAGGGTTTTGCCATGTTTATGTCCATGATTGAAACCGTCAAGGAGCAGACTGTAACGACTCTTTTCAGGGTGGAACTGGTCCGCAATGATGATGTTGCCAGAATGGAGGAGGAGCAGCGCCGCAAGGAGCAGGAAATGGAGTTGAACAGGAATGCCGCCGCTGCAGCGGAGACGGAGAGAATACCCGTGCAGCGCAAGGAGGATAAGATCGGCCGCAATGCTCCCTGTCCCTGCGGTTCAGGCAAAAAATATAAAAAATGCTGCGGACTCCTGCAATAACTGTCCGGTGAGGGGAATGGGATCAATTGGCCGGCCGGCCGCCGCGTTCAATTGGAGCTGAATTGACTCCGGAAGTAAGGAGAGAGAAGTGAATCCGTTATTATGCCTGGCCGATAACTTTCGGCCTGGGTCTGCCGCCGTTTGCCAGCTTGACGATCATCCTGTCGGTTTTCTGCAGCCTGCTGACAAGAACTCTGAACAGCTTCCGTGCAATATCAGGATACTTTTCCAGAAGCTCCATCAGCTTGTCTCCCGGATACCTAGTCACTGCTGAACGGCCGACCGAAACAACGGAAGCAAATCGCGGTTCCTCGGAAATACCGGCCATCTCCCCGAAATATTCTCCCGGTTCAGTGATCTCGGCTATTTTCTTGCCGCCCTTGAGAATAGCTACCTTGCCGCGCACAAGTTTAAAAAAATCAGTATCCTTATTTCCCTCCTGGATAATGACATCGCCGTCCTCGTATTCTTCCACGTCCGGATTCACAAGATAGGCCGGCATGCTTTCTTCGCGGATAACGGTTCGGCGCAGGGCTTCCTCAAGACTGGTTATGCCCTGTGCAACTTTTTTGAGGGCAGCCCGGCGCAGGGGAAGCATTCCTTCCTTGACCGCAATCTTGTAGAGTTGATCCTCCGATACCTCCGCCGCAATTGCCTTCGCCACTTCCTCCGTCACCTCAAGCAGTTCGAAAAACCCGACCCGCCCCCTGTAGCCGAGGCCGTTGCATTCCGGACATCCCACCGGACCATAGGTGATCAGCCCGTCAAGCTCAGTTTCAAAAAAACCTGCCGCCAGGAGTTCTTTCGGGTCATGCTCGATAATGGTCTTGCACCTGCTGCACAGGCGCCGGCCCAGACGCTGCGCCAGAACCATGGTCAGGGAACCGGCAAGGATGTAGGAGGGTATGCCGATATCAATCATACGCATGACGGAAGAAGGCGCATCATTGGTATGGAGTGTGGAAAAAACGAGATGACCGGTCATCGCCGCCTTCATGGCGATTTCCGCAGTTTCAAGATCCCGGATTTCACCGACCATGATGATATCGGGATCCTGCCGGAGAAAAGCTTTCAGCGCCGCGGCAAAGGTCATGCCGACCTCGGTATTGACGTTGACCTGGTTGATTCCCTTAAAGTTGAACTCAACCGGGTCTTCCGCAGTCAGTATTTTAATGTCTTCCTTGTTCAGGGAGTCCAGCGCCGAATAGAGGGTAACGGTTTTACCGGAACCCGTCGGGCCGGTAACCAGCAGCAGTCCCTGCGGCCTGGCAAGACAGCGCCGCAGCATGGTAAACGTTTCCGGCTCAAAACCGAGCAGGGTCAGATCAACATTCAGGGAACTCTTGTCCAGGATACGCAGGACGATACCTTCGCCCCAGAGGGTGGGCAGGGTCGAGACCCGGAAATCGACCGCTTTGTATCTTCCCACCCGCATCTTGATACGGCCGTCCTGGGGAACCCTTCTCTCGGTAATGTTGAGATTGGCGAGAATCTTCATGCGTGCGATAAGGGCATTCTTGATGGTCAGCGGCAGGTTCATGGATTTGAACAGGGAGCCGTCCTTCCGGTAGCGGACCTGCATGTTTTTTTCAAATGGTTCGATATGAATATCGCTGACGCCTTCCTGGACCGCTTTGATGAGGATGCCGTTCACCAGCTTGATGATCGGCGCATCCGAGGCGGAAAACTGGTCCGGCCCCTCATGGACTTCACCAGCGCCGATCTCATAATCTTCCGCTGCATCGGAAACAAGGGCGCCGAAGTCGTCTATCTGGGTGACCGGAGTTTCATCGTCATCTCTATTATCTTTGGTAAAGTAGGATTTATATTCCTTATCATCGATGTTGTAGTAATCCCGGTAGGCGTCGACAATGTCCTTTGCCGTAGAAACGCAGACATTGAGACCTTTCTGGACAATTTCCTGCAGCTCTTCGACCTCTTGGGTATTGGTCGGTTCGGCCATGGTGATCTGCAGGGTGTTGCCTGCCACCCGCAGGGGAAAGGCCATGAAACGCTTGGCAATTTCATAGGGGACCAGCTCAATGGCCTCGTCGCTTGGCGGTTCCTTGGTAATAGTGACCGCAGGATAATTGTGCATCCTGCTCAGAAAATTGACAACCGTATCCTGTTCTATATACCCGTTGTCCAGGAGAATATGACTCAGCCTTTTGTTGTTTTTCTTCTGTTCGGCCTTTGCCTGCTCGAACTGATGAGCGGTTATATACCCTGCCTTGCTGAGCAGTTCTCCTATCTTGATCTTGCCGGCGCCGGATTGATCTTTAACGGTAACACGCTTATGTGAGGTAACGGTTTTCAGAGCCATGTGATCAGGAACAAACTTGAGCTGTTGATTTCATGATAGCATCATAAAAGAGTTGGCGATTAAGGTAAATCTATTACATGTAATTTAGATCAATAAAAAATTATTTTTAATTATACTCAATAAAAAGACACAGGTCAAAGGAGATAAGCTCCTCTGACCCGTGTTTGTGGATTTGGCACTGTAAACGTCTAGAATACGCCCTTTACTTTTCCTGTTTCAACATCAACATCTATACGGCGGTATGCCGGATCGGAGGCCGTGCCGGGCATCAGGCTGATGGCCCCGGCTACCGGCACGACAAATCCCGCACCCTTGTAGGTCAGGATATCGCGAATAGGCAGGGTCCATCCTTTGGGCACCCCTTTCAGGCTCGGTTCGTGGGAGAGGCTGAGGTGGGTCTTGACCATGCAGGTTCCCATTTCCTTCAGATCCGGGTTCGCCTCCATCCTTTTCAGTTTTCCCTGGGCCTCCGGGCTGTAGCTGACTCCGTCGGCGCCGTATACCTCCCGGGCGATCAATTCAATCCGTTTGCCCAGCGGCGTGTCAAGATCATAGAGGAACTTGAAATCGTTGGGCTCCTCGCAGGCGTCCACAACAGCATCGGCAAACTCCAGGGCCCCGTCGCCTCCGTGCTCCCAATGCCTGGAGAGGGCAACCCTGGCTCCGGCTGACTCGGATAGGCGCCTGACAGCCTTGATTTCATCATCCGTGTCGGTGTAGAAAGCATTGATGCAGACAACCGGATTGATGCCTGCTTTCTTGACGGTCTCAATATGATGGATGAGGTTCCTGCAGCCTTCTTCAACCCAGCCGACATTTTCCTGCTTGTATTCTTCCGGCATCGGCTTGCCGGGAACCGGGATGGGTGCGCCGCCGTGGCATTTGAGGGCCCGGATGGTGGCCACGATTACGGCACAATTGGGTTTGAGGCCGGAAAAGCGGCATTTGAGGTTCCAGAATTTTTCAAAACCGATATCCGCACCGAAGCCCGATTCCGTCACGTTGTAATCAGCCAGCTTCAGGCCGACCCGGTCGGCGATGACCGAAGACTGGCCGATGGCGATATTGGCAAAAGGCCCGGCATGAACAATGACCGGCTGTCCCTCCAGGGTCTGCATCAGGTTCGGATTCAGGGCCTCGACCATCCAGGCGGTCATGGCGCCGTCCACCTCCAGGTCGGCGGTGGTGATCGGGCGGTCCTGCTTGTCATAGGCGACCACGATTTTGCCGATACGTTCACGCATATCCCTGAGATCGGTGGCGACGGAGAGGATAGCCATGATTTCCGAACTGACGGCAATGCTGAATTTGGACTGCATGGTCATGCCGTCCATTTTGCCGCCCAGGCCGATGGTGATGTTGCGCAGCGCCTGGGCGCAGAAATCGATGATCCAGCCGAACTCCACCTTTTTGGGATGGATATCAAGCCGTTTCAGGTTGCGTTTGGCAAGCTGTTCGTCGGTGTAGTTGCTTTCATGCTGCATCCGCGAGGTCAATGCCACCATGCCGAGATTATGGGCATTCATGATGGCGTTGATGTCCCCGGTGAGACCCAGGGAAAAAGGCGTCAGCGGAATACATTGGGCAAGCCCGCCGCCGGCGGCGCTGCCCTTGATGTTCATGGTCGGCCCGCCTGATGGCTGGCGGATGGCGCCGATAACGCTTTTATTGCGTTTGCCGAGGCCCTGTACAAGCCCCATGGCACAGGTTGATTTTCCCTCCCCCAGAGGAGTGGGAGTAATAGCCGTGACATCGATATATTTGCCGTCCGGCTTGTCTTTCAGGCGTTCAAGGATTTTACTGTAATCCAGTTTGGCAACGTAATGTCCGTGAGGAAGCAGCTCCTCTTTTTCCAGGCCGAGCTTCTCGCCCAGTTCATACACGGTTTTCATGCGGCTTTCCGCTTCTTCAGCGATTTCCCAATCCGCATGTTTGGTGGGGTCCAGCACCATGGGGGTTCCTCCTTGGTTCTTGTAATGGTTGATAATGGTATAAATTGGCAGGGCAGGAAGAGTAAAGAGAACTGCCCGAATAAACGATAAATCAGCTGAACTTAGCAGGTTCCCGGCTGTGTGTCAAGAATCTGCTTAAGGGTATTCAACAGGCAATAACAGCGTGTTAAGCGGCTGCCCTATCCTGTAAAGACCTGCGGAAAACGGTGCTGAAATTCCTCGTGCAGGGGAATCATAACTTCACGCATGGTGGGTTCGGCCGCTTTGGTGGTGCGCAGTTTAAAGATATGCTTCCATTCCGTGAGATTGGCGTAGACAATCAGCTCTGTTTTGCAGGAATTTGGCAGCACGGTTCTCGCCGCCTGCGGCGTCGAGGTTTCCAGCAGTTCGAGATAAATGCGTTCAGTATCCTCCATGGCCTTTTGCCACAAATCGTACTCCCTGGTGCCTTCCTCATAAAACAAGGGCTTGATAAAAGTAACCTCATTGCCGAACTTGCTGTCGGCGTACCGGCAATACCGCTGACTTTCCTGGAGGAAGGAACAGGGCCTGTGCCTGACTATTTCATGGGTAATGGCCCGGTTGACAATGAACTTGACGGCCAGGTGCCGGTGTCCGGCAAGGAGAGGCGCCGGCAGTCTGTCGACCTCTTCCAGGCCGACTTTGCCGATATGCAGGGCAGGGTCGCACTGCAGCCCTTTTTCCGGGATGATGGTGTCAAAAAAATAAGGGTGGCGGCCGGCCAGAAAGTCTGCCATGCAGTTGACCAGCCTGCACTCGGGATGGAAGATCAGCATTTCCCGGAATGCCCTGACGCTACCGGAAACAAGCAGGGTGGATTCGTCCGGTGAATCTATCTGGAGGTATCTGGGCCGGGCGGCAAAAAGTTCGGCCAGCAGCTCCCTGTTCGAACCTTCTATTTTCAGGGTAAGGGCGCCCATTTCCAGAACGGAATTATGTCCGTATTCCGCCATCTTCCTGGTAAAGGGAATGGCCGAATCCTGGTTGATCTTATCTTCACTCTTGTAGCAGATCCGCCCGCAGTACTCTATGCGCACCGCGAGGCTCTGCTGGTCGAGGAAGTCGAGAATGTGATAGGATGGGGGGATGATTTTCATGGGCTGCCCTCGGTGCCTGATCAGTTGCTTTCTTCATTCCAGAAAGGTGACATCGCCCGGAGGTCGGCGATGATTTTCGGCATATGCTCCAGGATAAAGTCCACCTCCTCCTCGGTGTTGTACACGGAAAGGCTGAAGCGGATGGAGCCGTGGGCCGCCGTAAAGGGGACCCCCATGGCCCGGAGAACATGCGAAGGCTCCAGGGAGCCTGAGGTGCAGGCTGATCCTGAAGAGGCACAGATGTTCAGCCGGTTCATATGGAGAAGGATGGATTCGCCTTCAACGAACTCAAAACTGATGTTTGCCGTGTTGGGCAGCCGGTCCGTTTTGTGGCCGTTCAGCATGGAGCGCGGTATTTTTTGCAGCAGACCGTTTTCCAGCCTGTCCCGGATCTGCCTGACCCGCTTGTTTTCATCATCAATTTTCTGCGCCGCAAGTCGGCACGCTTCGCCCAGGCCGATGATGGAGGCGACGTTTTCCGTGCCGCCCCGGCGGCCGTGTTCCTGGTGGCCGCCATTCATAAAGGGAATGAAAGGAGTGCCCTTGCGGATATAAAGGACGCCGACCCCCTTCGGCCCATGCAGCTTGTGGCCGGAAATGGAGAGAAAATCAATATCGGTATCTTTCAGGTTGATCGGAATCTTGCCCACCGCCTGGACCGCATCGGTGTGAAACAGGATATCCTGTTCCCTGGCAATTGCCGCCATTTCTTCCACCGGAAAGATAACGCCGGTTTCATTGTTGGCCCACATGATGCTGACAATGGAAGTATCGTCAACCAGGCTCTCCCGGTATTCGTCAAGGTCCAGGGTCCCGTCGGCTTCGACATGTAGGCGGGTTATCCGGTGCTTGTGCCCGGTCAGGATGTCCAGGTTCTCGCAGAGGTTTTTAACGGCAGGATGCTCCACCCGGGTGGTGACGACGTGCCGTTTCTCCGGGAAGGTCTGGAGGGAGGAAAGTATGGCAGTGGAATCGCTTTCCGTGCCGCAGCTGGTAAAGACAATTTCTTCCGGCTCCGCCCCGATAAGGGCGGCAATGGCTTCCCGCGCTTCATTGATCGGCCTGGCGACCTGGCCGCCGAAAGTGTGCATAGAGGAAGGATTTCCGTAGCAGTCGGTCAGAAACGGCATCATGGCATCCACCACTTCCGGGGCGATTCTGGTAGTGGCGTTATTATCCATGTAAATGACTTTATCGCTGCCGCAATCCATTATTTTCCCTCCTCGACAATCAGCTTGTCGCTTACAAGTTCCCGCAGTTTCTTTTCCACATAGACTTTCAGGGTGGTCCGTGACGACTGGCAGCCGGCACAGGCACCACGCAGTGATACAGTAACAAAATCACCGTCCACGTCAATCAGTTCGATGTCACCGCCGTCCTTTTTCAGGGTGGGCTTGATTTCCCGCTCGAGAACTTCTTCGATCTTCTTGATTTTCTGGAGGGTGGTCATGCGCTGTTCCTTTTTGGCCTTTCTGGGTTCCACTTCGATCCCCTCCACCGTTTCCTCCAGGATGTCGTGCAGGCGGTCGGCGCATTTGCCGCAGCCGCCGCCGGCTTTGGTGAAATTCGTGATTTCCTCGACCGAGCGGAGGTTGGATTCGCGGATGGCCCTGATAATTTCAAGGTCGGTGACACCGAAGCATTCGCAGACAACCTCGCCGGAAGCCATCGGCAGGATGACCCCGCGGTAATTGGCAATGGCCGCTTCCAGAGCTTCCCGGCCCATAACCGAACAGTGCATTTTTTCCTTGGGCAGGCCGCCGAGAAATTCGGCAATATCTTCGTTGGTTATCTTTCCCGCTTCCGTAACGGTCATTCCCTTTACCATTTCGGTGAGGGCCGAGGAAGATGCTATGGCGGAGGCACAGCCGAAGGTTTTGAAGCGGGCGTCGGTGATGATGCCGTTTTCATCCACCTTGATGCTGAGTTTCAGAGCATCTCCGCAGGCCAGTGAGCCGACTTCGCCGATGCCGCTGGGGTTTTCAACTTCACCCACGTTCCGTGGATTCATGAAGTGTTCCTGGACTTTATCCGTATATTCCCACATAATTCTACCTAAATTCTACCTGTTGATTTTTTTTTCAAATATAGGCTGCAACAGCCGTTCACTGAAGTTAAAATACTCTAAGTAAGCAAGCCGATTTCGGCAAGCATGGATTTTGCGGCTTCCACCAGCAGGACCGTTTCCTCCGGATTCCTGGCCTCGACGTAAAACCTGACCTTGGGTTCGGTGCCGGAGGGGCGGATCATGATCCAGCTTTTATCGTCAAAAATCATTTTGCGGCCGTCAATGGTGATGACCTCGGCAATAGGTTTTTCATGGTTTCCCACCGGAACCGCAACACCCTGCCGGTATTTTTCCAGCTGCGCCAGGGTATTTATAAGATCCTCTCCATGCCGGGAAACCGCCACCCCGTCGCGGGCCGGATAGTATGCCCCGAATCTCTCCTCGATTTCCCGGAGATATTCTCCCAGATTTTTCTCCAGGGTCAGTGTCATGTCGAGGGCCAGCAGGAGCCCGATGTACGCATCTTTTTCCGGGGTGTGGCCGATAATCGAAATGCCGTCCGACTCTTCAAAACACACCAGGGCCTTGCCGATGACCGGCTTGAATTCCTTGAAACCGACCCTGGGTTCGAAAATTTCCTCTCCCAGGCCGGCCGCGACAGCATTGGCCAGGTTGCTGGAGGCCACGGTCTTGGCAACCATGCCCTTTTTACCTTTTACTTCGTGCAGGAAGTGGTAGGCCATGGCTCCGAACTGGTTCATGCTGATTTCTCTGCTGCCGTCGGTGAACCGGATGCGGTCCGCGTCAGGATCGATAATGGCGCCCACTTTGAGCCGTTCCCTTCTTTTTCCCAGAGCGGCCATGACCGGCGCCATGTTCTCGGATGAAGGCTCGGGTGCGATACCGCCGAATGTGACGTCTTTATCGCCGCGAAGAATGATCAGTTTTTCCGGAATCCGGTTTTTGAAGAAATCAGCGATATTGACCCGGAACGCCCCGTGGACGCAGTCAATGGCCACTGCCATGTCCGGATTTGCGTTAAACCGGTCTATTATGGAATCATAATCAAGGCCATGCAGTTTCGTATTTTTCCTGACCAGATTCCGCCAGCTGTCCAGCGCATTTTCCGGCTCAACTCCGGAAATTTCCGCCAGGGGTTTTTGCAGATCGATATTCCGCGGCAGGAATTCACTGGCGCCCTGAGCAAGGATAATTCCGGCCTGTTCCGTTATTGCGGCAGTCAGAACAGCCGCGGCAGGTCCGGCATCGGCCGCATTATACTTGAACCCGCCATATTCAAGGGGGTTGTGGCTCGGGGTCAGGTTAATGGAAAAAGCGGCCCTCTTTTCCAGCACGGCGGCAGACAGTGTTCCGGTGGCGGCTTCCCCGGCGTAAAAAATCCTGACTCCGTTCGCCGCCAGAACATTCATGGCGCCCAGGGCGAGGAGATCGCCGCAGAAGCGGTTGTCAAAGCCGATCACGCAGCCCCGCTGCCGCATTTCTTCATAATCACGGACACCCAGGGCATCCTTCATTTCGGCATTGTTGTCCATCTGCCGGTACAGGGTAAGAATTGCCGCCGTAACACAGGCGACCGTGTGAAGATTAATGTCCTTGCCGAGAGATCCCCGCCAGCCCGAGGTGCCGAATTTGACGGGAGTTGTCGGCGGGAGGGTATTGCGTATTATTTCGTCCCGGACCAGGGCGTAAAGCTGATCAATGGATTTTTGCAGCGATTCTTCCGCTGCTTTATCATCGGCATTGTTCAGGTATCCGATCAGTTCCTTGATTGCCTGAAAATAATTACTGGCCGGATGGTTGTCCGGGACAATGTATTTTTTGAAAATATTCTCAACAGCTTTACGTTCCATAGTCCTTTCCGGTCAATGATAAATGTGAAAGGTAAAATTGCCTACACTATAGCTTGAAGAAGATCGCTTAGCAATGATCCGCAGAAATTTATTCGATTTTCGTTCTGTTGGCACGAAATCTGAATGCAGCAAGTATGACGTTGGGGTTGACCGGAAGAATTTTTTTTCTTACAGTGGTTTGGTTAAATTCAGGATAGAAAAAAATAAATTATCATAAATATTATTATTGCATCCTATGTAATCTAAGGAGACGACGAAATGGGTAGTGCACACGAGAAGCTGATCCTGTGGTTTGATGAGATCGGTATCGAAGACGTACCGCTGGTCGGCGGTAAAAATGCCTCTCTGGGAGAAATGCACCAGAAACTTACTTCAAAAGGAGTAGCGGTCCCGAACGGATATGCCATTACCGCTTATGCCTATCAGTATCTTCTCAAGGAAGCCGGGATCGAGGAGGCAATCAAAAACGCCCTGGCCGGTCTGGATACCCATGATATGCGGAACCTGCAAGAGCGCGGGGAAAAGGTGCGCGATATTATCCGCACTGCCGAGTTTCCCGATGATCTTCGCGCCGAGATTATAGAGGCCTACAGAAAAATGGAGAAGGAATACGGCGATAATGTCGATGTCGCTGTCCGTTCCTCCGCCACCGCCGAGGACCTGCCTGACGCATCTTTTGCCGGGCAGCAGGAGACCTATCTCAATATCTGCGGTCCGGAAGCGCTGATTGATGCCTGCAAGCGCTGTTTTGCCAGCCTGTTTACCAACCGCGCCATTTCCTATCGCCACGACAAGGGTTTCGGCCAGTTCGACGTCTACCTTTCCATAGTTGTCCAGAAAATGGCCCGCAGCGACTCCGCTTCCTCCGGCGTCATTTTTTCCATTGATACCGAGTCCGGATTCGAGGATGCCGTGTTTATCACCGGCGCATGGGGACTGGGGGAGAACGTTGTTCAGGGGGCTGTCAACCCGGACGAATATTATGTTTTCAAGCCGACCCTGAAGAAGGGCAAACGGCCGATCGTTTCCAAAAAAACCGGCTCCAAAGAGATCAAGATGATCTATGACAATGACCCGTCCACCAAGGAGCCGGTCAAGAATATCGAAACCACCCCTGAGGAACGAAATGCCTATGTGATCAGTGACGATGAGATTCTCCAGCTTGCCGAATGGGCCTGTATTATTGAAGAGCACTACGGCAAAGCCATGGATATCGAGTGGGCCAAGGACGGGGACGGCATCAATGTCGGAACCGGCAACCTTTTTATCGTTCAGGCCCGCCCGGAGACCGTTCATTCCCAGATTGCCAAGGGAAGCATGGAAACCTACAAATTGAAGGAGAAAGGCAAGGTCATCGTCGAAGGCCTGGCAGTCGGCACCAAGATCGGCCAGGGAATCGCCAACGTCATCAGGGATGTTGTTGATATTCATGATTTCAGGAAGGGGGAAGTGCTGGTAACGGATATGACCGATCCGGACTGGGAGCCGATCATGAAAATAGCCGGCGCCATTGTCACCAATCGCGGCGGCCGCACCTGTCATGCCGCCATTATCTCCCGCGAACTCGGCATCCCCTGCGTTATCGGCACCGGCAACGGCTCCGAGCTGATCAAATCGGGACAGGAGATTACCGTCTCCTCCGCGGAAGGGGAAACCGGGTATATCTATGAGGGCCTGCTTGATTTTGAGATAGAAAAACTGGATCTCGGCGACATGCCGAAAACCAAGACCAAGATCATGATGAACCTGGCCATCCCGGAGAAGGCCTTCACCGAGTGCCAGATTCCCAACGACGGTGTGGGCTTGGCCCGGGAGGAGTTCATTATCAACTCCCATATCGGTCTTCATCCCCTTGCTCTGTACAATTACGAAGAGCTGAAAAACTCGGATGATCCGGAAAAACGGGAAGTCGCCAGGAAGATCGACGAGAAGACAGGCGCCTACAGCGACAAGAAACAGTTTTTTATCGACAAGGTTGCCGAAGGCGTCGGCCGCATTGCCGCCGGTTTCTATCCGAAGGATGTCATTGTCCGCCTCTCCGACTTCAAGAGCAACGAATACGCCAATCTGGTCGGCGGTCCCTTTTATGAGCCGGACGAGGAAAATCCCATGATCGGGTGGCGCGGCGCCTCCCGCTATTATGATCCGAAATACCGGCCGGCTTTTGAGCTTGAGTGCCAGGGACTCCTGAAAGCCCGCAACGACATGGGGCTGGACAATATCAAGCTGATGGTTCCTTTTTGCCGCACTCCGGAGGAAGGGAAAAAGGTCATTGAAGTTATGAGGGAATGCGGCCTGGTGCAGGGCGAGAACGGTCTGGAGCTCTACGTCATGTGCGAGATTCCGAGCAACGTCATTTCCGCCGATGCGTTTGCCGACATTTTTGACGGCTTCTCCATCGGTTCCAATGATCTCACCCAGCTCACCTACGGTCTTGACCGGGATTCCGGCATAGTTGCCGGTATCGCGGATGAGCGGGACGAATCCGTGAAGGAGATGATCCGCATGGTGATTGCCACAGCCAAGCGGCGCGGCAAAAAAATCGGCATCTGCGGCCAGGGGCCGTCTGATTTTCCCGAGTTTGCAACCTTCCTGGTTGAGCTTGGCATTGATTCCATGAGCCTTATTCCGGATACGGCCGTCAAGACCAGGATGGCCGTGGCGGCAAAAGAGAAAGAGCTGGGAATCAATCCCTGATCAGGATTTAAAAATATAATATATGAAAAAAAGCGGGGCTGGACCCCGCTTTTTTTTATGCGGCAGGATGGCGCAATTATTCGATTGAAATTTTGCCGGCAAAGGAAGTATAGGAGTAAGCAAAAGACGCCGGAAAACCTTACCCCGGCTTCTCTGAAATTTAGTTTATTATCGAATACTTCGGATATGGCATGACATATCAGCAAGGATTGCAATGGAAGAGTTGCGTGATACTTTGATTGGACGCCGCTATTACCGGCTGATTGATGCGTGGTTGATGCCGTTTGCCCAATGGACGGGGCTCACCCCCAACCAGGCGACGCTGCTGGGATTGGCCGCCGCCATGCTGGTGCCGGCCGGCTGCTTCTACCATCCTCTTGCCGGGGCCGGGCTGATCCTGGTCTCAGGTCTTGCCGATTCAATAGACGGATTGCTGGCCCGCAGCCGGGGACGGCTCTCCTCCTACGGAGCTTTTTTTGATTCCTGCATTGACAGGGTTTCGGACAGTTTTTACCTGATGGGCATCTGGATCCTGTTCTGGCCCGATCATCAGCCCATGGCAGCCGGTCTGTTAATTGCCGCCGGCCTGGCAGCCACCTTCCTGATCAGCTACACCAAGGCCCGGGCTGAAAATCTCGGCGTGCAACTGGCCGGCGGTTTGATGGAGAGGGCCGCCCGCATTGTCTACCTGCTGATCTGGATCCTGCTGACCGCCCTTGCATCATCATCCATGGAAGGCTTACTGCTCTGGGCGGGAGCGCTGATTTATCTTGCACTGACGTCTTACACCGCCGGGCGGCGAATGATCCTGACGAAAAAGATGCTTACGGAAAGCTAGGCCCGGTGCTCATATTCTGTTTTTTATCTTCCGTCTTCTGTGCTTTGTCTTCTGAATCGTCTCCTGTCCTTTGAATATGAACATCCCTCTGGGGGAAGGGGATGGTGATTCCTTCCCGGGCAAAGGCTGCATATATTTTCTTGAGCATGTGGTGGATCTGCCGGCCTTTTTCACTGGGATCGCGCACCCAGACCAGGAGCTGAAAATTCACCGCTGAATCGGCAAAAGCCCGCACCCTGGCCCTTGGTTCCGGTATCCTGGCGAGCGTATCGTTTTCCTCGGCAACCCGCAGAAGGATTTCCTCCACTTTATTCAGGTCGCTGCCGTAGGCGACGCCGACATCTATCCGAATCCTGAATCTCGGTTCCGGCGCACTCTCATTGATGATCATCGAATTGGCGAGTATGGAGTTGGGGATGGAAATCATGATATCGTCACGGGTTTTGATCTTTGTGGAGCGGATGCCCATGTCCACTACCTCGCCCCGCTCGCCGCTGTCCAGGATGATATAATCTCCCACCTTATATGCCCGGTCGGCAAAAAGCGAAATGCCGCCGAAGAAATTGGCCATGGTGTCTTTGGCTGCCAGGGCAATGGCAATGCCTGCAATCCCGGCGGAAGCGAAAAACGGGGTGAGGTTGACGTCCCAGATGATGAGTACCCAGGCAATGCCGGCAAAAACAATAAGAACCAGGACCACGTTTTTGATCAGAAGGAACAGGTCCCTGTCGATATTTTTCTTTTGCAGGTAACCGGCAATGGATGCCTCTTTAAATCCCTTCAACTCCACGACGATAACCGACCACCAGATAATCAAAAGCAGTGTTTTGAACACATTTTCCAGGATCGAGTAAAAGGGCGGCGGGATTGGCGGAGGTATGATCAGGGCGTGGAGCAGGCCGAAGAAGAGGATGCTCAGGCATATCGGCCGGTGCAGAGCCTTTATGATATGGTCATCCGCTTTTATCCTGGTGCGGTCGGCCAGGCGTTTCAGCAGTTTGTCGACAAAAAGATCAGTGATTTTGGCGAGAACCGCATAGGAGAAAATGATAAGCATGCGCTGCGCAAAATGATTGTTGGCAAACAGCTGCATCGGAATATCAAGCAATTCATCGATAAAGTGAAAGATTTCCATCCTTATCCGGGTCAGTTATTTTCCGGGCAGAGGTTATTCCCCGCTTGCCTGCTCGTCCAGAGGTTTTGCCTCATCAATCAGCATAATCGGGATATCGTCTTTAATTTCATACAGCAGGCGGCACTGTTCACAGATTAATCCGTTTTCTTCCTTATTGAGCTTGACCGGGTTCTTGCATTTGGGGCAGGCCAGAATATCCAATAATTCCTTTTTTATCATTTGTGTGCTCCAGTTCAGGTTTTTTTGTCTGTATGGGAAACCCTCATTGCCGCAGAAAAAAATTTCCGGGCGGACATTGTTTTCAATGTCAATCCATATCGCAAAATAGGATTTTATTCCAGCTAAATTGATAAGTTAAGGATCGGATGTTCCTGATTTCGCTGCATAGCAGGTTATTCATCATAAATTTGCGAGAATTGACTGAACGGGATATGATTATTATATGTTGACTATTATATATATGGCACATATGAGGGGCAAGCCTATGAAAGCATGCAAGAAGTACCCGGCCGGTTTGATCAGCATCATATTGATCTGTTTTTTCCTTCCTTTTTCCGCGGCAGCGGATGAACTGGATCTGACCTTCGGCATCGACGGAAAGGTTGCCACCGCCATCGGAAATTATGAAGATTATGCCTTTGCCGTAACCTTGCAGCAGGATGATAAAATCCTGGCGGGAGGGTCTTCTTCCAACGGCGCCGACCTCGATTTTGCAATTGCCCGGTACAATCCGGACGGCACCCTGGACCGGTCGTTCAATTTTGACGGCATGCTCACCACCCAGGTCGGGTACGGTGATGATGAAATTGCCGCCCTGGCCGTTCAGGATGACGGATATATAGTTGCCGCCGGGTACAGCATGGCGGACGGCAGCCGTGATTTCGCCCTTGTCAGGTACACGCCGGCCGGTCAGCGGGATTCCTCTTTCGGGCTGGACGGCATTGTCGTCACCGAGTACGCCACTCTGGACGATGAAATTACCGCCATGGCAATCGATGAGAACGGCCGTATCGTGGTTGCCGGCTATTCAACCGGTACCGCGGGACGGGCGATTGTCGTCGGACGCTACCTGCCCAACGGCGAGCTTGATAATACCTTCGGAACCGGGGGATTGAGCCTGACCGGTGTCGGTGATGATTCCCTGGTACGGAGCATTGATCTTGATGATGAGGGCAGGATTATTGTCGCCGGCTCCTATTTTCATGACGACCGCACCGAGGTAATGGTTCTGCGGTTCACGGATGCCGGCAGACTGGACAGCGGATTCGGCGTGGAAGGACTGGGCCTCAGCGGGTATATTCAGGATTCCACCGAGGGATTCGCCGTCAAAGTGCATGAAAGCGGGGAGATCCTGGTCGGCGGTTCGGTAGGCGGCCCGGGCGATTATGATGCGGTCCTCTTTAAATTCACTGAAGACGGCCTGCCGGGTGGAGGTTTCGGCAATAACGGGATGCTGGAAATTGAAGCGAGCCTGGAGGACGACATGGTCCTGGCAATCGACGTCAAGGATGATGTCGTGTATCTCAGCGGCTTTACGACTGTTGATGATGCCAGGCAGTTTCTCTTCATTTCCCTGCAGTTCTCCTCTCCGGAAAGAGTGGAAGTTCCCGAAATAGACAGCGTGCCGTTCCTTCTCAAAACCGGGAGCGCCTCCACCGGCCTGAATATCGGCAGGCGCCAGGTTTCGGATTCCTATGATGAATATTTTGCGGATGAAGAAAACGGGATTGCCCTTATGCAGACCACCATCGATCAGGCCCGGTTCAGCAATTTTTCCAACGATACCAGTTACGCCATTGCCGTGCAGCCGGACGGCAGGGCAATAGCCGCAGGAATAAGCGAAGAAAACGGGGTGGCCAGTTTCGCGGTTGCCCGTTTTGCCGAAGGAATTTCCGTGACCGCCCAGAACGCAATGTTCCAGGAAACCTCGCCCGACTGGCTGGCAACCAAGACCCCATTTGAGGTATCGCGGTCCGGAGCCATCAGCGGCGGCATCATTTCGGCAAATGAATTCACTATTGTCCAGCGCGGCGTGGTGTTCAGCATCGCTCCTGATCCGGTGCTCAAGACCGCCGAAGGCGGGAACGGGGGGAATGGGAACGGCAACGGCAACGGTACCGATACTGATCCCCCGGTCATAATCTCAGCTACTGCAATTGTTAATGTAGCGCTTACTCGAACGACTCTTTCCGTTACAACAGATGAGCCTGCATCCTGTGGATTTTCACTTACTCCCGGAACTCCTTTTCAGAATATGGATACTCTTGTGCCGACGGCTGACAATTTAACACATACAAGGGATATTACTCCATTGGTAATAGGAACTTCTTCAGTTTTTATTAAATGTCGGGATACTAATAACAATGAAACTGTTGAACGAGTAGTTCCTGTAACTAGCGAAACGATATCCCAAAATCCTGATATTCCTGGAATCGAAAAAATTGCCGCAGGCATCGGCGGCTTCATAGTCGGCACCGCTCATGCGCAGACCGGCGATACCCCAGTCCGGAGCGTCTTCGACACCTCCACAAGCTATGATGAGGAAGGATTCACGGAAGACGGCAGCGGTGTCGGCAGGTACAGCTCCATCATCAAAAATCTGAAACCGGGCACCACGTACTATGTCCGGGCCTATGCCGTCACCGGCAGCGATATCGTCTTCTACGGCAACCAGGAAACCTTCAAGACTGCGGATTCATGCTTTATTGCCACCGCGGCGTACGGGTCGTTCATGCATGCACATGTGCAGCTGCTGCGTTCGTTTCGTGACCAGTACCTTGTGACCAACGTTCCGGGCAGGATGTTTGTCGAATTGTATTACCGGTATTCTCCGCCCATCGCGGATGTTATTGCCGGCAGCCCGGCTCTCAGGGAGATTGTCCGGCTGCTCCTTCTGCCCCTGGTGGGTATGAGCTGGCTGGTCCTGCAGCTGGGAGGGGCCGGTTTATTGTTCGTTTTCTCTTTGTTCATTCTGCCATATCTGATATACCAAAGGACGTGGCAAAAAGAATAAGAGAACCTGGCATCTATTACCTGAAGGAAAATGAAAAAAAATAATGTACACCAACAGCCGGTCAGGCTGATAAGAGACTTTCGCGGTTTTACCCTGATTGAAATCATGGTTGTCATGGTCATCCTGGGAATCCTCGCCGGACTCATAGTACCGCGTATTATGGACCGGCCGGAGGAAGCCCGGAGAACCAAGGCGGCGATTCAGATCCAGTCCCTGGAGCAGGCCCTGCAGCTCTATAAGCTGGATAACGGTCAGTATCCTTCAACAGAGCAGGGACTGCAGGCCCTGGTTGAAGCGCCTTCGGTCGGCCGTCTGGCGAGCAGATGGCGGGAAGGCGGATACCTGGATAAAGGCAGGGTGCCGAAAGATCCCTGGGGATATGATTTTGTCTATATTTCTCCGGGACTGCACGGGGAATTCGACCTGATGTCGTACGGTCCGGACGGGGAGCCGGGGGGTGACGGCAATGATGCCGATATCAATAACTGGGAACTGGAGTAGGCATTGACCAGACGGTGATTTCCCGGTTTGCCAGCGACAGGAGATACTCCCGCTCGGGAGGCTTCACCTTTCTTGAACTCATGGTCGTCATGGTGCTCATTTCCCTGATGACTGCATTTGCCGTCCCCGGGCTGCGCACCTCTCTGTTTTCCGACCAGCTCAAGACCACAACCAGGAAGATACTGGGCATTGTTTCCGAAGCAAGCCAGGAAGCGGTCAGCAGAAACGCCGAATATTTCCTTTATTTTGATTTTGACAAAAACACTGTTTCCACTGTCCAGGAAGATCAGCCGGAGACGGAGAGGCAATATTCGGCAGACGGAAGAGAATACCCGCAGGGGCGGGAATTCAATATCGCGGATGCCGTGCAGCTGGTCGACATAACGTCGGTGCACGGGGGGCGCCAGTCCCAGGGCAGGGTGGTTGTCCGCTTCAGCAAAAAAGGATATGTCGACAAAACGCTTATTCATCTCCGCTCGGAAAAGGGGGATGATATGACGATATTGCTTTCCCCGTTTCTCGGGGTGACAAAAGTTTTTGATTCCTACATCAACCTGGACGATGCCCGGATTAATTACTGAACCGTTCGGCCGGCCCGGCAAAACCGGCTTCTTGCCGGGGCAAGCAAGTCCTGAGTTGAACAGCACTTGTTTGTAGGGTATACAGGTGATACCAGGATTTAAACCGGCTATTCCGGAAGGAAAAATACCATGAAACATGCATTCATAATGTGTTGCTGTTTGCTGATTGTGCAACTGGCGCATGAGGCAGAGGGCTTCCAGGCCGTCTCGCCAAGCGAAGAGGTCCGGGTGAATTATCAGCAGTTGAAAGAGACAAAGAGCTGCCCCGGCTGCAACCTTGCCGGGGCAATGCTCAACCGGATAGATCTTGCCGGGGCCGATCTTGTCGGCGCCAATCTGGCCGGTGCGCAGCTGTACCTGGCCGATCTGTCCGGCGCCGATTTGCGGAACGCCAATCTCCAGGGCGCAGCCCTCGGGGGGGCGGACCTGGCCGGCGCCGATCTGCGGGGAGCCAATCTGACCGGCGCAATCTTCGAAGGAGCCTATTTGGTTGACGCCAAAATGGACGGGACGGTGATGACCCGGAGGCCTTATCTTGAGAAGGGCGGACCGGATGCCGGCGAGACGGTCTATATCGATGATGAAGCAAATTCAAAAAATTTGCCATACACCGCAACCGCCTATGTTGCGGATGAGCAGGACAGGGAGAAGGCTGAGGAGGCTGAAGAGCCGCGGGAGCCGGCGCAGGTGACCGGAGAAGCCAAGGAACCGGCTGTAGCGGAACAGCAGCCTGCGGAAGCGGAAGAATTGCAGGAGGTTGATGCGGCTTCGCGGCAGGAAGCCCTGCCGGAGGAATCCAAGAAAGTGATCGCAATGGCTGATGCGGTTGTCCCGCAGGAGGATTCCGTAGAAATTGCAGTTGTGCAGCCGGAACGGATCAGCGAGCCTGAGCATTTTATTCTGGAAAAGAGTACGGAAACCGCGGCTGCGGATCCGCCGGCGGATACACCTGTTGCCGAGGAAGTGCCGGCAGGTGCACAGCAGGATTCATCCGAACTCCCGGTCCGGCAGGAAAATGTTCCCGCCGGCGGTACGGAAAGTACGATGCAAACCACGGATCCTGAGGAAACCATGCAGCAGGCAGCTGCCGACGAGGCAGAGGCGCCGGAAACCGCGGCAGCCGCTTCTGATAGAGAGGAAGAAATCCGGGTTGAACAGGTCCCGGAGGAGGAGACCGCAGCAGCGCAAGCCGCTGATGCTGCTGATGAACAGAAAAAAATCGTGGTGAAGAAACTGCTCGATGATAAACGCTGTGTCGGGTGCGACCTGGCAGGAGCAGACCTGTCGGGCCGGCGCCTGGGCAAATCAGATCTGGAACGGGCAAACCTGCAGGGAGCAAATCTCAGGGGCGCTGACCTGCGCGAAGCAAATTTAAAAGGAGCTGATTTGCGGGGGGCCGATCTGCAGAAAGCCGATTTGCGGAAGGCGGACCTGTACCGGGCCAACCTGAGCGAGGCGGACCTGACCGGGGCCGATTTCAGGGAAGCGATGATAGATATGATCATTTCCTCCGGTGCGGTCGGCGCTGATTTTGAAGGATCCCTTTCGGATCAGTAGCAAGGGCTGCACAGGGAAATCAAAGCATAATCTTCTTGACAGAAATATGATTTTTAGCTATACGACAAAGTTTACTGGTTTTACGCAAAAATGATGAATCGGTTCCGTGGTTGTCAGGAGGCATTGACCGCAGTTCATTTTATTCCTGAGCCTTTTACGGAATCCGGCAAGTTTACCGCTACATTTAAGATCGACAGAGTTTTTTTATAGAAGGAGTTTTATTATGGCCAATCACAAGTCAGCACTGAAAAGGGACAGGCAGTCAAAAGTACGCCGTCTGCGGAACCGCATAAACAAGAGCAAAATGAAAGGTGCTGTCACCAAGGTTGAAAAAGCAATTGTCGAGGGCGCGGAAGAGCAGGTCCGGACTGCATTGCAGAGAGCTGTTTCCCTGATCCAGAAGACAGCTTCAAAAGGAACCATCCATAAGAAAACCGCATCGCGTAAGATTTCCAGGCTCGCCAAAAGGGCCCATAGAATGGAGCCTCTTGCCTGAACCGGCATTGCTCCTCTTTTTGTTTTGAGTACGGAGGCTGCAAGGGCTATGGAAGGCTAACTTCTTCCATAGCCCTTTTTTCTTTTCCAATTTCAGCCCTTTAACAGGACGTTTTGCAGGACTCGCATTCACAGAGCATGAATTTTCCCGATCGGGAAGCCTTTCTCCGGATGGCCGTGCAGGCGGGGCTGGTGCCGGTTCACCGAACCATTATCGCCGACCTTGACACGCCGCTGACCATATACGCGAAGATAGCGGACGACGACCGCCATGCCTTTCTTTTCGAGAGCATGGAAGGGGGTGAAAAATGGGGCCGTTATTCATTCATCGGTTTTGATCCCCTGGTCACCTTTGCAAGTTCCGGCCACTCCGTGCGGATAAACGATGCTGCAGGCGGGCAGCGCGCCGGGAGCCAATCCCCGGCCGATCCCCTGCACGAGCTGCGCACCCTGCTCGCATCCTTTAACGCGACGACCGCTCCCGGGCTGCCGAGATTCTACGGCGGCGCGGTCGGTTTCCTCGGCTATGACATGGTCCGCTTTATCGAGGATATTCCCGATGCCAACCCGCCGATCGATATTCCGGACAGCTCGTTTATGGTGCCGCGCCTGGTGCTTATCCATGATTCGGTGCAGCAGGAACTGACCATTGTCTGCAATGTTGTGGTCGAGGCGGGAAAAGATCCCCAGGCCCTGTATGACGAGGCAGTCGGACGCATTGATGAGGTCGTGCGGCGGCTCGGCAGGCCCTTCCCGCCGGAGCACATTGCCCGCCCGGCGGGCGGTGAAAACCATGAATTCACCTCCAACATGAATCAGCCTACCTTTGAAAGCATGGTTGAACGGGCCAAGGAATATATCCTTGCCGGAGACATTATCCAGGTGGTCCTGTCCCAGCGCTTTCATACCCGCACCGGGCTCGATCCCTTTTTGCTTTACCGGTCCCTGCGGCATATCAATCCGAGCCCCTACCTGTTTTTCCTGCGCCTCGACGATATCGTGCTCATCGGCTCATCGCCGGAAATCCTGGTCAGGCTAGAGAATGGGGCGATTGAGCTGCGTCCCATCGCCGGCACCCGGAAGCGGGGCAGGACCGGCGAAGAAGACAGGGAACTGGAGGAAGAACTGCTGGCCGATCCCAAGGAGCGGGCGGAACACCTGATGCTGGTCGATCTCGGCCGCAATGATGTGGGCCGGGTCGCTGCCGCCGGTTCCGTCAGGGTTGACGACCTGCTGGTTGTCGAGCGCTACAGCCACGTCATGCATATAGTCTCGGGTGTGCATGGCAGGCTGGCGCCGGGCAAAGACCAGTTCGATGTCCTCAACGCCTGCTTTCCGGCGGGCACGGTAAGCGGCGCCCCGAAGATTCGGGCCATGGAAATTATTGACGAGCTGGAACCGGAGCGGCGCGGGCCGTATGCGGGTGCCGTCGGATACTTCGGGTTTTCCGGCAATATGGATTTCTGCATTACCATCCGCACCTTTGTCATGAAGGGGGAGGACCTCTGGGTGCAGGCCGGCGCAGGAATTGTCGCCGATTCCGTACCCCGGAACGAATATGAGGAAACCATCAACAAGGCCATGGGCCTGCGCCGGGCAGTGGAATTGGCTGAAAAGGGGTTTTAGGCTGTGATCGTCATAATCGACAACTACGATTCTTTTACGTTCAACATCGTGCAGACGCTCGCCACCTCTCCTGATCCCGGGAAAAAAAACTGGCAGCCGCCCGAGATCAGGGTTTTTCGCAACGACAGGATCACCGTGGAGGAAATCGCCGCCATGCAGCCGGACCGGCTGCTGATCTCACCGGGACCGTGTACTCCTAAGGAAGCAGGCATCTCCATCGAGGCGATCCGGTATTTCTGCACCCGGATCCCGGTTCTCGGAGTGTGCCTGGGACACCAGGCCATCGGGGAGGCCTTCGGCGGCAGGGTGGTCAGGGCGGGCAGGGTCATGCACGGCAAGACGAGCCCCATCAGCCATGACGGCAGGGGCGTGTTTACCGGCCTGGAGAATCCTTTTGCCGGCATGCGGTATCATTCCCTGGTGGTGGAGATGGAATCTCTGCCGGACTGCCTGGCGGCCACCGCGTTTACCGACCAGGGGGAATTGATGGGGATCCGCCACCGGGAACTGCCGGTGGAGGGCGTCCAGTTCCATCCGGAATCGATCATGACCGGGGCGGGCATGACATTGCTGCACAATTTCCTCAGGCCCGATTATCCGGAGTTGCTGCGATAAAGGCCTGCATACCAGGAAGGGGGATAAAATGATACGGGAAGCCATAGCCAGAGTGGTTGAGGGAATCGACCTTGACGAGCAGCAGATGATCGAGGTCATGCAGGAGATAATGAACGGCGAGGCGACCGATGCCCAGATCGGGAGTTTCATCACGGCGCTCAGGATGAAGGGGGAAACCATTGACGAAATAGTCGGTGCGGTCCGGGTCATGCGGGAAAAGGCAACTTTTGTCGACACCGGCATAGACACCGCCCACGGCGGGATCCTTATGGATATCGTGGGCACGGGCGGCGATTCGTCCGGAACCTTTAATGTTTCGACAACCACCGCGTTTGTTGTTGCCGGCGCCGGCATCCCGGTCGCCAAGCACGGCAATCGCGCCGTCTCTTCAAAATGCGGCAGCGCGGATGTGCTGGAAGCCCTGGGTGTTGATCTTGCCATGCCGCCGGAGAAGGTAGGCGAGTGCGTGCGCAAGGTGGGGATCGGCTTCCTGTTTGCCCCGGTTCTGCACGGCGCCATGAAATATGCCATAGGGCCGCGCCGCGAAGTGGGGATCAGGACCATATTCAATATCCTCGGTCCCATGACCAATCCGGCAGGGGCCAATGTGCAGCTGACCGGAGTCTTTGCCCGGGACCTGACCGAAAACATAGCGTCGGTCCTTGCCCGGCTGGGGATGAAAAGAACGCTGGTGGTCTGGGGCGAAGGCAATATGGACGAAATGACCGTTACCGGCACCACGCATATTGCCGATGCCCATGAAGGGAAGGTGCGGACATATACCATAGAGCCGGAAGACGTGGGCCTGAAAAGGGCTGGGATTGAGGAAATACGCGGCGGTTCCACCCTGGAAAAGGCAGCGGCCCAGGTCCGGGAAGTCCTGAGCGGGATAAAGGGGGCGCGGCTGGATATGGTGCTGCTCAATGCCGGCGCGGCGCTCATGGCCGCGGGAAAAGCGGAAGATATCGCCGCTGGAGTGGAAACGGCCCGCCGGATCATCGATACCGGAGCTGCCATGGAAAAGCTCGATAACCTTGTCGATTTCTGCCGCCGGCAGTAATTTCCATGATTCTGGATACCATAGTTGCCAGGAAACGAATCGAGGTTGCCGAACTCAAGCGGTCCGGTCTTCGCGGTCCGGAAAAAGAGGTTGACCCGCCGCGCGGCTTTTTACGTGCGCTCATGGAATACCCCGGCGTTGCCGTCATCGCCGAAGCCAAGAAGGCTTCCCCCTCAAAAGGTGTTATCCAGCCGGATTTCGATCCTGTCCGCATAGCCCGGAAATATAAGGCAGGCGGGGCCCGGGCCATGTCCGTGTTGACGGATGCGGATTTTTTTCAGGGATCGATCGACTACATTCCCCTGGTCCGGGAAACTGTGGATTTGCCGGTACTGCGCAAGGATTTTATTATTGATCCCCTGCAGATACGGGAGGCGCAGCTGTACGGCGCGGATGCCGTCTTGCTAATCGCCGCAATTCTCGATACACTGCAGTTAAGAGATTACCGGCAGATGGCGGAAGAACTGGCAATGGACGTGCTGGTCGAAGTGCATGACGAATGGGAGCTGGCATCGGCCCTGAAGGCGGAAAGCCGGCTCATCGGCATAAACAACCGCAACCTGAATACCTTTACCGTCGACCTGGAGACGACCTTCAGGCTGAAGAGGCTGATCCCGGAGACCATACCGGTGGTGAGCGAATCAGGCATCTCGACCAGGGAAGATATGGTCAGGCTGCGCCGGGCCGGGGTGGCTGCGGCTCTCATTGGCGAGAGCCTTATGCGCAGCTCCGACCAGAGCGATACCCTACAGGAGTTTATCACGGCTTAACAGCTTGCCCCATGAGCACTTCACGGATACGAATCAAAGTATGCGGCATTACCAGCGCGCAGGACGCCCTGTTCGCCGCGGATATGGGCGCAGATGCGCTGGGTTTCATTTTTCATCCCCAGAGCCTCCGGTATATTGACCCGGAAGAAGCCCGCCTCATTATCGACCAGCTCCCTCCCTTCATCGATATTGTCGGTGTTTTTGTCGACAAGAAGAGAGTGGAGGTCGAGGAGATCATCAAGTACTGCCGCCTGAATTATGTGCAGCTGCACGGCCAGGAATCTCCCAAGTACGCGGAACGGCTGAACCGTTTCGCCTCCCCCTGCGAAATCATCAAGGCTTTCAGGATCGGCAGCCGGGTGGATCCGGAAGAATTCAAGCCCTATGTCCCTTATGTCCGGGCTTTTCTCCTCGACACCTATGAAGAAAACGTTGTCGGCGGCACCGGCAGGAGCTTTGACTGGTCGCTCGTCAGGGATCTGGATGTTGTCCGGCCTTGCGTCCTGGCCGGGGGGCTCAATGCGGACAATATCAGCGCTGCCCTGCAGGCTGTGCAGCCCTGTTGCGTGGATGTCAACTCCGGCGTGGAAACTTCCCCCGGGGTCAAGGATCATCAGCTGATCAGTGCATTCGTCAACAAGGTCAGGACGTTCGGCAACGGCTAGATCAGCGGGCAACAACAAAGGAGCCGGGGAAACCTCTGCCGAGAATCTGCTGCTCAAGCAGTCTGGCGGCATTCAGGGAGGTGCCGGCATAGACCTGCACCCGGTGATAATTCCGGCCGTCGGCGGCATGGGGCATGATGGCGCATTTCATTCCCAGGTCAATAAAATAACCGGCCAGCCGCGTGGCATTGTCCTTGTTCACGAACGAACCGACCTGGATGTAGAAAATTCCGGTATCGAAATCCTGAAACCGCAGGCTGTCCGCCCCTCCTGCTGATCCCGCGGCCTCGCCGAGGGCAATTATCTCGGCCCTGGCGGTTCCGTTGCGCACCATGCCGATTTCTTCTGCCGCCGCGTAGCTCAGGTCAATAACCCTGCCGCGTAAAAAAGGCCCCCGGTCATTAATTCTGACCACCGTTTCCCTGCCGTTTTCCAGGTTCCTGACCAGGACCATGGTGTGCATGGGCAGGGTTTTATGGGCCGCGGTACCGCCGTACATATTGTAGGTCTCACCGCACGCCGTTTTTCTACCGTGAAACTGCCCCCCGTACCAGGATGCCATGCCTGTTTCCCGGAAGCCCCGGGATGAAGGGATGGGATAATAGGTTTTGCCGTTGATTTTGTATGGACGCTGGGTGGCGGGTATTTTTTTGCCCTGGGTTTCATATTGCGGATACCTGGGAGCACACCCCCACAAAAAAAGTCCGGCACAAAAGAACAGCAGCACAAGAACTGCCGGCAGCCTGGAGGAGGGAAATTTCATTTGTCCGCTTCTGGGGCCGCTGTTTCGTCCTGCAGCAAATCAATAAAACGATTCAGGTAGAGGAGTCCGGCCGGCCCGGTGGTGTGCGGGGTGTAGGGCTGCAGTCCCGGACCGATGCCGGTGGCATTGTCAAAAACCACATTTTCCTCTGCATCGATATAGGATAACCGGAGGTCGAGGATGGGCCGGAGGATCCTGATCCTTCCATCCCGGTCCCTGCCGGTGGTAATTCTTTCCCAGCGCCGCTCCGTGTAGCCCTTGAACCAGATGCCGGGCATCGGCCGGCCCGTGATGGTGTCGTGCATCACCGGCTCAAGTTCATCCTCCGAGCTGTAGAGATTGTGTTCCAGCAGGGTCTCAATCTCCGAACTCGACTGCACGATAAGCCTTTCCCAATCGTAGTAATCATCCATATCGCTGCGCAGGAGATGGGTGGTCGCATCGGTAAAGGTCCACTGCGCATGGCACACCTGGCAGTCAACCGTTGCGCCGAAGCGTTCATGGGCGGGATGAACAGCCTGCGGGATGACATGTTGTTTACCGCCTGCCCTGGCGACCAGGACCAGCCTGCCGTCCTCTGCAACAACATTTTCCGGCAGGGCCGGTTCCCGGACCTGTTCCCGCTGATGGCAGCCGCTGCAGGTTACCGTTGCTTCCTCCCGACTGAACATGAGTTGATGGCCGCCGTGGCAGTCCACGCAGGTCATGCCGCGCTGCTTGTGGATATCCGGGACAAGCTCATGATACTCCACCCCGTAGGGACGTGCATAGGGTTCACTGGTGGTGAAGGGGGTGCGGTACTCCAGGTTGAAATCGCTCTGGAAGCGGCCGTAATAATCAGCGCCGACAAAATTGCCGTAATGGCAGCTCATGCACTGCATATCGGCCGGAGTCCTGATAATCTCGTGGCTCACCAGCCGGCCGTCGATTACCGCCATATGGCAGGCGCCGCAGCCTGCTGCCCGCTGGGTGTACGGGTATTCGTCGCCGGTGGAATAGACATGGCACCGCAGGCAGCGCCGCCGCAGCATGTCGTCCGCCAGTTCCCGGACCGTAGCCGGTTTGTCTTCGATGATGGGAACCCGCGTCAGATCGCGCAGCGGTTCCGTCTCGCCGAAATGGTTCCTGATAAGGTTGACTTTCTTGCGCAGGGTGAAATGCAGGGAGTCGCCGATGTGCTCTGTCTGCTCCGGGTGGCACGAGCCGCAGGTCTCTTTCATGAAATCCGGATGCGCGGGCCGGGCGATCAGGTTCGCATGGGCTTCTTCCCGGCCGGCTGCTTCATCGTCTCCCCGGTGGCACCGGGTGCAGGCAAAAGCATGAAATTCATCATGCCGGAGATCGTCATGGCAGGCCCGGCATCCCTTGAGCCGGGGCTGAACAATTTCCTGCCCCACCGCGGGCTCCTGCTTCTCTGCCGGTTTTTCCGTTTCCCGGCATCCTGAGACAGTAACGAGAACGCAGAAAAGAAGAATGAATTTGACCTTCATAATCTTGACACTGTACCATAAAATTGATACATCAAGGAAGCTCATTTTAGGCGGCACCGGAGCACACACATCCGAATAAAGCCGATATAGCTCAGTTGGTAGAGCAACTGATTCGTAATCAGTAGGTCAGCGGTTCAAGTCCGCTTATCGGCTCCAGTAATACAGGGCGTTTACGTTAACCACGTGAATGCCCTATTTGTGTTTGTCTGTAATAATAATTGTATGGTAATTCCATGCAATTGTATGGTATAGGCATACAATATGAGTTTACTTGCAGAAATCTTATCGTCAAAAATCAGGGCCGAAATATTCCGCCTGCTTTTCGGTACGAATAGCCAAGCCCTCCATATGCGTGAAATTGAACGCAAATCCGGATTTGCAATCGGTACGATTCAGGGAGAATTGAGAAAACTCTCCAATCTTGACCTCGTTCTCAAGGAAAAAGACGGAAACCGAACCTATTACAGAGCGAACAAGTATCATCCACTTTATTCCGACATCCATAATCTGGTGCTTAAAACAACAGGAATGGTAGATGTTTTAAAGAATGCTCTCGATACAAAAAAAATAAAACTTGCTTTTGTTTTCGGTTCTTTTGCCAGAAGCGAAGAGGCTGCGGCTAGCGATGTCGACCTGATGGTAGTCGGCAATCTTGGGCTTAGGGATCTCACCAAATTACTTTCAAATGCACAAGAGAAGATCCTTCGCGAGATAAACCCTCATGTTCATACAGAGGATGAGTTCAGGAAAAAGATTAATGAGAATGATCATTTTATCAGCCAGATAGTTGCTGATCCTAAAATATTTATAATCGGTAGTGAAGATGAGCTTAAGGCAATGGCTGGATAACGGCTGGCTGCGAAAGCACACAACAGATAATCAGGAAATAGCTAATTTGTTCCAGATTGTTGACCGCGACCTGCAGGATGCAGCAGAAAAAAGTATCTCCAGGGACTGGCGCTTTGGTATTGCCTACAATGCCGCTCTCAAACTTTGCACTATTTTGTTGGTAGCCGAAGGATATAGACCTGAGCGAACGCTACAGCATTATCGAACCATACTTGCTATGCCGGAAATTCTAGGTAGAGAAATGCAGAATGATGCTCAGTACCTTGATACCTGTCGAAAGAAAAGAAACATTGTCGAATATGACCAGATAGGCGTTATAAGTGATACCGAAGCCGAGGAACTTTTGCAGTTTGCACAGATGTTGCGTGAAAAAGTTATAACCTGGCTCAAGAAAAACCATCCTCAATTGAGGGTAAAATAAATCTGTCCCCTTTTCTTATTTTGTTTTGTTCTTTCATGATTAATTTTCAAGTATCTTCATAAATTCCGCAATAACCTTAAAATCCTCTTCGTCTTCCGGGGTAAGAATTATTGTTTCAAAGTCAGGATTCTCCGGAACCAAGCGTATCTCCCTATGCCTCCAGCCGGTTTCATGATCTTCCTCTTTTGTACTGAAATATCGTTTGATAGTTAGACTTGATTCCGTATCCGGATCATTTATTCCACTGCTGCGAACAAGAACAATGCGCCCATTCCGGGTGCCAGCCAGCGCAGAGCCAGCCCGAAAAAGACAATACGCTCCATCGGGAATCAATGGCTCCATGGATTTTCCTTGGGCTTGCAGCACAAACATATCCGGCTGTGCATTTTTTTCAGGGAACCACCCCGCAGGCTCGGCCTGTAGTGAATCCGACGGATCGAGGCCGAAATATCCTGCAGCGGCTTTAAATGTGTAATAAGGGACATAACTCCGGTATTTTTCTTTTCCGACGGATTTTGCACCAGGTAGTCTTGGATATTGGTGATGCTTTCTCTGTAATTCCGGGGACATCTTACTTAATTACCCTCCTCGCCGATTTTCCTCAAACATTTCCACAGGCATAAAATATTTAAATTTCCATACCATTTTGATGGGCCTTTCGCTTTCATAACTGACCCGCTCCGCAGGGCCAAGATAAGCAAAAGGCACTGTGCAACCGTTTTGTTTTTTCTGATCACGAGCGAAAATGAGGATGGTGTAATCTCGTGCCTGATGGTTTATCAGGTTCTGGCCAGCTTTTGATTGTTGGGTTGTGTTTGATTGTGATTCCCAGTGCAACAGCTCTCTGCTGATGGGATAATCCGCATACATTGTACTTGGGGAAAACTCTTTTTCGGTTTTCTGGAAGGTGATGAGGAGCACATAGGTTTTTTTGTCTGGAAAATGAAGGACACCCACTCCTCTTTGTCCGGCAGAATCAAGGGTCGCTTGGCCGAACACGGCCAGGATGTCCTTGATGCTATAACGTGCATGCAGTTCCAGAGGGCAGAAATATGGTAGCTCAGGCACAATACCGGGAATCGATGTTTCGTTTTCGGCCCAATCCAGGATTTCTTCCAGGTCGTTGAGAATGGAAGGGTTCTCGCAGAGTTGCTGGAACGATTTCTCGAGTGAATTTATGCCAAGGCGACTGCCGGTGTCTGCCCACAGCCGATAATGAATGGCAATGGCACTATCATTTGCCTCGACCAGAGCCTCTTCCACCTTTTTCTGGGCAAGCAGGCGGATGATATTGCGCATATTACTGATTTCGGCAGGACCGTTGATAAATGCTGCCCGAACCAAGGCTTTTTTGAGTCGGACGAAATCCGGGTCGGTTGGAATTGGCGCCAGTTGTGCTTTTGCTTTCCAACCGCTCCAACTCTCTGCTACCAGTAACCGTTCAGGTTCGTACTGGTGATACCGGACGAAATTGCCGAAAGTGAGTTCCTCCCCCGTTTCCGAAGTGAAAGTCTGCAGCCGTTCTGGGACCTGGGCGGCAAGGTTGCGCAGGTTAGTTCTGATGTTTTCCAGGACATATTGCCGGGACAGACGATCAAATTGAATTGAGCAGCCTGCAGGGAGATGCGGGAAATTTTGTTCAACTTCCCTGTCAATGGCAAAGCGATGCTTCGGCAACAGAGATTTTAATTTGATATCCAGACGATAGCGTCGATGGACCTGGCCGACAAAATCGAGCACGGTAAGGCAATCTTTACCTGGAGCATGGCGCAAGCCACGGCCTAGTTGTTGGAGGAAGACTGTCAGGCTCTGTGTCGGCCGCAGGAACAGGACAACATTCATTTCCGGGACATCTACCCCTTCGCTCAGTTTATCCACAGTAAATAGGAAGGTAAGTCGCCCAGATTTCAGGTCTTCAAGCAGTTGGGCGCATTGCACATTGTCAATGCCGGAGACAAAGGCTGCCGAAGGAATGCCGCGGCGAGTAAACATGTCTGCCATGAACCGAGCATGTTTGATGGATACACAGAAACCAATTCCCTTAATTTCTTCAAGATTGGGTTCATAGCGATTCAGGGTTGAATAAATCACGTCAAGGCGTTGTTTTGCCAGAATATGGTCACCGGTATAGATTTTTTCCAGTTCCCTTTCATCGTACTTACCATTTCGCCAAAAGCGATCCTCATTGATGGCCACAGGGTCGGCCACCCCAAAGTAGTGGAAAGGGCAAAGCAGTTTTTCTTCCAAAGCCTCAGGAAGCCGGATTTCGGCGGCAAAGCGGTTGTCGAAATCAGAGGCCACATTGTCGCCGTCCATTCTTTCCGGCGTTGCCGTCAGACCGAGAATGATTTCCGGTTCAAAATGATCGAATATCGGCCGGTAACTGGCAGCGGTCCCGTGGTGAACTTCATCAACAACGATATAATCGTAAAATGCTGGATCGACCTGCTCCCATAATCGTCGATTGGTCATCATCCCAACTGAACAGAACAGGTGTTCTAGCCGAGTCGCCTGGAAAGGACCCACTAACAGTTCCCCAAAATTTTGGTTTCGCAGGACATTCCTAAAGGTTGCTATGGCCTGCTGCAGAATTTCCTGGCGATGGGCGATGAACAGCAAGCGGGCCTGGTTGTTTTTTTGGGCACGAAAACGCTGATAATCAAAAGCTGAAATCACTGTTTTGCCGGTACCTGTTGCGGCAATTACCAGATTACGGTGATGCTTGCGGAGCGTTCTCTCCAGCACTAGTGCCTCAAGAATCCTTTCCTGAAAAGGATGGGGACGGAGATCAAAAAATACTGCAGGCTGGATAGCACCGGGATGACGAGCCTGCTCAATGGCCTGGCGGAGAGGAATAGGGTTGTTGGAATCAAAAGGAATAAATTCACGACTGTTCCAATAAGTTTCGAATTCGGCAGTAAATTTTTCAAGAATATGAACAAGGTCCTGAGCGGTTACTTTAAGATTCCATTCCAAGCCACTGGTCATTGCCGCCTGCGACATATTGGCGGAACCGATATAGGCGGTTGAAAAACCGGATTGTCTCCTGAAATGATACGCTTTGGCGTGAAGGCGGGTCCGCTTGGTGTCATAGGAAATTCGCACTTTGACATTCGGCAACTTGGCCAGCCATTCAACTGCCGGCGCATCCGAAGCTCCCATATAGGAAGTGGTGATCACCCGGACCGGCACGTCTCTGTCGCGCAAATCTTCAAAGCCTGTCATAAGAAGCCGTAAGCCGGACCATTTAATAAACGACACCAGTATATCCACGGCATCGGCGGACAACATTTCCTCCAGCAGCTCGTGCACGAGCTGAGGCTCCAGGGGTGAGCCGGTAAAAAGGCTGCTTTCTACAATCGAGGTTTGAGGTCGCGGGATGCCCGGCATTCCATAATTGGGCGGAGTTATTTCAAGTAGCAACGGTTTCCGGGCGGGAACAAGTTTATGTTTTTCCAGATGCCCCATTTCGGCCGTACCGGAAAGGATATCAATAATCCGATTGCACAGGGCCAACCGTTGTTCCGGGTCAGATTCGCCCCGCAGGGCATGTTCCACGATCTTCGCAATAAAACCAGAGTAGCGGGAAGGTTGTTCTTCAGTATCGATTTTCCCTAGAACGGCACGGATCTCAGGGAATTGGGTCAGGATATCCTGTAAGGAATGATCGAGAAGAGCGTCGTAGATGCCAGGCGGGAGCTTGGGAATCATTGCTTCAATTTTTCAGTTGCCGGCAGTAGGCGGCAAGAACTGGAAGGTCTGCATCGGCCCAGTCAAGGGTTTTGAGTCTTTCCGGTGGTAACCAAGTTACAGCCGCATGCTCATGGAGTTTCATTTCTCCGGCAATGATTGAGCAAATGAATGGATAGAGAGTTATCGTGAACGTGGGGTAATCGTGTGTTGCCGGCTCCAATGGTTTTGATGTGGATATTTGTATTCCCAATTCTTCGGAAATTTCCCGGTATAAACAATCTTCCTTGTCCTCGTTGGGACGAATCTTTCCTCCCGGGAACTCCCATTTGAGCGGAAGGCTCATATCAGAGCTTCTCTGTGCGGCCATTACTAAACCATTCTTTTCAATTATGGCGCAAGTGACGTGGATGTGTTTTCCATTTTTACCGAATATATTTTCTTTATTACTCATGGGAAAATAAGCAGATCAGTCATATAGTATATGCTTTTGGCTCAACATTTCGGCATTTTTCGTCCAACCTGTGTACAATTGCTTTGAACAAATCTTGAGAAAGGAATTCATTCCCATGATTAGCCTGAAAGAAAAAATTTCTTTTGATCTTTTCAGCATCAAATTGACCAGTATCCTCAACTAATTTTCCATTAAATAATTTTACATCAGATGGAGAAGCTTTTAAATCAACCCACCATCCAGGCAAAGCAACAACTGGAGTTACCTGAACATTTTTGCCAATAGAGCTGGAAAGTTCCTGGGCAAGTGTTTTTGCGAGTTCTTTTGCTTGGGTGAGGGGTTGATCGGTTTGTATAACATCTGAAAATTTTAGCACTTTACCATCATAAATAACCTTAGCATCTGCTTTGCCTCTTTTTTTATCCGGTTTGTATCTACCCTTTGTTTCAACAGCAAAAACTCCGGCTGGACTTACAACAATATGATCTATATTGCCCTGTTTGGCAGTTTGAAAATCATGATAGATTCGACATCCTAAAAGCATAAGGTGATTGAGCTGCTGACCAACATATGTCTCACCATCGAGACCTAACACATAGTCATGCTTTATAGACCAAGTCCGGATTATGCGCCAAATCGAGTAAGCGATCAAAAAACCGTTGAGAGTCAAAGCTAAATAGAAATTAAAACCAATGGACTCCCCCTTGGTAAATGCAAAAAATTGACTATAATAATATGGCGAATAAAGAAAGATAGAAATAGGTATTAATGCCATAAAAGCCAATATTTCGTTAACATAGTCATTTATTTTCTTGCGTAAGGATTCTCCAGGGCTCCGCCAAAACTTATATCCCTTCAAAGGTGATCTTTTTCCCATGCGACTGATTTTCTTCCAGGCATCAAGAAGAAATCCTGTGCAATAAACAAGGGTAAAAAATATTGCTGTCGGCAAGAATATATAAATCAATGTTGCTATTGTTTTCATAAATGGCTCACCAGGGGATTTATTTTCTCAAAACCTTCTTCCGATGCCTTTCTAATTTTTCTTGAGCCGGCCAGTAATCGAACTTCGCAGGTTTGAATATCGGCCTGTCAGATAACGTCAGCATATGGCCGGGGAAATTCGGTTCTCTTTTGACCTGTTTTGAAATCAGGACTTCATAATGTTTGCCGACTCCCATCAAACCTTCATCAAAAGACCAGTGACATAACCGGCAGAGCGCCAGGCCGTTGGTCGGCTGGTCATCTTGTGATTCCCGCCAGGGGATGATATGGGCCGCTTCAACTACGGTATGGCCATCTAGGGTTCGAATACGGATTCCGCATAAGGCGCAACGATGATCATAGAGGGTTACAATTGCTTTTCTGAAACCCTGGTCGCGAACTTTGTTTGCAATTTCATCCTCAGCAAAATATTGAGTTGGGAGTTCAGCGGTTTCCTTTTTTAAGAGTGAATCGCTGTATTCATTTGCATCGATATTGATCCGGCTCTGCTCAAGAAGCATCGGCTGAATTTCCGGGGCGAAATAGGTCTGCACAAGAGTATTCCTGAGTTTTCTGCGAAGCGGCTCCATGAGCAGAAGAAGAAATAACTGCTCATCAAGTTTTGCCCCGAGATAGAGTTCCCTGATTCGCTTCATTGAGCTAACGACCTTACCTCTCGGCGGAGTGACGCCCGGTCTCAGCACGAGTGTCCAGAACGACTCACTGTCCATGTAGAAAAACGGATAGGCCATGTTGCCGCTGGAATCGGGCGGCATGATCTGCTGCCAGTATCCGGCAAAGGTTTCGGCCAGCTCGAAAGTAGGCTCAATAAAGTTTCGGGTGATCCGGCCTTGGGCAACGAGATCGAGAATGGAGAGCAGGAGAAAAGGCTTATGCGGTGCATGGAAGGTGTTTGCGGCGGACCACCGTTTTCTGTTTTTGTCGGTCCTGAGGTGGGAGAATGCTTCAACGAAGCAGTCGATTTTGCCACACATAGTAAAAACAAATTATAGATTTTTGAAAATGAAGGAATTTATTTACAATAGCACTCCATCAAAGCAAAACAAAGTGAATAAATTCAGAGACCTTTATTTCAGCGGATCGGTCGATTTTCGATGATTCCCTTTGCATGGTCGGCGGGAATTTTTGGTCTGTTCATCAGCCTTTCCCGGCGTTCCTGTTCGAGGGCGCAGGCATGTTCAAGAAGAACCTCAAGTGCCGGCGGTGGCAGCATCACGTAAAGAGTTGCATAAAGCCGCATTTCGGGGTCTTCCTCATCTTCAAATTCCGTATCAAAAAGTTCTTCCGCATCATCAGGAAAGAAAATTCCCTGAATGACGGAAAGAGAGGTTAATACATCATTTTCATACTCCTCTTCAGATTCTTTGGGAACGGCCTCCGGCAGATTTTCGAACAAGATTTGCTCCCGCAGGTACAATACCTCATTCAAGCCGTAAACCCAACCGGCAACTGCCGGCAGATCATCTTCGTGCGAGATGTTGCCCATGTCAAAAGGGAAAGTCGAGAGTCCCCTTGTCAAAACGCGCCTTGAGATCATTAATGACTCCCATCACAACATTGATGAGGTGCCGGGCCTATTCCTGCGAATCGATGGTGATCATCTCCTCGCCGAATATTATAGGCATCCACTCGCCTGGACTGAGAACGTCCGGAGTCATGGCGATACCGAAGAGAAAGCCGTACAATTCATCATAGGTCATCGCCTCTTCGGGCTCTGCTGCCAATGACAACATCTTACGAAGATTTTTTTTGTCTTTTTTCGAGATCATGACTGTTGTTCACTAATAATGGTTTTTAAAAAACAGGGACAACGACTATTTTAAAATCCGTCAGATTCTGGATTATGAGGTGAAAGATTAGCGGCTCCTGTCAGCATTTTTGCTTTGCCCAGGCGGTAATCTCCAGTTTTTGACAGAGTTATCGGGCGCTCGGATTTTTAATTGAAAAAAGATGGAAGAATTATTAATCAATATCAGATTTAAAGAATGAATATTAAAGGGGAATGTTTATGTTGAATCGGTCAGTAGTTGCAG
>JAWSUG010000021.1:0-66187 GCA_033549385.1 Desulfobulbaceae bacterium | reverse complement strand
ATGATGAGCCTCCAAAAATATATTTTTCTTACATGTAAGATTATACTGCGACTGACTCCAAATGGCAATATAGGGATCATTTTAGATATGAAGTTTTTTGGGGAAAAGTTGTCCCGGCGGTTAAACTCCTGTCAAAGAGCATTTCGACGGCCGGTGGCTCTCGCGGGCGGCCCTCAACAAGGCATTTCGTCAGGTCGAAAAAGATATGGAAGGCTGGGAGGAGGTCGATTATGCCACGATCCGGGATTGGTAATCCGGAGATAAAAATTATGAATGATCATCTGTTGGTTTCAGGTATACGGTGAAAAAGGCGGCTGTAGGTTGTCGCAGATAACCCTCAATATGATCTGGCAGCCAGGATAATACCTTACCACTGGCAATCCTACCAGGTTTTGATCGGTTCACTGAAGAGTATCTACAATTTACGAGCTTTGGCATTGGAATTTTAATGATCGGTTAACTCATCGTTCCTTTTAACTTGACATGTCCAGCAGAAAGTTTTAAAAATATATTTTTATGAATTTTCTCCAACCATCCCATAGATTGACCACGCTGATAACCATTCTTTTCCTCTCATCGCGAAATTTTGCGCGCAAGTATGCGCTTGCCTCTCTGACACCGCCCTGAGTGACCGTTTCCTGCCGGAAGAAATCGGCGACGTTCAGTTTTCAACTCCCTGTCTGAATCTCCAACCAACGGTTTTTTCAAAGACGTCACCGTTTCCTTAACGGGCATGCTTCGTGTCATTCCGGCGGAAACGTTTTTCTTTCGTGTAAAACATTCGCGAAACATGAACGACGGCCCGGATGGTAAAAATTACAAAGAGTCGGTCTGCGGCAGCTTCTCACCCGGCTTTTGCTCAAAAAATGGAAATTATGTCCTATCAATCAACAAAGAGGCTTCCGCGCGATAAATGCGGGGTCTTCGGCATTTTCGGTCATCCCGAGGCCGCGAGACTGGCCTATTTTGGTCTCTACGCCCTGCAGCATCGCGGCCAGAAAAGCGCAGGAATCGTCAGTCATGATGGCTACCGGACATGGATGCACAGGGGAATCGGTCTTGTGCCCGACGTATTTACCGAAGAAAATCTCCTGTACCTCAAAGGGGGCACTGCCCTGGGCCATGTACTGGACTCCTCCGGCGACATTGCAACGGTCGACGTCCAACCCTTTACCGCCACCCATAAGGGCCGCGCCATATCAGTAGCCCATAACGGCAGTATCACCAATATCCGGGAATTGCGCCAGGAGCTGCAGGCGCAGGGCGCCATCTTTCACTCGGCAACCGACAGCGAGGTTGTTGTCCACTTTCTGGCACGTTGCGGCGACATGGGTCTTGACGCGGCACTGCAAACTATTTTCAGCAAAATCAGGGGCGCGTTTTCCCTGCTGCTGCTGGTGGACGATACCCTGGTCGCTATCCGTGATCCCCGTGGATTCCGCCCCCTCTGTCTCGGGCGCCTCCACAATGGGGGTTATGTCGTCGCTTCGGAAACCTGTGCCCTTGACCTCGTCGAGGCTCAATATCTGCGGGACATCGAACCCGGCGAAATTCTGCTGATTGACTCGAACGGCCTCCGCTCCGTTTCCCTTGAAAGGGATCACCCTCGCTTCTGTATTTTCGAGCAGGTCTACTTTGCCAGGCCCGACAGCAATATCTTCGGCATCAATGTCTACCAGAGCAGGAAACGAATGGGCGAGGCGCTCGCCGACGAACGCAGGATAGATGCCGACCTGGTCATGCCCTTCCCCGACTCGGGTACCTGTGCCGCGCTCGGCTATGCCCAGGCCGCCGGTATCCCCTTTGAAATGGGGATCATCCGCAACCATTACATCGGCCGGACATTCATTCAGCCGACTCAATCCGAACGCGCCTCCGCCGTTCGCACAAAGCTCAATCCGGTTCGTTCCTTTCTGCGCGGCAAACGGGTGATAATTGTTGACGACTCGGCCATCAGCGGCGCCACCGTCCAAAGCAAGATGGACGCCTTGCATGAAGCGGGGGTAAAGGAAGTGCATCTGCTGGTGAGCTGTCCGCCGATTCAATTCCCCTGCGCCTACGGAATCCATTTTCCGGCCATGGACCGGCTGCTTGCCCATGGAAAATCCATTGACCGGATACGTGAATATCTTGGCCTGGACAGCCTGCATTACCTCAGTCTGGAAGGAATGACAGCGGCTGCCGGCGGCGGAAGCAATGCCTATTGCAAGGCATGCATGGACGGCATGTACCCGCTGGCGATCGATCCGGACATGGAGTGACCCCGCTGAAAATATCTGTTTCTCTTCTCTCAACTGCCAATCACACTGCAAGCCATCAATAAGGAGTATTTAATGTACAAAAAAGTAACAATCGAACTGGGCGGCAGGCCTCTGACCGTTGAAACAGGCCGCCTGGCGAAACAGGCCTCGGGCGCGGCCCTGGTCACCTACGGTGAAACGATCGTACTGGTAACCGCCACCGCAGCGCCGGAGCCCAAGACAGACATCGATTTCCTGCCCCTGACCGTCGAATATCAGGAACGGTTTTACTCGGTGGGCAGGATTCCGGGCAGCTATTTCCGGCGCGAGATCGGGCGGCCAACCGAGAAGGAAACCCTGACCTGTCGATTCATCGACCGGCCGATCAGGCCTCTCTTTGCCGCGGGTTACAGCAATGAAACCCAGGTCATCGCCACCGTACTCTCGGCCGACAAACAGAATGATCCGGACCTGCCGGCTATGCTGGGCGCCTCCTGCGCTCTGGAGCTTTCCCACATTCCCTTTCTCGGTCCGATAGCCGGCGTCAGGGTCGGCTATGTCAACGGCGCTTACGTTCTCAACCCCACCACTGAACAGATGGAAGACTCCCGCCTCGACCTGATTGTCGCCGGTTCGCGCAAAGCGGTGGTCATGGTGGAAGGCGGGGCCGACAGCCTGACCGAGAAGAAGGTCCTGGACGGTATTTTTTTCGGGCATCAGGCCCTGCAGCCGCTGCTCGACATCCAGGAGGAACTTCGGGCCGCAGCCGGCAGGAAAAAGATGACCGTGGCCCCTCAACCCATTAACGAGGCCCTCGAAAAACGGGTGGAGGAACTGGCTTTCGATCCCATGCGTGAGATTATCACCACCAAAGACAAGATGGAACGGCAAAGTCTTTACCAGGAAAAGCAACACGCGATGATCGAGTCGCTGGCTGCGGAATCCCCCGAGTGGCAGGCAACAGAGATTAAGACCGCACTCAAGGGACTTAATAAACGAATGATGCGCGATCGGATCGTCAAGGAAAAAGCCAGGATTGACGGCAGGAGCATGGACGAGATCCGGCCGATCAGCAGCGAGGTGGCGGTGCTGCCCCGAGTCCATGGCTCTGCCCTCTTCACCCGCGGCGAAACCCAGGTCATCGTCACCGCAACCCTCGGCAGCGGCGAGGATGAACAGCGGGTCGAATCGCTGGACGGCATGGCCTTCAACCCCTTCATGCTCCATTACAACTTCCCGCCCTATTGTGTCGGTGAAGCGCGCTTCCTGCGCGGCCCCAGCCGCCGCGACATCGGTCACGGCGCCCTTGCGGCCAGGGCCATCCGGGCGGTATTGCCGGACCATGAAACCTTCCCCTATACCTTGCGGATCGTCTCCGAGGTCACCGACTCCAACGGTTCATCTTCCATGGCCACGGTCTGCGGCGGCAGCATGGCGCTGATGGATGCCGGGGTGCCGATCAGGAAGCCTGTGGCCGGCGTGGCCATGGGACTGATCATGGAAGGGGACCAAATTGACGTCCTTTCCGACATCCTTGGTGACGAAGACCACCTCGGCGACATGGATTTCAAGGTGTGCGGCAACGATGAAGGCATCACCGCCCTGCAGATGGATATCAAAATCGAGGGCGTCTCAAAAGAAATCATGGCCAGAGCACTGGAGCAGGCCAGGGCCGGTCGGCTTCACATCCTGGACAGGATGCGGGAATCCATCGCCGCGCCCCGGCCGGAACTGCCGGCGCAGGCCCCCAAGTTTTTCGCCCTGCAGATCAACCCGGATAAAATACGTGAACTCATCGGCCCTGGCGGCAAGATGATCAAGGGATTGAGCGCCGAATTCGGGGTCAAGATCAATGTCGAGGATTCCGGCAAGGTCAGTATCTTCGCGCCGGACGACAAGACCGGAGCGGCCGCGACCGAGCGGATCAGGGCCATTACCGAGGAAGCGGAGATCGGCAGGATCTATCAGGGCACTGTACGTAAAATTGTCGATTTCGGCGCCTTTGTCGAAATACTGCCCGGCACCGACGGCCTGGTGCACATCTCCGAGTTGGCCGACCAGAGAGTGGAAAAGGTCACGGATATTCTTAGAGAGGGCGAAACCGTCACCGTCAAGGTGCTCGGCATCGATGCTCGCGGCAAGATCCGTTTAAGCATGAAGGCGGTGGCTGCTGAGGAAATTGTTGAATAACTCAGAAACAGTTATGCAAAGTTGCTGCTCAGACATCACTCATAATATTCAAGATACATATAGCCGCTGCATCGTGTGTGAAAAATCATCAGCACGGTTTTTTGTGAGCGTGGACAGTCTGAGATATCTGCACTGCCGGACTTGCCGGGCAATTTATTTAACCCCGGAGCAACGGTTGCCCGGCAAGGAAGAATACGCCCGTTATTGTCAGCACCAAAATAATCCTCATGATGAGGGATATCGTGGTTTCCTGATGAAACTGGGTAATCCTTTGCTGGAAAAACTTTCGCCCGGCGCGAAGGGTCTGGATTTCGGGTGTGGTCCGGGTCCGGCTCTTGCGTACATGCTTCGCGAAGCGGGCCACCGGATGTGCCTGTTCGATCTGTTTTTCTTCCCTGATCCGGAACCTCTTGAGGATGAATACGACTTTATTGCCTGCACCGAGACCATCGAGCATCTCCACCACCCGGCCGAAACATTCGCCAGCTTTGACAAGATGCTGAGGCCAGGAGGATGGCTGGCGGTGATGACCTGTTTTTTAACCGATGAGAATCGCTTTAGATCCTGGCATTACCGCCGCGATCCGACCCATGTGGTCTTTTATCGTGCCGCAACGCTGCGGCATATTGCCGCTCAATTCGGGTGGAGTTGCGAAATTCCGGTTAAGGATGTCGCCTTGATGCAAAAACCGCATATCCCGAACAAAAGGAATGTAAGGATTGACCGAAGCACGGCGCGGGAAAGCACCACTTAAAAAATTGAAGTTTGTCATGATTATGGAAAAGTCACCTTACAGATCAGGAGACCGCGAAATTGCCCGCCGCCGGACCTTCGCCATCATCAGCCACCCGGATGCGGGAAAAACCACCCTTACCGAAAAACTGCTGCTGTTCGGCGGCGCCATCCAGATGGCGGGTTCGGTCAAGGCCCGTAAGGCGAGCCGTCACGCCACCAGTGACTGGATGGCCATCGAACGGGAGCGCGGCATCTCGGTCACCAGCTCGGTGATGCAGTTCGACTATGGCGATTACGAAATCAACCTTCTGGACACACCCGGCCACCAGGATTTTTCCGAGGACACCTATCGGGTGCTGACAGCGGTGGACAGCGCCGTGATGGTGATCGACAGCGTCAAGGGGGTGGAGACCCAGACCCGCAAACTGATGGAGGTCTGCCGGCTGCGTAACACGCCGATCCTGACCTTCATCAACAAGCTCGACCGCGAGGGCATGGAACCCCTCGACATTCTCTCCGACATCGAGGAAACACTGCAGATCGAATGCGCGCCGCTCTCCTGGCCCATCGGCATGGGCAAACGCTTTCGCGGCACTTATGACCTCTACCGCCGGCAACTGATTATTTTTACCCCCGGCCAGGAACTCCTGCCCGGCGACATCATCACCATTCGCGACCTCAGTGATCCGCGGCTGGATGAAATCCTTGGCCATCAGGCCGACGAACTGCGGGAGGATGTGGCCCTGCTGGAGGGAGCAGCCAATCCCTTCGACCTTCAGGATTTTCTCAAAGGAGATCAGACCCCGGTCTTCTTCGGCAGCGCGATCAACAACTTCGGAGTACGCGAACTGCTCGATACCTTTGTGGAAATCGCCCCCGCCCCCTTGCCGCGACCCACCACGACCCGCATTGTTTTTCCGGAAGAGGAAACCTTTTCCGGTTTTGTTTTCAAAATCCAGGCCAACATGGATCCGGCCCACCGCGACCGGATCGCTTTTCTGCGCATCTGCTCCGGCCGGTTTCAGCGGGGAATGCGGGTTCGCCACCATCGGCTCGGCAAGGATATCCTTATCGCCAATCCGATCATCTTCATGGCCCAGGACCGGACTTTTGCGGAAGAGGCATGGCCCGGGGACATCATCGGCATCCACAACCACGGCACGATCAGGATCGGCGACACGTTTTCGGAAAAAGAGCCGCTGACCTTCACCGGCATTCCGAATTTCGCTCCCGAACATTTCCGCCGGGTGCAGCTGAAATCCCCGCTCAGGGCCAAGCAACTGCAAAAGGGCTTGACCCAGCTGGTGGAAGAGGGAGCGGTGCAGCTGTTCCGGCCGCTGCTGGGCAACGATTTTATCCTGGGTGCGGTCGGGGTGCTGCAGTTTGACGTAACCATGGCGCGGCTCAAGGCGGAATACGACGTTGACGCTGTATACGAACAGGTCGATTACGCTACCGCCCGCTGGCTGCGGTGCGACGATAAACATCGGCTAGCCGCCTTTGAAAAGGCGAACTATGCCAACCTGGCGCTGGATGTCGAGGGCAACCTGGCCTATCTGGCCCCAAGCGAATGGGATCTCAAATACGAGGTCCAGCAGTGGCCGGAAATCGCTTTTCTTAAAACCCGTGAATATAACTGACAGTGCTTCATTCATGTCATAACCCTGAACGATAAAGGAGGGAAAAAAACAATGACAGCCAAATCCATCAAATACGATCAGGAAGGCAGAGATGCGATCCTCAAGGGCATCAATACACTGGCCGACGCCGTCAAGGTGACCCTTGGTCCCAAGGGACTCAATGTGATCATTGAAAAACCTTACGGCGCTCCTCTCATTACCAAGGACGGTGTCACCGTCGCCAAAAATATAGAATTGCACGACAAGTTCGAGAACATGGGGGCCCAACTGGTGAAGGAAGTCACCGCTAAAACCTCGGATGTTGCCGGTGACGGGACCACCACCGCTACCGTGTTGGCCCAGGCTTTCTACCGTCAGGGCATCAAGCTGACAGCTGCCGGACACAACCCGATGGAAATCAAGCGCGGCATGGATCGGGCCGTCGAAACCCTGGTCGTAAAGCTGAAGAAGCTTTCCAGGCCGGTCAGTAATCCTGGGGAGATCGCGCAGGTAGGCACTATCTCGGCCAACAACGACAAAGCCATTGGCGACATAATCGCCAGGGCCATGGATAAAGTCGGCAAAGAGGGGATCATCACCGTCGAAGAAGCCAAGGCCATGGAGACCAGCCTGGAGACAGTTGAAGGGATGCAGTTCGACCGAGGTTATCTTTCCCCCTATTTTGTTACCGATCCGGCAAACATGGAAGTTACCCTCGAAAACCCCCACATACTTATTCATGACAAGAAGATCTCCACCGTGAATGTTCTTCTTCCCGTGCTTGAGCAGGCCGTTGAGTCAGGCCGGCCGCTGCTGATCATCGCCGAGGATGTCGAGGGAGAGGCCCTGGCCACCCTGGTGACCAACAAGCTCCGAGGGATTCTCAACATCTGCGCCGTCAAAGCTCCCGGCTTCGGCGACCACCGCCAGGCCATGCTGGAAGATATTGCCGTTCTCACCAACGGCACGGTAATTTCCGAAGAACTCGGTTTCAAACTCGACCAGACTACCTTTGATCAGCTCGGCACCGCCAAGCGGATCATTATTGACAAGGACACCACCACCATCATTGAGGGTGATGGCAAGGAAGCCGACATTCAGCGTCGCGTCAGGCATATCCGCAGTCGGATCGAGGAAGCCGCCAGCGACTATGACCGCGAAAAGCTGCAGGAACGTTTGGCCAAGCTGGTCGGAGGTGTTGCCGTGATCAAGGTGGGAGCAGCGACCGAGACCGAGATGAAAGAGAAGAAAGCCCGCGTTGAAGACGCACTCTGTGCAACCCGGGCCGCAGTTGATGAAGGGATCGTTCCCGGAGGCGGTGTCGCGTACCTTCGCGCATTGGATGCCCTTGATCAGCTCATCCTTCCCGCCGATCAGCAGTTCGGCGTCGACATCATCAGGCACGCGCTCGAAGAACCGACCCGTCAGATTGCCCGGAATGCGGGAAAGGTGGGTTCCATAGTGGTGGAGAACGTAAGGAGCGGGGAAAATTCTTACGGCTATGATGCGGCCGCCGATGAATACACCGATATGATTGCAGCCGGTATTATGGATCCGACCAAGGTCGTTCGCTGCGCCCTGCAATACACGGCCTCCATCGTCGGCCTGATGCTGACCACCGAGGCCATGATCTCCGAGGAATCAAACAAAACAATGCCGTCATCAGATGATTCGGATGACATAATGTAAATCTGTCCAGCGACATATGAAATAGACTAAAACCATGAACAACATAACGGAAACGGATGAAAGGGCGTATCTTGAGAAGGTGCGGATAAAGCTGCGCGCCGCGCTGGTGCAAATCGATTCAAGACTGAGGGATCAGGCGGCAAAAATTCAGGAGCAGAAGAATTATTTATGGGAGCACCGGGCGGACATGGATCACGTCGAAAAGATATCGACGCGGCAATCCGTTGAGCAGACGGTCCTTGCCGGCGAAAACGTTCTTGCCCGGAAAAAAAGCCTCCGGAAACTCCTCCTGTCGCCCTATTTCGGGCGGTTCGATTTCATCCGGGATGGCCAGGCGCAGCCGGTCGCGGTTTATGTCGGCATTCACACTTTTTTCGACGAGGAGCAGAAAAAGTACCTGATTTACGACTGGCGCGCCCCCATCGCAACGATGTTCTACGATTATGAAACCGGCGAGGCGCGTTACGAATCCCCGTCAGGCGAAATATCCGGCAGGATCGAATTGAAGCGCCAGTTCCGCATCCGCGAAGGGCGCATGGAATTCATGCTGGAGAGTGCGCTGAATATCCTGGATGAAGTCTTGCAGGAGGAACTCAGCCGGGCCTCGGACGATCGGATGAAAAATATCGTGGCCACCATCCAGCGCGACCAGAATGCCATCATTCGCAATGAGGACGCGCATGCCCTGATCATCCAGGGAGTGGCAGGCTCGGGAAAGACCTCCATCGCCCTTCACCGGATAGCCTTCCTGCTGTACAGGTTCAAGGACACCTTGACTTCCAAGGATATACTGATCATTTCACCGAACAAGGTCTTTGCCGATTACATTTCCAATGTGCTGCCGGAACTCGGGGAAGAAAATATAGCCGAAACCGAAATGGAGGTCCTGGCGGATGAATTGCTGGACCATAAATTCAGGTTCCAGACATTTTTCGAACAGGCGGCCCTGCTCTTGAAAAAAAACGACGAGAATCTGCAGCGCCGGATACAGGAAAAGTCTTCGCTCGCTTTTCTCAAAAAGCTCGATGAATATGCCGCCCATCTTGAACAAACAAGTTTTCGCCCCGATGATGTGCGGATAAACGGTTACCGTGTTCAAGCAGGGTTCATCGAAGAGTGTTTTAAAAAATACAGGGGCATGCCGATTGCCGGGCGGTTACGGGAAGTAGCGGCAGATATCGAGCACAGAATCGGGATCTCCCATAACTATGACCTGACCGGCGGAGAACGGGCGGAGCTGAAGGCATCGCTGAAAAAGATGCACAAGGGATCTACCCTTCGAGCCACCTATAAAAATTTTTTCGCCTGGCTGGGGAAGCCGGAGTTGTTCAAGCCGGCGAAAAACTCGATTCTTGAATACGCGGACGTGTTCCCGCTCATCTACCTGAAGATGCGCCTGGAAGGGGTCAACGGGGTGGGCAGGGAGGTAAAACACCTGGTGATCGACGAAATGCAGGATTATACCCCGGTGCAATACGCGGTTATCTCGAAGCTGTTCCCCTGCAGGAAAACCATTCTGGGAGATGCGAACCAGTCGGTCAATCCGTTCAGTTCATCCACCTCGGAGGAAATCCGGAAGGTGTTCCGGCAGGCTGACTGCGTGAAACTGTGCAAAAGCTACCGATCCACCTGCGAAATCACCCGATTCGCGCAGCACATTTCGCCAAACCCCGACCTGGTGGCGATTGAGCGCCACGGGGATGAGCCTCGCGTCCTGGGGTTTCAGAGCAGGAAGGAGGAAACAGAGGAAATACAACGCCTCATTGATGAATTTCTCGAGCGCAATTGCCACACCTTGGGAATCATCTGTAAAACACAGGACCAGGCGGACCAGCTCCACCAGGCCATCCATGCCGGAGAACATAAGGTACGGTTACTGACCTCGCGGAGCTCGGCTTTCTCACGGGGCGTGGTCCTCTGCAGCGTGCACCTGGCAAAGGGCCTGGAATTCGACCAGGTGATTGTTCCCTTTGCCACTGCTGACAATTACGCGACCGACATGGACAGAAACCTGCTGTATGTTGCCTGCACCAGGGCCATGCACAGCCTTACCCTGACATATGTCAGTACGGTCACCCGGTTTATTGAATAGCTGGATCGATCCGTGATGTTCGCCAGTGGTCCGCATGCAGATATCGAGCCTGGCAGACCTTCGACGCGGCAACCATGTTGATTATCCTGATCTGATATCAACCAGTTGCCAAACCTTTGCTGCTGGAACTTGTCTATTTAAGAACAATATTCTAAGCTGACTATACTTTGGGTTATTTATGAGGCTTTCGGCATTGTTATGGAGAAATTTTGATGCCCAAACCTGGTGACATCAAGAGCAATAACGGTAACGATAACAAGATCAGGCATTTGCAGATTCTCGATATCGGCAGGATAGAGTATGGTGATGTCTCACCGTTACTCTCTACTCTACTTTCCGATATCGACAATCTGTACCATGGTGAGTGGGATGGGTATGAAGCCTGCCAGACCGGTTATCACAATCTGAGTCACGCTACGGATGTGGCCCTGATCACCGCTCAGATGATCGCTGGCTGGAATCACATTGACGATGAAGGCCATCCCAAAATTTCCGAGGAACTTTTCTTGATCGCCATGGCCGCCGCCATGTTTCATGATGCCGGTTATATCAAGAAAAAAGGCGATCCTCGTGGTACCGGCGGCAAATTTTCCTTCATCCACGAAGACCGCGGTATAGTCATGGCCGCCGCCTACCTGAAAAACCATCAGTGGCCGGAACACGCCTCCATATTGGCTGCGAACATTATTTCCACTACCAAGTTTTACCGTCCTCTGGAAATCGAAGGACTTTTTACCACCAGGGATGAAGAAGCTGTTGGATGCATGGTAGCCACCGCCGACCTCATCGCCCAGATGGCAGATGTCAACTACATGCAGCGAATCAATGAACTCTACGCCGAATTGCAGGAAGCCTACAAATTCGAAGGTAAAGCAAATCTCCGGCGGCGTGGCTACAAGATCTTCTCCTCACCAGGAGAGATGATCGCCGGAACCGTTGATTTTTATGAAAATTTAGTTCTGCCCCGCCTCCAGAAACTTGGGCGGATGGACCAGTACCTGCTTTCCTTTTTCGGCACCGGCCGCAATCCCTACATGGAAAGCATCATGGCCAATCTGTCCAGTCAACTGATAGGCAAGCACAGTTGCTGGCGGCGACTGGGTGATATTCTCAAAGATCTGGGAGTAGTGACCAAGGAAGATATTGCCTCGGCACTGCAGATTCAGCAAAAGTACAGGTCCGGCCAATCGCATGCAGAGAAGACGGCAGGCCTATCCCCGCGAGAGCGGCTGTTACAGTGGATGGAAGGCAGCCGGTTTAACGAAGACTGCATCGGTGAACTCCTTATAGACATGGAAATTATCAACCCAACCATGCTTCGTCATGGCTTGCTGCAACAGATCATGCCCTCCTCTCTGGTGGACGGGTTTTCCCGAAGCGAGCTGTTGTACTTCCTGGAAATTTCCGTGCTGCTCCAGAACATCGCGAGTGGCCCCTGGATTTTCAACCAGATTCTTGAAATGACCAACGGGCTGCTCAAGTGCGAAGCCAGCTGCATCCTGCTGAGCAAAGCCGAAAGGCAGGAAATGGGGATCGCCATTTCTACCGGTATCGACATTAACCGGTTAGACGGCCGGATAGTTCCAACCGACAAAGGGTTGGCCGGCTGGGTTTACAGCCACGGCACGCCGGCCATTGTCAGCAACGTTTATCAGGATGAACGCGTCGACTCGGAGATAGACAATCTGATGCGACAGGGATCTGATTTCAGGTCGATACTGGCTGTGCCGCTCCACATAAATGGTGAACCTATCGGGGTGATGGAGTTTTTCAATAAACAGTCCGGGGAATTCTCAGGCCATGACATGGACATTCTGACCATGCTGACCAACCTGGTCGCGGTTTCCCTCGATAATGCATTCCGCCTGCAGGAACATTACCAAAAATTACAATAATCAATTGGTAACCACAGGCTCTGCCGGTGGCCCCCCTGAGTTTGACAAGTTGATATAGATGCATGAACAAACGAATTATAGAAGAAATATGAAACTGTGCCTGCTACTCCTCGGAGTCGCGGCTACATTTTTTTGGGTCTACCACGATTCCAACGAACCGGCAAAAGCAGGCCTTTCAGTTCTCGATGCTGCTGTGCTGGGTATCGTCGAAGGCCTTACGGAATACCTGCCGGTAAGCTCCACTGGACATTTGCTGTTCGCGCAGGAGCTTCTTGGACTGACTGACACTCAACTGGCCAAATCCGCCGCCGACTCTTACGCCATCATCATCCAATTCGGTGCAATTCTGGCAGTGGCGGGGCTTTACCGAAACCGGGTCCGGCAGATCGTGTGCGGGATCGCGGGTAAGGACAAGGGTGGGTTGAAAATCGCAACCAACATCGTCCTGGCGTTTCTGCCAGCAGCGCTGGCAGGTCTGGTTTTTCATTCCCATATCAAAGAATACCTGTTCGGTCCCTGGACAATCATTGCAGCCTGGGCAGCAGGCGGAATCCTGCTGCTGATCTGGCGCAGCGGTAGCACCCCCTTGTCAGAGGATTTTACGTTGGAGAGTATCACTTTCAGGCACGCCTTGCTGATCGGTCTTTTCCAGTGCGTCGCACTATGGCCGGGAATGAGTCGCAGCCTTGCCACGATCGTGGGCGGAGTCATCGTCGGGCTGCCGCTGGCTGTCGCAGTCGAATTCAGTTTTCTGCTCGGCGGACTGACCTTGAGCGCCGCCAGTTTTTATGAGTTAGCCGCAAACGGCCATGCCGTATTACAGATCTATGATCCCGAGATAGCGGCATTGGGGTTGTTTTTTTCACTGGTGTCGGCCGCAATATCCATCAAATGGCTGGTGTCTTATCTGAAGCAACGTGACATGACCGTTTTTGGATATTACCGAATCGTGCTTGCAATCGCCGCGGGAGCTTATCTTCTGATCTGATCATTCATTCGCTCCAAAAACGCTTTGCCGTAGGCGTCGAGGGTGGGTCGTTTTCGGCAATCTCAAAAAAAATCCCGTCACAGGGGAAGCGGGACCGCCAGAACATCGCGAGTGGCAGGAAATGTGGATCGCCATTTCTACCGGTTCAAATCTTATGCTCCGCGATCAGGCGGTCCCGCTCGGCCTTGAGCCTTGCGCTGATTCCCACCTTGTAGATGTGCGGATTTTCGAAGCGTTTGTACTCTTCCGGGAGCATTGCAAGACGTTCGCGGCTGTATTTGCCCGTTTGCGGCAGGGCGGGCTGGTCGCCGACAATCCTGCCTCCCGCCATCGTCAGGCGAAGCTGTGGCTCAAGTGTGTAGTCGCTGAAAGCCAGGGATTGGAGGGAAGCAAAAGGATTGTGCATCACCGCGATCCCTTCTTCATCTTCGAGGCCGGCCACGTCGGCGCCCGCGAACAGCCCCTGCCGGTCAATGGCGCGCCATACCTGTTTCCTGCCGGGCAGGGTGATCTTGCCGACATTTTCCGAAAGCTTGATAACCGGCCGGTTTCCGACCCAGGCCAATTTGTATACGCCATCGAGAGCCGCGTCGGGCTGCCCGGTGACCAGGCTGGTCCCCACTCCGAAGACATCTATGGGCGCCCCTTGAGTCATCAGGCTTCTGATCACATATTCGTCGAGCTGGTTGGAGGCAGCGATCTTGACATAATGCAAATCCGCTTCGTCCAGCATTGAACGGCTTCTTTTGGCCAGATAGGCCAGATCTCCGCTGTCCAGGCGGATGCCTTTCAGCCGCCACCCTTTTTTTTCCATTTCCTTTGCCACAACGATGGCGTTGGGCACCCCGCTTTTCAGGGTGTTGTAAGTGTCCACCAGCAAAACGCAGTCATCCGGCCGGGCGGCGGCGAAGCTGCGAAACGCCTCGATTTCGCTTTCGTGGCTCTGCACGTAGGAATGGGCCATGGTGCCGGACGCCCGCAGATGATAATCCCGTGCCGCCCGCGTATTGCTGGTCGCATTGAACCCGCCGATGACGGCGGCGCGACTGGCATGATAGCCGCCCAGCCCCTGGGCGCGGCGCAGACCAAAATCGATGAGCACGCCGTCCTTGGCCGCGAGACGCATGCGGCTTGCCTTGGTGGCGATCAGCGACTGGAAGTTGATAATATTGAGAAGAACTGTTTCGACGAGCTGGGTTTCGAGCAGGTTGCCATCGACGCGCAGGACGGGACGCGCGGGGAATACCACATCGCCTTCCGGGGGTGCGTAAACCGCGCCGCTGAAACGAAAGTTCCGAAGATAAGAGAGATAGTCCGGGTGAAAGGACTGCGCCCGGAGAAACTCCAGGTCTTCTGCATCGAAACGCAAATTTTCCAGCACCGTCAACAGGTCCGACAGGCCGGCGAAAATTGTATAACCGCCGTTGAATGGATTCTTGCGGAAAAAGTAATCGAAGGTGGCGGATTCATCCTGGCGGCCGGCCAGAAAATAGGCCTGCCCCATGGCGAGTTCGTACTGGTCGGTGTATGTTGCGGTGTAATCAAACATCATCGCTTCCGCTCCTGGATACCGCGGCGTTGCACGAACCGGACCCCCTTCTCCCGCATGTCCCGGAACGCCTTTTCCACGCTGCCCGGCGGGCTGTTGACCGGCATAGTCAGGTCGGTGAGGACATAGGTTTCATAGCCTTTTCCGGCGCCATCGGCGGCGGTGAAATAGACGCAGTAGTCAGCCGTCAGGCCACAGATGAAAATACGTTTCACGTTCCGGCCGCGCAGATAGCCATCCAGGCCGGTCTCGGTCTGGTGATCGTTTTCCAGGAATCCCGAATAGCTGTCAATTTCCCGATGATAGCCCTTGCGAATGATTGCTTCGGCAAAGCGGGTCTCCAGCCCGGGATGGAATTCGGCGCCACCAGTTCCCTGGACTGCGTGGTCCGGCCACAATACAGGGCCGATTCCCTTCTCTTCGTACGCATCGAAGGCATGCCTGCCGGGATGCCGGCCGGCAAAACTCGCATGGTCAGGGGGATGCCAGTCCTGGGTGAAGACGATGGGAAATCCTTTCTCCTTGAACAAAACCATCAACTCGTTGACATGATTGAGAAAGGTGTCGCCCTGTTCAACGGCAAGGGAGCCCCCCGGCATGAAATCATTCTGCATATCCACAACAACCAGGGCATCGCCTCTCGTCAATTCGACAGAATCAATATGCCGGACTTCATTCATTTTCATTTCCACCTCCTTTGCGGCCAACCAATAGGGCCGCCATTCAGGAATTTTCCTCCATCCTCTCCATGCCGCATCCATACTCGCGGCAGAAGCGTTCGGCGATCGCCCAAAGATCCTCGGCCAGAAGTCGTTTGACCATGGAGCGGATCTTCGGCGCCGGGGGTCCGTAATACGCTTCCGCGATGGAGCCGGCAATGCAGGCCAGCGTATCGCTGTCCCCGCCCAGTGAAACGGCGTTTCGCACCGCATCCTCGTATGAATCCGCATCCAGGAAGGAGATAACAGCTTCCGGCACCGTGCCCCGGCAGGAGACGTCGAATCCGTAGGCGGGTCTTATTGCCGCCACCGTCCGGTCGAGATCGTATTTGAACCTGCCGGCGATTTCCTTTTTGATCAATGTCTTGTCGCGCGTCGTCCGGGCCAGAAACACGGCAAGGGCGGCCGCCCGGGCGCCTTTGATCCCTTCCGGGTGATTGTGCGATACTGCCGCCGTGCGGGCCGCCTCACGCAGAACGTCGTCAATGGTGTCAAAGGCCCATCCCACCGGGCTCACCCGCATGGCAGCGCCGTTGCCCCAGCTGTTGTACGGTTGCGGATCGTCGGAAATTAGCCACTGGAAGAACGAGCCGCCATAGCCTGCCGAGGGATGGCGGCGGCCTATCTCCCACAGCCAGCGGCGATAGTCGCCGTCTGCCATGATGGCGCGGGCCACCGCGACGGTAAGCACCGAGTCGTCGGTGAACCGGCACTGTGGATTGAAAAGGGCAAAATCCTTTGTCTTGACGGGATGGGCCTCGTATACCGACCCGATGATGTCCCCGGCAATAGCCCCGAACATGCTGACTCCTCCATGGTTTATTTCGTTTCCGCCTTCCGGGCGCAGGCGATGCAGGTCAGCACGCTGGGGTCGAAGCGCAGACGGCCTTCGGCGATTTCTTCATCGCAAACCACGCAATAACCGTACTCGCCGGTTTCGATGCGCTTGAGCGCCGCCTCGATGCGCTGACGTTCATTTTCGCTCAGGCGAGCAGCAGCCTGGGCCATGGCCTGCTGCTGCATGGCGTCCATGCGCGACAGGCGGCCCACCCTGGCCTGGTCCAGTTCGACCGGGGCTTCGTTTTTTGTCTCTTCCTTCGACTCCAGGAGGGCCGCACGCCGTTCCTCAAGGCGTTTTTTGAAATATTTTAGATCAATATCGCCAATCATTTTTTCTCTTTTTTATATTTTTTATCCGGGCTCCTCGGGAAAACCCGGCTTGATGATAAAACTCACAAATAAATTATAATATTTTTGCAATAGAATGCATTCTTAAATGACCGATTATTCCTAATAATCACCTGAAATCAAAGATTCTCTGTTTCCGCTGTATTTCATAGCGAAGCAGATGCCTTAAATACCGATGACTAGAATTACCCGTTTCTCTGGGTTACATTAAGGGAGTAATTGATGAAATAGCAACCGGCAATCTCAAGTTGCCAAAAAAAAACGGAAATTTGATGTTTATCCTAAACCATACACGCTATTGCCTAAAGAGGAAGGTCAGGCGGAGGTCGACTATGCCAAGATCAGGGATTGGTGATCCGGATCGGCAGACCGCTCAAATTGGAAACGCACAGGGAATTCGACAGTGGCTGTGATGCCGTCGTGGCATGTTAGTATCGGCCTGGTCGAGCTTTGCCCCTATCACGAGTGTAAAAACCGTGTAGCATGAAGATCGAGCCCGGTCAAGGTCAAGCCCTTCGGGTGCTTCGTAGCCTTGACCGGGCACGCCCTTCATGCTGACCGGAAAGTGGCGATGGCGAGCGGGCCGACAACTACAAGCCCTCGCCTCCGGCGGGGCTCAGGCTCCGCGCCAGAAGCTCGATGGGGCCGATGACGCCGTGATCTCGTGCCCTGGTGCACAGCATCTCCTCCGAACCGCTGCCGAGATCGAGCACTCGACCCCCGATTCCAGACGCAGCGCCGCGCCGAGAGTGGCGAGCTTTTCTGGTGTGATCGGGTTGTGGATGCGGCGAGCACTTTCAGTGATGTTGAATATTCGCGGGATGTCCATTGTGAAAAATTTCCTTACGGGTGTGACGCTAACACGAGCTTATGCCGTAAGTTTCTTGAAAAGCACATCTTCGGCATTTTGCCGAGAATCAAAAACTGTCAAAACATATATTTCTTTCCCTGAAATTCTATAAACAATTCTCCAGGGGGAAACTATGATTTCACGATAAAGGTTTATGCCTTGGTCTTGAAGCTCCGGAACGATTCGGCCTCTCTCTGGAAATTGTTTAAGACTCGAGGCTTTTTCTTTTATTTTGGCAAGTACTTTGAGAGCGTTTGCTGGGCTTTCTTCCGCGATATATAAAATTATATTGCTGAGGTCTGATTCTGCTACACTGGCCCAAAAAACTTTATATTGCGAACTCATTTGTCTTTTTTTGCCAACATTTTTTCAATGTCTTTAAAGACTTTATCCTGAGTTTTTATATTTCCCTGTTTGATGTCCTCCTCTCCAAGTGAAATGAGCTTGAGTAGACCAATGGCTTTACGCATATTGTCGTAACTTTCAGGGTCTTGCAGGACTGCCCGTGGTTCTCCGTTTTGTGTAATAATGACGGGTCGGTGTGTGTCGTTAATTTGCTTCAAGATATCTGCTGCGTGAGATTTGAGAAACGAAATCGGTTTTATGTCTGATGATATGTTCATAATGGCACCTCCTGCCTAAATATAGTACCATATTTAGACTGATTGTCAATGATCTTGTTGCGGGAGTTGTATTAAGATAGACCACACAGAGAGCCAGCATGCGCTCAACGATAACGCCAGCACTGCTACATCTAAACTTGACTGGTTCGCTGCTGGCAGCGCTCAAGCCACCTCTACGCGAAGTTTTTTCCCTAAAGCTTGGGCAAACCGTTCCAGGGTTGAAAGTTTTATATCTTCCGCATGATTTTCAATTCGTGAAATGGCCGACTTCTTTGTTTGAAGTTTATGGGCCAATTCTTCTTGCGTTAGACCCGCATCCTCCCTGGCACTTTTGAGCATGGCTCCGATTTTGAACTCTTCATACCCGGTTTCGAAGTCATCGGCGAATTTGGGATCCTTAGCCTTCCTGTCTTTAATGTATTTTTTTAATGTTTTCATGATGACCTCCTCTCGAAGTAATCACGTTTTCTTTGTTCTGCAATGTGAATAGCCTGTTGAGGAGTTTTTTGTGTTTTTTTCATCATCTCATCTCAAAAGCCAGTCGATTACATTCACAACTTCTATCGTCATCCCTTGCCATTGAATGGTTTCGCTCCGGTCCATGGTAAGCACCAGGCAGGGCAGGTCTTCTCCCAGCTCTTCGGCGGCAGTTTTCAAAGCCGTGTATTCTCGTTTTTTGGTCTGCTCATCGGCAATGGAATAGCTGACCTGAATTAATTGACGCAATATTTTTCCTTCTTTGACAAGAAAATCAACCTCATAATCATTTCTGGTCTTGTAATAATAGATTTCCTCTCCACGTCGCAGCAGATCAAGGAAAATGATATTTTCCAGGTTTTGCCCCTGCCGCGAACCAACCTGAAATGAGACTCGGTTGGCCAGACCGGTGTCGATGGCGTAAAATTTCCGAACATTTGCCAACTGTTTTTTCACAGACCAGGAAAAACGGTGGAGTTGGAATATCAGATATGCTTCCTCCAAAAATCCACAGAAATCTTTGGCTTTTTCGTAGGAGAGGCCAAAAGTATTCTTCAACTTGTTGGTTGAATTGAGTGAACCTGTATTGGCCAGCAGAAATGAGGCCATTTCTTCAAGTGTCCTGTAGTTGGTCAGGTTGTGACGGGCAACAATATCCCTGAGGAGAATGGAGTCGAAATAACTGGTTAAAAGGTCTTGCCGGGATTCATCGTCCGGCAGTTCGACCATTTTTGGGAAACCGCCTTGATCCATAAAAGTTCGAAAAGCCCGGTTGAGTTTCGTTTTTCTGCTGACCCGTTCCGCCTTGGAAGTAACGGTTATGCCGATGAAATCAAGAAATTCCTGAAAGCTTAAAGGGAAAACCTCAATATCGAGATAACGGCCCGAAAGAACGGTCCCTATTTCCCGGCTCAGTAGGGATGAGCAGGAACCCGTTACATAAAGATGAGCCGACTTGGTGGCATATTCCTTGAGCAGCCATTTCTCCCAGGCCGGTATATTTTGCACCTCATCGAAAAAGAAAAACGGCTTGTCTTCTGGCGCCATAAATTCAAGGTAGGTTTCCTTGATTTGTTCCATCAGCTCCAGATTGAGATGATTAATAAACCGGGGATCCTCGAAGTTGACATAAAGAATTCTGTTCATGTCATGCCCTTCAGCCACGAGCCGTTTCATTTCATTGATGAGAAGGGTTGATTTGCCGGAGCGGCGAACGCCCTTGAGAATCAGAATTTCCCCAGCCTTGGCCTTTCTCATGATTTGCATTTCATAGGCTGGCCGGTGAACTGTTTCCGGCAAGGGACTGTTCCAATAATTCCAAGATGTAAGAGCCTCAAAAATTTCTTCCTTGCTGAGCATTGCTTTTCCCCCGTCTATTTTCCGTGTCCCAACTGAACAGTTTCCACTCTGCCCCCCAATAGTACCGCTTTCCAAATTCAGATGCCGAAAGGCAATTTCTTATTGTTATCAAACTTTACGATACAAATAAAGAGAAATCTCTCAGAATTTTGATACATTTTCCCATAAATCTATTATTATTACATCGCGGTGTCCCTCTCCCTTGTGCCTCCAAGTTTACATAAAGTTGCAAAAAACGATTCTTTGTGTATATTTAATACATGCAACCCCTCAAGCAATTGACATTGATTCTGGAGAATGCAGCGGACCGGGAACATTATCTGTTCTCCCTGCGCGATTTGCGTGGTGCCCTGCCGGAACAGAGTATGAGCGCATTCAAAAGTCTGATCGCGCGCGCGGAAAAAAGCGGGTTGCTTCGGCGGGTCTGCCGGGGACTTTACCTGTACCCGAAGGTGGAATACCCGGCAGGGCAACTTCTCTACCATGCGGCGGCCCGCCTGCGGGCAAATGAATTCAACTACCTGAGCCTGGAATCCGTATTGAGTGATGCGGGAATCATCTCACAGGTCCCCATGAACTGGATCACCGTGATGTCTTCCGGTCGGAGCAATATTTTTGATTGTGGCACCTTCGGCCATATCGAATTCATCCATACCAAAAAATCTCCGGCACAGCTGGCCCCGTACTTAACGTATGACCCGCGCTGTCATCTGTGGCGAGCTTCCGTTGCCCTGGCCCTGCGGGATATGAAGCTGACGCGGCGGGACCTGACTCTCGTGGACTGGGAGGCGGCGCGTGAGCCTGTTTGACAATCTGGTCAACGAGGCCTTGCGCAATCAAGGCGAGCTGGCGCCGCTGCGCGCCGTGGTGGAGAAAGAACTCCTGCACCACGATATCATGCGGGAAATGAGCGAGGCCGGTCTGCTTAACGCCCTGACCTTTATCGGCGGCACCTGCCTGCGCGCCTGTTACGGATCCAACAGATTGAGCGAAAATCTTGATTTTACCGGCGGCAGAGAATTTACACGCGAATCACTGGCCGATCTAGGCCGGGTGCTGGAGGAACGCCTGCGAGTGAAATATAACCTGGTTGTGGAAGTGACCGAGCCGGTGCGGGAACAAGGAAATACTGATACCTGGAAACTGCGGGTCATCACCCGGCCGGAACAAAAGAATCTCCCGGGCCAGCGGATTCATATCGATATCTGCGCCATTCCCAGTTATGACCAACGTCCCATGCTCCTGCGCAACCATTACGGGGTGGAGATGGGGACATCAGGCCTGATAGTCCAGGCACAGAGCCGTGAGGAAATCCTTGTCGACAAGCTGGTCGCCCTCGCTCTCAGGCCCAACCGGCTCAAAAATCGCGATCTCTGGGATATCGGCTGGCTGAAGCAGCAAAACATCACCCTGCCCTTGTCCCTGATCCCGAACAAGGTTGCGGACCATAAACGCTCTCAAGAAGAATTTACAGCGCTACTGGGTCAACGGTTGCATGACCTGGCCGACAAACCTGAAGTCCGCAAAGCCTTCATCCAGGAAATGCGACGCTTTCTGCCCCCCCAGGTCATCGATCGTACGGTTGAGAAAAAAGAGTTCTGGGACTACCTGACCGATCTGATAAGCGCCGAAGGAACCAGGGTCCTCCAGTATCTGCAAGGGAGTGGCCATATCGAACATTTTTCGATGTGACACCTGAAAAAGGAACGAGTAAGTTGCGAGAGAGGAAGAAAGCCGCGTCGATGGTATTGCGAGGGCAACCGGGAAGATCTACAATTCACCCCAATTTCTCAGCCAAATCCTCTGCTTTCAAATGTGTATACCGTTGCAGTGACCGTAAATCCTTGTGGCCGGTGATCGCGGCCACCTCCATGATATTCAGCCCCTTTTCAAAGAGACGGCTCGTGGCTTCATGGCGGAGATCGTGAAAGCGCAAGTTGGGAAATTTATCGGCTATCTTGATCACACCCTCTTTTTTGACCCGCGATTTGCACAGCCGGCCGAAAGCCTGAGTGACCCCATCTTCTCGCCGCAGCATCCATACTCCGCCGTCAAGCCGCCGGGGGAGCATGCGAAGGATTTCAACTGCGCGTTGCGAAAGCGGGATGGTCCGAGGTACGAGAGTTTTAGTCCTGGGAATGTGCCACGTTCTCTTGTTCAAATTGATATTCTCCCACCGCATTGCCGCAATCTCGCTCCGCCTTGCCGCTGTCTCAAGAGCAATGATGATAATGCTCTCGATCTCCCGGCATTTTGATGCCCGGGCCGCTTTGAGCAATTTCTCTTCCTCTCCCGTTTGCAGCCGCCGATCTCGTCCTGCCGGCAAAGGCGGTTTGCGGATCTGGGCAGTGACAATACCTTTGGGAAGGGGTATCCCCCAATCAATAACGCATTGCTTCAAGATGCGACCGAGCAGGCCTATCTCGTGCTTGACGGTCTGAGGAGAAGCTCCCTCTTTAAGTCTCAGGTCGCGGAATTGGGCTACATGGGACGAATCGAGTGAGGCCAGCGTCAGCTCACCAAATTTGTCAATGAGACGCAGGAGCCGTGAGTTTTCCGTTTTTCCCTTATTGGCCAGGCGAGGGAAAACCTCCTCGCGGTACCGCTCACCGGCTTGGAGAAATGTTATCTGATGGGCAACGAGAGAAGGGAGAAAACCTTTCCGATCGAATTCCGCCTCGACCGAGCGTGCCCACGCCTCGGCATCGCGGCGGTTGTTGAATGTCTTCGTGATTGTTTTATGTCCGCGCTTACGAATTTTCGCGCGGAATTGGTAGTGCCCTCGATTTTCGATGGTTGCCATCTGAACCCTCCTTATTGACAAGCTGTTGTCCCATGAGCGTCACCAAAAATAAGGAGATATTTACTATATGTCAAGAAAAACAATTACTTATAATAATTAAAATTGGCCTCCGAAGCCAAAGGCCGCGGGTTCGAATCCCGCCTCGCCCACCACAAAGCAGTCCAATCAAGTCTTAATATAATATTCCATGGTCATGATTAAATACTCCTAAAAGTTTACTGGCCCCGATGATAATCTTTGGCAAGGGAGTCAAATTCATGTCGAGGAAAAATTTCAATTATTTGCCGCAAGATTGTGGTATGATATGCCATGGCTCGGATCTCCTTGTTTTGGTTAATGTTTTTTAGCAATTTCATTATACCAGAAGAAGCTCTCCGAGCCTTTATTATTTGAATTTCCTTACAATTTTATGAGACAGCACTAATGGAAGATGAGTTTTTTGATAAAGACGAACCTCTTTACCATATTTTATATGAAAAAATGAGGGAAGAGGAAAAAAATCATAATGACCGAGCCGGTTGTTTCTCAATTTTCATCATTTTATTAATTCATGTTAGCGTAATATCAGCAATCGTTGCTAAAATTATTAAATACAGAAATTCTCAAAATGCTGCTATGCAAAGAGAATAAATGGAGTTTTAGAATGATCGAATACAACCCAAATGAACTTAAGCGATGTCCAACTTGCAACAAGGAGATTAGTGTTTTTGCTTTAAACTGTCCGGTTTGTGGTCGTCCCAAGCCATTCAAACTGGTTCGCTTGCAGTCGCAAGTTAAAGTGAAATGTAACGATTGTCAGGGGACTGGTTTCTATAGGGGTGCGAGAAGGGAATGTGATTTTACCTGTCCAGTATGCAAAGGTTCTGGAGAAATAATAAACGATATAACAACAATAACATGTGAAATTAATAATGATATTTTTGGGGGCTCGTAAAAGAATTTTGTAAAAATGGTTTTTGGTAAGAGTCCCAAGCACCTTTATACTTTCAACATTGATCCTGGCTCACCATTTCAAACTGTCGTATTTTTCGCCAAATCTGATCTGGTTCGGGGGTGGAAACGTCTTTTGGATAAATAAATTGTGCTAGTTCGCTTTTTTCAAAAGCCACCCCGTACGCCACAGTCAACCGACTCATCCAACGGCGATTCATACTGCCGAAATCCAAGTCGCTTGGAACCGGCATGCCCAATACATCCGGCTGTCTTCTTCCACGAAACAGATCGCCAGAAAATTGACGAATAATTGAGTCTCGATAAGGATGTTTACAATCTCCGCCACCTCCAAAAATCACACGCATATCCTCTAATTGTTCCGGGACGTACAATTTCTTTTTTGTCCAAGCAAGGGTAGTTCTTGTTCCTTTGGTCAGTTCTTTCGCCAAGTTATCTTTCGCCCGCAGCAACTCTATTTCAGTTCCACCTCTCTCTTTTCGTTTTCGCCACTTTTCGAGAGACTGAGAATCTAATTCCCCGCAATGCTGTGCGGCTTTAAGTTCGATGTAGCTTGAACCGCATGGCAATATATTGCCGTACAGAAAAGTAAGTAAATCAGTATTGTCCTGTTTTCGAATGAAAATAAAAGTACTTTGATCCACTGTCCAGGCACCGGTGTCAGAGAAAAGATATATGCCTTCGCTGGAAACTCGAGAGCGCACGAACCCCTGAACATTGGCGCTGACTTCTGGATAAATGAGGCATGCCTCTCTGAGTTCAGGCTCACTAAATACTGATTCGTTTTTCTGCAACAGCGATTCAAGCTCCTGCAACGATATTGATTGATGTCTATTTATAACATCAGCTATGCTCCAAGCCTTTATCAGGATATCAACATATAACCGATTAACAGCAGGTTTTTCTGCATCTGCCACAGGTATTGCCAGATTCACGGCCATATAGTCTTGGGGATGTTCGCCGAAGTCAGACATTCTTTTCTTAATCTGAGTCCTAACTTTACCCAGGGCGTTAGCCAGGAAATATACGGCACACAATTTAATAAAATGACCTAGTTGAACCTTGTCACAATGTCCGCAGGCAACTCTGTACGGCTCAAGCAAAGTGTCTTCCAACTTTTCCAAAGCAACTAACACCAGTGCCTGTTTTAAGTGATAAAGGCCTTCTTCCGGGTAATGGATATCTTGTTCTGGAACTTGTCGCAGATAGCCGTTACTAAACAAAAAAGCGCTAGGTATCAAGAAAGGCAACTCATGGCCGGCATACTCTTCTGGGATATAGACCCAAGCTTTGTTGGTCATTACGTCTCGACAAATACATTTAGAAAAGGATGTGCCGAAATCAAAACCAATCTGGATAAAATGAGGTTGCCTCAGGGTTTTTGTGGAAGGTTCATCAACGGTCACTCTTACCGCTTCTTTATTTTCTTGCTTTGAGAGTGATGGAATGGTTTGTTGCTTAACCGTTCCAGGGGAAGGAATTTCTTGGGATTTCTCAACTTTTGAAGGCTTAATTGTCTCAGGAGGCTGCTCCTCGCCAAAAAGCTTTTTCTTGATGCTCCGGATGAATCTCGAAAATTTATTCATAGCCGTCCCTTTCTTTCCCTATACTGTCAAGTAACTTGGAAAGCACCGGCTGCAACATGCGACCGTTCCATATCGATTTGTGCCTTGGAATTTAGTTCTGCAAGACGGTGATTTTTATTGTTGATCGCTGTTTGCAATCTACCCTCAGTTGCCCGTATTACCCGGGAGTCTCTATTGGCCTCACGTAACGTGCGAAGACGCTGCTCATCCTGAGCGATGCGACGAGCAAAGAAATTTTGAACGCGCTGGACCTTTATCAGATGTGTATTGGTATTCTCCGCTTCAAAGTCCGTAACAGCAATAGAGAAGCGGTTTGCCAAATCATCCTCTAGTTCATTAAACGCCTGTAAAAGCAGTTCTTGGTTACAGTCCACGTAATTCCAATCCCTGCCATTGCGGAGAAGGTATTGCATGATTTCTTCTGAGGAATCTGGTGTGTAGTTTTTCCCGTCAGACAATGACCGGATTCCATAAGCCAGGCATTCACGCAATAAAATCCCTTTTAGACGCCAACGTTCGACGGTATAGCAATAATCCCCCTTTGGAAGCCCGGTATGGGAGACAAGAAGCGCTGAAACATCGTAAAAGTTCCGTGACCTCTCACGATTAATATGGGTGATCCACCGGATAAGTGGGGAAAGGTGACTCACAAAATTAACAATCCGGAGAAGGTTAGCCGGCAGTTGCTTAATGATCTCTCTCCTGAAAGTGAGTGTAAATTCTTTTTGCCTGAGTGGGCGTGCAATGAGCGAGGGGTCGTCGCCAATATAATTGGCAAGGGAAGAATGCGCCTCGGGATTCAATTTAACCCGCAGGCAACCATTTACTGGTGTGTTAAAGTTCAGCTCACAGCCTTGAAATTCACGCTCGAAAAAGTCCTTCAGATAATCCTCCAGCTCTTCCGGCTTAAGATAGCGGCCCTTCTCCCGGCCTTCCTCAATTTTTCGCTGAACATAATCTGAAAGAGCTATCAGTGCGTCACCTGATTCTTCCAATGCCTGAATCTGAAGTAATCGTTGCTCAATCACCCGCTCTGATTGATCTATCAATGCTTTTTCCTGCTCTTCCGTGAGTTCGCTGCTCAGGAGGTCAATGGTTAGTTGTTGTACCTCTTTCCCGATGACGGCCTCCAGGTCGCCAAGGCTGTTGGCGAAACGTTCGAGCTTGGAATGCAGACGGTCATAAAGGCGTTCCTCGATCGTGTTTTTTATCTTGAAGTTGACGATCGCCAGCCTTCGGGCAATTTGACCCACACGGTCAATGCGGCCTATCCGTTGTTCTACTCGCATCGGATTCCACGGCAGATCATAATTGATAACTACTCGGCAGAACTGCAGGTCAATACCCTCACTGCCCACCTCGGAAGACAAGAGTACACGCGGGCCGTGCGGATCTTTGAAGCGAGATATTTCTTCATTTCGCTGCTCACTTGGTATTCCACCATGGATGCATGTAACTTTCTCGCCATCTTCCATGAGGCGGTGCCGCAGATATGATAATGTCGGTCGATAATATGCAAAGATGATAACCTTCTCATCGTGTATCATCTTCAAAAGCATTCGCTGTAATTTTCTGTACTTGCTGTCATTACTCTCGAAATCATAAGCAAGAATCGATGCAATGTCTGAAACTCTGAGCTCTTCCTGGGGCTCCGTGTCAAAGAAATCGTCAATCACTTCTTCGCCTATTGCGTCTCCATACAGTTCTTCAGGATTTCCGAATCTGCCGTCCCTGAGTTCCTGGGCAATAACCGGGAGACAGCTCGCAGACCTTAGCTGCAGGCCGATTACCTGAAAGATGTGGAAAGGACGATTATCCCGGATACATCGGCGGCGGACGACATCGAGGATAGTCCTGTAAAGCAGCATTTCCTCGGTGGAATAATCGACCGTCAGAACGATTGGATCACGGACAGGACGATTTTCCTTCACCTGCACCCTTCGAGTCCTATTCACATAGCCGCCAAGGAGGTTGAGCTTTTCGGCAAGATCCTGGCACTTTGCCAGATCGAATTTATTTGGGTTCTCCAACAGTTCAAGTTTTTCCAGAAATTGTTTATAGAGAGGCGATTGTCTGATGAAAGGACTTTTGCCCATGCCTTCCACCGCTGGCACCAGTTGAGATATATCTACCGGAACACGGGCTAAGGCATTGCTGGCCTGTACCGCTGGGCGGTTCGCTTCGAGAAGTTCTTCAAACATACCCTGTGTCTCAAAGAAACTCTCGTCCACCAGGCGTAGGAGGCTGTGCAGATCCGTATTACTGTTGTTTACCGGGGTGGCCGAAACACATAGGATGGCCCCGGCGCACGCGGCAAGACTCTCACCAAGATGAAAAGTCGTTGTCGCCGGGTTCCGCATGTAATGGGCTTCGTCGAAGATCACTAAATCAAAGGGATCATATCCTTGCGACCAGTGACGAAGTTCTCGGAGAAGAACCGTTCTTGGCGATCCTTGCTGACCATCACCGACTGGTTCGTTCAAGAGCCGCAATTCGGCTTTTGGCGGCCGAAGCCCCGTGTAAGTTGAGATCAAAACAAAAGGCTGACCGGGTCCACTATCCTTCAATTCCCTTATTGCTACCGCTAAATCAGGAAATTCTGCAATTCTTGCATCAAGGAGAAATTTGGATCGAAGCTCTTCGCGCCACTTCTCGGCCAGGGATTTGGGGCAGACGACCAACAATCTTTTCGCCTGACGCCGAGCCTGGAGCTCAATCCAGATAAGGGCTGATTCTATCGTTTTGCCGAGGCCGACCTCGTCAGCAATAATAAGTCGCTCAGTCGGAGAATTAATGAATTTTAGGACTGGCTTGAATTGGTAAGGGTAGAAATCAATTTGCGCGGCCTCCATGGAGTAGATGACCTCATGGAGATTCCCTTTGAGCTTTTCATAGGTAATTAATCGCTGAAGATCCCCAATATTACCGAAATGACCGGACCGCAGTCGATCCTCTATCGTTCCGTCCCTTGTTTGCGGCATCACCTCCAGTGCGCCCAAGGGGCGATAACTCGTGCCTCCACCCGGATAGGCCAGTTGCACCATTATGTGAGGCCCTGCTTTTCTCCAATTGCCAGTGTACTGTCCTGGATGAGAAGGATTGTTGCGGTCGATCACCCAATCATTGGTGGAGAAGGGAATTGATTCATACGAGTTGGCTTCATTCATCACTATACATCAGTTCTTTGATACGAATTCAGTGGAGGTCTGTATCCATAGAGTTTCATGAGGGATGCCTTGATGCGCTACTCTTCTTCCTGTGCTGCCACTGTCCATATTCTTTTTAAGGGCAATTCGGCTTTCAGGTCTTCGTCAAGTTGGTCATAGTGGGCGAAGAGTTGTTTCAGCAATTCTTTCTGTGTCCATAAACGCACCCTGAAAAAGCTAGCCGCAAGTTCCTTTTGTACATTGCTCTTGAATCCACCCCATGATACGAATAAACCTTCATCTGCACCGAACTTTGAGACCGCTCCAAGTAACTTATCTACAGTTGGCCGATCGATTGGGCCGCTCTCCGATTTAACCTCGACACAGAGGCGTGGTGAACTGAACCCAAGTGGGCCGCTGCCGGCCAGGATGTCAACGCCTCCATCCGCACCCTCAGGGCTCTTATAAGTTGTGTACCCCTGGGCATTTAGAATGGCTTCCACCAACCGAGTCAAGTTATGGCCTTTGAATCGGGAGGAAATAAGTTTTGCTATCTGGTCGCGACCGAGGACTTCGAGATCAGTATCCTCTGCAGCAGTCTCATCGGAGGCTGGAGCTGTCGTCTTGGTCACAGTTGTTATTATTTCAGGTTTCCATCCGTTCTTTCGCATTGTGTTGATACGATGTTCGGCATTGTTACGCTGGATACGGCAGATCGTCAGGAAAGCTCCGAAAGAGTAAAGTAAATCTTGGCCGAAGTGAGAACGTGGAACTGCTTCGGCTATCCATTTTACAGGTCTCCAATGAAAATAAGGATCTGGTCCTGCAGGTTCAAAATGATAGTTTCCAGTGATCTCTCCAATCTGGATTGCAGGCTGTGATTTGAGCGGTAAAACAACCAAGTCTCCTTTCTGTATTTCATGTGCAAACGGCCACACCTGACTAACCCAATTTAAAATTGCCTTTGGCTTTGTGTCTGGGTAACGTTTGGTCATTTCTTCAACCAGAGCCGCCCTATCTGCAAGTTTGGCAAGGTTAACATCAAGATACTCCCAAGTTACATAGACCCGGTTTTCCTGTATGAACTTCTGCTCGTATTCACCATGTGCACCAGCACGAATTAACCAAATTGCCATTATTACCTCTTTTGCTTGGGGGCCAAGCTAATTAGGGTTACCTTTGCTTGGATGCAGTTCCTTTTCTGCTTCGCGAAGACGTCTTTCAAATTCATCAATTTTGCCCACATTCCAACGCCGGACCTCTAACATAGCCCGGCGAACTGATTCTGGAGAAATGTCTATCCAGCTTAGGTGTGTTTTATATTCATCTGGTTGGGCGCGAAGCATTTTTTCGTATACTTTTACAGCACCCTCAAAACGGTTTTTAAGTCGATGGAGCACTCGATCCGTATAATATTGAGCCAGACCCTCCTTCAATCCGGGCCCGGGTGAAGAAGGCCCCTGGATACAAGGTCGTCTATCGTGCCGCCAGAGAGAAAGGTCGGATTGAGTTGAAGTAGAGGTTCCGGCCAGAAGGCACCTGCATCCAAGGCTTTGTCAACGAAGGAGTTGATACGAGGGTCACGAATCTTGATGAAGCTGCGGGTGTAACTTTGGTAATCCTCTACTAACCGTTTTCTGAGGTCAAAAACATCCATGCCAGACTTTCCTCGCAAGGTTAACGGGCCTTATACCTAGTCTCCTGGTTTGTGCGACTTGGCAAATTATTTGATGCAGGACAATTACATTATTGCAAAACGATTTAATAATCATGATATAGAATTATCACCTGTTATTTCAAACATATAAAAGATAATCGGCGGGTTTTTGATTGGTTTGGTTTTCAGCAAATTTTTACTTCTTGTGAATTTTTACTGCTAATGTCCTATAATGTACAGAAATGTTTGAGTTTGACATCACTTGATTGAATTGGAAATGTCATGTTCAGTGGAAATTTTTTTTTACCCTTACCGGAAAAAAGAATTCAGGAAGGGTTTCTCTTGTCCTCTGGATCATGCTGGTTGAACCTGCGGTATTCCTCCGGATGCTCCCTCCGCCACCACTGGAGGTAGTGCTTGTTGCAGCAGAAGTGGGTGATCTCCCTGACCACCAGGCCGCGGGCGAAATCCCGGCCGCAGATGTCGCAGGTGCCTCCCTCGATGATTTCCGGTTCGATCCTGCCGTGGGCGGGGATCCGGAAATAGGTGAATTTCTCGCAGAGGCCGGGGAGGAATAGCTGGCCTTTGACCCTTGTCTTCCCGTGCGGCTCCTGCTGGCAGATCGTCCACAAGGGGCTCGGCACCGGGAACTCGACAATATTCGCGCCGTTGATGGAATACTCCGCGCAGTCGCGGACAATCTTTCTCGGTCTGGTGTCGTTCGGTCCCTTGACGATGTAGAAGCGTGTCAGCATCCCCTTGGCACAGTACGTGAACTGGAGTTTGACCTCCTCCCAGGGGAGGCCAAGCCGCTCCCCCTCCTTATGGTAGCGGTTCGCGTACCCAGCCGTGATGCTGCCACCGACAAGCACATTCCATTTCCGGCACAGTTCTGCGTAGGTAAACTCACCCGCCGACCAGGCGGAACAGCTTGTGCATTGTGATGTTGTCATTTCCTTCCCCTGTTTACTGGTTCCCATCAATGTCTACCTGGCGACCCTTTTATTTGGAGCCTCTTATTTTCAAACCGGAACCGTACGGATTATTGGGACTGTCAGATTTATAAGGGCTTCCAGCGCCGTAGGGATTGTTGATGCTGTCGGGTGAATAGCGGCTTCCATACCTACCGTAGGGATTTGACACCGATTCAGGGTCATAGGGGTTGGTGCTCAACTTTCCTTTATAATTCCCCTGGCTGTCATATAGCTTCGGCGCGTCGGTGGCGTATGGATTCGTGGCGGACTTGTTGCTGTAGGGGCTCCCATAGGTTCCATAGGGATTATTGATGCTGTTTGGGTTGTACCGGCTCCCCGGCCCGTACGGATTGCTTGTGGATCTGGGGTCATAGGGATTAGAACTGAAATTCCCGAGATCCTCTCCCGAACATAAAACCGGGGGCATGAGTGCCAGTAAGACCGATAAGCACAGAATTGTTTTTTTCATGACTTTCTCCTTCATTGAAAATATTTTACCCTGCCCTGCGCATCGTTGACAGGATGCGGAATTCACCTTGGAAAGCAACCCTTGCTTTGTGCCATAACGGCATCACCTCCCTAATCAAGCTTCCTCCTCCATGGGATATTGCTTCCCCCAGTCCTCCTCACTTATATAGGCAAAGGCTTCGGACATTATGTTGATCAACCTTTGATCAGGATGCAAAATTTTCATTGCCTTGTTGATGACCCGCTTGGATTTCCTGTCGAATTCACCACCAACAATCGACTGGGTGAGCATGAAGAGAAAAGTGACCACGATCACCTCTTCCGGTGCCTCGGGATCGTACTGCTCGGCAATAGATCTCAAGACATCCACAATCCGTTCCGGCAGGCTGCGATCCCGAAGATCCGCAAAATTGTCAATATCTGCTCCGAGCAGATTGCATTTAAAAATAAAGACCTTCGGGGTGGTCCGCCGGCACCATTCACCTTGCTCGGATGGACACAACGCTTCAATTTCAACATCCTCATAGTCATAATGCTTATTATAAAGAGCATTAGAGGCAAACGATTCCACCTCGCCGGTTCCGCCCCAGCCTGCGGCAAGCATCTGCGGTACTTTGCGCAGGTCTGGTAATTCCTCACCCTTCTCATCCTCAGCCCGCACATCCACGACAAGATAGTTGGTATAGGGGCTGATCAGCTGATAGCGAACCGCCAGTTCCATGGCATCCATTGCGTCCTTATCAGCCAGGGTTTGATACATCGCCATCCGGGCGAGGGTTCCAGCAGGATCACTGATGGATACCACTTCTTCCTCCCCCTCCAGAACGACGTTCTGAGTGAAAGACCTGCCATCTGCCAGTACCATGTCAAGAGAAACCCGTCCCCTTGGTTTTTCGCGGAAACAGGCAAAAACATGCAGGGTGTCGCCGTCAAACACCGGTCCGATATTGCTGGGAATAATCTGCACAGGCTCCACGGGCCAGCGAACCGCAACTTTCTCGGCCCGGGGGAGATAGATCCTTCTGAAGTGGCGGACGATCTTTTCCGTCATCTCTTCGTTGGGCACGACCAGTTCACAACTTCCCCCGGTATCGAGGGCGAGCTGCCGGACAAACCCTTCCGACACCGAACTGCCAACCCCGACGGTAAACACCCGGTGCCCCGATTGTTTCATCTTCCCTGTCAGCTCGTCACCTTCCCAGATCTCCCCGTCGGTAATCAGCAAGATATCCTGGGGAATAGGCGGTCCGGACAGTTGAACCGCAGCCAGCAGGGCGGTGCCCATTTCAGTGCCGCCCATGTCGGCATCAAGGCTGCGGAGCTGCCGCCTTACCCTGGTAATATTTTTTTTGTCCGCCTGGACCTGGCGGTCAAAATAGGTCGTATACTTGCTGCCAAAGGCGACAAGGTTGAAGAAATCCTCAGGCCGCAACTGGTCCAGAATATCGCTGATCGCCTGCCGAGCCTGGGTAATTGAGTCACCGCTCATGGAGCCGGAACAGTCAACCACGATCTTGACGCTCCTCGGCGGTATCTCTTCCGGTATCGGCAGTATGGGCGCGAAGGAGGCAAGCGCCACATAGCCGCCGTCAAAATCCCGGTCAAGCAGGACGGCATCTTTTTCACTCCCGGCCAGGCGGATATTGAGGATAAAATCCCGGTCCATGAAAGCTTCGCCGGCGGCAAGAGTGACAACGGTGGCACTGGTTGAATTTGTAATGACAATCCGATGGGATGGGCAGTCAAGCCGGGCGTTGGCCAGGGGGCCCATGAGAGTCAGCATAAGCTGAAATCGATTTTCCGCCAGCAGATCGTATTCCGGGACCTGATGCGGCTGCAGTCCAGCGCTTGCAGGGTTGCCGTAACGGGGAGCTATGGTGGTGGGAAGGTGGAAGCGAATCGTGTCACCCTGCCATGCGTACAACTCGGCGTACTGGATCGTGACCTGCACCTCTTCATCGGCAAGGATATTGCCGACGTTTATGGTGTACATCCCAGGTTCGGGCTGCTCCAGCATGATGGCGGCATCCCCCTCCACGATGGCCTTTTCGTACTGCTCCTCCGCCTCGGCTTTTGCTACTACCTTGCCCTGCAGTTCGCGGCCGCCGATAGTCACTTTCAGGCCCATCAGAACAGCTCGGCTGGCCAGAGGAAATGTATATACCGCTTCTATTGGTTTTGCTTCCAGGTTCCTGTAGACCTGGGTCATGGTTGTTTCGCAGAGAAGGCTGTTGAAAATCACTGCAACATTGACGGATTGCAGGGCTATGTCTTTGCCGCCCTTTGTTTGCAGACCGTGGGTGGATGAATGCTCTGGCATATACATGCTCATTTCTCCTCTGTTTTGATGGTGTTGTATTGTTCTAAAACCGCTCGGCTCAGGGCACGCACCTGCTCCGGGGTCAGTCCTGATCGTTGGGGCTCGATGTGGAGTTCTATCCCGTCCTGGATGTACAGGTGACTCCAGACCTCGACCGCCCCTGCCTTTCTGGCCCGTGGCGGGGGGATGGGCCGGCCGGATCCGGTTGCCTGGTTTTCGTCTCCGAGCAGATCCTGAATCCGCTCCAGGGACAACCCTGCCTCTTTCCATTTGCGGACCGCCAGGAGTTGCTCCAGGTGCCGATGGGTATAGTATGCTCCCTTGCCCGTTCCTTCCGGACGGTCAACAAGCCCCCTCTGCATGTAAAAGCGGATTGTTCGCTTATTCATGTCAACCAGGGTGCACAACTCTTCCAGTGTGAATGTCTTGTTTTTTGTTTTCATGACACCTTTATATAACACTACAAGTGTCATGTCAAGAGGGGGAGCATGGATACAACACTTACCGATTTCTCCCCATCTCTTATTCAGAGCGGAAGCGTCTTCGTTGGGACACCCTGGCGAACCGTGAGCCGGCACTGCCCTGCCTTTCCTCCCCGGCTTCCCTGGCAAAGAGGCTCAGGTGCAGCACCCGGTCCTGGAAGACAAGGGCCGCGCCGATCCGGTCGCCTGAGGACAGCCGGCAATCGGTGCCCAGGGCCACGGAGGGACGTTCCTCGTTTTTCGCCTTAAGGCATCCGCGCAGGAACAACTCCGGGTCGATGCCATTGGTTTGCTCCGTATCATCGGGCCGGTACATATCAAGGGCATCGATGGCGTAGCTTTCCACGAGCTTGGGGAAGACCCGGGTCAGGATCTCGGAGCTGCCGAAACCATCAAGGCCGGAGACCTTGCCGTTGATGAGGAACAAGGCGCCCAACTGGTTCTCGACCGGTCGGAATTGTAGCAGGTATTCGTCCAGCAGCGGCCGGTCCTTATTGTACAGTTCAGACATCCTGCCGGTGGGGGATTGGGCAGAACGTCGTGCCTGGCGTTCCCGAATCTCGCTCCAGATTCTGCCCTGGTCCGACCTGAAGCCTTCTTTCATACTCATGCTCTCCATCACCTGTTCTGATTTGTTTCTTCTCATGGCACTTGGGCTCATTCTTTTCTCACTGTAGAAATGATCGCTGCTGTGCGACCATCGTCCCTGCTCGACACAGCTGACCGGGATGGTTGTTTCCGATTCAGAAGCAAGCAGAATAGTGGTGTTGACAATCCTGTTTTGTTTTGCGCCCACCAGTTCCTCCCCATCAAAAATCAGCACCATTTTCCCGGATCGGTTTATGACCTTGAGATCCGGGACAGACCCGTCCTTGTCGATCTCTGTCACTTTCAGGGTTCCCTGTTCCAATGCCTCATCCAGGAGAAGATAATCGACGCCGTCATTGTAGTGCGACACGATCGGTACCAAGGCAAGATTTTTAAATTCCAGGGTCTCTGCGATTTTTATCTCTGTGAGATATTCTCTGATATGTGTGTTCATACTCCCTCCTTTTTAATTTCCGAAGCTGCGTCCTCGTTCCTAGAGAATACGGCTGCTGTTCAACCTGTTGCTTTTGAGCAGTATCAGACAGTTATCGAGCAGGCTGCTCCCACCTTTCAGCGGTCAAAAAAAGCTTCAGGAAACAACTTCCCGGTTACAGTATAAAAGAGGTGGTTGGACAAATAACGGCACACAAGAAAGAACATGACCAGAAATATTAAAATAGATTTGGAAAAACTGCGGAAGAGAATAAACGCCGGGGAAGTGTGGTTGTAGGACTGGAGTCTCCCGGCTATATCAGGAAATGGCAGAACAGATAAGTTATCAGGCCGGCCGGCATGAGCAGCAAAATAAAAACCCCCGCACAGCCGCCGTTCTGTTTTGGTGTTCTTCTCTCCTCTTTCTCCATTTCCTCGAGCAAAATGATATCAAGGGCCGGATCGTCATCCAATATTCCAGGATCGTCATCAAATAGATCGTCGCTCATTAAACTCCTCATTTTTGAAGCGTTTGTTTCAGAACATTGCCACACCCGGGCATTGAGCAAAAGATGTTTGTTACCATTTTCATGATAACTTCCCATAAATTCAAATGTATTTTGCCTTTTCACCTACTTTATCATAGACTTTTATGTAGGACATATAACGACCAACATGGAGGGCACCTTTATGGCAAAGTATAAGCCCCAGCACAGCAGACTTCTTTTTATCGACCGGAAGGTTAACGAAGGCCGATACCCCAATTGCCGCACCTTGGCAGAGGAGTGGGAAGTCAGCAGGAAAACAATTCAGCGGGACCTGGACTACATGCGCTACCAGTTGGATGCCCCCATCGAATATTCTTCTGAAAAGCGCGGTTATTACTACACCGAACAGAATTTCAAGCTGCCCGCTATCTCTATCAGGGAAAGCGATCTTTTTGCCATCTACCTGGCGGAGAAGGTTCTCGAACAATACGAAGGAACCCCGGTCTATGACAATCTGTGTACGGTATTTCAGAAAATCGAGGATTCCCTGCCGGATAAAATAGTACCGGGGTCTGCACACGATTTCAGCCGGTTCAGTTTTCTCTGCTCATCAACCACCCTGGTTGATCCAGAGGTGTGGAATACTGTCTTTTCCTGCCTGCGCAATCTCAACACCCTGGAAATGGAATACCAGTCCCGGCAAAGCCTGGAGCCAATATCACGAAAACTGGACCCGTATCATGGAATCCGTTTTGATGGTGACTGGTATGTTGTTGGATTCTGCCATCTCAGAGAGGAAATCAGGACCTTCAGCCTGGCGCGAATAATCAGTGCCAGGAAACTTGCTGAACGATTCAAAATTCCTCCTGACTTTGATTTTCGCAAACTTACCGGCAGCCACTTCGGAGTTCACTGGACGGACAATGAAATCTATGTCCGAATTCTCTTTAAACCTGCAGCAGCCAAATTTATCAGGGAAAGGCACTGGCATGCAAGTCAGGGTATCGAAGAGCAGAAGGATGGTTCCCTCATCCTGTCTCTTACCGTCAACCATCTGCTGGAACTGAAGCGCTGGATACTGTCATGGGGAAGCGGCGCCAAGGTGCTTGAGCCCGAGGAACTGGCCGGGCAAATTCGCCAGGAATGCCGGGAAATGGCCGGGATGGCCGGGAATTGACGCCGGAGACAGCCATGATAACGATGCCGCTCCTTTTTCGGGAAGGCCATGTATACCTTGAGACCGGCCGGGAGCTGTGGCTGTTTGACACCGGTTCTCCGGCCAGCTTTGGGGCTAGTGGCACGATAACCCTGGCAAATGAGACATTTCGAGTGGGGAGTAGTTACCTCGGTCTTACCGCGGCCACGCTTTCGGGTTTTGTGGGTGTCGATTGCATCGGCCTTTTGGGCGCTGACGTGCTAGGCCAATTCGACTTCATACTCGACGTGCCGAACGGAAAGGTTGTAATCTCCACATCGGATTTGGAGCACAACGGCACTACCATATCCCTGGGCGCGTTCATGGGTATTCCGATCGTAACCGGGCAAATCCGCGGCCGTGACTGCCGGATGTTTTTTGACACCGGCGCATCAATATCCTACATCCAGAATGATGAGATGCGAACTTCCTTCCCTGCTTCCGGCCGTGTCTCTGATTTCTATCCCGGCTTCGGGCAGTTCGAGACCGACACCCACAGTGTCGACATTATCCTCGGCACCCTCGAACTGACTCTTCGTTGCGGAGAACTGCCTGGAGTTCTGGGCGAGGTGCTGGCCATGGCGGATACTGAAGGAATTCTCGGCAACCAGATTCTCAGCGGACAGGCGGCGGGCTATTTTCCACGGCGGCGATTACTCGTCCTATAAAGCCGGCGTGACCATTGGCCTTTCTTGTCTCTCCTGATTATTTCCATGCATTACTTCCCTCTTTTTTTTCTGGTAGGTCATTATCCGACCGACCAGGCATGCTATGGTAAAAGTAGAGGGAAGGAGGGAAAAGGTAGAAAGGCGGCGGGCATGAAAATTTGTGTAACCCGCTGTTACCGAAAGGAGGGAACGACAATGAACGGCATGACCTGTACAGTTGACGAGTTTATCCCGAATGTTACCAGCCATGCGCGTCTCAGGATGGGCAGCCGGGGAATTTCTCTGTCGGAAGTAGCTATCGCTATGAGCTATGGAAGAAATTTTCATGTCCGCGGCGCAATCGTCTATGCGATGGGACGAAAAGAATTGGCTTCCTGCCAACGTGACGGGATACAGACAGATGGTATCGCAGGGCTGCAGGTGATCTGTGCTCCTGAAAGCGAGAAAGTGATCACGGTCTACCGAAATAATGACTTCCGCCGTCTTCGTCGGCGGAATACCCGTTGGCATCCTGAACAGGCCGAACTAGTACATCCAGGCAACTGAAATGAAAATGAACTCGGGGAGATGGTCAGTTGCAAAAAAGTGAAGGAGAAATTCTCTATTCAGCATCGGATGTCGTCAACTTTCTCGAATGCGAGCACCTCACAACCCTGGATCTCGTTGATCTCGACACCCCGCTGCCCAGAACGGAAGATGACGATGAGGCGAGACTTATCAAGGCCAAGGGCATTGCCCATGAAGCCGATTTCGTCGAGGTGTTGAAGCGCCGCCATGGCAGTTTTATTGATATTTCGCAAAAGGGTTCCGATCTCCAAACTTTTGTTCAGGAAACCCTCGACGCCATGCACGCAGGGGTTGAGATCATCTACCAGGCCGCACTCAGGGATGGATGCTTTGTCGGCCATGCAGACTTTCTCCGCCGAGTTCCTCATCCCTCGAAGCTGGGGGATTTCAGCTATGAAGTACTTGACACCAAGCTTTCCCGGAGCACAAAGGCCAAATTCGTCATTCAACTCGCTTTCTATTCGGCTTTGGTTGCCAGGGTCCAGGGCACGCCGCCCCGGATGATGCATGTGGTACTTGGCGACAGGTCGGAAAAAGGATTCCCTTATGCGGACTACAGCCGATATTTCAGCACTCTGGCCCAGCGGTTTCTGGATCGTGTCCGCACAGGTCCGGATGCGGATTCATACCCTGTTCCCTGCACCTACTGTGATGTATGCAGGTGGCGCGGCTTGTGCGAAGAACAACGGGTCAAGGATGATCACCTGTGCCAGGTGGCAAATATCACGAAGATACAGATAAAAAAGCTGCAGGCACAAGGGGTGGCAACCCTGGAAGCTCTGGCTGTACTCCCTCATGAAACCAGAATTCCCAAAATGGCGGCAGCAACCCTGGAAAAGCTGATCAGTCAGGCTGCATTGCAGCTGCAAGCCCGCCGGACCGGTGAAAATCAGCTGGAAATCCTCCCCCAAAAAGACCCGAAACGCGGATTTGGCCGCTTGCCCCTTCCGGCAGAGGGAGACCTCTTTTTTGACATGGAGGGCGACCCGTTGGAGGAAGAAGGCCTGGAATATCTCTTCGGCCTGTACTTCGTTGCTAAGGGGGAAGCACGCTACAAATCTTTCTGGGCACACTACCGCGCCGAAGAGAAAAGGGCCTTTGAAGAGTTCATGGATTTTGTGACCTCCCACCTGCGCTTGCATCCCGGGGCCCATATCTATCACTATGCTCATTACGAAGAAACCGCCCTTAAAAAACTCATGTCCCTGCACGGCACTCGCGAGGCCGAGGTCGACAACCTGCTGCGAACAGGAAAACTTGTCGATCTCTACAGGGTTGTTCGTGAAAGTATCCGGGTTTCCGAGCCCGCCTATTCAATTAAAAATATTGAACTCTTCTACCTCGGGGACCGTTCCGGAGAGGTAAAAAGCGCCGGAGCCAGTATCGTCTATTACGAAAGATGGAAGGAAACAGGCGATCCACAATTACTGAAGGATATCGAACAATATAACCATGAGGATGTCCGCTCGACCTATGAGCTGCGCCAATGGCTGCTGACGCTGCGCCCTGCCCAACTGCCCTGGTCGAATGAGCTGGACAGGGAAGAGGCAATTCCCGAGTCAGGTGAGCTGACAGAGAGCGAAATCCGGCTTATTCCCTATCGGGAGAGGCTTGTCGATACACTGCCGGAGGAGCGGAGCACATGGACACAGAACGACCGTCTGCGGGAACTCACTTATCAGCTGCTTGACTTCCATCGTCGGGCCGACAAACCGGTCTGGTGGGCTATGTTCAGCCGCAGCGAAATGACGGAAGATGAGCTGATTGAAGATATAGAATGTATCGGCGGGCTTACCCTGGATAAGAAAAAACCTCCACGCCGGGAAAAAAGGTCTTTTATCTATTCCTGTTTTTTCCCGGAGCAGGAAACCAAGCTCAAAACCGGAGACAATGCTCTCTGTATCGAGACATCAGCCAGAATCAATGACCTGACAGTAGATGAATTTTCCCGGACAGTGACTTTCAAATATTCCTCAAGAAACGACCCCCTGCCGGAGAGGTTCAGCATTGGACCGACAGGGCCGATTTCCTCCAAAGTAATAACTGACGCCCTGTTCCGGTTTGCCGACAGCATGATTGCTCAGGACAGGAAATACCCGGCAATAGAGGCGATTCTGAGGCGGGCCCTCCCCAATATTCGCGGTCACGAGCCAGGGAGGACGGTTATTGATGAAAATCAGGAACTGCTGCAGCAGGTGATCAATACGATTGCTGCTCTTGATCAAAGCTATCTCTTTATCCAGGGTCCGCCCGGGGCCGGCAAGACCTACACCGGGACACATGTCATAGTCGAACTCCTGAAAAGAGGGCTCAGAGTCGGCGTTTCCTCCAACAGCCACAAGGCCATCAACAATCTGCTCAAGGGGGTCGAAGAGATTGCCCTGGCTGATAACTTTTCTTTCAGCGGGGCCAAGAAGAGCAACCGGGATAAACCCGACAGCCTGTTGGAGGGAAAATTGATTGAGGATGTTTTCAATAATGACGAGGTTATCCGGGGTGACTATCAGCTTATCGCCGGAACTGCATGGCTGCTGGCCCGGCCCGATTTTGACCGGCACCTAAATTTCCTGTTTGTCGATGAAGCCGGCCAGGTTTCCCTGGCAAATCTCCTGGCCATGGGCACCAGCGCCCGGAACATTGTGCTGTTTGGCGATCAGATGCAATTGGGCCAACCCATCCAGGGCGTTCATCCCGGCCGGTCCGGAGAATCATCCCTTGAGTACCTGCTGGACGGGCAAGCGACTATCCCGCCGGAACGGGGTGTATTCCTGAAAACCACCTGGCGCATGCATCCTGATGTCTGCAGATTTATCTCTGATGCCGTATACGAAGGACGACTGGAGCCTGAACCGCGAAACGCAAGACAAACTTTGCTTCTTGGCCCTGATGCCCATCCGGCCCTGTCTGCAACCGGCCTGCGGTTCCTGCCGGTGGAGCATGATGCCTGCTCACAATGCAGCCGGGAAGAGGCTGATCTTGTCAAAGAGCTGATACAAAGTCTGCTTGAACAGCACTACCTGGATAAGGAGAGAAAGAAACATCCTCTTACCCTCGACAATATCCTGGTGGTTGCCCCCTATAATATGCAGGTCAACCTGCTGAAAAAAGTTTTGCCGGAAGGCGCCAGGGTTGGAACAGTCGACAAGTTTCAGGGGCAGGAGGCGGAGGTGGTTATTATTTCCATGGCTACCTCCAGCGGCGAATACCTGCCCCGCTACATCAGCTTTCTCTACAGCAAGAACCGGCTGAATGTGGCGATTTCCCGGGCCAAGTGCCTGGCGCTGCTCATTGCCAATCCTGCCCTGATGGCGATTAAATGTGCAAAGCCGGAAGAAATGGCGCTGGTCAACACGCTCTGTTGGGTAAAAGAATATTCATCTCGATTTGAAAACAGGTAAATGAAAATGAAGAACATCTACGCAATTATACAGAAAATTGAAGACTACGATGTCATCATCAACAGGCAGCAGGTGGGACTGTACTCCACCTACCGGACGAAACCTGACCTGTTCAACCTGATCACTCGGGCCAGCGTCACCCCGTTCCAGTACGAGCAAGAGTCCACAGTCCCGCCCGGCAAGCGCAACACCGAGGCAGTCGGAGGGGAGGCACTGGAGAAGTCCTTGGATCAGCTGGTCGGGGGCAGGACAGTGCGGGAACTGAGCCGGGAACTGAACCCGGAAGATATGCTGGCATTCTTTGAGGAGCATGTAGACGACCTGCAGGATCTGGAGATCCACAAATACTATGTCCAAGCACAGAGCGGGGACACTGAGCCGTGGTTATTACTGGGCATCATGAAGTCCCGGGCCTTGCAGTGGAAGAAGCACTTCCGCGGCACGATCTCAGTCAGCGCCAACAAAGTCGTGGCATCCTTCGGCGCCAAGCTGACCGCAGAGGAGGAAGTGGATAGGATGAAGTACAACATCTATCACGCGAGGTACGCTGATGAAAGCTAAACTTGGTCTGTCACTCACAGCACTGTTGCTCTTGGCCGGCTGCGGCTGCAAGAACCCGGACGATGTCCTGTACTGGACACAGCTCTGTTACACTTTAAGAGGTGAACCTTCAGAGTATGTGAACCCTTACTGGACGCCGCCGGGAACAAGGACAATTGAAGTTTACAATACAACCACTGGGGAACGGACACGTTACCAGATAAGGGAATGGTGAGGAAATGGTGGCGTCGCAAAAACTCCCCAACTGCTGCGTCGGAGTCTACGCTTACCTGCGCTGCATTCTTCATCACTGCGGCGTACCATATGTACGCCTCATTCCTTAGAATTTGCGCGCCTTGCATTTGGGGCTTTTTGTTTATACTCATATTCATATGAATATGGGTGCTTAGCCATCACTTTGATGACTTTTGCGAGTTTATCAAATATAATTCCCCACACTTATACTCGATTTCCAACACCCAGAAACCCTGCTATTCGGTAAGGGAATATTTTAAGATTGACTAAAGCAGTAAAGACAGACCGGTTATTTTATTGGGAGAAGATTACCATTGATACTGACCATAACCGGTTTAAAGGTATTTTTCTCGATAGTACATCTTATATCCAGTGGCAGTACAGAGCCGTCTTTCAGGAAGGCCATGGTTTTTAAATCTTCTTTATAGTGAATAAAATAGGCATAATTGTTTTCGCTTGAAAATCTTTCGGTCGGGAAACGAACTTCTCCTTTAAGTACATTTTCAACATAACTGGTGGTCTCTCCCTTACACCGATCAACTGCTTTGTCTAAATCCGTAACAGCATAAGCTTGAGCTGAAATCAGAACAACTACACTCATTAGAAAAATTATCCCTTTCATTCCCCCTCCCCTTTAAGTCTTAATCATGTCCGCCAGAATCCGGGACATCACCCGGGTCCTGTTATTGCAGGATGTCCAGAGAAAAAGACAGCAGCGAAACGAGCGGACTGAGAAAGCTCACATCACTGCGTTAGCATGAAAGAAATTGTGGAGGTTACTGATGTTCGGTATTCCAGAACCATCAGCTGGTTTCCGCAAATTTATAATAAAACGCAATTGAGCAAAAGAGTCTATGTGGTAAAATGTCGCAGATAATTGATGATATACTAACTAGTGAGGAATACTTTAAAGTAAACAATAGTATGACTACCGAACCCCATATGTATTGTTAATAGAAGCTTATTAAAATCTTTCTTGATTACCACTAAAGCTCAGCTCTTAGTCTGGAAGAAGTGCCAACATGTTGATAATCCTAAAAAGTCACGCTCCAGGTCATTCCCGCGCAGGCGGGAATCCAGAGTAGTTTGCGTAATGCTGGATTCCCGCCTGCGCGGGAATGACAATTAAACAAGATTTTTCCAGGATAAATAATAATAACTGATTACCACTAATCCTCAGCAAATTTATTGCCAGTGCTTGAACACTGCTGTCATTTCGAACGTATGTGAGAAATCTCCTTGCTTTGAGGCTTGAGATTTCTCCCTGCGGTCGAAATGACAAAAACATGCGAAGTCAGTCGGTTGCGAACCCCAACAAATTCGCAGCTGAGTTTCGATGGTAATCAGGAAATCTTTTTAAAATATGGAACCTTTTTCTTTTCTTATGCAAGCAGCGGTTGGAAGTCAGGGATTCTGTATGAATCCCTGACCCATGCTTTTGTGTCTGGAGGGAGACAGTGCCGGCAGCCTGGTCCCTCACTCCCCGAATTGTTCCATCTCCAGGATGCCCGGAGTTCCTCTTGTATACCCTTCTTTCATGGCAATAATATCCAGGTGTAGGGTGCCGATGTCATCAACCAGGGGCATGACCGCACCTGTCTCCCTTAAATCCATGGTCTTGATGTATTTCCTGCACTCCTCGCAGACTTCCACCCGGTAGCCCTTGCCGTCCGCCTCGGTGGTGAAGTGGCGGAGCTTCTCTTGTTTGCCGTTGCCGCAGAACGGGCAGCCGAGCCGGTGGTACCGCCATTCGAACCCGCAGGATGAACAGAGAAAAAACTTCGCCCCCTGAATGTCCTTGCTGTTTTTCAGCTCGCCCAGCACCGGAGTTGAACCGCAGACCGGGCAAGAAGTCTTCCACCATGCATCCTGGTCCACAAGACCTTTCAGTTTGCCCGCATAGGCCTCGAGAAGCGGATGGATGCTGCTTTCCGCCAGCACGCGCAGCAGGCCGGCGTTGAAATCCCTGCCTGCCGCAATCGCATCGATGTATTCCCTGTCCCCCTCGACCATTTTGCCGAACAGTTGTTCGAGGTCGATCTCCCCCTGACGCACGGCCTTGTTTATCTTTTTTATTTCCGGAGCGGCTTTCCGGTAATTCCGCATCAACGACCGGCAAATATTTTTGAACAGGGTGACGGCGGGTTCCAGGTCGGCAAGAACGGCATTTTTATCCAGCAGGTGAAACCCTTCCCGCAGATGGGTTTTGGCGGTTTCGGCGGTCATGGCCATGGGCTTCACCCTGATCGCCGGCTTGATCTTGTGCTGCTCCCTGATGATGTACTTGTAAAAATCGAGCACCTCCTTGTGGCTGGGCCTGTCTATGCCGATGGCGTGAATCCGCTTGATGATCCTGTTCAGTTCTTCCGACGTTTTCTTTTTCATGCGCATCCTTTCCTTCAGGTATCCTTCAATTTTTGATCATGCCCGGCCGAGCCGGGACAGCAGGAATACGGTTATGATCCGCCCTGCACACCACCTTGCCGCATCTCTGTTTTCTCTCCGTACTCATTTTCAATTATATCTTTTATGGCACAATCCTCCAAACAAAGAGTGGTGTAAAACGATTGCCCCGGCGTGGACCGGGGCAATCTCCAGGAGCCACTGATGGGAGTGTCAGTCGGCTGTAGTGGTTATACCTTGTCAATTTTCACCCTGAAGGCCTTGGATTCCGGGATCCTCGTGTTGGCGTCGCCGATATAGGGCGTCAGAATGTTGCCGCTATCGCCCTTGCTGAGGCCCATATAGCCCCAGTGCCAGACAATGCCCACCTGGTGAACGGTCTGCCCCTGTACCTCGAAGGGTTTGAACCGCTTGGTCACGCACGCCTTCACCTGGATCGAGCCGCGGGCAGAACTGACCCGCACCGGGGCGCCGTTGGCAATGCCTATTGCGGCCGCCAGCTCTTCGCTCATCTCGACAAAGGGCTCGGGCTGCAGTTCGTTCAGCCGCGGGGTATTCCGGGTCATGGTTCCCGTATGGTATTGCTCCGTCAGCCGGTAGGTGGTGGCGAAGATGTCAAACTCCGGGTCCCCATGGGTGGCGAACGCGCTGCCTTCATAGAAATACACAGTGGGATTCATCCGGTACGTGCCCAGCCAGGACGGATAGGGGATCGGACTTTCCGCGGGCTCATAGTGCCACGGGAACGGACCCTCTGCTACGGTCCAGCCGCCGAAGAGATGGCCGTGCCCTTCCTTTGTCATGATGAAGGGGTAAACCGCCCCGGGATTGCCGCCATGGTCGGGAACGTCACCCTTCCAGCCGCCGTCCCACCTGATGACGTATTTGCTGGGGGCCAGCGGATCGCCGGCCAGGCCTGCGCCGCCGTCGTTCTGGTAGGTTGCCGCCCGGTTGTACACAACCCTGCGGTTGATCGGCCAGCACCAGCTCCAGTAGGAATAAAGCCCTATGCCCGGATACTGAGGATCGGCAGCAGGGCCGCCATTGGGAACGTCCGGCGCGTAGCGCCGCTTCATCCGGTTGCCCACGCCGCCGAAAGGCCAGACCACACCCTGGTTTGCAGAATCAAAGCCATCAGTTCCGAAAGAACCGGAGCAGAGCCAGTTGCCGCACGCCGTGTTACCGTTATTCTGCAGGCTTACAAAGTTGGTCACAAGCGAGGTGGGGGTATCGGGAACACCGTCCCCGTTGGAATCGACCATGGTATACCCGTGCATCTCCATGGCCACCAACTCGGCCAGTTCATCTTCGGTCTCGCCTGAATAATTCAGGCATGGCCAGCTCAGATTGGCGACCGGGGCATCAGATATCACGCCCTTAAGCGCCTGGCCGAGCATGGTGATGATCTCCAGGTCGGTCTTGGCTTCACCGGGGATGGTAACATTTTCCGCCCAGTGCCACTGCGCCCACCTGCTGCTGTTGCTCCTGGAACCGAATTTCTCGATGCCCACGGCGCAGGGCAGCAGGTACACGGTGGTGTTGATTGTTGAGGAATCAGCGCCGGGCCTCTTCCAGAAGGCCGCTGTCTCAGACTCGAACGGGTCGATGCAGACCATCCAATCGAGGTTTTCCAGGGCATGCCGCACGTGGCCGGCATCGGGATCGCTCACCGCCGGGTTTTCACCGCAGCAGATGAAACCCTGGATTTCACCGTTGCCCATGGCATGGAACATGGAAAGGATGCTGTGGTCTCCTGTTTTTTTGGAAAGATAGTCGAACGAGACGTTGTGGTCCACAGTCGGCCACCAGGCCTTGACCAGGCTGGCGATGTACTTGGTGCCGTGCTGCCACCAGTGCGCGCTTACGGGATCCACCCCTGTAACTCCCTGGACGGTATAATCATGGACCGGGTTTGCCGCCTGGGTCGCGTTGTAGTTGGCGGCATTGTATGCGGCCAGATCCTGTCCGGGTGTCGGAACCTTGAGATAGCCGGGCAGGATGTGATGCAGCACCGCATGATCCGTGGCTCCCTGGACGTTGTCCTGGCCGCGCAGAGCATTGATGCCGCCGCCGGCCAATCCCATGTTGCCCAGCAGCAGCTGCAGGATGGCATAGGCCCTGATGTTCTGGGTGCCCACCGTATGCTGGGTGGTGCCCATGGCATACATGATCGTTGCCGATTTGGTATCGGGATAGGACCCGCAGAAGGTCTGGCAGATCTGTTCGTACACGTCAGGGTCAGTACCCGTGATGGAGCACACATTTGCTATCGTGTACTCGTCAAACTGCGTTTTGAGCTTCTGGAATACACAGTCCGGGTCATCGAGGTCTGTCGCCACCACAGGGATCGAGGTGTCGCTGTAATTCCAGGTTGTCTTGGTATATGAGGATCCCATAGTAGCATCAAGAGTAGCATTGTACGTGCCGACATTGAACCCGGAAAATACGCCTGTCTCGCCCTCAGCGCATGTCTCGAATCCTTGGTTCACCTTCAGCAGCGCATTGGTGCACTCCCTGACATACTTCTCATTATACAGGCCATTATCGATGGCATACTTGATCATGCCGCCGATGAAGGCGATGTCCGTGCCGGAGCGCATGAAGGCATGGATATTTGCCCGGGCCGAACTCCTGTTGAAGCGGGGATCCACGTTGATGAGTATGCCGCCGTTATCCAGGGCCTTCTGCACGTGCTGCATGGCCATGGGGTGGTTTTCCGCCGCATTGCTGCCCAGGATAAGGATAACATCGGCATTCCTGATATCGGTCCAGCTGTTGGTCATGCAACCTCTGCCAAACGACTCTCCCAGAGCCGCTACGGTAACAGAGTGTCAGAGGCGGGCGCAGTGTTCAAGATAGAGTATGCCCAGGGACCGTATCAGCTTGGTGTAGAGATAGCACTCCTCGTTGGTGTCCTTGGCCGTGCCCAGGGCCGCGATGTTGGTGCAGCAGTAATTGCTGTCCACCACGCGGGTGCTGGCAATCCGGCCGGCGATATCGCTGATCGCGTCGCCCCAGGAGACCCGGGTCCATTCCGATGCGCCCGGTTCGCGCTTCAGGGGAAAAATCACCCTTTCCGAATCTTCCGCCTTGTACCAGTCAACCTGGGTATAGTTCTCGATATGGTTCAACTGGCCGCAACTCGCGCCCTTGGAGCACAAGGCCCCGTTGTTGTTGGGGTTGTCGGGATCGCCCTCGACATAGGTGATCTGCCCGGCGTCGTTGGTGCCGAGAATCACACCGCAGCCCACGCCGCAATAGCAGCAGACGTTGAAGGTTTCAAATTTCCAGTCCGGCGGATTTGCCTCCGCATATGCCTGAATAGGCGTGAGTTCGAAGATGCCCAGAGAGAGCACAGCGCCTGTTACAGCGGAATACTTCAGAAATTCTCTTCGCGTTATTTTCATTTATTTCCTCTCTATTTAAATTTCTCCTTGGAACCATTTGGATCATCCTCATGCTCATGCAGAAAGGGTATCGCTGGTCAACACTTCGAAATCCAGGGTTTGCATATCGATGTACGACGAAGAACCTTCGGTCAGCAGATAGATGACGGAACCGTTGCCCAGCAGCGATGCCTGGCTGAAGGTCACCCTCACCTCGGCAAGCCTGGCCTGTGCCAGGGCCGTTATCTCCGCCGCAGGCCCGGTGACGATCGCCCCGGGCGGGCAGGTCTGGGCGCAGGCTGTGTGGTTCACCACACCGGAATCATACCGGTCGTAACAGAAGTCGCATTTGACGAACCGGCCGGATTCCTCATCGTATCGCGGGATATTGTAAGGACAGGCCGCGATGAATAGATCAATTGGATTTCCGGTCTTCTTTCCTTTTACTTTTACATTTTTAGGAATGCAGGCCTCCGTGAAAAGAACAAAACCTTCCGCCGTGGTAATCACCCCGTCAGGGCAGAGACTTGCACACTTGCAGGTGTTGCAGTGCAGGCACTGCTTCTTGTACATGAGGAACTGGAATCTTCCGTCTACCACGGATTCAGAGAAGCCGATCCGGGTAAATGTTATTCCTGACACATCGGGGGGATTGGTGTACGAACCCGTAAACGTCGTAGCCTCCGAGGGCTGACTGTGCCATTGCTTGCAGCTGACCTGGCAGGCCTTGCAGCCTATGCATTTTGATGTATCAATGAACTGCACTATTTTATTTGTTGATGGTGGTCCTGGTTTGCCTTTTGCCATTATTACTTACCTCCTTGCTTAAACATTTTTCCATCACACAATCCCGCTCAGACATCATTATCTCTGCACATCTATGAACTTTTGGTTTCAGACTGTTAAGCATTCATTACAAAGGCATGCCGGGTCAGCCTCCGCCCTCATTTATGACATTTCGCACCTCCTTTTTGCCTGAGAAAGAATTTAAGAACAATGACGCTTCACGAAACTTTTCATCGATTTCCGGTCCCAGATGACAGGCTGTTCATTCACGGCAGATTTGCTTTCGATAACATGCCTGTATCTGATTGATGATTCTTCACAGAGGATGGTTAAGGCTCCGATGAGCACTTTGAATTCCTCCAAATCCAATAATTCGTTCAAATCTTCCTGCGACCCCAATTCACAGGCGAGACTGAAAGCTCTTCGGTCATCGACTACCTGGTATAAAACAGGTTTCCTTAAATTCAATTTTTGTTCGAAATCATCTTCTAAAGAGCGGATCGCCTGAATAAACTCTTTACCTTTTCCGGGCATTACCTTCACAAGGATGGTCATATCTATCATGCTGCTTTTTCTCGTTCTGACGAACCACACATTCATATATTAATGGCAACATTTGTGCCATTGAGACGTTATTGAACAAATAACAGTAAAGAGTTGATTGCCTTGATGTTTTGCGGCAGGAGAGATCCCAGTGGCTTGAAATGAACGGGGAATTTGCCGTCATATTTAACGGCTTCCGTATAATTTGGCGGGCCTTGCGGTATGGGTCCCTGAGAACCAGGTATCCGAACTTATTTCAAGATGGCCTGAAAGCAGTGCCTGTAATTTTGACAAGCTTTTCCCAGCTCAAAAAAGTGACTGATCGTAATATCAAATAAAGAAGCTACCACCGTGGCTTCGTCGGCGGAGCAAATTTATTGCATAAACGATTATTTTATATTGTAAGTTTTTGCTCCGGAATGGGCCGTTTCATCACGATGGGGAGGGAAGTTGCAGAAAGCCTCTATCAGACTCCCGGACGCCTGATGCCCAGTTTTCTCATTCGGGCTCTCATGGTACTCGGATTCAGTCCAAGGAGCTGGGCAGCTCCCTGGGGGCCCTCGATCCTCCATCCCGTTCTGCGAAGTGATTTGTGAATATGCTCCTTCTCTACCTCGAGAAGGTCCTCTGTCTCATCCGCATTCCTGTCTTCAGTTGTGATATTATCCGGTGCGGGCTCGACAAAGGTGTCGCCTATCGTTTCGGCAAGCCGGAGTTCGGGACCATTGCTCACTATAAGGGCGCGCTCGATGATATTGATCAACTCCCGCACATTTCCCGGCCAGGAGTAATTTACAAAGGCATCCATGATCTCTGCAGGAATCCTTTGAATATTTTTATGATAGGCCTTCCTGAATTTCCGGGTAAAATATGTGACAAGAAGTGGAATATCCTCTTTTCTCTGCCTGAGAGGAGGGATAGTGATGGGAAAGACGCTGAGCCTGTAAAAAAGGTCCTTCCTGAAACGGCCTCTTCTCATCTCCATCTCGAGATTGCGGTTGGTGGAAGCTATAATACGGACATTAACCTTCACGGTATGGGGACTGCCGAGACGCTCAAACTCACCGTCGTCGATAACCTTGAGGAGTTTTGCCTGCAGGTCAAGGGGAAGTTCACCGATTTCATCAAGAAAAATTGTTCCATTATTGGCAAGTTCAAAGCGGCCGATCTGTCGGGCCGTGGAACCGGTGAAGGCTCCTTTTTCCCTGCCGAAGAGCTCACTTTCGATGAGGTTGGCCGGCAGACCTGCGCAGTTTACGTTGACTAAGGGCTTGTCCCTGCGGTCACTTTCGAGATGGATAAAACGGGCAAACAGGTTCTTTCCCGTTCCTGTTTCCCCGGTCAGAAGTATGGTGGCCTTTGTCCGCGCAACCATGCGGGACCGGTACTTTACGTATTTTATGGGATCACTCGTGCCGATGATGTCCCCGTTTCCATCTTTTAATTCCAGCTCATCACGGAGGTAAATATTCTCGGCAACCAGCTTTTCCTTCAGTTCCTTGATCTCATCAAAGGCTTTCCGGAGTTCCATTTCCGCTTGTTTGCGCTCGGTGATATCGTGGACTGTGCCGAACATGCGGATCGGCTCCCGGTTTCTGCCAAAGGTGACCTCACCCCGAAGTTGAACTACATTCTCCCTGCCGTCAGGATGCAAAAGTCTGTGCTCTATGGAATAGGTCTTCCCGGGCTGGGACAGCGATTGATTGACGGCCTCCCTCACTGTCTGGCGATCATCCGGATGGACGAAATGAAGAAATTCTTCGTGAGTTGCGTCGAACTGCCTTGGATGGATTCCGAAGTTCCGAATAATCTCATCGGACCAGTACAGTTCTCCCGTGACGATGTCCCAATCCCAGTTTCCCAACTGGGCAATGCGCTGGGCCTCGGCCAATCTCATCTCACTCTTGGTCAGATTCTCACAAGCCCGCTTCCGTTCGCTGATGTCCATCATCATTGTTGTTATGACATCAGCTTCGAGGATGGCGCTGAAGAGGACAGCTATTTTTTCTCCTGTCCTTGTAACACATTCCGCTTCAAAGTCGGCAACCTTGCCGGTTTCTTTAAGCATCGCAACAAAATTATCTCTGTCCTCCACACTCCGGTAGTGATTCAAACAACCTGCTGAAATTGCATCTTTCAGGCATTTATATCCGAACATACGCAGGTATGTATTATTGGCATAAAGTAATTCACCTGTGAGATTGGTCTGGGAGATTCCGACAAGGGCATTATCAACGAGAGTGCGGTACTGCTTTTCTGATTTATTGAGGGAGTCTTTTAGAATATTGGCATGGAGAAATATCCCGATGCGGGCGGCGATGGTGTGCAGGAGTTTCCTGTCCTCCTCCTTGAAGGGGGAACACTCTTCCTGCTGCAGAACTCCAAGATATCCAACCTCCAGCCTCCCGAGAATCTTTTCATTCGCTATGATGTCTTCCGTGAGTTTAAACCGGCAACTTTTGAAGTTGGAAGTTTTTGTTACCTTGTTTCCAATGGCAATACAGACGCATGTTGACTCCGGATTCCTGAAAGCAGGAGCAATTCTGTCCGTGATATCCTGTATAATCTGGTCAAAATCTGATTTAGAGTTGGCAGCTATGCGGCATATGGCATAGATGCAATCAAGTTCCTTGATGCGATCCTGAAGTTGAATGATCAGGGTGTCGTATTCGGCGGGCGTCGGCGGCTCCACAAAGCCTCCTGAGCCGGAATCGCTATGTGGATTATAATTTAACGGCGCTTCATGAATTATTAAGGGCAACGATGAAAGCGCCAGCTAATGGCTCACAAGAAAATCCGGCTTCTTATAAAAAAATAACCTATTTAATAAATAGGGAAAAGAGCTGCACAGAAAGAATAAGTTTCATTTTTAATAATATAATTATACCCAATTGAACAAAAGACCATATGTGGTAAAATGTCGCAGGTGATTGATGATATAAAGACAATGTATGCATTTCCAGCTAAACAAGCATGTACTATAGATTTCTAGTGAATAAATTATATTGTATATTGAACAAATAATAGTATTATTGACTTATGATATGTATATTATGAACACAATAAAAAAAAACTCTAAAATATTTTAATAAGCTTAAACCAAGAAAAAAATTACATTATATGTATATAAATAGAATTATATTATTTATTAATAATGTTTGTCTTTCACTCGAAATTCTTTCGTAAAGTGGATAACTGCATTAAACAATTAAATAAACTAAATTCTGCTTAATATAATAAATTTTTACTTTATAAAAGTGGCATGCCATGGAGTGGAACATTGTAATCCCTCTATATCCTTTGCTTTGATGTCATAATACACCCATCCATATCAAACTTAACCCCAATTCCGCGCGCGGATAAAGGGGTCAAATCTTTAATCTTGACAATAAGCCTAACAAATAAAAGCAGTGGTCATTCTGCATTTCAAATTGCCAGCATCAATCTCAATAAAATAAAAGTTATTCTCGAGTTAAGCTTCTCTGCGACCAAGTTATTTCCTACGTATATTTACGATATATCTCAACTTAGTGTGATTGGGAATAGGTTGAAATTGCCAGTTCTAATTTATTCTACTCCTTGCATTTATAAACGGTAATACGAAGGGATCGAGGAAGTTGTCACTGTCCCGGTCATTGCGAAATATTTTCTTCCATTCGATCCCACGGCAGATAATGTGGTGCAGAGCACCCGGCGCATCGATCCGTGCTAAGCGATGCATGGCTCAAAACATTCCAGCTGCAAAGATTAAAATAAATTTATAATTTTATGGACGTCCCTGTTCCCACTGTTCCCACGCGTCCCCTATTCCCACGGCTACTGTTCATACCTGCTATGAATGCAGGCATCAAACTTATTTTCAGGGATGGTTAGCTTAATTTCTTAAGAGCTTCCCGCGTTAGTCCCTAGTACGCAACTGTCCACCCTCATTTTGTTTAAGGTCATGAACCGAGCGACTATAAAATGCGACAATTTGCCACATTTATTTTGACTTCACGTCATGAGTTTTGATAAAATAATAATACGTAATGTAAATACATTTACTGACAGTGGGAAAAGACGCGTTATTTATGATTAAATCAGAAAAACTGATTTTTAGGTTAGAAAAAGTCAAGTGGCCGAAGAATGTGTCCGGCCAGCCTGACCAACTGGTCCTCTATGCATTTTAATGTCACAAAATGTACAAAATATGCACTTGTACTCTGTCTTTTCGTTGGTTTATGGTTTGGCCCGACGGGCCATTCCCTCCAGGCGGGAGGACCGGTGCATGGCGCCAAAGCTGGGGGAATGGGTTCCGCATTTGTGGCGGTAGCCGATGATCCTTCGGCCATTCTCCACAATCCTGCCGGTATTGCACGCATCAAAGGCAATGTTATGTATGGGGGGACCACTGCGGTATTCCCGTACACCAGTTTTGAGGATCCCGCCGGTAATGAGGAGGAAACGGATTTCCAGATCTTTTTTCCGTCTCATCTGTTTCATACCTTTGATTTCCAGCTTGAAGATATAGTTTTCGGGGTGGGTTTGTATTCACCATTCGGCATCGGGGGCAGAAAATGGAGCGATACCGGTTCAATACGTTTTTATTCCTTAGAATCATGGATAGCCACCTTTACGGTGAATCCCACAATTGCCTATGAGGTATCGCCCTCAATTTTTGTTGCTGGCGGGATAGACTACATGAAAGCCTTCAATAAGGCAGAAAGGGCAGTTGACCAGTCTCCTGCAGGCGCAGGTGATGCCAGACTGGAACTTGAGGCGGATGGGGACGGATGGGGGTATAATCTCGGTCTGCTATTTGAGCCGGCACAAAATTTCCGGATCGGCTTTGCCTACCGCAGCTCCATTTCGGTGGATTTCGACGGTGACCTTAACCTCGACAGAATTGCGCCCTCTCTTCAACCACTCTTTGGCGGAAGTTCCTTTCAAACCGATATTGCGACCGAATCAGAGTTTCCCGAGATATACAGCCTGGGGTTTGCCTATCTGCCGGACAAGCGCCTGACATTGGCTCTCGATATCGAGTGGGTGCGATGGTCAAGTTTTTTTGATGCCCGATTGGATATCAGGCAGGAAGTACCGGCTGCCGGCTTAGTAGATACCAGGACCCTTCTCGAATGGGATGATTCTCTCCAGATTAAGCTGGGCGTGGATTATCAGCTTACGCCAAAAAATTATCTGCGAGGCGGCTATGCCTATGTACCAACAGCAGTTCCGGATAACACCATAGAGCCTGGCAACCCTGATGCCGATAGCCATAATTTCAGCATCGGTTTTGGGTATCAATATCAAAAATGGACTGCTGATGTCTTCTATACGGCCGGAATATTTGAGGAACGCCAAGTAGACAATACGTTCATCAGGGGTGTGTTTGAAAATATAGTAAACAGTGTCGGTGTGAGTATTGGATATCGGTTCAGGTAAGGATGTCAGTTAAGCCTTTTCCCTCCTCCAGGAAAATGGTGTTTAAGTATTGCGTTTACCTAGGTGCAGGTTTTCATGAAGACAATGACAATGGCTAAAATAACTGTGCCAAAGTCCTATGCCGGTTTGTTGCATCGTGACAGACTGTACAACAAACTGGATGCGGAAAAAGAAAAACACCTCATTTGGGTGGCAGGACCAGGCGGCTGCGGCAAAACAACCCTGATCAGTAGCTATATACAAGAGCGGGGGCTTCCCTGTCTCTGGTATCAAGTCGACCAGGGGGATAACGACCCGGCCACATTTTTCTATTATCTGGCAGAGGCGGGTCGCAGGCTTTCACCCCGCCGGAGGGTCCATTATCCGCTGTTCACACCGGAATATGTTCCAGCTCTCCAGCAATTCAGCCGTAATTTTTGGGCAGAGCTGTTCAATACTCTTCCTCAGCCATGTCTGCTGGTATTAGACAATTTTCAGGAAGCTGACCAGACGTTGCACCCTATTCTCCTCGCCGCTCTGGACCGGGCGGTTCAACAGATCACCATCGTTGTCTGCAGCCGCCAGCAGCCTTCTCCCGACTATGCCCGCCTGCGCACCATCCGGCAGCTCAGCCTGATGGGCTGGAATGATCTACGTCTGACCCTGGAGGAGTTCCGCGGTATCATCGTCCTTGAGGAACTCGACCTGGAAGATGATGAGGAGATAGCGCTTTACGAGAGAACGGGAGGCTGGGCAGCGGGTCTGCGGCTGTTGCTCGATGGGGATACGCGGCTTGGCCAAATTGAATTTTCACCGGATTTCCCGGAAACCGCCTTTGCTTACTTTGCCACTGAAGTATTTGACAAGCTACCGGAAACGACCCGTGATTTCCTGCTTAAGACCTCGGCATCTCCTTATTTTACTGTGGAGATGGCCGAGCTGTTGACCTCGGAGCGAAGGGCCAGGCGTGTACTCGCCTCACTGTACAGGGACCATCTGTTCCTCGAAAAACGTGGAACCAGTGGCTATCAATACCATGCCCTCTTTCGTGATTATCTCCGGCAGCAGGGCGAAACGATTCTGCCGCCTGAAGAACGACGCAGGCTCAAAATAACGGCTGCCGAGCACCTGGTAACACAAGGCGATGCGGAAGCAGCCGCGGAACTGTTCCGCGAGGCCGGAGAGTGGCGGGGACTGGCCCGCCTGATACAACATGAGGCCGCCGCTCTCCTGGAGCATGGACGTTTCATGACGTTGCAGACATGGCTACATTTTCTCGGGGGAGAAAAGATACGCAAAGATCCCTGGCTTTGCTACTGGCAGGGGATCTGTCTTCTTTTTGTCGACCAGCAGGACAGTCGGAGCTTTCTCGAAAAAAGTTACCACCTGGCCCGCGAGAACGGTAATCCAGCCTGCATTTTCCTGGCATGGGCCGGCATTATCGAGACGCATGTGTTCGAATGGAATGACATGCATCCGCTGGATAATTGGATAGCCGAATACTTCGAGATAGCAGAGAAGTATTATCTACCACCGGTGCCGGAAATTGAGGCCCGGGTGGTGGGTGCAATGGTTTCCGCCCTGATGAACCGCCAACCGGAACATCCGGATTTGCCCCTGTGGCTGGATCGTGCCGAAGGGCTTATCCCCACCCTGAAAAGCCCCAACCTCCGGCTGCAGGTCGGCAATAATTTTCTGGTCTATAAAGGCTGGCAGGGAAAGCAGGAGACTGCCGAGCGCTTCCTGGACCTGATCTTCAAGACATCATCAGTCCAGACACTTCAGGAGCCGCTCAGGATCCTCTATTTCAATCTCAAGGCCTGGTGCGGTATATTGAAAATCCCACTGGGAGAAAGCAGGAAATATGTGGAACAGGCCCGGGAACTGGTCCGTTCTTCAGGCATTTCGGTCTTTGACGATCTCATCACCGCATCGGCCATTTATTATTCCCTTCTGGCCAGGGATTATCCAAAAGCCACCATGGAGCTCCAGCAGCTTGCCGCTCTGACCGAGCACTCCGGCCGGCTCGTCAGGTGGCACTATTACCATCTTGCCGCCCGGCATGCCCGCAAGTGCGGCGATGCAGGCCAGGCCCTGGATCTTGAAAAAACCGCTTTACAGCTCGCCGGCATGGCAGGAACCCCATCTTCCATCTTCCTCTCACAGCTTGAGCTTTGTCACATCCATGCGGTTCGGCAAGAATATGAGAAGGCGTTATCCGTTTTGAAAGAGGCTGAAAAGATCGGCCGGGGCGTCCGTATTCCAGCATGGAACATGTCCTGCATCCTCCTGCGAGCCCATATCTGCCTGCTGAAAGGGGAGGAGGCTGATGGCCTCGAATTGCTGCGGCAGGGACTGTCTCTTGGGCGGAAAAATGGCCTTACCGTTCCGCCGCCCTGGGACCTGGAATTGATGCTTGAATTGTGTTGCAAAGCGCTTGAAGCCGGCATCGAGGTCGAACATGCCAGATGGCTGGTCAAAAAGTACAATCTGCCGCTCCCTTCACCGCCAATTGAAGTGGAACACTGGCCCTGGCCGGTCAGGATCTACACCCTGGGCCGCTTCGAGATTGTCCGGGACGACCAGCAGCGCAGCTTACATGTCCGAAGCCAGCAAAAGCCTCTGCAAATGCTCAAGGCTATTATTGCGCTTGGGGGCCGGCGGATCAATGACGAGCATCTGTCCGAACTGTTGTGGCCGGATGCGGAAGGCGACCTGCAGCACCAGAGTTTCAGGACCACCCTGCACCGGTTGCGGCGGCTGCTGGACCTGCCGGACGCAATCCGTTGTCAGGAAGGCCAGCTCACCATAGATCCTGAGTACTGCTGGATCGATATCTGGGCCTTTCAGAGACTGGCCAGCAAGGCAGCCGGGACATGGGACAATGATCAGGTTACGGCAGCGCAGTTGAGCCGACGTGCCATCAGTCTCTACCAGGGACAATTCATGGCCCGGGAAGAAGTACATGGATGGATGTTGACTCAGCGCGAGAGGCTCCATAATCTCTTCCTCCGCCAGGTACAAAAGCTGGGCGCATACCTGCGAGCCAACGGAAACCGGCCTCAGGCCATAGACCTTTACTGGTACGGAATTTCCGTCGATCCTCTGGTGGAAACCTTTTACCAGGCCATCCTCGACTGCCACTTGGAAGCCGGCAGCAATGGTGAGGCCGTAAGAACTATCACCTGCTGCCGGGAAACATTTGATAAACTCCTGGGCAACAGGCCCGCCCTCAAACTCCCCTCCCACCTTGCTGACATGCTCAGCAATTGAAACCTGCCGCATCGGCTGATTTTTTTTCCATTTTTATCGCAGATGTAACACTCCTGTAACAGACAATGGCCTACTATGAATGTAGAGCCATGATGAACGAGAAAACTCCAATCCTCCAGGTGCTGGTTGTCGATGACGAACCGCTGATTCTGTCCGGCATGGCCAGATATCTGCGCAACAGGGCGTTGGTCGACACGGCGAAAACCGCTGAGGAGGCCATAGAGGCAGTCTCCATGAAGCATTATGATCTCTGTTTTCTCGATATCAGGCTGCCCGGGATGACAGGCCTGGATGCCCTGGAGGTGATTCAAAGGCTATCCCCCGGGACGAAAGTGACCATCATGTCGGGGACCCTGATGGACCAGGAGATGCGGCTGAAAATTGAAAAAATCGCCCATGCCTTCATGGAGAAACCATTTGATCTTTGCCAGATACAAAAAATCGTCAATATAGTGGAAATTTTTGCTCAGTAAACTTTGTTTCAAAACAAATTTTACAAAACTGTTGCCAACGAGGAGATATGTAATGAAAACAATTTGTAAGATTAATTCTATCTTTTATTTTGTATTTACATTTATTGTTTTTTGGGTGCAATTCTCCTTTGCGTTTGAAATAACAAATCGAACTACAGAGTATTTTGGTAATACGGTAATTACCTGGGATTCAGAAATAAATATGAAATCTCTTCCCTCTTGTGAAAAATCAAAAGCTACCATTGAGTGGGAGGCTGAAGGTGCTTCGGTTTCCTTTAATTCACTGGAGATAAAGGGTTTTACTCCTAAAGATAAAAATGATCCAGTAGTAGCGCGTATTTATGATGCTCGTGAAAATCTCAGCGAACCAGAAAAAGGATCAATAGAACTTGAAATTAAGTTTATCAATCTTTTTCTGGATAAAAAGACAAATACAAAAGTTGGCAATGCTCTTGTATTTTTGATCGTCGATGTGGATGTCGATAATGACGGAGTTCCGGAAACACAAGAGAAGCTTGGTATAAATCTGCATACCGAAATACCTTTTTCTGCCGGCAACGATATACCTCCATCAATTTTTGATATTACAGTCGAGGATACATCTTTCCCGATCCCTCTGGAAAAAAATTATTACGTGTTCGAAGATATCATTTCCTTCAAAAATCCTTCACGGGAAATGATAAATATAAACTTGGCCCTGAATGGACCGGAAGGAAATGTACGATATGAAACAATTGAAGTATGTGTGCCCGACGAAGAAGGTGTTTTAGTCGATGAATTCATGATCGACTCTTCCTTCGTTAAAGGTAAATATGAACTTATAGTTGAAATTATCGATCAGCTCGGACAGTCTAGCGGTAAGGAATCGGCATTTTTTACACTTGCAGAAGATACTCCAGCACCACTAGATATTACCGGAATCGAACCACAGCAAGGAAATGCTGATGATATAGTAATAATCAGGGGAGTGGGTTTTGGGAAAGATTCCGGCCTAATAAATGTGAATTTCAGTGGCACTTTTCTTTCTGCCGATATTATTACTATTGATTCTGAAAAGATCAAGGTGAGAGTTCCTGATGGAGCAATTACCGGACCTGTTCGTTTAGAAACAAATAAAGGAACTGCTTATTCATTAATAGATTTTCATATCGACCCTCAGATCAGTCTCACTCCCAAACGTGTTAGTCTTCTTCCAGGAAGATCTTATCCATTCTCCTGCAGACTCAGTGGGATGGAAGATAAAAATATTACTTTTGCAATAACTCCGGAACACGACTACTTGCCGAGCGGTGAAATTGATCTGTTGGGGAGGTACACGTCACCGGAAAACATATCCGAGCCCCACCAAGTAAAAGTCCGATGCGAATCCGTTGCCATGCCCTCTCTGTTTGCCGAATCAATCCTCGAAATCATCTTGCCGCAGCCAGATTTGCGGGAGAAGATCATTGATCCTTCTCTTGGGGGTACAGTAAGTTCTGAATTTGGCGAGGTGATTATTGAGATTCCTCCCGGAGCAGTCAATGACGAAATAGAAATTTCTATTGAAGCTCTTAAGCCCAGTTACCTCCCCCGTCCCGTTCCGGATCAGGTTAATCTAGCTGCTGTAAAACTCGGTCCTTCCGGGACTCAGTTCGAAAAACCGGTCAAAGTTCATTTCGCCTTGAAGCATTGGATTGATCCTGAAACGGAATTGCCGCTTTATCTCCTTGATGAAAATAGCGGAATCCCTATAGATACAGGCAAAAAAGCCCTTGTGGACGAATCAGGTATTTACGCTCAAGCCCAAATCGATCACTTCAGCACATATTTATGCACGAGTAATCCGAGCATACGGGCATCAGGCAAAGGAATGCCGGCAATTTTTTCCAGTTATGCAGATTTATTTGCCGATTTTGATATAACCCTGCCGCCGGATATGGAACTCTTGGAAGGTCTTTCCGTGCCGATACTTGTCTTAAGACCTGAGGGAGAGCTGCAGGCAATCGGACCTTTTGCTTTGGGGATCAATGTTACACCTGTTCTGGCTGGCTACACCCGGGAGACGACTCCGCTTACGGCCGGTCCCCTGGTCAGAACAAGCCCTACGGGCTGGCAACTTGGAACGACCATCAATATCCCGACTTTACCGGATTGCAATGGAGGGGAATCACGACAGGTGCGCCTTCTAATTGACTATGAAAACGTTGGAGACAGCAATGTCACCATGGAACTGCCTTTCAAAGTGCAATGTCTCGATGAACTAGAGTTCGGAGTGGATAATCCACCTGACAATCTGCCCCCGTATGCAAAGTATAGCAGTTTACATAATTCTGTGACCCTGGAAACAGGACATACTTACCGGTTTTCCGAAGCTCGTGTGGGAGAAGGGGCCAAAATAAGAATAAACGGCAAACCAAACAATGCTGAACCAGCCATTGTGGAAGTGACTGGCGATTTCGATCTATACGGCACAATCGAGGCCAACGGTTCATATGGCTTCTCCGGGAAAAATGGCAGGGGAGCAGACGATTCAGGCCTTGGAGGGTCTGCCTACCTTCGAAACGCCGGGAGTGGTGGCCGTGGAGGCCAATTCACTATTTACGAACCATACACTATTTACACTGCATTAGGTCCATACACTTTTTCCAATAGAACTTCGAACAATGGTCAAGTTGGCAGATCAGGAAATCCCGGCGGATTAGGTGGGCGCGGAGGAATATCTTGGGAAGAAGGTTCTATTCTCGGGGTAATCGAAGATTCTCTCAAAGTGGTGTGGGATGGTGCTAGTATTGTTGCCACTGCGGGTGCCAACTACATGGCATATGTAGATCTCATACGTCATACATATAGCCTTGCAAACGAAGTAATCAAAATAAATGATAATGATGAAAACAAAATAAAAGCCGCAGGCATGGGCGGAAAAAGATCGTCTGTCATTCTTGATCCCGAGCTTCCATATTTTCGTCCCTCCACAGGTGGAGGTGGTGGTGGCGGGTCGGGTAAAACTTTCATCCGCTGGAGTTCTGATCGATCCGGAGGAGGTGGTGGTGGCGGCGGCTCTGGAGCCCCCTCTCTTCAGTTGGTAGTAGATGATTATTTTGTCATTCATGAAAGTGGTTTCATAGATGGAAGGGGTGGGTACGGGGGGGCCGGTGGAACTGGTGCCGGTGATTCCGACAAAGCGGTTCCAGCCGGCGGAGGAGCCGGCGGGAATGGTGCCCAGATCCATATAGCGACCAGTATTCTCACCAATAACGGCATTATAGATATTTCCGCTGGGCCTGGCGGATTAGCCGGATGGCTTGAAGACGAAGATGGCCGCAGAATATTATTACCTCATGGCTTCGGGCAGTTTGGAAATGGTGGAGTTATACGGGTTGATGGGCAATTTAGGGGAGCTACACCTTTGGGTGAGGAATCCTCTAGCTGGCAAGGTCCATATGGTTTTCTGTCAAAATATATATATAGATTACAACTCGGATACCATAATATGCGTTATGAGAAAAATTATTATAATATATTTTTGGGAGACAAACTCGGATCTATAGAACCTGAAGGATATTATTATTTAGAAACATTTGAAAGTATTAATGGAAGCGATTTCAATCTGCGTGGGCCCGGTTATACTCAGAAGTCGAGCTTGTCCGTATTATTAGGTACACGGTATGAAGGACTTTATGCGTACAGTTTTAAAGTAAACTGGGAATACAACCAAATAACTAATACCGGCGCACCTATGGCAGAGATCCATCCTTGGTTCAGAAGCTATCGTTTTTATTATTCTAGTACAACTGATTATGACCGAGATGGATTATCACTTAGAATTGAAAATCTATATGGAACAAATGATTGGGACGACGATACAGATAATGATGGCTACAGTGACTATGAAGAGATCATAATAAGGGGTTCTGATCCTCTAATTCCTGATAGATTTCAGATTAAAATTTCCATTAATTGTGATAGGTATCACGATTCTCATGGAGGCAAGGTAGTGTCTCCGGATATTGATCTGAGTAGCACTCGGTACATTGAATCTAATTCAAATATCGTACTCGAGGCTATAGCAGATGATGGATTCTTTTTCCTAGATTGGCAGGGAGATATTATTTCCTCCGAAGAAACCGTTTCGATTAATGTAGCTGACCATCTAGTTATTTATGCTAATTTTGCACATGATAACGATAATGACGGTCTTTCAAACTCTGATGAACTAAATATTTACGGAACAGATCCAAATAATCCCGATACGGATGGAGATCAAATTCTTGATGGTGATGAGGTGAATATCTACGGGTTGAACCCTCGGAATCGAGATAGTGATATCGACGGGCTAGATGACTGGCAAGAGATATTCGTCTATTTCAGCGATCCACTCAATTCTGATACAGATTCGGACAGCCTGAAAGATGGTCATGAGGTTTCAATAGGTACAGATCCCAATCTCAGCGATACCGACCGTGACGGCCTCGAAGATTCAGAGGAAGTTGAGTATGGTACCGATCCTCTCAAGGCGGACACGGATGAGGATGGGTTCACTGATTATGATGAAATAACTCAATGCACCGACCCATTGAATCCTGGAAACTATCCGGGAGCTGAATTGTATACGGCGCTTGATCTTCCGGAGCCCGAAGTCGGGGCGCAGTTCGGCTATTCCGTACAGATGATTCCCGACATTACTGGAGACGGAAAGGACGAAATTTTAGTCGGGGCTCCCTTTAAAGATGTTTCAGGTTTTGTGGATGTGGGACAGGTTTATCTCTTTTCGGGAACAGGAACTCTTATCAATACAATTAATCATCCATCGCCTCAGGAAGGAGCACGTTTCGGCCATTCACTATCGTATGTTGGCTATGATGTAGGGAGTATCCTTATTGGCGCTCCATATCAGGATGTATCCATGGAGAATAAAGGTAGTAGTGACACCGGCACCGAAGTTCTGGTCAACGATGCCGGGATGGTTTTCTCCTTCTCTTCAGATGGTCAATTACAGAATACATATATAGGGAGTAATTTTACGGATGGAAGAAATTCGGAACAACCACCCCTTTTCGGCTGGTCAATAGACGCTGTTAAATATTCAACCTCTTGGGCTCAGGCAACAGGTCGGGATAAATTGTTGGTGGGGGAACCAGGCGGTGGATACGACGGACGAGGGCTCGCTTATCTGATCGATTGGGATGAATCCTCATATATCACGGTCCTAGAGATTCCCAGTCCAGAAATTAACTGGGCAGGAAATTTCGGTTATGAAGTGGATGTTTCATTTTCAAATGAGTCATGCACGTTGCGAATCGGTGCGCCAAGTATTAACTCTCTTTATGAAAGTTATGCTTTTCATGTAACAACTCCATATACTGATTATGATCCCTTGCAAGGAGGCGGGTGTGATTTCAATTCGACAGATACCGTCGTGAGTAGTTATCGCAATGACCAGCCGTATTCAAATTACGGTAAAGCTATTCGCGGATACGGTAGCCACAAAGCCTTTATTGGTGCCCCGCAGTATCAATCCGATTTTCAATCAGAAGGTGTGGTTTATGAAAATGGGGCACCCTTCAGAAATATTTTCCCTGAGTCCAGTGCCGAATTTGGCGACGAATTAGCTAAACTTTCATTACCTGAAAAACAATTGTCTTGTCCCGCTTTTTTTAACGGAGGCATCAACCTTCCTGAAGAAACTATTGCCATAGGCTCCCCAGCTTTTGCTGGAAACGTGTATATTACGCATGCTTATGATATCAAGAGCTCGGACGGAAATACAAGTATTCCTGCAAAGATTTTCGCACAAATTCCTAATCCTTCAGGCCAGATAGATGTTGGCTTTGGTTCATCTTTATCGGGATCACCTTGGTCTCATTCTGGTCAACTTATTGTAGGTGCACCAAAAGAGTATGTAGCCTTTGAAGACCAAGGGAGAGTTTACATATTTAATCTCAAGGATCTTGATACAGATGGTGATGGTTTATTTAATACCTTTGAAGATTCTCTGGGCTCGGATAAGTGCAATCAAGATACCGATGGAGATCATTTTACAGATGGTTTGGAATATTTTTTGAATTATGACTTTTTGGATCCAGAATTACAAAACATAGAACTAGAGAATGGTTGGATAAAAGTTCAAGATATTTGTTTATTTTATATTCCACCTGCCTAGAGGAGCAGGTTCCATATCCTTAATAAGCCAGCGGATTACACTTTCGCTGGCTTATTTATTAATTTGTAAGCTGATCTTCATCAGCATAGGGCATGAGTGTTCTTGGCTATATGACCATCTTTTAAACAAATGTGATTACCATTAATTATCAGAAGAAAATGTATGATGATTCACAACGAAGAAGCTGATGAAGCAAACTGAAAAGTTACGATCTTTCCGGACATATTGTGAGTTGAAACCACCTTCGAGGTGGCAGCAATGCAGGGATCTCACCAGGGCGGTGCATACAGGTCAGACCTAGTCGGCGGCATGGGGGAGGGGCATTTCCGGTCTTGCTTGGTGGCCACCGACTGGAAGACCACCAAAGAACCGTCCTCGAAGGCATGGATATCCCGGCCAGTTAAACGATGATCCACATGCGGTAGCGCCCCTCTCCCAGAATGGCGATCACCAGCTCCCGGTTCGCCTCGAAAATAAGGAAATTCCTGGGAAATGATATTTGAACTTAATCAGAAAATGCACCTGATAAACCATTGATTTTAAAATGTTGATTGCCTGCATCCTATCTCTACAAAATAGCAATTATTCTCAAGTTAAGGTTGTCTGCGAGTATACGTAACAAAATAAGAGCGGGTTGTATGGTATAATCCGGTCAATAAGGTCCTGTTTTTTCTGGAAAAGAAAAAGGAGGCAGCAATGACCGACCCGCACAGTTCTCTGGTAAATTATTCCCCCTATGAGTGGGCTGATCTGGTTCTTTTTGAACACAGCCCCATCTCCTTCACAATTACACCGGACCAATATTTCTCTCCTATTGTCGGATTAATGCCGGTGCATCACCCGAGTGCACGGCGTCGAGCTCTTGATCATCTCAGCAGCCGATTTGAGCAAAGCGGGCTGCCTGGCTCGGACCATGCCATCGCATATCTGCATGAGAAGTATACTCGGAACCTGGCCCCTGCGACGATTAAGCAGGCCGGCAGTGTTGTCTATTTTTTCCTCACCTTTCTCCGGGAAAACAAGACGGACATCGGGAATGTATCGCGGCAG
>JAWSUG010000020.1:0-71262 GCA_033549385.1 Desulfobulbaceae bacterium | reverse complement strand
GATCCAACTCACCGCCCGCCTCCTTTTCGAATACTGTCTTAAACGACACTTCAATGCTAGTAACTTTCAGGCCCTTGTCAGCAATTCGAGTCGAGGCAGCAGCTATCGCCGACTCCAGATCGCGAACGATATTTCCGATTTCTTCGTTGTCCATTAGCTTGACCATGTCTAATACCTCCATGATTTCTTGTAATGATCATATCTTTGGTGCATTACTCAACTTTCGCATTTGGCGGACAATTAAAATAGCTGACTCATCGCATAACGTAGAGCTAACCTGCCCGAGTGTAGCCTTTTCCAAGTAGCAGTGATGATAAGACCATTCATAAATACCGTTATGGGTGGACGGTCAGGTTAAGTGACTGGTTGGACGAAGCCGCTACGCGGAAAAAAATATTTCATAAACATTGAGCCTCCTGTCCGAAAAATACGGATTCGGTTGTAAAGTTACGATTTCATTTTTCATTCACTTTACAATCAGGAGGACTCAATGGACACAAAACTACCAAATGTCCCGCAATTCAACAAGTATTACGTCAAGCACTGCAAACATCTGAAACTCGCAGGATATCAACCGAAAACAGTCGAAGCCTATGCCCGGGCAATCAGGCGTATCGGCAATTACTTTGACTGCAGGCTGGGCAATCTTTCCCAGGATCAGCTGCTCGATTATTTCCACGATCTTTTGGAGTCGCACTCATGGAACACAGTCAAGCTCGATCTCTATGGTCTGCAGTTCTTCTACACCCACGTTCTGCAAAAATCATGGGAGCATATACCGCTCATTAGAAAACCCAAGGCAAGACGGATTCCCGACATTCTTTCAGTTGACCAGGTCAATCAATTAATCGAAGCAACCAGGGTCATTGACTACAGGGTCTTCTTCTTTACCGCCTACAGCATGGGACTGAGACTCAGCGAGGCTATCCATCTTACAATCAACGATATTGATGCCGTCAATATGCGGGTGCATATCCGTAATTCTAAAGGCAATAAAGACAGATTCGTCCCGTTGCCGCATAAAACACTCCAGGCATTAAGGCGGTTCTGGCAAATCCGCAGACATCCGCTGTTCATCTTCCCCAACCGCAAGAGAGGAATAAAAAATGCCCATTTAGTCGATCTTCCACTGGAAAGGGGCGGCATCCAGGTTGCCATGAAAAAGGTGGTGGACCGCCTCTGGCCCAATAAAAAAATTTCATGTCATTCCCTGCGCCACAGCTACGCCACCCATTTGCTCAATGAAGGCGTCGATCTGATTGAATTGCAGGGCATCCTGGGGCATGTCAGTTTGTTAACCACCGCCAGATATACCCACCTTACTTCCGTCAATCATGAGAACACCTGCAAAAAAATCAACACCATTATCGACTCGGTTGCTTTTTCCTGGGGAGGTGAAAAATGATTCCGCTCGCCTCGATTATCAAGGAATTTGCCGAAAAATTCTCGCATCAATACAATCCCCTGCCCAGTCACAAACAGGCGCTGCGCGCCATGGAACAGTGCCGCAAACAGCACAGCCCGTACATGATCGCGCAATGCACGAATGACCGGTGCCGGGAGCATACGTATGTGCCGCATTCCTGCGGCCACCGGAATTGTCCTCATTGCCAGAGCCATGAAAGCCGGCAATGGATTGAAAATCAATTAAACAAACAGCTTCCGGGCCAATACTTCCTGATTACCTTCACCCTGCCGGGACAATTGCGCGACCTGGCCTGGAGGCATCAATCGTTGATCTTTTCGATATTTTTCAACGCAATCCAGGAACTCCTGAAAACCTTCACCGCAAACGACAAAAAACTGCGCGGAGCAGCAGGTTTCACCTCGGTGCTGCATACCCACTCACGAAGGATTGAGTTTCATCCTCATATCCACGTTGTCATGCCGGGGGCAAGCATCAATCAAAAAGACAAGGTCTGGAGGATGAAATCGGGGAAGTATCTTTTTAACCATAAGGCAATGGCCAAGGTACTCAGGGCAAAAATGCTCAAAGCCATCGCTGCCAACAATCTGAAGATACCGGCAAACACTCCCGGCAAATGGGTGGTGGATTGTAAAAATGTCGGCAAGGGGAATAAAGCCCTGATCTATCTGGGCAGATACCTCTACAAGGGGGTGATTCAGGAAAAAGATATCCTGAAAAACGTAAACGGCATGATCACCTTCAGGTATTTCAATTCCAAAACGAAAAAATATCAGAACAGGACGGTTCCCGGCGAATATTTCCTTTGGCTGATTGTCCAGCACATATTGCCGAAAGGATTCCGCAGGGCAAGGAGTTACGGTTTTCTCCACCCATGCAGCAAGAAACTCATTGCCTTGTTGCATTATCTGCTCAAGCTCAATCCGGCCAGGATGTGCAAAACAATACTGCCGAGACCGGCCCTCATCTGCCGGTGCTGCGGGGCAAAAATGCAGATTATTGCCACCAGGATTATGCAACCAAAGCCTCTGCCGGCGCCTATAGCAACATAATGCAGCAGGTTTAACCCGTTATGTAACCCTCTTTTGAAAATATGTTTTTTTTAAACCGGGTCTTACCGGTAAGGGATTATTACGTCCGAAAATGGCATTTTTCGGACCCAAGCCGCCTGTTTTGACAGGATTTTTTGCTCAAAAAAACAAAGCAGGCAAAGCCCAGCCCAATCTGCTCATCATCGCTGCTGTTTTCCTTCAAAAAAGAAAGAATACAAAAAAGATATTTTCAAGGACTGTCGATCCGGGCTCGTCCAACAAACGGTTCAGATTGTGGTTCGTTCCTCACACAATCTAACCTTATTCGTTAGGCTCTTTTTTCTATTCTGTGGTTGATAACTTTGAAAGCTTGGGCTTTTGCTTCTTCCTGTGTATTATATTGAAGTTTTCCCCAATCGTTATTGATTTTTATCTGATATTTGTTGCCTTTGCGAAAGATGAGAACATAATAATTTTGGTAGGTTATTCGGAGGCCTTTCTTAGTGTTTACCCACCTTGGAGAAACAATGAAAGTCCTCATGCGTCTGTGGTATGATTTTAATTTTTTTACTTCAATACCGAGAGACAAATTTTCTGCACACTCTGAGCCAACGATCATTTCCCCCCAATCTGGATGATAAATGGTGAAATGCCATTGAATGTCAGTATTGCAATAGTCGCAAGGAATAATATCGCTAGGTTGATTATCTTCTAAATCGCTATGTAATATCTCCCACCCACCTGATGGTGGAATTTTGCCATGGATTTCTGCATGACACTTTTGACATAACACCTCACAAAACTCGATAGGGTATTCCCACGGTTTGAGCCCTTCTTTGTAGTCAGGGTGGTGTATATGCAATCTTCCTTTATGTAAGCAACGCTCGCAACTAAACTCGGCCTTTTCAAGGCAGAGTTCCCTGTATTTTTTCCACTCTATGCGGTGAAAGTAGGTTTTAGCCATGAACGTATTTTTAAATATTTATTCAAGCCTAACTATATTATTATCTTGCGCTGTGTTTTTTTTGCCACTTTTTATCTTTTTTCACAAAATAGTCAAAAAAGTTATTTGAATTTAACTTTCGACCGTTTATTATGCAAGAATTTAATAAATATTTATCATTATCTCGCGCTATATAAAAATTGAATTTTATTATTTTATGGATAAATTGGCCGAATTCAGGAAGTTCCTTGAGTCGAAAAGGTTTGGTTCCGGAAAAGAAACTCGTCTTTTATGTCCATTGGGTTTCGTCTTTTTTATCGTATTGTGAAAAGCAGGGCTGTTCACCGGCTGACAACAGTCGCTTGAAGCCGTTTCTCCATCTGCTGGCAAAGTCAAAGGAGGAATGGCAGGTGGATCAGGCCAGGGAAGCCCTGCGGCTTTTTCATTTTTTTCAGAGTGACAGGAACGGGCGGGAGCAATCCGTTGATAGCATGGATTCTCAGAACGCCTGGCGGAGCATCGGCGAGCAGATGCGGGAATCGCTGCGCCTGCGGCATCGTTCCCTGCGAACTGAAAAATCGTACATGCAATGGCTCCGTTCTTTTTATTTGTACCTGGAAGGCAAGAGCCCGTCCCGTATCGATTCGCAGGATGTAAAACGATTTCTCAGTCATCTCGCGGTCACCGGGAAAGTATCCGCTTCAACCCAGAATCAGGCCTTCAGCGCCCTGCTGTTTTTGTTCCGCAATGTTCTGGACCGTCCCCTTGAGGATGTGGCCGACACTGTCCGGGCTTCAAGCAGGAAAAAACTCCCGGTTGTATTGAAAAAGCATGAAATTCAATCCATATTTGAAAAGCTTGGACCGCTTCATACGCTAATGGCGCAGATTATTTACGGCGGAGGTTTGAGGGCGCAGGAATGCATTAGTCTGCGGGTGAAGGACATTGATTTCGAGCAGAGCAGCCTCACCATCCGCTCCGGCAAGGGAGGCAAGGACCGACCTGGCGATTCTTCCTGAATCGCTGAAAGAGGATCTGCAGGAGCAGCTCCTGGGTGCCAGGGAGGTCTACGAGCGGGAGTGCGTGAAGGTAGCGGCAGGGGTCAGCCTGCCAAATGCGCTGGAGAGGAAGTATCCTCTTGCCGGCCGGGAATGGGGCTGGTTCTGGGTTTTTCCGTCCAATACACTCTCCATTGATCCCAGGTCCGGGATAAGGCGACGGCATCATATTCATGTCTCAAGCCTGCAGCGCGGTTTTAAAAAGGCTGTGCGCGAGGCCGGCATTGCAAAAAACGCCACCGTGCATTCCCTGCGGCACAGTTTTGCCACCCATCTGCTGGAAGGGGGTCATGATATCAGGACCATTCAGGAATTATTGGGACACAGCAACCTGCAGACGACCATGATCTATACGCATGTGGCCGGGAAAAATATTCTTGGTGTTTCCAGCCCGCTTGATACTATTTCCTGAATCCGGGACGGTATTCAACCATCCTTTAGATCGCTGAATTCCTTGCGTATTTGCTGCCAGCCACTTTTTATAGGACTCATGGTCGCCGTAGTCGAAGAACTTATGGTAGTGTTTATTGATGGCGCCGACATTGCGGGCATGTTTGATGGGACACCAGTATTTCCAGGGCGAAACAGACAGCTGGTTTCCGGCTCATGCTAAAAAAAAAACGCGGACAGCAATCTGCCCGCGTTGTCTCATACCCGCGAAACCGGGTATCCAGTGTTTTCTTGTATTTAGAAATATGTGAACACCGAACTGGATTCCCGATCAAGTCGGGAATGACTGAATCGATACCCCGTAGCTTGCTGCGGGGTAGTTCATGCCGATCGGTGTACAGAGAACAGCGATCAGTGCTTGAAGGAGCGCTGGCCGGTGAACATCATGGCCACTTGCGGGTCGGCTTCGTTGCAGGCTTCGATGGATTCGAAGTCGCGCATGGACCCGCCGGCCTGGAGAATGGCGGTGATTCCTTCCCGGATGCCGACGTCGGCCGCATCGCGGAACGGAAAGAAGGCGTCCGAAATCATGACCGAACCCGGCAAACCGGCCTTGTCTTCCCTGACCTGGGCGTCGATCTCCTCCTTGTCGGACCTGTCGCGCGTACCTTTTTCGATTTCCAGGACCATGTCCGCGTAAGGAATGCCGAACTTGTCAAAGCAGGTGATGTCCGCGTATTTGATATAGGCCTTGTGCACGGCGATTTCGGCAACCCCGACCCGGTCCTGCTCGCCGGTCCCGATGCCGGTGGTGCAGCCGTCCTTGACGTAAATGACGGAATTTGACGTCACCCCGTGCTCAATGGCCCAGCCGAAGATCATGTCGTCGATTTCCCGCCGGTCGGGCTGGCGCTCGCACCGGTACTCCTTGCCCTTCCAGGTGGCCACGGCCGGCTTGAGGTCGGCGGCGGAACGGATGGAATTGACCGCCGACTGCTGGACGATGATGCCGCCGTCGATCAGGCTCTTGAAATCGACATAGCGGAATTTCTCGAAATCGGCCAACCTGTTGATTCCTTCCATGCGGATGACCCGCAGGTTCTTGCGTTGGGCGAGAATTTCCAGGGAGCCTTCCTCGAAATCCGGGGCGCAGACGACTTCCAGGTAGTTCTCTGCCATGAGTCCGGCGGTGTCCCTGTCAACGGGCCTGCTCAGAACCACGGCACCGCCGAAGGCGGCAATGCGGTCAACCCGGTTGGCCCGGTGGTAGGCGTCGGCCGTCGAAGTGCCCAGGGCCGCGCCGCAGGGGTTGTTGTGTTTGAGGATGACGGCGGCCGGTTTGTCCACCAGGTATTTGAGAATATTGAGCCCGTTGTCCACATCGGTCAGGTTGATCTTGCCGGGATGCTTGCCCACCTGCAGCATGTCATCAACGGTGATGGCGCTGACCAGCCCGTTTTTCGGTTCAATGTATTTGCAGTCGCCGAGCACCAGGTTGCCGCCCACCAGTTCGAACAGGGCCGCCTCCTGGTCCGGATTTTCTCCGTAGCGGACTCCGCGCTCTTCGACGGTGCCGTCTTCCATCTTGATTTTCCAGGTCTTTTTGCGGTAGACCAGTTCATGGCCGCCAAAAGAGACCGTCATGCTCATGGGAAAGCTGTCGCCCCGCATCGTCGTGTACATTTTTTTCAGATCTGCCATGGTCGTTTCCTCACCCCTATTCAATTTGTATTTGAATTATATATGCTGAAATTCCTTATCCCAGTCTTTATAGACAGGATCGAATCCTTTGGCAATGAGAGCGCTGCTGACTTCGGTTATATTCCGATGGTCGCCGATGCTGAACTGCTCGCCTTCGAGTTCGGGATGGGCATACCCCCCGGGAGCTGTGCAGGACCCTGCCGAATAGCGGGTCGGTCCGAGCCCGATCATGCCGTCCCGGAACCTTGCCTCTTCGCGGGTGGAGAGGATGAGGCCGACATCGTGATCAAAGAGGCGTAGGGCAAAAATAAGCTGGCCCAGGTTTCTTTCGCTGACCACCACCGGCGGTTCAAAATCACCGGCCGCCGGCCGCAGTCTCGGAAAACTGACGGTGAAGGAGGTTTGCCAGAAGTATTTGCGCAGCCATTCCAGATGCAGGGCCAGGGCCAGGCCTTCCGCCCGCCAGTCTGTCAGGCCGAGCAGGGAGCCGATGCCTATTTCGCGCATTCCTGAAGCCGCCGCCCGGGCCGGGGTGTCGAGGCGATATTTGAAATCGCATTTTTTGCCGGCCAGATGCACCCGGTTGTAAACCGTGCGGTCATACGTTTCCTGGTAAACTGCAACAGAAGTAATCCCGGCCTTGAAAAGGCGCCTGTACTCATCCTGTTCCAGCGGCTGCACCTCGATGGACAGGGCGGCAAAACGGTCCCGCAGCCGCAGGGCCAGCTCCTCCAGGTAATCGACCCCCAGGGCTTTCGGTGCCTCGCCGCTCACCAGCAGGATGTGCCGGAATCCGCGCCGGGCGAGAATCTCCGCTTCGTTTTCAGCCTCGGCAATGGTCAGCTTGCGCCGCGCAATCCTGTTGCCCGAGGAAAATCCGCAGTAGGCGCAGCAGTTGACGCACAGGTTGGAGAGATAGAGCGGGGCATATATCTGCGTGGTGCTGCCGAAGCGCTGCCGGGTGATCCGGCTTGCCTGCGCCGCCATCTGCGGCAGAAATTCTTCGGCCGCGGGGGAGAGCAGGGCGGCCAGGGCGTGGATATCGATCCGATTGCTTGCGAGGGCGGCCCGGACGTCACTTTCCGAACTCCCGGCAATCCACTGCTGCAGCGTTGTAAAGTCAGGTGAGGTGTACATCAGTTGCTGATAAAATCGAGGGACGTGGAAAGCCGGCCTTCTTCCGGCGAAGATGCGCTCGCGGTTTGCGAGATGCGGCCGAGTCCCGCTTCAAATGCTTCCCGGCCGGCTTCAACGGCAAGTTTGAAGGCATGGGCCATGCGCACGGGATCGCCGGCCACGGCAATTGCCGTATTGACCAGGACCGCATCGGCCCCCATTTCCATGGCTTCTGCGGCATGCGAAGGAGCGCCGATGCCGGCATCGACCACGACCGGCACTCGTGCCTGTTCGATGATGATTTTAACCTGCAGAGCGGTTTTTATTCCCTGGTTGGTGCCGATGGGCGAACCCAGGGGCATAACCGCTGCCGCCCCCGCGTCCTGCAGACGCAGGGCAAGGATGGGATCGGCGTTCATGTAGGGCAGAACGATAAATCCCTCTTTAACCAGCTGTTCCGTTGCCTTGAGGGTATCGACCGGATCGGGCAGCAGAGTCCGGGGATCCGGGGTGACTTCCAGCTTGAGCCAGGCCGTGCCGCCGGCCGCCCGGGCCAGCCGGGCCAGGCGGATCGCCTCCTCGGCATTGCGGGCCCCGGATGTGTTGGGCAGAAAATGAACCTTTTCCCGGTCCAGGGCCTGCATGATGTCGTCCCGGGGATTGTCGAGATCGACCCGGCGCAGGGCGACCGTCACCATCCCGGTGCCGGATGCCTCGACAGCCTCCCGCATGACCCGGCTGGAGGAGAATTTGCCGGTGCCGACAAAGAGGCGGGAGGTGAACTGGGTATCAGCTATGGTCAGCATTTCAGCCCCCGCCCACGAAGCGGATCAGTTCGACCCGGTCGCCGGCATTCAGTTCCTGCCCGGTGAAATCGGTATGTTCTACAATCCGGCCGTTGACCTCCGCCACCACTGTCCGGGGATCCAGGCTAAGCGTAGCGACAAGATCGGCAAGTGTAGATTTTTCTTCAACCGAGCGCTGATCGCCGTTGCATATAATATCCATAAGAGTATCAGTCATTGTTGTGCATCTGTTAAGGTTTATCGCAAATTAATATAGTAACTCCATCTGCGCCGCTTGCCAACTCTGTTTTTCGGCGGCGCAGTATGGATTGTGCAGGCAAAAACGTGGCCGCTGAAGCGTCTATAAGCCGGGTATCCCGTTTGAACGGCACCTGGAAGGCGGGTCGGCGGAAGGTTCCTTTTCAACCCTGATCGTTCGGGGAAAGATATACTCGGATGGCTGAACCTCCCAGTTATGCAGGGTTGACCAGGCACCGATGATGCCGTTGTTGTTCACAATACAGTCATGCAGGAACACACCGGGCTCGAGAATGCAGCCGACACCGATTTTTGTGTTTCCGGTAAGGCGGACTCCCGGGTGGATAACCGTATCCATGCCTACCGGAATCCCCTGTTCGACATAGATGCTTTCCGGACTGTACATGGTCACGCCGGACAGCATGAGTTCTTCATTTCTCCTTTTCTGCAGTTCCCGGTTCGCCTCTGCCAGTTCGACCCTGGAATTCACTCCCAGGACATCGATTGCAGTTTCGTGGCGGAATGGGTTGACCTGCTTGTTCTCCCGGTTGGCAATGGCAACGATATCGGTGAGGTAGACCTCTCCCTGGCTGTTGTCTGTTCCCACCTGTTTGAGGGCCTGGAAGAGAAAGCTGCGGTCGGCAAGGTAAATGCCCGCGTTTATTTCATTTATCCGGCGCTGGCTGTGGTCGGCATCCTTTTCTTCGACAATGCCGGTTACGTTTCCTTCCGTGTCGCTCAGCACCCGGCCGTAGCCGTAGGGATTGGCAACAAGGGTGGTCATCAGGGTGAGTATTGCCCCGGAATTCCGGTGGTGTTCAATCATTGCATCAAGAGTCTCGGGACGGATAAGCGGGGTGTCGCCGCACAGGATGAGAACGGCATCGGCGTGGGCGCATGCCTCTTCGGCACAGAGGACGGCATGCCCGGTACCAAGCTGTTCCTCCTGGATAACGGGGGTATATGAATATTCCTTGAGAGAATCAACCACCCAGTCGTGCTGGTGTCCCACGATCACCACGGTCTTGTTGACGGATGCATTGCTCACCGCGTCCATGACATGATGGATCATGGGCCTGAAAAATACTTCATGCAGGACCTTGGCCTTGGCGGATTTCATGCGGGTTCCTTTTCCCGCGGCAAGTATCAGGGCTGTCAGATTGTTCATTACCGGCTCGTTATTAAGGTGAGTTCCTGGATCCGTGAAGGGCGGCGAAGTGAATCGCGCAATATACGTATCATATGCCATTAAAGGCGAAAAATAAATTACCCGGCATATTCCTGAAAGCCGTCACGGATTCAGGGAGTAGTTAATTTGCTAATCTAGCAGGAAACCGGGTGGCCGCGCAACAATCTCAGCTGTTTTTGTACTGCCCGGCCATTTTTTCTATTTCATCCCGGACTTTCCGGCGGAGCTCTTCAGGATGAATGATGCGGGCCTGGGAACCGAACTGCAGGACTTTCATGATCAGCTCCCGGTCATCCGATACCGGCAGGCTCAAGATCAGGCCGTCGGAAGTCTGAGTGAGCTCCTGATCAGGATGCCACCGCTGGTGGCGGACAATTTCAGCAGCTGTTCCCTGGAGCAGGATTTCCGCGCGGAATCTGCCTGCCGAACCGCTTTTGAAAATGCCGAACGAACCGGTGAGCCAGTCATCGTCGGGAGCAAGACCATGGAGTGCTTCCGATGCTGTCTGCTCGGACCCGGTGATGCGGGACAGGTGGAACATCCTTCTGGACCGCCGCAGGTGACACCAGGCCAGGATATACCAGCGCCCCTGGTAGTTGACCAGTTTTAGTGGATCGGTCATCCGTTCGGACTGCGTCCCGTCCGGAGACCGGTATGTGATACGAAGCTGGGTGCCGGTGAGCAGGGCGTTGAGCACATCGGCAAAAATACGCCCATCCACGGGTTCAATTTCCACCCATTCGCAGTGCACAAGATTTTCGATGGTCCGGTTTCCCCTGTTGACCAGTTCGGAGAGCCGCTGCTGCAGTTTTTTCAGCTCCGGCAGATCGGTCAGTCCCGTTTCCCCGGCAATTTTCTGCAGCATGCCGAGCAGCATAACCAGCCGCGGCGTGTCTTCAAAGGGAAGCCGGAAACCGGTTTCCGCGTAATAATAACCGTTTTTTTGCTGGCTGAAGGCCAGCGGCGCCAGCAGCCTGTCCCGCAGGTAGGCGATGTCCCGGTGGGCGGTGGCGGGAGAAACTTCAAATTCACGGATAAGGTCGCCGCTGTTCGGGTAGCGGTCGTTCTGAATCCGGGAATGAAAGTAATAGATGCGTTCCAGCAGGCTCATTGTCAGGGGATCAGGGGTTTAGGTTATTAGGTGTTTAGGTCATCAGGTGTTTAGGTTTTTAGGGGGTTAGGGGTTCAGGGGTGCCACTGCTGAAGGTTTTTGTTTAGCAGGGGTCCCTTAGGCTGAAAACAAAATCCTAATAGCCTTCAGGCAAGAAAGCTTCAACCTGAATTTTTTTTTCAAAAAAAATTAAAGGGTACTCACTATATGACAACCCGCCTCTAGTACAGTCAAGGAAAAGATACATTACAAGGAGGTTGGTATGCGTTACAAAATGATTCTCGGGCAGACACTTTTTTCATTTTTCAAAAAAGGGCGGCAGGATATCCACATCAAGGAGGTGCGGCTGCTGAACAGGGATCGGAACGGTGATGTCAGCGGCACCACCAGGCTGCTGTATGACGAGGAGTCCGGGACGGTGCAGCGCTATGTCAACGGTTCGGCGCCCATTGCCAGCCTGTCGGACGACATGGTGTGTTTCCTGGCCGAAGTGTCCCGCTGTTTCGGCAGAATCACCGGCAATATCTCATGGGAAAATGATGTCTGGCTCTGTGTGGACACTGAAACCAGACCCGAAAAAAGCGTCGGCCGGGAAACGCCCGATAAAAAGAAAGACGATCCCGGGGAAAATGCGTATCTGCCGGTTATCGCCGAACAGGGACCGATCTATGATGCCGGAATAAGGTGAAGAGAACTACAGCAGCGGCCCGATGATCAGGGCGCAGTTCTCCTTGAGCCGCAGCAGGAAGGAGCGCTGGTCGAAATGCTTGCTGTCCAGGAGCTGTGAGCCTTCGATATAGGTCTGCTGAACTGCCCGCAGCTGCTCGGTGAATCGACGGTTGTAGACAAAAAGGGTGAGTTCGAAATTGAGCCAGAAGCTCCGCATATCGAGATTGACCGAGCCGATCAGGCTGAAGTCCCGGTCCACGGTTATGGTTTTTGCATGGAGCAGTCCTTTCTGGAAAGGCATTATTTTGACTCCGCTTCGGGCCAACTGGCCATACCTGGCCCTGCTCGCATAATGGACCAGCCTGGAGTCGTTCTTTCTGGGGACGATAATGGTGACGTCCACCCCTCGGCGGGCTGCCGATTTCAAGGCCGACAGGATGGCATTGTCCGGGACGAAATAGGGTGAAGTAAGGACCAACTCTTTCCGGGCGGCATAAATGGTCGTCAAAAGAAGATCATGGATGCCGTCCTCCTCAAAACCCGGTCCGGAGGGAACCAGTTGGATAGGGACATCACCTGCCTGGGGGATGGGTTTGATTTTCCCGATTTCCTTCATTTCATCCAGGCTGATATTGTTTTCCACAAACCAGTCGAAGAGGAACGTGGCGGCCATTTTTTCAACCACCGGCCCCCGCAGCCGAACCATGGTGTCTATCCACTGCCCGACTTCTTCCTCCTGTTTAAAATATCTGGGGTCCACCAGGTTCTGGCTGCCGGTATAACCGATCTCGTTGTCAATGAGAACAATCTTCCGGTGATTTCTGAGGTCTATCCTGACAAACAGGGCGCGGAAAAGTCCTGCCGGCAGTGCTTCCGTAATCTCAATCCCCTTGCTTCTCATTTCTCTGGCAAGGCTGCTTTTGAGAAAATCAGCACTGCCGATTGAATCAAGCAATACTTTGCATTTCACCCCCCGGGAAGCAGCCCGGACCAGAGATGCCGCAACTTCTTCAGTCCTCCCGCCCGGGTGCCAGATATAGAACTCCAGGGAACAGCTTTCCTTAGCCCTGTCGATGTCAGCGATAAGCGAGTTGAAAAAATTTTCCGCATCTTCCAAGAGTGTTACTTCATTACCCCCGACCGTGGGCAGGCCCATGATTGAATTGGCCTGTTTATCAATCGGACGGCACTCGGGATTGACAGTATCCCAGTCCACCTGTGCCCTTTCTTCGAGCTTTGCCGCCCATTCCTTAAAAAGGGGCAGATTGCGGGCTGCGTGCGCGGCTCTTTTCTGGCCGATTCTGTTCTCCCCCAGCAGGAGATAAATGATAGCGCCGACAAAAGGGAGCAGCAGGATGATAACCAGCCAGGCCAGGGTGACGCTGGCAGCCCTCTTGCGCATGATTACCCGCAGGGAAAGGCCGATGCGGATAGCGAGATCGGCGATAAAAATGGAAGATGTTACAATCCAGTGATATTTTTCCATAAACAAGGATACCGGTAAACTATTGGAATCTAATAAAAGAATCCTTGATTCTTCGATTCGGGTCAAGGAAAAATTCTTGCCAAAGGAAACATCTGGGTTTTTATTAAATATTGATATGCGGTATACTCATTCAATACCGATACTTAAGAGATACATTGCTTATTCATGTACCTTCCTCACTCACTCCATCCAAGGGTGCATTATGAAAATACAGGGTTTTTCCGCTGCCGCCGTGCCGGCAGGTATCCGATACAAGGAAAGATTGGATCTGGGTTTGATCTACTCTGAAGTCCCGGCTGTCGCCGCTGGAGTTTTTACAACCAACCGCGTCAAGGCCGCTCCGGTTCTCCTTGATATCGAACGGCTCGGGCAGGGTAAAGCCCAGGCCATTCTGGTGAACAGCGGCAATGCCAATGCCTGCACCGGTAAAGAAGGAATGGATACAGCCAGGGCAGCAAGTACCCTGGTGGCTCAAGAACTTGGCATTGACGAGGAAATGGTCCAGGTTTCCTCCACCGGAGTAATAGGGCAGCCCATGGATATAACCCCCTTTGAGCGTTCGGTTGCCGAGCTTGTCCGGAAGCTGTCACCCGAAGGTTTTGCTGATGTTGCCCGGGCGATTATGACCACGGATACCGTGCCCAAGCTCTCATATCGGCAGGTTGAAATTGATGGTTCCCCGGTTTCCCTGCTCGGCATCGCCAAGGGTTCGGGCATGATTATGCCGGATATGGCCACCATGCTCTGTTTTGTGGCGACCGATGCCCAGATAATTTATCCTGAATTGCAGAAAGCCGTAAAAAAAGGGGTGGAAAAATCATTCAACCGCATCACGGTGGACGGCGATACCAGCACCAATGATATGGTTCTCGTCCTGGCCAACGGCACGGCCGGCAACAAATGGATTGACGAGGACAATCCCGAAGGAAGGGGGATTTTCGAGGAGGCCCTGCTGGAAATTTTTTTGGATCTTTCCCGGATGATCGTTGCGGATGGGGAGGGGGCCACCAAATTTGTCACCATCCGGGTACAGGGGGCCCGGGAAGAAGAAGGGGCCATGGTCGGCGCCCAGACAATCGCCAATTCCGCCCTGGTTAAGACGGCTTTTTTCGGCGAAGATGCCAACTGGGGAAGAATAATTGCTGCCCTCGGTCGTTCCGGGTGCCGGTTCGAGCCGGAGAAGGTTTCCATTCATTTTGACGAGGTCCAGATGGTGAAAGACGGTGTCGGCCTGGGCGGGAATGCCGAGGAGGCGTGCTCCGCCGTTTTGAAAAAAGACTGTTTTACCGTTACTGTCGATCTCCATGACGGGCATGCTGTTGCAGAAGTCTATACCTGTGATTTTTCAACAGATTATGTAAAAATAAATGCCAAATACCGCACCTAGGGAAACCAGGTCCCTGGCAGCGGATAAAATAATCTTGTTTCCGGCGCCTGTTGCGGTTAACGTATTTAATCCCATAAAAAATTATACAGATTTCGCATCAATCGGGACATTCATTTATAAGCAGATAATGGCACAGGAAAAAGGAGTCCAGGGAAGTGAGCATATCGGAGGTATTTCGCTTTCTTCCTTCCTGCAGATGCTTGAACAGGAAAAAAAAAGCTGTACGCTCATCGTCAGTTCCGGGGAACAGCAGGGAAGCTTTTATTTTGACAATGGAAAACTGATCGATGCCCAGTTCGGAAGCAAGTCAGGCCGGGAGGCAGTATATGCTATCCTGCAATGGCCAAACTCTGTCTTTTGCGTCAAACCTCCTGAGGATCGCATGCGCAGGATCCAGGTGCCGCTGGCGCATATCCTCCTTGATTCGGCAAAACAATATGATGAAAAAGTAAGGGAACCGGACGGGAACCTGAGTTTTGCAGGAGCATATGCTTTTTCCGATGATTTTGTCAAACCCGTCCATTCCGATCCTGTCGTAGGGAGACTGATTCAGTCAATTTTGTCGATTCCCGGCATAAAACATTATTTTCTGCTGAATCGGAGAGGGCAGGTGTTAGTGCAGTCCTCAAGACAGAATAAAATCGGGGATTTTCTAACCTACTGCATTGTCAGCGGTATCCAGATGAAAAAGGTACTGGATGTTAAAGGACCGACCCGCATTCAACTGGCTCTTGCAAATGGCGAGACGCTCATGATCATGCCGGGATCCGGGATGATCATCGGCCTGCTGCTCGATGAATTCGCCTCTGCCGGCGAAATATCGGCTAAACTCGCCAATAGCTTTGTCAACAGTCAGGAATGATCCGGCTATGCAGCAACTGCTTAATGAAATTGCCGTAATCCCGGGTGTTGTCGGTTCCTGTATTTTTGACAGGATCAGGGGGGTGGTCTGCAGGAAATTTGACGGCAGTCTTGAGCAGGAGTTCAGTGACAAAATAGGTATAAATTTCATCCGTTTGCTGCAGATGGCTGCAATGAACAAACTGGAAATCAGGTCGGCTCAGTTCAGGTTTGATCGTTACTGGCTGGTGGGCGTTCCTCTGCGCAAGGGGGTCATACTGCTGACGATCTGTGACCTGCAGGCCAATTGTTCGCTTGTTGCTTCAACCGCCGCCATGCTGGCCGAAGATCTGCGCGATGAGATTGCCCAGCCGAGTCAGGAGGAAGATCCGGATTGAAGAACAGTCTTAACCGCAGCCTCCCTGGAGGTTGAGGAGCATCTCCCTGTACGGCCATTCCCTGATACCCCCCTCCAGAATATGGATATCTTCACCGGGAATGCCCCGGGAAATCAGAAAATCCTGTGCCCTCTGGCTGGCCCCGCCGCCCCGCGGACCTATGATGACAATGACATGCCGGGTTTGTTTATACAACTGGACCGCCTCGGCAAGACCCTGCGTATCCGATTCGGTCCTGACAGGAAATGCCCGGGTACTGATGGAACCGTAGAAATGATGCTCCAGGTAGGCATTTTTTTCCTGGATATCGACAAGGATCATCGGTTCATGCATTTCAAGACGTACTTTCAGATCCCCCGGGCCCATAAATTTATATTCATCGGCCCCTGCGGTTAAAGGGAGCAGCGCCGGAAAAATTATACCTGCCAGGAAGACCAGACATCCGGCCACCTTTTTCCAACAGATCTTCTTCATGATCTTCCGAGCGCGTGGTTTTTTTGTTTCCATAAGTCTTACTCTTTACCGTGTCGGGTTTTACGTTTGCCGGATTTACCGTACACCTGCAGTTATTTAATTACCCGCTGTTTTCCGGTCTGTCAATCGCTCAGGCAAGAATCCGTTGCAACCTTGTCCTGCATCTCGATACTTTCGTCCGGATTATTAACCGTGGTCGAGCCGTATTACGGTTATTCAACATGGTCTGCAGTTTTATAAACGGTGGAATAAGTTGTACAAAAAGATTATGTTGTAGAAATATAACCGGTCGGTGGCTTAAATCTTATCGACCCTGATCGGTCTGCTTCCGTGAGCAGGATTCAGACTTTGTCATCTCAGGCGAGCATATTTCCGCCGGGGTCGGGAAGTTCGCGCTTTGCGGTGAACAATAATAAAATGGATAAGTTATGAAAAAAGCTTTTATCTGGTTGACGATTGTTGTTCTTTTTCCCTTCTCTCTTAATGCCGAATGCCTTGAAGGCGACTGCCGCAACGGCAGCGGCCGCCTAGAGGGTGCGGACGGGCGCATGTATGAGGGGGAATTCAAAGACGGGTATCTCTGGGGCACAGGCCAACTCGTCTTTCCTGACGGCATGCGTTATTCCGGTCAGTTTGTCCGGGGACGTTATCATGGCACCGGCACCCTGATGACTCCGGACGGCAAAATCTATACCGGGACCTTTCGTAACGGCGTCATAGACGGCCGGGGCAAATTGACCCAGCCCGGCGGTCTGGAATACACCGGGGAGTTCAGTCTCGGCCGCTTTAACGGCATGGGTACGTTGAAATCTCCGGACGGTAGAAAATATGAGGGTGAATTCCGCAATAACATTATCCAGGGTCAGGGCAAAATAGTGTATCCGGATGGTACATTTTTTGAAGGAACGTTCCATGATGGCAGACCTGGCGGGAAAGGGGTGAGAACCTATGCCGACGGGACCACGTATACGGGAATGTATGTCGGCGACAGCCGGCAGGGAAAAGGAGTTCTTGAACTGCCGGACGGCACTGTCTATGAGGGTGATTTTCTGGATAATCTTTATGAAGGGGAGGGAACGGTCAGGTACCCCGGCGGTATTTCCTACAGCGGCAGTTTTGCCCGGGGGGAGATAACCGGCAGCGGCGTCATGTCCTGGCCGGACGGCCGGAAATATACGGGCTCCCTGAAAAACGGCATTCCTGAAGGTCACGGGATAATGGAATTTGCAGATACAACCAGGTATGAGGGAGAGTGGCTGGCCGGCAGGCAGAACGGGTCGGGAATTTTTGTGTATGCAGACGGCCGGAAATATGCAGGTGAATTTGCCAACGGCCTGCCACATGGCGAGGGCAAACTTACCTCCCCGGAGGGGAAACCCTTTGCCGGCCGATTTGCGGAGGGAAAACCGGTTATTCCGGAGCCCGTAACTGCAACCGCTGCCCTGCCGGAAGCAACAGTCCTGCCGGCGGCAACGGCTCAGAGCGCAGAGGAAAAACCGGCTCCGAAAGCGCCGGCGCCAGGGGAAGAAGAACAGGACGGCAGCATGGCGGGGAAAGGCCATGTGTATGAGGATGGTTTTCTCTATACGGATGCGGCCGCCAAGGAGAAGTTCACCGGTGTCACAACCTTAACCCTTCCCGATGAGAGTATTTATAAAGGCGGGATAAAGGAGGGAGTGATGGATGGACAGGGCACCCAGATTTTTCCGGACGGCCGGAAATATGTCGGCTCGTTTGTCAATAACCTGCGCAACGGCTATGGAGAATACAGCTATCCGGACGGTGCCAGGTATTCGGGTGACTTTAAAGATGGGTTGTTCGAGGGGGCCGGGGAGTATGTTTTTCCCGACGGGAGCGTATATGAGGGAGAATTCAGAAAAGGCCTCTTCCACGGTCTGGGAAAACTGAAATACAAGGACGGCAAGAAATATGTGGGCTCTTTTGAGAATGATCTGCCCGACGGCTATGGGACGCTTGTTTCTCCGGACGGATCCATGTATGAAGGCGGTTTCAAGGCCGGCAGGAGAAACGGCACCGGCAGACTGACATACAGGGACGGCTATTCGGTGGAAGGCGAATTCAGGAATGATGTGCTTGTTGAAAAACACCAGGGAGATTGATTGTGTACTGGCAGTATCTGACCATGCTTTTTGAATTCCGGAAGGACGGACTTCTGGGTGACAAGTATATAGACGACGAGGAGATTGAGCACATCCTCAATGATCATGGCAAGCGCGGATGGGAGTTGGTCAACGTCACTCCCGTCCGTGAAGGGCTGCTGGCATTTCTTAAAAAAGAGGCTGTACCGGGTATCGCACAGTTGAGGGCGGAACCGGCCGCCGGAACAGCGGCAGCCGAATTGAACGCACAGGAGAAGGTCAGAAAGCTGCATCACGCCGAGGATAAGGAAGAGGTTGAGAGTTCCGGGAAAAAGAAGCCTGAAATTCCGGCCCCTGGTGGGAAAGATTCAATCGGCGGGATTAAGATATCCTGAATAAAGCGTATATTTCATGATCAGCAAGCCCCAGGAAAAATTAACGGAGTGGATGCGCGATATACGCCGTACCCTGCATCAGCATCCGGAGCTGGCATACCGGGAAAAACAGACGGCAGCCTTTATTGAACAGCAGCTTGCCCAGCTGGAGATACCCTGCCGGACCGGAATTGGCGGCACCGGGATTATTGCGGAGATCGGCATCCGGTCCGCTTTGGAAAGCAATACGCCGTGCGTCGCTCTGCGCGCCGACATGGATGCTATTCCGCTGAACGAGGAATCCGGGCTGCCCTATGCCTCGGGGCACCAGGGGGTAATGCATGCCTGCGGACATGACGGCCATATGGCCATGCTGCTGGGAGCGGCGGCGCTCTTGAAAAAGGAAAGACTTCCCGGCAGAGTGAGGCTTATATTCCAGCCGGCGGAGGAATCGGGCAACGGTGCGGAGAAAATGATCCAGGCCGGGGCACTGGAAGAAGTGGGGATGATTTTCGCCGGCCACATCGATATCCATTATCCGGTCGGCCGGATTACCGTTGATGCCGGTCTTATCTGCTCTTATACCGACCCTTTTACCATTCATATCCATGGCCGCGGCGGACATGCCGCCTGGCCGCATGAAGCCGTCGACAGCGTGGTTATAGCCAGCAACCTGATAATGAATATGCAGACCCTGGTTTCCCGGGAAATCAACCCGGTATTCCCGGCAGTCGTCACGGTCGGTAGACTTGAGGCCGGTACCGTGCATAATGTCATTGCCGAACACGCCATCATCCATGGCACTGTGCGCAGTACGCATCCGGAGACGCGAAAACGCCTGTTAAGCGCCCTGAAGCGCATCATTAACGGGGCGGCATCCATGAGCGGAGCCGAAATTGACCTGCAGCTTCTTGCCGGGGTGCCGGCTGTAATCAATGACAGGGAAGCGGCAGCCCTGGCCCGGCATGCGGTTGTTGAGGTCAGCGGTGAAGAAGGAGTGATTTCACAGGGGCCGCCGAGCATGGGAGGCGAGGATTTTGCTTTTTATCTCAACAAGGTGCCGGGCTGCCTGGTCCGTTTCGGAGCCCGCATTGAAAACAGCGAATTCGGACTGGCGCATTCGAGCCGGTTTAATTTTAATGAGGACGTTTTCGGTCCGGGTGCTTCCTGGCTTGCCCGGGTGGCTGTTCTTGGCCTCCACTCTGTATTAAAAAAGCAGGAACAGGAAAGTTGATGGAGCAGGTCGAATTTACTCCGAGTGCCCCGTTTACCCTGGGAGTAGAACTCGAATTTCAGATACTTGATCCCAACTCGCTTGAGCTTGTACCGCGGGCCGGGAATCTTTTTGCCCAGATGCCTGAGCCGGAAAAAAAGAAGATCGCCATGGAGTTCCTCCAGTCGATTTTCGAGATCCAGACCGGAATCTGCCATTCCATCGATGAAGTGGAGCAGGACCTGGCGCACATGATCCGGGTCGCCGAAGATGCAGCGTATACCGGGGGATGCTTCCTGTTTGCCAGCGGCATTCATCCTTTTTCCCGGCCGGAACGGCAACTTGTAACGGAGAATGAACGATACCGGAATATTATGGCGGAACTGCAGTATGTCGGCCGCCAGTTTATTTCCCAGGGCCTGCACGTTCATATCGGTATGCCGGACGGGGATACCACTGTCCGGATCTGTGATATAATTCAGGGATACCTGCCTCTTTTAGTTGCCTTGAGTACATCCTCTCCCTACTTTAAGGGAGAGGATACCGGGCTCGCGTCCTACCGGACCAAGTTGTTCGAGGCATTGCCGCTCGCCGGTATTGCGGATTACCTCGGCTGCTGGCGGATTTATGAAGAGAAAATACTCAAGCTGCACCGGGCGGGAATAATCAAAGAGGTTCGGGACCTCTGGTGGGAGGTGCGTCCCAGTCCGTATTTCGGGACCCTGGAGGTGAGGGTGTGCGATATGCCTTCCAGTTTTCAGGATATCCTTGCCCTGACCGCCCTCACCCAGGCCATGGCTGCTTTTCTCCATCAGCATGCGTTCGCGCCCGGGAGAATTGATCCGCAACTGCTCCGTTACAACAAATGGCAGGCAGCCCGTCATGGTTTGAACGGCTTTTTTGTGGATCCCGGCCCTCTGTTTTCCGGCGAAAGGCTCGCGGCCAGGACCGCTGTAGACCGGCTGCTTCTTTCTCTTGAACCTGTTATGCAGGAGCTTGGTTCGGCAAAGTGGTGCGGCAGGATACAAAATATACTGGACCATGGCACGAGTTCCGACCGCCAGCGCAAACTTGTTGCCGAATACGGGACATACAGGAATATGATACTGAAACTGCATAAAGAATTCTGGATATGAGCAGGTATGACAAATCAGTGGCCGCAACCGGACACGAGCTTGTCAGCAAGGCAGCCGCCGATATTCTGCTGACCGGGGGCAATGCCTTTGATGCGGCGGCGGCAGCCGGTTTTGCCGGCGCTGTGGTCGAGCAGACACTGACCAGCCTTGGCGGCGGCGGATTTCTCCTGGCCCGGACCGGCGGTGATGATGGTCCGAGCCGGGAGATTTTTTTCGACTTTTTTGTCGATACACCGGGACGAGGGCTGGAACAGTTGCCTGAGCCGCATTTTTTCCCGGTCAACATCGATTTCGGCGGTTCGGAACAGGTATTCAATGTGGGAATGGCATCGGTAGCCGTCCCCGGCACCCTCAAAGGTCTTCTGCACGTGCACAGCCGGCTCGGCCGGATGCCCCTGAATGATGTGCTGCAGCCGGCCATTGAACTTGCAGGCGGCCATAAACTCAATGAATTTCAGGCAAAGTTCCTGACCATGCTGCGGCCGATCATGACCCTGACCGGCACCGGGCGCAGCCTTTACGAGCCCGGCGGCCGCTACCTGCGCGCCGGCGATGTGCTGGTGAATAAAGAAATGGCTGATTTCCTTGTTCAGCTGGCAGAGGATAAGGGCGACAGTTTTTATTGCGGCGACATTGCCCGGCTGATTGATAAAGAGATGAAGTCCGGACAGGGTATGCTGACCTTTGAAGACCTGTCGTCCTACCGGGTCATCGAGCGAAAACCCCTTGCTGTCGGGTATCGCGGCCATACCCTGCTGACCGCTCCACCCCCTTCCCTGGGAGGCTCCATGATCGCTCTTTCCCTCTTGCTTCTGGAAAAAATGAACCCCCTTGACAAATGGGGAACTCCCTGGCATGTAGTGCGCACAACTGCTCTGATGCAGGAGGTTGACCGCCTTCGTGCCCGGGGTCTTGCCACTGCCGAAGCAATCCGTGAATTTCTGAAACATGGAGATCTGCAGCCGTCCATCGAACGGACCAGGCTGTTCAGCCGCGGCACCACGCACCTCAGTATTGCCGACCAGGAAGGGAACGTAGCCTCCATGACCTGTTCCAACGGGGAGGGCTCGGGATATTTTGTTCCGGGCACCGGGATTATGCTCAATAACATGATGGGGGAGGATGATCTCCATCCGGCAGGATTCCATACCGGCACCCCGGGGCAGCGCGTCGCCTCCATGATGTCACCGTCGGTCGTGCTCCGGGATGACGAGGTGAAGCTGGTGCTGGGCAGCGGGGGTTCAAAGCGGATTCGGACTGCAATATCGCAGGTCCTGAGCCAGATAATCGATTTCAACAGGGATGTTGAAATCGCGGTGAATGCGCCGCGGCTGCATTGGGATGGTGAGGTCCTGCAGATGGAACCCGGTTTTTCCCGGGAATCTGTTGAGGCCGTTTCAGGTCTGGTTCCGGTCAATATCTGGGAGGACCGCAACGTCTATTTCGGCGGGGTGCACACGGTTGTCCCCGGAATAAAAGGTGTCGGCGACCCCCGCCGCGGCGGAGCGGTCGTCATGGTTACCATATGAGCATTTATATTCTGAAACGAATCCTGCTGATGATCCCGACCCTGTTCGGGGTTATGCTGATTACCTTTGTGGTCACCCAGTTTGTGCCGGGAGGTCCGGTGGAAAAAATGATGGCCGAGATTGAAGGGGTCGGTGCCGGCGGCGAGGCGGCTTCAGGAAGAATAGGGGGGCTGTATCAGGGGAACAAGGGATTGGACCAGGAACGGCTTGAGCAGTTGAAAAAACTCTATGGTTTTGACCGTCCGCCCCTGGAGCGTTTTGGTACCATGATCAAAAACTATCTGGTTTTTGATTTCGGCACAAGCTATTATCATCATCGCACCGTCGTGGACCTGGTCATCTCGAAACTGCCGGTGTCAATGTCCCTGGGACTCTGGTCTTTTTTTATCGTCTATCTCACCTGTATTCCGCTGGGCATTGCCAAGGCGGTAAGAGACGGCAGCAGGTTTGACGTGATTTCCAGCACGATAATTCTGATAGGCTATGCCATACCCGGCTTTGTCCTCGGCATTGCGCTGATTGTTTTATTCGGCGGCGGCAGCTTCTGGAACATATTCCCGCTGCGGGGACTTGTTTCGGACAATTGGCACGAGTTGAGTCTTATCGCCAAAATTCTTGATTATCTCTGGCACATGGTCCTCCCGGTGACCGCCAGCACGGTCGGCAGCCTGGCCATCATGACGCTGCTGACAAAGAACAGTTTCCTTGAGGAAATCAGGAAACAGTATGTCATCACTGCCCTGGCCAAGGGGCTTCCCGAGAAGCAGGTCCTGTACAAGCATGTTTTCAGGAACGCGATTATCCCTATTATAACAGGGTTTCCGGGAACCTTTATTACCGCTTTTTTCACCGGCAGCCTGCTGATCGAAACGATTTTCTCCCTCGACGGCATGGGGCTGCTGGCTTACGAATCGGTAATGAACCGGGATTATCCCGTTGTCCTGGGAACGCTTTACTTTTTTACCATCATCGGCCTGGTATCAAGGCTCCTTTCCGATCTCTGTTACGTGGGAGTGGACCCCCGTATCAGCTTCGAACGAATTCAGTGATACGAATCATGGAAGCAAAAGCCAAAAAGAACAGCCTGGCCCGGAGACGGTGGCACAGCTTTCGGAGAAATAAACGCGGGTTCTACAGTCTGATCATTTTTTCCCTGCTCCTTGTTGCCAGCCTTTTTGCCGAACTTATAAGCAACGACAAACCGTATCTCGTCCGCTATAACGGGGAATATTATTTTCCCATTTTCACGGCATATCCTGAAACCGTGTTCGACGGGTATTTTGAGTCGGAGACAGATTACCGCGACGAATATATACTGGAGAAGTTGACGGAAAACGGCAATTTCGTCATTTTTCCCCCCAATCCCCACAGCTTCAATTCAATCAATCTGAAGCTGGAGGTTCCGGTACCCGCTCCTCCCACCGGCGCCAACCTGTTCGGCACCGATGACCGGGGCCGGGATGTTCTGGCCAGGCTCATCTACGGCTTCAGGCTGTCGGTGCTTTTCGGATTTGCGCTGACGATAATAGGAACAATGCTGGGAATTATTGCCGGGGCGGTTCAGGGATATTTCGGGGGCCGGACCGATATTTTGTTTCAACGCTTTATTGAGATCTGGGGGGCAATGCCGGAACTCTATCTGCTGATCATTTTTGCCTCAATATTCAAGCCGAGCGCAATCCTGCTTCTCATCTTATTGTCCATGTTCGGCTGGATGGGATTGTCCGACTATGTCCGGGCAGAATTCCTTAAAGGACGGAATATGGAATATGTGAAGGCGGCCAAAGCTCTTGGTGTGGGAAACCTGACCATCATGTACAGGCATCTGCTGCCGAATGGCATGACGCCTGTTGTTACTTTTCTTCCTTTTCGCATGTCCGGCGCAATCCTTGCTCTGACCAGCCTTGATTTTTTAGGACTCGGAGTGCCCCCGTCCACCCCGAGCCTCGGAGAGCTCCTCGCTCAGGGAAAAGCCAATATAGATGCCTGGTGGCTTTCCCTGTCCACCTTTTTTGTCCTGGTCGGCACCCTGGTCCTGTTGATTTTCATTGGCGAAGCCCTTCGGGAAGCATTTGACCCGCGGAAGAAGTAAACGGACAAAATAAAAGCCGGCCAAGGGCCGGCTTCAAAGGTATGGGAAAGAGTGTCGATTAATTAGAATTCAGCTGCGAGCGCAGGTTTTCGACTTCTTCTTGCAGCGTTGCAATCTCCTGCCTGAGGGAAGACTCGAGCTTCTTGAAATGGGTGCGGATCTGGACAACGGCCGCCTGGTATTCTTCTTCATTTTTTACGGGCCTTGCTCCCGCTTCCGGAGCAGCGTCCGTCTCTTCCGTCAGCGCCGAGGTGAGGAGAATCTCTTCTTCTTCGGGGGCCTTCTTTTCCGCAAAGAAATCTTCAAGCTTTTCCGCAAGTCCTTCCGGAGGCTCGAGCTCCTGCTCAAATCCGAAACCGGATTCTTCAGGAGAACCCGACAAAGCAGGCACGATTTCCTCTTCCGCCTCCATTGATTCTTCTTCAGCGGCTACCCGGGACATTCCTTCGCTTTCCCCTGCTTCCGGAAGTTCGGTTTCCGCAAAGGAAGCGACTTCCTCCTCGGTACCAAAAAAGAATTCAAGCCTTTCGGTTAATTCATCAGAAGGAATTTCCTCGACTATCTCCGACCCCTCGGACTCATCTCCTGCCAGTGCGGGTTCAATATCGGAATCCTCACCGAAAAAGTCTTCCTCCTCAGGCGCGGTCTCTGCATCAATTTCCTTGTCCGGCAAGGCCGCCTCTTCGAAATCCGGAGCCGCTGCTTTTTCTTCTTCGCCAAAAAAGGATTCGAGGTTTTCTTCAAGCTCCGGGGGAGTAGCCGCATCACTGATTTCCGTTTCTTCGGCAGCATCGGAAAGAGCAGCTGCCAAATCTTCTTCGTCCGCCGCAGTTCCCGGTTCGGGTGCATCTTCTCCCGGTCCGAAGAAGGATTCAAGCTTTGCCGTCAATTCGTCAGGCGCGGCTTCTTCCCTGATCTCGCTTTCTTCAGTTTCACCCGCCAGGGCAGGGGTAACATCCAGGTCACCTCCGCCGGGAAATTCTGTTTCCCCGGCCTCTTCCTCCACATAGGGTTCAATATCCGCGGGGGTACCGGCCACAAGAGCTTTGAGGTTGTTCAGGCTGTTGACCTGTTCAATTAGGATCTCCTGGCGCTGATCTTCGTCAAGCCCGCCGTTTTCAATGAGCCTGGCAATTGCTTCGCTGAAGGTGTGAAGGAGTGTATAAGACTCCGGATGTGCCCGGCTTTTTTCTTCAGCAATATAAGACTTAAGCGAATACAGTCCCTGTAACAGGACCTGTATGAAACGATCTTCTGCGAATTGCGATTTCAGTTTATCGAGCTTTTCCGTCAATCTGGCCAGACTTTCGTCGGTTATCTCCCAGTCAAGTTCAAGAATGGTGGCTCGGATGCCGCGCAGTGCTTCGGAATCCGTAAAAATCAGTCCCATTTTTTTGGCTTCTTCTACGGCAGGCATCGGGGCATTATCCCCATGGCGCTTAGCGATCTGATACTGCAGGATTTTGAATTTTCTGACATCGGCTTTCAGCAAAGCGGTAATTTCAGTGCCGGTGATGGTATCTGAGGAAAGAATCTTTTCAAAATCATAATAGAAGGTGAGAAGGAGCTTGATGGCATTGGGATGGGAATGCGCCAGTTCACTGCGGATATACTGCCCGATTTTGGAAAGCCCCTGCAGGTAGACCTGCGATATCTTGTCTCCCCGGAAATTGTCATCCTCCTTCAGGCGTTCAAGTTCATCGGCCAAGTCCTGCATGGTGGAGTCGGTAATCTCCCAGTCAAGAGAGAGTACAATCGATTTGAGATCGGCGAGGGGGGAATCCTGTTCCGTGGTGAATTCGAATAGATCTACATCGTCGGTATCGAAATCCTCATCAAGAAACCGGGTCAGGTCATCGAATTGATCTACATCTTCATGTATTTTCTTCTTGTTCTCTGATGTGTTCATGAATTCAGCACCACCTGCGTTTCTTGATCGGGTAACCTATGATAATTTCCTCTGAATATGCACCACGGTAAGTGATATAATTTTTTTCAATGTCTCCGGAACATTGTATCCGGTCAAAGCACTTGACTCAAATGAAGGGACCTTGAGCTTGCTGTTGAGGTCCTTTTCCAGCACTTCCGTCGGCAGGATAGGAACACCCTGGTTGCGCAGGTCAACTTTGTTGTACTGCAGCACCAGCGGAATACGAAAAATGGACTCCTTGAATTCAAGCAGGTTTTCATGCAGCTGGTTAAGGGATCTGATGTTCTTCTCCCGCATCTGCTTCTGGGCATCAGCCACAAAGACCAGGCCGTCTACACCTTTGAGGACGAGTTTGCGGGTCGCGTTGTATTTTACCTGGCCGGGGACGGTGTACAGCTGGATTTTTATATCAAACCCCTTGATCTGGCCCATATCAAAGGGCAGAAAGTCGAAAAACAGGGTCCGGTCGCCGTGGGTTTTGAGGCTGACCATTTCAGATTGAATCTGATTTTTGAATCTGCGGTTTATATACTCAAGATTCGTTGTCTTGCCGCCGCGCCCGGGGCCATAGTAAACAATTTTTACCTGGACAACCTTATCTTTCAGATTAATGAAGCTCAAGATATTCTCCTGCTCTCGTAGTTCCAGAAACGATCAAAGAAAGTTCTGCTGGAAAGAACTGCCGGTTTATGTCCAAAGCTTTTTGATTTCTTCAATTGCCTCGACCACGCTCAGTCGAAGAAAGCCGAGGGAAATATCCTTTCCAAACATGCTGATCAGAAGCAGCTCGTCGTCGATCTTGCTGAAATGGATGTTGGCATCCGTCCCTTTGTGGAAGAGCAGGGAAAATTCCTGCTCACCGACAAGCTTTGCCATGGCATCGACAGTGGCAAAGTTTCCGGCCGCCAGTGCCGCAAAGGAGTAAACATCATACTTGTTTTTGCCGTTGTCCTTGGCGGTGATGATGTTGCCTGCCATATCAATGATAATCACACAGTCTACCCCGATGCTAATGAGTTTTTCCGTCAAGATCTCATCCATTTTTTCGAGCTGTTCTTGACTGACGACACCATAATTCATAATCTTGACCTCTTTAGGGTGCTCTATCTTTGCACGTTTATAGAAAAAATGAAAATTTTGAATTGATTAGCGATAGTATACGCTAGATATTTAATTATATGAAGCTGTTTTTACCAAATATTATTCTTTTTATTGCTGTTTTATTCAGAAAAAATCATACCTTGCAATAAGATCGTGCAATGCTTTGTACCTTGTATTTCAATCGATCCCGGCACCGGGAGGTGGCCCGGATACCAGCCGCCGGAAAAAGGTTTTTTTCAAATGCGGATAATGTCTGCTTCCCTTTGCAGTCCCCAAACACAATGATATTTTTTTGTATATCAAATAATTCATGATTGCAAGGCGCTGGTGATAAACGCCTCTTTTTTTCTTCCGCAATTATTTTTCATTGACATCCACAGCGTGGTAGTTATTTTTATTTTAAATAGTATTTATTATTACGTTAGTTTTAGTTGAACTATGGGATTTACCGGAGGGAGCGCGATATGATGGATCTTGATCAGCTGAAAAAAAATAAAACCGTTGTCAATGAAATTGACTGGACAATGACTCCTGAAAAGGCGGTGGAAATGTACCTTGAATGGGGGACCAGTTGGGGCAGGGGCAATAATTTTGTCAGCAGCGCCAATGACCGGTCCATTTACTTTGTCTTATACGATTGGGAAAAGGACCCGACCGCAACCCTGATCTTCAGAACAGTGGACGGTGCTGAGGAAATAGCCAGGATTTCTGTCCCGGAAGATCTTTTTATCGCGTCATGGAAAGAAGATGGAACCAGACCGGGCGGTACGGTTCATCCTCCCAATGAAGCGCTCAAGAAATGGCTTTATACGCAAATCGGCGGCCCCCCGCTTGACTGGAGCCGAACGGATAACTGATTGACTTTACCTTTTTCTTTCTTCCCGGCAGGCGCCTGCAGGACCGATTTCCTCCTTTTCGGTCCAATGCAGGCGCCATTTTTTTTGCGGACGCATAGACCGGATGCAGTCCCGCAGCAGCAGCTGGAATTCTTTCCGGGATATTTCCCGTGCTCCGAATCTGACCAGGTGCTCGGTTCGAATCTGGCAGTCTATCACCCTGATGTTTGTTGCTGTTGCATGCTGCACCAGAGCGTGGAAAGCAATTTTTGAAGCATCAGTGACTGCTGAAAACATGGACTCGCCGAAGAAAATCCGGTCAAGGGCAACTCCGTACAGGCCGCCCGCCAGCATATTCTTCTGCCAGCATTCGATGCTGTGCGCGTATCCAAGCTCATGCAGACGAATGTAGGCATTTTTCATGGCTGCCGTTATCCAGGTGCTTTCCCTGTTTTTCCCGCGGCACTCCGCACATTTTTCTATCACCAGGGAAAAAGCCGTATCCGCCGTCACGGTGAAGTTCTGTTTCCGGATGCTTCTTGCCACCCTTCTCGGCAGGTGAAATTCCCGGGGCAGGAGGATGAGCCTGGGGGCCGGACTCCACCAGAGAAGCGGGCTTCCTTCGGTGTACCACGGAAAGATGCCCAGTCGGTAGGCTTCCAGCAGCCTTTCAATCGAAAGGTCACCGCCGACTGCCAGCAGGCCGTCCGGTTCCGCCAGTTCCGCAGGGGGAAATTCGACTGTTGTGTTGAGCCTGAATATCGGCATGGATCAGTATTCCGCGCTTTTTCCGCATCAGTTGCCGGAAGTTATGGGCGGTGGGCCCCGGGTTTATTGTTACAGAAACCAGGGATACGGCGGAAAGTCAACCGTCGATCAGGAGCTGCATTGTTTTCATGGCCGGCTCGGGTCCCCAGGTGCCGGCCGGGTAAAAATTGAGATTCCGGTCCAGGACCTCGCACTTGTCGCATTCTTCGAGAACGGGATTCAGGAATGCCCAGGAAAGCTCAATGCCGTCCTGGCGCCAGAAAAGCATGTGATCCCCGGCCATACAGTCGAGCAGAACCCTGGCATAGGCGTCAAGGGAAGCTTTTGTGTAATGTTTGTTGTAGACGAAGTCCATGGTCATGGAACGCAGGCACATCTCTCTGCCCGGATTTTTAGTCTGAAAGTTCAAGCGGATTGCTTCCTCGGGAAAAGTTTCAATGACCAGCCGGTTGGCACCGATATTATTGCCCAGCACATCACGGAAAAGACGATGCGGCACCTCCTTGAACTGGATGACGATCCGGGTTTCCTTGCGCGGCAGGCGTTTGCCCGAAATCAGGTAAAACGGAACATCCTGCCAGCGCCAGTTATCAATATACAGTTCCAGCAGGGCAAACGTCGGAGTCAGGGAATATTTTTTCACCCCTTGCTCCTCCCTGTAGCCGGGTACTGTTTTTCCCATGTGTTTCCCGGAGCTGTATTGCCCGAGGCAGATCCTGCTTCCTTTCTCCATGCTGAATTCCCTGAGAGAACGGATGACTTTTGCCTTTTCGTCCTGTACGGCATCGGCCTCATAGCACCAGGGCGGTTCCATGGCGGTAAGGACGAGGAGCTGCATCATATGATTTTGAAACATATCCCGCAGGACGCCTGATTCGTCATAGTATCCTGCCCGGGAGCCGACCCCAAGTTCTTCGGCGGCAACAATGCCTATATAATCAATATGGTGTCTGTTCCAGAGAGGTTCGAAAATGGAATTGGCAAATCTGAAAATCAGGGTATTCTGGACAGTTTCCTTGGCCAGGTAATGATCAATACGAAAAATCTGTTCTTCCCGGAAATGACGGTGCAGAACCGAGTCAAGCTTTATTGCGGTTTTCACGTCCGTGCCGAAGGGCTTTTCCACCACAATTCTTGCCCAGCCGGACTCTTCCCGCTGCTTGCCGGAAAGCCCCGACAGACCAAGGAGTTCGGCAATCACCGGATAGAGGGAGGGGGGGACGGCAAGATCAAAAATGCGATTGCCCCCGGTCTTTTTTTCCCTGTCCAGTTTGTCAAGAAGCGCGGCCAGGCTTTTGAAATCGGCCAGGTCGTAGGCAATTGCTTTGTAATGCAGGTTTTTCGCAAATCGATCCCATTGCCGCCGGTCCACCTCACGGTCCGTAATATTGTCATGCAGCTGGTGCCGGAATTGTTCGTCATCGAGTTCTGTCCTGCCGCAGCCGACAATAGTGAAAGGAAGGGGCATTTTTCCCTGCTCAAACAGGGAAAAGAGAGCCGGTATGAGCTTCCGGCGGGTCAGATCTCCTGAGGCACCGAAAATGACGATGGTACAGGGATCGATCGTATTCCGGCTTTCCCGGTCACAGGCATGAAGCGTCATGGCTTGCCGGAATATTTTACGGCATGGCCGCCGAATTCCCTGCGCAGAGCGGCCAGCACCCTGTTGGAAAAGCTGTTGTCGTCCCTGGATTGAAAGCGGGCGAACAACGCATTGGCAATGACCGGGGCGGCAACTCTGCTTTCTATCGCCTGTTCGACGGTCCAGCGGCCTTCCCCGGAATCATCGACATAGCCGATTATCTCACTGAGTTTCGGATCATTGCCGAAGGCGTCTTCCAGAAGTTCGAGCAGCCAGGAGCGGACAACGCTGCCCTGGTTCCAGAGATGGGCTATTTGCCGGTAATCGAAATGCTCGCTGTAGGGTGAATTTTCCAGGAGTGCAAAACCTTCCCCGTAGGCCTGCATCATGCCGTATTCGATACCGTTATGAATCATTTTGACAAAATGGCCGGCACCGGCCGGACCGCAGTAAAGATAACCGTCTTTGGGGGCAAGGCTTTCCAGGACCGGGACAAGGGTGTTGAAAACGGTGCGGTCGCCGCCGACCATGGTGCAGTATCCGATATCCAGACCCCATATGCCGCCGCTGACTCCTGCGTCCAGGTAGTTGATTGATTTTTTTTCAAGGTCCGCGGCACGGCGGATATCGTCCTGATAACGGCTGTTGCCTCCTTCGATGATGATGTCCCCGGGTTCCAGCAGTTCTGCCAGGCGGTTGATCTGTTCTTCGACGATTCTGCCGGCCGGCAGCATTATCCATACAATCCTGGGTGCGGTGAGCATGCCGACCAGCTCCTCAACGCTGTAGGCGCCTTCCGCCCCCTCTTTGGCAATCCGGTCGACTTTTTCCGGTGAACGGTTGTAGGCAACAACCTCATGCCCGTGCCGGACGAGGCGGCGGGCCATATTCATACCCATTCGACCCAGCCCTATCATCCCGATGCGCATGCCATGCTCCTTTGAAAAGTAGATGTAGTTTCCTGCAGCTTATATTTGTACAAACAATATAGCAGGTTGCTTCATCTGTACAGGAACTTTTATCAACTGGTCCGGATCCTGCTAGACAATCACAATTGACATACGCTTTCGGAAGAAACTATCATAAAATGGAAAAAGGAAAGGAATCGAAGGAAATATGTTTACACAGGGCAGGAATTTGCGCAATACTTACACGGGGGCTGAAAAACAGTATGGGCGGCGCAGCCGGCACCCGGTGTCGGAGTCTTCACTTTTCTTCTCTTAATTTCGTTATATCAGGCGTCCGTCAAGGACGGCGAAACATGTATTTGAGCTCTGCAAGGGCTGCTCAGGCGGATCCTTGGGGTTCGTATTTTTACAGAAACAGGGATTTTTGATGGATTCTAGCTTGTACCTCGACCATTTTCAGCTGCAGCAGGCTCCCTTCCCCCTGGAGCCGGATCCGGAGATTTTTTTTCAAGGAGCCGGCCATCCTGCGGTGCTTCAATCCCTGCTGCAGGATATCCGGGATGGGAAGCCTCTTGTTAAGCTGACCGGTAATGAAGGCGTCGGCAAAACACTGCTGAAAATTATTGTCACCAGAACGTTGTCGGCCGACCATTACGATATCATCAGCCTTGACCATCCGATCGGATCATTTGAAGATCTGGTGCGCACTGTTTGTCTGGCACTCGATCCGGAAAAAAAGGACAATTCTCCGCCCCGGCAGCTTATCCGGGAATTCCAGGAGCTGCTTCACGGGAAAAGAGAGCGGAGGATTCTGCTGATTATCGATGAAGCCGAAAAGGTATTTATGGCCACCCTCGAACGCTTGATGAAGTTGATCTGCAATTTGGGGGAAGACCCGGTCCTGCAGGTTCTGCTCATCGGTCGTCCTGAGCTGGACCATAACCTCGATCAACTCAGGATATACTGCTCCAATGTTGATATTCAAGCGGGTTACGTTCTTGCACCTCTGAATCGTGAAGAAACTGAAAAGTATCTGCAATTCAGGCTGCTCGCCGCCGGCATTCCCGGCAACAAACATCTTGAGCTCTTCAGCGATGCCGCCCTGTCCGCCCTGTATGAATCAGCCGGGGGCAATATCACCCTGACGAATATGCTTGCGGAAAAAGGGTTGAAGAATGGTTGTTCCCGGGGCATGTTCCGGATCGAGCCGGAATTGTTTGCTTTTCCTCATCCGGACAAGAAAAGAGGCGGTTCCCTGTTTTACCGGGGCTATGACCTGTTGCTGCGCCATCCCTGGTGGACCGCGGCAGCTGTTCTCCCGCTGATCATTCTTTTCTTTGTTATCCTGCCGGATAAAGAGGAAATTAAGCCGCCTGCAACGGAGAAACCGTTCACGAAAGAAGACATGATAATCGAGAAGCCGCAGCTGCCTGTGCCGAAGGAAAAAAATCCATCGCCGGGAGACTGGCAGGCAGGGAAAGGAGCAGGCTCTCCAGGGGAGGTTGGGAAAAATATTGCCCCGGCAGAGCCGGCCCAGCCCCGAAAAAACGAGGACTTCGGGAGACAGAGGAAACCCGAACCGCTACCGGCAGAAACAGAGGACGCTCCCGCGGCAGCCGGGAAGGTCGGCGCAACCTCCTCAGCTTCCGGGCCGGGTCAGAAAGGCGAAGCATCCGGGGAGACGAGCAGGCAACCTGAACCCACAGCAGAAAGCGAACCTGCAGAGAAACAGCCGGTAATTGTTCAGGCGGAAGGAAGAAAGAAAAAGGGCAGTGATGTCCCCGCCGGGACGAGACAGCAGGACGCGCCGCCGGCCGCCGACGCAGAAGCTCTTTTTCAGGAACGGCTGCGTGCCAGTTCCAACTGGCTGGCATGGTCCTATCGGGGCGGCTATACCATCCAGCTGATGATGCTGAATGCGGAGGATGCGGAAGAAAATCTCAAGGATATCCTGATCCAGGAAAAATATACCTCTGTCCGGGATAACATGTACATCATCAGGAGAAATTCACCGCCCGCCTTCTTTGTTTATTACGGCATGTACAATACCCTGAATGAAGCCCGCCAGGCACGCGACAACCTCCCCGTTGTCCTGCAGGGCCATCAACCCTATGCCCTTTCCATTCAGGAAGCCTGGAAAAAGACCGAGCGGTAACTTCGGATAATCCGGCCTCGAAGCACACGCACGGCCGGAAGGCTCCAGGGGAATACCCGAGAAAACAGCCTGTTTCCTGAAATCTGGTTTTACAATGGCGCGGGAAGAGGTATTATGCGCCTTTATGACGCTCTATTGAAAAAAATTATAATTGAAAAACATGATATTCAGCCTGACCGCCATCTTTTTTTCCTCGTTCATCATTGCCATGTCCGGAGCCCTGATGCCGGGCCCTTTGCTGACCGTGACCGTCAGTGAAAGCACCAGGCAGGGTGCCAAAGCCGGTCCGCTGATGATCCTGGGCCACGGCATTCTTGAATTGGCCCTTGTTATCGCCCTGCTGGCCGGCCTGGCGCCATTGCTGGTGCGGGAAGAGGTCTTTACGGGCATAGCGCTTGCCGGCGGCTGCATCCTGATGTGGATGGCTGTTTCCATGTTCAGGAGCCTTCCGGGCCTGCGCCTTCATCTGGAGGCAGGAGAAGGAAAGAATAGAAACCTCGTCCTGGCCGGCATCATGTTCAGCCTGGCCAATCCCTATTGGACCATCTGGTGGGCATCCATCGGCCTCGGATACATCCTGCATTCGGTTAAATTCGGCGTTCTCGGAGTTGCCGCCTTTTACCTGGGGCACATCCTGGCGGATCTTGCCTGGTATGCCCTTGTCTCCCTGGGGGTAGCCAGGGGAAAGCGTTTTTTCAGCGATACCGCCTACAGAAGGCTGATCGGCGGTTGTGCTTCCTTCCTTTTTTTCTTTGCCTGTTTTTTTTTCTACAGCGGGATTGAGAAACTTGTCTGAATTATTGACGGATTACTGAGGTGACCATGCCGGTTCGGGATCTGCACCAGGCCTATCTTTTTCAGGGACTTTCAGCGAAGGAACTGGCGGAGGCTGCAGAAGCAGCCGGTGAACGTGTTCTCGAAGCCGGCGAATATGTCTACCGGAAAGGTGATCCGGGCACGACCTTGTTTCTTATTGCGGAGGGAAAGGTCGAACTGATCGAAGAAAAACCTGACGGAACGTCATTTGTTGCCGGGCATATCAGTGCCGGCGGCCATTTCGGGGAGGTTTCGCTCTTTACCGGCAAACCGAGATCCCTGACGGTCAAAACCCTGCGCAGAACCCGCTTTCTCACTTATGACAGGGAACAGTTCAGGGCTATCCTCCTGGCAAATCCGCTCATCCACCAGGCCCTGGACCGGACCCTCGCGGAAAGGCTGAGCCTGGCATCCGACAGCTGGTCGGCGCCGGACAGGTCTCCATCCTCTCCGGCCTTTTCTCAAGTATCATCCGTCCCTCGGCGACACAGTGACCGGGGAGCCGGCGAGACGGATGTTGTCGGGAAAGTGGAATTCGAGCTTGCCAGAAAAATACGAAACAAAATTCACCATTTTGCCGGACAGGAGGGACCGGTCCTGCTCGAAGGAGAATCGGGCACCGGCCGGCGCCTGGTTGCCAAACAGATTCACCTGCTCAGCCGGAGGCGATCGCATCCCTATGTTGAACTGGATATCAGGCAGTCCGAATCCTGGTTGTGGGAGGAAAAACTTTTCGGTCTGAAGCAGGATTCTTTTCCCTATGCGGCTGGAAGACAATTGGGAATCCTGGACCAGATGAACAGCGGCACCCTGGTCCTGTTTCATGCCGAGGATCTGGACCCGGGAATGCAGCGAAAAATCTACCAGTTCTTCACCCGAGACTCCGATTCCGGTCCGGAGGGAGATACCGGGGAATCCGGAGCACGACTCATTATCATAACAGATCGTGCGCCGGGAAACCTGCAGGAATCGATGTTCATCGCCGAATTTGCCGGAATGTTTGCCGGCAGCCGCTTTGTTCTTCCGCCCCTGCGCGAACATAAACAGGATATCAAACCGCTGGTCGACTATTATCTGCACCGATACAATGCTGAACTCAACAGAAGGGTTACCAGGATCTCTCCCGATGCCCTCAATGTGCTGATAAAGTATGACTGGCCGGGCAACCTGACGGAACTGTCCAATGTCATCCACCGGGCCGTCATGATTTCTCCCGGGGAGGAGATACTCGCCGAGCAGATATTTCTGGGCCTTTCCGGGGGGGAGCAGAAACTTTCCTATAACCTGCTGCGTCTGCCCAGGGTTCGGCGGATTTTTGCCGGCAATGCGCTGCCGATCATCGGCAGAAGCATGCTGGTGCTTTTTGCGGCCATTATTCTTGCGCTGTTTTTCGGGCCGCAGGAAGCAACGGACAATTTCGGCATAACCTTGTGCTGGTATATCGGCTGGCCGCTGCTGATCATCTCTTTCTTTTTTCTGCCGCGCTTCTGGTGCAGTGTGTGCGCCCTGTCGGCACCGGGCAAACTGTTGCAGCGTGTCGTCAGGCCGGTGCGGAGACTGCCGGCATCGGCCGTGGAAAATTCAGGATGGATCATGGCCCTTTTATGCCTGGCTGTCTTCTGGGTGGAAATTGTCTTTAATGCCTACGACAGCCCGCGGCTTACCGGTATGATCCTGCTGGCAATCGCGCTGGGCGCCCTGTTGTTCAGCCTGTTTTTCGAGCGCTATACCTGGTGCCGGTATATCTGCCCTCTCGGCGCACTCAATGCCCTGTTTTCGATGCCGTCAATCCTGGAACTGCGGGCCAACCGGCAGATGTGCATCAATCAGTGCCGGGATCATGTCTGTTACCGGGGTACGGACCAGTCCCCCGGCTGTCCCATGTACCGGCATCCTTTCCTGGTTGACAACAACAAGGACTGTATTCTCTGCGGCAGATGCATCCGCAACTGTCAACTCCGTTCAATAGAGTTGAATCTGCGGCTGGCACCCCGTGAACTCTGGTCACTCAGGTCGGCCAGATTGTCCGATAATTTCCTCATCATTTCCCTGGGGACGGTATTCTTTTTCCTGGCTTTTCATCAACGTTTTCTCCTCTTCATGCAGGAAGGGCATCATGACCTGGGAGACATATTTCCAGGAGGACCGGTGGTCAGCGGCAGTCTGGTTTTTTGGGGAATTATCGCTGCTGCCTGGGGATGTTATCTGCTCCTGAGCCGGTTTCAGGCCCTCCTTGCCTCACTGGAGTATTCGCAGGTAAGGCTGTTTTTTGGTTATGGTCTAATTCCCCTGGTTCTGGCCGGCTACCTGGCCTATTATACCAATCTGTTTATCACGGGGGCCTGGAAAATCCTCCCCAATTTCCTGCTGCTTTTCGGAGTGACAGCGGCAATCCCCGAATTCCATCTGCTGACCCCAGGCGGGACGGCAACCCTACTGCACATTATCATTTTCGGCGGCTTTCTTTGTTCACTCTATGCCGTTTACAAGATTTTTCAGCGAATGACGGACAACCGCCTGTCCGCCCGGCATGCTGCGCTTCCCTTTCTGTTCCTGCTCGGCTTCGGCTGGGTGTACCTGGCAGCCGTCTGACGGGACACAATGATTCAGGCAAGAAGTCTGACCGCTGCCGTCACTCCGTCCACCACCTTGGCCGCCCTGAAATAGTCCAGGGTATCAGGCAGGTCCGAGGGCAGGTGGTAATGAGGGTTGCGGTAAAAAGCGGTGTCGGTCACCATCGCGGCCGGATACCCGAATTTATTGAACGACCAGTGGTCGGAAAAATCAATACCTAGCATGATGGCAGGGGCATTCAGGCATTCAACCGGAAGATCGGTGCCGGCTGCAAAGGCGTTTCTGACCTGCCGGGTCCATTTCGTTGACCTGATATTGCCCACAATGGCGATGAAATTTCCTTCCTTCGGATAGATCATGTACATGAGCGGCAGCGGATAGGACTGACTGCCCGGAGCATCGGTAAAGTAGCCAATCATCTCCAGACAGATCATGCCCGTCAGCCCGACGCCCGCTTCCTTGAGGCTTTTGGCATAGATGTAGCTGCCCATTTTCCTTGTTCTGTAGGCCGGAGGCTCTTCCGGGCAAAAGGCTGCCAGCCTGAGGCCAGGGGGAGGATTATCCGCCAGCAGGCGCGCCATCTCCACCAGGCCCGCCACGGCGCTGGCATTGTCATCGGCACCGGGTGAGGCGGACACAGAGTCATAATGCGCCCCGACCACCAGTAACGGACCGCCCGGGGGTACGTCCATACTCCCTCTGGGCCTGGCAATCACATTGAGGTGATGCGTCTGCCTGTAGGGAACCGGCTGATGCGATACTTCATAGCCAAGATCTATGAAGGTATCGGTAAGCCGCTCCGCAACCTTTCTCAGGAGGTCGACCCGTACTGCAGGGCGGCGGCCGATTTCAAGCGCCAGATATTCGACCCATTTCCGGATCCCGGCCGGTTGTGCTCTCTGCGTCATCACGGTTAGTTATCGGCGTGGTTGCATTATGCGGCTTCATTTTTCTCCTTTGTCTGCAGTCCCGTTTGTTCCCGCAGCCAAGCAAGGCCCTCCCGGAGAGACCTGCCGAAGGTGACATCCCGAATGCCCTTGAGTCCGAGGGTTTCGGCAACTTTATTTTCATGGCAATGATAGAGTGGCCGCAACCGGAAAAGGGTGCGGTACGATTTCCTGTTTTCCCGGGCCGCGAGAATCACCGGTGATACCATACCCTTGCCTACCTCGCATTGACTGGGAACAAAAGATGTTTCCACGGTCCGGGATGGCAGGATGAGCCAGGGTCGGTAATGAAAGACCAGCGTTTCCTTCTCTGCTGCCAGACAGCCGTAGCTCATGGATGGAGCACCGGCAACCGCGGAACCGGTAAAGGCCTGAATCCTTCCGTTATCCGGAGGTTCCCGCCGTGATTTTTTGAAGAGAATATCGGCGGCAAAGAGAGTGCCGAAAATGACAAAACGGTAGGACCGGGCAAACAGGAAAAAGGAGAAGACGATGAAAACCAGCGCTGTTCCCAGGCCCAGAAACGGATTGATCAGGTATGCTCCCAGGAGCAGGGCAAGGATACTGTTTTTGAACCCGGTGAGCAGCAGATCCAGCCATGAGAAGGGTGAGAGCAGGATGAGAAAATTAAAGGATTGGCCGACCACCCAGACGACTGCAAAGACAATAATCAGTACCAGGGAAAGGACGCCGATTTCCGGCAGACCAGAAGATGCAGCTGTGCCGGGGTATCCGGCTGCATAGGCAGGCTGCAGGAACAGATCCGGGGTCAGGCCTGGAAAATGGAGCTGGTCAATTCCTCTGCCGGTTATCGAGGAAAGGATAACCAGCAGGGCCAGGATTGCCGACACATTTTTTTCCAGCAGCGTTTCCACGGCGTCCAGCGGCATAAGAAGTATTTTCGGCAGGGCGATTTTGGCGGAATCTTTCAGGAATATTCCCAGCAGAACCGTCAGCAGCGGCCCCCAGAACGCCGGCCTGGCGTGCCAGGGCATATCGGTCCGTTCCGCAGCCGGGGTGGTGTAATAAGTATATGCGCCGAGAACGGAGAGTCCCAGGATGGGGGATATGGCAAGGCCTGTTGCCCTGGAAATTTCAGCGGCTATTATCTCGCCGTTGACAAGTGCCCTGTCCGGATTGTCCTGTGCTGCCGAGACAGGGAAAAGCTCCTGGGCATGAAGCGGGGTGCCGCAAAGCAGGGCGGCCAGAAAAATGATGACCGCAAATCCGGTCATGCACCGGGCGGTTGATAAACAGGGAAGTCCAGTCATGGAATATTGTATTGATATCCGGTGCATCTGATCAAGAAAAATTATTTTGTCCCGGCAATGCACTCCCGGATTATTGGGAACTGTTCGCATGTTTTTCGTAAAGTTCCGGAACAGCAAAGCTTTGAATACCAGCGGGTTTGCAGGGCAGGGAAAGCAGATTGCAGGGCGGAGAAAAGAGGGGCAAAAAGTCTTGACAAGTTTGCCGAACAACTTTATATGACCCTCACTTTTTCGAGGATTGAGGTGGCCGACCCCAAGCCTCCCTTAAGCAAGGAGACCTAGCGAAAGGCGGCGTTAGATTATTTTTATTTTGGGAGGTACCATGAATTGTATAGAGGAAAACACCTGCTAATCGATTGTCGTAATGTTTCCCGCGAGGTTTGCCTTGACGATAAGGCCGTGCTGAAAGCCATGGCGAAAAGCGCGGAAAGGGCCGGGGCAACCGTTATTTCACAAGTCAGATATCATTTCGAACACAATTCCCCTCCAGGTTTCACAGCTATGGTGCTGCTCGACGAAAGTCACTGCTCGGCGCATTCATATGCTGATTTAGGCTTGATCGCCCTGGATGTTTTTACCTGTGGCAATACGAATCCGCATGATGTATTACAATACATGCAGGAGGAGTTGGATCTCGGCGATGTGTCTGTTCGCGAGATGGGCAGGTTCGATGTTGCTCAGGAAACGGAAAACATCCCGCATAAGCTCGCTGTTGTCTGATTTTTTTAACCTTCCCTCCATAAAAGAAGACCGCGACCATGAGCGAACGTATATTGCATGACGGCAGGACAGACGGTTTGACCCCGCTCGAATCCCTTGATTTGAGCAGGGTCAATTCCTTTTCCGATCTTCTCAGGGCCATGGATAAGACGGCTTTTACCGGCCGCCGCCTTGCCGCCGCCTATGAGGTTCTGCTTACCATGTGCCGGGACGAGGATTGCACCGTGGTGCTGACCCTTACCGGCGCCATGTCCGTTGCCAAGCAGGGCAGGATTATCTGCGACCTCATTGACAAGGGGGTTGTCCACGCGGTTATCGCCACCGGAGCCCTGATGGCGCACGGGCTTACCGAGTCCATCGGGCTCACCCATTATAAAGTGCCGGAGCAGAGCAATGATCTGGAACTCTTTCATAAGGGGTACAACCGTATTTACGATACCCTGGAGATGGAAGCCAACCTGAATCATGTGGCGGCGCTGGTGACCGAGGTGCTCGATTCCTCCGAACCGGAAGGCGGCACCTGGTCATCCGCCTCGTTCTGCCGGGCTGTGGGCAGGAGACTCGATGAACTGGATCATGGTCCGGGCATCCTGCGCAGCGCCTGGCGCATGAACGTGCCGGTTTTTATCCCGGCTTTCACGGACAGCGAAATGGGCCTGGATTTCTCCACCTGGGCCATGGCAAGGGCTGTTGCCGGGAAAAAAGGTTCGGATGCAATTGGTGCGGAAGAACTTTTCCAGGCGGTTCCGCCCTATAACCCGTTTCTCGACCTGCAGGAATACGCCAGGTTTATCGGCAGGGCAAAAAACCTGGGCATCTTTACCATTGGCGGCGGCGTGCCGCGCAACTGGGCCCAGCAGGTCGCTCCCTATTACGATATTACCAGCGACCGCTTAGGCATATCGATCGAAGCCCCCCGTTTTCGCTACGGGGTCAGAATATGCCCGGAACCCGATCATTGGGGCGGATTGTCCGGCTGCACCTATTCGGAAGGGGTCAGCTGGGGCAAGTTTGTGCCGCAGCAGGAAGGCGGCCGGTACGCCGAGGTCTTTGCCGACGCCACCCTGGTGCTCCCCCTGCTGGTCAAAGCGGTATTTGAAACTCTGGCCGGCGGGAAATAAATGTCCTCCCTGCTCGGCAAGGATCGGAATTTCCTGGGCATTGATAATGAACCGGGATGGCCGGAAGCTGCCGGCGCCATCATTCTGCCCGTACCCTTTGAACAGACTTCCTCCTACGGCCGGGGCTCCGCAGCCGGACCGCAGGCTATCCTGGAAGCCTCCCAACAGGTTGAATTTTATGATACCCGGCTGGGCTACAGACCCATTGCCGCAGTCAAGGGTATTGCAACGCTGCCGCCGCTGGCCGTGGATGACTGCGATGGCAAGGCGCTTGCAGACCGGCTGCAGAAAACCGTCAGGAACTGGCTGGACAGGGACCGGTGTGTGGTTACTTTCGGCGGCGAGCACTCTTCCATAGTCGGTGCGGTTTACGCCTATGCCGAATTCTTTGCGGATCTGACCGTTCTTCAGCTGGACGCCCACAGCGATTTGCGGGAATCGTACCAGGGCGACAGGTGGAACCATGCATGCGCCATGGCGCGTATCCGTGATGTGAATAAAAAAATCGTTCAGGTAGGCATCCGCAGCGAATGTGAAGAGGAGGCGGAACTGGTTCGTCAGGACAGAATCCCCGTCTTTTATGCGGAAAGCATCCATGACCGGGACAGAAAAGGGGAGGACTGGATTGAGAAGGTTGTCGCCGCCACCTCCGGGCAGGTATATATCACTTTTGACTGCGATGCCCTTGATCCTTCCATCATGCCGGCAACCGGGACACCCGAACCGGCCGGTCTGACCTGGACGCAGGTTGACCGCCTCTTCAGCAGGCTGGCCGAAAAACGCCGCATTGTCGGCTTTGACATCAATGAACTGGCGCCGATCAAAGGCCTGGACCATCCGCAGTTTACCATGGCAAAGCTTGCCTATCGTCTCATCGGCTATTTGTCGCAGGGCAAATCAGAATAACCGCCACGTTTTTTTCATCTTCCTGTCCATCTTCAGGCTGCCGGAAAAATCTGTTTTTGCTTTAAGAGGAATTTTGCGGTAGATGAAGAGCAGGTATCAAGGTCAACGAATCAAACCGGTAACCTTTGATCTTTTCTCCGGAGTTTGTAATGGATCAATTCCGCAGCGAACTTGTTTCGTGGGCGGCCATAGAGCGCCTGTCCCGCAGGCTGGCCGGTAAAATCCGGGATTCCGGCTTCAGTCCCGACATCATCGTGGCTGTTGCCCGCGGGGGTTACGTGCCTGCCCGCCTTTTGTGCGATTACCTTGATATCCAGGCGCTCAGCAGCATCCAGATCGCCCATTATACCGCGGGCGCCACCAAGATACCGGAAGCCCGTCTGGTAGAAATTCCCAGCCGCGATTTGCGCGGCAAAAATGTCCTGCTGACTGATGATGTCAGCGATACCGGCGATACCCTGAAACTGGCCCGCCGTCATTTCACCGATTCAGGCGTCAATGCACTGCGTATCGGTGTTCTGCATCACAAGCAGTCATCGGCAGTGAAACCGGATATGTATGCGCAAAAAATCATCAAGTGGCGATGGCTTATTTATCCCTGGGCGGTCTATGAGGATGTGGCCGGTTTCATCGCCCGCCTGCCCGAACCGCCTGCCGGCACTGATGAAGCAGTCAGGCTGCTGGATAAACATTTTGGGCTGCGGATTCGCAGAGAGCTGATGGCAGAAATTTTAAGGGCAGCTGAATATCCGGTTCAGGGATCCAACATCAAGTTTATTTTTTAAATGATGGTGTTATGATATAAATTTACTTAATATAAAATTTCTACCATGTAGAATGGAATGATTTTTGACACTTAGTTCGAAGCTTTTCATCTAATTATGCAGGTAATTAAAGAAAGGTATGGATGTTCAATTTAGCTGGGTGGCAGGTTTTCCCCTGCCCGTTCGTGAAGACGCTGAAAAACAAATCAGGAAGGACTTAAAGGGATCCGGGAATCTCCGTCCCTGCCACCAGGGACCCATCCTGGTTTCGGTTCACTATGCCGATCCGCTCGGATCGTGGATAGAAGGTGATATTACATGTTCGTGCGGAGAATTATATGCCGTTTTCAAAGGATTCAGCGTCAATTCAAAAATTGACTATTATACCTTCGGCGATTCAATAGAAAACTGAATTTCTTTCTGATTCTTCATGATTCCGGCATTCAAAGGTGCCGGTAATGCGTCAGCAAGATGCGGTCCGCTGGTGTTTCGAATGGCATAGAGGGACATGGAAGGAGGCATATTGCCCCTCTCGTCCAAATTCTCGTACCTGGCTGGAAGTCCACGAAGTCAGCCATCCAATCGTTTGCTTTTTGTTTTTGTTTATAATAAGTTTTAATTATGTATTCATCATGTTCCTCGATTGATTTACCAAAAAAAAAATGAATTTGCGGTGAGATGGTGGATAAGGTCTTCGCAAAGAAAGGGCGGTCATGGGAGTGAATAGACGCGGTCCGGATAAATCCGGTGACCTCCGTGGGCGAGCTGAAAAATCGCTGGCCAAACACCCTGCCAAAAAGACTAAGATCGCACCCGGTGATTATCCGGAGGTGATCCACGAACTGCGGGTGCATCAGATCGAACTGGCGGCGCAAAACGAGGAATTGCGCAAAACGCAACTCAAGCTCGAGGAGTCCCATGCCCGCTATATGGACCTGTACGATCAGGCGCCGGTCGGGTATTTCACCCTTGACCGGAAAGGACGGATCCTGGGGGTAAATCGTACCGGCAGCAGGCAGTTGGGGGTGGAAACGGAGACCCTGCTCAAAAGACCTTTTTCTTCCTTTATGAGCCAGGATGACAGTGATCTCTTTTACCTGCATTTAAAAAAAGTATTTGCCGCCCGGAGCAAACAAACCTGCTCCCTTACCCTCCTGCAGAAAAACGGTACGCCCTTTTACGCCCAGCTTGACTCCATCCCGTCTGCCTTAGGCCCTGGCGAAAACCCGCTCTGCCAGACCACGGTTACCGACATCAATGAACGCAGGGAGCTGGAGGAGGCGCTGCAGGCCTCGGAAACCCGTTACCGCCGTCTTTTCGAAGCAGCCGGGGAGGGCATATTGATCCTTGATGCCGAGACCGGCGAGATAACCGATGTCAATCCTTTTCTGACGGAAATGCTGGGGTATCCCTATGAGGAGCTATTAGGAAAAAAACTCTGGGAAATCGGTTGCCTGCAAGATATGGGCGCGTCAAAATCCGTATTTGCGGAACTGCAGCGCAAAGGGTATGTCCGTTACGATGATCTGCCGCTGGAGACCAAAAACGGGCGGGTCATTGCCGTGGAATTTATCAGCACCATCTATCTGGTCGATCATCACAAAGTGATTCAGTGCAACATCCGCGACGTCACCAGCCGGAAACTTCTGATGCCGGCTTCAATGCAGGCACGCAGTGAAAAGGAACAACGGGTTGTGGAGCGCAGCATCGCTTCCGGGGTGATCAGCGGGCAACTGGAGCAAAAGATCAAAGAACATCGACAGGCAGAGGAATCCCTGCTCAAGGCCCTGGCGGAAATCAAAACATTGAAGGACCGCCTGGTGGTTGAGAATATCTACATTCACCAGGTGAGTGAAAAGAAGCACCAGTTCGAGCATATCATCGGACAGAGCGATGGCCTCAAATATGTTCTCTATCGCGCCGAGCAGGTTGCGCCGACAGATGCGACGGTTCTGATCCTGGGGGAAACCGGGACGGGAAAGGAACTGATTGCCATCGCCATCCACCGCTTGAGTCCCCGCCGAAATCGACCGCTCATTACCGTCAACTGTGCCGCCCTGCCTGCCAATTTGCTGGAGAGCGAACTGTTCGGCCGGGAAAAAGGGGCTTTTACCGGGGCCGATACCCTGCAGATAGGCCGGTTCGAGGTCGCGGATGGTTCCACCCTGTGCCTGGATGAAATAGGGGAACTGCCGCTGGAAATGCAGGCCAAACTACTCCGTGTGATTCAGCACGGCCAGTTTGAGCGGTTGGGCTCGTCCAGGACCATCAAGGTCGATGTGCGCGTCGTGGCAACGACCAATCGGAACTTGGAGGACGAGATTGCCGCCGGCAGGTTCCGCAAGGACCTGTACTATCGGTTGAACGTATTTCCCATCACGGTCCCGCCGCTGCGAAAGCGGACGGAAGACATCCCGCCCATGGTTCATGCCTTCGTGCAACGATATGCGCGGAAAATGGGGAAGCAGATCACCTCGATTCCCAAGGAGACGATGCAGGCATTGCTGGATTATCCTTGGCCAGGGAATGTCAGAGAACTGGAAAGCATCATCGAACGGGCCTTGATCCTCTGTCCCGGCCCGGGATTTCAACTCGCGGATAATCTGAATATCTCACCCGCCCCGGACTCTTTCGCCGGCGGAACCGTGAAGGAGATGGAGCGCAAGCTCATCCTGAAGGCCCTCGCGGAAACAGGATGGCGCATTGAAGGAAAAGACGGGGCCGCCAGGATCCTGGGTCTCCACCCCAGCACCCTGCGGGCGAGAATGCACAAACTCGGGATAGTGCGCGGCGATGCCGCTGCGCAGTCCCCCCCGATGAGCACCCAGGATGATCTCACAAAAAGCCATCATGGGGGATAGCTTCGCAAAAAAGCCCAAAAAAGGAGCACAAATCCTGAAGTATGAATTTTATCCCTCAATTTTTTGAGGGACCGCCATATATTGAGGTCAAGGTGTCCCTGACCGTTTCTCCCGCTGTTCTTCACACCTCATGACTACCCTGCGTATTTATAGAACTTATTGTTATTCCCTCGCATTTTGGCCTTGCGGCATGCTTATTGCTTGAAGCTACTGAGAACCAGCGATGGGGACAGGGGTTGTGTCAGGTAAATCTTTTGCACGCTGCGGCCTTTCAGGGCCGAGGAGGAAAAAATGAAAAAAAGTATCCTAGGAGCATTGGGAGCCGGTGTCTTTTTCGTGGCGCTGTTTGTCCCGGCGAGCATGAACGAGGCATTTGCTGAAATCGATGTCAATATCAACATAGGCCCACCGCCGATCTCGATCGCCGAACCCCCGGCAGTGGCCATGATCCCGAATTCCACGATATATTTTGTTCCCCGGATCGAGCACGACTTATTTTTCTACGATAATTACTGGTGGGCGCCGCGGGGAAGCCAGTGGTACCGTTCAAGCGCCTTTAACGGGCCGTGGAAAATTATTGAAAATCACTACGTTCCCGCTCCTGTATTCCAGGTGCCGAAGGATTACCGCCACCGCTACGAAAAGCAACCCCATATTCCCTACGGACAGTGGAAGAAGCAGTGGAGTGACCGGGGGAAAAAGGGCCGCGGTGAGCGGAAGGAGGATAAGAAAGGGGATAAACAGAGCAAACAGGACCGGGGACACGGCAAGAAGGGCGATTAGACCGGCAAGGCAAAGGGATCACCCCATAGGTGCCGGAGTTTCGCGGTCGGGCACGAGATGGAAAACTATCAGTGGGCATTCCCTGCAGTTGATAATAACACTGCCGTGAGGTGTTCTCTGATAAAAAAAAGGAAACCCACGGGAATACCGGGAAGAAGCGGCCAGGCTGATCACTGAACATGGTGTCGGACTGCCGTGAGGACCAGGAAACCGGAAGATGGTGAATATGGAGAAACAGAAACTGGATGAGCTGCACCGGCGGGCGAAAGAAAGGCTTGACTCTGAACGCGGCGACTCCCCGGAAAATGCAGGGGACGAAGTCCGCAAACTGCTCCATGAATTGCGCACGTATCAGATCGAACTGGAATTGCAGAATGACGAGCTGCGCCGCGTCCAGGAAGAACTGGTGGAGACCCGGGACCAGTATATTGATCTCTACGACTTCGCGCCGTTCGGCTATCTCACTCTCAGCGACAAGGGAGTGATCGTGAAGGCAAACCTGACCCTGGCCGACCTGTTGGGCGAAGAGAGGGGGGTGCTGCACGGCCAACCCTTTACCCGCTTCATCTTTTATGATGATCAGGACAGATTTTATACATACTTCAGGGCATTCATTGCCCCAATGGATCGGCTGGTATTCGATCTGCGGATGCAGAGCAAGGATGGTGACTGGTTCTGGGCCAAGCTGGAATGTATTCCCAGGACAAAAAACGAGATGAGCGGTAGCCACATCCGGATTGCCCTGCATGACATCACGGATGCAAAGCGCCTGGAAAACGAAATCATAAAGACCAAAAAACTTGAAGCAACGGCACTCCTCGCCGGCGGCATTGCCCATGATTTCAATAATCTGCTTGCAGTCATCATGGGTAATCTGGAGGTCGCGCAGGAAAAACTGCGCAAGGGGCGTCCTGTTGCCGATAAATTGCAGGTTGCGCAGAATGCGTGCCTGCATGCCGCGGAGTTGACCAAGAAATTTCTGACCTTTTCTTCCGGCGGTGAACCGTTGATAACTTCTGTTCCCGCCGAGACGCTCGTTTCCGACGCAGTGACCCTGGCCCTTGCCGGTTCCAATGTGGATTTCGAGAGTTTTTTCCCTGAAGGCTTGCGCCCCGTTGCGGTGGATATTGGCCAAATGACGTAGGCTATAGGCAATGTGGTCACCAATGCCCGGGAAGCCATGCTGCAAGGCGGGGTGATTCGAATTCGGGCTGAAAATGTGGATTCTATCCCTGGAAACCTGGAGATCCTGCATGATCGGGAGGCGAAGTTTGTCAAGGTTTCGATTAAGGATCAAGGGGCGGGCATACCCCGGGAGGTTCTCCCCCGGGTATTTGATCCTTACTTTACATCCAAGAATTTGTGGAATAAAAAGGGACTGGGGCTGGGTCTCACAGTAACCTATTCCATCCTGAAAAAGCATGGAGGTGCCATTGATATTGCATCGCGACAGGACGCAGGTACAACGGTTTCCATGTATCTCCCGGCAATTGACAGACAGATCATCGACACGCAGGAATCCCTGCTGTGAAAGGCACCAGCCGTGAAAAAAATTCTGTTCATGGACGATGAGGAAATGTTGCGCAACGTAACCCGGAGTATGCTGGAAAGTCTGGGATATGAAGTTGCAACGGCCTGCAACGGGGAAGAAGCCATTGAGCTCTATACGGCTGCAAAAGGGGCAGGCCTGCCGTTTGGCGCGGTTATCATGGATTTAACCATCAAGGGTGGGCTGGGGGGCGCGGAAACCATCAAACGACTCAAGGAAATCGATCCTGATATCAGGGCCATCGTTGCCAGCGGCTATTCATATGACCCGGTTATGGCGAACTTCAGGAAGCATGGTTTTCTTAACGCGGTCAATAAACCATATCAGTTGCAGGATCTTGAAAAATCCCTGGAGGACATTGTTGATGCGGCGAAAGACCAATACGTCTGAAAAACCTGAAACCAGCGGCAATGGTGTGCGGGCTGATCGCGAAGGCACCTCCCGATCCGGGAAACCACTGCCCATAGTCGGGATAGGTGCCTCGGCCGGCGGGCTGGAGGCCTTTGAAGCCTTTTTTGCTGCCATGCCCCCTGACTCAGGTATTGCCTTTGTTCTGGTATCCCATCTCGATCCGAACCATGTCAGCATCATGCCCGAATTGATCCGGAAGCGCACAAAGATGCAGGTCCTGCAGATCAAGGACGGGATGCGGGTGCAGCCCGACACGGTGTATGTCGTCCCTCCCAACCAGGACCTCTCCATCCTGAACGGCGTCCTGCAGCTTATGGAACAGAGCAAGCCCCGCGGCGCCAATCTGCCGATCGATGGTTTTTTCCAGGCCCTGGCCAGGGACCAGGGCGCAAATGCGGTGGCCATCATTTTCTCCGGCACCGGTGCCGACGGCACCCTGGGGGTAAAAGCGATCAAAGGCGAGGGCGGCATGGTGATGGTGCAGGATGAAGGATCCGCCAAATATGACGGCATGCCGAGAAGTGCTATTGCCACGGGCCTTGCCGACTATATCCTGCCGCCCGCCGAAATGCCGGGGCAACTGCTCAAATATCTGCGGCACACGGTCCATGCGACAACAGCAACGATCCTGGCCGATGGCGGGAGAATGCCCGACACCCTGCAGAAAATTTATATCCTCCTGCGCAACCGTACCGGGCACGATTTTTCCTTGTACAAGAAAAACACTATCCTGCGGCGCATTGAACGCCGAATGCACGTGCACCAGATCGATACGGTAAACGATTATGTCCTCTATCTTCAGAAAAGCGCCGTTGAACTTGACATCCTGTTCAAGGAACTCCTGATCGGGGTCACCAGTTTTTTCCGTGACGCCCAGGCCTATGAGAAGCTCCGGGAACATCTGCGGGAACTGCTCGGGAAAGAACCGGAGGGCTATACCATGCGCGTCTGGGTCGCCGGCTGCAGCAGCGGCGAGGAGGCCTACTCCATCGCCATTCTCCTGCGGGAGGTCATGGAGGAACTGGGGCGGCGCCTTAACGTGCAGATATTCGGCACCGACATTGACGCGGACGCCGTGAATGCGGCACGGGCGGGGATCTTTCCGGCCAGTATCGCCACTGAGGTGAGCGAGGCGCGTCTGAAGCGCTGGTTCTCCAAGGAGGATAATCACTACCGGGTCAACAAATCGATCCGCGAGATGCTGGTCTTTGCCGTGCAGAGTATTATCAAGGACCCGCCGTTTACCAAGCTGGACCTGTTGTGCTGTCGTAATCTGCTCATTTACCTCGGTCCGGAATTACAGAAGAGGCTCATTTCAATTTTTCACTACAGTCTGAAACCGGATGGTCTTCTTTTCCTCGGGTCCTCGGAATCCATCGGGAAGGCCCACGAACTTTTTGGTGTCCTGGACAAGAAAGAGAAAATTTACCGGCGCAAACCGGCATCGGTTGTCGGCCGGCCGGGCATGACATTTCTGGCGTCCTCTGCAATTCCGGAGAACGTGAGACCGGCTCAGCCGGAAACCATCAGGAAGGCGGAGGAGCTGAGCGCTTTCCAGCTGGTGGAAACGATTCTCGGACAGGTCGATGCCCCTCCCTGCGTCGTTATCGACGAGGCAAATAACATCGTCTACCTCCATGGCCGAACCGGTAGATATCTGGAGCCGGTCACCGGCAAAGTCAGCGTCAATATCCTGGAAATGGCACGTCCCGGTCTCAAAATGGACCTGGCGGCCGCCATCCGCAGTGCCGCCACCAACAAGCAGGAATGCGTCCGCAACGGGGTAGTCATCGAGCAGAACGGCGGTCATCTGACCATTGATCTGACCGTGAAGCCGATCCTGGAGCATAGCGCTTTGCGCGGCCTGATGATGGTCATCTTCAAGGAAAAAGCTCCCCCGGAAAAAAAGGAGAGTTCCTCAACCCAGGCAAGGGGACGCAAAAAAAACAGCGCTGTTGAGACCCTGGAACAGGAGTTGCGCTACACTAGGGAAAATCTGCAAACCACCATTGAAGAGCTGGAGACCTCCAACGAAGAGCTCAGGTCCGCCAACGAAGAACTGCAGAGCACCAATGAGGAACTGCAGTCCACCAATGAGGAGCTGGAGACCTCCAAGGAAGAACTGCAATCCCTGAACGAGGAGGCGGCCACGGTCAACGCCGAACTGCAGAGCCGCCTCGACGAGTTGTCCACCACCAATGATGACATGAAAAACCTGCTCGACAACACGCATATTGCCACCATTTTCCTCGATCTCGATTTGTGTATCAGGCGGTTCACGCCGAAAGCCCTGGACATCATACCTCTGGCCCCCATTGATTCCGGCCGCCCTATCCGACATTTCGCGCCCAACCTGATTGACACCGACCTGGCGGCGGATGCGCACGCCGTGCTGCAGGACCTTGGCATAAAGGAAAAGGAAGTGCGGAGCAAGGACGGGGCCGTCTACCGCATGCGGGTTCGGCCCTATCGCACGATGAACAATGTGATTGACGGCGTGGTGATCACCTTCGAGGATATTACCGTGCTCAAGCAGGCCGAGGCGGCGCTCAGCACATTGAATGCGGAACTTGAACAGCGTGAGCGTAAAAGGGTTCTGGGGACTGAGATTTCCGGACCCGGGAAAACCGAATAATTTGTAATTGTTACCTGGCCAGTTCCTTAATAGTCCTCGCGGGGTGGCTTGGGGCCTGCGGGTTCCCGCCATTTTCCCCTCAATATTTTGAGGGCTCCGCCACATACTGAGGCCGGACATACCCTGTCAGCTTTTTTCGCTGTTCCCTCTGCTTCATCTCACCCCCCTGCAACAGGTTTTTCTCATCTATTTCTGCCTGCATTTAACTGTCGGCATGCAATTTGCTTAATTGAACAATGAGTTATTTATCCAAAAACGAAAGGAGAGAAAAAGATGAAGAAGAAATTGATTCTGTTATTAGGAGTGTGTCTTGTGGTGGCGTGCGCGTCGTCCACCTTTGCCGCCGAAACCCTCAAACGTCTGGGGACCCATCCCTTTTCGCCGCCGATGACCACTGAGGCGGAGCTGCGGACCATGGTTCAAAACAACAACGCTGAACTGCAGACGGGGTTTGCCATGGCAGGTTATCCGGATCTGTTTGCGGAGTTTAAGGCCCAGTTTCCGACCGCAGCAATCGAGTCCATCCGGATTGCTCCGGGGGAGCGCCTCGATTGGATGCTTTTCAAGAAAAATGGCACCGGTCCGGTCAAGGTGATCAAGGATGTTACCTGGGGCGGCGACGCCGCGTTTGATGCCTTCAGGTTCTCTATTGACAAGGACGGACAGCAATACGAATTCATTGTGCCCGCTGTCTGCGGCAATATGAGCCTGAGGAATGTCGGCAAGGTTCCCGTGAAACCGGCCGCGGTTCCCGTGAAACCCGAACCGGTCGCTGTTGCTCCCACACCGGTCCGACAGGAGCCGGCGGTTGCGGAGCGCCGGGGTGGTCCGGTGGTCGATGTCGGTTATGCGCATCAGTTCGACCCGGCCGATTATGTCTTTGCCCGTGTCGGTTACGAATTTCCGTTGACTGACCAACTGTCCGCCATGGGCCTTGTCGGCGGGTTTGTCCGTTTTGACGGCGATGACGGCGGCGATGCCATCATTGCCGATGCCCTGCTGAATTACTATTTGACGGAGAAGATGTTCATCGGCGGCGGGGTAGGGTACTGGTCAGACGATGATGAGATCGATTTGATTCTCAATGTGGGATATCTCATCTATGAGAATCCCGGCGTATTTAAGACTTCTCTCTTCATCGAAGGTCGTTGTCAGGCTGATGATCTGATTTCCAGCGAGGCGAGTCGCCTGGGTGCGGGAGTGCGCTTCCAGTTTTGATGGCGTCGCAAAAACTCCCCAACTGCTGCGTCGGAGTCTCTTACCTGCGCGCCTTGCAGTTGGGGCTTTTTGAAGTCTCACTTTGTTCGCTTATCTGCTTAGCCATCACTCTTGATGACTTTTTGCGAATTCATCAGTTTTAGGCAGCAACAAAAAGAGAGAAGAAGGATCTGCAGGCCCATCCGGTGCAAGCCGGATGGGCATTTTTTTTATTGTGGTTACCACTGAACTTCTCAGGCAATTTGTTCGATTCCTCTTCCTCCCCCCTCCATATTTAGAGGCTCCACCACATACTGAGGCCGGCCGGATCCTGCGGGTCTTATCCCTTGTTTTTCTTTTTTTGCCTCATCCCCGGTCAGTAAAGGCTTGCGCATATATTTTTACCTGCTTTTGCCTGTCGGCATGCCTTTTGCTAATACCCTGTTATGATCATGGTCATTATACATATGAAAGTGTCCAACAAAAACAGTAAGGAATTGTCCCAGACAATTACCTCGCTGCTCAACTGCATCAGAACTGCAAAGGGCTGTGCGCGTTGTGATTTCTTTTATGGCCTGGAAGATGAAAATGTTCTCTGTCTGCTGGAAGAATGGGATTCACAAATAAATTTAGAAAAACATCGCAATTCCGACTGTTTCAAGGTGCTGCGGGGGGCGATGAATCTGCTTGAAGAACCTTGTGAAATAATTTCATGTCGCAGTTTTCAGCCTGCCGGAGAATTACAGTACAACTGCTTGGAAATACTAAAAAATGACCAACTATAACAAAGGAAGAATCAAGATGCAGGCAATGTATCGCACGTCCACCGCTGCTCTCGTCAAGATGACGATACAGTATCATCGCTTTACCAGCGTCCTCATTACCAGGGTCGAAACGACCAATGGCCTGGTAACATTGGACGGTACGGCAGGAAACGAGGCTGAAAGGGCTTTAGTCACCAAATGCGTGCAAGATGTTTACGGGGTAAAAAACGTGGTCAATAACATGACATCGACGAGCCCTGAAGCAAAAAGCAACGAAACAGGAGAATTGACCGCCGGGTATGGTGCGGGCCGGTTCGGGACCAGGACAAAGGAGGAACATTATGTTTGGTACAGTTTTGCTCATCGTATTGATTCTGCTGCTGATAGGGGTATTACCCACATGGCCGCACAGTCGGAGCTGGGGATACTACCCGAGCGGTGGCCTGGGCCTGATCCTGCTGATCCTGCTCATCCTGCTGCTCTTAGGCCGGATATAAGGAATTGAGCATGTGTCTCTGAAAAAAACAGGCGCGGAAAATGGCCGCAATTGTGGTGGCAAGGTCAAAATCAATAAAACGTAAGTAAAGGAGGTTCATGGTGAAAGCATTCAATCCGTTCATTAACTTTTTTCTCGTCATTCTAATGGTTTCCCTGCTTGGCTGCGCCGCAACGGCAACGAAAGAAGGAACAGGCGAATATATTGACGACTCCGTCATTACCGCCAAAGTAAAAGCTGCAATTTTTGCAGACGAAATGCTGAAGTCGGCCGAGATCAACGTGGAAACGTTCAAGGGCGTGGTTCAGTTGAGCGGCTTTGTCAATTCTCCGGCAGACATTGCCAGAGCGGAGGAAGTTGCACGCAACGTCAAGGGGGTGACCTCGGTCAAGAATGACATGCGTGTTAAGGGGAATCAGTAAATCCCGGGACATCCGGTTCCGGGATCAAATGGCGCCGGTGCAAATGGCTGTCTCTTCAGGCGATGGCAGTGCAGGTTGTTACCGGCAAGGAGAAATCCATGCAATCAAAGGTGGAAAAACAGCCCGGGCGTTTTGCCGGCATCCGTTCGACAACTTCCTATGAAGCGCAGATGATCCCGGCGGCAGACAGGCGCAGGAGAAGCTTTACGGGCGAACTCCACAACTACTATGATGAGGCCATTTCGGTTATTCGTGAGGCCGAATCGATTCTGAATTCAGCATTCGTGAACTCTGACATCGATGCAGCCGATTTCAGGGCTTCTGCCGTCAACACAGGCAAAAAAAAGCAGCGGTCGTTTCGTAGGATAAATCCATGAATTCTCAGCCGGACAATGAAAGGAGGATACTATGCCATTGATTCAATTAATAATTGTTTTGGTTATCGTGGGGTTGGTTTTATGGGTGATCAACAGCTACATACCGATGCAGTCCACCATTAAAAAAATTCTCAATATCGTTGTGATCATTGTCGTAATTATCTGGCTGTTGGGTGTCTTTGGCGTCATCGGGGATATCTCAACGATTCGTATCGGGAGATGAATTGCCTGGACATCCGCAAAAATGAATAAAAGGAGGATGATATGCTGTGGACAATCGCTGTAATTCTTTTAGTTCTGTGGTTGGCGGGATTTGTGAGCAGTTACACAATGGGAGGGTTTATTCACATCCTGCTGGTCGTTGCGATTATCGTGGTACTGGTCAACGTTATTTCGGGTCGCCGCTAGCCCGCATATTTTAAAAAGATAGTCGCGAGAGGCTGGAAAGTGTTGTGGATACAGGTAGCGAGCCTTGCGAGACCTTCGAGGCGCTTGCTGGAAAACACCCGCAGGCATACTCGGAGTCTTCGCTTGCCTGCAGGATGTCGAGGATGTTTTGCAAGCGCGGGTAACCGACCAAAGGGAGATTCCGACGCTGTAGAGGTAATGCTTTCCAGCCTCGCAGTCCGGACGTGTCGGGATGAACTATGCGGACGGGCTTGCGCAGATCATTTCCAGACGCTCAGTTTGCCTTGTTACATCTACTGACTTGGCAATCTATGATCACCCATCTGCAGAAAGGAGAAAATGGAATGAAAAGGGTTCTATTGTTGGTGTTAGTGGTTTTTGGCTTCGCCTTGCTTTCGGGTTGCGCCACCATGCCCCAGACATGGCCGGACTATGAAAGGAGCGCCGAGAACAAGTTGATTACAATCCAGGAAAAGATCGGGGAGGGGCTGAAAACCGGCGCACTTACACCCGATCATACCCAGATATACTTGACGACACTGAAAAGTATTCGAACAGACTATACGGAACTGCGGGACAAAAGAGTATACCGGAACGAGTGGGATACCATTTTTGCACGACTTGATGCACTTGAGGATGAAATCAACAGGGACTTGACCCGCCCCTCAGGAATTGATCTACCAAGGAATGGGGACAGGATTATCGCCCTGCAAAGAAGAATTGATGATGGAAGAATCAACCGGCGTTCGTCTATGAACGAATGGCGGGATGTGCAGGAAAGACTGGACTCCATTCGGCGTGATTACTTACGGATGACGGTAGACGGCAGGTACTCCACGAGTGAAGAGAGCGCCGACATTTCCCGCAGGCTCGATGCCCTGGAAATGGATATCAATCGGTTCCGGTAAGTCGGAAATGTATATGTTGGAACAGGCTGGAACAGGCGCTGAAAAGGCCCGGAATGAAGTCAAGACCGCCTTTCATGCCGCTGCGGAACAGTTAAGCGCCGAGGAGATGCAACCTTTTCGGGGCTTCGAGCTGGATAGTTACAAATGAACAAGAATACTGAATCTCTTGACCTGACGTTTAGTGCCAATGGTGTTTCCGCCGCCGGTCGGCAGAAAGATACCTCGGGCACTTACGCTATTTATTACATAACCCGCCGGCGGGGAGTGAATTCCCCCAGAGTGCTACTCCTCCCGAAAACGGGTTTTCTCAGCTACGGGCCCTGGAATTCATCTTTTCCCGCGCCTGGCGAGGATAGCGAGTAAAAGGCTATGGTGCGTTCCTGTTTCATAAGGAGATCGATCGGGCGCTGAAATAATTATGAAATTCCCTTGGACGAAAGCGACCCCCTCGCTGGTCGTCGGTTTTTACCAAAGCCCTGAACTCGCGGCGGAGGCTCTGCGGAACCTTCGCCGCGATGGTTTTTGCCGGTCGGCGGCGGTGCATTGTTCGAACACGGGCGAGGTGCGGGTGGACGAGTATGGTGTCCCCGCGGGACGTTGGGTTTTGTGGGCAGTGCTGGTTGGCCTGCTGCTGACGATACTCGCGCTCCAGTCATCGTGGGGCATGATGAATCTCCCAGTGATTCCCAAACTCGTTTTCCAGGTTGCGGCTTGCGTTCTCGCCGGTGCGCTTGCGGGGTGGCTGGTGTTTCGCTCGTTGGCCGCGCGGGTTCATGGCGCGCATCTGGCGAGGTTTAAACGCTGGCTTGTCCGCAACGAGACGGTGGTGCTGGTTGAGATACCACCTCGAGAGACGGAGCGCGTCCTGACGATTTTGCGCGCCGTGCAAGGCGAGCCGCCGGTAACGTACGCCTTCCTGCCGCCATCGACGTTCGATTTCGAGCCTGAGGCGAGCCTGCTTCGGCATAAGGTGCCGTCGCGGGAGCGCCTCGCGGAAAAGGCGGACTGGCTGGCACATTCCTTCTCGATTGAGGCCGGAACGAAACAGCGAGGTCATTCCCTCCTGCACCGGTTGCGCGAGAGCGAACAAATTCTCAAGTGGACGGATGCCTGCCTGACCATATCGGCGGCGGGGCATCATGCCTTCACCCTTTCCGCGGAGTGGCTGCTGGATAATGCCTACCTGATCCAGGGGCAGATCAACGAAATATACCAGAGCCTTCCGGAAAGTTATTACGAGCAATTACCGGTGATCGCCGGCGGGCCCCAGGCCGGACTGCCCCGCGTCTATCGGATCGCGACGGAAATCGTGGCTGAGAGCGACGGCGCGGTGGAGGTGGAGACGATCCGGACTTTCCTCATGGCGTTTCAGGCCGTGTCGCCGCTGAACATCGGAGAGCTCTGGGCGGTATCGCTGATGCTGCGGCTGAGGCTGGTCGAATGCCTGCGCTCGCTGGCGATCCAGGTCGAACAGCTCCAGAACGAAAGCGAGGATGCGGATTTCTGGGCGAACCGGCTCATCACTGCGGCGCGGCGCAGTCCGGAGCGGCTGGTCGGGTTGATGGCGGAGCTGGTTCGGCACCATCCGGCGCCGACGGCGCACTTTGCCAGCGAACTGGTGGCGCATCTCTACGACGAGGATACCGCATTGCCGATGGTGAGCGCCTGGCTCGATCCTTTTTTCGGGACGCCGATGATCGAGGTCGTGCAGCAGGAGCACCGCCGCCAGGCGGTGCAGCAGACTTCGCTCGCAAATGTGATCACCAGCTGCCGCCGGCTCACCCAGATCCAGTGGCAGGATCTTTTCGAAGAAGTCAGCCGGGTGGATATCGAGTTCGCCAATGATCCCGCGGCCATTTATCCGCGCATGGATTTCGAGACGCGGGACCGTTGCCGCAATGCGGTGGAGGAACTCGCCCGCTGGTCAGAACTCACCGAGCTGGATGTCGTTGGTCGGGTGCTGGAGCAGGCGGAATCTGCCGAGGACGAGTTGGCGAGGCATGTGGGCTACCATTTGCTCGATGCAGGCAGAATGGCGCTGGAGTGGTCTCTCGCCTGCCGGGTGCCGGCTGCGGTACGCTGGCGCCGCTGGCATCGTCGTCACGCCGTGAAATTCTATTTCGGCAATCTCGTCCTGTTCACCGGCATCATCGTGGCCACCACTCTCGCACTCACCATGGCTTTCGGGGCCGGCACCCCGGTGCTCATCCTGCTTGGCATTCTGCTTCTGCTGCCCGCGAGCGAATTGGCCCTGCAGATATTGAACTATCTGGTGACCCGGATGCTGCCGCCCTGGGTGCTGCCGAAGATGTCCTTCATAAAGGACGGCATCCCGGACGATTGCCGTACGCTGGTCGTGGTGCCGATGATGCTGACGATGCCGGAAGCGATCCACAATGAACTCTCACGCCTGGAGATTCGCTATCTCGGCAACACCGACCCGAACCTGCGTTTCGCTTTGCTCAGCGATTTTGCGGACGCTCCCCGGCAGCATATGCCTGAGGACCCTGAATACATCGAGATCGTCTCGCGCGGCATCGAGGAGTTGAATGGCCGGCACGGGGCAGGCCGGTTTTTTCTTTTTCATCGGCAGCGTGAGTGGTGTGAAGGCGAGCAGTGCTGGATGGGATGGGAGCGCAAGCGCGGCAAACTCGAACAGCTTAACCGGTTTCTCATGGGTGAATCGGCGCCTGATCTTGATGAATTGCTCTATGTGGGAGATCCCGGAGAGCTCGCAGGAATCCGCTTTGTCATCACCCTGGATGCCGATACGCAACTCCTGCGCGACACGGCCAGGCGGCTGATCGAGACCCTGGCGCATCCGCTCAATCAGGCGCGGTTTTCGCCTGATGGCTGTACCGTGTTGCGCGGATACACCATCATTCAGCCGGCGGTAAGCACCACTCTGCCCAGCGCCACGGCGACGTGGTTCTCGCGCATCTGCGCCGATCCACGCGGAGTCGATCCCTACACGCACGCTGTGTCCGACGTGTACCAGGATCTGACAGGGGAGGGGAGTTATCAGGGCAAGGGCATCTATGACTTGCAACCATTTCACCGGGTGCTGTCCATGCGGTTTCCGGAGTCGCACCTGCTGAGTCATGATCTGCTGGAAGGCGCCCATGTGCGCGTAGGGCTGGCGACGGACATCGAGTTGCTCGACGTTTTTCCGAGCAGCTACATCGCCTGGTGGAACCGGCAGCACAGATGGATTCGCGGCGACTGGCAGATCATCGACTGGCTGAGATCGCGCGTGCCCGCGGGTGATGGCGGCGATTATCCCAATCCGCTTTCACCGTTCAGCCGGTGGAAGATCTTCGACAACCTGCGGCGCAGTCTCATGCCGGTCTCGGTCCTTGCGCTGTTGATCACCGGCTGGCTGTTTTCGCCCGTGCCTGCCTTGTGGAGCCTGCTCATCGCGATTATGCTGCTCTGGCCGATGTTTGCGTCGCTGATCGTGCCGCTGATACATCCGCCGCCGCCGGGAACGAGTTACTGGCGAGAGCCGCGGAATTGTCTGCTGCGCTCGATTTTCACAGCGGTTTTCCTTGTTGATTGCGCCGGGATGGCGGTGAATGCTATTGCGCGCGTTGCCCATCGGCGACTGATTTCACACCGGCAGCTTCTCGAGTGGGAGACGGCGCAGGATGCGCACCTGCGGGCGAAGAACCAGCAAAGGCAATTTATCCTCGCCAGGCTTTGGATCCCCCTCTTTTCCGTGCTCCTGCTCGCCGGCGTTATCTTCTTCGGACCAGTGGGTGCGGAACCGGCGTCGTGGCCGTTTCTGCTCTTGTGGACGTTCTCCCCGGCGGCGGTGGTACTGATCAATCGTCCGGCAACCAGCATGCCGGGAAGGTTGTTGACCACCGCCGATCGCCGGCTGCTCCGTGGCACGGCGCGGCGGACCTGGCGATATTTCGACGATTTTGTGGGGCCGCAGACCCATTGGCTGCCTCCGGATAATTTTCAGGAAGTGCCGGCCCGTGAACTCTTCCTGCGCACATCGCCAACCAATATCGGGCTGTGGCTGCTTTCGACGGTTGCTGCGCATGACTTCGGGTACATCACCCTCGATGACCTGGCCGCGCGCAACCTGGCGACGATGGAGACCCTGGAAAAACTCGAGTGTTTTGAGGGTCATCTGCTCAACTGGTATGACATTCCCAAGCTCGAACCGCTGCGGCCCCGGTATGTCTCCACCGTGGACAGTGGTAATCTGGTTGCGAGCCTGTGGGCACTGGAGGCGAGCCTGGACGACTTTATCTCGCAATCCGTGCTCGATGCCGCAGCGCTCGACGGGCTGGCCGACACCATTGATGTATTGCGGCAGATCAGCGGCCCGGCGATTGAGCCGGCGTATCAACAGGCGCTGCTCGCGCTGGACAGGCTGACAGCAGCTGCGCCGGTGGATCTCGAAGATGTGATTTATCGGCTTCGCTCGGCGGTACGGCCCGCGCAGGCGCTGGTGCAGGCGTTGCCGGCGGACGGCAGCGACCCCCGGACCTACTGGGCGCAACAGGTGGCGAGACAGGTCGAGGCCTGGAACAGGGTCATCGACAAATATCTCCGACCGGTGGAAATCCTTGCGGCATCGCCGCCGCAGTTGATGTCGCTTGGAGAGTCCGCCCATGAATTGCGGCGCGAAGTCCTCGCAGGGATCTTTTCCCTGCACAGCATCGCGACCACAAACATCCCGCGTCTAGCTGCGCTGCTCTCTTTCCAGCACCGATGCGACGAACTGAATGTACCTGAACCGGTGCGCGCATGGCTCGGCGATCTGGCGGCGGAGGTCGCCCGCTCGCAACAGAATGCCCAGCAGCAGTTGACTCAGGTGGAAGATATCGCCAGGCGCATCCAGCAGCTGGAACGTGGCATGGGTTTCCGCTTCCTTTACGACGTACAGCGCCGCATTTTCGCCATCGGCTACCAGGTGGAAGATCGGCGGCTGGACACTTCTTTCTACGATCTGCTTGCCAGCGAAGCGCGGTTGACCAGCCTGCTGACCATTGCGCGGGGTGATGTCCCCGTGGAGCATTGGTGGGCGCTTGGCCGGCCCTTTGGTTCGGCGAATGGGCGGCTGCCGCTTTTGTCCTGGAGCGGCACGATGTTCGAATATCTCATGCCCGTGCTCTTCACGCGGGTGCATGAGAATTCGCTGCTCGAGCGCGTCTGCCGCGACGCGGTGCATTGCCAGATAGCCTATGGCAAACAGCGCGGGGTGCCGTGGGGCATTTCGGAATCAGCTTTCAGCGCCCTGGACCGCCATCATGTGTATCAGTACCAGGCATTTGGCGTGCCAACCCTCGCGTTGAAGCGCGGCCAGGAGCGCGATCTGGTCATAGCGCCGTACGCATCGGCGCTCGCCCTGGTTGTGGAGCCCGTGGCGGCGATGGAGAACCTCCGGCGGCTGGCAGTACTGGATGCCGTTATGGTGGGCGACTACGGCTATTACGAAGCGATCGACTTTTCGCGGCGGCATGAACCAGGAGGCGAGGCGGGGATCGTCGTGCAATGCTACATGGTGCATCATCAGGGAATGTCGCTGCTGGCGATTGGCAACGCCCTGCACGAAGGGGTAATGCAGACACGTTTCCATTCTGATCCGCGCATCCGCGCCACCGAGGTTTTGCTCCACGAACAGATCCCGGCGTCTATTTCACCCACCACGGGCAAGGCGCACGAGGAACGCCCGGTGCCGCGCCTGAGTCCGTTTACCGGTGCTGCAGTCCGTGCGCATACGCCCGACTCCGGGATACCAAGGACGCAGCTCCTGGCCAATGCCTCCTGCTCGGTGATGTTGACCAATTCCGGCGGCGGTTACCTGCGCTGGCGTGATCTCGATGTCACCCGCTGGTATGCGGATCCCACCTGCGAGGTGCCCGGACCCGCCTGTTTTGTCCGGGATATGGACAGCGGAACCACCATGAACGTCACCCAACACCCGGTGCCTTTATCGGAGTCGCGCTACACATGGAACCTGACGTCCGACAAGGCCCTGTTTCGCCGGCGCTGCGGTCCGTGCGACACCTATACCGAGATCACGGTTTCAGCCGAAGATGACGCCGAGGTTCGGCTCGTGACCCTGGTGAACGTTTCCCGCAAGCCGAGTCACTTCGAATTGACCAGCTACGTTGAACTCGCGCTGGCACCGCACAAAGCGGATCGCGCCCATCCGGCTTTCAACAAGCTGTTCATCGAGACCGAGTGGCTGCCGCAATACCAGGCCCTGCTTGCACGGCGCCGCCCGCGCTCGCCGCATGATCAGCCGGTCTGGGCGGCGCACCTGATGGTCATGGAATCGCCGCAGGTTGATCCCCCCCAGTTCGAGACTGACCGGGCACGCTTTCTGGGCCGCGGCCGTACGCTGGAAAATGCGCAGGCCCTTGGGAAAGTTTTTACAAACAGCACCGGCTCGGTCCTCGATCCGGTTTTCAGCCTGCGCCGCTCCGTGACCATCGCCCCGAATCAGCGTTTTCAGTTTTCTCTCGTCACCATGGTTGCTGATTCGCGTGCGGCGGTAATGGGCCTGATCGAGCGCTACTCGGAATTCCGCATCTCGACCCGCGCCTTCGAGACGGCGTGGGTGCGCTCGCAGATCGAGATGCGCCGCCTGCACATCCACCCCGGGGACGTGCAGCTTTTTCAACAACTCGCCGCGCACATTTTGTTGCCGCAGGCACGGTTGCGGCCGCCGTCAACACGGCTTGGCCGCGGTACGGCCGGTCAGCTGGCGCTCTGGGCGCAAGGCATCTCGGGCGACCTGCCCATCGTCGTCGTGACCATCGGTAATTATCGCGATATCGAAGTCGTCCGCGAAGTCCTGACGGCGCATACCTTCTGGCATCTGCGGGGACTGAAGGTTGATCTGGTCCTCATCAGCGAGGAGATGGAGAGCTATGAGGAGCCCCTCACGGTCCATCTGCGCCAGCTTGCCGAAGCCCATGCCCAACTTACCGGCGTGGATCAGCCCGGTGGCGTGTTTCTGCGGTCGGCGAACAAGATGGCAAAGGGGGAGCTGCTCGCGGTCCTTGCCAGCGCCCGGGCGGTACTCGTGGCCGCGCGGGGCACGCTGCGCCAGCAACTGGCCGCTCCCGCGCCCGTCAGCCCGCAGACGGTAATGTGGGTGCCCGGAAAACAGTTCCGCGAGGAACCGTCGCCCCCGCTGCCGTTCATGGAATTGGAGTATTTTAACGGGATTGGCGGTTTTACCCGGGACGGAAAGGAATACGTCATCTACCTCGGACCCGGAGCGCAGACACCTGCGCCGTGGGTCAATGTCATGGCCAATCCGAATTTCGGCACGCTGGTCTCCGAGTCGGGCGCGGGCTTCACCTGGTGCGGCAACAGCCAGAGTCATCGCCTCACCCCCTGGTCCAACGACCCGGTTTCCGATCCGCCCGGCAGCGCCATGTATATCCGCGACGATGACCTTGGTGTTTTCTGGTCGCCCACGCCGGCGCCGATCCGCGAGATGGATGCCTACCGCACGCGGCACGGGCAGGGATACACCGTCTTTGAGCACAACAGCCATGCCATCGAGCAGGAGCTGCTGACGTTCGTGCCGGTGGATGCCGGCGGCGGCCAGCCCGTGCGCGTGCAGCGGCTCCGTTTGCGCAACCGATCCCAGCAGCGGCGGCGGCTGACCGTGACCTCCTACGCCGCGCTTGTTCTCGGCAGCGATGCGGAAGAAACCCGGATGCATGTTGCGACCAAGTGGGATCTGCAAAGCAGGAGCCTTTTCGCGCGCAACGCCTACGATCCTGAGTCCGGCGGCCGCGTTACTTTTGCCACATCGAGTCCGGAGCCTTCCTCGTTCTCCGGCAACCGCGCGGTTTTCATCGGCCGCAACCGCTCGCTGCGCAATCCGGAGGCCATGGAGCATGCCCGATTATCCGGCGGTGCGAGTGCGGGTCTCGATCCCTGCGCCGCGGTGCAGATTACCGTGGAGATCGAGCCTGACCAGGAAGCCGAAGCAACATTTCTGCTCGGGCAGGGAGCCGATGAACGGGAGGCGCGCCTGCTCGTGCAGAGGTTCCGCGATCCCGCCAATGTCGAGGCCGCTTTTGTGGAGACGTGCCGCTGGTGGAATGATTTCCTCGGCACGATGCAGGTGGAAACACCAGAGCCTTCCGCCAACCTGCTGCTGAACGGATGGCTGCTTTACCAGACTCTCAGCTGCCGCCTCTGGGGGCGTTCGGCCTTTTACCAGTCGGGCGGTGCTTACGGCTTCCGCGATCAACTCCAGGATGTGCTGGCGCTGGTGTACGGCGCGCCGCATCTCGCCCGCGAACACATCCTGCGCGCGGCCGCACGGCAGTTTGTCGAAGGCGACGTTCAGCACTGGTGGCATCCCGAATCCGGCGCCGGCGTGCGCACACGGATCACCGACGACCTGCTGTGGCTGCCGTTTGTCACCGCGCAGTATGTGCGGACCACGGGTGATGCGGCCATTCTCGATGAAATAGTTCCTTTTCTCGAAGCCAGGCCGCTGGAAGAAAACGAAGCCGAAAGCTTTTCCGTCCCCGCTATCTCCGGCGCGCACTCGCCGCTGCTCGATCATTGCCGGCGCGCCATTGCCCGCGTCCAGGTCTTCGGCCCGCACGGCCTGCCGCTTATCGGCGGCGGCGATTGGAACGATGGCTTGAATCGCGTCGGTATCGGCGGCAAAGGCGAGAGCGTCTGGCTCGCCTGGTTCCAGATTTGTGTGTTGAGCGACTTTGCGCAGTTGCTCGAACTGCGGGACGAAACCGCTGCAGCCGCCGAATACCGCGCTCTTGCCCGGACCCTGGCCGAAACCGTCGAGGCCGAAGCCTGGGACGGCGACTGGTACCGCCGCGGCTATTTCGACGACGGCAGCCCGCTGGGGGCAAAGGAGAGCGCGGAATCCCGTATCGATTCCCTGCCGCAATCATGGGCTGCAATCTCCGGCGCCGCGGATCCCGAGCGCGTGAACCGCGCCATGCGGGCGCTGGAAGAGCATCTCGTCAAGGATAGCGAACAGATGATCCTGCTTTTTACCCCACCCTTTGATACAACGGAACAGGACGTCGGGTACATCAAGGGCTATCCGCCCGGCGTTCGGGAAAACGGGGGCCAATACACCCACGCCGCAGCATGGGTCGCGCAGGCCTTTGCGCGCCTGGGCGATGGCGACAAGGCGGTGTCCCTGCTGCGGATGCTGAACCCCATCGAACACGCCCGCGCCGAAAAAGGCCTCGACCTCTACAAGGTTGAGCCGTATGCGGTGGCCGCCGATGTGTATGCGTTAAGCGGCCAGGTCGGGCGAGGGGGCTGGACCTGGTATACCGGAGCGGCCGGCTGGCTGTATCGCGTCTGGCTGGAGGATGTCCTCGGGTTCAAGCTCCGCGGCGAGACGTTTACCCTGGAGCCGGTGATCCCGAAAGACTGGCCCGGCTTTCGCCTGCGCTACCGGCACAAGAGCACTTTCTATCACATTGTTCTCGAAAACCCCGAATATGTCAGCCATGGCATCACTCTTGTCGAATTGGACGGCGTCCCGGTGTCGGCCAGGGCCATCCCGCTTTGCGACGACAGGCAACTCCACACCGTTTGCGTTTTCCTGGAGCCGGAGCAGTGAAATGTGACGGAAGGAATCCTCGAAGCTCCCATCCGTTTTCGTAAATGCCATACATCTTGCCTGGAAATTTCAACGGGAGATTATCTGCTGCAGCCCTGTTTGGATGATCATGCCGGAGAAAAACGGCAAAGAGGTTGCTCGGGCGATCAGAAAAAGTCAGTCCCCGGATAAAAATACTCTTTGTGAGCGGATATACCATGGAGAGCATCAGGACCAGGGAATTAATCGGGTCAGACTTTAACTTCATCCACAAGCTTTCCAGTTGAAAGAGCTTGTGATGAAGGTGCGGGAGATCCTGGACAAGTAAAGAAAAAAAATCTACGAGCACACTCCGATCGGAAATTTGCATTTTGCTTCCCTCAATATTTTGAGGGACCGCCAAATATTGATGGCGGCGCAATAAGCCGTAAATTCTCTCATATTAAATTTTTCCTGCATTTCCAGGACATTATCGAAATTCAGGTACATTATCTTTTGTCGGCACGCCTATTGCATAATCTGTTTGATAACAGATCAACAGCGCACAGGAGGTCATCATGAATGAATTTAAACGTATTCTCGTCGTCGCAAGAATGATCCAGACATGCAGAGTAGCCATTCAATGCGGAGCTTCACTTGCCCGCAAATATGGGGCCGACCTGTATGTTATTCATTCCATATACAACCCCTTCGGTCCCAAGGAATGGGGTTTTGGGACCAGGGCGCTTGCCGAGGAGTACGAGAAGAGCATCGTCGATATCAAGCGAAAACTGGCCGGTCTTGTCGATGCGGAAAAAACAAAAGGAATGGTCATAACAGAAATAGTTCGGGAGGGAGAACCCACCGAGGAAATTCTCAAAACCATCGAGCAGGAAAACATTGATCTGCTGGTCATGCTTGCCCATGAAGAGGGGCGGTTGGAAGATCTTTTTTTCAATCGCAGCAATGATGAACTTGTGAGAAGGATGCCCTGTTCGATCATGCTGGTGAAAAAAGAGCCCGGTCCGGTGCTGGATTGATAAGACGAGGCTGAGGCAGCAAAGAAAACGACTGCGCCGTTGTTCTCTACCGGAAGCCGCTTTGCAGGGAGTTGACGACCAATAAGTTGAAAGGACGCTCCATGAACATTCTCCTCATTTACCCCCAATATCCCGACACCTTCTGGAGTTTCAAACATTCTCTCAAGTTTATCGCCAAGAAGGCCGCTTTCCCTCCCCTGGGCCTGTTGACCGTGGCCGCGATGCTGCCGGAGAGCTGGCAAAAAAAACTGGTGGACCTGAATGTCGAACCGCTGTCGGATGAGCAACTGGCCTGGGCGGACATGGTTTTTCTGAGCGCCATGATCGTGCAGAAGGAAAGCGCGCTGCAGGTCATAGGTCGATGCCGGGCGCACGGCAAAAAAGTTGTTGCCGGCGGCCCGGTTTTTACCACCCAGCATGAGCAGTTTGCGGGCGTTGACCATTTAATCCTCAACGAGGCGGAAATAACCCTGCCCCTCTTTCTCAACGACCTGGCCGCCGGCCGGCCAAAACCGCTGTACACCTCCGCGAAGCGGCCCGATATCTCCCGAACGCCGGTTCCTCTCTGGTCGCTGATTGATTTAAGGAACTATGCGTCCATGGCCATCCAGTATTCGCGGGGATGCCCGTTCAATTGCGAGTTCTGCGACATCATCATCATGAACGGCCGAATCCCGCGCGTAAAATCACCGGCCCAGATGCAAAGGGAGTTTCAGGCCCTGTTCGAAGCCGGCTGGCGGAAATCTGTCTTCATCGTCGACGACAATTTTATCGGCAACACGCGGGAAGTGAAACAACTGCTGCCATCCCTGATCGAATGGCAGCGGGCGCATCAATTTCCGTTCACCCTGCTCACCGAAGTCAGCGTCAACCTGGCGGATGACGAGGAACTGATGCAGCTGATGAGCGCGGCCAATTTTTTCAAGGTGTTCATGGGACTTGAGACACCGAACCATGACAGCCTGGTCGAATGCGGCAAAAAACAAAATACCGCCCGCAGTATGGCGGAGGTCGTGGACACGATTCACCGGCACGGCATGCAGGTCATGGGCGGATTCATTGTCGGCTTTGATCATGACCCCGAGAATATATTCGACCTGCAGGTTCGCTTTATCCAGCAGATCGGCGTGGTCACGGCGATGGTGGGGATCTTGACCGCGCTGCCGCAGACCCGTCTCTGGCATCGCCTGAAGGCCGAGGGCAGGCTGCTCAATGACGCCACGGGCGAGAATACGGATGGCTGCCTGAACTTCAGCCCCCTGATGGGAAAAGAAAAACTCATCCAGGGGTATCAGCAGCTCCTCACCACTCTGTATTCCCCGAAACACTATTACCAGCGGATAAACACTTTCCTCAGGAACTACACACCGACCGCCAGGAGCAGAGTGACCGGGGAGGATCTGCTCGCCTTCATGAGAGCCGGCTGGCGCCTCGGTATCGTGTCGAAGGCCCGGTTTCGTTACTGGAAATTGATTGTGAAAACATTTTTCGTGAAACGCAAGGCCCTTCCCATGGCCGTGGAGCTGGCCATCCATGGGTTTCATTTCGAAAAGGTCCTGGAGCGGGTTTGCCGGCAATAATGCGCAATTGCTATCAAGATGACCGAAATGCACAGGTGCAGGGGCGGTCTTGCGCCCAGCCAAACCCACTTTTTTGAAGAGCAATGAAAACCTGTCTGCAGCACAGGAGCCACAAAAAAACGCTTGCTGAATGCCAGGATGCTGCCCGGAGAATGTTTGCCGAGGGCCTGTGGCGGCTCTTGCAGGTGACGCAGCTGCTTCCGTTCAAGAACTGGATTACCAGGTGCTTGGTTGGTCGCAGCGTAACGCATAGGAGGGCAGAATGAATCATACTGGTGGATGGATGGGTGGATGGGCAGGTGGAGGAATGGGCTGGGGGATGTGGCTTTGGACGGTGATCGGCGTGCTGGTGGTTGTCCTGCTGGTTGTCGTGATTATCAAGCTGTCCAAAAAATGATGGGTTCGCAAAAAGCATAAGCGGACACCCGGCACCGGATTTCATTCGCCGTTGCGGCGAATTTTTTGCCCCACAGCATCCCTTGTTCAGAGCGGGCCTTGTTGTCGGCAATAGTGGGGCAACTTCGCCTCCACCCTTAGCTTTCATACTTTTCCGGTAAAACGCGTGGTTCCAGATTTACGCTGCATTGTTGAAGATCGCACTTTTTACAGGCTGTCCGGCAGTAGCGGCAATAATCTTCTCCAAAGAAAGAGCAGCGTATTCTGTTCCGGCGACCATCTTGTTCAGGTTGTCCAGTAGACTCGGTGATGTTTCCCGTGATGAAAACCGATCTTGCGGGCGGTAATGAGGACCGGTTCTAATGCGTTTCGGCATAAGGAAGAGGGAGGGTAGATCTGGGGCGATGTGGAGGCCCTGACGAAGGAAGGTCTACCGCGCGGGTGAGCACAACACACTACACCGGCGCGGCAGCCTCCCTGACGTCCTGGCTACTTCAAGTTCATGTTGGTCACTGACTACTCAGTGGTCATCAGATTATTTACGCTTTTAACACCGCGAACGTCACCCGCGTATTTGCCCGCCAGCTCCTTCTCGGCCGCGTTTTTAGCCTTGCCGGTCAAGGTGACTACGCCATCTTTCGTCTCGACTTTGGTATTGAGGCCGCTGGTCGACCGATGATACAGCAGCGCACCCTTGACCAGGGCAGTGATGGACGCGTCATCAATCATTTCACCCACGTCACTCGCCTTTTCGCCCATCGTTGTGCCGACCGGCTTTTTGGCGGTTTGCGCCACCGTCATTTCATTTTTTACTTCTTTGACCCCTTCGACATCCTTGGCGTATTCTGTTGTCAGGTCCAGTTGTGCCTGATTGTCAGCTTCACCCTTGAGGGTCACGATTCCATCTTTGGTGTCAACATTCGTCAAGGCGCTTACGCTCCGATGGAAAAAAAGAGTGGCTTTCACTTTTGCAGTGATCCACGCATCCGACTTCTCCGCGGGGTGTTCACCTTTGACTTCCAGTCCGTTATCCACGCTTTTGACTCCGGGCAGACTCTCTACGGTATCCTGGGCCAATGATTTGTGCGACTCTTCGGAGACAGTTCCCGTTAAGGTAACCACGCCATCCTTGGATTCGATGTTGACAGCATCATCCTTGAAGAAGGTTTTGAACACATATGAGTCTTTGGCCGCTGATTCGATGCGATCATCCGTTTCAGACGCCATCACCGGCTCCGTGATAACCAGTAGTGCTAACGCTGCCACCAGTAGAGACAGCGTATATATAATTTTTCTTGCTTTCATAGTATTCTCCTTTAGTTGTTGTACTTAGCCCGCATATTTCACAAAGATCGTCGCGAGAGGCTGGAAATGCTTTCCAGTTTCGCAGTCCCGACGTGTCGGGATGAAATATGCGGGTTAGATCATTATGGTTTCATCATCATTCCTGCAGGTTTTTTCTCGCCCATCTCCATGGGCATCATCTTCTTCATTTTTTTGAACTGCTCGTCCGTCAAGACAGCCCGCATTTCTTTCATGGCTTTGAACATTTCCAAATGATGGGCAGTTTTTATCCCTTCAATTTTCTTGACTCCGGCGGTTGCCTTCTCCAGGTCAAAATCTTTCACTTCCATGATTTCCATAAGCTCGATCATAGCAATTTTCAGGTCAGCTTTGTATCGGGCCTGTTTTTTTTGCATTTCAAAATGGACAGGCTTCATTTTATTCATCTGGTCATCGGTAAGCCCCATCATTTCCGCATGTTTGAGGCACATGCCCATCATATCGCCCATCATTCCAGGTCCGTCCCTATGCTCCATCATGGGCATATCCATCATCTGGGAAAAAGCGGGTACAGCAAAAAAAACCGTCAGCAACAATGCAAGTACTATTCTTTTCATAAATTCCTCCTTCTATTAATGTATTTCTTGAACCTTAAGAGCCCCGGGCTAACGACGTCTCCGCCAATAGTAACCGCCGCCGCCAAACAGCAGGACCAACACGACAATGATAATGATTGTTTCAATACTCATGGTAATTCTCCCTTTAGGTTGTTCAATATCTGTGTCAGGTCAGGATTTTTCTGTTCACCACTCCTTCACATCCTTCACTGCGCCTTCGACTCTCACTACTTCCCCAAAACCTTCTTGACCTTACCGACCTTTTTCTGAACCTTGCCGGCTGATTTTTCAATGCGGCCTTCAGCTTCCAATTTTGGATTATCGCTTATTTTTCCGGTGATCTCCTTGGCCTTGCCCTTCACCTGGTGATACGTTCCTTTGGTTTTGTCCTTGGTGCTGGATTTCATAGTTTTCTCCTTCGCCTGTTTTACGCGCAGATTTTTTTTTAGGATTTGCCATCTTCGACGCCCAGTGCAATTTGAGCCTCTTTCTCGGCAGCATCCTGATCAATCCCACTGCCGGTCATTGATCACCATGGCGGTCTGAAATGATGATACAGTACTGATACGAACCCAATTTTGGATGAATTGATCAGATCAGGATCATAACTATGCAATAGCAAATGGCTTGCCAATAACCGAAGAAAAAACAGAAGTTTTAATTAACTATTTAATAACAGGATGTTATATTGATGGCAGAGGGCGGCATAGAAGAATGAAATGGTTCGTTTGGCCTCAATATTTGGCGGGACCTCAGCATATGATGGTCATGCAAAAAAAAAATTGATTACACCAATCTTGATAAGTTCGCAAAAACCTAGACTGGCATATCTGCCGAGTCGACAATATTTGGTGAGTTTATGCCACCATTTGTA
>JAWSUG010000019.1:0-71718 GCA_033549385.1 Desulfobulbaceae bacterium | reverse complement strand
GCGCTAATAAATTCGTGGCATTTTTTAACGAAAAATCAATATGTTGTTCAATAATAACCTTTTTGCGAATTTATCAAGGTTTGATAATCAAAATAACATGGATTATTGAACATCTCATCAGGTTTCTCGCACGTATGGTTAAATTATTGCGCAAAATTCAGTAGCTCTCTCAGTCACGGCTTTTGCCTGGTGACAAAGATGCACATCCTTCCTGGATTCAATTCTTGGATTTTTTCCACCTCATGAAATCTCGTGAAAATTCACTTGGCAATATAAATAACGAGACAAACGTTGCACTCACGGCGAAAGCCGTGCTGCCCGTCTCTTTCGTCGTCGCCGGAAACTCCTCGCAACACCTGACCGCCGATTTCCAAAAATATGATTTAGGAATTGCCGAAAAAGATGATATTATTATTTGTAAAGGAATTTGAAATTCCGGGGGTCCGGTTTTCTCAGCATATCCACACAATTGATTTCTTATTACCGTACGTATGACCCGTTTCAGGCTCGCTCCGTTCAGCCGCAGGGAATTCGAAAAGGATCTCTACAGGCCCGGTGTCATCTCACTGACCCGCATAGTCTGGGGTTCGGTGGGCGGCGGCCTGCTCCTCTTCATTATCGGCATCTTTTCACAAATCACGGATATCGGTGTTTTATACCCGCCCCTGGCAGCCACCTGCTTTATCAATGCGACCTGCGTCTATTTGAGGGTTGCCCGGCCCAAGTCCGTAATCGTGGGTCACTTTGTTTCGACTATCGGCGGCCTGCTGGGCGTATACCTGGGCACCCTGCTCTTTTCCGGCAGCGAACTGCTGGTGCCGGCCAAGCTGGGTCTGGCGGTCCTTTTAGCCGCGGTTTTCATGCAGATCACGGATTCCGACCATCCGCCCGCAGCAGCCACAGCCGCCATTCCGGCCATATTGCCGCTGCCCGCGCCGGCACTGCTTCTTCCCCTGCACATGGCCTGGGGCGCGGTCATCGCGGTGATATTCGCCGTGGCCTGGAACCGCGTCTGGTTTGAATGCCCGGTCCCGGAAGGCGAGACCTGCCGCTCCTGGTTCGGCCTTCACATGGACAAGCCTGATATAGCCGGCTCACTGGTCTGCATTTTCGCTTTTTTTCTCATGTGCGCCAAGCCCTGGCTTCCCGTGCTCTACAAAACCGGAATGGTTGTAATGCTGCTCGGGCTGCTGGTGCTTTCCTTTCATCACCTGTTCACCCCATTATTGGTCAGGGAAAAGCCTGAAAAGCCCTGACAAAGGAGGAATTATGAAAAATGACGGCTGGATTCCAACTGCCTGTTACCAATGCAAGGCGGAATGCGCCATCCTGGCGCGGGTCGAGAACGGCAAAATCAGGGAGATCAGGGGCAATCCCAGGGGGCATGGCAAGGCCTGCGTCAAGGGCATGGCCGGTATTTCCCTGCAATACAACCCCGACCGCGTCACGCGACCCCTCAAACGGGTGGGCGAACGCGGCGAGGGCAGATTCGAGCCGATCTCCTGGGATGAGGCCCTGGACATCATCGCCGGCAAGCTGAGCGAACTCAGGGACAGAGGGGAAGAGCATAAACTGACTGCCAGCTTCTTCCCCCACTCGATCACCGATCCCAAATGGCGTTTTCTGAACGCCTACGGCGGCTTCATCAACACGGCCCTGCCCCATTGCGACTCGGCCAAGATAGTGGCCTTCATCAAGACCATGGGCGGCGTACCCAATCACCACATCCCGCCGGCATGGTTTACCGTACCGCCGGGAGGGCTGATGATCATGGTCGGGCGGCATGCCCTGGGCTGCCTGGACGACGCGGCAGTGCCCCGGGATATTCTTGAAGCGCGCAAGCGGGGCGCCAAACTGGTGGTCCTGGATCCGTTCTTTAACGAAGACGCGGCCAAGGCCGACTGGTGGATACCCATCAAGCCGTCCGGCGACACCGCCTTTTTCCTGGGCATGATACACCACATCATAGCCAAGGGGATCTATGACAAGGACTTTGTCGAAAACTGGATCAGGGAAGGCGATTTCGACAAGCTCAGGGAGTTTGTCAAGGACAAGACGCCGGACGCCATGAGCGCCATCTGCGACGTTCCTGCCGCGGACATCAAAAAGCTCGCCGAGATGTGCGCCGAAGCCCCGTCGGTCGGCGTGGACAGCTTCAAGGGCATCATGCTCGGCCAGGCTCTGGACTTCGGCCACGCCTGGACCATGCTGCTGGCCATTACCGGCAACATCGACAATCCCGGCGGGCAGCCCCTGCCCGACGTGACACCGCTCAGCCCTGTCGAACCCGTACCCGCGGGGCCCAACCTGGCAGAAAAAGGTTTCCACGTCACAGGTCCGGACAAAGGCAAATTCGGCAAATACTCTTTCATCATGGAGCCGACCTGGTACCAGGCCCAGGCTATCAAGAACGACAGCCTGAAAGTGCTCATCAATTCCGAGGCAAATCCGGCGCTCACGGAAATGGGCCAGGAAGAATGGCGTAAGGCCGTGACCATGAAGGAAAACGGCGAGTACAAACTGGAACTCCTCGTCAGCTACGAGATCATGCTCTCGGAAACCTCGAAATACGCGGACCTGGTTCTTCCGGACAAGACCTATTTCGAGCGCTGGGAGCTGTTGTACATGCCCTGGTGGTACAATTTCGGCCACGGCGTGCTGCTCAGGCAGCCCGTTGTCGATGCGCCGGGAGAATGCCGGCATTCCAACGAGGTCTTCATCGAACTCGGCAAGCGCCTCTGCCCCGAATACTTCAAGTTCAAGGACGATGTTGAATTCTACGACACCCAACTCGCCGGACTGGGGCTGTCTGTCGCCGGGCTGCGGGAGATGGGCGGACTCTGGTCACCCGGCGCCATTGGTTTCAGAAAGTACAGGGATGCCGGAGGTTTCGGCACTCCCAGCAAAAAGATTCATCTCTACTGGGAAGACCTGGAAGAGGTCGATCAGGCAATGCCCAGGCCGGGACTCGCGGCCGAATACGAAGTCGATGAGGATACATATCCCTTCATTCTCATTTCCTATCGAAGCATCTTCCACCAGGGCACCGGCCAATGGTCCCACAACAATCCGCAGCTCAGGGACCCGGTCAGCGGGTTTTATGATAATCCGGCACTGATCAACTCTGCCGCGGCTGCAAAACTGGGCATCAAAAACGGCGACAAAATAACAATTGCCTCACGAACCGGCGAGTTACAGGCCACGGCAAAGCTTACCGAACGGATACGGCCCGACTGTATCGGGCTGCATCACGGCTTCGGTTCCAGCATCGGACGCGTGGCCGCCACCGGGGAAGGCGTCTCGGATAACGCCCTGATTCCGGATTCGGGCATGACCCTGGACTGGCAGGATCTTGTCGGCGGCGAATCCCATGTCTCAACCCGTGTCCGCATTCAGAGTTAAGGAGGTGCAATTATGAAACAATTGGGACTGATGATAGACATGGACCTGTGCATCGGCTGCAAGACATGCATCGTGGCCTGTCGAAATTACCACGGACTGGTTGACAACGAAACTGCGATGCCAGGCGAAATCCCCTTCTACCTGCGGGTGGAATCAAAGCGGGAAGGCGGCTATCCGATGATTTCGGCCAGCCACCGGGTCATACCCTGCCAGCACTGCAAGAGCGCGAAGTGTATAAAAGCATGTCCGACAGGAGCGATCACCAAGGACGAGCAGAATGGCATCGTGACCATTGCTCGGGAAAAGTGCACAGGCGAGAAGAAATGCATCGAGGCCTGCCCTTGGGGTGTAATCCAGTTCAATGAAGCAGGCGGCTTTGCCCACAAGTGCAACCTGTGTTACGATCGAGTGGTCTTCGGCGAAATCCCGGTTTGCACCGAAGTCTGCATGACCAACGCGATTACCTTCGGTGAACTCGAGATGCTCAAGCAGAAAGCAAAGGCGGAAGGAAGGGAGATCGACCTCAAGATGAGCCCCATGTCGGTGGTCTACCTGAAACCCACCCCTAAAAACACCCTGGCGGCTCCCTGACCGATACAGCTTTCCGGGGCGGTCCGAAAGTCCCGCCCCGGGAATTTCAAAAGGTTTATCAAACAGCCTCGGCAAGCACCCGAATCCCTCCCCCCTATACACCTAACCACCCGGCTTCCTGATGGAGTATGGGTATGACTTTGTGCAAAACCTGTTGTCTTCTTGATTCCAGCAGATGCTTCAAAAAAAAAACAAACACGGGTTAGGATGATAGCTGGGCAATCTCGAATTACCGGGAAGAACTGAAACTAAATATCGTAAATAAACGCAGCAAACCAGCCTGTCGCAGATACGTTCCACTTACGTGAAATTATAAGATTGCCGAACTGGAATGCAGCAATCTTACCATTCGAAAAAACTTAATTTAGTGTTATATGTAGAATAATGATTGTTACAATACATCTGCATCGCATAACATTATCTCAATAAATAACCGGCCTCTATGGTTATTGGGCAAGAAATTAAACTTGAAGCGTTAATTACGTTCTCTTAACTTCATGCAGAAAGCTGACACAAAAGAACAACCGGCTGCACCTACATCCCTCTCTGCCGAGGATTTGCAGGATGCCAGGCAGGTAATCAGCATTTTTATCCACGCCTGGAAGAATTACGGCCTGTATCCGGAGGATCATGTAAATACTAAAAGATCCTTTGAAAAACTTGCGGCTGCCTTCAACAAATTTTTCACGGACCATGAAGATCTGCGTCTGCATGTGGAAAAAGACCGTCTCCTTTGCGGATCCGAGATCATCTATAAAGTTTCATCGGAGGCACCCTCGGAAGACATTATTACCCTCCTCTATCGCGACGGAATCAAGTGGATTGAGTTCGAGGAAGGCCTGACCCTCGATGAGATTGCCGCCTTTTTCAGAATAGCTTACAAATACAGGTTGTTCGCCGAGGAGACCGAGGGAGACATCGTCACCGCCCTGCTTGATGAAGAACTTGAGTGTATAGATTTCAAGGCGGTCGACATTTTCTGGCAGGACCTGCTGCTCATGGATTTTTCCCAGCTCCCCCCTCCCGCACCGCAGCCCGGAAAAAACGCCGGCCCGGAAGAAGGGGACCAATCCCCGGCAACTGAAGAACCGGAAGGCGGTGACAGAGTTGCCGGTAGTATTGCTTCGATCAGGGTTGACCGGTTTAAACTGTCGAATCTTGATTATGCAACCCTCGAGCAAATGGTCCAGGAGGAGGAGAACTGGGTTATTACCGAAGGGCTTATCGAGGCGTTGATTATTATTCTCAAAAGTCAGCACGACAAGGATAAATTCGAGGCAGTACTCCGGTTCATATCGGAAGAGACGGTTGATATCATTGAAAAGGGAAGATTCGATCTGCTGGACGTATTATTACAGTCGCTGCACAAGCTCTTCCCCCCGGAATCACCACCTGCGAAGGACTGGCAGAGCTCCCGCCTCGACGGTTTTTTCCGGGATTTGTCCAGGACCGAAATCTTTCAACTCATCAATGACAGACTCCTGCGGCTGGAAACGATTGAAATTGACAGGCTGAAGGCTCTTGGCCGCGCCCTTCTTTATTTTTCACCGGAACTTATCCCTTTTCTGGTGCCGGTCATTCTGCAGAGCAGTTCCCACGGGATACAACAGGTGCTCCCGGCAGTTATAGTACACCTGAGCCGGCGTGATATCGGCCCCCTTGAAAAAACAGCGGAACAACATGGTATGGAGATGGGGGAGAGGCTTCTGGCCATACTGAATCGTCTGCAGGGAGACCGGGTCAATAAAATTCTTTACCGAATGTGCGATCATCCCTCCGACAAGGTGCGCAGGAAAGCGATCAGGGAGCTGGTCGGCAGGGATCCCAGGTACGCCCAGAAGCTGTTCCCGCTCATCGATGACCCCAGCAGGGAGATACGCGCCTCTATCCTTGCGGCTTTTGCACAACAGCGCTCCAGTGTGCTGGAAAACATGCTGCTGAACTATCTGAAGGAAAATTCCGCCAGAAAGGATCCCGCCCACATCCAGGCCTGTTATGCGACCCTCGGCCGCTGCGGATCCAACATGTCCCTCCCCTTCCTGAGCAGAATTCTCCTCGGCAGGGGCTGGAACAGTTTCATGGGTTCAGGAAAATTGATTTTCCGGGAGGGCGCGGCCACTGCCCTGGCACTGCTCGATACCCCGGAAGCAACGGATGTTCTTCTGCAAGCGTCAAAGAGCAGGTTCAGGGTGATCAGGGAAGCTTCCGAGGGGACAGGGATGAGTGATATCTCCGGAGAAAATACCAATGACTGATACGGTAAAATACAGGTCCTACTCCAAGTTTGAGGAATTCCTGCACAACTTCTACAGCCTGAGCCAGACAGCGAGAATTCACAGCGGAAACCACACGCTGGTCCTGGAGGGAATCGAAAAGTTCTCCGAATCTATCGACAGCTGCATGGAGAATGATTCACTGGCGTTCAAAATCTCCAATGGCCAGCTGTATATTGATGATGAAAAGCTCCCCTACAACAGGACCACAAAGAATCTTTTCGACAACATCATACGCTATTGCGATACCCGTAACCTTGACGGTGTGCGTTTGCTCGAGAGTGTCAAGCAGGCCTCCGGGGAGGAGATCCTGGCTTTTATGCGTCTGCTCGCCATTTCCGGACAGCAGCCGGAACCTCTCGCCTGGCTCACAGACGGTCTTGCTGCCGAAAATATTGCGTGGGTTGAACTGATCAGGAAAACTGAAAGACCCCGGGATGAAGAATACTTCAGAAGCAAGGCTGAACGGCGGGAAAGGGCCAGAAGGGACTACACCTATGCCAAGGCATCAATCGAAGAGGTTGCCCGGAAGATCAAAGAGGAAAAAAGTGAAGTCGGTGTCCGGAAAACCGTCCGGGTAGTCCAGGACATTGTGACGAATCTTATCGAGGATGACGAAGTATATGCCGCCATCAGCACACTTCGGGTATTTGACGACTACACCTATACCCATTCGGTGAACGTTGCCATGCTGTCCATGTGCATCGGCAGGCGCATCAATCTCTCCCGCCGCAACCTGGTTAATCTCGGTATGAGCGCCCTGTTCCATGATCTTGGAAAAATAGAGATTCCCAACAAGGTTCTGCACAAAAAGGAGAGGCTTGATGACAGGGAATTGAAAATGATCCAGGAGCATTCACTGAACAGCTCCAGGCTGTTGTTGAAACTCAAGGCCTCTCCCGACAGCAAGGCCAGGATCCTGGTGCCGATGTTCGAGCATCATCTGAAATACGACCTGTCCGGCTATCCCCATGCCGGCTGGAAAAAACCGTTAACCCTTTTTGGCAAAATCATCTCCATTGCGGATAAATACGATACCTTGACATCATCGCGTTCCTACCGGAAATCGGTGCTCAGCCCGGACCGCGCCCTGGGCTACATGTTCGAGCGGGCCGGCAGGGACTTTGACCCCGTCCTCATCAGGGTTTTCATCAATATCATGGGGGTATACCCGGTCGGCACCCTGATGAAGCTGGACACCGGCGAACTGGCCCTGGTTGTCAGTTCGCCCAGCAGGGATTTTTCCAGAAGGCCGCTCGTCTGCATCCTGGAAAAAGACAGGGAAGGCGGTTACAGGAAAAAGGAAATTATCAACCTGGACGAACGCGACCCTGAAACAGGCAATTATACCAGGGATATCATCGAGACCTATCATCCTGCAAATTTCGGAATCCAGCCGGTACAGCATATCTTTTCCAGTAACTGATTTGTTTAATCCCGGAATATAAACCGGACTCTGGACTGACATGCCCGATGGGTATCAGTTCAGGAATTCCAGTCTTTCCCGTTTGATTTTGCATAATGATCCCTGTCTATTTCGGGAACCAGTCACGGGGATCACAAAGCATGAAAATAATTGCAACGTCGTAATTTGTAAGCGGTTACAGGGTGCTGCAGATCCGCGAAAGTGGCCTGTGAGGCTGTACTTGTGTACGCGAACAGGCCACTGACAAAGGAGATGCGGTGCCCTGTAACCGCTTACTCTTTTCCACCTCTCCCTGAAATGATGGAGAGCTGCAGAAAAGACTCCATAACGGTATCCCGCATGCGTCTTATATTCTCCTTGATTGAATCCTCATAAAGATTCCTGTCTATATTCCACCTCGCCCTGAAATGATGGAGGGCTGCACCGGAAACTCCCTCCAGCTCATTTCTCATCCTTTTACGCGCCACCTTGCGATAAAATTCCTCGGTTTTACTGAACAGCTCCAGGGGAGACTCAAACCCCTGCACCCCGGCCTCCTGGAGCTCCATGAAAAGCAGCGGCAATTTTTCATGGTAATCCCTGTCCGCCATCTGGGCAATCAGGTCGGCGGTACCCACTATCTTCCCCATGATCCTGACCTCTTCGGAGCCGAAAGGTATCTTTTCCATGGGAAAGCTGAGTTCCGTACACTTGATAATATGGCCGCAGTCGCGGATGTCCTCCTGCGAATAGCCTTTTGCGGCGAGATATTTCCCCATGAGGGCTATCGAGCAGTCCTCGTGGCCGATGGTGTGCCGGGCTCCGGTACCCTCCACTTCTTCTTCGGTCTGGATAAGTCCCGCATCATGAAAAAGTGACCCGATCAGGCAAAGCTGAACCAGCCTTTGGGAGAAAACCTGCCCCTGGACATGCATACCATGAATGAGCCTTGCAGCAGCAAGGGTGCATGAACAGGTATGCTCCAGGTTATGATATTTTGTATTGCTGGCCTTGTATCCGGGAAATTCTCCGCTGAAGAGACAGACGATATCCTCGAACATCTTTTCGATTGGTGACGGATCGAGAGTTGGGTCGACGAGGAGCAGGATATTTTTAATCTCAGCCAGGGTTTCAGCCGGCGAGCCGGTATCCGTTAGTTCATAAAGTACGTTGTTGTCCCTGAACATGTCAAAGCGCCCTAATGTTTCATTTCTGAAGTTTTGGATCATAATCCTTTTTAACCAGTCTGCCACAAATCCTTCCCTAAATAAACATCAGATTCGTCCTGACAATATCGACCTGACGGAAACCAGGCTCTCCCGCTATCATGCCGTGTGTCCTCCCCGTGCATTGCGGGATGGATGCCTTTCATTCTATCCCTTCCTGTTCGGCAGCCAACGTATAACGTCGCTTAATAAGATTGGCCACCAGACCGGTCCAGCCTGTCTGGTGCGCAGCGCCGAGACCGAGGCCGGTCTCTCCGTGGAAATATTCATGAAACAGCCGCAGGCCCTGCCAGTGTGGGTCATCCTGGAAGGGGCTTGCCCTGTGCAGACCGGGTACCGGCCCCCCCTCTTCCCGCCTGAAGAGATTGATTAACTGTTCGGCGAGAATATCCGCCACCTGCAGCAGATTCAACTTACCATCCATTCCGGGAACCTCCACCGTGAAATCCGGGCCGAGATAACGGTGAAATTTGGTCAGCGCCTGGATAATGGAGTAGTTGATCGGTAACCACACCGGCCCCCGCCAATTCGAGTTGCCGCCGAAAAGAGGCGACTGAGATTCTCCGGGTTCATATTCGATAAAAGCCGCCCCTATACCGGGCAGATCCTGCAGCGGATGTTTTTCGGCGTGAATCCTGCTCAGGCTGCGGATGCCATGACCTGAGAGGAATTGATTCTCATCGAGCAGGCGCCTGAGAATATGATGGATCATGGTATGATCCACCAGGGCGAGCAGGCGTTCGCCATGCTCGTTGGTGCGAAAAGGGCATGCACATATGGTGTGGCCGTCAAACATGCCGCCCTTGTGTTCATCCAGCAGGGCCTTGAACCGGGGAACTTTTTCGAGGATTTCAGGCTCCACGATTTCCGTGGCAAACAGGGGGATAAGACCGACACAGGAATAGACATCGATGCGGTGGCTTTCACTATCCGGGGTAATGAGAAGATCCTTGAAAAATCCGTCATTCGGGTCCCATAGCGAAAGTTTGTTTGCCGTATGCCCGGCAATGGAATTGGCGATTGCCAGAAACTGCCGGTAGCACTGAATGGCCATGTCTTCGTATTCTGCCTGCTCCTGCGCCAGTTCAAGGGCCATGGCAGTCATGTTCAGGGCGAACATGGCCATCCAGCCGGTGGCGTCGGCCTGTTTCAGGCTGAACCCGGATGGCAGGGGCCGGGACCGGTCATAGACGGAGATATTGTCCAGCCCCATGAAGCCGCCTTCAAACACATTCAACCCGTCATGATCTTTCCGGTTCAGCCACCAGGTGTAATTCATGATCAGTTTGTTGAAGACGCGGCGCAGGTAGTGGAGGTCGCCGCCGCCCCTCTGTTTGCGCTCGGCCCGGAAGACCTTCAACGCCGCCACCGCATGGATCGGCGGATTGACATCGTCAAATTCCCATTCATAGGCCGGGATCTGACCTTTCGGGTGGAGATAGCGATGACCAAGGAGCAATTCAATCTGATCCTTGGCAAAATCGATATCAAGGTGGGCAAACACCATGCAATGATAGGCCAGGTCTCAGGACGCGAACCAGGGGTATTCCCAGCCGTCCGGCATGGATATTATGTCCGCGGCCCGCAGATGCCGCCAGTTCCGGTTGCGCCCCTGTTTTCGTTCTTCGGGAGGCGGGAACTTGTCGCCATCCTGACAGCGTCCCACATCAAAATGAAAAAACTGTTTGCCCCAGATCATCCCGGCCATGGCCTGGCGGAAAATCAAGGCGTCTTCATCCGCGGCGCCTGCCGCCAGTTCGCCGTAAAAGTCGTCGGCCTCCTTTTGCCGTGCGGTAAAAACATCTTCCGCCCCGGCAAAGGGGTTCGCGCCGGCCCGGCAGGTCAGCACTAGCTCCACGACCGCTTCTTCACCCGGACTACAGCTGATCTCATGCCAGGCCGCAAACCTGGTGCCCCTCGGGGCCGGATTTACCGCTTCCTTTTCTCCATTGATAAGCAGGCGGTGAAAGCCGTCCTTGACATAAGGAGAAGCATTGCCTGTACCAAAAAGCCGCTCCATATTCGTTTCGTTTTCGGTGTACAGGCTTTTTGCCTGTTGCCTGCCATACAGGAAATAGCTGCCCAGTGCCGGGTGATGTGCTGCAACAGCCCAGGCAGCCTTGCCGGACTCGGCAGTTTCCAGACACGGTTTTTCGCCCTGCTCATCGCCCCATGACCAGGTATTGCGGAACCAGAGGGTGGGCAGCAGATGCAGGGCAGCTGTTTCCGGCCCCTGTTGCCGACCCTGATCCGGATGAAAATGGTATCCGCAGTTTCCTTGACATAGGTAATTTCCACATCCCAGTACCGATTTTTCCTGAAAATGCCCGTATCCAGGAGATTGAACGGCGGGTCGGCGCGCGACCGCCGCCTGTTTTCTTCCACCAGGGAAGAATAGGGAAATGCATTTTGCGGGTATTTGTAGAGATACCGGAGAAAACTGTGACTGGGGGTGGCGTCCAGATAAAAAAAGTATTCCTTGACGTCCTCGCCGTGATTTCCCTGCTTGCCGGTAAGGCCGAACATGCGCTCCTTGAGGATGGAGTCACGTCCGTTCCAGAGGGTGACGGCAAGACACAATCGCTGCTGTGCGTCGCATATGCCGCCAATGCCGTCTTCGCTCCAGCGGTAGGCCCGGGATCGGGTGGTCATGGTCAAAATACTCCCAGGCCTCGCCGCCGGCGCTGTAATCCTCCCGCACCGTGCCCCAGGCCCGCTCACTCAAATATGGTCCCCAGAGCCGCCAGTCTTCATTCCCTGACCTCTGTTCTTCGAGGCGCTTCTGCTCATTCATTTCTTTCCCCCATTCATGGCCGCGATCACAAGCCCGGCCATGGAATTATTTCCATCCATATCACTCTGCGGGTTGAAGATCAGGTGCTGAATACAGCTCTGTTTCAGGATGGATATTTCGCCAGACAAACCAATAGGAAATTATGTAGCCTATCTCTTCGTCATGACCGTCGGTGATGGCCAGTTCATCGTTCTCGGCATCATAGCTCAGGACAAGAGTGGAATTGTTCACCTGATCCCTGACAGTGATCTTTTCCCGCATAAGATCGAGGGGGTATGCCTTGGTTTCACCATTAAATTTCACTCCGGCAACCATTCTTTTATCGCCAGCGTCCGGGCTGGGACGAAGGAAGCCGAACAACCCTCTTTTGCTTTGATAGTATTCTTCGTAAGGGTCCCGGCTGTAGTCCCGATCAAATCCCGTTTCGGTTGAGAGAACCAGAGTGTCGGGGAAGCGCCGGCGCCACTTTTCCCAGGTGGTCACAGTACTTTTCATGGTCTTCAGGGTTGTGCCCGTCATGGGCCCGGTGACCGCTTCCTGCCGCACTTGGGACCAGAGGGATTCGGTCTGGTAATCATACATCAGGACATTGGACCGGTAGAGAAGACCGGACACACCGAAAGTCAGGATGCGATCCTCTATTTTCCGGGCGAACACGGCGCCCGCACGGGCCAGCGGTCACCAGGATACCAGCACCGATTTGCCGTCGAAGTCATCGTTCACCAGTTCATGCCAGGAAAGAATGCGGATCGGGTAGGCCTTGGCAATGCCTCCCAGGGTTGCTCCGAGTACTTCGTCTTTATCACTGAGGAAAGCTGCCTGCTCCGCTTTGACGAATTTCGGCGCCATCAGTGCCGGAATTCCGTCCTTTGGCGGACCACCGGATTGAATTTCGTCCAGAGGAATCGAATGTTTATCAAAATTCCATTGCCCGGCAGCAGGGAGGGCGAAACAGAGAAGGCAGATCATCACAATCACGGTTTTCATAATTTCCTCCTGTATGATTAATCTTTAATTTGAATCCGTGAGCGGACGAGAACGGTCCAGATGCAGAAAGCGAGCTGAAAGCCGTCACGAATTCTGGTTTAATCCTTTCTGTTCAGGCTCCAGTTGTAATCCTGATAACTGACCCGGCACTCCCTGCCGCTTTTTACCAGGAGGTCCCTGGCCCGCTCATCGTACAGAAAGGTAGCGACGAATTGCAGCCGTTCTTCGATATCTTCGCCAAAATCCTTGTGGTACCAGGAAAAAATCCGCGACAGCCGTACGGTTTTCCGGTTCACATCTACCACCACCCCGCCGCCGTTGACAAAGGTGCGGCCGGCTATATCGAGCTCGTTATCCAGGTTTTCAGTAGTATAGACCTCGATGGGCGGGCAGGAGCGGGAAGCACAGACCAGGGCAAAATGAACGCGGGGGTCCACTTCTGCAACGCTGAAGCGAAGGCGGGGATCATCATCGTCAAAAACTCGGAACAGGGAATTGGGCGGCTTGCGGTTGGCCCGTAAAATGCCGTGTTCAATGTCGTTGGGGGTGAATTCCCGGCCGCCGATTCCGTAGACGATTCTGGTGAAGAAGTTGCGTACTTCCTTGACCGAATCCCGGATATCCAGCTCAATGACGCCATGAATGACAATCACATTATACAGATTTATCCAGAAAGCGGTTTTTTCCGCCCTGGTGGATAGGCTGACCGGATCAAAATTGTGCAGATTGTAGGTCAGTTGCAGAAAGCGCTGATAGAGTTCGGCATGTTTCATCCGTTCATAGGCGACCCGCTGCTGTTCGAAAAAGGCCCCGCGCAACAGATTCATAGTTGTTTTGAGTTCTGTAGCGATATCATGGGAGGCCGTATCCTGATCGGGTTCGCCATCATTGAGAATGGATCTGGGTGCCAGCAGTTTTTTTCTCAGCGAATCCATAAGCCCCGCAGACTTTTTTTCTTCCCAGGATGTGATTCTCTCCTTTTCCCGCGCCTGCAGAAGGCGGATAACGCTGTTAATATAGCCGATATGGGTGAAGGCCTGGGGGAAATTTCCCAGCTGCTCCTGCCAGCGGACATCATATTGCTCGGCAAAGAGTCCCACATGGTTGGCGGTCCTTTCCAGTCTGCGCAGCAGATTCTCGGCCTCTGTCAGCCGGCCCAGGCCGATCAGGCAATCCACCAGCCAGAAGGTGCATAATAAAAAGGTCCCCTCCTCCCCCGCTAGACCATCAGACGTCCGGTATCTGTACAGCAGGCCGTCATGACTGAGCGAATCGCGGATTGCTTCAATGGTGGTGATTATGCGCGGATCATCATAAGGCAGAAAGCCAAGGATGGGCAAAAGGAGATTGCTGGCATCAAGATCCGTGGTAGCATAATGTTGAATAAACGCCTTTTTCTCCCGGCAGTATCCCTTTTCCAGCACCTCCTGCCGGATTTTTTCCCGCACCTCGCGCCAGCGCTCCTGATCGGCAGGAAAGCCGTAGCGTTCGGCAATGATCAGCCCGCGGTCCAAGGCGACCCAGCACATCACCTTGGAGTAGACGAAATGATAGGGGCCGCCCCTGATTTCCCATATTCCATAATCGGGCTCCTGCCAGTGGCCGATCACGTAATCGCAGATCGACCGCAGGGCGAGCCACAGTTTTATATCTATTTTACCGACGTAGTCGGAGAGTTTTGCCGCCGCCTCCATCAGTTCGCCATATGTATCCATCTGCCTCTGGCCGGATGCAGCATTGCCGATGCGGACCGGCCGGGAGCCCTTGTACCCGTCGAGATGCGGCAGCTCGCTTTCCGTGAGATCAGTTTCGGCCCGCAGGCCGTACATGATCTGCAGTTTATCAGCGCCGTGGCCGGCAATAATCTTTTCGAGCCAGTTCAGATAGCCTTCGGTCTCGGAGAGATGGCCCAGATTAAAAAGGGCGGTAAGAGTAAATGAGGTGTCCCGGATCCAGGTATAGCGATAATCCCAGTTGCGGATGCCGCCGATTTCCTCTGGCAGGGAAGCGGTGGCCGCGGCGGCAATCGTACTGGTGGGATCAAAGTAAAGGAGCTTCAGGACCAAGGCCGATCGCTCTATTGTCTCGGCAAAAGAGTTAAGGGAAAAAGAACGGCCGGTCTCGCTGCGTGCCAGCCAGGTCCGCCAGAATTCTCTTGTTTCTTCCAGGGCCCGCCTCCCCTCATCCCCGGCAAGATCACTCAAATCCTCATCGCGGCAGAAACTGCCCTTCTGCTCCCCGCCGCTGTGGGACGCCAGTTTGAACCATGCTTCATCGCCGGCGACCATGGACCAGGCCCCTGTTGCCTCTCCTTCACCGATTTCCAGTAGGCGATCAGTGGTCAAGGCCATTTCCCACACACCCGCCCGGGCCAGAACACCACCGTTAACCTGTATCAGATCAGCATCCTGGCGGGCATAATCAAAGCGGGGCTGGAAAAAAAGCTGTACATCAATCTCTCCCCTTTCAATCACAACATGCCGGTAAAAGAAAAGATGATCCGCCTCTTTTTTCTCGTGACCGGCAGGCGGAATATGCATGAAGTCAGTCAGCCTGAGGATACCGGAGCGGGTCCGGAAACGGGTAACCAGGACATTTGTTTGCGGTTGGTAATGAGCCGTCGAATCGAAATTCCCTGCCGGCTGCAAACGGAATCTTCCACCTTTGCCGTCATCAAGCAGGGCACCGAAGACAGAAGGCGAGTCAATGAAAGGGAAACACAGCCAGTCGCAGGAGCCGTCAAGGCCGATCAGAGCAATGGTCTGCAGATTGCCGATTATGCCGTAGTCACTGATTTTTTTATACATAAACATTGCCCCGTCTTTCGCCGGTGTGTCACCTCCTCCGCTATGGGTTCCCTTAACCCCCGGCGGTAAAACCGGGGTAGAGAGACATGCCGCCGTCAACCAGCAGACTTGTGCCATGCACATAATCCGCTTCATCGGAGGCAAGCCACAGAGCTGCACGGGCTATGTCAACCGGCTCGCCGACCCTTTCATAGGGAATCAGCTGCAGAAGATCCGCTTCCGCTTCAGGTGTTTCCCAGGCAGACCGGTTGATCGGGGTTTTAACAGCACCGGGAGCGATACTGTTGACCCGTATTTTATTCGGCCCCAGTTCCTGGGCAATGCTTTTCATCAGCAGCATGAGCCCGCCTTTTGACGCCGCATAGTTCACGTGCCCGCCCCAAGGAATGATTTCGTGGACCGAACTGATAAAAATGATCTTCCCCAATGCCCGGGACCGCTCCGGAACCATCCCACGCCGCAGAAATTCCCTTGCCGCCTCCCGGGCGCAGAGAAAAGCGCCGGTCAGATTTACGCTGATTACCCTGTTCCACTGGTCAAAGGTCATATCGACAAAAGGAGCGTCCTTCTGTATTCCGGCATTGCTGACCATGATGTCCACTGTGCCGTAATACTCGACGGCCATCCGGAACATGGCCGCGACATCCTCTTCATGGCTGACATCGGCCTGAACAGCAATGGCATTGCCGCCGAATTCGGTTACCTGACGAACCACTTCTTCCGCCCCTTGCCGATTGCCGGCATAATTTACCACCACATTAATTCCGGATTCACCAAACTGCCTGGCAATACCTGCGCCGATGCCGGAACTAGAACCGGTCACAATGGCGGTCTGGCCGGCCAGACTCTTCCCGCCGAGACGATTATCACTCATTTTTTCCTTCCTCCTCGCATGCAGCTTCTTCCCCGCAGGTACAGGCTCGTCCTTTGAGGCTGAAGAAAAACTTCAGGCCTTTTTTGACCGTACCGGAAAAAATCTTCGGGGCAAAAACCGAGCCCACCACCCTTTTGTTGACCTCGCCCAGAGTGGGATAGGGGTGAATGGCCGAGGCGATTTTCGACAACCCGACTCCGCCGTTCATGATCGCCACCCATTCGCTCAGGAGATTTCCGGCTTGGGGACCCAGGATCTGAATGCCAAGTGGTTTCTCTTTTTTGTCCAGGAGCAGTTTGATCCGGCCGATGCTCTCGCCTTCGGCCAGGGCCCGGTCATTGCCACTGAACTCTTCGCTGAAGACCGAGAAGTCGATGCCGGCTTCCCGGGCGCCTTTCTCATTCATGCCGATGCTGGCCAGTTCCGGATGGGTATAGGTACACCATGGCACATAGGTGTAATTGGTTTTCTTCGGCAGATGGAAAACAGCATTGCTCAGAACAACACCTCCCTCATAGCCGGCAACATGGGTGAACTGGTAGCCGCCGATGACATCGCCGGCGGCATAGATATGCTTGTGACTGGTTCGAAGCCGATCGTTTACCTTGATCCCCTTGTTATCGAAAGGGATATCTATTTCTTCCAGCCCGAGTCCTGCGACGTTGGGAGAACGACCAAGCGCTACCAGGATCGCTTCAGCCTTCAGTACATCTGTTTCTCCAGCCTTGTCTTTGACAACCACTTCACGCTCACCCCCCAGGTCGCCGACCCGGACTACCGCCGTGTTCATTCGGAAGAGGACGCCTTCCCGCTCCAGTTCCTGCCTGACCATGTCCGCCATATCCTTGTCTTCCTTGCTGAGGATCTGGCCGCTGCGCTGAATCACCGTCACCCTGGTGCCAAGCCGGCAGAAGGCCTGGGCCATTTCGGCGGCGATGGGACCGGCGCCGAGCACGATCATCGAACCGGGAAGTTTGTCGAGATAGAAGATATCGCGGTTGGTCAGGTAGGGTGTGGTGTCGAGACCCTCCACCGGCGGCACGGCCGCGGAAGAGCCGGTGGCAATCACCCAGGTACGGGCGGAAACGGACCTGCCGGCGAGGGAGACGGCATGCTCGTCAATGAACTTGGGATCTCCAAACTCGACCTTTGCCCCGAGTTTGCAGAAACGTTCCACCGAATCATGTTTCTGGATAACCCCGATCACGGAGCGGATACGATCTGAAACCTCCCGGAAGTCCACCGGCGGCAGCGACAGCGCCGGCAGCCCGAATCGCGGTCCGTTTTTCATGAGATGATACACATGGGCTGTCTTGATCAGGGTTTTGCTCGGTACGCAGCCGTAATGAAGACAGTCGCCTCCCAGGGCTTTTTCCTTTTCAATCAGCAGGGTTTTGGCGCCGAGCTGGGCGGCGCCGGAAGCAACGGTGAGTCCGGCTGAACCGCCGCCGATAATGCCGATGTCATAATCATAGTCAGCCATTTTGTTTCTCCTTATATTTTATGAGGCATGGGTGTCATTTTGCGCCGTGGCCGGCTTGAATTTCCTTTTATAAAGGGCCAGCAGCTTCTTCGCCGTGATCGGAAAAAGGCCGAGTATGGCAAAGGAAATCAATACCCCCGGCGACATGATCCCGGACAGGGACTCGATCTGGGCCAGCTCCTTGCCGGCGTTGACATAGACCATGGTACCGGGCAGCATACCGACCTGCGAAACCCAGAAAAAAGTGAACAGCCGCATCCTGGTGAGTCCCATGGCAAGGTTAATGACGAAAAAAGGGAACACCGGCACCAGGCGAAGAGAAAAAAGATAAAAGGCCCCTTCTTTTTCGATGCCGAGGTTGATTTTCTCAAGCCTGGCACTGAACCTGTTCTGCACCCAGTCCCGCAGCAGAAAGCGAGATACCGAGCAGGCCAGGGTTGCCCCGATGGTACTGGCAAAGGAAACCGCCACCGTGCCGAGGATGAAACCGAACAGCGCTCCTCCGGCCAGGGTCATCACCGCCGCGCCCGGAATGGACAGGGCGGTGACCACAATATAGAGCGCCATGTATATGGCGATTACCAGAATGTGGTTTTCCAGATAAAGCGCCTGAAACTTCGCCTGCGACGCCTTGAGGTAGTCGAGAGAAAAATACTGACCCAGGTCGAAATAGTGGAAGGCGGCAATTCCGAGAGCGATGCCGCAGCCGATGAGAATCTTTTGCATGATTTTTCTGTTTTTATCCTCTTGTGCCATAGTCTTTTCTCTTTTTGGATTTTCAGGAGGCAGATGTTTATTTGCCGATAGTCAGCATGACGTCCTGATCCCGCAACAGATAGAGGGCAAGACAGGCCGCCAGCATTGGCCAGGCGGCAAAAAACAGGATATTGGGTCCGTCGTAGGGTGAAAGATACTGCTTGTAGGATGAAAATGTGGAAATGGCATGCAACACCAGCACTGTACCGTAAGAAAACCGTTTCATGAATCCGAAAAGGAAGGCAGCAACAATGACAATCTCGGCTGTGCCTATAGCATACATGATGCCACTGCCAAGGCCGCCCAGTAAATAAAATTTTTCATACACCGTGGCGGCATGTTCGGGATTGATGAATTTATCCAGGTTCCAGACCAGCATCACGAGGGCTACGGTGATGCGCAAGGCGAACAACGAAAAGGTGAGGCGGTTTTCAGTTTTCATGTTGTTCTCCCGGGTATTATTGAGGTTAGTTTTCTTGCATGCATTTTTCAATAATCATTGCCGCCTGTACTGCCATGTCGTTCTCCTCGTAAAATTCACGCCTGGTCCAATGGGATCAGCAGCATGCCTCCGGTCATCCGGAGTTGATCATCGTTTGCTTCCAGGCATTTTTCCCTGACCACCTTGAGGACCCTGCCCGCTGCGGTCTTTTGCCAGAACCAGCGGTTAAACTCGGAAGCATCCGGCAATGCAAAATCCGGCCGGGACAAGACAGACTCGTAGTAAAACGCCTTGAGATCCTGGGCGGCAAAGCGAAGCGCGGCCGCCGGTGAGGAGATATTCTCGGAGAATTTCAGGGGCTTTCCCAGGACAAAATCCATCAGCAATTTGCCGGCGGCGTCCGGGGTGAAATAGGCCACGGCGGAATAACCGCGCTTGTCCAGTCCCAGATCGTACCAGGATCGAAATTCGGTTACTTCGCTCCTGAAGGCGGACAGGAGTTTTTCGGTCTCGGTTTTTTCCTGGGACGAAGGGGTAAAGCTCACCGGACACGCCTGGTGATCCAAAGAGTCCCTTACATCGGCAGCCTGTTCGGGAATGTCGTCGGGAAAATCCACTAGCACCGGTCCCTCCGGGAGATTAAATAGTTCAAGCGCCGCCAGGAGCACCCGCCTCTGAAAAGCGCGGTCGTTCGGAAGCCCCAGGGGACGGCCCAGTTCAAAGGGAAGCCAGAGAGCCCTTGGCGGCTGAATGACCGCGGTATGCTCCCGAATCAGACTGATCTGGGTGGTAGGAATCCCTTCCGCTTCCAGGTAATGGGCCAGCGCGCCCACGGCACGCGTGCAGAACGGTCAGACCGGCACCAGCAAAACCGCATCCACCCGATCACCCTTCAGCAGTCCGGCAAGTTTTCGGGCGTTGTTCTCCATCCCGGCCGGATCGGCCGCTCCCATAAAGGAATAATGATAATCGGCAACGTTCCCGATCGAACCATCCGCGGCAAGCTCCCGCAGCCTGTCCAGGGGAAACACCACGTTCCAGTCCTGCTGAAAGCCGGTCCGGTCGAAGTTGGTGGAAAGATGGGTCATCACCAGATCCCTGGCGGTGCTTTCCCTTGGTATAACCCGATAATCTCCAGCCATGTCCTCGAATGGCCTGTCGCTGCGCCTGTGGAGACCGGCGGTAGAAATAATCGACACCCGCCGCCGGGAAAGTGGTGGGCCTGGGACCCATGGGTGTACTGCAAAAGTTGGGCAGGGAAGCGCGGCCAGATGTGAGCGCATGGGCTCCGGCATCTTCTCGAGTCTTGCCATGATGCCTCCTCTGTTGAATTGTCAGCTAAGGTCAGGTTTCATTTCGAATCGTTCAGGCTCCAGTCGTAGTCATCACGCAGCCCCTTATCGTAAGCCTGCAGGGAATCCGCCAGATCATCCTCGGCGTATTGCCGCAGATGCTTGATCACGCCCTCCTCGGAGCCGCCGAAATCCACCTGGAACCACTTGTAAATGCTGGAAACGTGCAATTTGCCCTTGACCATCCGCGCCCCCCTGGGGCTGTTGACATACGCCTTGGCGCCGGCCTGTAGTAGCTCTTCCGTGTTAGCGGCGGTAAAGGCCACGGGCTGCAGGTTCGGGCAGCCAATGCTCGCGCAGTTCACAGCATAATGGATACGGTTGTCCTTGAAGATCGGCCGCAGGATGCGGTGCTCGATATCGTTAAGGCTGACCTTTTCTCCTTCGATGATGAGCAGCTTGGCATCCCACGGGCCGTTGCTGAAAAAACCGGGCGAGATGTCGATGTCCATGATGCTTTTTACCGGATAGTGGTCGAGAATGACCTGTATGGTCAATGCGTTGTACAGGTTTATCCAGTAGGCCAATTGCTCCTTTCTGTTCAGCGAGGAAACCTCGATCTGCTGCAGATGTTCAAGATATTCCGTAAGCTTTTTCCCGTCCTCCGGCGAGACGTCTCCATAACGAAACAGGTTAATTCCGGAAGGATGGTCGGTGACCAGATATTTTTTCAACAGGTTGTCCCAGGAAGTGTGGTCTATGATCGTCGTGCTATCAGGTTCGTGCTCCTGCCAGCGGGGCCACAGGTCGGGGGAAGGCGCCGCGCCGGCCGGAGAAAGGTAAAAAACCGTGGAAAAAAAGACGGCAAGGAGCAGCCGTAAATCCAGGTAACGTTTTTGCTGAATTATCGAGTCGTTCATTTGTTTCATCCTTTTCATGCAGACGAACCGCCAGCCACAGCACCCGTTCAGCTGGAGCCCTGGCCGGCGGTGCAGCCGAAGCAGTGCTCGCTTAAAACGATCCGCCGCCGACAGAGCGCCTCGTAATCAAAATCCAGTATATGCTTCGGACAGCCGTCCTTCACCTTGAGTCCGGCGACAAGATTGAAGTCACAGTCGGCAAGCGTGCCGTCCCAGCCAACGCTCAACAGCCGTCGGCACATGACGTTATCCAGAGCAGAGGGGTTGAAGGCCTTTTGCAGTTTTTCCATGTAGGTATCGTAGCCTCCCGACCTGACGAGAAAATCCTTGAATCGCCCCAAGGGCATGTTCGCCAGGGTGTAGAGGCGATTGAACCGGATCCCGAAATTTTCCAGAAGCTCCTTGCGGTACTGTGCCGCAAGTGATTCCTGGGAAGGAGGCAAAAAGGCGCCTCGAGGATTATGGACGAGATGGATTTTCAGTCTGCCGTCATCGCCTCCATAACCATGATCATTGAGAACTTGCAGGGCCTTGATGCTCTTTTCGAAGACACCGTTGCCCCGGACCGCGTCAACGTTGGCGAGGCGGAAATAAGGGAGGGAGGCAATGACTTCTATCTCGTTTTCGCGGAAAAAGGAAGGCAGGTAGGCCTGATCAGGCTCGAAAAAGATGGCCAGGTTGCTGCGGGACATGACATGGCAGCCCCTGGCTCTTGCACCGGCCACCAGAACATGGAAATCAGGGTGCCATTCAGGGGCTCCGCCGGTTACATCAAGAATCCTGATCGGGGAATTTTCCAGAATATGAATAATTGATTCAACATTCTTTCTGGCCATCATTTCCGTCCGCAGCGGCCCGGCCTGCACATGGCAGTGTTTGCAGGCAAGGTTGCATCGGTAGCCGAGATTTACCTGCAGAATATCGATTCCCGCGGAGCAGAGGGGAAACCTGCCGATTTTTTCCAGAGTCCCGGTGAAATCGTTGTTCTCTGCCGGATCAAGGCTGCCAAATGTTAATAAAAGATCTTCCATATCTTTGTCCCGTACTGCATGGCAGACCACGCGCCCCCTTGCCGGTTGACCGGCAAGGGGGCAAAAGTCTTTTGCAATTTTTGCAGATCAGCAGCCTTCCAGCTTTTTCGGTGTTTTCTTTCCCTCTTTGGATACCAGTTTTTTTAGATAGGCAATCAGGTCCTGCATTTCCTCGCCCTGCGGATCGATGGCAGTACCTCCCAAGGGGTTTTCAATACAGACATTAACAACCTCCTCAACACTGTCTTTCTCCATGCCCATGATGGTAAGCTTTTTACGATCAAACAGATCAGCGCCAAGACCTTTGCCGCCAGGGTGGCATGTTACGCAGCTCTTGCCGGTGGTGCCGCCGGCAAAGGTCGGGCTTTCAAACAGAACCTTGCCTTTGTCGGCATCAGCCGCATAAGCGAGGGAGAGAGTTCCCGCCATTACCAGTGTTGTTGCCAGAATGAACATTTTTTCTTTCATAATACGCTCCTTGTGTAGAGTGAATGGGATATATCAGGCGATTTCGCCTGACCTGCCAGGCAAAATTGCAAGCGCCATTCCATTTAGCAGAAAAAATATCCTCCTCAATGTGGTGAGAAGTATGGACTTTCCCGCAGGGCGCTTTTGTACAGCGTGTATTTGTGAGTCTCCGCTACCATCATGAGTTCTTCTCCGGAAAAGGAGGCAAGCGGATATTGGCAGAAAAAAAGAAAACCGGGTATGCCGTGCCGGTTATTACCCATCTCCTCAAGCTGCCTGATGGTTTCGAGCCGCCACCCTTTCTCTCTTACCCAGGTCATATCGCCGAAGAGCCTGAAGCGGCCCTCGGCAAGGGCAATTTTTTTGGCAATGTATGCGAACATAGCCGTGGGGGTATCCAGCCCATGACAGATATGCAGGAGGTTCCGGGAAACGGTCTTTTCAATATCGATTCCCCGCAGTTCGAGGCGATTGACTAATTTTTCCAGGTTAGCGCGTGATGCCACCAGCATAACGGTTTCATTGTTCGACAGGCCTTGCTGCAAAAAAGAAATCCCGACATTTTGCCCTTCGACATCGTCCAGACATAAATGAGACAAATGTGATCCGTCCGGAACAGCCACGCCACCTGTTCCCAACTGCACCATTCCATCCTGAGTAATTGTCTCCGTTGACTCCGGGTTCAGAAATTCATGCAGATCCTGCATTCTGAAGCGTCTTTCCCGTTTTCCGCCGACCCGGTAACATTTGAGGACGCCGGAATTTGTCCAGCGTCGTACTGTCATTTCTGAGACATTAAAAAAAGCTGCCGCCTCTTTTACAGTAAGTAAAGATTCCACGTGAAACAAATGCTCCTTTTATGACTTTGTTAACGTATGTTATACTTTGCTATACTTATTTATCTTTAATGTTTCTGTCAATTAATTTTTCTGCCTGCTGTCACACATCCACCGCAAACACCAGGTGATGCTCTATACTTCAGGACCGAATTTATCGACTTCGACCTGAACGGGAAAGGGGCGGGCGCAGCTGGAGGTGCTGCCCATGACCATGCCATCCGCACGAGCATGTGCGGGCCATCAGGCAGCAGCAAATTCCGCTTCATCAGGGTGCAAAGGGATACCATCAGAACGAGTGAATGTATGAAAATAAGGCGACAAAAAAAAAGTGCTGCGGCAAAGGCAGCAAGCAATTTTACGGGAACAGCACCAGAACCGTCTGGCACAAAGCATGAATGAACTGGTTTAACTACTCACAAAATTTTAAACAAACTCTTAACTCTAACCTCCAGACTTTAAAACTTCTTCCTGCGGGGAGCACCGGTCATACATATCCTGCAGGGACTGCAGATACTCCTCCGAACGTTCCAGGTAGAAGGAAAGGGCCGGGGCGAATTTTTTCCCGAACACGCCGTCCACAAAAAGCTGGCTTATCTCTTTTTCCTGCTTCAGGATGAGCTGAGAGGCAATCAGAATTTTCCGTTCCTCCGGTGACATCAATCTCATTATCGAGCAGATGGTGCTTCTCGCGCGAGGTTGATACATCCATATGTAAAGAAGATCAAGGGCATTGATGATAACGATTTTGCCCAGATCCGGATTTTTTTCGTTAACGGTCTCGATGAACTTCTGAGGATTTTCCAGCAGCCGGAGCACATCAGCCTCCGGGAACAGGGTTTCCAGGGATCCATAGGTGGCGAAAACCTGGGCGATCTTTGCCGAATAATCCATGGATCGGAAACGGATATTGTTGAGACGGTCCGCCAGTCCTTCGATGAAACCGGCCACGCAGTCCGACGCCAGTTTGGAGATCACCGCAGCCCATTTCTGGAGCACGTCGTTTACGGCAACAACACCGGCGGTGCCTATCAGCCAGCCGATCACGCCGTTGAACAGGACAGCCAGCGGAATGGAAAGAAGGCTCCGGAAAAAATTCCCGTATACAGCTTCCCGGGAAAGTCCCCGGAAAATATTATGACTCGATATATAGATTCCATTGGCCAGCGCCATGAAAGAATAAAGTGCTATTGGATTGGTTGCCGTGGTGATGCCGAACACTTTATCCAGCAGCATGGTTTTCACCAGCAGATCCAGCAGGGGCACGGAAAATCCGGTATAAAGCAGCGAATCCGACAGCCGGTCCCAGCTGACATATTCTTTCCATTTCAACAGGGGGGAGCGGCTGAGCCCGCCGGCTCCGAGTACGGACTGGATGATATTTCTGAGTCCTGTGATGCCAAACCAGATGAATGCACCCCCATAGGCAAGCAGCCACCAGTCCTTGGTAAGGGCGAATGTCGCAAATGCCGGGATGAATCCGATGAGTATTTTCAGTTCGTTTTTCAGGTAGCTGTTGAGGCAGCGCAGGGGTATTTTTTGCCGCCTGCCAATGTCGCCCCGGCTCTCCAGGGAGAGCCCGTTGTCCACATCCGTCTGCATCCATCCAAGGGTTGCCACGTTGCCGTCCGGCCCCATGTGGGTGGAATAGGACTGCACGATCCAGTCCTTTCGGCGCTCGTATCCCCAGTTAACTGCCGGATATGCCGCACAGCACTGCTGCATTATGCCGAGATTACGGCCCCAGAGGATGCTCTTGTTATCCCAGGGCATATTCTGCCGATCGGAAGGAATATAAGTAACCTGCAGAAAAGCCTTGATCCGGACCGGAATTTGCCAGGGAGCGCCCTTTTGACTCTGCTCAAGTTTTTTCCGCGCTCTGTGCGGCACGGATTCCTTCATGACCAGTCCCATGCCGTACCTATGGCGAGAGGTGCCGGTTGAATCGCTGCCGATCTTTGACTTGAGGGGTGAATTCTTATAAAAATCCTGCAATCCTGGAATATTGTGCAGGATGACGGTAAGTTTTTCCCTTATTTCAAAAGGAGCGGCTGCGTCACCGACATCGCGGATAATTTTCTGAATGATCTGTTTCAATTTCACCACGTTGCCCTGGTTGATCGCCAGTTGCAGTGTGTTGATTTCAGCATTATGGAGAGCTTTGCCGGTGGTATAATCCTTGAGGTTGAAAATCTCCAGGTGCGTAATTCTGCCCTCACAGTCGTAAATGAGTTCAAGAGCATCCGCCGCACTGAGTTTACTCAGATTGAGAATCACCCGGGAACCGGAGTGCAGCGTAAACAGTCTGCCGGTAAGCTCCCGGGGTGAAAGCAGCAGCAGGCCCGGCACCTCGGGCCCCTGCTGCGGTTCGTCCGGATTATGAATATCGGGATTTTTTTCCGGCTGCAGAAAACTTTCGATGATCGCATCCACATCCAGGGTATTCATAATTTCAACGGCATGGGTGAGACGCATGCGCTCATCCGGATCATATTGCTGCCAGTTTTTTCGCAGCTCTTCCACAAACTCCTTCATGGAGGGCAGCATTTTACTGTTGATAAACTTGGCAAGGTGAAGAAGGGAAGGCTGCCCGGTGCCGACAAAGGCAAAAAATTCCTCCGGGCTGATCGGCGAAAGCGCAATTGCGTAGGCTTCGTTAATCACCGGGAGGTGTCTCCTGTTGAATTCCTTGAGGACTTCGATGACGTAGCGCTGCTGGTATTCGGAGACCTTACGCCCCTGGTCCATGAACTCCATGGCCGGTGCCTGTTCTATGAAATCGAGAAAAATCCGCTTATCGGCAAATTCCCGCGGAGACCATATAAGCTTGATGTAACGGCCTCGGAACCTGGCTGAATATTCTATGCCGATCCTGACGTTGATGCCCATGATCTCGGCGGATTCCAGGAGTTCTGTTGCCACCTCCACATTGATATAATTATAATAAATGACTGTCAGCCGGCGGATGCCCTTGATCCAGGCATCCATTATAAGATGCGTCGGAGACTTGCGGCCCTTGGTGTTGGCATCGTGCACGTGATCATCAAAGGCAACCTGGTTCCACTCCTCCGGCATCTCGATCAGGTGATATTTTTCCAGCTGGCTGCGGATAAAACGGGGTTTGCCGTAGGTCGCGGTCCGAAAATCCCGGGCCAGCTCAAGCTGCCGCAGATAATCACCCTGGGAGCGGACAAGCTCCTTCATGATTTCCAGGAGAACCCGGCCGGTGTTTATCCGCAGCATGCTCTGGGAACTGCTCAATACTTCGTCGCGGAGTGAGCGGAGGGCATTCTGCCGGTCTATTGCTTTGCCCGCCTCCAGAGAACCCAGGAGATGGATGACCGCATAGGCAATTCGCAGGGCCATGCTGGCGGACATTTCCTTGATACCATGGGGGTGCAGATAGGGAATGAGCAGGTTCTTGACAAGCTTGTGAGACTCATCCCTGTTAAGGACGTCATTGACGATATTGAGAAGAACATAATCGTTCTCATCAAAATAAATTCGGGATATCTTGCTGTTTTTCAGCATTAATCACGCCCCAGGCCTGCGCCGGTTTCATTTTCTTTGCCCTTCGGCCCGCAGGAATAAACTCAATCCCTCTGCCTGCCCCACAACTGAACTTTGTGATATTATATCAAAGACAGCAGGGAGGAAAACAATTTAGTCTTCCCGTCCGCCCCGCGCAGCTCCCGGGTATGATGAAAAGGCCTGGCTGCCCGCAGAGCAGTACGGGAAACTATTTATTACAATTTCCGTCCCTTCATAATGGCGGCAGCATCCTCCACATCCTTTTTGCTGCCGATAAAAAGAGGAGTCCGCTCGTGAAGGGTCTTAGCCTTGATATCCAGTATCCGTTTCCTGCCGTCAATGGCAGCGCCGCCGGCCTGTTCGACAATAAAGGCCATGGGGGAAGCTTCGCACAGGAGCCGCAGTTTTCCCCAGGGCTTGTCCGGGTCCCTGTTGTCAGCCGGATACATGTAGATCCCTCCATACAGAAGGTTGCGATGAAAATCGGCGACCATGGATCCTATATACCGTGAGGTATAGGGCTTGCCCAGATGCGTCCGTTCGGATTTGAAGTAATCGATGACGGCATTGGTGTTTTCATCCCAGTACATGCTGTTGGCTTCGTTCACCGAATAAATTTTGCCCCGCTCCGGAATTCTGATATACCGGTGGGAGAGAAGAAATTCCCCGACCGAGGGATCAAGGGTGAAGCCGTGCACCCCGTTGCCCACGGTATAGACCAGCATGGTGCTTGAACCGTAGAGGAAATAACCGGCAGCCACCTGCTCGCTGCCGCGGCGCAGAAAATTCTCAAGCGAGCCGCACACTGTTTTGTCCAGACGGCGATAAATCGAAAAGATGGTGCCGATGCTCACATTGGCGTCTATGTTGGATGAACCGTCAAGAGGATCAAAGACAATGACATAGTTGCCGCGCGGCAGGTCGTCCGGCACATGAATCACGCTCTCGTTTTCCTCCGAGGAAAGGGCGCAGAGAAGTCCGGAGCGCTGCATGCGCCAGATAAAGACCTGATCGGCGAATTCGTCAAGCTTCCTGACCTTTTCCCCCTGGATATTGGTTTCGCCGGTAAGCCCGAGAAGATCGGCAAGAAGCCCGGCCTTGTTTATTTCGCGTGAAATAAGTTTAGCGCCGGTAATGAGTTCGTTGAGAAGCTGCGTGAACTGGCCTGTCGCGGCGGGAAACTCCTCCTCGCTCTGAAGCAGGTGCTCGGTTATGGTTGTGCCCATCTTGTGCTTTAATCCATCTGACATTTGGTTTCCCTCTGCTCTTGTTTAATATTTTCTGTGATCAATGCCTGGCTGTTGTCAAAGTATCTGCTCGTAACCGGCGGTTCTTTTGTTAACAATGCGGCAGCCGCATAGCATTCAGGGCCAAAAGGCAGGTATCCCGCATAGCCGAGAAGCGGCATGGCAAAAATCCTGAACCGGTCCACATAGGGAACGCTGTATTCCCAGTGTGCCAGGCTCTTCCAGTTCCACAGTTCCCAGAAGAACCCGCAAATAAGTGCCGCTAGGGCAGACAGAATTACAGGGTGCCAGTTGCCTTTCTGTATCCCGGCAAAAATGTTCGGAGCCCTGGTGAGAATCCGGACACCCATGATGACCAGCAGGGGTGAAATCCACACTAGGGGAAAAAGATAATCCGGATAAACAGCAAGACATGCAAGTGAAACTGCCGGTCCGGCAACAAGCAGCAGGCCGACTCCTTTCCTGCCCTGGAGAGAGACGGGGCGCCAGTCGGTATAAGCATCCTCCAGCCGGGGAATAGTCCGCAGCAGCTCATATGTTGAGAGCACGGCAGGCAGCACGGTGGAGAAACAGATACTTGCATGAATGACGTATTCTGCCGGGGAAATATCCCCGCCGGCTATATAATACCAGTTCTGGACAAAACGGTTCAGGTATTCAAAATACCACCAGAAAAGTGCGCTGGCCGCAAACAATGCAAGAAAAAAATGCGGCCGCGAGACAAGGAGGCAGGATCCTTTGCGGCGGCATGTCAGGCCGTTAACGGTCAGTATGTAGCCGAGCCACAGAGGGGTGAATGTATACGGCTGCAGGGATTCAAAAAAAGAAAATCGGTTCCAGGCCAGTATCCAGGAAACAAGCACAACAACAATCCCCAGACAGCCCCACCAGGGGAGAGGATTTCTCTTTTCCGCCCGTTCCCCTGTTGCCGCCCGTTCCCCTGTTGCCGCCCGTTCCTCTGTTGCTTTATATGTGACCAGACGCAACAGAAAAGGGGCGCAGGCAGCGGTGATAAACGACAGCAGAACCAGAAAAACCGGCCATGAAAACCGGGCATGGGCAACATGTTTGGTCGTCGGCGGAAACTCCAGATATGGTCCGGGAGGAAAACCGAGATAAACGATCCCGATGAGCGGGGTAAGGGAAAGTAGAGCAGCTATCCAGGCATAGTGAATAACTGCAAATTTTCTATCCTGGGAGTGCAGAATCCCGCCCGTCCTCTTGTCAGCCACAATTTCAGTTCATCTCCATTTATTTTCAGTCTTCTTTAAATTTACTCCTTTTTTTCTTAATTTTACAAATAGATAGTTGAAAATATCTCCAGGGACCGATTTGCATGTGAATGGCTGAAGTACAATTTCACTCTACAATCTTTCCCGATTTTGCGGTGTACCTTTCCCTTTCGCTGCGATCTTTCAATAAGCGCCTCGATTTTTTGTGAAATATTTATCACAGGCGATACATCTCAGTCTGGCAACTATCCAGTAGATAATAATCTCCAGACTTGTCCTGCCCATTCCGAAGTACCGGTAAATGATATAAAAGCCCGCAATCAGGAGAATAAGATAGAAAAACAGTTCGGAAACAAACTGAAATATATTCTGCCGTAATTTCGTATATTCGAGTCTACTTTGAAAAAAAGCCAGGGTTGCGGCGATTATTCCGAGAAATGGCATCCAGCCGTGCAAAAATTCATTTATAATTCCGGGTTCATCAAATCTATTTTTTTACCCATGACTCGAGTGGTTCGGAATCGAAAATGCAGCGGGTGATAGGCCGCCACTGGCAGATGCCGCTGATTTCAACCCCCTGCTGGATAATGGAGACCGGCCGGTCCACGGAAACCACGACAACAATAATATTGTCGTGCTCCGCGGTAAATCTGAGGGCCGAGTTGTATCTTGCGCCCCGGGCCCGATCTTCACCGTGAATTTTCCTGCCGTCCAGCAGACAGGCAAAACCGTAGAGCTGGCAGTCGGCTCCGATATGCAGGGCGCCATCCAGCCGCGTCAGTGATTTGGCCAGTTCCAGGAGGTCCGGCCGGTTGAGGTCTAGGTACTGCGTCAGCGTCTGTCCTGAAATCTGCACCGGCATGCCGTTGAGATCGACAACCAGGGTGCATCCATGTTTGAGATTCTGGGCATAATGAACCAGACCGGCGACCACCTTGAAAATATTGTTTCCCGCCGAGGGCGGGAGGCTGTAATCAAGAAGGGCTTCCTCCAATTCCACAAGCTTGGCCTGATACGTTGTTGAATGGAAGCTGCCGTCTGAAAAACTGCACACCCTTGCGCCATTGATCTGTAAAAATCCGTGCCGCCCGCAAAATTCCGCAGTAAGGGAAAATTCCGGCAGCGGATCCTTTATAATGCCCAGGATTGCCTTGCCGTTTGAAACCAGCTTATATTCGGTCTGTTCCACGGTAAGAAGCAGTTTGCGGACATGCTTGAAATTTCCCAACTGCGGCTGCTCCTCTTCCTGAAAACGAACGAGAAATTCCATGGCATCCAGATACCGGGGATCGATAACAACCAGGTCTCCATGCGGCCAGATACCTTCTTCCCGGGTCTTGGAAATACCGAGGATAGAGTCGAGAACAGGGTAAATGCGAACCTGCGAATCCCAGCCCAGGAAAAAATTCATTTCATCAACAATGTGATCACGAACGGCATGGGTGGCATATTCCCGCAGAAAATACCCGGAAATGCCGGTATACAGTTTCTCTCCTTTGGCAAGATCATGGGAAAACCGCCATGCGGCATGTTCCATCCAGCGTTTTGTCGGGCAGGTCGAGCACATATCCGGATGATGCTCGGTAAACCACCGCTGGTAATACACCGTGTTCGAATGGCCGCCGTACGAGATGAGACCAGACAACTGAAGGTCTTTTTCAGGGTGGATATAATTGCCGTCCGCCCTCTCCTTCCCCATGACATATGCATGGCGCCAGGCCCGGCTTTCCAGGTACTCTTTTTTGAATCTGGAACCGTGCCCCTGCAGGAGATTCTGGGGGTCGCACACCAGCAGGGGGCCCTCGGGCGTCAAGCTGTAAATAACAGCCGCCCGGCTGGTCCCGGAATAATGAGAAAGCCCGTCCCGCAGCCCTTCAAGGGTATCACTGAGGCATCTGTTGACAAACGAATGGTGAAAATTGCTGTTCATTGTCATGCAATTCAATATCAACGGATTTTAAAATCAGGGTTTAAGGCTCAGCGGCAAGACCGCACCGGTCGTTTATAACGTATTATATAATATGAAAGGGAAAAAACATAGTCCGTAGAAATCATGCCATGACAGGAGAAACTTTCCCGTCCAATCTGATTGATCGGGTCTGTTGCCTGTTTTTTCCCCACATTGCAGAATCGAACTGTTTTACAAACTGCTGATTGTGATTATTAATAAAGAATGAGAAATATTTCGTAAGAAAATTATATCCCCGTAAGGAAATCCTACCCCGGAAAATCATGCTGAAAACATTGACTGCACGTCTTTTCAAGGAAGTCCTCCGGCTGTCGGGTGTCGCGTTACTCTGCAATATATTCTGGTTGCCGGCCGCGGCAGCCGCACCCGCCGCGGACCTGTGGCCATACTGGCAGCAGCACTCTTCCGAAAACATCAAGTCGGTTGACCATACCCCCTGGGACAAACTGCTGAAAAAATACCTGCTTACCAACCATCCATCGGGAATAAACCGGTTCCGGTACGCTGATGTTACACAGGATGACCGCCAGGTCCTGAATGAATATATTACTCTGCTGCAGGTTACCCGGGTCACCTCCTTCAACCGGAATGAACAGAAGGCCTACTGGATCAACCTGTATAATGCACTCACCATCCAGGTCATTCTGGATCATTATCCGGTAAAAAGCATAACCGATATCGACATCTCTCCCGGATTTTTCAGCAATGGCCCGTGGGACGCCCGGCTGCTGCGCATCGAAGGCAAGGAGGTCAGCCTCAACGATATCGAGCACCGCATCCTGAGGCCGATCTTCAAGGACAACCGGTTGCACTACGCCTTGAATTGCGCAAGCATCGGCTGTCCCAACCTGCAGCCGACCGCCTTCACCGTCGGCAATACCGAAAAACTGCTTGAAACCGCCGCCCGGCAATATATCAACAGTCCCCGCGGCGCCGAGATGCGCAAGGGCAGATTACATGTTTCCAGCATCTATAAGTGGTTTCAGGAAGATTTCGGCGGCTCCGAAGCGGAAGTTATCGGCCATCTGCGGAAATATGCCCGGGGGAGCCTGGCTGATACCCTGCAGCAATACGACAAAAAACTGCGGTATACATATGACTGGGCCCTGAATAAACCCTAGGAGCCGTCGGAACCGTGTCCTTCAATGTGTGCGGGCTCATCCGCTTCACCTGTTCTCTGCTCCACCTTCTGTCCAGCCGGTCAACCGGCCGGCCGCAGAATTCATACGAAGCACCAGGCCCTCTGCTTTGATGGAATTGCCGGAGCGGCAACTACTCTTTCGCAGTTAATACCTCGTGGACCTTGTTGGCCAGTTCCATTATCGAAAAAGGCTTCTGGATGAATTTCATACCTTTCTTGAGGACGCCGTGATGGGCGATTACATCAGCCGTGTATCCCGACATGTATAGGATTTTAAGATCAGGGGACCGGGTCTTCAGGTAATCGGCAAGATCATGACCGTTCATCTCCGGCATAACTACGTCTGTTATCAGGAGATCTATCTTTTGCGGATGCTCCCTGGCCAGCCTGATCGCTTCGGATGGGCTGTTGGCTGTCAGGATCTGATAATCAAGTCTTTCCAGCATCATCCTGCCGAGATTCAGAATCGTCAGTTCGTCTTCAACAAGCAATATGGTTTCACCGCTGCCTTTCCGGACAGTGGAAATATTCTCGCTGTGCCGGGGTTTACTTTCAGCGGCATACCTGGGGAAGTAAATTTTGAATGCCGTGCCGTTTCCCGGTTCACTGTAGACATTGATGAAACCGTTATTCTGTTTAGTTATGCCGTATACAGTGGCCAGTCCTAATCCCGTGCCTTTGCTCCTGTCCTTGGTGGTGAAAAAAGGCTCGAAAATCTTATCCATGATTTCTTTTTCCATGCCGCAGCCATTATCGCTCACAGCCAGCATGACATAATCGCCCGGGAGAAATCCGGGACGTTCGGCACAGTATTCCTCGCTCAGGGTGGCATTATGGGTTTCAATCGTAATTCTGCCGATTCCGGAAATTGCATCGCGGGCATTGACGCAGAGGTTTGCCATAATCTGGTCCACCTGGGCGGGATCCACAAAGACATGCTCGAGGTCGAGACCCGGTACCCAGGCGAGATCGATATCCTCGCCGATTAACCGCTGCAGCATCTTGAGCATGTTGCCGACGGTTTCATTCAGGTCCAGCAGTCGGGGAGTAATTGTCTGCCGGCGGGCAAAGGCAAGCAATTGGCGGGTAAGATTTGCCGAACGCCTGGCTGCACTATGAATTTCCTTAAGGTCATTATAAAGAGGCTGCGAAGGATCCACCTGGCCGAAAGCCAATTCGGTATGGCCGAGAATCAGGGTCAGCATGTTATTGAAATCATGAGCCACCCCGCCGGCGAGCCTGCCGACTGATTCCATTTTCTGGGCCTGGGCAAACTGTGCCTGCAGTTTCTTGTTTTCCTCCTCCGCCTTTTTCTGCTTGGAAATGTCCTGGACCGTGGCGAACACCTTGACGGCTTTCCCCTCCCGGCGTTCTATGATTCCCATTGTCCGGACATCAAGGATCCTGCCGTCCCGGCATTCGAGACGGTATTCGTTCGGCGCAAGCTCTTCCGTTCCGGATTTCAGAGCTTCATTCAGCCATCGGGTTGCCCGGCTCCGGTCATCGCGATGAATAATATTAAGGTTTGCCCTGGCGGTTTCAATCTTGATTGATCTGTCAAATTGCAGCAGGTCATAAAGCGTATCAGACCATGTAACTCTCCCGGTTTCAACATCCCATGTAAAATCACCCATCTTGGCAACCAGCTGGGCGGAATTAAGCCTTTCCCTGCTCTCCCGGAGCTCTTCCTCCGCTCTCTTGTAGCGTACGATCTCCCAGGTCAAATCGGCAAGGTAGGAGACCACCTCCATGTCCCCTTCGGTATAATCAGTCGATTTATTGCCAACCCCCAGAATGGCAACTATCCGGTCATCACGGATGACAGGGATCAGCATCTCGCGCGCCAACCCGGCATGACCTTCGGGCAGACCCTTTTTGCGCGGCAGAGAAGCATAGTCGTTATGGATTACCGGTTTTTTTTCACGTACGCAATCCGCCCAGACCCCGCCCTTTTCAATACTGTAATGTGATCCTTTTCCCTCTGCCCTGCAGAACTCCTTAAGGGTGCGGGTGGACCACTGCTGCAGGAAAACAGTTTGCTGGTCAGGTTCGACAAAGTGATAAAAACCGATCGGGCTCTCCACAAAGGCACCGACTTCATCCAGCGACCTGGTCAGAAGTTCTTCCAGGGTATGATTGGCAGCGTATTCAATAAGAGTAAAGCGCATTTCCAGTAAGCGCCGGGTCAGACGCTCTTCTGTTTTATCAGTGAAAACGAATACATATCCGGTACCTTCCTCCTGATGATTGCGGATAATCGAACAGGAATAGGATATGGGCCGTTTCCCTCCGTCCTTATGGGTCAACTGGGCATAACAGGGAAGCTCGCCGGAACCTTTTTCATGCAGCATTCCGTAAAAGGTCTTATCCGGCAGGTAATGCATTTCTTCATTTACAATGCAAAAGACCTCTCCCAATTCCCTGCCGAGAGCTTCAGCTTCTGTCCAACCCGTGAATTTCTCTGCCACCGGGTTCATTCTGCTTATCATCCCCTCTGCATCGGTGGCGATTACGGCATCGCCGATGCCGTAAAAAATGGCGCTCAATTCATTTTTCTGCCGGGCCAGAGTCTCGATTGTCGTATTGCGCCGGGTGGTGACCAGAAAATAGACCGAGATGCCGCGCGCACGGGGATAAATCCGGACGTCATACCAATTCCGGTAGGGGTCAACGTCAAAGAAGGTTTCAAAGGCGATGGCCTTTCTGGTTCTAATGGCCTGAAGATATTTTTTTTCAAAGATTGAGCCGCGGCCTTCTGGAAAAACATCAAAAAGCGGTTTGCCGACCACCTCATCCGCCTGTTTTTTCAGGTGCCGGGCCGCGGCACCGTTAAAATAGGTGACGACCATCCTGTCATCAAGGGCAAAAAAGGCGTCGGAAATACTTTCCAGTATGTCGATTCTTTCTTTTTCCGCTGTTTTTCGCTGCTCTTCCAGTTCGAGCCGGAAAAGGGCGAATGACAGATTGCCGACTATTTCCCTGAAAAGATTGCATTCCTCTTTATCATCCGAGTAGGCGGCCGGGATAGAAACCGAAATGATACCGTAAACCTTGCCGTTATATGCGAGTTTGTGAGATAAAATTGCCCGCCCCGTCTGATTTTTCATTACGGGACAGTTGCCGCAGTAGGAAACAGGATCATCGATCACCACGAGTTCATCCTCTTCCAGAGTTCTGCCTATGCAGTTCGGAATTTCACCGCTGGCAAGCAAATGCCGCGTTTCCTCGGAACCATCTCCAAAGCCTGAGGAAGTAAACATTATCAAATTGTGGTATTCGTCGAACAGTGCTATCCAAGCCGTCTGATAACTGTGCATGATGGTCAGGCTTGCACAGGAGTCTTCAACCAGACGCTGCCGGTCGATTTCGTGGATAATGAGCTGGTTGATGTAGCAGGTGGTCAGAAGCACCTGCTTGATGTGATGCTCGCGGGCGGCGCCGCCGGCATAAATCTCCAGCGTCCCGCTCTCGCTCCGGATGATTTCGACCCGGTCCTCGTGAAGACAGTGTAGTTCGGACTCTGCCTCGTTCAGACGCCGCTTGAGTTCCAGATAGGATAATTCTTTTTTTTCCGTCATCACCTTTGTATCGGAGAACAGGTTCTCAATATTTCGTGATTACTCGGATTGCACAAAAAGAGGAGGTCGGAAGAAGGTTACACTGGTTGCTTCTGTTTCCGGATATGCGGTAGAATGCTTCACCGTTTCTCCGGGAATACGTCGCCAGACACGGATCCCTGTTGCGGCCGGAAGCAAAAATCTTCTTTTCCGGACAAATGAAGGATCCCGAACCAAAGGAATCGGATCAATCAATTTCATCCGGAGACAGGACGATTTTATTTGTTAATTTCTACCCGGTAGCAGAAGCATGAATATCATATAGAAACATTTAGAAAGGCCCCCCTCAATTCCACAACTTAAAATTTACACAATAAATTAAATAAATGCAAAGAAAACGGCAAATTCATTGCAAGAAACAGACAGCAGATATGCCTTCGGCCCAATCCGGAAGAGATTTGAAACATCATTTTTCTTCATTGGTAAATTTTTTCTGGTATTCTGTGAATTGGGAATTTTTAGGGAAGAGGCGAATCCGGGGAGCCGGAGAATCAGGGGTTTTTCAATATAAAAACTCCACCCGCCGTTGCGAATATAACTTCAGCAGTACAAGCCGGCAGCTGTGCAGGGAGGCCTGGTTTTATTGCGGTGAATGCTAAAAAAATGACATTTCTCCAGCTATTCCTGTTTTTTCTTGCCGGGCTTCTTTTATTGGCCTGTGCACCCAATTTCAATACATCTGATAATGTGACGGCAGTGCCGCAGCTTGCAGACAGTATGTTTATCAGTTTTGACGGCACTGAACTGCCTCTCAATACATGGCTGCCGCCCGCTCAGCTCAAAGCGGTTTTTATCGTCCTGCACGGATATAACGACTACTCCGCTTTTTTCAGGAACGCCGCCCCCTATTTCAATGACCGGGAAATCGGCATCTATGCCTATGATCAGCGCGGATTCGGGGCGGAACCCACTCCGGGCAGGTGGTCCGGGCATGAGACCATGATCCGGGACCTGCGCACCTTCATTCCCCTGGTGCAAAAACGACATCCGGATGTCCCCTTGTACCTGCTGGGCGACAGCATGGGCGGCGCCGTGCTGATGAGCGCCGACACTCCCGACAACCCCCTGCCGGGAGACGGAGTAATTCTGGTCGCTCCTGCAGTCTGGTCGCGAAAGACAATGCCCTTTTATCAGCGCTGGGCGCTCTCGGCGGCAGCCAGGTTGGTTCCATGGCTGAAGGTGTCACCGGAAGGGCTCGATATTACGCCGTCCGACAACATTGAAATGTTGAGAGAACTCGGCAGGGACCCGCTTGTCCTGAAGGAATCGCGGATTGACTCACTCTACGGGTTGACAGATTTAATGGATGCAGCCTACGAGGCATCTGCCCGGTTCAACAAAAAGGCCCTTTTCCTTTACGGTGCCAGGGATGAAATTATTCCCGCCAAACCAATGGCTCACGTTTTCCTGAAAAGGCTCAAGGGGTCATTTTCCGAACCGCAGCGGCTTCTGCTTTATGAAAACGGCTACCATATGCTGCTCAGGGACCTGCAGGCGGAGACAGTCTGGCAGGACATTGTCTGCTGGTTGAATTCCCCGGCCGGGGCTTTCCCGTCCGTCCGGGAAAAGGCAGCTAGGGAAATCAGAGACGAGGAAGAGATAGCAACTTGTCTTTACCCCGGCGTCAGGGACTGAAAAACCAAACGACTTTATACCACGATCCTATTCGGCCTTTGAGTGTATGGATTACTTCTCTGCGTTCCTGTGAACGAGATCACGCCAGTTTGCTGCGGTTTGCGGAGCGCCAGGATATGAGCCTTCCGGGGGGAATCGTCAGCAGGGAAGATGCCTTTGTTCAACTCTATGACGAACGGGCTCCGCTTTTGTCCAGGGGGTTATGGAGAATATCAGCAGGGATGTACAAGCTGCCTGGCAATCAGGAATGTTGCACCGACGATGACTTGGAACTGAGAGCCGCGGGAAAAGGGGGACACATAACGCTGGAATTCCGGGAGAAAGGCGGTTCAGCCGGCCTCAATGTGCCTTGAGGCCCTCTTTCTCCATCAGTTCAATGCCGTACTCAATGGCAATGGCATAGGAGATGTTGGTGATTGCAGTCACCGTCCTGCTGCCGTCCGTGTATTCACCGGCAGCCTCCTGCGGGTCAAAACGCCCGTTGATAATGCCTACCACCAGACCGTCGCCGACGCTGATCAGCGGGCCGCCCCGGTCGCCGTCATGCACCATGCTGTCGAAAAGCAGGAGCCTGCTCTGGTTATTGGACAGGATCTTGGCGCAGATAACAGCATTCATGGCGACCAGGGTATGCAGAGTCTGATGCCCGAAGGAGTATCCCATGGCCATGATGCTGTTGCCGAGATACATGTTTTCCGCCGTGCCGAGAAAATGATCGGGCAGGCGCATCTCCGTCTGCTGATCTATCCTGAGCAGTGCGACATCGCGATCCGGATTGCGCTGCGCGATGCTCACCGGCAGCGTGGTCACCCGTTTCTGGCTGACGGAGACAAAGTCGCTGCCCGGGTCGCCGGGCACAACCAGCAGATTGCCTTCCTTGGGAAGAATGTGGGCAACAGTGAGCAGATAACCGTCTTCATGCACGAGAAAAGCCGTGCCGAGAAAGCTCGCTGTTTCACCGTGCTGCCGCATAACCATCATGCAGCCGCCGCTGAATTTCTGGCATATCGTCTGTAGCATGCATCCTCCGATACTCTTTGTTTCCTCTCCCCTGTCAGGTGAAGCAACCTGATAAATCGCTGATTGTTACTTCAATCCTTCAAGCCATTGCGATACCTGTTCACTATGGGTGCGCATCCAGCGGAGCGCCTTTTCATATGGATACAGTCCGTTATCCGACTGATTCCATATCATGAATTGTGCGGCATCCTCCTGCGTCCAGAAAAAACGGTCCAGGAAAGTATACACAACCGGCATGTCATCTTGAAGGCCGGAACGCACCATCGTGTGAATCGTTTCCGGTCCGCCGTAAATTTTCTGCGGATCCTCGAGAAAGCGAAGATTCCAACGGGCAAACATCCAATGCGGCGTCCAGCCTGTGACCACGATCCATTCCTGGTGGCGGATGGCATTGGAAAGTTCGGCGGTCATTGACACCTCGCTGCCCTCGATCAACCGATACTCATCAAGACCATACGCTGCCTGAGCCTCCCGGGTGCGCTGCATAATACCCGCTCCCGGATCGATCCCTATGATGCGGCGCCGGAACTCCTTGCCATATTTGCCGAGATCGGCAATGGATTCGGCCTTGATATATGGGCGCACCCGTCTGCCCTGGGGTCCGGTCTGCCGGCCGACGCTGACATCAGGAACCACCAGGCCGATACGGGCTCCTTCCAGGTTGGGCCCGAGATCAACCATGTGCTTGCCGTATCGTTCATAATACTGTTCGTGGGTTACCGGCATCCAGGCCGAGAGCATAACATCCGCTTTTCCCTCTGCCACCGCTAGCCACATATCTTCGGCCCCCATACGCTGCAAATAAACCTGACAGCCAAGTTCCTCCTGCAGCACAGCCTGCACCAGGTGAGCGCCGGCAACCGAGGACGACCATTCCGTATAGGCAATTCTCAACACAGGCTTTTCTACGGCGGCAGCAGATCCTCCCAAGAGCAGGATGGATATGGTCAACAGAATCAATGCATATCCGAGTCCAAAGGATACGGCCCTGATTGCGCCCCGAATGGGCAGGTTAATCTCTTCCCTGCCGTCATTTACCGAAACATGATTCAGGCTCGCAAGTTCGCAGGCATACAGGCTGACAGGATGATTCCGGCCGGACCGGACAGCTCCGGCCCAGCCTATGGATTGAGGTTGTACAGACTTGAATAAAACTGTTTTCATAACAAAGCTCACCCTGCACCTCCGTTAGCAAATTCACATTACCAGAAACGGCGCCTCCCGTAGGTGGGCAGCTTCTCCGACGGACGGGTGCGGCGTTCCACGGTCTTGGCATCCTCGGTAAAAATCTCAAAGGTCTGTCCCTCCTTGTATTCAGCCAGCCCCTTGTGCAGCGCAAAACACATCCCGAGCAACACCAGCGAAAAAGGCAGACCCGTGGTAATCGCCGCTGTCTGCAGGGCAACCAGACCGCCGCCGAGAAGAAGAACTGCCGCCACGACTCCTTCCAGGATGGCCCAGAACAGCCGTTGGATGACCGGCGGCTCAGGGTTGCCGCCGGCCGTAATGATGTCGATAACAAGGGACCCGGAGTCCGAGGAGGTAACGAAAAAGGTTATAACCACCACAATGGCGAGAAAAGAGGTGACTGTATCCAATGGATAGTGCTCCAGCAGCTTGAACAGGGAGACGGGTATGTTCTCCTGCACCGCCCTGGCGATATCTCCGGCTCCGAACATTTCGATGTTAATGGCGCTGTTGCCGAAAACAGTAATCCAGATAAAGGTAATAAGGGTCGGGACGAACAGCACCCCTTTGATGAATTCGGCGATGGTTCGCCCGTAGGAGACCCGGGCGATAAACATACCGACAAAAGGCGACCAGGATATCCACCAGCCCCAGTAAAATACAGTCCAGCCCTGCTGCCAGTCCGTTGCCTCGTAGGTCTCGTTCCAGGTCGCCAGCTGCGGCAGATTCTGCAGGTAGAAGCCTATGTTTTCGAGCAGGGCCTTCATGATAAAGAGCGTCGGCCCCAGCAGCAGCACGAAAATCATCAGACCGGTCGCCAGAACGATATTCAGCTGACTGAGGAGCTTGATACCGGCACTTATGCCCCGCACCACCGACCAGGTCGCCACCGCAGTGATAACGGCGATCAGGAGAACCTGCACACCGGTGCTCTGGGGAATGCCGAAAAGATGATTGAGCCCGGCATTAACCTGCTGCACCCCCAACCCGAGAGAGGTCGCCACGCCGAACAGGGTGGCAACGGTTGCCATGATGTCGATAATATTGCCGATGGGACCGTATATCCTGTCACCGATGAGGGGATAGAAGACTGAACGGATCGACAGGGGCAGGCCTTTATTGAAGGCGAAAAAGGCAAGGGACAGCCCGACGACGGAGTAAATAGCCCATGGATGCAGCCCCCAGTGCAGGAAGGTAATGTCCATGGCCACCCTCGCCGCCTCAGCCGTACCAGGCTCGACCAGGGGAGAGGCGACAAAGTGGAACATCGGTTCGGCCACCCCGTAGAACAGGAGGCCGATTCCCATCCCGGCGGAAAAGAGCATGGAAAACCAGCCAAGTGTCGAGTATTCGGGAACTGCTTCCGACCCGCCAAGGCGAATAGTGCCGAAACGTCCCAGCAGAAGGGAAATCACATATACCAGGATGATATTCATGGTCCAGACGAAAAACCAGCCGGCATAGGTGGCAATACCGGTCTGGAGTCTTGAAAAAAAATCGTCAACATAGTTGTGAAAGATCAGCGTCAGAGCGACGAACAACAGGATTATACCCCCGGAAACGAAGAACACCCAGGGATGGACGTCGATGTGATACCAGTGCTTTTTGTCGGGAACGGGAGAGTCGGCAGGCATGAAATCTTCTCCTTAAGGTCCAAACCGGTATTTTTGCATAATATTAATATATTACTATTCTCAAGTGAAATTGCAAGTCAGGCACTCATTCCTGTTCCCGGACAGATCATGAATCCCCGTGGCCAAACAGTTTAAAACAGGAGGCGCAGCATCACCGATTCCGATTGACTGAATTCACCCAAATGACTAAATTTAAACAGACGAACAAACTTCAGCATACCGACAGCACCTGCATGGCGACATACGAAACAAGCATAAAAACCAGGGAAGCCTTGATCAATGCGGCAGGACAACTTGCGGCGGAAAGGGGATTCGCTTCCGTGTCCACCCGGTCGATCGCCCGCCGTGCCGGAGTAAATGCCGGCAGCATCCATTATCACTTCGGGGGTAAGGAAAAACTTTTTGCAGCGGTTGTGCAGACTGTGGTGCAGGTCTGGAAGGACAATCCGATCAGCGAATTGCTCAAGCAGTATGATACCGGAACCACGCTGGGCCAGGCTCAGGTGATACGGGCCATTGTGCACCGCAATATCATGCTGCTCTTCAGCCGGGACCTGCCTGACTGGTATTGCCGGGTCATCTTCCAGGTCATGCGGAACGAGGGAACGCTGCGGGAAATCTTTAAAAGAGAATTGATTCTTCCTTCCCATGCCGCAATCAAGAAATTATTCAGGAGCATTAATCCGGCCATGGACGACAGGGAGGCATTTCTCCGCATCCTGATTATGAATACGCCGATATTTTTCCATGCCGACCGCATGGATTTCATATTGGCAGATCTGAAGAAAAAGAGATACGAAGAAAAGTATCTGCAGAAAATGGAAGATATAATCGTGCTGCAGACCCAGCTCTCACTCGGTCTTCCTCCTTGCTGAACTTGCGGGGTAAAATGAATATGCGGATAAAACACACAATCAATCTTAAACGACTGCATCGTTCACCGGACAGATATGCCATGTCCCGGCCAGGCCGGGGAAAGGTGTTCGCTGTGGACAGGAATATTCTCAGAGCATTCACCCTGTCTTCCCTTCTGGCCCTTGCCGGCTGTGCACCCGTAGGTCCTGACTATATGCCTCCTGAAAAAAACGTGCCGGCCGCATGGCACACCGAACTCAGGCAGGGATTATCGGCGGAAAATATAGATCCCGGGCAGCTGACCGGGTGGTGGTCGATCCTGGAAGATCCGGTTCTGAGCGGGCTCATTGAACAGGCTGCCGCTAACAATCTCGACATGAAACAGGCCGTAGCCAGGGTGCGGGAAGCCAGGGCACGCCGCGGCATCAGCGCGACCGCCCTGTTCCCGGCAGTTGATGCGGGCGGATCGGCAAGCAGAAGCAAGGGCAGTGAAAACACCGGCAGCGGAGCGACAAGAAGCTTCTATTCAGTCGGCTTTGATGCCGGATGGGAAGTGGATATCTTCGGCGGGGTGCGGCGCTCGGTGGAAGCTGCCGAAGCTGACCTTGAAGCCGGCCGGGAGAACCTGCGGGACGTACTTGTCTCCCTGACGGCGGAAGTTGCCCTGAACTACCTTGACCTTCAAACGACCCATAAACGCCTCGCAGCCGCGGAAAAAAACCTTGCCATCCAGCAGGAATCCTATGATTTCATTGACTGGCGCTACCAGGCCGGCATGAGCAATGTCCTGGAACTGCAGCAGGCAAGATATAACCTGGAAAACACCAGGGCGCAGGTTCCGAATCTGCGAAGCGGGATAGAAGAGGCGAAAAACCGGCTGGCCGTATTGGTGGGAGGTTTTCCAGGAAGCGTCCACGAACTGCTGGCGGAGCCGCAGCAGATACCTGCCATTCCGCCGGCCACGGCTGTCGGAATCCCTGCGGAAACCCTTCTGCAGCGCCCGGATATCCGCAGAGCGGAACGCAATCTTGCCGCCCAGACCGCCCGCATCGGAGCGGCGACCGCAGATCTGTATCCCAGGTTCCGTCTATCCGGTTCCATCGGGCTGGAAGCTCTCGATTCGGCGGATCTGTTCACATCCGGCAGCGACACCTGGAGCATTATCCCAGGTTTTTCCTGGAAAATTTTCGATGCCGGCGCCATCCGCCGGAACATTGAGGTTCAGTCTGCCGTGCAGGAGCAGTTTCTGCTTGCCTACGAGGCGGCGATCCTTGGTGCCCTGGAAGAAGTGGAAAATGCTCTCACCGCCTATGCCGAAGAGCAGCTTCGCCGTGAACACCTGGCCGCGGCAGTGGATGCGGCACGCCAGGCTGAGGAGCTTGCCGGACAGCAGTACGAAGCCGGGCTGGTGGATTTCAACACCGTTCTGGATGCCCAGCGTTCACTGCTCTCTTTTGAGGATCAGCTGGCCCAGAGCGACGGTACCGTCACCGCCAACCTGGTCCGCCTCTACAAGGCACTGGGTGGCGGATGGAATTCACTTGCAGTACAGTAACTTGCGAAAGGATGAAAGTGTATGAGCAGCCCCGGTAAAAAAGACGATTACGATGTAAAACAGACGTTGTCGCTTAAGCCGCCCCGGAAAAAAAGCAGGTATCTGAAGCATCTGCTGATCTGGCCCCTGTTGCTTCTGACAATATTTGCTCTCCTTTTTCAGTGGTTTGACAGGAAAAACGGCTCGGCAATCAGCTACAGGACCATGGAGGCCCGGCGCGGCGATCTCACCGTTATCGTCACCGCAACCGGCAACCTGCAACCAACCAACCAGGTGGATGTGGGCACAGAAGTTTCCGGTACCGTCGAATACGTGGAGGTGGACTATAACGATGTTGTCAAGGCCGGGCAGATACTGGCGCGACTCGACACCACCATGCTTGAAGCCCAGGTGAACCAGTCCCAGTCAGCCGTGGAAGCGGCTCAGGCCAATCTGCAGCAGGCTAGGGCCGGAGTGATGGAAGCCAGACTGGAACTGGTAAGATTTGCCCGGGCCCGTGAACTCAGCGGCGGCAAAATTCCTTCCCAGCAGGATTTCGACCAGGCGGAAACGGCACTCAAACGCGCATTGGCAAACGAGGCCATGATCGAAGCCAATATTGCCCAGGCCGAGGCCAAACTCCGGATCGATAAAACAAATCTGGAAAAAGCCACCATCCTCTCGCCCATCAACGGCGTGGTTCTTGTCCGCAGCGTCGAACCCGGCCAGACCGTGGCCGCTTCGCTGCAGGCGCCTGTGCTCTTCACCCTGGCCGAGGATCTGACCAAGATGGAGCTTCATGTTGACGTGGACGAGGCAGACGTCGGCCAGGTCAGGGAAGGACAGCAGGCAACCTTTACGGTGGATGCCTACCCGGACCGCACCTTTCCCGCCCATATCACCCAGGTACGCTACGGCTCCCTGACCACCGAGGGTGTGGTCACCTACCCGACAATCCTCAACGTGGATAACTCGGATCTTTCCCTGCGGCCCGGCATGACCGCCACTGCTGATATCATAGCCAGAGAGGTCAGGGATGCCCTGTTGGTGCCGAATGCCGCCCTGCGGTATGCACCGCAGCCGCAGGAAGAGGAAAAAGTCGGTACCGAGGGCGGCAGCCTGGTAAGCAAGCTCTTTCCCCGACCCCGGCGCACCAGGCAGCAGGGAAGCAATGAGACCGGCAGCGGAAAAGAGCAGCAGGTCTGGACCCTGCGCAACAACGAGCCCGTTGCCTTTCAAGTCACCACCGGCGTCACCAGCGGCATCATGACCGAAATCACCGGCGGCGAAGTCACAGAAGGCATGCCGCTGATCGTCGAATCGGTCAGCAGGAAGCAGTAACCATGACTACCCGGAAGCAGACAGATCGCCCTCCCGTGGTGGAACTGCAGGCAGTTTCCAAGGTGTACGGCAGAGGCACTGCAGCCATGCAGGCCCTGCGCGGCATTGACCTGAACATTGATGAAGGCGAATTCGTGGCGGTCATGGGACCGAGCGGTTCCGGCAAATCCACCTGCATGAACATTCTCGGCTGCCTGGACACCCCGACACAGGGCAAATACCTGTTCAAGGGAGTCGAGGTCGGTGCCCTTACCAGAAATCAACGGGCCCTGCTCCGCCGCCATCACCTGGGCTTCATCTTCCAGGGGTACAATCTGCTGAACAGGACCACTGCCCTGGAAAACGTGGAACTGCCCCTGATCTACCGGCATGTCAAAAAAGAAGAACGCCACCGGCGGGCGGGTCATGCCCTGGCAACCGTAGGCTTGTCAGGCTGGGAGCACCGCACCCCGGGCGAGCTTTCCGGCGGCCAGCAGCAGCGGGTGGCCATTGCCCGGGCCATTGTCACCGAACCAGCCCTGCTGCTCGCCGACGAACCCACAGGCAATCTGGATACAGCCCGCAGTATAGAGATCATGGAAATGCTCACCGCATTTAACCATGACCTGGGAATCACCATCATCATGGTCACCCATGAACAGGACATGGCAGAGTATGCCGAACGGGTGGTGCAATTCCGCGACGGCCTGGTGGAGACGGACAGAAAAAACGGGGGGAAAGGCTGATGATGCTGACAAATACCCTGCTTCTCGCCCTGAGGGAAATCAGGCGCAATGTCCTGCGGTCCTTCCTGACCATTCTCGGGATTGTCATCGGCGTGGCCGCGGTTATAATCATGGTCACAATCGGCGGCGGCGCCACTGCCCAGGTAACGGAACAGATATCCAGCCTGGGCAGCAATCTGCTGATGATCCGGGTCGGACAGCGTATGGGTCCGGGACAGGGATCGGGCGCACCGCCCTTCAACAAGGATGATGTGGAAGCGATTTACCGGGAGATCCCGGCCATTTCCGCCGTTGCCCCTTCCGCGTCCCGGAGGGTCACCGCAGTATACGGCAATGCCAACTGGGCCACTACGGTAACCGGAGTTGATAACGAGTTTTTCACGGTGCGCAACTGGAACATCCAGGCCGGCCGCCAGTTTCTGGAAACGGAACTGCGTTCCGGCAAGGCGGTTTGCGTGATCGGCGCCACTATTGCCAAGGAACTTTTCGGCAGTCAGATCCCCCTGGACCAGAAGGTACGCCTGGGCAGCTTCTCCTGCGAGGTTGTCGGCCTGCTCGAGGCCAAGGGTCAATCTACTTTCGGCTCCGACCAGGACGATCTCATCCTGATACCGCTGCGCGCTTTTCAGCGGCGTATTGCCGGCAATCAGGACATCACCCTGATCCAGGTCTCGGTTGCGGAGGGCAGATCCACGGACAAGGCCAAGAGCGATATCGAATACCTGATGCGCGAACGCCGGCATATCACGGGTTCGGAAACCGACAACTTCCAGGTGATGGACATGAAGGAAATCACCAGGATGCTCACCGGCACCACCCAGATCCTGACCACCCTTCTGGGAGCTGTTGCCGCGGTCAGTTTGCTGGTGGGAGGCATCGGCATCATGAACATTATGCTGGTCTCGGTGACGGAACGCACCAGGGAAATCGGCATCCGCCTGGCCATCGGCGCCCTGGAAAGGGAAGTCCTTCTGCAATTCCTGGTGGAGGCGATGGTGCTCTCCTCCTTCGGCGGCCTCATCGGTATTATCTTTGCCCTGTCCACCTCCTACGGCCTTGCCGGACTGCTCAGAATCCCGTTTATTTTCAATCCAGGCATCGTCGTTATCGCCTTTCTCTTTTCCGCCGCGGTCGGTATCATCTTCGGCTTTTTCCCGGCCAGGAAAGCTGCCCGCCTCGATCCTATTGACGCCCTGCGCCACGAGTAGCGCCGGCCGGCATGCTTAAGTGACCAATGTCAAAGATAAAGATTTGACCCCATAATACACATACAAGTCTCTGCAGGAAGGCGCCCGGGTGACCTTCGATGTAGTTGACGGTGCCAAGAGACCGGCAGCAGAGAATGTTGTCCCGCAGTAAGAACTGATAACGACATTACCAAGACCCCGCTTTCAGCGGGGTCTTTTTTTTTGCCCATGGGTTTTTATCATAGTATTCGGGGCAGACCCCAGGCCCGACCCCTACTCTTGATTGGAATTCCGGCGAGAAGAAAAGAGCCGCCCTGGCCAGGGCACAACCTTCAACATCCTCCTTAAATTTTGCAGTATTTGAGCAGATCGACCAGGGTCAGGTCGGCTATCACCCTTCTTGACTGGTCCAGCACCGCGATCTCCTTGACATTGTTGCTGATCATGCGCTGCAGTACCGTATCCACATCCTCGTCCATGGAGGCGCTGACAGTTTCTTTCTGCATGAGATGGGAGGCAGTTTCAGAGGAAATCATGTTCATCAGGTGACGGGCGTGAATCTTCGGCTCGTGATAGGCATGCAGAACGTGCCGTTCCAAGCGCCCGAGGGAAATAACCCCGCAAAGGCAGCCCTCATCATCGACGACATAGAGCAGCCTGGTGTGCGCCGAGTTGGCAAAGGCCGCGATGATCTCTTCAACCGTTGACTGCTCGGCAATCACAGGCAGAGGACGTGCCTCTGTTCTTTGTACCAGATCAGCCACCGACATTGGCGGTTTTTTGTCACTGGCATCGGCCATAATTTTCCCTTTTTCAGCCTGCGCCGGCTTCCCCGGTCCGGAAAAGAGCATACCGGACCCCGAAAGGAGCCAGCAATTCATTGATAATCACCGAACCCAGAACTGCATTGACCATCAATTCAGCCTCGGCAGTCAAGCCGAAGATGTCGCGGGCGACCAGAATCAAACCGACCGTCACCCCGGCCTTGGGCATTAGACAGAAGCCCAGGTATGTTCTGATTTCACGCGGAGCCCCGGACATCCAGGCACCGATCCGGCAGCCGATAAGCTTGCCGGAAAAACGGCCTAAGATAATGAGCAGGGCGAGGCCGGCGGCCGCGCCTATCACTTCCAGATCAAGATGCGCTCCGGCCAGTGCGAAGAACATGCCGAAAAGCGGCTCTTCGATGCTTTCGACGACAGCGAAAATATCTTCCTGGCGGCCGACGAAATTGGTCACGGCAAATCCCAGCGCCATATCGGCCAGTAACGGCGAGACGCCAAGGCTGAGGGCCAGGCCGCTCGCCAGCAGGATCGCGCCGGTAATTACGCCCAGCATTGCGGCGCGGCGCTTGACAAAGGGCATCAGCCTGCTCAGGGCCGCTCCCAGGATTGCGCCAATGGCAAGGGAAGCCAGCAGTGCAAAAACCGGCATGAACGTAACTGCCTGCCAGGAAACGCCCTGACCCTGCACCAGGCTCCTGGCAATCGCACCGGCAAAAGCAAAAAAGAAAATGGCCAGCGCATCGTCCAGGGCAACCACGCCGAGAACGATAGTAGTCATGGGACCCCGGGCCCGGTATTCATGGATGATGGCCAGCGTCGCCGCCGGAGCCGTCGCGGCGCTGAGCGCTCCGACAACCAGGGCCAGGGGAAAATATACAGTGAGAAAATTTCCCTTCACTCCGGGCATCACCCAGAAGCCCAGGCAGAGAACAAGGGTGACCAGAACAAATGCCCCGCCTGCTTCATTGACTGCGATGAGGAGAATCTGGCGGCCAAGACGTTTCATTTTGCCCAGATTCAATGATCCGCCGATGGAAAAAGCGATTATGCTCAGGGCGATGTGGGTCACCAGAACAAGGTCCTGCTGCACCATTTTTCTGGGAAACAACCCGATCACGGAATGTCCCACCAGCATCCCCATGACCAGATAGCCGGTCACCCTGGGCGCCTTGCAATAACTGGCAATCTCGCCCCCCAGGTAACTCAGGAGCAGAAGCAGACCGACGTAAACCAGGGCGTGCGGTTGAAATGAAAATTCCATTAGACAGATCCACCCGGCCGGTTCGGCTCGCGGTCCCAGCTTTCCCGGTTTTCAAGAGAAGTCTCATTCATATGCTATCCATTATACCATAGAAGCCGATGATACAAGTAATCTGGCTCTTTCGGGAAATCCGCACCACCGACGAAGCCCGTTCAGGTGGGTTTTTAGTTCTGAAAGATAGGTATTCCGGAATTCCCCCAGGTTAACTCTCCTCCTGTATGCATGATCAGCTCATGTTTTGCTATAAGAAAAAATCTGGAACTTATCAATAAAGGTGCCGTGATCCTGCTCCGATGCGAATGGCCTGGAGTTTATCCTGTGCAGCAAGGCCAACTAATTTGACCCGGGAGACAGATTCAATTTTTCCTGCACCGGGGACTGAGCACCTTTCGGAGCACCTTTCGGGGACAGACCACGTTTCTTTATGCCAGGACGCTGCACACAGGGTCGCCGTACTCGATGTTCCGCCATGGTATCAGGCAACTCGTTCACCTTCGGGCAAGGAAATCACCGTAAAGGTTCCGGGTGTTTTCCCGCACCGCTTCTTCCACCTCCTCGCTGGAAATACCTCCTATTCCGGCAATGGCTTTTACCGCCGCAACCACATTGACCGGTTCGTTCCTCTGTTCAGGATCCGGGCCGAGCACCGGGCTGTCGCTTTCCACGAGCAGACAGGAAAGCGGCAGGTGCTTCACCAGCTTCTGTTTCTGCCGGGAGCGGACAACTGAGGGCGGGACCGAAAAAAAGAAGCCTGCCTCAACCGCCGGCAGTGCGGCGAATGCCCTGCCGTCAAAGGCATGCATCTGGACCCGGGAAGCCCCGCTTTCCAGCAGCATGGCAACGGCATGCCGCCCGGCGGAGCGGGAGTGGACATTGAGGGGCAGGTCAAGTTCCTTGGCAAGTTCGATGAACTGCCGGAAAACCGTCCGCTGCAGGTCCCTGGCTGCATCTTCTTCTGCAATCCGGAAATCAAGGCCCACTTCGCCGACAGCACAAAGGCTGTCTGCGTGATGCCGGATAAACGCGATAATCCGGGCCGCTTCCTCGATGTCCGCATATTCCGGGTACAGGCCGGCGGCCGGTTTGAGGCAGGGGTATTCCAGGGACAGCACCAGATTGCGCCGGGCATCTTCCAGGGTTTCGCCGACAATAACCACGGCTCCGACCCCTGCCTGCTGCGCCCGGCGAATCACTTCACCGCGATCATGATCAAACGCCCTGTCGCAAAGATGGGCATGCGTATCTACAAGCAATGATTGCATTTCCATTGAAAATCAAAGTTCTACATTCGGTCAGGCAACTCGCCGGAATAGTTTTTACTCTGGAATGAAAATTAACGTTGCCGCCCCTTCCGGATCAATAAAAAAATTTCAGCGGCAGGAAACAAACCGGATGGCGGATTTCCTGTTGCTGACAATTTCTCCCACACAATCAACAACCCTGTCAATCTCTTCTGCCGTGTTTTCGTACCCGAGGGACAGGCGCAGAGCGCAGTGGGCATCTTCCGGGGAAAGGCCCATGGCTGTCAGCGCATGCGACGGCTCGGGCGATCCCGACCGGCAGGCCGAACCGGATGAGCAGGCAATGCCGTATTGATCCAGGGCCAGGACAAGCGATTCGCCGCGAATGCCGGGAAGGGTAATGTTCAGGGTATTGGGCAGGCGCCTTGCCTGATGCCCGTTTCGCCATGCCCCGGGAACAAACTCACAAAGCTTTTCCTCGAGCCGGTCCCGGAGATCCGCCAGCCGCGCCACTGCCGGCAGATTCTCCAGGGCGAGTTCCGCCGCCCTGCCGATTCCGGCGATGCCGATCAGATTTTCCGTTCCGGCCCGCAGGCTGTGCTCCTGACTGCCGCCATGCACCAGCGCATCCAGGACAATGCCTTTTTTCACATACAATCCGCCGACTCCCTTGGGGGCATGAAACTTGTGCCCGGAAAAGGAAAGCAGATCAACATTACTTGCCTGGACATCGAGGGGAATTTTGCCCACCGCCTGCACCGCATCCGTATGAAAGAGACTTCCCCCGGCATGGGCAATCGCGGCAAGCTCCCGCACGGGCTGTATGACGCCGGTTTCGTTGTTGGCTGTCATGATGGTCACCAGGAGCGTATCATCCCGCATGGCCTGCGCCAGGGTCTCCGGCTGCACAATGCCTTCCCGGTCGGGTGTCAGCAGGGTTACCTCAAATCCGTGCTGCTCCAGCCAGCGGCAGGTATTCAGCACCGAGGGATGTTCGATAGCGGCGGCAATGAGGTGGCGCCGGCTGCCGGCGGAAAAGGCAATCCCCTTGAGGGCGAGATTGTTGGCCTCGGAGCCGCCCCCGGTAAAAACGATGCGCCGGGCCGTGCAGTTCAGCAGCAGGGCCAGGCGCCGCCGCGCGTTTTCCAGGCATGTATGCGACGTGCGGCCCTCGGCATACAGGCTGGAGGGATTGCCGAAGAGCTCCAGGGTTTCGGATATGGCGCTCCCGACCTCCGGCGCCACCGGTGTCGTGGCATTGTGATCCAGGTAGATGCGGCGCATCCCGGCAGCCGCTGCCGCCGGCCTGCTCCGGCCGTATTCCCCGGAGCCGGTGATCTTGTGCGCATCCCCGGTATCCGCCCTGCTCACCTCGCAGAGCAGCGCCTTATAGACCGGAAACCCTGAAATGGGATCATATCTCTGCAGATCGGTCAGCTCATTGACATTGGCATTTTTCCACTCATCGGGCCCCAGGGCGCCGCCGCCCATGGCGCTTGCCTCAACGGCCCCTGGCATAATGTCGTCGGTCACATAGGCATACATCTCCACCCGGCCGCGGCCGGTCTGCAGAAACACCCTGTCTCCGTTCGCAATGCCGCGGTCCGCCGCGTCCCGGGTATTGATCATGACCGTGGGCACCGGTTTTTCCTGCTGCAGCTCCGGGACCGTATGATGCAGGGTGTGCAGATCGACATTGGCGCGGGCCCCGGAATTAAAAACCAGGGGAAACTGTCCGGCAAGATCGGGCCTTGAGACCGGGCTCTCTCCGGGTTCGGTATACACGGGCAGGGGATCGTAGCCGTTCTCTTCCAGGATGGTGGAGGCGATTTCAAACTTTCCGGTCGGGGTATCAAACCCGGGCTGCCCGTCGGGCCGCAGCAATCCCTTCTCCCATTTTTTATACTGCATCATGGCCCCGGGTTTCCGCACCATTCCCCCCGCCTGTCTCACCTCCTCCGGGGTGAAGCCGGATCCTTTGAGCACATGTGCCAGCAGCTCCTCTTCATTCTGCGGATAGAGATGGCCATATCCCAGACGTTCCGCCAGCCCGGCCATGATGAAAAAATCGTTGCGTGCTTCGCCGACCGGTTCGGCCAGGCGCTCGCGGATGCGGAAAGCGGCACCGTATACCATGTAGGACTCGATTTCATAATAGGTTGCCGCGGGCAGCAGAATATCCGCATAGGCGGCGTCCGCGGTGAGCTGCCGGTCAATGCAGGCAAAAAAATCAAGGCCCGCAAGGGTCTTGCGCCAGATGTCCGACTGCGGCCATGAGGTGATTATGGACGCCCCGAGGCTCAGGAGCAGCCGGATGGGATAGGGTTTCTTTTCCAGCACCGCCCGGGGCAGGATGCCGGCATGAAATTCACCCCGGTATTTTGTGTAGACCGGAAAGTCGTTATAGCCGGCCGCCCGCTGGGGGGCGGGATTGGCAACATGCCCTGCCCGGTTGACCGGAAAGTGATTTTCCGCCATGGTGAAGCACAGTCCGCCGGGCACATCGAGCTGGCCGGCCAGGGCCCAGAGGACAAAGGTTGCCCTGATGGCCTGCACCGCTCCGTCGCTGTACTCGAGCCCGCTGTACATGACCGGGGCTACTCCCCGCGTTCCGGCAATCCGGCGCGCCAGGTCGATCACGGTTTCGGCCGGAATGCCGGTGATCTGCTCCACGACTTCCGGCCGGAAATGCTGCGCATAGCTGGAAAACTCTGCAAAGCCAACGGTCCAGTCGCGGGCAAACTGTTCGTCGTGCAGTTCTTCTTCGATCAGGATATTGCACAGGCCGAGGGCCAGTGCCCCGTCCGTCCCGGGCCGGATCGGTATCCACTGCGCTTCCGGATATTTGGCCAGCAGGGTGCGGCGCGGATCTATGACCACAATCCTGGCGCCGCGGCTGTGGGCCTGCTGAATGCGGATAAAATCGGTGGGCGGCGCGTGAGCGGCGGGATTTTTCCCCCATATCAGGATCATCTCCGCATTTTCGATGTCGCTGTAGGTATTGATGAACATCCGGCCCATGGTCACATGCGGAGCGATCATGGCAAAGGATACATAGCAGAGTGCTCCCACGCCGAGAGTATTGGGGGAACCAAAAGGGAACAGGACACTTGATGCCGAGGAGACGGCCACTCCGGCCGGCTGAAAAACATCGCAATGCGCCAGTTCGAAACTGCCGCTCCCCGTATAAACAGCGGCGGCCTCCGGACCCGACTCCTCCTTGATGCGCTGCAGGTTTTCCACTATGATGTCGTAGGCCTGGTCCCAGGAGATCCGTTCGAAATCAAAGGTCCCCTTGGGTCCTTTTCTCCGCATCGGGAAAACAAGCCGGTCCGGCGAATAGATTACATTGGGAGTTGCCTCACCGGCACGGCACAACATGCCGTAAGGGGAGCTTTCATCGGCCTGTACAGCCGCAATTCTGCCCTGCCCGTCATACTTCACCCTGACCCAGCAGCCGGCAGAGCAAATGCCGCAGATGCCCCGCTTCTCTTTCTTTGCTTTGGGAGAATACATATTATCTCTGATTTTTTAATTTCCCGGGTTGGTTTTTCTTAACTTTCTCATTTGCTCCGGTGAAGAATGACGGTTACTATTCTTAATAAAATGGGATCGTATTTTGCAACGAATCAGAATCCCGGTTGTTCTTTGAACGATATGCAGATGGGGAAAGCAAAATTCGTTCCACCCCCGGCAGGATAAAGGGTCCGGCTATCCCCTCTGTTTACGTATAATTTAACATTGCCCGGCATGCCTGTGATCCCGGGGAACGGCAGCCGCAAGCAGGAATTCATGCCTTCAGGATTTTTTCTCCCTGAACAGGCACCCATGCCAAACATGAAACATGGAGGAAATGTGCAATACGAAGCCTATTCCAATTTTGACTCTCTGCAAACCACATTTGACACCGCCCTGCAGGATCAGCTGAATATAGTGCTCCAGGCCCGCAGCCTGAGCGACCAGGTCAGCGACTTTGCCCAATCCGTCTGTGCCGGACTTGAACAACGGCCCAGGCGGCTTGACTGCCGCTTTCTTTATGATGCACGGGGCAGCGAACTCTATGAACATATATGCAGCCAGCCGGAATATTACCTCACCAGGACCGAAGCCGGAATCCTGCGGCAGTTTGCCGATGAAATCTGCCTGCAGACCGGCTCCTGCCACCTGATAGAACTGGGTTCTGGCAGTTCGGTAAAAACCGACTATCTCCTCTCCGCCTACCAGTCGCACTACGGGAATATCTGCTATACCCCCATCGATATCAGTGCCGCGGCCCTGAAACTCGCCGGCAGGGACATTATCAGCAAGCGGCCCGAGGTACAGTTTGTGGCCATCCACGGCACCTACAGCGACTCCTTCCAAATCTTCCGGTGCGCCTCCCCGGCTCTGGTTATTTTCCTCGGCAGTACCCTTGGAAATTTCCACGAGGATGAGGAGCATGCATTCTGGCAGGATATTTCGCAGCACATGGAGATCGGAGATTTTTTCCTGCTGGGAGTGGACCTGGTCAAGGAAGCCGGAATACTTGAGGCTGCTTACAACGACGCCGCGGGGATAACGGCCGCCTTTACCGGAAATTACTTTGCGAGGATGAACCGGGAACTTGGGACATCGCTTGACCTGAACCACATACGGCACGTCGCCTTTTACAATCACGAAAAAAGCCGGGTGGAGATCTATGCTGAATTCACCGAAGCCCAGAAAATCCATATCCGGTCCCGGCACAGGACGTTTACCCTGGCACAGGGAGAAACAGTGCAGCTGGAAATCAGCCGCAAGTTCCATTTGCCCGCGGTGCGGGAGAATCTCATTTCATACGGTTTTGAGCAGGTTAAAACCTACACTGATGCCGAAAAGTGGTTCGGGCTGCTTCTGTTCCGGAAAACCCGGTAAACGCTACCCCTTGATGCAGATCATGGGTTCAAGCCGGGCCACTTTCGCGGCCAGTCCGGCCCGATCCGCTACTTCAACAACCTCGCTGACATCTTTATAGGCACCCGGCGCCTCTTCGGCCACGCCGCGGAACGAAGTACCGCGGATGATGATGCCCCGGCCTGCGAGTTCATCAATCAGCTGACGCCCCCTGTACTGTTTCAGGGCCTGGCGGCGGCTCATGCTGCGGCCCGCGCCATGACAGGCGGAACTGAACGCCTTTTTCTCGCTTTCCCCGGTGCCTGCCAGAATGTACGATTCGGTTCCCATGGTTCCTCCGATAATCACAGGCTGCCCCATATCGCGCAATGATTCGGGCACCTCGGGATGTCCGGGTCCATAGGCCCGGGTGGCGCCCTTGCGGTGAATATAAAGCTGCCTGGTTTTGCCGTCCACCTTGTGCTGCTCCACCTTGCAGGTGTTGTGGGAAACGTCGTAGAGGATATCGAGCTGCGCGTGCGGAAAAATCCCGGCAAACGCCTCTCTGGTCAGATGGGTGATGATCTGGCGGTTGGCCAGAGCGCAGTTGATTCCCGCCCGCATGGCGCCGAGATACGCCTTGCCTTCCGGTGACTTAATGGGAGCGCATGCCAGTTCCCGATCCGGCAGCTTGATCCCGTATTTGCCGGCCGCCTTGTTCATGGACTTGAGAAACTCGGTCCCGATCTGGTGTCCCAGCCCGCGGGAGCCGCAATGGATACTGACCAGGATGGAGTCTTTCTGCAGACCGTAAGCGGCGGCGATTTTCCTGTCATAGAGAGCGGCAACCCGCTGCACTTCCAGATAATGGTTGCCCGATCCCAGGGTGCCCATTTCATCGTGCTGCCTCCTTTTGGCATGATCCGAAACCCTGCCGGGTTCAGCGCCGGACATCCGGCCGTTCTCTTCAAGCCGCTCAAGGTCCTTCCTGAATCCATAGCCCTTGTCAACCGCCCACTGCGCGCCCCCTGTCAGCATATCGTCGAGTTCATCGAAACTCAGCTTCAGGCTGCCGGTGCTGCCGACGCCGGCCGGGATATGCTTGTACAGTATTTCGGCAAGCCGCTTCTGTTCGGCAAGAATATCTTCGGCCGTCAGTCCCGTGAGCAGGGTGCGCACACCGCAGGAAATGTCGAAGCCCACCCCGCCGGCCGACACAATGCCGCCCTCATCCGGATCAAAAGCAGCCACGCCGCCGATGGGAAAACCGTATCCCCAATGGGCATCCGGCATGGCATAGGCTGTCTTGACGATGCCGGGCAGTGCGGCCACATTGGTGAGCTGTTCATAGACTTTATCATCCATTTCATCGATGAGAGCGGTACTGGCATAGATCACGGCCGGTACAGTCATCCTGCCGTGGGGTGCTACTTCCCATTCATACTGGCTGTGACGGCTGAAAAGATTGCGGTTCATTGAAATCTCCTTAGGGAGAGGAAAATTGACATATCAGACATCCACGACGCACTGGGCAATCCAGGCCCCGTTTTTCTGCCGGTAAACCTTCAGTTCTGTGAAGGTGGCGCCTTTGACCTCGACAGCCGGCTCGTGCCTGGTCCTGTCGACGGCTTCCCCCCAGGCGGCAGCCCTTAAAACGGAATCCTTGACAGTGACCTCAAACCTGCCGAACAGCACGCGGCGGACTGACATTTCATAGATAATGGCATTGAGCCAGTCATAGAAAAGGATTTCCGGATCCGGTTCTTCAAGTTCAAAGGAAACTTCCACCTCATGCGCAACCGTACCCGGGTCGGTCATGACCGCGGTCAGCGCCAGGGCGCCCTGTTCAAATGCCGCCGCCAGGGTTTCGCCGCAGCCGCGGACGCCGATGTCGGCCATATGGTGAAAATGTTCCCAGGATGCAGGTTTCATTGCCGCAGGGGCCGAAACGAATGGAAAAGATGGATCAGGACTTTTTCACGCACAGAAATCCGGCCTCCGTCAGGAACTTGATCAGGATAATGCTGCTCCGGCAGCGGGCAGCGCCGAATTGACCTTCTTCTTCGGATGGGTAATGCCTGGACCGGGAAGGAGGCCATTATCTGAAACTTATAGGTCCCCGCCCGACCCCTGTAAAGGATCCGTTATGAAAAATACGGGTTCGCCGATGTCCTGTCCCGCAGGAATCATCTTCCGGCCGGTTTCTTCTCAAATGATGAACATGCGGCAAAAACGGGGATCAAACCTGAGTAACTTCAGTCTTGAGAGGCAGCCGGACGGTAAAGCTAGCGCCCTTGCCAATCTCGCTTTGTACGGAAATCGTACCCCTGTGGCTCTGGATGGTTTTCAGGGCAAAAGTAAGCCCGAGACCTGGTCCATACGTTTTTGATGTATAAAAAGGATTATAGATATTTTTTATGGTGTCGGCCGGAATCCCCCTGCCGCTGTCAATAATCCCAATTTCGAAAAAAACGTCCTCCACCCCGGTTTGTATCGCCAGCTCTTTACGGGGGCTCTGCTCCATTGCCTCGATACCGTTTTCAATAATATTGGCAAGAGCAGTGACGAGATTGCCGTGATCAACCGCAACCAGGGGCGGATTCTCCATGAAACGGGTTTCGACCATGATATTGTTCTTTTTAATCTGCTCTTCGTAGCGGGCAAGCGATTCCCGGACGATTTCGTTGATATCTTCCGGCTGTGGGTTTGCAACAAGAGCGCTTTTCAGTGCAACCAGCTGCGTTACCATTTTTTCCAGGGAGGCGACATTTTGAAGAATAATATCTATATACTTCCTGTTCGGATCATCTGCGGCAAGACTTTTGCCGATACGCCGTGCAAAACCGCCGATGGTCACCAGCGGATTGCGAACCTCGTGAGAGACTTCGTCCACCATATGGTCCAGCGCCGCCAGCTTTTCCTTCTGCGCCATTTCCATGCTGGCGTCTTTGCGGGCGAGGAGCGACCTGACCCGGGCCGCAAGTTCATTATAATCAAAAGGTTTGGTAAGGTACCCGTCGGCACCGGTATCAAGCCCCCTGACTTTTTCCGGGACCTGGCTTTTCGCGGTCAACATCAGGATCGGAATGTGCCTGGTACTTTCATCTTCCTTAAGCTGCCGGCAGACCTCATAGCCATCGATTTTCGGCATCATTATGTCCAGCAGAATAATATCCGGCATCTTTTCCCGCACCATGCGAAGAGCCTGTTCGCCGTCATAGGCCGCAACAGTATCATACCCCTGGGCCCTGAATCTTTTGGTCAGCAGTTCAACCGTATCCACATTGTCGTCAACGATCATCAGCCGCATTTTCCTTACCACTGCTACGGCTCCTGCTGCGGATAACTGTGGAACATGAAATACGTCCTATTCTTTGGCATCGGCACCCCTCAGGAACACTTTGATCCGATCATGAAACTCATGAATATTGATCGGCTTGGATATATAATCCACACAGCCCGCAGCCAGCGCTTTTTCCCGGTCCCCCTTCATTGCATGCGCCGTGAGGGCGATAACCGGAATCGAAGCAAATTCCTCATTGCTTTTCAGGCGCCGGGTAACCTCATGACCGTCGATCCTGGGCAGAGAAATATCCATCAGGATAAGGTCCGGCCGGACAGCCGCAACTTTTTCCAGCGCATCCTGGCCGTCAACCGCCTCAAAGAGCTGATGCCCTTTGGCCCGGAGAATTTTTATCACCAGTTCGCGGCTGTCCTTATTGTCGTCCACAACCAGTATCTTTTCATGCTGCTCTTTATTTTCAGTCATTGGCTCCCAATCTTACATTTTACCGATGATTTCCCTGAGTTCTTTCAGCAGGTCGTGCTCTGCCAGCAGTCCCTTATTGAGAATCGCACGGATACCGCCGTTCAGCCTGGCGATCTCCTCCCGGTCCAGATCCTTTTCCGTTATCAGGATAAATGGAATATCTTTTGTATTTTCGTTTGTTTTGATCTTTTCGATAAGATCAAATTCAGCGTCAGGGTCAGGCATGATAAGGTTAAGAATGATCATGTCCGGCCGTTCACTGTTTACCGACGCAAGAGCCTGCCGGCTGTCGGCAGCCGCCGTGGTTTCCAATCCTGCCTGGCGCAGGACATTGTTGATAAGCTCCCTGGCGGCTGCGTCGTGGTCCACGATCAGCACTTTTTTGATCCTGACGATTTTTTCCAGGTTTTTCAGCTTCTGCAGCAGGATGTTCCTGTCGACCGGCTTGACTATATATTCGGCCGCCCCCAGGCTGAAGCCTATATTCTTCTCGTCAAGAATCGAGAGAATTATTACCGGGATATCCTGGGTTTTCGGATTATCCTTCAGGTCCCGCAGGACCTGCCAGCCGTTCCTGCCGGGCATCATGATATCCAGGGTTATGATATCGGGGCTGACTGCAATTGCCATGGCAACTGCCTCTTCACTGTTCAGAAGGCCGACGATATTATAATCCGAGCCGATATTTTTTTTGACCAGATCTATCACTTCCGGATTATCATCAATCACAAGCACGGTTTTTCTGTCCGGATCCTGCGCAGCTGCGACCGGATCCGTTTTTATCTCTTCCTTGCCGATCACCAGGTGGTCTATAATCTCGCATGCCCGGCAGAATTCGACCTTATCCGGATATCCGGCCAGTCCGGTTCCCTTGCTGTGCGTTCCCGGAATAAGCCAGCAGCGGTGCTCCCGGCTTTCATAGCCGGGGCAGCTGGTCTGGCCGCAGCGGGTGTATTCCCAGCACAGGACAGGCTTGTCTCCGTAGGTGGGCGCCTGCAGGAATGTTTCGGCTGGCTGTTTAAAATATTCCGAAAGCTTTTCCGCCATAAGGGGTTCAATCACCGGTTCGGCCGGCTTTTCAAACATTTTTTTCTCAACCGGCAGGGTAAAGTGCATCTTCGTGCCTTTGCCGAACTCGCTTTCCGCCCAGATCATTCCCTTATGCAGGACAACCAGACCCCGGGCAATGCTCAGCCCCAGTCCCGTCCCCTCGTATTCACGAATACTTGAAACATCGATCTGGCTGAACTTGTCAAACAGCTTGTCCATGTCCTTCTGCTTGATTCCTATACCGGTGTCCTCGACACAAATCTCCATGAACATGGGGGCTTCGCCCTGTTTTACCCCGATATCGGAAGGATGGGCATGGATGGTGATTTTCCCCTGCTCGGTAAATTTTACCGCGTTCGAGAGAAGATTATTCAATATCTGCCTGGTCTTATCCTGATCCACGTACACCGGCTGGAGATCATCGCTGAAATCATATGCAACAGTTAAATTTTTACTTTCCATGGCCGGCTTAAAAGTCGCAACCGCAGCTTCAACCAGCCGGGTGATATCCGTCTCACGGGGAGCCAGTTCGATCTTGCCCGACTCGATTTTCGACATATCGAGGATGTCGTTTATGAGCTGCAGAAGATGGCGGGAGTTATTGGCTACCTTCTGCAGGCTTTTTTCCTGTTCTTCGTTAATTTCGCCGTCCACTCCATCCAGGAGAAGATCGGTATAGCCGATGATGGAGTTCATCGGGGTCCGCAGTTCATGCGACATATTGGCAAGGAACGATGACTTGAGCCGGTCCAGTTCCCTCAGCTCGCGATTGGCCTGTTCCAGGAGCAGGGTTCGCTCCCGGAGCATCATGGTCCGTTTGGCCACCTCGAGTTCCAGCTCCCTGCTGAAAGAAGATATCTTGTTATAGAGCTTTTCCAGATTGTCCAGCATGTGGTTGGTGTGCTGTCCCAGCAGATCCATTATCCCTTCCTGTTCGGCAGACTCGACCCGCACCTGGAGGTTGCCTTCGGAGGCCCTTGCCAGAACATCAATCAGAGCCGCCGCTTTCTTTTCGAGATACCTGCGCTGCTCTTCCTCCCGCTCGGCTGTCTTTTTGACATACTGCAGCCTCTCGGCCTCAAGAACACTTCGTATATCCTTGCAGATCACAACTGCTCCGACGATCTGTCCCTGCGCATCCTTAAGGGGGCTCGCACTGGTCATGATGGGAATGTTGTCACCGCTTCTGTCGACAATTGTGGCGGTGATGTCCTTGATGTGTTTTCCTTTTTCGAAACTGTGCTGTACCGGGCAGCTTATCTCACAGATATCACTCTGGAAAATCTCGCGGCAGGAAAGTATGCCCTCCGTTTCCTCCCTGGTGTATCCTGTGAGTTGAGCACATGCCTCGTTCATGTAGGTAACAACCATATCCAGGTTGACAATAAACAGGGGGTCGGCAATGGCCTCCTTCATGCTGTTGGCAAACTCGATCTGTTCCTTGATGCTGCCCACCATCGAGTTGAAAGCATTTCCCAGGGTACCTATGGCATCTTCCGTCCGCACGGGAACGGATACCGCAAGGTCGCCCGCGGCAAGCTGCTCCGCCTTTGCGGCCAGTTCGGCCACAGGCCTGGTAACCAGCCTGGCCAGCATAAAATATATGAGAAGAACAATAACCCCAATCCCGATGACGCTGACGGCTATGGTCCTGTTGCGCAGCGTGGAGATGGTGACATAGAAACCGTCAGTGGAATGTCTGGTAAGGAGACTGCCCAATACTTTCCTGCTTTCTCCGTGGCAGTGATGGCATTCCTTTTCATTCAGGATGCTGTGGATCGTAACAAGATATTTTTTTCCCTCCACTTCTTCTTCAAACGGCATTTCAAAGGCAGGATCACCGGTTTCCAGGAGTCTGGCGAGAGCATCCACCGCTCCGGGATTGTGGAGAAATTGCGAAACAGGGGTGTTTACCCTGTCGGCATTGGTGGCAAAGACAATCTGCAGGTTGAAATCACAGATGACTATTTCCGTTCCGTGCAGTTGATTCCTCATGTCGAGCAGCTGCTTTTCAACGGTTTCGCTGTCTCCGACCGACATGGGATTTTTGATCCCGGCATAGGCAAGGGATTTAAGTTCATGGCCGTATTCGGTCATTCTCGCCTTGATCTGGTCACGCTGGTTTCTGACGCTCAGGGTGATGACCGCTGCCATTACCAGGGCCACGGCAACAGTCAGAACGAGAAGAATCTTCAGGTTCAGATGTTTTCTGACCGGGTCGGACAGGCTGAACATTACTAATGCCCTCCGCCATGAATCATGGGCTTGTACCTGAAGGCCCTTACCCGCTCTGAAGTGTGACAACCTTCGCAGTCCTTCTGCGTCAGCTGCCCTTTGATGGAAGCGGGATCTCCATTTTCCGCATGCTCGCCGCCCGGACCATGGCAGACTTCGCAGCCGACGTTTTTCAAGTCCGGGGTCTGTTCAATGCTGATAAAGCCGCCCGGCCTGCCGTAGCCCGTGGTATGGCAGCTGTAGCATTTTTCCAGATCTTCGGGACTCAGGCCTTTTTCCAGGCGCTCAATACTCCGGTAGGATTCGCTTTTTTTGGCGTATCGGATAAAGCTTTCATATTCTTCCGGGTGACAGGGTTCACAGGTTCTGGTGCCCACATAGACGGGAGGATCACTATTCTGGGCGGCGGGAGATAAAGCCGGGTGGAATATGCCGGCAGAAAAAATTGCCGCCGGAAACAGGACGGTTCTGATAAAAAAGACAAAGGTCCGGCTGTTCATCATGATACCACCTTGGAAAAGATGTGTCATCCTGCCGGCAAGTTACATCCGGCTCTCATTACGCACAGCGCCTCGAGTTCATTACAATTTCTTATTTTCATATATACAGATTCCGGCCATTTCTGTCAATTTTCGATCCTTTTACAACTTTATAAAACATAAAACTTGATAACCTGATAAGCTTTATAAATTTATTTAGGTTGCATTTACACGGAAGTGGTGTAATGTGTGACTTGCATCCAAAATTGATGCTTTATGTGCCTGGCGAATTCTTTATACGTCATTCTTCCTTCCGAGACCTTTTCATCCCGTAAGATTAGAAGCCGAATTTAAGTTTCTGCTGATCACGTACTACTGGACAGCAGAGATTTCTGAGCCGACTTCGTGCCGGTTTTCTCTATTTTCCCGGAAAAAATTACATATACATAATAGTGGCGGAAACATATATTGCCGTTTCGCCGGGGGATTCGTTTATCGATTTTCCTGCAAAACAGCGGCCGCCATTCAAATTCATACCAAGAGATAATGAATGAGTTTTACACAATTTGATTTTCACCCCAAAATCACCGCAGGCATTGAGGCCTGCAATTACGCAACTCCCACCCCGATCCAGGTGCAGGCGATTCCCGCCATCCTGAACGGCAGGGACATCATGGGCCTGGCCCAGACCGGCACCGGCAAGACAGCCGCCTTTGTTCTGCCCATTCTGCAGCGTTTGCTTGACGGCCCGCGCGGCAGGGTTCGCACCCTGGTCGTCGCGCCGACTCGCGAACTGGCAGAGCAGATCCACGAGGACATTACAAAATTAGGCCGCCAGACAGGATTTCGCAGTGTAGCGATATACGGCGGGGTCAGCAAACTGCCCCAGATCAAGAAAATCCGAGCGGGTGCAGAAATTATCGTCGCCTGTCCCGGCCGTCTTCTTGATCATTTAAATGACCGGACCTTCAGCCTGGCCCAGGTGGAGCACCTGGTCCTGGATGAAGCAGACCATATGTTTGATATGGGTTTTCTCCCCGATTTGCGGCGTATCCTGAAATACCTGCCGGAACAGCGTCAGAACCTCCTGTTTTCCGCCACCATGCCCGACGAAATACGCCACCTGGCGGAAGAGATCCTCAACGATCCGTGCAGGGTCCAGATTTCCCACAGTTGTCCTACCGCGACCGTTGAGCAGATCCTTTACGCGGTGGAGCAGAACCGGAAGACGTCTCTCCTGAAAAACATCATGGCAAAAACGGATATGAGGTCAACCCTCATTTTTACCCGGACCAAGTACCGGGCCCAAAGCCTGGCGCTGCAGCTCCAGAAGGCAGGCTATACCGCGACTTCGCTACAGGGCAATCTTTCGCAGCAGAAGCGGCAGCAGGCTTTAAACGGCTTTAAGCGGGGTGAATACAAGGTCCTGGTGGCCACGGATATTGCCGCCCGGGGCATTGATGTTACCGGCATATCACATGTAATCAACTTCGACGTGCCGGACACGGTGGATGCATACACCCACAGGGTCGGCCGCACCGGCCGCGCGGACCGCACCGGCGAGGCATTTACCTTTGCCGGTCTCGAGGACAGGAAGATCATCAATATGATCGAACGGTCCCAGGGCAGAAAAATGATCAGGGCCAATACACCCGAACTGACTGCAGAGGCCTTTGGTCGCCCTTCTCCCGCCGCCCAGGCCGGTAAAAAGTCCTGGTCCGGGGCAAAGAAAAATGTTCGTCCCGTGCGACACAGCAACGGACGTCCGGCAGGAAGAAATGCAGATCCGGGCACCGCGGAAAATCAGGAACAGCAGCAGGCCGGCCATTACAAGGGAGGGGGCGGCAAACAGAAAAGACGGAACCGGGCGGCCATGCACAGCAAGGGCAGCGGCAACCTGTTTTTGAATTCCTAGGAAATATCAATTATAATTATAAACAGTGCCTCCGAAGACAAAAGGCTGCACATTGATTCCACATGGCCAACAAGCTCATTATCTGCCTGTTCCATGATGGGCGTACAAAAAGAAGAACATTTTAACCAGGAGTAAAACGGATGAATATTTATGTCGGGCAATTGCCATACAGCGTAACCGCTGATGAACTCAGAGATATATTTTCAGAATACGGCGAAATTGCCGAGCTGAACATTATTATGGACAAGTTCTCGGGCCGGTCGAAAGGCTTCGGCTTCATTGACATGCCCAATAATTCCGAAGCGGACAAGGCAATCAAGGCCCTCAACAAGAGCATGCTGCAGGGCCGTGAAATAAAAGTCAATCAGGCCGAAGTGCGCCGCACAAAAAGCACTTTTCGCAAAAGAAGATATTAAATTGATAACATTCCCCTCCTTCTGATGAAGCAGGGGAATACTTTTTTTTTCGAAAAATTTTGACATCAAAATAATCCGGCCGCAGAACCGCTGCCGATAATCAACAGTCCCGTTATTATTTCCAGGGACTGTCGCAAGGTGTATCCGTACAATGAAATTTGACGAACTCGGGCTCAGTCCCGAAATTATGAAAGCTGTAACCGAAATGGGCTATGCCGAACTGACGCCTATCCAGGAGCAGACCTTTACCCTTATCCGCGACGGCCGGGACCTTCTAGCCCTGGCCGAAACAGGATCCGGCAAGACCAGCGCCTGCGGCATCCCTCTTGCAGGGGTGATTGACACGCAAGTCACCGGCATACAGGCTCTTATCCTGGTTCCCACCCGGGAACTGGCCCTGCAGTATGTCGACGAACTCGAATGCATCGGCAGACGTTCCGGTATTGCACCATTCGCCGTTTACGGCGGCTTTTCCATGGGCATCCAGAAAGCCAAGCTAGCGCAGGGTGTCCATATCCTGGTGGCCACGCCGGGCAGGCTTATCGATCATCTCTACAACAGCACACTCACCCTGGAGGATGTCCGGACAGTAGTGCTGGATGAAGCAGACGAAATGCTCAAAATGGGGTTTATCGAGGATGTCAACTTCATTCTCTCCTGTATCATGAGCGAGCACCAGACACTTCTTTTCTCGGCAACCATGCCGGCTGAAGTGGAAAAATTAGCCAATTCCCTGCTCAAGGATCCGGTCCGCATCGAACTGAACCGGGAAGAAGCTTCACCCCAGTCCATTTCCCACCGTTTCCGCTTTATCTCCCACCAGGAGCGGCTGCCGGTGCTGAAGCAGTACTTTGAAGGGGAAAATCCGGAGCAGGCAATCATTTTCTGCAATTCAAAGCGAAACGGCGAAATGCTGTTCCGCAGCCTGAAAGGAACAGTAGACTCCATGGAATATATCCACGGCGGCCTGGACCAGGACAAGCGTACTTCAATTTTCGGCCGCTTCAAGAAAGGCAAAATCAGGGTCATGATAGCCACTGATGTTGCGGGCCGGGGGCTTGATTTCTCCGGGGTGAGCCATATCTTCAACTATGATTTTCCCGGGGGATCGGAAGGCTACGTGCACCGCACCGGCCGCACCGGACGGATGGGTCGGGAAGGGACTGCAATCACGCTTGTCACCGGCAGGGATCTGTCTGCGTTCAAACGGCTGTGCAGTGAAAAAGGTATCCAGGCGGCCTGGGACGGCAAGGTGCCGGACTTAAAGAAAGCCGGGAATAAAGGCGCCGGCGGTTCACGCAGGAATTCAGGCGGCTGGAAATCCCGTTCATCCCGGGTGAAAACAAAAACAACCACCCTGACCTGATCACTCTTCCGGAATTCCCTGAAAACTCATGTTGCGGCAGGACATGCATCCGGACCATTGCCGTCTCATCTTCCGGAGATAAGCCCCCCTCGTCCTCAACAACGCATATATTCCTGTTAGTCTTCGTTTTACCGGTTCCTGTCTTTCATATTTAGCCGGCCTTCTGAATTTTTGTTGACAGGAGGTTTTTATAGATGAAAAATAAATATGGATTTTATCGGTGACGGGGCGGTATAGCTGAAAGGTGCTTGTGAAGATAAAGCTTCTCGATTTATGGGACTCGATTCGTACCAGCCTCTGGTTCATCCCTTTTCTCATGGCTGGTATTTCCATCATTCTGGCGCAATTTATTATCAGCCTGGATAAATTCCTGATTCTGGATCACCGGGAGATACAGTCATTGTTTTATGCCGGCGGCCCGGAAGGTGCCCGTCTGCTGCTTTCCTCCATCGCCGGCTCCATGATCACGGTTGCCGGTGTGACTTTCTCCATCACCATGGTCGCCCTGACCATGACCACCTCCCAGTTCGGACCGCGCCTCCTGAGAAATTTCATGGCTGACAGGGTCAACCAGGTCGTACTTGGCGCTTTCATCGCCACGTTCATCTATTGCCTCCTTGTGCTGCGGTCGATACAGGAAACCGGGGGAGAAGTGTCCATTCCGCGGATTGCTGTTTCACTGAGCATTGTGCTGGTGCTGATTAATTTCGGGCTCCTGATCTATTTCTTCCATCATGTATCCACATCGATTCACGCAGACAACGTCATCGATTCCGTTTACCGCCAGATGGAGACGGCAATCGACAAAATTTTCCCCGGCGACCGGAACGACACGGACCGGGAAGGGCAGCAACAGGCAGATACATTCAATTTTGCGGACATGGCTGCCGCGATTCCGGCAAGCGTGAGCGGTTATTTCCGGGCACTGGATGAGGACACCCTCCTGGATTTTGCCCGGGACCATGATATCGTCATTAAATTGCACTACAGACCCGGGGATTATATTTTTGCGCAGACCCCGCTCCTCTCTTTCCTGCCGGCGAAAGAGGTGGATCCGGAAATGGAAAGCCGGGCGCGAACCGCTTTTGTCATAGGAAGCAGCCGCTCACCGGAGCAGGATATCGAATTTTCAATCAAGCAGCTGGTCGAAGTCGCCCTGCGTGCTCTTTCGCCGGGCATCAACGATCCCTACACGGCCATAAGCTGCATCGACCGGCTTGGTTCGGCCCTCTGCCTCATTAACGGAAAACATTTTCCCTCGCCCTATCGGTATGATGACCGGAAAAAACTGCGGCTGATCCTCGATATGGTGACCTACAGCGGCATCCTCGATGCGGCGTTTAACCAGATACGCCAGTATGGCCGCGGCAATGTCGACATTTTAATACGGCTCATGGAAATTCTCCATGTCGTTTCCCTGACCACCAATGAAAGGGAACGGCTTGAATCTGTCAGGCGTCATGGAAATATGGTGTACCGGGCAAGCCTGGAAGCCGTTCCCGAGAAGGATGACCGGGGTGATGTGGACGACAGGTACCAGACGTTGAAGGAGAGATTGGATACTGCTTGAAAAATATATCCTGCCGATCTTCCAGTTCTGTCCGGTCTATTTTTCTTTTTCGGTTTCTTCTTCCCTCACTAGGGCCATCATCCCCCAGTGTTTTCCTTCCTTATCCAGGAGTTCTTCTTTTGACCACAAGTAGCGTCTCTTATTGACATGCTTTATGATTATTGTGCTGCTCTTTTTACCGCAGTTTTCCTGGAGGAATTGCCGCCACTCCTTCTTGTTCACGATAAACTCTTCATACCTGTCCAACAGTTGATCAAGGGTCAGGTCCCTGTTTTTCAGGTTTTCCAGCCCGAATAATTGCTTCATCCTTGTATTGGCATAATAGGTTTTTTCATCAATTCTCCGGTCAACCTGCTTGGCCATGCATATTGCGAAAGGGCTGTTATCAAGCGCCAATTTCAGGAGTTTGCCCAGATCATGGGATCTTGTCGTATCCCTGATCGTACAGGTCATCCCGTTGTATCTGCCATCCTGAATCTTTGGGATGAGCCACCCCGACAGATATTTACTGCAACCGTCCGGAGTCACTACCTGAACATTTTCATAAAAAAGAGAAGCCATTCTTTTTTTGGCCTCCTTGTACTTGTTGAAGAATTCGGAACCGCTGCTGCCGGGAAATTCCGCTTCCAGGGAAAAAATATGGAGGGCCAGAAATTTTACCGGGGGAATCCCGGTCAGAACGGCCATGGCATCATTGGCGAAAAATATCGTATCATTCCTGTCCGTAACGATTACTCCGGATTGAAGGTTCTGCACGATTTCTTCATAAAAATCCCGGACCCGGACCAGCTCTTTTTCCATGCGGTGATAGTCGGAAACATAATGGCCGAGCCGGGTGATGAGTTTTTCTATACTTTCATCCGCTCCGGGCGAAATCATCAGTTGAGGATCAAAATTGTTCTTGATCCTGCGGCCGACCATGAGAAACTCCTCAAATGGCCCGTACAGGATTTCGGCGATCCGGCTCTGCAGTTCAAGGGAAGCTTTCTTTGAACCGCTCATAACGGCGGATACATAGGAAGGGTTGACCCCGAGTATTTCTGCTAACTGTACCTGGGAACCGCCGTTTCTTTTATATCTCTGATAAAAGTGCCTAGCGGCCAGCCGGAAAATTTCATGCAAATCGCAGCTCATTACTTTCCTCATGCCTTATAGAAATTGTACTCCACAAATACAAAATGTACAGATTTTATCGCCTGATCACCTTTTAGCTATACTTATCGTATATGTATTTCGAATAAATTGACTCTCTTTACATGGTACATTATTGGTTACTGTAGGAGGTGTATAATTGTCGTATGCATCATGCAACCCGAGGTTAAAAAAGGAGGTAATCGTATGTTGTACCAGCCGGATCTGATAGTATTTATATGGCTGATTCCCGCTCTCATCTTTTTTATTGTGCCGATCCTGATCCTGCCCCTGATCCGGATGAAAAAAAGAAGGGCGGCGAGTGAAAAAAAGGATGCTGTGTACCAGGTTTACGCGCCCACAGGGTCCATTGACAAAAGGAGCCTGGCCTAGGCAAAAAGTTGACATATTGGTTGTTGGCATCCGCATCATTGATACTCCGCCAGTGTGGTGGGAAATTTTACGGTAGCGTAAGTTTGACAAATTTTTCAACGCTGCGTAAGAGAAAGTTCTTGAGCGGAATGCTGGTTAACAATAATTGACTTCCCAACACAGACGGTTAATGTTCCAGCATCCCGTTTCCAGCCGGTTAGTTCGCGTATCCAAAATAAAAAATCTCCTGCGCCCGTGAATTCCGGCGAACAGAAATGACCTCCGGCAACGAACTTTTTTCTTTATTATTCCCTTCTTTTTATATTTTAGCTCTTCAGGACACGCATGAAAACGTGACATAATGACGCATCTGCGCATAGATCAAGCAGGCAAGGCCGTTATGCATCCGAATGCCTGTCCGGCAAACGGAAAACAGGATTTATTTCCGAAGATTCTTGCAAAAAAACGCTCCTTCACAGCACTATGAGCGGCACGTACATCTCCTCCTGCGTCATGCCGCCGTGCACGCCTTTGTGCTGAAATTTCTTTTCATTCAGCAGGAGATCCCTGATGATGTAATTTTCCCGCATCACTATCGTATATTCACCGACCCGCTCCGCCAGGCGTGCTGAAGCCTTTCCCCTGCCGAAATACCCCTCCCCTATCAGGTCTCTGCTTTTTCTCAGTTCACAGGCATGATCCAATCTTTCCGCCAGGTATTTTTCAAACTCCCCGCTGCTGTCAGAGCGCACGTAACAAAAGGCGCACCGGGGTTCTCCGCACAGGGGCAGGGTCAGCAGAGCGGCTAGTTCGGGATGTTCATCCAGGTAAATCGTATGCTCCCCGGAGGTGTCGATGAGCCCGTGATCGCTGCTGATTATGACGCTTGCTCCGCGTCCGGCAAGCGCAGCAAGACTGTCCCGGCACGCCGTGTCCAGTTCCGCAAAATGGGCTGCCGCTTCCATGCTTCCGATACCGCGGGAATGGGCGAGGCTGTCCAGATAGGGCCAATAGGCAATGATGAGGGAACGACTCTCTTCCTCCGCCAGGGTTTCGATACAAAGCATCATTTCCACCAGGCCGTCGTATCCGTGCCGCAGAGCCCTGCCGGACAGCGTCCGGCTGTAGTCCGAATTCATCAGGTGATGCGGCAGAACCACATGGCTCGGAACATCCAGGGTATCGAGGAGTGAACCGTGGTCAATAAAATGGGAGGATGAAATTCCAGCCTCGGAAAAACCGGCGCCGCCGTAACGGGGCATGAAGGGCAGGACCGTGGCTACCGTGCCCAGTTCCCTGAAATAGGTGTGCCACCCGGTAATGGCATGCTGCTGGGGAGCGACCCCTGTAAACAGGCTGGTTACGGCAGTCGCCGTGGTCGGGGGGAAAACCGAAGACAATCTCCCCCGGCGTTGCCGGTAGAGAAAACTGTCCGGATGGTTCTGCAGGAAGATATCACCCAGCCCGTCAATAACCAGAAGCACGATGGGCCGGCCGGAAAAACTTATTTCCCGCAGCTCGGCCAGGGGTGCATATCCCTGGGGTTCTCCGCCCAGAGCCGGCGCCAGTGAAGCAGCCAGATTGACGATGCTCCTGTCGTAATCGGGTGGCGCGGAAACATACTTCTTATCCAACTTTATCATTTCAGCCATCTCCCTATGGAATCAGGTACAGGAATGTTCTCTTATGTTTAGATTAAATATCCGAGCCCAAAGGGCCCGGGCTTGGTCGCCCCTTAAAGGGGAAAGATATTGTGTTTTCCCATTGGCATTTGTCTGCTCTGCAGCAGACGATTGACAGTTGAGCACCGGAAAAGATGCCGATAATGGAATTA